>NZ_JAHFZG010000012.1 GCF_018619475.1 Rhodomicrobium sp. Az07
CAGACCACTCGAAATCCGTCAGATCGAAGCGCGCCATGAGAAACTCCCTCGTTTGGGAGTTTGAATCACAGCGCGCCCGATTCGGGAATCCCTTTATGGGTTTATCACCTAGCGCAACCGGTTGCGCGCAGCGGAACGGCGCGAATATCCGCGCCGTTCGGCAAACGCTAATTGCCGGTTCCCCCGATGGGCCCTGAACCGCATTAAGTCCAAGCAGCCGCTGCACTTTCCTTCGAGGCCAATGCGACTCGCGCGAGTCTGTTCCCTGTCCGACCGCATAGCAGGTGTGGCGCCGACGAAAGTGCTCCCCCGAGCGCGGATTGTGTCGGGTTCGCAACGGTTTCAAAATGGGGACTACGAAAATATCCTTATTTTGGAACAAATGTTTTTAGAGGCTGTTAACCGCGCTCAAAGGCCAGGTCATCGGGACCCGATAAATCATCACGCAATAGTTGGAGTTGGGGGAATTATGAGCGCAGCCGCGACGAGGAAGAACATGCTCCCGGGACTTGCATTCCCGGCGGTCAAGCCTGAGCCGAGCGTCGGCCGCGACGAGCCGCGCCATTTCAAGACCAGGATATCCATCGAAAAGAACCTGGAAAACATGTGGCTCAAATCCGAAGAAATCGGCTGGAATTACCAGGATTTCGTTTCTCAGGTGCTGGAAATCATGGTCGTCCTCAAGCACAGGGATCGGCTCGTCAAACGCGAAGCAAAGTCGGAAGTCGCCAGCCTGAGGTCCGTCGCGACCGCGCCGGAAAAGGCGCTGGTCTAGTTCCTCCGGCGCATATTTTTGCCCACCTTGCCGCATGCTCTCACGCAAAAATATGCGCCTGAAGGACTAGCTACTTGTTGTTTTTCAATCTGCAACGGTGTCAGCAGCAATATCGCGCGTGCGCCGCACGAGAATAGCGGTCGTGGCGGTCGCCCTATCGGGACGCACTGCTTTCATTGGTTAATATCGCCGTTAATGGCTACCTAACGCCGCTCGGGAGATGCAAATTTGATTTGCATCAAACCATGGGGCGGGTATTTGTGATGCAATAAGGTCACGCGCCCACGATTGACCCCTCTCTGCTCCCGCAAAACCGCGCAGTGTAGTGCCAACGGGCCGTGTTTTGTTCAGCCAACCCGTAAGAAGTACCGTCATGAAAAAGTCCCGCTCGAAGAATTGGTATTCGTCAGAAGATTGGTTTTACGATTACGAGCAAGGGAATGGTCAGACGCTCACGGTCCACGAACAGGAAAAAGAGCTTTTCACCGGCCTTTTCGATGCGAAGGGAAACAAGCTTTACCGTGAACGTCAAACGATAGGCTTTCCATTACGTAAAGCTGCACGTGCGTGACTTTCCCCGAGCCGCGCCCCGGATGGCACCTCCGAACGGCAACCACCATTTTCCCCCACATAGCGATAATGCAGGCGTCTCCGCAGCCGCCCGCTATGGAGGCACTGTCGTTTTGCGACATTCCGGCGCGCTTCCGGCTTGCAAAATCAACCCCCGCGCGCTTTAACAACCCTTCACGGATCGTAACGAGCGCGTGAAACCCGCGCACGCGATCAGCAAAAATGCCTAACATGGAGACGCCGATCCAATGGTTCTGCGCGTCGTGTTTATGGGAACGCCGGACTTCTCCGTTCCCACTCTCAGCGAAATCGTAGCAGCCGGGCATGACGTCGTCGGCGTATACACGCAGCCTCCAAGGCCGGCCGGGCGCGGAATGGAACCGAAAAAATCGCCGGTTCATGCTTTCGCCGAAGAAGCGGGGCTGCACGTCTTCACCCCGAAATCGCTCAGGAAAGCCGAGGCGCAAACCGAGTTCGCGGCGCTGGGCGCGGACGTTGCCGTGGTCGTCGCATACGGCCTCATTCTGCCGAAGCCGGTGCTCGCCGCGCCGCCGCTCGGCTGCCTCAACCTTCACGCATCGCTTCTGCCGCGTTGGCGCGGCGCCGCGCCCATTCAGCGCGCGATCATCGCGGGCGACGCTGAAACCGGCGTCATGGTGATGAAAATGGAGGAGGGGCTCGATACCGGCCCCATCGCACTCGCCGACCGGATTTCCATCGGCGCTGACGCCACGGCGGGCGAAATCCACGATCACCTTTCGCTTATGGGCGCGCCGCTGATGCTGGCGGCGCTCGACCGGCTTCCGCGCGGCGAAATCGCCTTTACGCCGCAACCGGAGGAGGGCGTGACCTACGCCGCCAAGATCTCGAAGGACGAGACGCGCATCGACTGGTCGCGTCCCGGCCCCGACGTTCACGACAAGATCCGCGGGCTGTCGCCTTACCCCGGCGCATGGTTCGAGGCGCTGCTTGGCGGCAAGTGCGAGCGCGTGAAGGTGTTGCGCTCCGTTCTGGTTCCCGGCAAGGGCGATCCGGGACAGCTTCTCGACGGGCATTTGACGGTTGCGTGCGGCTCGCAGGCTGTGCGGCTCACGCGGGTGCAGCGGGCAGGCAAGCGCGCGGTCGGCGGCGACGAGTTCCTGCGCGGCTTCCCGCTCGGCAGGGGCACGCAGTTCGAGTGACAAGCCGGGCCATCGGAGCGGCGACTGCGCAATCCGGTGTCATTCGGCTTCAGCGAAAGCGAGGCACACGCCCTTCCCCTCGCGGAAGCGACCCGGCTTTCATCCGTTAACTCGCTGACATGTGAAGAAAAACAAGGAGTCGTGACTGGGAGTTGAAGGTGTTATTGCGCAAAGTGCATGACGAACCATCGACTTCGGAGGCTCTCTTGACGCGCTTGGCATCGGTTGGCCAACTCTTCTTGATGGGCGCCCTCGCCTTCACCTGCGCGGCAGGCGGCAAGTCACTTGCGACCCCGGCAAACGAACCGACATCCGTCGTGGAATTATTTTCGAGTCAAGGGTGCTCGCTCTGCCCGCCCGCGCACAGGATCCTGCAACAGCTCTCGCTTCGGCCGGGTATCGTGGTGCTGAGTTTCCCGGTCAATTATTGGGATTATCTCGGCTGGAGGGATACGCTGGCGCGCCCTGAACATGGCGAACGCCAGCGCAATTACGCCGCGCTGCTCACGAAGGGCGAGGTGTTCACGCCGCTGGCAGTCGTAAACGGGATGCGCAATTGCGTCGGCAGCGACCTCCCCGAGATCGAAACCGCGATCAAGGCCACTTCCACCTCGCTCAGGAACCAGTCCGTTCTCCTCTCCGTCCGACATGAGGACGGCAATCTCTTTGTCGATGTCGGAGAAAGCGCCGCCCCTATGCGCCATCGCAGCGGCAAGCTCTGGGTGGCGACGGTGCTTCGTTCGCGGTCGCAGAAAATCGGCGCTGGCGATAATGCCGGGCAATTGGTCACTTACACCAACGTGGTGCGCCGCCTCACGGATGCCGGGGATTGGCAGGGCGCGCCCGCGTCCTATTCGCTGCCTCTGGATGCGCTGTCGAAAGACGGCGATATGCTCGTCGTATTCTTGCAGACAGGAAAGCTCGGTCCCATACTCGCGGCAACAATTGTGGAAATAGGCTTCAACGGAAACTGACGGCGCAATGGCTTACTGGCTTTTCAAGACGGAACCGGGAACGTTTTCCTGGGACGATCAACTCAGGGCCGGAAGCAAGGGCGAGGAATGGAGCGGCGTCCGCAACGCGCTCGCGCAGAAGAACATGCGGGCGATGAAAAAGGGCGACCTCGGCTTCTTCTATCACTCCGTGCAAGAAAAGCGCATCGTGGGCGTCGTCCGGGTCCTGAACGAAGCCCACCCGGATTCGACCGATCCGACCGGGCGGTGGCATTGCGTCGATGTGGAGGCGGTCGCGCCTTTTCCCGACCCTGTGACGCTTGCCGAAATCAAGGGCGAGCCGCGCCTTGCCGACATGGCGCTCGTGAAATATTCGCGGCTATCGGTTCAGCCCGTCACCGCCGATGAATGGAACCTTGTTTGCCGGATGGGCGGCTACAAGACGTGATGGGCGATGCGGGCGGCGGCCGCATGTCCGCGCGGATGATGACTTGCGCCTTCGGGCGCTGTAGGATTTCGCCGCAATCGGAACGCCGGACATGCACGGAAAATCCATCCTCCTCATCATCGGCGGCGGCATCGCGGCCTATAAATGCCTCGACTTCATCCGCCGGGCCAAAGAACGCGGCGCGAAGGTTCGCTGCGTGCTGACGCGCGCCGCGCAGGAGTTCGTGACACCGCTGTCGGTGGCCGTGCTGTCCGAGGAACCGCCGTTCACCGAGCTTTTCGACCTCAAGAACGAGACGGAGATCGGCCACATCCGCCTGTCGCGCGAGGCTGACCTCATCGTCGTAGCGCCCGCCACCGCGAACCTGCTCGCGAAGATGGCGCACGGCATCGCGGACGACCTCGCAAGCACCGTCATCCTCGCGGGCGACAAGCCCGTTCTGGCCGCTCCCGCCATGAACTGGCGCATGTGGACGCATCCGGCCACGCGCCGCAATCTCGCGCAACTCGCCGCCGATGGCGTTCGTTTCGTGGGTCCGAACGAGGGCAACATGGCGTGCGGCGAATGGGGCGTCGGCCGCATGGCGGAGGTGGACGAGATCATGAATGCGGCGAACGCCGTTCTTGGCGAGGACCCCGCCGCGCGACCCGCCCATCAGAACGGCAGCACGCTGCGCAGCAAATGCGCAGGCACCGTCACCGCCGAGGGTAATGGCGCTTCCAGCGGCGAGCTTGCCGGGCTGCACGTGCTCGTCACCGCCGGGCCGACCTACGAGCCGCTCGACCCGGTCCGCTTCATCGGCAACCGTTCGAGCGGAAAGCAGGGCTACGCCATCGCCGTCGCCGCCGCTCGTCTCGGCGCTCGCGTGACGCTCGTGGCGGGGCCGACCGCGCTTCCCGATCCCAAAGGCGTTGCAACGGTCCATGTCGAGACCGCGCGTCAGATGTTCGACGCGGTCGAGGCCGCGCTTCCAGCCGACATCGCAGTGTTCGCCGCCGCCGTCGCAGACTGGCGCGCCGCGTCGGTCGAACCGGAAAAAATCAAGAAGGGAGAAGACGGGCCGCCGCAGCTTCGCCTCGTCGAAAATCCCGACATCCTCAAAACAATCGCCTCGCGCGGCGAAGGGCGCCCGCCGCTCGTCATCGGGTTCGCCGCCGAAACCGGCAACGCGGTCGCGCACGGCTCGAAGAAGCTCGCGAGCAAGGGCGCGGACTGGATCGTCGCCAACGATGTCTCACCGGAGCGCGGAATCTTCGGCGGCGATCGCAACGAAGTGCATCTGATCCGCCGCGACGGCGTGGAAAGCTGGCCCGCCTTGTCCAAGGACGACGTGGCGCTGCGGCTCATGCGCGCGGCGGCCGAAAATCTCGGCGCGGTGCGCCGCGCCACCTCCCAACAAGAAGGAAGCTCATGAGCGAGGCCGTCGTCCGATATAATGTGCTGCCCCACGGCGAAGGGTTGAACCCGCCCGCCTATGCCAGCGAGCATGCCGCCGGCCTCGATCTGGCGGCAGCGTTGGAGCCGGGTCACGCTCAGTTTCTTGCGCCGGGCGAGCGCGCGCTGATCCCGACCGGCATCGCTCTCGAATTGCCGCACGGATATGAGGGGCAGGTTCGCCCGCGCTCGGGTCTGGCGCTTCGCCACGGGATAACGGTTCTGAACGCGCCCGGCACCATCGATTCTGATTATCGCGGCGAGGTACAAGTTTTGTTGATCAACCTCGGCAGCGAGCCTTACGCAATCGAAAGAGGCTTCCGCATCGCGCAGCTCGTCATCGCCCCGGTTTCAAGGGTTACGCTGGAAATTGTCGACGAACTCCCCGCGACAAAGCGAAACACCGGTGGCTTCGGCTCCACAGGTCAACTGTAAACATAGCGTTTTGGTCGGCGGTCATAGGTGCCATGCGCCTTTGTTTCGCGCTCTTCGCACTTGCAACATGAAGGCGCATGCTACAAGTGTAGGTCAAAGGAGCCGAAACATCTGGCTCACACAACCATCCAGAAGGAGGTTCCCATGCCTGAATCTCACCTCTGGGGAGGAACGATCAGAAAGATGTGGTTGTCGGAAGCCGATAAATTCCGCGACCATCTCTTGAGACTTGACCGTGACAGTCGCCGGATGCGTTTCGGCATGGCTGTGAGCGACGCCTTCATTATCGACTACGCCTCGCGGCTGGGCGAAATGAAGTGCCTCGTCTACGGTTTCTTCGTCGAAGGCGAAATGCGCGCCGCGGCAGAAATGCGGCAAATCGGCGATGCCTGGTCGGCGGATGCCGAGGGCGCGTTTTCGGTGGAGCACGACTATCAGAACCGGGGCGTCGGCACCGAGCTTCTGGGCCGCATCATCCGCGCGGCGCGGAACCGGGGCATTCAGCGCCTTTACATGAATTGCCTCGCCGAGAACCACAAGATGCAGCGCATCTGCCGGAAGTACGAGGCGGAGTTGCTGTTCGATCACGGCGAAGTGGTCGGGCGCGTGTTGCCTGCGCTGCCCACCTACATCTCGCTGTGGGAGGAGGCCGTGGACGACACGAGCGGCTTCGTCATGGCGATGATCGACCTGCCGGTTCACTCGGAGCCGGTGGCGTAGACGCTGCAACGACCTGATAAAAATGGCCGGGCATGTCCCGGCCATTAGATCAGCCTGCGTTTAATCGAACTCGATTTGACGCAGAAAGCTGGTCGAAAACAGAAACCTAAAGCGTCGTGCCGCGTCTGATTTGCGGCACGATGCTGTAATTATCCGGCGTTTGCATCCGCCTCCCCCTGCCCGTCGGCAGAACGCTCGTCGGCGCAACGATCAGCTTGTCGCCGAAGCGTGTTATAGTGGCGAGGATTTCTGCTTCCTCAGATAGAGGATGACACCGCAAGCAGCGTCAGCGCCCGAAGCATTCTATCCCGAGAAGCTTGCGAATGCGCGGAGGGATGGTTCGCTCACATGATGCTCGATCCCCTCCGCATCCGCCTGAGCGGTTTCAGCATCGACGCCAAGAGAGCCTCGCCTGTCTCTGTCAAGAAAATCGCGCGGTAGGGCTTGCTTGAAACAAGGCCGTCGCTGACGATCGTGGCTGCGCTCAAGGCGGTGGGCATCATACTCGTCGTGGCTAAATGCAGAGGCGGAAAAAGGCATGAAATACCGAATCCCCGCCGCCAACGAACCGGTCCTTGCCGGTTACCTGCATGCTCTCGATCATACTGATCGGCTCGCGAGATCGCTGGACTCTCGGTTCAGGCTGCCGCTGACGAAGCTGCGCTTCGGCTGGGATCCGATTATTGGACTGGTGCCCATCGCCGGCGACCTCGCCGGGCTCGCCCTGTCGTTCGGGATCATCGCGTCGGCGCGAAAGCTGGGCGCATCTCCAGCGCTTCTGCGGCGCATGGCCTTGAATGCGGGGATCGACGCGCTGGTTGGCGCAATCCCGGTCGCCGGACCGGTGTTCGATTTCTTCTTCAAGGCAAACTTGCGCAACGTTCACCTGCTGATGGATGAAATCCGCCGGAAACGCGCGCCCACCCGTGGCATGATCGACTCTTGAGTACGGGGAACGGCCATAGGCGAGCCTGTCGACCCACGCACATTTCTCAGCGGACATATGGCAGCTTGGTCAACCGTCCATTTTGTTTCATATACCTCCATTCGTACGGATGGAGGCGCTTCCCTTGTGATCGTTCGCACGTCCGAGGGTGTTCTCTAGCGAACTTCTCAGTTTCTTTGCAGCTCCGCTGTAGGCCATTTCCAACGTGGCCCCCGCGTGACTGACGGCTATCGGCTGATGCCCGGCCGGCCGGGCCTCCATAAGGCAACGCTTGTCGGCGCTGCCAGACTTACCGGCGTTCTCGTCGCTGAGGTGCACCTCCACACGGGTGATTTGATCGCCGAACCGACTCAACGTAGCGGTGACCTCGGCCTCGATCTTGACGGCAAGTTCGTCCCGGCCTTCGATGTTGTCGTCCGTGTTGACCTGAATATGCACTGGGATCCTCCTGCTTCAGATTAGCGGGCGCGTCGGGCATCACCGCGCGTAACGGAAGATAGCCGCGATCTGGAACCCGTCGGGGAGTTCCTTCTTCCGCGCGCCGATGACCTCGCCGCCCTGGCGAAGGGTGAGAGCGACAACCTTGTCGAGGATATCGTAAGTCGCGGCGTCGGCAGGCGCGCGCGGTGCAATGGAACCAATTCCGCCGGTCAGCGTCCCGTAGATCTCATGATCGACGGCAACGACAAGCGACTCGACTCGACCTTCCTGTGCTGCGTGGGCGATCTCGGTCACGTCGGTCGAGCTGCGCCGGTCGTCCCGCAACGCCTCGACGCGATCAAGACGATCGGCGATCGTGCTCTCGAACCGCCGCGAGACGATGGCGCGGACCTCCGCAGCGAATTCGTCCGCTCTGCGGTGTTCCTGATTGCCCGAGATGACAGCATCCTCGGTGTGCGGATAGGTGTCGACGTCACGATAATAGGTGAGCATGGTGTCTACACCTGCGAGAACGAGAGGTGCCTTCCGGTTCAGCAAAACAGGACGGAGAGCTTCCTCAATCGCGCGCGCGAATTGCCGCTGACGCACCTTCCGGTGCTCGTCCTGCCGTATTTCAACCGACTCGCCATCAGCCGTGCGCTGCGCCATCGCATCGTCGAAGCTCGTCGGCATGCTCGGCACCTCGATTTCCTTCATCTGCCCTTCGGTAACGCACAAGAACCGCACCTGGGCCTGGGCGATGTCGAGGACATACGCCGTGTGCGGAAAGGCGAGGAGCGGGATGAGAGGTTTGAGGTGGAAGCGGTCTGAAACCTCGACTTCGACCGAAACGGTTCGCGGGAGGCGGTAGGTTTCCATCGCGTCGGGCGTGGCGAACACGGCAAGGCCTTCGGCCATGTGGTTCCATAGTAGTGTGTCGTCGGCGAGGCTTTTCAGGCGCGCCTCGATTTCGGAGACGCGCCGCTTGTCGGCTCCAGCGTCCGCCAGTTGCGTCATCGCCCTTTGGGTCGCGTTCTTGAACAGGATCTTGTCCTGTTCCGTCTCCAGACTCACGGTATTCGTGGGGATATAGATCGAAACGCAATGGTCGGCGCGGATCTCATCCAGGCGACAGTAATCCACATCGGTGAACCGGTCGAGATAGAGCATTTTCATAGTCCTTACCGGTCGATCATGTTCAGCGTTTGACGCGAAACGTCAGCGCACCTTGCGGGAGCGTTCCAGCACCGGGCGTTGTCCTTCCTGTTCGAGGGCGCCCGAGGGTGCGATGTCTGAATTCGGATTTGGCTGCATGCCCTTGCCGGCTGCTTGCGTCGTTGGCGGCGCTTCGGTGTCGGAATCGGCTGCCTTCTTCTCCGCAAGCGCACGCTTGGCATTCGAAGTGAGATCGCTCTGCCCGTCCTGCGGTAAGCTCTCGTCCTCTCGTTCTGCCATTTATCGTTCTCGCTCGTTCAGGTGGATCCGGTTATGGACAGGGAAACCCGGTGAGGACATTAAACGTTCCTGATCCGAGTTTGCTGCGGCGCTCTCGACAAGATGTCTTCATAAAGCGCGAGGGAAAGAGTTATCGTGAAGCCAGAATCTTTGATCGAAAGCAAGCCGCTTCGGCGTGGATCAAGAGGCGCGCTATATGGATGGACCTGTCTTTTGTTTTTCGTGGAAGGATGGTCCCCATGACCATATCGAAAAAATGAGCGCAAATCGGAAGAAATCACCCAGGAACGGGCGCAACGAAGAAGATCGGTTTCGAATATATGCTACTGCTAAATAAGGAAAAATCCTCAGAAGAGGCCGATTGGCGCTTCTGCGTAGCACCCATGATGGATTGGACGGATCGGCATTGCCGCTTCTTCCATCGCGTCCTGTCGCGTCGCGCGCGGCTCTATACGGAGATGGTCACGTCCGGCGCGATCATGTACGGCGACCGCGAGCGGCTTCTCGGCTTCGACGCTTCGGAGCACCCCGTCGCGCTGCAACTCGGCGGCTCGGACCCGCTCGAACTCGCGCGCGCGGCCGAAATCGGCGCGGGGTTCGGCTATGACGAGATCAACCTCAATTGCGGCTGCCCCTCGGACCGCGTCCAATCGGGCCGGTTCGGCGCGTGCCTGATGGCGGAACCGGCGCTTGTCGGCGAATGCGTGGCGGCGATGCGAAGCGCGGTCGGCGGCCAGATCCCCGTCACCGTGAAGAACCGCATCGGCATCGACGAGCAGGACAGCGAGGCCGACCTCACGCGCTTCATCGAGACGGTGGCGGAAGCTGGCTGCGAAATCTTCATCGTCCATGCGCGCAAGGCATGGCTCAAGGGGCTGTCGCCCAGAGAGAACCGCGACGTGCCGCCGCTCGATTACGAGCGCGTCTATCGCCTCAAGGCCGCGTTCCCCGAACTGACGATCGTCATCAACGGCGGCATCGAAACAATCGAACAGAGCGCGACGCATCTTGAGGCGGTCGACGGCGTGATGCTCGGCCGCGCGGCCTACAAGAACCCGGCGCTGCTGTTGGAGGTGGACGCCGCGCTCTATGGCGAAACGGCCGCGCCGCTCCGGCCCCGTGAAGCCCTTGAGCGCATGCTTCCGTTCATCGAACGCGAGCTTGAGCGCGGCACGCGGCTTTCCGCCATCGCACGCCACATGATCGGGCTCGTGAACGGAAGGCCGGGCGCGCGGCTTTTCCGACGCCTGTTGACCGAGGAAAGCGTCAAGCCAGGCGCGGGGTTGGACATCATACACGCCGCTATCGAGGCTGCGCGGCGGGTGGAAGAGGCGCCGTCGCTCGCGGCCTGACAGGGTTGCGGAAGGCGGATTCCTGTTGGCTTCAATATGCACACGACAGCTTAAATTGCATATAATAATGCCCAAAAATAATAATAATTGCATGCACGCGGCAAAACTGTAGTCTCCGCTCGCCTTTCAACTCTCCATCTCATGTCCCGCCATGCTCGACCTCATACAACACCTGCCGTGGTATCAGATCGCGGAATTGGCCGTCGCGCTCCTTATCGGCGGCATCATCACCGGCTTCCTCGCGGGCCTTCTCGGCATCGGCGGCGGCGCGGTAAGCGTCCCTGTACTCTACGAACTGTTCCGGCTGGCCAACGTGGACGAAAGCATCATCATGCGCGTCTGCGTGGCGACCTCGCTCGCCATCATCATTCCGACGGCGATCAATTCCGTCCGGTCGCATAACAGGCACGGCGCGGTTGTGATGGACGTGATACGGCGGCTCGGGCCGTGGGTCGTGGCGGGCGCGGTGCTCGGCGTGTTCATCGCGTCGCGTGCGCCGTCGAGCTTCCTCAAGGCCGTGTTCGCGATATCCTGCATCTTCATCGCCTCCCGGCTCGCCTTCGGCAAAAGCGAGCCGAAGCCCGACGCGGCGCTTCCACCCGCGCCGTGGAATCTCGTCGCCGGTTTCGGTATCGGCCTGATTTCAACGCTGATCGGCATCGGCGGCGGAGCCTACGTCACGGCCTACATGAAGTTCCTCGGCTGGCCGATCCATCAGGCGGTCGGCACGGCGGCGGGCTTCGGGCCGATCATCGCAATTCCCGCCACCATCGGCTATATGGTGGAAGGCTGGAACGTCGCAGCGCTTCCACCGCTGTCGGCGGGCTATGTCAGCCTGCTCGGCTTCCTCGTGCTCGGCCCGGTGAGCGTGCTCGCGGCGCCGCTCGGCGCGAGGCTGGCGCATCGGCTTTCGCGGCGGACGTTGGAAGTCACTTTCATGTCCTTCCTGCTGTTCGTCGCGGCGCGGTTCATGGTGAGCCTTGTCTGGGGTGTCTGACGCGCTTCAACCCAGCGCCGGTTCCGTCCCCGCCCCGCATCGCTCGACCTGCCGCTTCAAGCGAAGGAGATAAGGAGCGTGGGAAGAAGCGCGGTCCTCTCCGCGTTGTGATGGAAACCCGGTGGCGCAATTCGGCAACCGCGCCCACATGCGGAACGGAAGCGAGGTTTCATGCCTGACAAACGCCCGGATCGACCCGCAAAGCCGCATCGTTGGAACGACAGATCGAGCGACGACAAGAAGCGTCCGACCGCGGCTGCCCGAACGCGCGACGCGCTGGGACCGCCCGTCCCTTCATCCGAGATCACGCCCCGCGCCTTGTATTTGCGCCGCCGCGAGTTTATCGGCGGGGCGATTGCGTCGCTGGCGCTGGGCTTGCCGTCACCCTCGAACGCCACGCCGCTGTCCTTCGAGAAAGGGCCGTTCGGCACGGCCGAGCCGCTTACGCCGAAGAAGGACGTGACCACCTACAACAATTTCTATGAGTTCGGCACGGACAAGAGCGATCCCGCCTCCTATTCCGGCGCGCTCAAGACGAGCCCATGGTCCGTCGCCATCGACGGGCTCGTCGCGAAGCCTGCGACGCTCGCGCTGGATGAGATCCTGAAGCTTGCGCCGCTTGAAGAGCGCATCTACCGGCTGCGCTGCGTCGAAGGCTGGTCGATGGTGATCCCATGGATCGGCTTCCCGTTGTCGGCGCTGCTCGCGCGCGTCGAGCCGCTCGGCTCCGCGAAGTTCGTGGCCTTCGAAACGCTGGTGCGGCCGTCCGAAATGCCGGGGCAGAGGGGTTTCTTCCAGCCGCTCGACTGGCCGTATCGCGAGGGCCTGCGCCTCGACGAGGCGATGCATCCGCTGACGATCCTTGCCGTCGGCCTTTACGGCGAAACGCTGCCGAACCAGAACGGCGCGCCGCTGCGTCTCGTCGTGCCATGGAAATAC
This sequence comes from Rhodomicrobium sp. Az07, assembly GCF_018619475.1. Lineage (GTDB taxonomy): Bacteria > Pseudomonadota > Alphaproteobacteria > Rhizobiales > Rhodomicrobiaceae > Rhodomicrobium. The sequence goes on from NZ_JAHFZG010000012.1 coordinate 12,626, forward strand.
GGGTTCAAGAGCATCAAGTCCATCGTCCGCGTCAGCCTCGTGGAGAGCCAGCCGCCGACCTCATGGAACATGCAGAACGCGCGCGAATACGGCTTCTATTCCAACGTGAACCCGGCGGTGGATCATCCGCGCTGGAGCCAGGCGACCGAGCGGCGTATCGGCGAAGGCGGGCTGTTCGCGCCGCGTCGCCCGACGCTTCCGTTCAACGGCTATGGCGAGCAGGTCGCCTCGCTTTACGCGGGCATGGACCTGAAAGCGGATTTCTGAGGCTCACGCGCAATCGCTGATGGACGCGCAACGCCCTGGGTGTCAAGCCTTGCGCGGTTTGAACGGCGGCCCTGACGGTTCGGGCGCGTCGGGCGCGGGTGTGAAGCCCTGCCCGGGCTGCGGGGGCTTGCCCGGAGCAGGACTGAAGGCTCGCTCCGGTTGAGGCGCTGCCGCGTCGCCCTTCGCCCGCTGTTTGCTCGCTTCGCCGCGACGGAAGCGGCGGCCAATGGCCCGTGACGGCTTGGCGGACGGCTCCGGCGCGTCATCGCCCGCCATCTGAGGCGCTTGCGCTTCCCTTTCGGCGAGAACCAGCGCTTTTTCCTTTTCCTCCTCGCGCCCCTTTTCCGCGCGGCGCTCGGCGCGCCGCTCTTCCTTTTCAATGGCCCTGTTGTCGCGCTTGTTTGAGCGCGCGATGGCATTCAGAAGGTTGACGACATCCTTGTCGGACATGAGATCCGCATAGAAGAAGCCTTGTCCGTAGTCGCAGCCGAGCGCGCGGACATAGGCGAGATCCTCCTCGCTGTCGATGCCCACGGCGACCACGTCCTTGCCGAGTTCGTGCGCGATGGACAGCACCGCCTTCAGCACCATGGCGCTTGAGCGGTCCTTGTCGGAGAGGGTGACGAGCGAACGGTCGATCTTGATCGCGTCGATGGAGAGACGGTTCCAGTACGAGAGCGACGAGAAGCTCACGCCGAATTCATCGAGCGCGATGGAGACGTTGAGGCTTTTCAGCCAGTCGAGAATCTCGATGGCCTGCTCGGGGTTCGCGTTGATAAGCGTCTCGGCGATTTCGAGCCGGAGCGCCCCCCTGGGCAGAGTTTCGCGCCCGATGATCAGCCGCAGGTTCTGCACCAGATCGTGGTGGAAAAGCTGCTCGCTCGACATGTTGATCGAAATATAGATCGGGTCGTCGCGCTGGAGGATGCGGTGCCAGCGCGCGCCCTGTCGGATGCAGCGCTCGAACACATAGGCCCACAATTCGCCCGAAAGCCCGGCCGCCTCGGCGGCGGCCTCGAATTCCGGCAGGGCAAGCTTGCCGAGCGTCGGGTGATCCCAGACGACGAACGCTTCCATGCCGGCAAGCCGCTCGTCGGCGATGCGCATGATGGGCTGATACAGCATACGGATCTGGCGGCGCTCGATGGCGTGTTTCAGATCGGCCTGCACGATGGCGCGCTCGTCGGTGGCACCGCGCATTTCGGGCTTGAACAGCTCAATGCGATCCGGGCCCGCTCGCTTGGCGCGATACATCGCGCTTTCGGCCTCGCGGAGCAGGTCTTCCGCGTGCTCCTGCGTGCCGTCATACATGGCGATGCCGATACTTCCGGTGAGCACCAGGTCGCGACCGCCGACCTTCATCGGTGTGCGAAGAGAGCGGCGCACGCGTTCGGCCAGCATCGCGATATGGCGCGGCTCGGTGTCGTCGGAAATGAGGATGGCGAATTGCAGCGGGCTCACGCGCGCCAGCGTGTCCTGCTGCGAGATGTATCGCTGGAGCCGCCGCGAGACGGTCAGCAGCACGCTGTCGTTCGCGGCGAAATCCGCCGAACGGCTCTGGTTCTTGAGCGCGTCGAGATCGACAAAAAACACCGTCGGCTTCAGGTTTTCGAGCTGCGCGCGGGTGACGGCGAATTGCAGCCGGTCGAGGAAAAGCTCGCGGTTCGGCAGGCCGGTGAGGCCGTCCCGGATCGCGTTATGAAGCAGCCGCTCCTGCGCCCGCTTCTGCGCGTTCACGTTACGCAAGAGGCCGACACCGCGAAGCTGACGCGTGGTGCGTTGCGGCGTGACGGCGGCGCGCAGTTCGTACCAGAGATAGCCGCCATCGGCGCGCTTCATGCGGAATTCGAGATTGATATCGCCGCCCTGCCGCTCGCGGAGCGTCCACAGAGTAAGGCGCATGCGCTCGCGGTCGGAGGCGTGGAGATGCTGGAGCCAGGCGTCCTGCGCGCAGCGAAGCGTGCCGGGTGGAACGCCGAGCGCATTTTCCACCTCCGGTCCGGCGTTGATTTCGTTGCGTCGGCCGTCCCATTCCCACACGCTTGCGCCGGAGGCTTCCAGCGCCAGGACCCGCAGCTTGAACTGGCCGGGATCTTCGCCGGACGCGCCGGGATCGGCGGTCTGGAAAGCATATTGCGTGACGGTGAGGCCGATCAGCATGAGGAAAACGACGAGGCCCGCCGAGATCGCCGACACGGCCACGTCGCCGGACATCTTGCCGGTCACGACGACGGCGGCGGCGAACAGCCACAGCAAGAACAGCATCCATGTCGGCAGCAGCGAGAGCGCTCGCTCCTGCCCTCTCAGCGCCAGAAACACGATGACGGCGGTGCCGACGACCGCGATAGGGATCAGAGACAGACGCGCGAGGCTGGTCGTCAACTGTGCGTCCACGAGCCCGAAAAAGATGAGTCCGAGCTGCGCCACGATCCAGCCGAAAAAGGCCATCGAGATCCAGGAGTGCCACAGCCTGAGATTGAGGAAGGCATAGAGAAAGATGACAAGGGTCGCCGCGAACGACGCCTCCGCCATCGCTCGATAGGTGCCGTTATCCTCGGAGGATAGCTGAAACAACTTGTGCCAGAATCCGAAATCCACGCAGAGATAGGCGAGCGCGGACCAGGCGAGCAACGCCGCCGCCGGGAAGATCGACTTGTGATTGACGGCGAAAAGCGCGGTCAGGAACAGCCCGAGTACGCCCGTTATGCCGAGAAGGATGCCGTTCAGCAGATTGACGTCGCGAATACGCTTGCCGAAATTCTGCGCCGAGGAAAGATAGAGGCGAGGCACCGATGCCGAAGCGAGTTCCACGATGAATGTTACCGTGGTGCCGGGCTCGATTGAAATGCGGTAGATGTCGAGAAAGTCGTACTCTTCGATCCGCTCGGGGCGGAAGCCGAGCGACGGCGTGACATTGGTGATGCGGGGCGCGTCGAGGTCCGGCTTGAACACGCCGGAATTGACGATGTCGTAGCGTTGCGCACTGAGGAAGCGCGTCACCGGCTTGTCGGTGGGGTTGGACAGGGCGAAGACGATCCAGCTTGGATTGGTGCCGGGCGTCTTGGCGGAAACCGTCATGCGGCCCGCTATGCCGTCGGCGTTTGCTGCGGTCTCGACGGCGATCTTGTCGCCTCGCCGCTCGTAGAACTCGCCAAGCAGGGTGATGTCGATCTTTTCCTCAGCGGAACCGACGACGATCGGCTCCACCGCCGAGGCGGGAGACGAAATCAGGAAAGCGGCGGCGATCCAGGCCGTGCATAGAAGGAGCGCCACTTGCGCGACCACGCCGAGGCGGGAAGCAGGGGAGGCGGCCGTTTCGGCGGCACGATGCAGCATTCGACCTCGCATCAGCGGGCGCCGGTCCGACCGGCAGGACGCGCGGTTTCATTCGGCGAACCGGTATCCGTCTCATCAGAAGACGGGTTATGGCAACGGATCGTCGTTGATGAGCGCGAACAGCCAATGGTCCTGCCACACGCCATTGATCTTGAGATATCGACGGGCCAGGCCCTCATATTGAAACCCCGTACGGACCAGCAAAGCCGCCGAAGCCTTGTTTTCGGGCAGGCAGGCCGCTTCGAGCCGATGAAGACGCAAGACGTCGAACACGAACCATATGACCGCGCGCACCCCTTTGGTCATGTATCCCTGGCGGGCGTGCGGAGCCCCTGTCCAGTATCCGAGAGAACAGCTCTGGCTGACCCCGCGCCGAATGTTACTCAACGTCAAGCCGCCTATAAGCGCGTTATCAGAGCTTCTGAACAGAAAAAAGGCATAACCGACATCTTGTCGGGCATCGCGGTAATAATAGCGAATGCGGCGGCGGTAGGTTTCGCGAGAAAGCTCGTCCTTCGCCCAGCGGGGTTCCCACGGTTCGAGGAAGGAGCGGCTTTGCCCTCGAAGGGTGGCCCACTCCTTGTAGTCGGACATTTGCGGCTCTCGCAGATAGACGCCATCACCCTCGACGTAAGGCCTCGTCTCCACGAAGAAAATGCGCGACCCGCCGAGCATCGGGCGGCCTCAGGCGGCCAGGGCGCCGGTAAGGAAGGCTTCGGCCGCATCGGCCGCCGTTGCCGCCGAGCCGCGCCCGCCGACCACCGCCGAGACGATTTCCGGTCGCGCACGAAAGCCGAGGCCGACCGCCTGCACGTGCTCGCGCGTCACGCCGTCCACCTTCTCGATCAGTTCCTCGTTGGAGATCGGCCGCCCGAACACCATGAGATCCCAGGCGATCTGCCCCGCGCGGGACTCGCAGCTTTCGAGGCTCATGAATAGCCCCGCCTTGATCTGCGCCTTGGCGCGGGCAAGTTCCCTGTCGGTCGGCCCGTTTTCGGCGAGGTCCGCGAAAATGCCGAGCGAGAGCGCGCTCAGTTCCTTCAGTTGCTGCGCGCTCGTCGCCGCGTGGAGGCCGATGATGCCGCTGTCCGAATAGCCCCAGTCGAAGGCGTGGATATCGTAGCAGAGGCCGCGCTTTTCGCGCACCTCCTGAAACAGCCGCGAGGCCATGCCGCCGCCCGCGATCCCGGCGAAGATACGCCCGGCGAATGAATCCTCATGCCCGTTCGGGAAGCCCTCGAAGGCGAAGATGACGTGGCACTGCTCGAACCGCTTGTCGACGGTGGCGTGGCCGCCTTCGAACTTCGCGCGCTTGATCGGGCGCGGCGCTTCCTCGGGCAGGCCCGTGAACAGGCTTTCGGCGAGCTTGTGGATCGCGGCGTGATCGACCGCCCCCGCCGCTGAAAGGATCATGCGGGAGGCCGAGTAGTTTTCGCTCCGGAAGCGGCGCAAATCGGCGGCCGAATGGCGCGAGATGGTGCGTTCGTTGCCGAGGATGGACCGGCCGAGCGACTGATTCGGATAGGCTTCGTCGAGCGCCAGATCGAAAACGATGTCGTCGGGGCTGTCCTGTGTCGCCGCGATTTCCTGAAGGATGACTTCGCGCTCGCGGTCCATCTCCTCGTCCGAAAACGACGGGTTGAGAAGCAGGTCGCCGATGAGGTTAAGTCCAAGTTCCACGTCGCTCTTTAGCACGCGCGCGTAATAGTTGGTCGCTTCCGACGACGTGACCGCATTCAATGCGCCGCCCGCGCCTTCGATTTCCTCGGCGATTTCAATCGGCGAGCGTGTCGGCGTGCCCTTGAAGGCCATATGTTCGAGGAAATGGGCGACGCCGTGCTCGTTATCCGTCTCGGAGCGAGCGCCAGCGGTGACGAAAACGCCGACCGTCGCCGTTTCGAGCCCCGGCATGCGGTCGGTCACGATTCGCATTCCGTTCGCTAGCTGGCTGGTCTCGACTGTCATGGGCAGAACCTCGGGCAAATCTCAAATGGTTTATCGAGCGATATCGCGGACGGCGCCGCGCGCTCGTCAGCAGCATCTTCTTCGGCATGATAACAAACCGGAAATCGGATTGGGGACCACGCCTTTTGTCGACGCATGATCCTATCGCAAAACCGGACGCGATTTTTGCGGAATCATGCTTGCAGCTTGTTAGCGGCGTGCCGCGCGATAACGTCCGCCACCGCAGCGGCGGAATTCGGCAAGATCTGTACACGTTCGCGGCCGTGAAGACGCTCCACGAGACGCTCGGGAATCTCCGCAGCACGACCGATGGCGCGCGTCACCGCTTCCGGGAACTTCGCGGGATGCGCCGTCGACAGGACAACCATCGAACCGCCGTTGCGCTCCTGCTCGCGCTTGCCGGCGACGACGCCCACGGCGGTATGGGGATCGATGATCATCCCGGTTTCGTCGAACAGAGCGCGCGTCGCGTCGGCGGCCTCTTCACGCGTGACGCGCCATGCGAAGAAGCGCTCGCGGATGCGGGCGAGCGTGGCGGGCGGCAGGTCGAAATGTCCTTTCGCCTTCAGGTCTGCCATCGCGCGGTTTACGAGGTCGGCATCGCGGCCGCTTTCCTCGAACAGAAGCCGCTCGAAATTGCTGGAAATCTGGATGTCCATGCTCGGGCTGTCGGTCGGCACGACGCCCTTGGGCTCGTAGCGGCCCGTCTCCAGCGTTCGCGCAAGGATGTCGTTCTCGTTTGTCGCGATCACGAGGCGGCCCATGGAAAGCCCCATCAGCGACGCCGCGAAGCCCGCGAAGATGTCGCCGAAATTGCCGGTGGGCACCGAGAAGCTCGGGCGGCACGCCGTGCCGAGCTTCGCCGCCGCCGTGTAGTAGTAAACCGTCTGGGCCACGATGCGTGCCCAGTTGATGGAATTGATCGCCGAAAGCGCGTGGCGCGTGCGGAACTCAGCGTCGCCGAACAGCGCCTTCACGATGGCCTGCGTATCGTCGAACGTGCCTTCGATGGCGATGACGTGGACGTTGTCCTCGGCGGCCGTCGTCATCTGCTTGCGCTGCACGTCCGAGATGCGGCCATGCGGGTAAAGGATGAAAAGTTCTATGTCGTCGCGCCCGCGAAACGCCTCGACCGCCGCCGCGCCGGTATCGCCCGAGGTCGCGCCGACAATCGTCGTGCGCTGCCCCCGCCGCTTCAGCGCGCGTTCCATCAGCCGCGACAGAACCTGCATCGCGAAGTCCTTGAAGGCGAGCGTGGGCCCGTGGAACAACTCAAGCAGGTGGAGATCCGGCCCGACTGTCCTGAGCGGCGCGGTATCGGGATCGGCGAAGCGCGCATACGCGTCCGACACAAGCGCGAAAAGTTCTGCCTCGCCGGGATTGTCGCCCATGTATGGCGTCATCACATGCGCCGCCGCAGCCGCATAAGCGCCGGTGGGCGAAGCAGGCAGGGACGAAAGGTGCGGCCACGTCTCCGGCATGTAAAGCCCGCCATCGGGCGCGAGACCGGCGAGAAGCGCTTCCTCGAAGTCCGCTTTCGGTGCGGCACCTCGTGTCGAGACGTACATCATATCGTTTCTTGTTCCGCGATGCGGCAAACCGCTTTACGCAAGGGATGTCGGATTTTTACGCACAATAGGACGGACTTTGGCCTGTGTCATCTCCGACGCAGCAAATTCGCACCGAAACCGGAGGTTGACTCAAGAATTCTTGCACGGCCGGAAGGGGCCAGCTTGAACGAAACACCGCCGCTCCGGGACCGCACGAGCCGTCAGGCCGCGAAACAGCAGCCGCCATCTCCGTCGCGCAGTCTCAATTCGGCCCATATTCTTGTCGAGTGCAAGGTATATCCTCGCACTCAGCTCTTTCTCGACACGGACCGCCATCATGCAAAGAACGGCCAACATCCTCGCCGCGTGCCTTTTCGCCGCCTGCGCTTGCGCTGCGGGCCTTGGCGCGGCTCAAGCCCAGGAAATCGGCTCCGGTCAGGTGAAGGCGATTTACGGCGCGTGGAAGCTGAAATGCGCGCAACTCGCCGGTGCAAAAAAAGAGAAATGCGCGCTCGTGCAGGATCTGAAGCTCGAAGACCGGCCGAACATGTTCATGACCGTGCTTCTGATGCGGGCGTTCGAGGACCAGAACAAGAAGATCCTGCGTATTGTCGCGCCGCTCGACGTTGTGCTTCCCGCCGGTCTCGGCCTTCGCGTGGATGGCAAGGACGTCGGCAACGTGAAGTTTCTCAAATGCCGCAAGTTCGGCTGCCTCGCAGAGGTGATCGTGGACGATCAGCTGATCGGAAAATTCACGAGCGGTCGGACGGCGAGTTTCATCGTGTTTCCGACGCCGGACTCGGGCGTGGGTTTTCCCGCGCCGCTGGCTGGTCTTTCGGACGGACTCAAGGGCCTGAACTGAGATAAGAAAAACCCCGGCGCGGGTGAACGGCCGGGGTTTTTCGCGCGTTCTCTCTCAATAGCCGTAAGGCCGCTCGGACGGATAACGGCCGCGAGGATCGTAATCGCGCCCGCCGCGATCGTTAGCCGCGAATCGTTCCAGGCTGTAGACGTCGCCACGGCCGGAGATGTTCAGCAGCGAGTGCGCAACGATCTCGCCGCGCCCGTTGAAGCGCAGAAGCACATGCCCCCGAGCATACGGTTGTTTGACGTGGACGAGCACCGCCGAATTGTCCTGCTCGCGCTCGCGCGGATAGCTGGAAAGGAAAGTACGGCCGCGATATTCGCCGAAAACGACGGGTTCGCCATTACGGAGCCCGAAAACGGTGACGCAGACGCCGCCGCGTTTATGCTCGGGCCGGATTTCGATGCGCACAACCATATTGCGCTGAAGCGCGACATTATTCCAGGTGCCCAGATAATCGGTCGGCTCGCCGTAGTAGGGATTTCGGCCTTGCGCCTGAGCGCCTGCCGCGCCCAGCATCAGGACCACGCATGCCACTAAAACTCTCATACTAACGCCCTCTCAAGTGGAACTACTGCGCGCAAGTATCGAGACTTCGCGTAAATTTTTAGTATCATTTTCACAGGGTCTTAAGTGCTCCCTGCACGCGGCGGCGCGCCTTATCGCCAGCCTCGCGGCGGTTTGAACGATGGCGGCTCGAAAAGCCCGCCCAGAGGCCCATTTCCTTGGAGGCCGGGTCCGCACTCAGGGAACATATTGCATGTCACAGCCGAACGAATCGCCGAGGCGCGCTGCCCAGCGGGCGATCAATGCCTTCCCGCACTGGCCGGTCTATCTGGTCGGCGCGCTGCCGGGCCTGTGGACTTTCTGGCTCGCGGTGAGCGACCAACTCGGCGCCGACCCGGTAAAGACGCTCGAACATATGCTTGGCCTCTGGGCGCTGCGCTTCCTGATCGCGAGCCTCACGGTGACACCGCTTCGCCGGATCGGGGGGCCGAACCTCGTCCGGTTCCGGCGCGCGCTGGGCCTGCTCGCCTTCTTCTATGCCTGCGCGCACCTTCTGACATGGATCGCGCTCGACCGGGGGCCGGACCTTGCCGCGATCCTCGGCGATATCGTGAAGCGTCCTTACATCACGCTCGGCATGGCGACTTTCGCGATCCTCGTGCCCCTTGCATGGACCTCCAACGCGCGAGCAATCAAACGCATGGGCGCCGGAGCGTGGCAGCGGCTGCATCGATGGGTGTACCTCGCCGCGATCCTCGCCATCGCACATTATCTGCTGTCGCTGAAATCCTGGACGCTGGAGCCGCTCGCCTATGCGGCAGCGGTGACGGCGCTTCTTCTTTTTCGCGTCTTCTCGTCGCCGCGCGGGAATCGGCGGCCAACGCCGGCCGAATCGGGTTGATGCTCGAACGAAAGAGGCCCAGCTTCGGGCGTCATCCGCTCGCTTCCGCTGCATCGATTCTTAATGCCCGCTCCCGATCATGGAGGGGCATGATTGGAGATTTTTCGTGAAGGCAGACAAATTCATTGTGAGCGGTCGACCGTCGCTCGCCTCTCTCGGCGACGGCCATCACGTCGATCAGAAGGATTACAACCACAAGCTCGTCCCCCTGCAAAAGACGATGCAATCCATTCAGCAGGCGTATCTCGGCACGCGCGAACATGCCGTCATCGTGCTTGAGGGGTGGGATACGGCAGGCAAAGGCGGCGTGATCCGGCGTCTCGGCTGGACGCTCGATCCGCGCAGTTTCAAGGTGCACCCGATTGCCGCGCCATCGCCGGACGAGAAAAAGGAACACTATCTTCAGCGCTTCTGGCAGCGGTTGCCCGAGCATGGCCAGATCGTGGTGTTCGACCGCTCTTGGTATGGCCGCGTACTCGTCGAGCGCGTCGAAGGACTGGCGAAAAAGTCGGAGTGGAAACGCGCCTATCGCGAGATCAACGAGTTCGAACGCTTGCTCGTCGATGACGGGGCGCGCCTCGCGAAAGTGTTCATGCACATCTCCGCCGAGGAACAGCTCAAGCGGTTCAAGCACCGGCTCACCGATCCGCTGAAGCGCTGGAAGCTGACCTACGAAGATTTCCGCAACCGCGATCATCGGGCCGACTACGAAAACGCCATCGAGGATATGCTCGAAAAGACGTCGACGGATTATGCGCCGTGGTTTCTCGTTCCGGCGAACAACAAGAATTACGCCCGCCTCGCCGTGTTCAAGATCCTGATCGAAAGGCTGGGAAAGGGTGTCGACCTCACTCCAAAGCCGCTCGACGAGAAGACGGCCGAGGCCGCGCTGGCGCTGTTCGGCGAACTGGAATAGCGGAGAAGCAACGAGACAAAAAAAGCGGCGATGGACGCCGCTTATTCCTGCCGAGCGGCATGCGCCTCATTCGGCGCGCCGCATGCGAATATTGCCGGGGCGCGAAAGCTGCGCGCCCCGATATTCTAAAGGCTCCGCGTCTCGATGTGAGTGCGGAAGCATTCGATCGTGTCGCCTGCCTTGAGGTCTTGATTGCCCTCGAACGCCATGCCGCATTCCTGGCCGACGACCACTTCCTTGACTTCGTCCTTGAAGCGCTTGAGCGTGGACAGCTTGCCCTCGTGGATGACGACGTTGTCGCGCACCAGACGCACGCTCGCGCCGCGCTCGACCTTGCCTTCCGTGACACGGCAGCCCGCGACCTTGCCGATCTTCGAAATGTTGAACACTTCGAGAATCTCGGCATTGCCGAGGAACTCTTCGCGCGTGATCGGCGCGAGCAGGCCCGACATCGCCTTTTTCACATCGTCCACGAGGTCGTAGATGATGTTGTAATAGCGGATTTCGATGCCGTCGCGTTCGGCCTGCTGCTTCGCCTGCGCGTCCGCGCGGACGTTGAAGGCGATGATGACAGCGCCCGAGGCTTCGGCCAGCGCAACATCCGAGGATGTTATGCCGCCCACGGCCCAATGGATGATGCGCGCCTCGACTTCGTCCGTGCCGAGCTTTCCCAGCGCGGCGTTGATTGCCTCGACCGAGCCTTGCACGTCGCCCTTGATGATGAGCAGGAATTCCTTCTTTCCGCCCTTGGCGGCCTGCTTCATCATCTGTTCGAGCGAATTGCGGGCACCGGCACCGACCGAGCGCACGTCGCGCAGCTTGCGCTGGCGGTGTTCGGTCAGTTCGCGAGCACGCCCTTCGGTTTCCACGACGGCGAGCTGATCGCCGGCTTCCGGCGCGCTGTCGAAACCGAGCACCTCGACCGGCGTCGACGGCCCTGCCGCGACGACGTTCGAGCCCTTGTCGTCGATGAGCGCGCGCACGCGGCCCCAAGCGCGGCCAGCCACGACGATCTGACCGACCTTGAGCGTACCGCGCTGCACGAGCACGGTTCCGACCGGCCCGCGACCGCGTTCGAGCTTGGCCTCGATGACGATGCCTTCCGCCGGGCGATCCGGGTTGGCCGTAAGTTCGAGAACTTCGGCCTGAAGCGCGATCGCCTGAAGAAGCCTGTCGAGGTTGAGCTTCTGCTTGGCCGACACTTCCACTTCGAGCGTGTCGCCGCCCATGCTTTCCACCACGATATCGTGAGAAAGGAGGTCGGTGCGCACGCGCAGGGGATCTGCGTCCGGCTTGTCCATCTTGTTGATGGCGACGATGATCGGCACGCCCGCTGCCTTGGCGTGATTGATGGCTTCGATCGTCTGCGGCATGACGCCGTCATCGGCCGCGACGACGAGCACCACAATGTCCGTAACCTTCGCGCCGCGGGCACGCATCGCGGTGAAGGCCGCGTGGCCCGGCGTGTCGATGAAGGTCACGGGGGCGCCGTTAGGTGTCGTGACCTGGTAGGCGCCGATATGCTGCGTGATGCCGCCGGCCTCGCCGGAAACCACGTTCGCGTGGCGGATGGCATCGAGCAGCGACGTCTTGCCGTGGTCGACGTGGCCCATGATCGTGACGACCGGGGCGCGAAACTGAAGCGTATCGGGATCGTCGGTCTCGCCGATGAAGCCTTCCTCGACGTCCTCTTCCGTGACGCGCTTCACGCTGTGGCCGAATTCCTCGGCGACGAGTTCGGCCGTATCGGCGTCGATCACGTCGTTGATCTTCAGCATCTGTCCCTGTTTCATCAGGAACTTGATGATGTCGACCGCGCGTTCCGCCATGCGGTTCGCAAGTTCCTGAATGGTGATCGCTTCGGGCAGAATGACGGTGCGCTGAATCTTGAGACGCTCCTGCCGCGCGCCTGAAGCCTGAAGCTTCTGACGTTCGCGCTGGCGTTTGAGGGAGGCGAGGCTGCGTTCGCGCTGCTGGTCGTCGAGCGCGTTCGAAAGCGTGAGACGTTGGCGGCCGGTGCGCTCCGTGACCGTTTTCTTGACGGGTGCGGGAGTGGCCACCTTTCCGGGCAGACCCCGCTTTGCGCGGCGGTCGTCTTCCTCGGTATCGGCACCACGGGCGCGAGCACCGACGGCGGCATCGCGCGTTCTATCGGGGCGAGCGGCCACTTCCGGGATCGGAGACGCGGGCGCAGCAGCAGCGGCGCCGCGCGGACCGCCAAAACCGGGTCTGGCACCGGGAGCGCCCTGTGGCCGTGCGCCATCCGGGCGAGCGCCGGCTGGCCGCGTTCCATCGCGGGCGGGGCCACGGGCGTCGGTCGGACGCGCATCCGGTGCGCGCGGTGGACGGCGGTCGTCTTGCGGACGGGCGATAACGCGCACGGTGTCCGGACCGACACGGCGCGGCGGCTCCGGCGGGCGTGCGGGGCGCGCCGCAGGAGCCACGGATACGGATGTGGCTTCCTGTCTTGCGCGTTCCTGCGGAGGTTCCGGCTTCGGTTCAGCCGCCTCTTTCGCCTGGAGATGGGCCGTCTCCTCGGCGAGCTTCCTCGCGGCGGCTTCGTCCTCGGCGGCGCGCTTCTTGTCTTCGATGGCGCGTAGAGCTTCTTCTTCGCGGCGGCGCGTATCTTCGATCTCGCGTTCGCGCTTGAGGATTTCCTCGCGCTTGCGTGCCTCGACCAGCGCACGGGCGCGTGCGTCGACCTCACCGGCCGAAAGCTGGCGCAGAACCTTTTGCGGCCGCTTGTCGCCACCCTGCTCGGAGCCGGGTTTCTGGAAGGCTCGATGCTCGGGCTTCTGTGGCGCGGGCTTCTGGACTTGCTGTTGCGGCTCTTCCGCCATGCCAGGCCCCGTTCCAGGGCGCTTGCGCTTCGTCTCGACCAGAACGGATTTCGACCGGCCGTGGCTGAAGTTCTGGCGAATGTGGCCCTGTTCGACCGTCCGCTTCACGTTCAGCGACATCGTCTTGCGGCCAGCCGCCGGTTTCGTGTCCGTTTCTTTCGTTTCGCTCATTCTCTATCCTGACGCAGCGAATGCGGCTTCGCCTCGCTTGCGCAATACCCGCTGAACCGAACGAGAGCTTGCAAGAACGCGGTTGTCGCCCCGCCTTCCTTAAGTCCCGCATGTATTACATTCGTGCTTCCCGTCGCCAAGCTAATTTCGGCTGATGTGAAGCAATTTTCCGGCTCGATGTGATTCGCGCCCGAATATAAGGCCTTGAACTTCCTGTCGAGCTTGTCCTTCCCGTCCGCGGCCGCGCTGTCGGCATGGAGAAGAACCACGATTTCACGCCGCTTCAGTGCGTCGTCGACCTTCTGAAACCCCGTGACCACAAGCCCGGCCTTATTACAAATCGACAAGCGTTCTAGCACAGACCGCTTAAAAAGCTGTTCAACCTCAGAGGAAAGGCTTTCGCTTACGGTAACCGGCCGACGAAAGACTCTCTGAAAAGCGCGCCGCTTGACGGCATCGCCTACGGCCTTTCGACCGGCTGTGACCCACACGCCCCGCCCCGGGAGGTTCCCCTTGATGTCGGGGACGACCTCGTCCTCGGGGGAGACGACGAAACGGAGAAGGAAAGGCTTTTCCTTTCTCGCTCGCTCCGTGACGCAGGTTCTGATCGGGATATTGTGCGTGTCGCCTTGCTCGCACTCTGATAAATGTGCCTTTTCCTCGTCAAAGTCCAGTATCGGTTCCGGATCAGAGCGCTTTTTCTTGGTTTTGGGCATTCTCGCCCCCTTCCTCAAGCGCTTCACCGTCCGCGTCCTCGTGGCTTTCCACCTCGGCGCCCTCGTCCTCAGGCGCTTCCGGGCCATCGTCAAGGCCATCGGCTTCGGCAAGTTCTTCCTCGGGCTCTTCCGGCGCCTCGATCCAGCCCGCCTTCACGCGGGCGGCGATGATAAGATGCTCGATGTCGGACTTCGAAAGGTCGAAGCCCTGAAGGATGCCGGGGTTCTGCTTCGTCTGGCCGTGGGCGCGCTCTGTCCAGCCGGCCAGTTCGTCGGTGGCGCAGTCGGCGAGATCTTCGACCGTCCTGATGTTGTTTTCGCCAAAGGCGACGAGCATCGCCGTGGTGACGCCCGGAACCTCGGCCAGTTCGTCCTCGACGCCGAGCGCCTTGCGTTTCTCGTTGAGTTCGGCTTCCTGCCGCTCCAGAAATTCGCGGGCGCGCTCCTGGATTTCCTGCGCGGTGGTTTCGTCGAAGCCTTCGATGCTGGCGACCTCATGCGCGTCGACAAAGGCGAGTTCCTCGACCGAGGCGAAGCCTTCCGACACGAGAAGCTGCGCGATCATCTCGTCCACGTCGAGCGCGTTGACGAAGGCGGCGGTCCGCTCGGCGAATTCCTTCTGGCGGCGCTCCGATTCCTCGGCTTCCGTCAGGATGTCGATGTCCCAGCCCGTAAGCTGCGAGGCCAGGCGCACGTTCTGACCCTTGCGGCCGATGGCGAGGCTCAATTGCTCGTCCGGCACCACGACTTCGATGCGCTCCGACTCCTCGTCGAGCACGACCTTGGCCACTTCAGCGGGCGCGAGCGCGTTCACGATGAACGTTGCCGGGTCGCCCGACCACTGGATGATGTCGATCTTTTCGCCCTGAAGCTCGTTCACGACGGCCTGCACGCGGCTGCCGCGCATACCGACGCACGCGCCGACCGGATCGACGCTCGTTTCCTTCGAGACCACCGCGATCTTCGCGCGGCTGCCGGGATCACGCGCCACCGATTTGATCTCGACGATGCCGTCGTAGATTTCGGGCACTTCCTGCGCGAACAGCTTCGCCATGAATTCGGGGCGCGTGCGGGAGAGGAAAATCTGCGGTCCGCGATTTTCCCGGCGCACGTCATAGACATAGGCGCGCACGCGGTCGCCGAGCTTGTAGTTTTCGCGCGGCAGCGTCTCGTCGCGGCGGATGATCGCCTCGGCGCGGCCAAGGTCGATCATGACGTTGCCATACTCCGCACGTTTCACGACGCCGCTGACGATCTCGCTCATGCGATCCTTGTATTCCTCGAACTGACGCTCGCGCTCGGCCTCGCGCACCTTCTGCACGATGACCTGCTTGGCGTTCTGCGCCGCGACGCGGCCGAAGTCGAGGGGCGGCAGTGGCTCTGCGATGAAATCACCCACCTCGGCTTCGGGGTTGCGCTTCATCGCATCCTTGAGGCTGATCTCGGTCGCGTCGAGCGTGACGCGCTCCACCACTTCGAGAAGGCGCGACAGGCGGATTTCGCCGGTGCGCGGATCGATCTCGGCGCGGATCTCGTTTTCGCTGCCGTAGCGCGACTTCGCGGCCTTCTGGATCGCGTCTTCCATGGCGGAAAGCACGAGCGTGCGGTCGATCGACTTTTCGCGCGCGACCGCATCCGCGATCTGCAACAGTTCCAGCCGGTTCGCGCTAATTCCGGATTGCGCCATCGTTCAACTCCGCGTCTTCGATTTGTTCGTCTTCAATTTCGCCGCCTTCGGCCCAGTTCTTGCCGGCGGCTTTTGCCTTTGCGAGCGAGGCGCGGATCAGTTCGTCCGTCAGCACAAGCTTCGCGTCGTGAATGAGGTCCACCGGCAGGCCGATGGTTTGCGGCTCGCTCTTCTCGTCAAGCTGAACCTGAAGCAGCATTTCGCCGTTTTCGTAGCCTTCGAGAATGCCGCGAAAACGCTTGCGGCCATCGATCAGCTCTTTCAGTTCCACCTTCGTCTCGAAACCCGCCCAGTCCTCGAAATCGGACGGGCGCACAAGGATACGGTCGATGCCGGGCGACGAGACTTCGAGGTAATAGCGGTCCTTGATGGGATCGTGGGCGTCCAGCAGCGGCGAAATCCGGCGCGAGATTTGCGCGCAATCGTCGACATTGATCGCGCCGTCCGCCTTGTCGGCCATGATCTGGATCGTGGCGCCGTCGCGCTTCGACATCGTGACGCGCACTAGGCGGAAGCCCATGTCTTCAAGCACCGGCTCGACGAGAGCGGCGAGGTCAGCCGCCGGGCCGAATTCAAGCGCGAAGCGGTTTGTCGGCGCGGAAGGTGCCGCTGGTTGGATCGGTGCCGTGTCTCTCTCTTCTTCCATGGAATCCGGTTCGCAGCGCTATCGAGGCGCCAGATAAAGAAAAAGAGCGGACCGGCCGGCCCACTCTTCTTCAGAGTCTGATTTATTGAGCTGACAAAAACATAGGCGAAACGCGGTCACGGTGCAAGGCTTTTGGCCGAGCGGCGGCTTTGCGTTCGGCGTTGCGCAAGCCATCCAACGCCGTGCGCGGCGAACACCGCCCGCGTTAAACCGTCAGCACGATCTTGCCCATATGGGCGTTCGTTTCCATGTGGCGGTGCGCTTGCGCCGCTTCCGCCATCGGGAACGTCTTGTCGATCACCACGCGCACCGCGCCGCTCTCGATCAGCGGCCACACCTTCTCTTCCAGCGTGCGCGCGAGTTGCGCCTTGAACGCCGCCGAACGCGGGCGCAGCGTCGAGCCGGTGAGCGTGAGGCGCTTCAGCATGATGGGCATGAGGTTCACCTCGACCTTCGCGCCCTTCAGGAATGCGATCTGCACGATCCGACCGTCCTCCGCCGCGCAGCGGATGTCGTCCTGAATGTACGAGCCGCCGACCATGTCGAGGATGACGTTCACGCCCTTGCCGCAGGTGAGTGTCTTTATCTCTTCGGCGAAATTCTTCGTCCGGTAGTTGATCGCGGCCTCCGCGCCGAGGCTCTCGCAATAGGCGCATTTCTCGTCGCTTCCGGCGGTGGCGAAGACGCGCGCCCCGAAATGGGCCGCAAGCTGGATCGCCGTCGAGCCGATGCCACTCGATCCGCCATGGACGAGGAAGCACTCGCCCGCCTTCAGCCCGCCGCGCTCGAACACATTGTGCCAGACGGTCATGAAGGTTTCCGGCAAGCACGCCGCTTCCGCCATGCCTAGCCCCTTCGGCACGCGAAGACACGATCCTTCCTGCGCGACCGCGTATTGCGCGTAGCCGCCGCCGGATGTCAGCGCGGCCACGGTGTCGCCCGCTTTCCAGCGCGTCACGTCCGCGCCGACCGCCACAATCCTGCCCGAAACTTCGAGGCCGGGGATGTTCGACGCGCCGGGCGGTGGCGGGTAAAGCCCCTGCCGCTGGAGCACGTCGGGCCGGTTCACGCCCGCGGCGGCCACCTCGATCAGCACCTCGTCAGCCTTCGGTTCGGGCGCGGCAACGTCGTCGAGCGACAGCACTTCAGGGCCGCCGGGTTCGCGAATGATGATGGTTTTCATGAATTTTCCTCCGGCGCTTCGATGCCAACTGCGGATCTTTACTCCAACTTAAGACGGACGCGTTAGACTTCTTGTAATGTAAAGCTGGGTCGACCCTGAAACACCTCCACAAACTTTTTGAGAGCCGCCATGATGCGGCTCTTTTTTTTGGGCTAGGTCAGTCAAGCTTGGCCGTGCGTTCACCTTTTGAAAGGCTGTTGCGGCTATGCTGGCGTAAGGTGAGGGTTCCGGTCCGGGCAGGGTCGGAAGTGGTGCGTAGGGACTCCATGAAAAGCTCCGGCGTTGTAAATGACCTACCAAAAGCGGCGCTGCTGTCGTTCGGGGATCGGTTCACGACATCCCCGCAGTTCGCCCGGCTCTATCGCGAGGGGATGGACCTCGTGGAGCGCACGGCCGAATATCTCGACGGTCCGGGCAGGACGGAATCGAAGCTTCTGACGCCACCCGCGAGCTTCGCCTATTCCTCCGAAAGCATTCGGCTTACCACGCGGCTCACGCAACTTGCATCGTGGCTTCTCGTGCGCCGCGCCATCGCTGCGGGCGAAATCACCGCCGCCGAGGCGCACAATCACCGTCACCGCGTGACGCTGTCGCCGCAAAGCGCCACCCTGCCCGAAGGCTTCGACGCTCTGCCCGAAACGTTCCGCTTCCTCATCGCGGAAAGCCATCGCCTGCACGACCGCATCATGCGCCTCGAACGCATTTTCGCGGACGGCGCCGTGGCCGCGAACGAGATGGCCTCGCCGGTCGGCGGTCATATCGAAAAGATCCGGCTGGCTTTCCCGGCGGCCTGACGCGCCGCGCAACGGGCTTTAGCTACCGACGACATGGTGGCGGTCCTGAAATGGAGGGACGCCATGACGATTTCCAAAGCATTTCAGATATTCCTGTCACAAGCGCCCGATCACGCGAAAGCGTGGATGGGAGCCGTGCACGGGCTGGACGGCGCAAGCGCGCTCGACAAGAAGACCGAGGAGTTGGCCTATCTCGCGGTGCTCGCCGCAGCCCGGCTCACCTCCGGCATCCCGTTTCATGTGCAGTCCGCCAAGGCGGCGGGCGCGAGCCGCGCGGAAATCATCAGCGCGGTTCTGATCGGGCTTCCTGCCGTCGGCAACAGTGTGATCGAGGCGCTGCCCGTCGCGCTCGCGGCTTATGACGGCGAGGGGTGACGGGGGAGGTTATACCCCCTTTTGCGCTTCAATCCGTGCAAACTTGACCGCGGTCGCAATGACTCGATCGATAACCAAGTCCCCGAGGATATAAATATCCGGATAATTTTGTCTAATATATTCCCGCGCGTGACCATGAAATATTTTGGTTTTTTCTTCGTCGCTTAACCCAGCCTCCCACGGCGATGTCTTCTTGAACTTGGTTTCAAGATTTAGATACACCAGACAAAGCTTGAAGCTGCAATCCTCTAATTGCTTCCCGATATCTTCACGTGGGCCGTAATTTTTTGGGCGTCGCCGAAGCCATCCGAACATAATTTACCCTCTCGATAACCAAACTAATGCGCCTCGTCCCAGTTCTGCGCGGCGCGGGCATCCACCTTCAGCGGCACGGAAAACGCCACGGCGGGCTCGGCGGCGCGCTCCATGACCCGCGTGACGGCCTTGATCGTCGCCTCAACCTCGGCGTCGTCCGCCTCGAACACGAGTTCGTCGTGCACCTGAAGCAGCATGCGCGCACGGACGCCCGCCTGCTCCAGCGCGGCGGGCACGCGCACCATCGCGCGGCGGATAATGTCGGCGGCGGTGCCCTGAATCGGCGCGTTGATCGCCGCACGCTCAAAGAATTGCCGCATGTTCCACTTCGGCGTCTTGATCTCGGGGAAGTGGATCTTGCGGCCGAACAGCGTTTCCACATGGCCGTCTTCATGCACCTTCGAGCGCATCGCGTCCATATAGGCGCGAATACCGGGGAAGCGCTCGAAATACCTGGCGATATAGTCTCCGGCCTCCTGACGCGGGATGCCGAGTTGCTGCGACAGGCCGAAAGCGGAAATGCCGTAGATGATGCCGAAATTGATGGCCTTGGCGCGGCGGCGCACCTCGCCCGGCATGTCTTTCACCGGCACGCCGAACATCTCGCTCGCCGTCATCGCGTGGATGTCGAGCCCCTCGGCAAACGCGTGTTTCAGCGCCGGAATGTCGGCCATGTGAGCCAGCACGCGAAGCTCGATCTGGCTGTAATCGGCGGAAATGAGCTTCTTCCCCGGCGCTGCGATGAAGGCCGAGCGGATCATGCGGCCTTCGCGCGTGCGGATGGGGATGTTTTGCAGGTTCGGCTCGGTGGATGAAAGCCGCCCCGTCGAGGTGGAGGCGAGCGAATAGCAGGTGTGGATGCGGCCCGTGTCGGCGTCGATGTGCTGGGGCAGCGAGTCGGTGTAGGTGCTCTTGAGCTTCGCGAGTTGTCGCCATTCGAGGAGCTTGCCGGGCAGGCGGCGCTGGTCTTCTGTGAGGTCTTCGCTCGAAACGAGGTCTTCGAGCACCTTCGCGCCCGTGCTCCATTTGCCGGTAGAGGTCTTCTTTGCGCCGGGCAGCCCGAACTTGCCGAAAAGCAAATCCGCGATCTGCTGCGGCGAGCCGATGTTGAAGCGCTGGCCCGCGAGTTCGTAGATCTCATCCTCAAGGCGCGCGAGGCTCTGCGCGAAGTCGGCGGAGAGGCGCGAGAGCACCGCGCGATCCACCTTGATGCCGTTGAATTCCATCTGACCGAGCACAGCGGGCATCGCGCGTTCGAGCGTCTCGTAGACGGCGGCCATGCCTTCGGCGGCAAGCCGCGCGCGGAACAGGTGCCACAGGCGCAGCGTCACGTCGGCGTCCTCGGCGGCATATTCCGTCGCCTTGTCGACCGCGATGCAGTCGAAGGTGGATTGCGCCTTGCCCTTGCCCGCGACATCGGTGAAGGCGATGGGCGTGTGGCCGAGATGGCGTTTGGACAGTTCGTCCATGCCGAAGCCCGCAAGCCCGCCGCGTCCCTGATCGCAGGCATAGGCCATCAGCATCGTGTCGTCATACGGCGCGACGCGGATGTCGCCGTGACGGCGCATGATGAGCGCATCGTATTTGATGTTCTGGCCGATCTTCAGCACGCTGTCGTCTTCGAGCAGCGCCTTGAGGCGGGGCAGGGCGCTCTCCATCGGAAGCTGCGCGATCTCGCCCGCTCCGGTGAAGTCGAGGCCGTCGCCCGCGCGATGGGCGAGCGGAATATAGCACGCGCGGCCCGGCTCCAGCGCGAGCGCGACGCCGCAGAGCTTCGCGGACATCGCGTCGAGTGCGGTCGTCTCCGTGTCGAAGGCGACGAAGCCCTGTTCTGTCGCCGCCGCGATCCAGTCTTCGAGCGTTTGCAGGTCCGTCACCTGCACATAGAGCGAGCGGTCGAACGGGATCGACTTGAGCCACGCTTCCACGCGGCGCGCCTCATCGGCGGGCGTGTCGCCGCCAGGGGCTTTCTCCGGCGCATCGCCCTCGACATCGCCAATAGGCGAAGGCCGCGTCATCTCACCCGTTGACGGTTCGACGCCGAACGCCTCGGAAATGCGCTTCGTCAGCGAGTTGAATTCCATCGTGCGCAGGAATTCGAGCAGCGCGTGCGGGTCCGGCTCTTCGACGGCGGTGAGGTCGAGCGGCTTTTCGACCGGCATGTCGCAGGAAAGCTCCACGAGGCGGCGCGAAAGTCGCGCCTGATCGGCAAACTCGATCAGCCGCTCGCGCCGCATTTTCTGCTTGATGAGCGGCGCATTGGCGAGCAGGTTTTCGAGGTCGCCATAGTCGCGGATGAGTTCCGCCGCCGTCTTGATGCCGATGCCCGGCACGCCCGGCACGTTGTCGACCGAATCGCCCGCGAGCGCCTGCACATCCACCACCTTCGACGGCGGCACGCCGAACTTCTCGATCACCTCCGCCTCGCCGATCACCTTGTTCTTCATGGTGTCGAGCATGGTCACGCCGGGGCGGACGAGTTGCATCAGATCCTTGTCAGACGAGACGATCACCACATCCGCGCCCGCATCCGCCGCCTGACAGGTGTAGGCCGCGATGATGTCGTCCGCCTCGTAGCCTTCCTGCTCGATGCAGGCGACGTTGAAGGCGCGCACGGCGTCGCGGATCAGCGCGAATTGCGGCACGAGTTCGGCGGGCGGCTCGGGGCGCTGCGCCTTGTAGGCGGCGGAAATTTCGGTGCGGAAGCTCGCGCGGCTATGGTCGAAGATGACGGCGAGATGCGTCGGCGCGTTCTCGCCCTTCGTCTCGCGAAGCAGCTTCCACAACATGTTGCAGAAGCCGTGAACGGCGCCGACCGGCAGCCCGTCCGAGGGCCGCGTCAGCGGCGGCAGCGCGTGGAACGCGCGGAAGATGTAGCCCGAGCCATCGATGAGATAGACGCGGCTGCCGGGTGGCACTGCGGCTTCGACGGGAGCGGAAACTGGCTTTTCGGCGAGCGATGGGGCGGCTGTCATGCATGGAATATAGGCGGGTTCGAGGCGCCGGGCCAACCCCAATCGGCGGGCATCGACAGGCGCGTGAAGGAGGCGGAGACAGGGAAATGTTCGCCTCGCGAAGCGAAAGATGACTTATTGCGACGGCGCGGCGCTTCGGTTATGCTCCGCCCGCACGCACCCGTAGCTCAGCTGGATAGAGTACTAGATTCCGAATCTAGGGGTCACAGGTTCGAGTCCTGTCGGGTGCGCCATTTGCACAAGTCGCCAAGCATATAGGCACGCTATTTTACAAGCCCACCATAAAGCTCTCCGCGCCGATCCCTGAAAAACCCCCAGTCGGCACGGTATTGTTCGATCTCCGCGAGGTCGAAGCTCGCCACCAGTACGCCCTCATCCGTATCGCCGAAATCCGCGACGAGTTCCCCAGTATGGTCGGCGATGAAGCTGTGGCCGTAGAAGCGCTGCATCGCGCCGTCATTATCTTCAAGCCCGATGCGGTTCGCGGCGATCACGGGAATCGCGTTCGAAACGGCGTGGCCCTGCATCGCGCGCTGCCAGCGGCGGTGCGTGTCGAGCGCGTTGTCGTAGGGCTCGGACCCGATGGCGGTAGGGTAGAGCAGCACGTCCGCGCCCTGGAGCGCCATGGCGCGCGCGGCCTCGGGGAACCACTGGTCCCAGCAGATGCCGACGCCGATGGTCGCGAAGCGCGTCTTCCACGCCGCGAAGCCGGTGTTGCCGGGCCGGAAGTAATATTTCTCCTGATAGCCGGGGCCGTCCGGGATGTGGCTCTTGCGATAGACGCCGAGCACCTCGCCGTCCGCATCCGCGATGGCGACGCTGTTGTAATAGGCGGGGCCCTCCTTCTCGAAGAATGAGATCGGGATCACCAGCCCAAGTTCACCGGCGAGTTTCGCGAGCGCGGCCACGCAAGGGTGCTCGCGCGCGGGGTGCGCCGTGGCAAACCATTTCGGATCCTGCCGCGAGCAGAAATAGATGCCCTGGAACAACTCCGACGGCAGCACGATCTGCGCGTCGAGCGCGGCGGCCTCGCGCACGTAGAGTTCCGTCTTCGCGATGTTTTCCGCGATATCGGGGCCGTAGGCGGTCTGAATTGCCGCAACCGTAAGCTTTGCCATTACGCCGGTTCCTGTTGGGTGATGCAATGGAATGAGCCGCCGCCCGCGTCGCCGAAGCCGAGAAGCCCGCGCGAGGACACGCCGACCACGCGGCGGCCGGGAAACACCTCGCGGAGCGCGCCAAGTGCCGCGTCTTCGGTGGCTGTGCCGTAAACCGGAACCACGACGACGCCGTTCGCGATGATGAAATTCATGTGCGACGCGGGCGAAAATTCGCCGATCGCGTTGCGATAGCGGCCGACGCCCGGCACGCGCACCACCTCGACCTTACGGCCGCTTGCGTCCGTTGCCGCTTCGAGTGTCGCCGCGATAGCGTCGAGCGTTGCGGCGTTTGGGTCGTCGTCGCCTGCTGGCGCTTGGCAGACGACGACGCCCGGCGCGACGAACCGCGCTATGTTGTCGATATGGCCATCGGTGTGGTCGTTCGCCAGCCCCTCATCGATCCAGACGATTCTTTTCGCGCCGAGTGCCGCGCCGAGCGCCGCCTCCGCCTCGGCGCGCGTCCAGCCGTTGCGGTTGGGGTTGAGCATCGTCTGGCGCGTGGTCAGAACGGTGCCTGCACCGTCATGGTCGACTGCGCCGCCTTCCAGCACGAAATCGAAGCGCCGCACGGGCACGCCGGCAAGCCGCGCGATATCGTCGCCGACGGTTGCGTCGTCCGGCAGGTCGAACTTGCCGCCCCAGCTGTTGGTCCCAAAGCGAAGCGCGACCTTCTCGCCGGAGCCGGTGCCATCACCGATCCGCGCGAAGATTGGTCCCGTATCGCGCAGCCAGATGTCGCCATAGCGCGCGGGGACGATCTCGGCCGCGCCGCCAAGCGTCGCTCGCGCCGTCGTCTCCGCCTCTGCGCCATTGACGAGCAAGCGCACGGCGTTTCCATCCGCCAGCGCGCTCACGAGCGCCGCAACATCGCGGCGCGGCGTTTCGAGATCGCCGTTCCACTCGTCCGGATCGGCGGGCCACGCCGTCCATATCGCCCTTTGCGGCGCCCACTCCGCCGGTACCGAAATTGCTTCGCCGCTCATCGCTCTCTGGTCCTTCGCTGATGCCAACATCTAAAGCGTCTGTGAAGGAGTTCAAGCCGACTTGCGATCGTAGTCGCCGTCATGCGGCGCGCCGCTCAAGCCCGCGGGGGACGCCGCCGTTCATGGAACCACACCCGATAGTCTTGCATCTTCGTCCGCTGGGCGGCGGGGGCGCGGCGCTTGCATGTCGAGGCCTCGTCGGTTCCTTGCGGCGCGCCCCAGCGCAACTCGACGCAATCATTCACATTATACGCCATTTCGAGCGCAATGGACCGCTCGACCACATCGCCGAGTGCAAGCGGCCAGGCCGAGCCATCGCTTCGCGTATAGGAGAACCGCCGGCTCGCCAATTCCGAGGCGAGAGCGTTCTCAAGGTCCACTTTCACATCAGCCGCGCTCTTGTCCTTCGGCATGGCATAGCGTTCAGGGCGCCGCTCCACGCGATCCGGGAAACCGCGAGCCACATCGATCGCGATCAGGAGACGCAGATCGCGGGACGGCGTCGCAAAATCCTCCCACGCACCGGTCGTCTCGAAGATCGACGGGCCGTCCGGCATGTCGGCATCGCCGCGATTGCCTGTCTGGAACTTTCGACCGTTTTCAACCGACGTCACGCGCGCCTTGACCTGCTCTTCGAGCGCGGCGATCACCTCCAGCAAAGCGCGCGACGGGTCCAGCGGCTCCGGGGACATCACGTCTTCCATCCGGTCGTAAAAGTCCTCCACGTCGAGCCGCGACTGATCGAGGGAAAAATCCCCGTATTCCGGGCTTTCAGAAATTTCAGCGTTCGAAAGACGCCTCAGGGCGCCACGCTCTCGAACGATAGGCCGGAAGTGCTTGAAGCCCGGACTTCCAAGCGCCGGATCTTGCGCGAACAGAAAATTGCCTCGCCAGAAGCGCTTTCGCGCGACCGTGCCATCCGGTTGTCCATCGACGGCGAGGAAGCTGCCCGCTCCCTCGGCGGACTGCGTCACGCGCTTCACGAGCATGAGCACATGACCATAGGGATCGGCATAAACGGTTCCCGGCCTCAGCGCCTGCGAGGTGAGTGCCACCGGGTAATAATCGGTGTTGTTGTCCGCTGCCAAGGTCCGCGCCGATCCGGAATGCACGCCATTGGCGACAGCCGGGAGATAGCGCGCGAATGAAGCGGCGAGACCAAGCCTTCGCGGTGGTGTTCGCGGCTGAGGCACCGATTGACGGAACAGAGCCGGCAGCGGGTTCGATGCAATCTCCGGTCTTGGCGGGCGCGCGGGCTCAAGCGTCTGGCTGTTCGACCATTCGAAGCACCGAGGCCCTTCGCCGCCGCCGCCGCGGGTGCACTTCGAGAAGCCGAAGGGGAGCCCCATCTTGAAGGCGAAATAGGCGCGCAGAAAATATGGCAGGTCGGCGCAATCGGGACGCATCACGATGTTCTTCTCGTCCTCGCGCAGGCCCAGGTGATTGAACAGGAGGTTGCGGGAGCGGTCGCGCATGACATCGTGCAGGACGGCCCACGATGGGGAAGCGTCGAGCGGCGCGTCGAAAAGCGTCTCGATCCACGCCGAATAGAGATTTTCGGTCGCCCGGTTCCACGCGGCGCGAAGAGGCCACACACCGACATTCCCGGCTTGCATCGCTGCCGGCCGGCGGTCCCGCACAACGATGTCACGCGTGATCGCCTCGCAAGCGCCTGCGGAACCAAGCTTCGCCTTCCATGATCCGGCTGCGGGAGATGCGACTTCCACGATCCAGAAATAGGGCGATCCACCGCGCCTCTGGGCGGTTTTCACGGCAATCGTTCCGTTGGGGGCGACGAGGGACAGTTCGCCGTCGAGCGGCTTCCCGGAAGCAAAGACGACGCGCAACGGCGCGCCCTTCCACGGCGCGAGCGGCGAGTTCAACACCGCGATATCGGAGGCGTCGGCGCAAGCCCCCGAAGCCTTGGCGCGGGGCTCGGCAAGCGCCGGAAGACAGACCAACATCGCGATCGCGAGGAAGAAAATGACCTTCGCGGCAAGAAACCGGCGCGCTAAGAGCACTGGAGCCCCCTTTTTCATGACCGAAGGCAGGCTAGTCGGCTTGGCTTGAGCGAATCTTGTTCGGCCGAACCCCGATGAGGGCGCCCGGCGCGGCGCTCCCCCAAGCGACGCACGAGCGATTTTTCCAATGCTTGAGAAACCTCTATCAAAGCCGTAACCCGGTTGTCATAAAGCCTCGTCTCAAGCGAACACGGATCGTTTCAGCGGGAAACGTGTTTGCGATTGGCTGAATGTTGAACGGCGCGACGAGGGGGCGGCAAGCCATGGCGACTGAAGCATTGACCAAGGCCGAGCCGCAGCCGCTCCGCAATGCAGCGCTTATCGGCGCGCTCGGCATCGTGTTCGGCGACATCGGCACGAGCCCGCTCTACGCCTACAAGGAGGCGCTCGCTTCCGCCGGAAATGTGGACGCGCTCAGACCCATCGCTCTCGGCTGCGTGTCGCTCGTGTTCTGGGCGCTGATCATTGTCGTGTCGATCAAGTATGTGCTCGTGATCATGCGCGCGACAAACGACGGCGAGGGCGGCGTGATGGCGCTGACCGCGCTGGCCGTGGATGCGTTGAAGTCCGAGCGCTCGCGCGAAATCGCGATCCTTGTCGGACTCGTCGGCGTCGCGCTGTTCTACGGCGACTGCATCATCACACCGGCGATTTCGGTTCTCTCGGCCGTGGAGGGGCTGGAAGTCGCGACGCCCGTGTTCAAGCCGTTCATCGTGCCCATCGCGGCGGGCATCCTCGCTGCGCTTTTCCTGCTGCAATATCGCGGTACGGCGTCCATCGGCCGAATCTTCGGCCCGGTCATGATCGTCTGGTTCACCGTTCTCGCGCTGGCGGGCATTCCCCATATCGTCGCCCGACCCGACATCCTCGTCGCCGTGAACCCCATGTACGGTCTCGACCTGATCGCGACGCATGGCTGGATCGGATTCCACGTGCTCGGCTCGGTGTTCCTCGCGCTGACGGGGGCCGAGGCCCTTTACGCAGACGAGGGCCATTTCGAGGGCAAGGTGATCCGGATCGACTGGTTTTCGATCGTGCTCCCGGCGCTGATGCTCAACTATTTCGGTCAAGGCGCGCTCGTGCTCGAAAACCCCGAGGCGCGGGCCAGCCCCTTCTTCTATCTGTTCCCCGACTACCTCCTTTATCCGGCCGTCGCGCTCGCGACAGCGGCGACCATCATCGCGAGCCAGGCCGTCATCACCGGCGCGTTCACCATCACGCAACAGGCCGTCTCGCTCGGTTTCATGCCGCGCATGGAAATTCGCTTCACCTCGAAAACGGAGGCGAGCCAGATCTACATTCCGCAGGCGAACTGGCTCATGGCGGCGGCGGTGCTCGGCCTCGTCCTGTATTTCGAATCGTCGAGCGCGCTCGCGGGCGCATACGGTCTCGCCGTCGCGACGACGATGGTGGTCTCGACGCTGCTTGTCGCCGTCGTGGCGCGCCATGTCTGGGGGTGGAGCCTCATCAGGACGGCGCTGATCATTTCACTTTTCCTCGTCGTCGACCTCGCCTTCTTCGGCGCGAACCTCATCAAGTTTTTCGAGGGCGGCTTCCTGCCGGTGCTCGTGGGCGCGGGGATCTTCACGGCAATGGTCACGTGGCGGCGCGGCCGGGTGGTGCTCAACGAGCGCATCGCGCGGGAAAACCCGACTTTCGAAAATTTCTGGGACGAGGTCAAAGGAGCGGATATGTGCAGGGTGCCGGGCATCGCCGTTTATCTGACAAGTCGCCCGGATCGAATTCCTCCATCTCTGCATCTCAATGTGCGGCACAACAAATGCCTGCACGAAACGGTCGTGCTCCTGACGGTGATCACCGAACGCATTCCGCGCGTGCCGAAAGAGAGGCGCGTTTTCGCCGAGGAACTCCAGCACGGTTTTATCCGCGTCATCCTTCGCTTCGGCTTCGCTGAAACGCCGAACGTGCCCCGCGCGCTCCGGCGGGCGGCGGCGGAGCGGCGCGCGGAACTGTTCTTCGATCCGGCCGCCGAGGTCTCCTATTTCGTGGGCCGCGCCATCCCTGTCCCGTCGACTTCACCCGACCTTTCGGCGCTTCAGGAGCAGGTCTTCATCATTCTCACGAAGAACGCAACGACCGCCACCAACTTCTTCTGTATCCCGCCCGAAGACGTGGTGGAACTCGGTACGTTCATCGAAATCTGAACGAGGTCAGGCAAAGAGGTTGGCGAGTCGCGTCGCAAAACCGCGGTTCTCGGCTGTCGCCTTGGCCGAAGCGGCATTGGCGCCCTTCGCGCGAATGATTTCGTGGACAACGCGAACCTTGTCGATGACGGCAGGCGAAATCACGAAGGGATAGAGATCGTCGATGCCCATGCTGCGATTGATGCTGTTTACCGCGAAGGTGACGGGAAGCCACGCGTCGATGATCGTCTCGAAATCCTGCCGCGTGTACGGATCGAAGCTGACGCTCGCGGCAAGACTGTCGTCCTGACCGGCTCGCGGGCGCACGTGAATGCCGCACGCGTAGGCCGTCTCCAGCGTGTCGACCATGTGCAGATAATGCGCGAAGGTCTCGGCCCAATCCTCGTGCGGATGCGCGCTCGCATAGGCCGTAATGTGACTTTCCTGCCAGGCAAGAGGCGCGCCGTTCGCGTAGTGTTCCTTCAGCGCCTCACCATAATCCGCCGTCTCGTCGCCGAAGGTGGCGAGGAACAGGTCGTAGCCCGGCCGCTGCGTCACGATCCGGTCGAAATAATAATGCGCGATTTCGTGGCGAAAATGCCCGAGCAGAGTGCGGTACGGCTCGTGCATGCTCTGGCGGATCTTCTCGCGGATGGCGTCTTCGGCCTCGGCGACGTTCAGCGTGATGACGCCATTGTCATGGCCGGTGATGATCGTGCCCTGCCCATCCGCGCCCGGCGGCGGTGCGAGAAAGTCGAAAGCGATGCCGGAATCCAGCGCTTCGGTCTTGCTCTCGACCGGCAGGCCCAGCCTCAAGAGACTGTAGACGAGGCGATGCTTCGCCGCCTCGATGCGCCGCCACCGGCGCAGGTTCTCAGGCACCGTCAGGTCTGGAATGGTTCGGTTCAGAAGGCAGGCGCGGCAAAGATCTCCCGGATTGTCGACGAGCCAGTTGCATGCGCCATGCTCGTAGTTGGCGCAGTACGAGACGGCGTGGGCGGCGTCGACCAAAGGCGTGAAAGTCCCGTCGCCGTTCGGCCTCAGAGCCGTCATCTGCGCGACATCGGGAAGAAAACCAAGGGCATAGCCGCAACGTTCACACACGGTATTTTCGAAATAGACCAGTTGCCCGCAATGCTGACATTCGAAAAGCTTCATCGTCCACTCCGGTTGCGTAACGCTTGAGATTAACACAAATGCCTCTCTTTCGATCCGCTCATTAATTATCAAGCGGCCCAAGCTTTGCTCGAAAGAAAAGCCGATAGACGGCTTTTGCCAAAGTGCGGTAGTGTCCCAGCTCTATCAGAAACAGACGGGTTTCACACATGCGGGCTTACCCGCCGACTGAACCGGCTTCCGATTGCATCAACAGGAAAATGGAGAATTCACTCACCGGCGTGCGCGTGTTTTTCGTGGAAGACGAGGTTCTCGTGGCCATGCTCATGGAGGATTTTCTCGAAGAGCTGGGTTGCGTCGTGGCCGCCTCCGCGCACAGGATCGGCACCGCACTGCAAAAACTCGATCAGGTTTCCTTCGATGTGGCAGTGCTCGACATCAACGTCGCGGGCGAGACCATAACGCCGGTTGCCGAAGAACTCGAACGGCGCAACATCCCCTTCGTCTTTGCGAGTGGCTATTGCGGCGCACCGGATGAACGGTACGCGAGTCGTCCGCTCCTTATCAAGCCTTTCGGGCAAAGCGATCTCGCCACCGTTCTGCTCAAGGCTCTCGGGAAGTGCTCGGCGTAACCGAGCCTCCGCCGGACGCTCACGCGAGTGCGGCAGACGTCCACGCATTCTTGAACCGGCGCCCGGTTCCGGTGTTTAGGATCGGTCGACTGGAAGCGCGGGGGGGACGAGAATGCGCGTGCATGCGGTCATCAACGGTCGCGCGGGGCAAACGCTTGGCGTCTCGGGCGACAGCCTGGCCGACAAGACGCGAGCGGCGTTCGAGGCGGCGGGGCACTCGATTACCGTAAACCTCGTCGAGCCGGACACGATGGATGCGGCGCTCCAACGCGCGGTTGCGGCCAGTCCCGACGTGCTTCTCGCGGGGGGCGGCGACGGCACCGTCACCAGCGCGGCGCGACGCGTGCTCGGTACCGGAACCGCTCTCGCCATCCTTCCGCTCGGTACGGTGAACCGTCTCGCGCGCGATCTCGGCATTCCGCTTGAGCCCGACGCGGCGCTCGCAGCGCTGGCCTCCGGCGAGTTCCATAAGATCGACGTCGCCGAGGTTAACGGCGAGCCGTTTCTCTGCAACTCGCTGCTGGGTTTGCCGCCAAAGATCAGCGCCGAGCGGCAGGCCTTGCGCGGCCGCCCTCTGGGCGAGAGGCTTCGCGGCTATTTCGCGCTTCTGAAAACGGTGATCGCGTCACGCGGTCGTCTCGACATCGCCATCGATGGAGCGGAGGAACACCGCAAGCGCGTGCGGGTATTTTCGCTGGCGGTTTCGAACAACCTCTATGACGAGCGCCCAAGTCTCGTGTTTTCCCGCAAGGCGCTCTCCGATGGAAAACTCGGAGTTTACATCGCGAAGCCGCATAGCGGGCTTGGTCTGATGTGGGTGCTCGCCCGCGCCGCGCTCGGGCTCTGGCGGGGCGACGACCGCCTCGAACAACTCAGCGCCTCGGAGGTCACGATCATGACGCGGCGCAGAAAAACGCTACGCCTGTCGAACGATGGCGAGGTCGTGCGGATGCGGACGCCGCTCACATACCGGGTCCGGCCCGCAGCGCTCACCGTGCTCGCGCCTGTTTCAAAAGACTCGCGATGAAAATTGCCCTTTGCGCGGACCTTCACTTCGGCAGCGTGCCGGTCGGCCTCGAAGACGCGCTGCGCGAAGCGATGGAAGCGGAACGCCCCGACGTGATCGTGGTCGCGGGCGATCTGACGCTGCGCGCGCGACGACGCGAATTCGAGGCTGCGAAGACCTGGCTCGCCGCGCTTCGCACGCCCGCGCTCGTGCTGCCTGGAAACCACGACCTGCCCTATTTCAATCTGCTTCAGCGCTTCGCCGACCCGTTCCACCGCTTTCATCAGGCGACCGGCACACCGCATCTGATGCCGGTGTTCGAAGGCGGCGGCGCGGTACTCGGGTTCAACACGGCGCGGTCCTGGCAGCCGCATCTGCGCTGGCAGGAAGGCGCGGCGCGGCGGCGTGACATCGCAGCGGCAGAGGCGGAATTCGCCGCGATGCCGCCGGGTGCGTTCAAGGCCGTGGCCGCGCATCACCCGTTCCTGCGCGTGCCGGGCGAACCGCGCGCGCGGCCGGTGCGGCGCGCGGATGAGGCGCTGCGGGCGTTCGCGCGGTCCGGCGTGGCGCTTCTCATGTCGGGGCATACGCACCGAAGCTTCGCCATTGAGGCGCAAGCGGGCGGCGGCGGTCGATTAGTCGCGCTGGGCGCGCCGACCGCGCTTTCGTCGCGCATGCGGGGGGAAGCAAACGGCTTCTGGATCGTCGAGGCGGACGCGGCGGCGATAGCCTGCACGCTCTGGCTCCGCGAGATTGCGCCGGGCCGTGCCGACCGCTTTTCCCCATCGCCGACGAAATCCTTTGCACGCGGCTGATCTTCCGGAACGGGCGGCGTGCAGTCGTGTTTGACCTCAAGAGAAAGCAATTACCAGGGAGAAAACCATGCTAGGCTGGGCCTTGACCTTCCTTGTGATCGCGATTGTTGCCGGTGTCTTCGGCTTTGGCGGTATCGCCAGCGCGTCAGCCGGTATTGCGCAGATCATATTCTACATCTTTCTCGTGCTTCTTGTCGTTTCGCTGATCGGCTACCTGCTGAAAGGACGAAGCAACATATGAGTGTTGCGCGATGAAAGAGAAAAGGAGCCGCTAGGGCTCCTTTTTTTATTTGACGGCATAGCGCCAACATCGCCGATTTCGGCGCGCCTACGGATTATCTTCGGGAGTGCCGGTTCCGGGCGCGTCTTCGGCCATCTCCCCGCTGTATTTTTCGAGGTCGCGCTGGATCTTCGCCTGGTCCGGCTTCTCGCTGTCGCGCTTGTCCCACGCCTTCTGGCCCACCTTCGCATCCGCGTTCTCGGGCGAAATCGCGTTGTCGTTCTCCGCCTTATAGGAGCCGATGCCAGTCTTTGTCGTCTTGCTCATTGGTTTCCTTCCGGCTGTGCAACCCAGCGATGGACCTCGGCGACCCACGTCTTCGGGAGCACCCGGCTTGCCGCGACCGCAGCCTTGTTCTTGATGCCATATACTACCGCCGGATCGCCGCGCATCATCGCGGCGAACCCGGTTATCGCGACATCGAGCGGATTGTCCTTTTCCGCTCGACCCATCGGGGTGTCTTCGAGCCCGGCCTTGTCGAAGAAGGGCGTTTCCGTCGCGCCCGGCATCAGGCAGGTGACGCTGACGCCGGTGTCCTTCATTTCGTTCCGCAGAGCGTAAGCAAAATTGTCGACGAAAGCCTTGCTCGCGTTGTAAACGGCCTGATACGGCCCGGGGATGAACCCGGCGATGGAGCCGGTTACAAGAATGCGCCCGCTGCCCCGCTTCTTCATGTCACGCGCAAATCGGTGCAGAAGATAGACGGTGCCCGTTACATTGGTGTCGATCACCATGCGGATTGCATCCCAGTCTTCATTCAGGAAGGTGTCGCCCACCCCGCGTCCGGCGTTCGCGCACAGGATGTCGACGCCCCGGCCCGTTTCGCGTACCGCGTCGTACAGGACATCGACGCCGTCTTCATTCGACAAGTCCGTCTGAACCGCGCGAACATCGACGCCAAGCGACGCGAGGCGAGCGCCCGCCGTCTTGATGCCGCTGCTCGACGCTGCCACGATGAGATCGAACCCCTGCGTGGCGCAAACGCGCGCCAGCTCATAGCCGATCCCGGACGAGGCGCCGGTTATGACAGCCAGAGGTCGCCGCCCGCCAGTCTTGCCGAAGGCGCGGCCGTTCCCGGATGCGCCGTTCCCGGATCGGTCGCGGACGCGTCCCGGCTTGTCGCGCGAGGCGCCCTTTTCCTGCGACTCGGCGCCGGTTGCCTCCCACGTCGTCCCTTGCCAAGCGCGCTCGTCTCCCTGTAACGCAGGACCGACCTCGCCAAGCCTATGCCCGAGTTCGCCCGTTTCCGGCACGCCGTTTTCATCGAACTCAGCGAAGTTTCCGTCCTTCGCCGCCGTTTCAGCATGTCGGGGCGAGGGGCCGCCGAGTTTTCCGACCGCTTGCGCGGACTGGTTGTTGTGGCGGGCACGGCCCCCCTGTGCGCCTCTGTTCCTGTTCTTCGGCATTTTGCGCTCCATAATTCGGAGGTTCAACGAAACCCGACGGACCGTGTTCCGCGCTGCCCTGGCAGCCTGCGGTCGCCCGCACGCCATACCCGCGCGTCGCGCCTGTCGCTCAACGCGTGCCCTTCTCGATGTCGTCGCGGAGACGGTCGCCGTCCGGCGCGATGTCGCTGTCCGGGCCTTCGGACGGCGGGCGCGGCTGGCCTTCCGGTTGCGGTTCGGGCCACACGCCGCCCCTGCCCGGCTTGCCGAAGCCGCCGTCCGGCGGCGCACCGGGGACGGCGTCCGGGCCGGGGCCGGTCGGGATGCCCGGATGATGATCTGGCGGGATGCCGCCGGGGAGCCCAGCCCCTGCGGGTCCGCCCGGTGCTGTCGGGTCTGTCATGGTTGCCACTCCTTTGACAGGAAAAGGAATGGCGCGGCGGTGGGTTCCGCGCATCAAGTTCCGTGTGAGATGCTTTCGCGGTTGTTTCACCTAGCCGCCATCGACGAGCCGCGCGATCTTGTTCCCGGTGTCCGAACCGGGCGCAGGCGTATAGACAACCATGCGGAGGTCGGGGTCGCTCTCCACGATGAAGGCGGTGTATTCGAGCGACATCTGGCCGACTTGCGGGTGACGAACCATCTTGACGCCCTCGCCGTGGTTGCGCACGTCGTGACGCGGCCACCATTGATGAAACTCCGGGCTGACACGGTCGAGTTCGTCGACCAGTTCCAGAAAGCGCGGATCGTTGCCCGCGCGCGCGAAGTCGGCGCGAAAAATGGCGAGCGCCTTTTTGGCGTCGGCCTCCCAGTCGACCATCAGCGTTCGCCATGCGGGGTGCGTGAAGACGAGGCGGATCGAGTTCCGTTCATGCGGTTCCATCGCGCCGTAATCCGCGAAGGTCAGCGCAACGGCGCGGTTCCAGCCGACGATGTCCCAGCGCTTTGTGCGGATGTAGGCGGGGGAATAGGCAAGCCCGTCGAGCATGCGCTGGAGCGCGTCGGTGATTTCGCGCGGCCGCCACTCGGCCATCGCGGGCGGGCGGCCCTGCGCCAGAAGGAACAGGTGCTCGCGCTCGGCGCGGTCGAGCCGCAGCGCCCGCGCGATGCCTTCGAGCGTCTGCGTGGAAACCTGAATTTCGCGGCCCTGTTCGAGCCATGTGTACCATGTCACGCTGACGCCCGCGAGCTGCGCGACCTCCTCACGGCGCAGGCCGGGCGTGCGACGGCGGCCAGCTGGAAAGCCGCAGTCTGACGGGTTCAGGCGCGCGCGCCTGGATTGGAGAAAGTCGCCGAGCGGTCGGCGGTCATGAGCTGCATGCGCGAGCGACATGGCGTGCCGTCATCCTGTTAGCGCCGATACCAGTATAAGCTGTGGCCTAGTAACATTATGCGGCATGGTTAAGGTGGCGTCGAGGCAATAACGAAAGGAGCCTTTCATGGAAAAGCGCAAACTCGGAACGCAAGGGCTCGAAGTGTCCGCCCTTGGCCTCGGCTGTATGGGCATGAGCTACGCCTATGGTGCGGCCGACGACGCCGAAAGCATCGCAGTCATTCATCGCGCGCTCGATCTCGGCATCACGTTCTTCGACACGGCCGAGATGTACGGGCCTTTCACAAATGAGGTGCTTGTCGGCCGCGCGCTGAAAGACCGCCGCGACGAGGCGATCATCGCGACGAAATTCGGCTTCGTGATCGAGGAGGGTGTCCGCCAGTTCCGCGCCAACGGCCGTCCCGAGCAGGCGAAAAAGGTGTGCGACGAATCCCTGAAGCGGCTCGGCATCGATCACATCGACCTGTATTACCAGCATCGCGTCGATCCGAACGTGCCGATCGAGGAGACGGTGGGAGCGATGGGCGATCTCGTCCGCGCGGGCAAGGTGCGTTACATCGGCCTGTCGGAGGCGTCGCCCGCAACGCTGCGACGCGCGCATGCGGAGTTCCCCGTCTCGGCGCTGCAAAGCGAATATTCGATCTGGGAGCGCGATGTCGAACACGAGGTGCTGCCGACCTGCAGGGAGCTTGGCATCGGCTTCGTGCCCTACAGCCCGCTCGGCAGGGGTTTCCTGACGGGCACGGCGCAACGGGCCGAGGAATACCCCGAGGGCGATTTCCGTCGCACGCTGCCGCGCTTCGAAGGCGAGAATTTCGACCGCAACATGAAGATCGTGGATGCGGTGAAGGCAATAGCGAAGGAGAAGGGGGCGGCGCCGGGGCAGGTCGCGCTGGCGTGGCTGCTGGCGCAAGGGTCGGACATCGTGCCGATTCCCGGAACGAAGCGGCGGAAATATCTCGAAGAGAACGCCGAAGCGACGCAGCTTCAACTCACCGCCGATGACCTTGCGGCGCTTGACGAAGCGGCTCCGCGCGGGGCGGCGTCAGGTGAACGCTATGGCAGCGCCGCGCTGCTCGATCTGCTCGACAAATAGGCCGAGGCCGGGGAGCGCGCCCGCGCTCCTTCATTTTACTGCGCGATGGGGAAGGGCGGCTGATGATAGCCCTTGGGGCTGTAGGTGAACACCTCGACGCCCGTCGCCGTCACGCCGACCGTGTGCTCGAACTGCGCCGACAGCGAGCGGTCGCGCGTGACCGCCGTCCATCCGTCCGACAGCATCTTCACATGCGGCTTGCCGAGATTGATCATCGGCTCGACCGTGAAGATCATGCCTTCCTCAAGCATCACGCCTTCGCCAGCCACGCCGTAATGCAGGATGTTCGGCTTGTCGTGGAAGACGCGGCCGACGCCGTGGCCGCAGAAATCGCGCACCACGCTGCACCGCTCCGCTTCCGCGAAGGACTGGATCGCGTGGCCGATGTCGCCGACATGCGCGCCCGGCTTGATGACCGCGATGCCGCGCATCATCGCTTCGTGCGTCACCTCGATCAGGCGCTCCGCCTTCCGCGCCACCTTGCCGACCGTATACATCCGGCTCGAATCGCCGTGCCAGCCGTCCACGATCAGCGTCACGTCGACATTGAGGATATCGCCTTCGATGAGAACGCGCGGGCCGGGGATGCCGTGGCACACCACATGGTTCAGCGAGGTACAGGTGGATTTCGTATAGCCGCGATAGTTGAGGGTTGCGGGCACGGCGCCATGGTCCATCGCGAAGTCGAACACGAACCGGTCGATGGTTTCGGTCGTGACGCCCGGCTTCACCATGTCGGCGATCTGGTCGAGCGCGACCGCGCAAAGCTGGCCCGCCTTGTGCATCGCGACGAAGGCTTCCGGCCCGTAAAGCCTGATCTTGCTGTCCTGTGCGAGCCTCACCGGCGCGCCGTAATCCGATCCGTTCATGCCAAGATCCCGCTCGCCCACGCGCTTGAAGGTCAATCGAAATTGCGCGCCCTGTCGCCGGCAAGCCGACGGCGGCGCTCCAGAAGTGCAACCCGCAATATGGCAGGTGCCGGGCGGGTTCACAACATCTGATGGGCTGGTCATCATCGTCGCGCATGGCGAGGCGCGCGCTTTGCGAAGGGCAAGAACGGGGTTCGTCCACAAAGCGCGAATTCGATAAAATTGCAACTTTAAGTTTAGGAAATTCGCGCGTATCGGTGAGACAGGCGTTCGGCGTTGATTCTACCGGCAACTCAAGCGAGAGAAAGAGAATGGCTCTCAAGCATACGATTCTGGCAGGCGCCGCCGCAATCGGCGCAGCGGCAATCGCTGCGATCCCGGTCTACGCAGACGGCATCCCCGCCAGCTACAAGGATACAGCGCCTCCTCCGCCACTTTGGACTGGCCTTTACGTCGGCGCGCATCTCGGCGGCGGATGGACCGACATCGATTTCGGCCGCAACCGTTACTACGACTATACCTTCAGCCAGACATCCCCCTATTGGTACGATTACACCGGCGGGTTGAGCGGATCGGGTGTCTTCGGCGGCTTCACCCTCGGCTATAATTTTCAGTTCGGCCAATGCTGCAACTATATCTACGGCATCGAGCTTGACATCGGCGGCTGGCGCGACGACGCAAGCAAGACGATCTATATCGATGATGACCGTCGCGGCCTCGATCCCGACGCGTCAACGCGAATCCGCTTCACCAACAGGGGCGGGTTTTACGGCGACATCACCGGCCGCCTCGGCTACGCGGCGGGCAACACGCTGATTTACGCCAAGGGCGGTTTCGCGTGGCTGAACAATTCGTTCCGCGTTGGCGTGAACCGCGAGAACGGCGGCACGGGGTACAATTACGATTGGAGTTCGACGACCGACAACGGCAACACACTCGCCGGGTGGACCGTTGGCGGCGGCCTTGAGTACAAATGGAACTACACCTGGTCCGTGAAGGCCGAATACCTTTACTTCAATTTCGGTGAGCCGAACGTAGGCGGTGGCTGCTGCTACGACTACCAGGACGGCATTTCGGCGGACGCTCAGAGGGAGAGACGCTATGGCGCCGACTTCAAGGATCTTGGCGATCTGACGGCAAGCTCGTTCAAGCTCGGCGTGAACTATGCAATCTTTACGCCCCCGGCTCACTTGAAGTAGACGCCCCTGTTGCAAGCTTCGAATGTTGCCGTGAGTTGAACCCAGGGCGACATTCGCTGGAAAAGCTCTCACCGCGTGTAGAGCGGCTGGCACTTACATCGAAGTCACATGCACGGAAACGACGTCCAACTCACACCGCGTGTCGCTTGTCGCGGCGATGTTGCGACGGTGGTCGATCGGCTGTGGCTGAAGCGGATCGGCCGAGAGTTCGGTTGTGAATTGCTTACGATTCTGCCGCGAGCCATTCCCGCGCCTTGGACGACGATCCTGGAATGAAAACCTGAAGACGGCCCCCCGTGAAGCGGCGAACCTTCAACGGTGGTGCGGGCGGAGCCGCACCGGCATTAAAGACTCCAACGTTCTCGCTGCGCCTCGTCGCAAAGAGCGAGAATAAGGCGGCAAATGCTCGCCGCCTCTGCTTTGTCGGGATGGCCGCGATTTCGGATGGTCAGGCGACGACAGCACGCTCGGGCACGGGCATTCCGAGCCAGTCCCTGTAGAACGTGTCGATATCCGGCTCGAAGTCGTGGATGACGGGATACCATGGCGTCGGCGCCTCGACATCGTGAAGCGTTCCGCATTCCGGGCAGAAATACTCGCGCAGCACCTGCCATGACGGGGTCGGCGCCATCAGGCGGGGATAGATCTGCTCAAGCTTCTGCGGCGTGTCGCGCACATTGATGAGCGCGTGCAGCTTCCAGTTCTCCTTCCAGTCGCAGAAATCATGGCCGCATTCGCAGCGGGTCTTCCACTCTTTCGTGTCCTGGCGCTGAACGATGTAGAGCTTCGGGCCGAGCGGCAGGATGATGCGATCCTTCCACGGCAGGCGTTCCTGAAGGATGTCGATATAGGTGGCGAAGCGCTCCGCATCCTTCGGCATGGAAAGCATCTGGTGCAGCGTGTCTTGGTCGATGCGGCCGTCGATGAGATCGGCAATCTTGGTGCGTGTGTAGGACATTGCGTTTCCTCGATTTTTATAGGTTTGGGGCGCCGGCGGAGGGCACCGGCGCGCGCGTTCGGCTGCTATTCCTCGACGAACTGGACGAGCTTCACATCCGGCAGTTCGGACAAGTCCATCGAGTATTTCGAGCCGTAATGAGGGATATCGAGTTCATCTTCGGTGAGCTGCCAGCTTTCCGGCAGATCCCAGAACGACCGGAAATCTTTCTCGAACTTCGGCCCAAGCGTGAACGATGCGGCGAACATCTGCTTCACGTGATCGCCAACGCCGGTCTTCGCGACGATTTTCTCGCGCTCGCCCTTCATCCAGTCCTTCACCGGCACGGCGTTGGCGATGCGGTCCTTACGCATTGCCTTCCGCTTGGCGTCGGTCGCCGCCGCATCGACCGCATAGAGGCCCGACGCATCCGTCGACACGACGACGCCGTAGACGCGCTCGGCGAAGCGTTCGAGCAGGTAGCCGCCGTTCAGATCGTCAGCGACGCTCTGCGGGTCTCGGTCGAGCGGATCGCCGAAGCCGGGGCCGCCGCGCATGTAGTTGAGGTAGAGGTCGTAATCCGAGAACATCTCCTCGGTGGTGATCGCCTGCTTGTCGCGCTTGATCACCGCGCCCTTGATGAGATCGTCCCATACCGGGTTCTCCGGGTCGGTATCGCCGCCGAACGGGATCGGCTTGCCTTCCTCGATGAGCGCCTTGAGGCCTGTCTTGTGCGCTGCGAAGCGATAGCCCGACGCGGCCGGATAGCCGCCCATGAGGCCCCAGTCGGATGAGATGTGACCGTTGCCCATGAAAAACATGGTCCAGTCTTTCGCATTCCAGACGAGGCGCAGGCTCTCGAAGCCGCAGCCGCCGCGATACTTGCCCGCGCCGCCCGAGTTCGACTTGATCTGACGGCCGAGATAGAGAAGCGGTTCGGCCAGCTCCCAGATCTCCATGTCGCCCATATCGCCTTCCGGGTTCCAGATGGCGGCGGCGTGGCTGAGGCCATCGCCGACCGCCGTCGCACCCGTTCCGTTCGCCGCGCACTCGAACGAGTTCACGGCGTGGATTTCGTCATATTGGTTGAAGCCGCCGCCCTGGAGCCAGTTCGATGTGTTGGCGTTGCCCGCGTTCACCTCTTCGAGATAGCCGCGCCCGAAGTAGGAGCGAGACAGGCCTCGCCACAGCGCCGTCCACGACGACACGAGGAAGTGCCATGAGTAGGCGAAGGCGACGCGCCGATCGTCGGGGTTCATCCACGTACCTTTCGGCAGGCGAAACTCGGTGCCGTAGGCCGCGCCGTCGTTGATCATCTCCGACGGGATCAGCGTTTGCGTCATCATCACCCAGATGCCGGAGGTGAAGCTCACCTGATGGGCGTTGTAGGTGTGCCAGCCCCAGCGGCTCGACCCCTCGAAATCGAGCCGC
Organism: Rhodomicrobium sp. Az07; assembly: GCF_018619475.1. GTDB lineage: Bacteria > Pseudomonadota > Alphaproteobacteria > Rhizobiales > Rhodomicrobiaceae > Rhodomicrobium. The sequence goes on from NZ_JAHFZG010000012.1 coordinate 53,042, forward strand.
CATGTCCCGTCGCCGCGGATCGTGATTTCCGACGGCGTGTGCATGATGGAGTCGACCTTCGCGAAGTCGGACGGCACGCGGACGTCTTCATGCGCATAGGGCACGTCCACGAAGCCCACTTGCCGATACTTGCCGGGGATGGTCATCGCCTTAATGCGGTTCTGAAGCCCGCGCCGCCCGTGCTCCACAGCCTCGTAGGCGAACTTCCAGAACGAGTCGATGCCCTCTTCCGCGATGACCTCCTCCACGAGCTTGCGGATCATGTGGCAACCCGCGATGCGCGTGCGCTCGTCGAGCATCCAGTAACGCGTCGTGCGCACCATGCGCTGGCTCTCATGCAGCCAGTCGCGGAACAGCGTGTCGTTCTCGCCCACCTTCCGGCAGGTGACGGAATAGCCGTCGCCGAAGCGCTGCACCTGGCCCGTACACATGGAGCCGGGGCCGACCGCGCCCGTGTCGATGACGTGCGTCACGCCGCCGACCCAGCCGACAAGTTCGCCCTCCCAGAAGATCGGCACGATCGTGTGGATGTCGCAGGGGTGGACGTTCCCGATCAGGCAGTCGTTGTTGCAGAAGATGTCCTTGTCGCGAACGCCGGGGTTACTCTCCCAGTCGTTCTCGATCATGTATTTGATCGCCGCGCCCATGGTGCCGACATGGATGATGATGCCGGTCGACGTGAGGATCGAGTCGCCCGCCGCGTTGTAGAGCGTGAAGCAAAGTTCGCCTTCCTGCTCCACGATGGGCGAGGCCGCGATCTTCTTCGCTGTCTCGCGGGCATCCACCACACCGGCGCGAAGCCTTGAGAACAACTTGTTGTAGAGAATCGGCTCGCTGTCGCGCAGTTCCATCTGCTTGAGGCCGGCATAGTGCTTTGTCAGCCGCGTGGCCTCCATCAGCCGGTCGCGGTGCTGTTTCAGCGTCTCGCCGCCGCGAACGATGCCGCGCGTGGTCGTCTTGAAGTCCGATGATTTCACATTGAGGTTCATGACGTTTCGTCCCTGTTCGATCATTTTTGGTCGGGGTGGAGCCGGGCGGAAGCCGCCCGGTCCGCTCTCAGACTTCCTTCAGGTGGAACAGCCGGTGGCCGTCGAGGAAGGTTTCGAAGCCGTCGGGAACGACGAAAGTCGTCGCATCGGATTCGATGATCGCCGGGCCCGTGACGCGGTTGCCCGGAAGGAGCGCCTCCATCTTGTAGAGCTGCGCATCGACCCACCGCTTCTTGCGGTAGAATTTGCGCGTGCCGATCTTGGCTTCCTCGGGCGGCGTGTCGCCGTGGAGCGTATCGACGGGGATCTTCGGCTTCTGGATCGGCACCGTGCCGCGCATGATTGCGCCGGTAACCGAATAGCCAAGCTCCGGCGAGCGGGCGCTTTCCGAGTAAACGCGGCCGTAGGTGGCGTTATAGGCGTCCACCATCGCGTTCCAGTCTTCGGCGGTCGACGCCGACTTGATCGGACTTTCGATTTCGAGGTCGTTCAACTGACCGCGATACTGCATGCGGTAGCCCGGTTGCAGCGTGACCTTGTCCGCCTCGTAGCCATTGAGACGGAATTCTTCGAGCACGTTGCGGGTCAGTTCGTCCCACGCCTCCTGAAGAACCGCCGCGGCCTTCGCGCGATCCACGTCCGGCGCATCCGGCGCGAGGTTGATGTCGAGCGACTTGTCATAGCGGTATTCGAAATCCGCCGCCGCGCAGCCAAAGGCCGAGAAGCCCGCCGCCCACGCCGGCACGATCACGTCCTCGAAGCCAAGCCCTTCCGTGTAGCCGTATGTGTGTACCGGTCCCGCGCCGCCATACGAGAAGCACACGAAGCTTGCGGGGGAATAGCCCTTGCCCGAGATCATCGCGCGCAGATAATCGCGAAGGTCGCTGTCGAGCAGTTCGATGACGCCCGCCGCTGCGTCCTCGACCGAAAGGCCGAGCGGATCTGCGACCTGCTTCTTGATCGCGTCAACCGAGCGCTGACGGTCGAGCTTGATCGCGCCGCCCAGGAAGTTGTCGGGGTTCAGGTAGCCGAGCACCATGTGACAGTCGGAGATCGTCACCGTCTCGATGCCGCTATCGGCCCAGCACACGCCGACGCGATAGCCCGCCGAGTCCGGGCCGAGCTTGATCGCCTTCGTGTACGGATCGAGCCGGATGAACGAACCCGCACCCGCGCCGACCGAGTCCATCGCCACGAGCGGCAGCGACAGCACAAGCCGCGCCATGTCCGGATCGTTCTTGATCGTGAGTTCGCCCTGTGTGATGAGCGCCACGTCGAACGAGGTTCCGCCGATATCCGAACAAGCGATGTTGTTGTAACCCAGCACTTCGCCGAGATATTTCGCGCCAATCACGCCGCCGATGGGGCCGGAAACGATGGTGCGGGCAAGCTCCTTCGCCTTCCACGAAATCGTGCCGCCATGCGTAGCCATCACGCGGAAGTCGAACTTCGTGCCCTGCTCCTTGAAGGCGTCGGAGATTTTCTTCAGCGTCTGCCGTGACGGCTCGGCCGCGTAACCTTCGAGGATGGTGGTGTTGGTGCGGTGGCTCTCCTTGCGAACGGGGTAGTAATCGGCGGACGCAAAGACGGGGATCGTCTTGCCGCTTCTCGCCACTTCCTCGATGACGATGTCGCGGACGCGGCGTTCGTGCGACGAGTTCTTGTAGGAGTGAAGCAGGCTGATGACGATGCCTTCCACGTCCTGCGCGATAAGCTCCTGCGCGGCGCGCCGGGCGGTGTCTTCGCGCAGCGGGATGACCACGGTGCCGAACATGTCGACGCGCTCGACCACGCCGCGCGTGAGATGGCGGGGCACGAGCGGCGGGTCGTAGCGATGCGTGTTGAGGTGAATGCGGTCTTCATAGGCGTAGCCGAGATGAGACTGGACGGCGCGGCCCATGCGGTGGAAGTCTTCCATGCCCGCGTTGACGATCAGCCCGCATTTGAGGCCCTTCCGCTGCACCACGCGGTTCAGCATCGCGGTGCCGGAATAGACGCCGGTGTTGAGCTGGCTCAGCGCCTCGCCAAGCTCCATGTTCCAGAGCGACAGCCCGTCCCGGCTGGAGTTTATGAGGCCGATGGCTTCGTTTTCGGGGGTGGACTGCGCCTTGCCGACGACGAACTCGCCGTTTGCATCGACGAAAAACGTATCGGTCATGGTGCCGCCGGCATCGATACCGAGCACCTGCACGCTTCTCAGGTTCCGTACAGCTAAATTCACTCTGACCTCCCTTTCGCTCGGCGTCTTCGCGCCGATGCCTCTTCTTTCGCAGGGAGCATGCCAGAATGTCGCACGGTGATGTAGCTTCGCCGGATCAAAGGCTTACCGCACCCGCTCAGCCGGTTTTCCGCGTCCGCTAACGTCCGGCCGGCGTCCGGTCCGGCGTCCGGACAGCGGAAGAGGACAAACGGACGGCAAACGAAGGAAAGGCGGCCTCGTCAGCCGCCGTCGCCATGTTCTGAAAGCTGGAGAGGCTCGTCAGTCTTCCGGAGAGCGCAGGACGCCATATTTCGCAAGCCGCACATACAGCGTCGAGCGCGCGATGCCCAAACGGCGCGCAGCTTCGGTGAGATTGCCGGCGCATGCTTCGACCTCGGCGAGGATAGTCGCGCGCTCGGGCGTCTTTGTCCCGCGCCGCGCCGGAAGGATGGCGGGCGCTTTCGGTGCTACTGCCGGGACCGCGCATGCCGCAGGGGAAGCCTTGTCGCACAGGCGCATTTCGAGCGGGAGATGCTCGACGTCGATCCGGTCGGTTTCGCAAAGCGCAAGGATGGCGTCGATCACGTTGCGCAACTCTCGGACATTGCCCGGCCAACTGTAATGGCGAAGCAACATCAAGGCATCGTTTGTAAAAGAGGGCGTTGCGCGACCCAGCCGCGCTGCCGTTCTCGCGGCGAAGCGCTCGGCGAGGACAAGCACATCGTCGCCGCGTTCGCGCAGCGGCGGGATACGAAGGCGCGCGGCGGCGATCCGATAGAACAGGTCGCGCCGGAAGCGCCCGGCCCCCACCTCGTCCATGAGGTCGCGGTTCGTCATGGACACGAGCCGGATCGACACGGGGCGGCCTTCGTGATCGCCGACGCGATACACGATCCCGTCTTCCAGCACGCGAAGCAGATAGGATTGCAGGTCCATCGGCATCTCGCCGATTTCGTCGAGGCAGAGGATGCCGCCGTCGGCCTTCTCGATCTTGCCCGCCCTGCCGTTGCCGTCCGCGCCCGTGAACGCACCCTTCACGTAGCCGAACAACTCGCTCGCGATGAGATCGCGCGCCATACCGCCGCAGTTCACCGGCACGAACGGGCCGCTCGCGCATGCGCTTGCCGCCTTGATGGCGCGTGCGAACAACTCCTTGCCGACGCCCGTTTCGCCCTCGATGAGCACCGGCAGCGGGTTCGCGGCGAGCTTCCGCGCGCGGTCGCGAATATCGCGCATCACGGCGCTTTCACCCACGATGTCGTCGAACGCATCGGCGGCGGGCTTCGGCGCACGGGCGATGGCCGGGCTCGCGGGCAGGCTTCGCTTGCCGAGCAGCACGATCAGGCAACCGGCGACCTCGCCATCGTTCTTCACGATTTCGAGGCCAGCATTGGGGAACCGGTCGCGGCAGTTACGCTCCCAGGCTTCGGCGGAAGCGGAGCCGATGATGCGACGGAGCATTCGGGGCAAATCGTCGGGGGAAGCCGAATCGATCTTGCGCATCGCCGTTTCGGTGGAATGCACCAGATAGCCTCGCCGGTCGATCACAAGGATGTCTTCGCTGAGCCATGTCGAGCGCTTGGAAAGCAGATGACGCAGCAGGATCTCGTGATCGAGCTTCGCCGCCTTTTCGAGCGTCGCCTCGATCTCGCGACCGATGGCAGCGGCCAACGCCATGCTTTGCGGATTGAAGGTCGCCACGGGGCCGGAAATGTCCACCGCGCCGAGGAGTTCGCCGTCAATCGGATGACGCACGGGAGCCGCGGCGCAACTCCAGCGCTGGACATCCTCGCAGAAATGCTCCGCCCCCGTCACCTGAACCGGGCGCTGTTCGGCGAGCGCGGTGCCGATGGCGTTCGTGCCGATTGCGCCCTCCTGCCACCCTCCGCCGGTCTGAAGCGCGTTGCCCTTGCCCTGTTCGACCACGCGGCCGTCTCCCGCCGTTTCGAGGACGAAGCCTGTTCGATCCGCGAGGATCATCATGCTTGCGGCGTCGCGAAGCATCTCGTTCGAGCGTTCGAGCGCCGGGTGCGACGCTGCGAGAAAGGACGCATTCAGCGAGCGCCTCCGAAAGATCTCTGGTTCGTCTGCGAGGGGAGCGCGCGCCAGGGCGGTTCCCACACCAAAGGACCGCGACCGCTCCCAGGAGGCGGCGATGGCGCGCGGCAGAAGGCGCGCCTTGCGACCGTGTTGCTGAAATTCCTCCCATGCCAAGCGTATCGCGCGCTGATTCATGACCCTGTCTCCCGGCGGGGCGAACGGTTGTCCTTCAGGCAGGGACGCTCTCGTCAGCGGAGCACATATCGACAAGCAACTCGCGGCGCGGAAGAAAAATGCTCACGTCGCTCTTGTCTCGGGATCTTTTCGATTCCGAAGTCCCTTTGCGTTTCCTGCAGGCGGACTTCTTTCTGGTCCGCTTCAACTAAAGAGTATGGCGAGCAGTCTTATTACGCAAGCCCGGCGGCTAAAGCGATTTTCGAACGCAAGGCCGACACTTCGACCGACCTTCTGGGGAAACAGGCAACGGCGCTCAAACGAAAAGAGGCGCTCTTGAGCTTCTCTCGGCGTCAAACTCGGTTGGTTCAGGCTATGAGCGCGACCGTCTCTTCGGCACGCGGACAAAAGTTCGATGCCCGTTCGGTAGATCGAAGCATTCCACGTCCACATGGTAAAGCTCTCGAATGGCCTCCACCGTCAGAATGTGCCGTGGCGTTCCGTCCGCTTCGATGCGACCCCGCTCCAACAGCGCTATGCGGCTCGATATCTCCATCGCGAAATGAGGATCATGCGTGCTCATGAGGATCGCGCGACCGTCGGCAGCGAGATCCCGAAGGCGATCCGCGACGATTGCCTGATAGCCATAATCGAGTCCCGACATGGGCTCATCAAGCACGAGCACGCGCGGCTCTTGAGCCAGAGCGCGAGCGATCAGCGTGAGTTGACGCTCGCCTCCCGAAATCTCCGTGTAAACGCGATCCGCCAGGAAGGCGATGCCGATTCGGTCCAGAACCTCAGCAACCATTTCCCGATCTCTGGCGCTCGCGGATCGGAACGCGCCGCTGTCCGGAAGCCGCCCCATCAGGACGACATCGCGGACCGTGTACGGGAACGGCGCAGCGTGAACTTGCGGAACATAGGCGATGCGCTTTGCGATTTCCCGGCGGGAAAGCCGCTGGAGTGGCACAGCCTCGGTCAGCACCTCACCCGCCGACGGAACGGCTAACCCCAGCACCACGCGGAGCAGCGTACTTTTTCCGGCCCCGTTTGCTCCAAGCAATGAGACGATCTCGCCCGCGCCGATGCCGAGGCTTGCGCGTTTGAGCACCTCACGTCCGGCATACCGGAAACAGACGTCTCGCGCCTCCAGAAGCAGCGGCGCTTCGCCCTGCGCTCCGTTCATCCTCTGGTCTTTCACGCCCACGCTCTCCGGGCTCGGTGAAGCACAAGCATGAAGGCCGGGATGCCAAGCAATTCGGTAATGATCCCGATCGGGATTTCGGCAGTGGTCAGCATCCGGGCGATGGCGTCTGCGAAAAGCAGGAACATCGCGCCGATCATGGCGCTGAGCGGCAACAACACGCTGTTCAGCGGTCCGACGACAAGGCGCGCGAAATGCGGAACGACGAGACCAACCCATCCGATCATGCCCACGAGTGACACCGAAAGCGCGGAAATGAGCGTCGCCATGGCTATGACCGCGTATCGCACGCGTGTGACGGGAACGCCGAGCGAGCGCGCTTCGTCGTCGCCCATTGAGAGAGCGTCGAGCGCGCGACCGCTCATTGTCAGGCCCACCACGCCGACGAGGATCGGCACCGCCGCATAGCCGACTTCGTGCAGTTCCACCGACCCAAGGCTTCCCATCAGCCAATACACGATTGCCGGTAACTGGTTGTAGGGGTCGGCTGTGTACTTGACGATGGATAGCATCGCCGTGAACAGCGCGCCGCTGATGATGCCGCCGAGCACGAGCGCGATGGTCGAGCCGCGGCCGAGTAGGTTCGCGATGACGACGCCAAAGCTCACTGCCGTCAGTGCCATCGCGAAGGCGAGCGACTGCACCAGCACCCAGTTACCAGAGATAAGCATGCCGAGTGCCGCCCCGAAACTTGCGCCTCCGAGCACGCCAAGCACACCCGGCGAAACGAGTGGATTGCGGAAGATTGCCTGAAACGCTGCGCCCGACGACGCGAGCGCCGCGCCGATCAAAAGGGCCGCCATGACACGCGGCAACCGGATTTCAACGATCAGATTATGAAGCAAGTCATAGCGGTCGGGCGGCATGGCATGCAATCCGACGCTGGCCAGGGCAAAGGCCCAGACATCTCCGATACCGATGGGATAGCGACCGATGGTCAGCGAAATGGCGGTGGCGAGCGTAAGCCCCACCGCCATCAATACGAAAGGCTTCTGTTTCACCATTGCGTCAGTTCAGGACAGCGTCGACGTCTGCCTCAGAAAGTTCGACGCCGATGAACAGCTTGTAGAACGCCTTGGTTTCGCTGCGCAGGTCGAATGGGTAGCGCTCGGGGTAGAACATGTTCGCCAGCCACTGGATGCCAAGCGCACGCATGAAGCTCGGCGGCCGGTCGAGCCAGTTGAACGGCTTGTTCGGAACCACGACGATGCGGCCATCCTTTACAGCCTTGACGTTGCGCCAGTTCGGGTTGTCCGCAACGGACGCCGCGAAAGCTCGGTCCTGCGACAGGATCAATGCCGGCTGGTACCCGACGATCTGCTCAAGACTGACCCTTTCCATGCCCATATGCGTGGTCTGCTGACAGCGATGCACGATGTTGCCAGCGGCGAGGATGACCGGTTCCACATGGAAGGAAGTATCGCACTCGGTCGCGAGGCCATCCGGCGATTCCGCGTAATAGACCTTGATCCGCTGATCCTGAGGCACGGAACCAACCGCAGCGGCGACGCGGCTCATCGCTCCGCTTATATAGGATGCAAGCTCATTCGCCCGCTCCTGCCGCCCGAGAAGCTCGCCGAGATATTTGAATGCGGCGGGGTAATCCTCAAGCTTGTCGACGTTGAGGAAAACAACGGGAAGACCGAGTTTGGCGAAACGCGCTTCGACGCGGCCCACATCGTTGGAGCTATTGGCCCAGGCGATGACGATGTCAGGCTTGAGCGCGAGGATTTCCTCGGGATTGACCTGACGTCCCATTCCGATCGTGCCGCCCAAGACCGGCAGGTTTGCCGTCTCTGGCCGCATTAAGCGCCGCTGTTCCGCAGTCATGTTGAGGTTCAGGCCAGCGACCGTGTCCGGCGCGATGGCATAAAGAACGTAGGTGGTCGGCGGCGTCGAACTGTAAATCTTCCGGATTTCGGCCGGGACGACGACCTTGCGGCCGATCATGTCGGTGATCTCGCGGGTCTTTGTCTCGGCGGCAAGGTTCCCGACTGACATGGCGGTAGCGAGCAGCACGGCGAGCAATATAAGAGCGGCGCGAGCCGCAAGGAGCGTTCTCATCATGGCTTCCCTGTCAGCTCGGCAGGCCGGGCTTGATGCGTTCAGCGTAGTCGTCGAGCGACGTCAGCCATTTCTGCGGGTCGAGAGATACCGGCTTCAGAAGCAGGCTGTGCATGCCGGTCAGCTCCTGAAGGCGGGCGATCTTGTCCTGCACTTCGCAGTAACTGCCGATCAGCGAGCGTTCGACGATCGTGTCTGTGTCGATCCCCGGCCCCTGCGGGTTCTGCGCCGCGAAGACGCCCCGCACGCGGTCGGCGAAGCGCGCGATGAATGGCAGCGCCTCTGCCACCGCTTCCTCGCGCGTCGGTGCGGCATAGTAGAAGCGCGCCACGGTCATCTTCGGATCCTTGTCGGGCGAGGCCTCGCGGTATGTTTCCACGATGCGCACGAGGCGCTCCAACGGGAACGGCGAGCCGCCCATCACGCTGTAGCCCCGCTCGGCGGCGAGCCTGATCGTCGCCTCGGTCGTCGTGGCCACGTAGATCGGGACCGGCTGCTGGATCGGGCGCGGGGCGAGCGACACGTCCTCGCAGGAATAATACTGCCCGGAGAAGGTGACGCTTTCCTCATAGAACAGGCGCTCGATCAGTTCGATGCTCTCCATCGTCATGTCGCGCGAGACGTTCGTGTCGACATGGAAATGCCGGTTCTGCGCCGGGAACGGACCGCCTTTCGCCACGCCGAAGTCGAACCGGCCACCGGACAGGATGTCGATGGTGGCCACGTCCTCCGCCACCTGGATCGGGTTGCGGAAGGCGAGCAGCACCGCCGCCGAGCCGATCCTTATCCGCGAGGTGACGCCCGCGAGATAGGCAAGCAGCGGCAGGATGGATGGGCTCGCCGAGGCCGGGTTGAAGTGATGCTCCGCAACCCACGCCTCCTCGAAGCCAAGCGCCTCCGCCTTTTTTACAAGTGCGGTCTGGTCGTCGAAACAGCGCCGATAATCGCCCAGCGGGTTTTCATAGACGCAGAAGATGCCGGTTCGCATGTCTGCCTCAATACTTCACGGAGAATTCGAGGCCGTAGGTCGCGCCGATGGCCTGATAACCACGGATGGTAGCGTATTCCTCGTCAGTGATGTTACGACCGAAGGCAGTGACCTTGGATTCGTAATCGCCGAAGCGGAATTTCCGGCCGATATTCAGATCGACGACCGTGTAGTTACCGACATCGTAATAGACGCCAGCCACCGATTCCTTGAAGTTCGACTTGTAGGGCGAGACGTAATTGGCGGAAATCGTGCCGAAATACGGTCCCCATTCCTCCGTCAGCGTGACATTGACGATATCGCGGGGCTTGATGCTGGCGTAGTAGATATTATCCGAGCTTTCGGCCACCGTCAGATGCGTCCATCCCGCCGAGTAGGTCAGCTTGCCCGGCCAGAACTCGGCCAAGAGCGTGCCCTTTACCGCAAGCTCGACGCCCGCGCGATGCGTGTCGCTCTCGCCCCAGATGGGGACCGAATAGCCGTTTACCGTTTTGTACTTGACCGGAACCTTCTCGTTTTCAACCTGCGTGTCGAAATAGGTCAACGTCGGGATGAAATATTCCGCCGCGCGAGCAGCGATGGCCAATTCCCACTTGTCCTGCTTTTCTGGAGACAACTCCACGCCATCCATGGCGATGTCGGAGACGCCCCCCTGTTCGGCATGGGAGTAGCGCCCCGACACCGTCACGTTCGGAATGACCACGAAGCTCGCTCCGGTGCTGTAGCTCGTGGCGAGTGGCAATTCTCGGTCGTGGAAATAGCTGAGTGACTTCAACCCGGAGGCCGTCGCTTCGGTGTAGAGTTCAATGCCCGTGTCGATGGTGTGATCGTCGACGCGCGCGCTGGCGTCGAGCGTCAGCCTGTCGTTGAAGAACTTCTGCTCCACATTGGCATACGCGCTGAGGGTCTCCTCCTCCCGCTCGTAGCCGGACCAGAACATTTCACCGTAAGGCGAGTGCCAATGCACGTAATGCCCACCGACTTCAAGCATGGTCGTATCGAGCTTGATGCGGTGGCGCAGATTGACCGTTTCGGTCTGATCGACCTCGTGATTTTTGGTGGTGGCCTTGCCCGAATAATAGGCCATCACGTTGTCTTGCGTGACCTCATTCATCGACACGGTCAGCAGCGTCGTGTTGGCGCCGTCCCAGGCAAGACGCGAATTCGAGGTGATGAACAGCGTGTTGATGGGATCGTAAGACCACTTCTGATCCGACAGGCTGGAGATGTCCGTGCGTTGAAAGCCAAACGCCGAATGATCCTTGTAGATCATCGTCTCCGTGAAGAAACCGCCGTAGCCGATGCCGAACTTTCCGAACCCCGTCTTGCCCTCTGCCCACTTGTTCCAGTCGTCCGGGCCGTCCGTCGTGGCGTAGCCGCCGAAGCCTGCCATGTAACCCGTCCAGCCGTCGCGCTCAAAGGTCGTGCCGGCGAACGCATTGGTTTTGTAGGTGCCGTATGTCGCCACCGAGGTCGAAACCTCGGCTTCGGTCTTTTCGGGGCGACGCGTGCGGATCACGATGAAGCCTGAGTTGAGCGCGCCAGACGCGGAGGCAAAATCCACGAGCGGCCCCAGCGTAAGCGCGCTCGCGTCTCGCACGATGTCCACCTGCTCGATCGCGGATACCGGCAGCGATTGCAGGATGCGGCCACCGACGAACGACGGGACATAAGCTCCGTCGATGACGTAGGCGAAGTTGCTATCGCCGCGGATGAAAAGGTTGAACGGACGCTTGCGTCCCTGATAGGTGGCCTGCACCCCGGTCGCATGGCTCAACAGGTCGAAGACGTTCTCTGGATGAAGGTTTTCGATGTCCTGCCGCGTGAAAGTCTGCGTGTGCGGCTGGCTCGAAGGTGCGACGCGATAGGGGTTGGTCACGCTTTCGGGGGCGAGGTCCGACTTGATGAAGGCGCCCACGGCGGTCCCGCTCGCGCCAGCGGTTGCCGACGTCCCCCCCGTACCGCCCTGTATGTCCCGCTGCGACGGAGACTTCTTGACCGGTTGAACGGTTTTCTTCTTCGGCTGCTGGACCGTGACCGGCGGCAGCATGCTGTGCTGCGGCGCCTCCTGCCTCGTCTCCTGCGCAAGCGCAGCTCCCGGAATCACGAGAAGAGCAGTCGCCATGAATGGATTGAACTTCGCCATACGTCGTGGCCCCCACCACCCCCGCAGCGAAACGCAGCCGCGTGCTCATCAATGCGCTGCGAGCGCGGACGCTCGCCTGCGATGCTGGATTGATCTGCCGATGGTGAGGATTTCAGTGGCGAAACACAGCTCGCCCGTTTGCAGCCTGCCCAAGCTGCACATTGCACGGTCTGCCCTGCGCCGGAAGCCCCACCCCCAGCGTTATGCAAATTTTCTACATAACGACGTTAAACGTATGCCGAGCGCCGCAGATTGTGCAACCGTTATGGTGTCACATTATATAGCGCGGAAAAAAGTTTCCGCAGCTTGTCTCCAAGTTGACACACTCTCGTCTGTCACATGAGAATCGTTCCAGGCGACGAGGTGCTGATGACAAGCAAAGATGTGGACGCAACACTCTCGTTCCGCCGGGGCGGTCGTCTTCTCATTGGCCGAGATCGCATCATGCTCCTTGAAGCCGTAACCCGGCACGGAAGCATCTCGAAGGCCGCCGACGCCGTTGGAACAAGCTATAAGACCGCCTGGGACGCAGTGAACGCCATCAATAATCTTCTACCCCATCCGGCCGTTTTGACGCGCGCTGGTGGCGACGGAGGTGGGGGAGCAGTGGTCACGGAAGAGGGTCGCAGGTTGATCGACGCGTTCCGTTCCATCGAACAAAAACTCGCCAAAATGTCGGCCGTCATCACAGAAGAAGGCATAACCGATTGCCAGGAGGCGCTCTTTTGGGGGCTCGGCGTCAAGATAAGCGCTCGCAACGCCTTCCGATGCACCGTCGTGCAGGTCAAGAAGGCTCCCGTCGACGTCGATGTCCTGCTGAAAATATCGGAACGAAGCGAAATCGTCGTGACGGTGACGAACCGGAGCGTGGCTGAATTGGGTCTTGAGCCTGGGCGAACGGCGATGGCCTTCATCAAAGCTTCGCTCGTGACGCTGCTTCCTGCCGATGCCTTGTGTGACAAGATTCGCAATGCTTTTCCGGGCACGATACTCGAACGGACCGATGGATCGGTCAATGCTGAGATCCTGGTCAATATCGGGGCGGGGAAGACGATCATCGCCGTGATCGGAAGGGACATCGCCGATAACATGGCGCTTCAAGGGGGCGTCCCGGTCGTTGCCCTGTTCAAGCCGTCGCATGTCATTCTCGCGACGGATTGACGAGCGTTTCCGCTGGGGCACGGCTTGCCTGACGGATCAGGCGCAATGCGAATGGAAACTGGATTTTGGTGCGGGCGGAGGGGCTCGAACCCCCACGACTTTCGTCACTGGAACCTAAATCCAGCGCGTCTACCAATTCCGCCACGCCCGCATGTCCGGCGCACCCTCGAAAGCTTCGCATCGGACAGACCGTGGAGAGTCTTCTATAGCGGCGTCCGCGACGTTTTCCAAGTGAGAGCCTTGCCAGCCACGAGCCATCTTGACGCCGTGACGGAAAGCCGACGCCGGGCGTATTTCAGTGTCGGCTCCCGGCCTGCCGACACGAAACAGGTGTTTCGCGCGCGACACGCAGCGCGCTTCGGCGTTTCCAGGCGCCCATCGCGAAGCGGAAATTCCATCTCATTTCCGGTTTACAAGTTGTCTGCCCGGTTCAACGGCGCGATCATGGCAGCGTCCCAGCGAATCCGGCGAGCCCATGACTCACGCAAACGATACGTCCGCCCCGAAATCCTCTATCGTCGCAGCCATCGGCAACACGCCGCTGATCCGCCTCAAGCGCGCCTCCGAGGAGACCGGCTGCGAAATCTACGGCAAGGCCGAATTCATGAATCCCGGCCAGTCGGTAAAGGACCGTGCTGCGCTCTTCATCGTGCAGGATGCGGTGAAACAGGGCACCCTGAAGCCGGGCGGCACGATCGTGGAAGGCACGGCGGGCAACACCGGTATCGGCCTCGCGCTCGTGGCGAACGCGCTCGGCTACAAGGCGGTGATCGTGATCCCCGAGACGCAGAGCCAGGAAAAGAAGGACACGCTCCGCCTGCTCGGCGCGACGCTCGTCGAGGTTCCGGCGGTCCCGTACAAGAACCCGAACAATTATGTGAAGTATTCGGCGCGGCTCGCACACAAGCTCGCGACGGAGCGGCCGGAAGGCGCGGTCTGGGCGAACCAGTTCGACAACATCGCGAATCGGCGCGCGCATATCGAGACGACGGCTGAGGAAATCTGGCGGCAGACTGCGGGCCGCGTGGACGGCTTCATCTGTTCGGTCGGCACCGGGGGCACGCTCGCGGGCGCGTCGCTCGGGCTGAAGGCGAAGCGCGCCGGAATTGTCGTCGCCGTCGCGGATCCGTTCGGCTCCGCGATCTACAGCCACTATGCCCACGGAAAGCTCGAATCTACGGGCTCATCGATAACCGAAGGCATCGGCCAGGGGCGCATCACCGCAAATCTCGCGGGCGCGGAGTTTGATCGCGCCTATCGGATTCCCGACGAGGAAGCGCTCGACGTTGTGTTTCGCCTTCTCAGCGAGGAAGGGCTTTGCGTCGGCAGCTCGTCAGGCGTCAACGTCGCGGGCGCGGTGCGGCTCGGACGCGATCTCGGCCCCGGCCACACCATCGTGACGGTGCTCTGTGATTACGGCACGCGCTACCAGTCGAAGCTGTTCAACCCGGAATCCCTGCGCGGCAAGGGGCTGCCCGTGCCGCCGTGGCTCGACGCGCCGCAGACGCTGCCGACTGTGTTCGAAGCCTGACGCGTAAGCGAAGCGCTGACAGTTCGCGCCGCGCTCGGCGATGCTCCCTGTGCAGCCGGGGACGCTTCGCGCGTCGTAGCGAACGGCGCGCAGTTCAGGCGGGATCGCGAGCGGTTCGGATGGTCTTTTTGACGGCACGTTGTCGCTCCCGGTGGACCCGGCGCGCCTTCGACGCATTATCCATACCGTTCCGGGCGGACGCAGGTTAACTTATACAAAAGCGATTCAGGGGGAACGATGACCGATTTTTCGTCCAAATGGCTGGTCGAGACGGACTGGCTTGAAGAGCGCCTCGGCGCGCCGGGCCTTGTCGTGGTCGACGCCGGCCTCACCATGCCCGCCGACGCGCGTCCGGCGCACGAAGTCTACAATGAGAAGCATATCCCCGGAGCGCTCTATTTCGACATCGACGCGCTGTCCGATACCAACTCGCCCTATCCGCACATGCTGGCCTCGCCGGAAAAGTTCGCGTCGCGCATGCGAAAGGCGGGCATCGGCGACGGCATGAAGATCGTCGTTTACGATTCGAAGGGCATGTTCAGCGCGCCGCGCGCCTGGTGGATGTTTCGCGTCATGGGCCACGAAGATGTCGTGGTGCTGAACGGCGGGCTGAAAAAATGGCTCGCCGAAGGGCGCCCGGTTGAAGCGGGTGCGCCGACGCCGCGGTCGGAGCGGCATTTCACGGCCCGCAAGAACAGCGAACTCGTGCGCGAAATCGATGACATGATCGCGACCGTTCATGCGGGCCGCGCGCAAATCGCCGATGCACGCTCGAAACCGCGTTTCGAAGGCTCCGAGGTTGAGCTTCGCCCTGTCGCGCGGCTCGGCCATATGCCCGGCGCGCGGAACGTGCCGTATGGTTCGCTGATTGCGCCGGACGGGACGTTGAAACCGGCGGCGGACCTGCGCGCGGCGTTCGAGGCTGCGGGCATCCATCCGGAAAAACCGGTCATCACCACATGCGGATCTGGCGTGACGGCGTGCATTCTCGCGCTCGCGCTGGCCGTAACCGGCAACGAGCATGCGGCGGTTTACGACGGTTCATGGGCGGAATGGAGCGAGGTGCCGGAAGCGCCGGTTACGACAGGGCCAGCCTGATCGGAGCGCAGCGCGCGCGACCGCTCCTGCGTGACGGGCCGCCTTCCGGCGGCACCGTCGTTGTAAACTCGCCACGTCGCCGCTCAGGCGGCGTGGCGATCATTCCATGAAAGGCCCACGCGGCCATAATAGAAGCCGTTCACATACGGCACCGGATCGGTGACCGGCCGAAGCTTCGCCTCGGCTTCCGCCGGCGCGAGCCTGCCGTCTAGCGTGTCGCGGAACAGGCGCGCGACTTCGACCATATCGACGGCCTGCGGCGAGAGGCGGAAATGCGTCACGCCCATCACGCGCAGCGCGTCAAGCTCGTGCAGCAGGACACCGTAGCCGTTCGACATGGTCGAGGTGCCGTTGATGGTGAGAATGTCGTCGCCGGTCACGGTCGTCGCGTTGAGGCCGTTCGGATCGAGGCCGCACACAAACTGGCACGAGTCCTTGGTCAGGCCGTTGGCGCGCGCATGATAGCAGCGCATCGCGATCGACAGCGTCTGCTTGCCGAACACCAGCACCTCGGTTTCAAGCTTGCCCGCGTTATCGGCCAGAACCTTGATCGAGGTCGCGGGAGCTTCCACCGGCAGCACGACGCGGAACGCGCCGTTCTTCGCCACGAAGTCGCGCGCACCCTCGTTGAACACGTTGATGAACGGCCCGATGACATGGGGGCGACCGTGCAACGCTTCGAGGCAGGCGACGTCGTTCGCTTCCACGATCAGGTCGGCATCGGCGGCCTCGCGGATCGCCTTCACCTCGCGCGGCTGCGTGACGAGCGCCAGTGTCGAAAGCACCACTTCCTTGCCCGCGGATTTCAGCCGCTCGATGACTTCCGGGAGGTGGTCCTCGAAAAACGGCTCGCGCTTCGAACATATCACCTCGCCGACATAGACGGTATCGACCGGCATTTCGTCGGCGGCGCGGAAGTAGAAGTCGCGGCGCGCTTCCGGCGTCCAATGGTGAAGAAGCGGCCCAAGCGTCAGCCTGGCGGACTTTGCGGTTTCGTTTGACATCAGCGCCAGCCCTTCTTGTACGCGCCGAACGTCTGGCGACCGCCCTCGGACAGCTCGCTGAGATCGTCGGTCGAGCGCGTCTCGCCCGTTTCCACCGCGTCGAGCGCCTTGCGGAAAGCGCTCACAACCTCGGCCACATAGGCTTTGCTTCTCTGGCGGCCTTCGATCTTCAGCGCCGTTACACCGGCCTTCTTCAACTCAGAGAGAATGTCGAGCGCATTCAGCGCAATCGGATCCTCGAAGATATAACCCGCCTTGCCGCAAGCGACGTAGCGCGCCTTGCACGGCGTCGGATAGGCCGCGCCCTCGCCCTTGGCCACGCGGTTCAGCACGACATCGCCGAGGCAGGACAGCACGAAGTCGCCATCCTCCTTGTAGGTGACGTGGCTCGCGGGCGCGCAGGCGCCTTCGCTCGTCGGCGAGAGGCCGGTCATGTAGGAGGACAGGAAGCAGCGGCCTTCGGACATCGGCCCAACGGAGCCGTAGCCGAACACCTCGATTTCCATGCCCGTTTCCTTGGCCACGTGCGCCACCTCATCGACGGAGAGGATGCGCGGCAGCACCACGCGCTTCACGCCAAACTGGTCGCGATAGTAGTTGATGGACAGCGGGTTCGCGGCGGACGCCTGCACGGACAGATGACGGCGCAGATTCGGATGCTTGTTCGCCGCGTAGTCGAGCACGCCGATGTCGGCAAGGATGACGGCGTCGGCACCCGCCATGGCGGCGTTGTCGATGGCGTCCTTCCACGACTTCATCTCGCCAGCGGGCGGGAACGTGTTGATGGCGACGAGCACCTTCGCGCCCTTCGAGTGGGCGTATGCGACGCTTTCGATCATTTCGTCGACGTCGAAATTCAGGCCGGGATAGTTGCGCGCATTGGTCCGGTCGGCAAAGCCGCAATAGACCGCGTCCGCGCCCGCTTCGATGGCTGCCTTGAGGGCGGCGGGATTGCCGGCGGGGCTGAGAAGTTCAAGGGAGTGCTGTGTCATGAGTGTGCCGGATCCTGGCTCGCTCCTTTCGCGAGCTTCTCCCGCACTTCGAGCTTGGCAAGGCGGGTCTGAAGCGTCTTGATTTCGGCCTTGAGAGCGTCGCGTTCGTTGGCCCAGGCCGGGGCCGCCGGATCCGATGCTCTCTCTTCGCGAAGCGAGTCGATGAACTCGGCTGCGCGATGGCGTGCAGCTTCGCGGGCGCGTCCGAGCACCGTCAGCGCGCGTTCTGCCGGTTTCTGAAGCGGCCCGAACATCGAGGTGACGTCAGCGAACAGGTCGATTTCCTCGCGGTCGAGCGTGTTGCGGAGCGCGACCACGGCGGCCGTGTCGCCCGCGATGACGAGACCGCGCGTGAAGAACAGCGCATCGCCATCGATGCGGCCCTGAAGCAGGTTCAGGAGGACGTCGATATCGCCCTTGATGCACGCATCGCCGGGAGTTTCGTCGCGCGGATCGAGGAGACGCACGTACGCCTTCTCGTCGCCGCCGAACTTCAGCGCGAAGCGGTGCGGGAGATCCGACGGCTCGACGTGGATCACATAGGGCTTGAGCCGCGCCAGATTCTTGAACAGGCGTGGGTGTGCGCGCTCCATCTTGCGCAGGAGTGCGTCTATAGCGCGCGCCAGCACAAAAGGCGGCGCAACGGTCATGGCGCCGCGAACGAGGGGCGTCGGCATATTCGATGGCTTCATGGGGCCGGATGATGAGTAAAGATCGACCCACGGTCAAGCCGAAAGGCGGCGCGTCATCTGGAAGCGGGGGTGGCATTTTGTCGACCGCATTCGGCCAAAAAGAAATGGCCGGGCAAACCCCGGCCATTCGCGAGACGAACGCTATGCCGCCGGTTGTTCGTCCGGCGGATGCGGGGTCTGGCGCTCGTAAGCCGAGCCGAGCAGGCGCTTCTTGACCCGCTCGCGCACCGACTGGAACACCACATACAGCATCGGAATGATGAGAATGCCGACGAAGCTCGCGGCGATCATGCCCGCGAACACGGGCGTGCCCACGTCTCGCCGCGTGACCATCGCGGCGCCCGTCGCCACCACCAGCGGATATAGCCCGAGGATGAAGGCGATGGATGTCATCATCACGGCGCGGAATCTTGTCCGCGCGCCGCGCACGGCGGATTCCATGATCGGAATGCCCTTGTCGTGCTCTTCCTTCGCGAATTCCACGATCAGGATCGCGTTCTTTGCCGCGAGCGCGATAAGCACGACGAGACCGATCTGCGCGTAAAGGTCGAGCGTCAGCCCCGCGATCAGTATCCCCGCCATCGCGCCGAGGATCGCGACCGAGATGGAGAGGATCACCGAGATCGGCACCGACCAGCTTTCGTAAAGCCCGACCAGGAAGAGATAGGCGAACAGGAGCGCGAGCGCGAGAATGACGCCTGTCTGACCCGAAGCCTCATACTCCTGATAGGCGGTGCCGGTCCATTCGTAGGAGAACCCGTTCGGCAGCGTTTTCTTCGACACCGCGTCCATCGCCTGAAGCGCCGCGCCCGACGAAACGCCCGGCGCCGGGCTGCCCGTGATCGAGACGGAGCGATAGTTATTGTAGCGCGAGATGACCTGCGGGCCGACCACGATCCGCGCCGAGGCGATCGCCTGAAGCGGCACCACCGCGCCTTTCGAGTTTCGGATGTAGATCCGCCAGAGCGACTCGATATCGGTCCGGTTTTCGGCGATGCCCTGAATGTTCACCTGCCAGGTTCGCCCGAACATGTTGAAATCGTTCACATAGTAGCCGCCGAGCGTCGCCTGCAACGCCGTGAAGATATCGGCGATGTTAATGCCGAGCGCCTGCGCCTTGTCGCGGTCGATGTCGAGATAGATGGACGGATTCGAGGCCGTAAACGTCGAGAACACACGGGTCAGGCGCGGATCCTGATTGGCTGCCATCAGAAGGCCGCCCATGACGCTGGCGATCTTCGCGGGATCCTGACCTTCAAGCGCTTCGAGCTGATATTCGAAGCCGCCGCTCGTCGACAGGCCGATGATCGGCGGCACGTTGAACGCAAAGATGTTCGCCGTCCGGATTTCCTGCGTCATGCCGAACGTTCGGCCGATCATCGCCTGAACCGAGTTTTGAGGGCCGGGCCGGTCCGCGAACGGTTTCAGCCTCACCACCATGAAGGCTGAATTCGAAGCCGCGCTCTGATCGAGGAAGGAGAAGCCGATCACCGCGAAGGTCTGGTAGACCTCCGGCTGTTTCAGCATCATCCCTTCGACCTGTTTCGTCACCTCGGCCGTTCGCGACACCGAAGCGCCGTTCGGAAGCTGGATCACGACGAAATAGGCGCCCTGATCTTCCTCGGGGAGGAAGCCAGTCGGCGTCTTGAGCGACAGGAAATAGGCGCCCGCGGCGAACCCGCCCACGAGGAACAGCGAAACGAAGGCGACGCGCACCAGCCGTCGCACCACCCACGCATAGGAGTCGCGCGTGTCGTCGATGCGCCTCATGACCCAGCCCATGACGCCCTTTTTCTCGGCCGGTCTCAAGAACACGCGGCAAAGAGCCGGCGAGAGCGTCAGCGCAACGAGCGCCGAAATCAGCATCGCGATGGAGATTGTCACAGCGAACTGCCGGAACAACTGACCCGTGATGCCGGGCAGGAAGGCGGTGGGGACGAACACGGAAAGCAGCACGAGCGTGATGGCGAAGATCGGCCCCGTGATCTGATTCATCGCCTTTTTCGACGCCTCCGCTGGCGTCAGGTCTGGCTCCTCCTCCATCACGCGCTCGACGTTCTCAACCACAACGATGGCGTCGTCCACAACGATGCCAATGGCGAGCACCAGCGCGAGAAGCGAGATTGTATTTGCGGAATAGCCGAGGAGCAGCAGAACCGCGAAGGTGCCGACGAGGCTCACCGGCACCGCGATGGCCGGAATGATCGTTGCCTTCAGGTTTCCGAGGAACAGGAAGACGACGATCACCACCAGGACGAACGCTTCAACGATCGTCTTTATGACTTCGTGGATGGTGTCGGAGATGAAGGACGTTGAGTCGAAGACGACGAGATAATTCAGGCCCTGCGGAAAGCGGGGCTTCAGCTTCTCCATCGTCGCGTTGACGCGGGCTGCCGTCGCCACGGCGTTGGCACCGGGCGCGAGGTAGATACCCATCGCCACCGCAGGCTTGCCGCTGAGGCGGCTCTCGGAATCTTCGTTTTGCGCGCCGAGTTGTACGTCCGCAACGTCGCGGACGCGAAGCACAGACCCGTCGGGATTCGCGCGGAGGATGATCGCGCCAAACTGTTCGGGCGTGGACAAGCGGCCCTGCGTTTCCAGGTTCATCTGGAATTGCTGGTCCGGGCTGATCGGCCTTGAACCGATGCGCCCGATGGGAGCCTGCAGGTTCTGTGCCTGGATGGCCCTGACGACGTCCGACGGCATGAGGTTGAGGCTCACGAGCCGCTCGATGTCGAACCAGATGCGCATCGAATAGTTGAGCCTGCCGAACAGCGACGCCTGGCCGACGCCCGGTGTGCGAGCGATCTCGTCGAGCACGTTGATCGTGGCGTAGTTCGTGATGAAGAGCGGGTCTTGCTCGCCCGTCTCGCTGTAGAGCATCATGAACTGGAGCACGGCCGACGAGCGCTTGCGCGTGATGACGCCTTGCCGGGTTACGATCTCCGGCAATTTCGACTGCGCGGACTGAACGCGGTTCGTCACGTTCACGGTGTTGATGTCGGGATCCGTGCCAAGCTCGAACGTGAGCGTGAGCGTGTACGTGCCGTCGTTCGCGCTGTTCGACTTCATGTACAGCATCTTGTCGACGCCGATCATCTGCGCTTCGAGCGGCTGCGCGACGCTCGCCTCGACCACTTCAGCCGAAGCGCCCGGATAATTCGCCGTGACCTGCACCTGCGGCGGCACGATGTCAGGGAACTGCGAGACGGGAAGATTAATGAGGCCGAGAATGCCCGCGATCGTGATGACGATCGACAAGACGATCGCGAGGCGCGGCCTGTCGATGAAGACCGAGGAAATCATGGAATCACCGCTTCCCGTCGTCGGGCTTGTTCGCTGATGGAGCGGCGGGAGCGCCCGCGGAAGTCAGCGGCGCGGCGGGCTGCGCCGCTCCCGGCTGAGGGGCCGGCGGTCCGGGCAGGACCGGCTGACCCGGTTTCACGCGTTGCAACCCCTCGACCACGATGTTTTCACCCGCCGACAAACCTTTGAGGACGAACGCCTTGGTGCCCGTCGTCTGACCGAGTTCAATGCGGCGCAGCTCTGCTTTGTTGTCGGCGCCGACAACAAAGACGTAATCGCCCCGCTGGTCTGTCAGAACGGCTGCCCGCGGGATCGCGACGGCTTGAACCGGCTGCACGCCTTCGAGAATCACGCGCACGAACTCGCCATCGGACAACTCGCGGAGCGCGACGCCCTTGGTGATGTTGATTTGCGGATTGGGTATCGTGCCCCGTATGATGATCGTGTCGGTATCGGTCGACACGGTGTTGTCGACGAAGTTGACCTCGCCTTCCTTTTCGTAAATACGACCGTCGGGTAGTCTTAGCTTGATGCGGACAGCGTCGAAGCCGCCGCGCGCCGCATACCGCGCCGCCAATTCATTAACGGCGCGCACAGCTACCGGGAAAACGACATACATCGGATCCTGACTGACAATGGTGGTCAGGGTGCCCGAGTTCGGCGTCACATAGTTGCCCTCGGTGATCGCGGTGCGGCCGATCTTGCCGGTGATCGGCGCGACGATGTCGGTATAACCGAGATTGATTTCCGCCGTCTGCAACTGCGCTTGCGCCCCGAGCACCTGCGCGGCGAAGCTCCGCTGCTGGGCGAGCGCGCTGTCATAAGCGGACTGCTGACCGGCGGGACCGCCAAGCAACGATTTCGCGCGATCGAGCGTCAGCTTCGCATTTTCGAGCTGTGCCTTGAGCTGGTCCACCACGGCGCGCCGCGCGTCCACCTCGGCCTTGAATGGCGGCTGCTCGATGCGATAGAGCGGCTCGCCCTTCTTGACATCGGACCCCTCGTCGAAAAAGCGCTTTTCGAGGAAGCCCGATACGCGCGCCACGATATTCACGCGGTCCGTGGCCTGGATGCGCCCGAGAAATTCGCTCGTCTGGGTGAGCGGCTGCTCTTCCGCGCGGACCACGCCGACTGCGGGCGGCCCGGCTGCGGGGGCCTGAGCCTCGGCGCCTTCGACAGCGGCGAAAGCGGAAACGATTGGAAGAAGCGCCCAGAGCAAACGACGCGTCTTGCGAAGCCGGAAAGTCAAAGCGCCCTCTTGGGATTACGTTGGCATTGAGTATTTCGTTAGATAGCTTTTCGGCATTACAATCGCCTGCAAGCGTGCCAACGCTCTCCCGCGACGAATTGCCCGAGTGCGGACCTATAATGTCTTGCCCTGCGAGACAACCTTCTCTTTGTATCGAACCTTACCGCCCCCCGGTAAGTTCCCGGTAAGCGTGCCAACTTGCATGACCGATCAGAGGAAACGCGACAGCAAGGCCGACAAAGAGCGTCAAGCAGCCGAGCACGACAATTCCGAGGATCAAAGCCGCCCAGAGAAGCATCGCTTCCGGATTCGTTCTGACGGCCTGCACGCTCTGAATCATGGCGGTCACGACATCGACATGGCGGTCGAGCAGCATCGGCACCGAAATCGCCGAGATGGCATAGGTGACGAGCGCGAAAAGGGCGCCAACCGCAGTCCCGACAACCGCGAGACCCAGCCCGTGCCATGTGAACAGGAGTGTCGGAATCAACGACTCGGCCGTTGGATAAGTTGCGGCCGCACCAAAAAACAGCATGAAAAGAAGAAACGCGACGCGCATCCAGAAGATGAAAAGAAGGAGCAGCGCCACGCCGAAAAACGCAAGGCGAGAGCCGTTTTCGCGGATCGCGGCGGTGATGTCGGCCCACGACGTGGCCTCGCCGCGCTCCCGCCTGCGGCTGATTTCATAAAGCCCGACGGCGAGGACGGGGCCCAGGAGGAGAAATCCCCCGGCCAGCGGAAGAATCAGCGGCAGCGCGCTTGAAAGCGCGAGGGCCAGCAGAAACAGCCAGGCGATCCCCGCGAACACCGCGCCATAAACCAGGCTGATCTGCGGCGCGGCGGTCAGATCCCGCCATCCGGCTGCCAGCCAGGCCCACGGAGCATCGAACGGAACACGCGCTATGGCGGGAGCGGCGTCACCGCCTTTGGGAACCGGCCCTGCATTGTTTGTGGCGCTCATCGCGAACTCCCCTTCAGGCCATTCCATGGCAAATATGGGTGCGGCCATTTTTCTCGTTTGATTCAGGTCAAAGTTCTTCCCCAACAGTCACACAGGTCTAAAGTGGTCTCGAAGAACCGATTTTCGCAGGGAGCCCTTTCCGAGGGTCGTTCATCCGCTTGGAAATGTTTCCGCCAAACGACCACGCAAGCCGCTGCACGACATGCGCAATAAGGCATCGATCCATATGCGACGCGCTGAACGCGACCGAGATCGTGAGCCTTAACCGGATAGCGCGCAGCCGCACCGTGCCCGCCGGCCGGATGATTCTCGGCGAAGGGCAGACACGGAGCGTCTTCGCGAACATCGTCTCCGGCGTGGTCAAGCTGACGAAGACGCTGGACGACGGGAGGCAGCACATCATTGGCCTGCTGTTCCCTTCGGACTTTCTCGGCCGCGCATTTCGGGCCGAAAACCCCTATTTCGCGGAAGCCGCGACCGACGTGGAACTTTGCGTTTTCCCGACCGCCGGGTTCGAGCGCCTGCTCGCCGAGCACTCGGAACTGGAGCACAGGCTGTTTCAATTCACGCTCACCGAACTCGACGCCTGTCAGGAATGGATGTTGCTGCTTGCTCGCAAGAAGGCCGAGGAGCGCGTGGCGAGCTTCCTTCTGATGATCGCGAAGCGCGTGCCCAACATGGAATGCTCGCTCGCCGAAAAGCGCGAGCAAGTCCACTTCGTGCTGCCGCTTTCACGCTCCGAGGTTTCCGATTGCCTCGGCCTCACCATCGAGACCGTGAGCCGTCAGATCACGCAGCTGAAGACGAAAGGTATCATCGAACTCGTAAACTATCGCGAAATTCTGATCCCGGATCTCGCGCGACTTCGAGAGGCCGCCTACGATTTGGCGGGGCATGCGTCTCCGTCACCTCTCAAGGCGCACAAAGCGAGGCGAAGTGTCTCCTCAGACGACTGAAGTTTCTTTCGAGGCGAGACCGGTTTCGGTCGTCCTACGGCTCACCCAGCGCGGTTCTCGCGGGCGGTAATATATCGCGAGCGACCCGAAAGCCGAGCATCGGGGCGCCGATATCGGCGAATTCCCGTGCGCGCGCGGAAAACCGGGCCGCGTCGCCTCGGATCGCTCCGCGCACCACCCGATAGGCGCAGTCACCGCCTGAAGCCGAGAGCCACGCCGCGCCATCGGCGGGCGCGCGGTCATAGTTCGCATGCCAGCAGTCCTCGACCCACTCGAAGACGGTGCCGGTGTGGAGGCCCCACGCATTCGCGCTGGTGACGCTCGCCCGCGCATAGCGCATGCGCCCTAACGGCCCCCCGCCCCCTAATTCCGGCATCGGGTCGAAAGGCAGGCGGTTTGCTTGATACGACCGGCCCAAGCGGTTGCGGTCGGAGGTCGCCCGCAGCGCATATTCCCATTCGGCCTCGCTGAGAAGCCGGTAGCGCCGCCCGGTGGTCTGACTCAACCAGTCGACATACCCTTTCGCGTCGAACCATGTGAGGCGCGTCGCCGGAACGGTCGGCCCGACGGCGAGAAGCGAGGACAATGTAAGCCTGCACACGCCAGCGTCCACGCAGGCGCGCCAGTTCCCGGCCGAGATCACCCGCTTCGAGATCGCGAGCGGCTTTTTGATAACGACGCGATGGGCCGGCGCCTCCTCGGGACGGTAGCCCGCGCTTTCCGGGCGGGCGCCGACGACCGCCTGCCCGGCGGGGATCACGACCATCTCGGGGCAATGAGCGCAATCCGAAAAGCTTTCCCGCTGGCCGTTGCCCGGTTCGAACTGTCGCACGACTTCGCGGGCGGGCAGGCCGGTCGGCACATCCAGCACGCCGCCAACGGAAGACGGCACCTTCCTTGCGGCGGCGTTCGACCGGGGATCGGCCGCCAACGGCACGGGCCGATCGGGCACAGCCGCGACGGCGCGCGGTTCGACCGAAGGCTCGCTTGCCGATTCAATGCCGGTGGTGCTTGGCGCAAGCGGCTTTTCGGCGGCGGGCTTTTCGATCGCCGCCGTTCGCCGGATCACCGTTTCAGCCGGAGCGGAGGGCGCAGGAGCTATCACCGGCGACGGCGACACCGGTTGCGCGGCCTCCGAGGAAGCCGCCTGCGGCTTCGTGGCGGATGCCGCGTTGTCCGTGCGTTCGGCCGCCACCTGCTCGACGCTCCCCTCGGCCTGCGTCAGGGTCTCGTGTGCGTGCCTGTCGGATTTCGTCGCGGCGATGCGGAGGGAATCCTGCGATTTCTGGCCGTCCTTCGTTCCGCCGAAGTAGAAGACGCCGCCAACCATGAGAGCCGCGACAACGACCCCCGCCGCAACGCCCGCGACGAAGGCGTTCGGGCGCAAGCGCTCGCCAAACGCGGTCAACTGCCTCCCTTGAGACAATTCCTCGTCATAGGCCGCGCGGCGCTCGGGATCCTTCAGGGTTTCATAGGCTTCCGTGAAGCGCCTGAAGTCGAGGTCGGACGCCACGCCCGAGGCCTGCTGGCTGTCGGGATGATATTTCTTGGCGAGCGCGCGAAAGGCCTGACGGATTTCGACGTCGGTCGCTTCTCTCTTGACGCCGAGAATGCTGTAAAAATCGGGCTCACCGTTCATGGCGTGATTGCCTGACCGCCACATTATGATTTCGCACGCCTTCGGGCTGAGGCGCGCCGATATAGGGTAGGACGCCGTCTAGGGCAATGATGGGGCGCATTTGCGGCAACCCCCGGGCCGTCTCGGGAGAAATCATGCGGTCGCTTTTCGGGCTCACGTCGTAAACCAAAGCGCCTCTCGCGTTGTGCTTTTCGCAATCCGGGGGGCGCCCGGCCTCGCAGCGTGAGGTCGCAAAAAGAACGCCGGCACGGCGCGCCATGCCGACATTGAAAGCTAACGCCGAGAGGCACCCGCTGCGGCGCCCTGACAATAGAGCCTACAGTGTCGCCCCGCCTGGCGTGAGCAAGGCAAACCGTCTTGCCCCGCCAGATGAAAGCTTTAGAACAGCTTCGAAATAGCGACCAGCCCGAGAGCCAGAAGAAGGGCCTTCGCCGCACCGTCCGGATTGAAGCTGACGACAAGACTGTTAACGAAATCGATCGGAGCGATGAGAGTGTTATATCCGACAAGCGCGGCAATGACGATGCCGATCAGCCAGAGCAAGTAACTGAGATTCATTGTAGTCCCCCAAATCTTTTGACGGCGGGCAAAACGCAGCAATACCAGCCGAAAGCTAAAGAAAGCGCCCCCTGTTTACAAGGGGCATGACGCCACAAATCATCCGTATGCACCGGTGATCCCCGGATTCGGATGACGCAGCCTGTTCCCGCTGGTGGACAGGCGCGGCACCATGACCGCCGCGCCCCGATTTCCCCGTTTAGATCGCCTTGACGATTTCTTCGGTCATCTTCTTGGCGTCACCGAAAAGCATCATCGTGTTGTCGCGGTAGAACAGCGTGTTGTCGATGCCTGCATAGCCGGAAGACAATGACCGTTTGATGAACATCACGGTGCCCGCCTTCCACACTTCGAGCACTGGCATGCCGTAGATCGGGGACGTCGGGTCTTCCTTCGCGGCCGGGTTCGTCACGTCGTTCGCGCCGATGACGAACGCCACGTCCGCTTGCGCGAATTCCGAGTTGATGTCCTCAAGCTCGAACACCTCGTCGTAAGGCACGTTCGCTTCCGCGAGCAGCACGTTCATGTGGCCCGGCATGCGGCCCGCGACAGGGTGAATCGCATATTTCACCTCGACGCCGGCCTCCTTCAGCTTGTCGGCCATCTCGCGAAGCGCGTGCTGCGCCTGCGCCACCGCCATGCCGTAGCCGGGCACGATGATGACCTTCGACGAGTTCTTGAGGATGAACGCCGCGTCGTCGGCCGAGCCTTGCTTGACGGGTCGCTGCTCCGTCGCACCGCCCGCCGCCGAGGTCTCGCCGCCGAAGCCGCCGAGGATCACCGAGATGAACGAGCGGTTCATGCCCTTGCACATGATGTACGACAGGATCGCGCCCGACGAGCCGACAAGCGCGCCGGTGATGATGAGCGCGGTGTTCGACAGCGTGAAGCCGATGCCCGCCGCCGCCCAGCCGGAGTAAGAGTTCAGCATCGAGACGACAACCGGCATGTCCGCGCCGCCGATGGGCACGATCAAGAGGATGCCGAACACGAACGATGCCGCCGCGATGGCCCAGAACAGCCTCGTGTCCTGCGTCTGCACGAACAGCACGATCATGACGATGACGCCCACCGCCAGCGCGAGGTTGATCAGGTGGCGCGCGGGCAAGAGGATCGGCTTGCCCGACATGTTGCCGTTGAGCTTGGCGAACGCGATGAGCGAGCCGGAAAACGTGATCGCGCCGATGGCGACGCCGAGCGTCATTTCGATGAGGCTTTGCGCGTAGACCGCGCCGGGCGTGCCGATGCCGAAGGCTTCCGGCGCGTAGAGCGCGGCAGCGGCGACGAACACGGCGGCGAGGCCGACGAGACTGTGGAACGCCGCGACGAGCTGCGGCATGGCCGTCATGGCGATCCGCCGCGCCGCGATGGCGCCGATGCCGCCGCCGAGTGCGATGCCGCCCGCGATCAGCGCCCAGCTTTCCGTCGTTTCAGGATGGGCGACACCGAGCGTGGTGGCGGTGGCGATGGCCATGCCGATCATGCCGAAGGTATTGCCCTGCCGCGAAGTCTCGGGCGAGGAAAGCCCGCGCAGCGCGAGGATGAACAGCACGCCGGAGGCGAGGTAAAGGAGAGCAACCAGACTCGGGTTCATCAGCGCTCACCCTTCTTTTCTTTTTTCTTGTACATGGCGAGCATGCGGCTCGTGACGAGGAAGCCGCCGAAGATGTTCACCGAGGCCATGACGAGCGCGAGGAAGCCGAACAGCTTCGCCCAGAATGTGCCGGCGGTGGAGATCACGTCCGCCGCCTCGACGCCAACCGCCAGCAGCGCGCCCACGACGATCACCGAGGAAATCGCGTTCGTGACCGACATCAGCGGCGTATGCAGCGCGGGCGTCACGCTCCACACCACGTAATAGCCGACGAAGATCGCCATCACGAAGATGGACAATTCGTAGACGAAGGGCGAAACGCCGTGCGAGCCTTCGGAGGCCGCCCACGCCGCGCCGGGCGCGAGCATCGTCAGCGCCGCAAGGCCGAGGCCCGCGAGCGCCGGGTAAAGCTTGGTTTTCATCAGGCACCTCCCTTGAGGCGCGGATGCACGATCTGGCCGTCTTTGGCGATCAGCGTGCCCGCGATGATTTCGTCGTCCCACTTGATGGCGAGCTTGCCTTCCTTCTTGTCGACCAGCGGTTCGAGGAAGGCATAGAGGTTGCGCGCGTAGAGCGCCGAGGCGTTGCCCGGCACCTGCCCCGCGAGGTTCGTCTGCCCCATGATGGTGACGCCCGCATGCTCGACGATCTGGCCGGGCACCGTGCCTTCCACATTGCCGCCGCGTTCCGCCGCAAGGTCCACGATCACGGAGCCGGGCTTCATGCTCTCGACCATCTCGCGCGTGACAAGGCGCGGCGCGGGGCGGCCGGGAATGAGCGCCGTGGTGATGACCACGTCCTGCGCGGCGATGTGGCTGGCGATCAGCGCCGCCTGCTTCTTCTTGTATTCGTCCGACATTTCCTTGGCGTAGCCGCCAGCGGTTTCAGCCGCCTTGAACTCCTCGTCCTCGACCGCGATGAACTTCGCGGCAAGGCTCGCAACCTGTTCCTTCGCGGCGGGGCGAACGTCGGTTGCGGAGATCACCGCGCCCATGCGGCGCGCCGTCGCGATGGCCTGAAGGCCCGCCACACCCGCACCCATGACGAAGACGCGGGCGGCCGGAACCGTGCCCGCCGCCGTCATCATCATCGGGAAGGCGCGGCCGAAATGCGCCGCAGCGTCGATCACGGCCTTGTAGCCCGCAAGGTTCGACTGCGACGAAAGGACGTCCATCGACTGCGCGCGCGTGATGCGGGGAATGAACTCCATCGCAAACGCCGAGACGCCCTTCGCCGCGAGCGCTTCGAGCCCGTCGCGTGCGCCGAACGGGTCGAGCATGGCGACGACGATGGCGCCGGGCTTCAACGCGGCGAGTTCCTCCGCCGAGGGGCGGCCGACTTTCAGGAGCACGTCGGCTTCGCGCACCGCATCCGCCGCGCTTTCGACGATGTCGGCGCCAGCCTCGGCAAACAGCCTGTCAGGCAGAAACGACCGGTCGCCCGCGCCAGCCTGAAACACGACGCGCGCGCCGAGACCTTTGAATTTTTTGGTGGTTTCAGGAGACAAGGCGACCCGCGTTTCGCCCTCTCCCTCCCGGGTTACGGAGATTGTGATCATGAGCCTATTGGAACGTTGGGGCTTCGATTAGGACCGTCGCCGCACCGCTGCGGCATGGCGACAACCGCACCAGACTTGTCACAGATTGTCTCTAGCTTATGCCGACACCGTTCGAGGTCGACATATCCACGGTCTCAACCGCTTTCGTTCGATCCCCGTTCATCGCCGGACCCCTCTTTTTGTTAGCCGAACATTTACACAAGTTTCTGCGACCGCCAAGTGTTGAACTCTGTATGCGCCATGCTAAATGAGCGCGCCATTGCCCAAATGGCTAGCATCGCGGCGCGGCGAAGCGCGCGAAACCGGGGGAGTTTTATTGCGTATGTCTAATTTCGATCGGAGTGTGAGCATCGTCCGTGGCGTGATGATTTCGCTCGGTTTTTCCATGGCGTTCGCGGGGGGAGCGTATGCGGAAGACGAAGGCGAGAAAGCCAAGCTGGCGCAATGCGCGAAAGACCTGTGTTCGATCATCGTCTCGAAGGACGCGAACGGGCCGGACGTGACCTGCGACGTCACCAAGACGTGGCAGAAAGAGGAAATCCAGAAAGGCGCCGAACAGAAGAAACTGTCCTGGGGCCAGGGCTCGGCGAAGTGCAGCGCCAAACTCAGCGTGAAGCGCGCCGATATCGTCGCTTCGCTCACGAAGCCCGTTCATGAGCTGAAAATCGAGAAGCAGGCGGTGTCCTGCGAGATCGGCGAAAGCAAATATCCGATCAGCGCCACGCTCGCGCCCGAGCTGAAGTTCAAGGATGGCGCGTCGACGAACGCAGCGCTGCACATCAACGACATCCAGGGTGCAACGCTGATCAAGGGCGCGGTCTGGACGGCCGCGACCCTCGAACAGAATTTCGGCCTGTTCGAAAAGGATCTGGTGCGCGAGATCAATCGCTTCGTCTCGAAGGAGTGCCCGAAGATCCTCGAAGCGAAGTAGCTTCGAAGGACACAACCACGGGGATCGCGAAGCCGCGGTCTCCAACTCTCCCACCGCTTTTTTCGGCGCCGGAGATTGTCTGAGCGAGTCTCGCCCTTCAACCGCCAGCCCACCGCGTTAACGATCTTGACGGGAATGCGATGAGCAACAGGTCGGCGAGCAACGACGATCACATTTCGACCACTGAAATCTGCAACCACAGGTCAGGGCAATCCTCACGTGGCAAACTGAGCTTTCGAACCGTGAGGCCGATGCGTCCCGCTTTTCGACCGGCTGAGATCGAAAGCGATTGACGCGCGGGACGAGCGGACGAACAAAGAGCCTCGGTCCTTCCTTGAGGAGGACAACTCGCATTGAATGCGTGGGATGACGTTGACGGTGAGGTTTTCGGCGGTCGGAAAGCGGAGAGATGGCGGGTGGCTCCTTGCCATCGCGGTCAGTCTCGTTTCGCTCGCGCTTGGCGCGAGCGCAGCCGAGGCGCAGCTTCTCGTGTCCCGCTATACAGTCCACATGGAGGGCGTCCGGGTTGGCCACGCGATCGTGCGCACGACCCTCGGCCCGGCCGACTACAAGGTCACGGTTTCGGCCGATGTCGGCCCGGTGCTTTCAAACACCAGGATCAACGGTGAGGCGACGGGCCTGCGCAACGGCTCGCATGTCACGCCGATGCGGTTCCGATTCGTGTCGTCGGGCGGCGAGGCGAGTTCGGTGAATTTCGCCGGCCCCGATGGCACGCCCGCCAGCGTCAATCCGCGCCTGCGTGGCGTTTTCGATCCGCTGTCGGCGATCGTTTTCGCCGCGCTCAACCCGCCCCCTCCCTCGGACGAGCCATGCAAGAGCCTGATCCCGATCATCCTCGCGCGCGCGCGTTTCGACATCGTGATGAGCCCGAAGCCCGGCGGCGCCGATCCGCGCTCGGAAATCATCGATTGCGACGCCTATTCGACCGTCAGCACGCCCGGCGCCAGCGGCGGCATCGGCGCGCAGAACGCCCGCTGGCAGATCGGCTTCAGCAAGGTTTCGCGTCCCGCGCTTTGGCTTGTCGAATATCTCGTGGTCCCGACCTCGAACGGCACGATGACCATCAGCCGCGAGGAAACGAACATTTCCGCTTCGTAGGCAGACGAGACGCACGAACGCAGCCGCTCCCGCTACTGGTGGCTCGGCTTCGGCCGGGGTTGCGCCGCTGGCGCTTTCTTCGGCGCGACCTTTTGCGTCACCTTCGTCACAAAGGGCTTCGGCTTCGGTGCGCAATCCGCCGTGCCGAACACCTGCACCATGCGGAACACCACGCGGTCGCCCTGTCGCCATGCCGCGATGCCGACGCCCACATTTTTGCCCTTGCCGAGCAGGTTCGCGTTGTGGCCCGGCGACTTCTTCCAGGCGTCCATCGCCTTCCTCGACGCCTCCGCCTCAGTCATCGGATTCGGCCTGCGCCAGCCGCCCCACATGTTCTCGGCAACGAAGCAGTAATTGTAGCCGGTCGCGCGAACGCGGATCGCCGGCGACCTGCCGTCTGCCGTGTGGCCGACGCCTTCCGTCGGGGCAAGGTAGCGGGCGTAAGCGGTCGCGGCCGCCTCAAGCTGCGGATGGCTCGAAACCGGAGGAAGGCCCTTCGCGGCGCGCCATGCGTTGGTTTCGGCGATCACGGCGCGGCTCACCGCCGCTCGGTCGAGCGGATAATCCTGTGCGTGAGCCGAGGAAAGACCGCCCCCTGCCGTCGCTGCGAGAGCGACGAGAAAAAATCTCGACGACATCGATGCTCGCTTGCTCCCCGTTTTGCGCTCGTCGAGCTTTCGCGCTGACATCGCAAAAGCCGCGCGCCGGGGGTGTCCCGCAGCGCCGACACATCCCTAACGCGAGTCGGTTTGTGAGCAAATACTGGGAGCGTTCGAAGTGTGCAAGCCGGGAAGGAAGACGCGCAGCTTCGGCCGCACCTACTCGCCGACCTCGGCTTCCATGCGCTTCTTCTCCTCGGCTGCGCGCTGGCGTTCCACGAAGCGCACCGAGATGATGGAAAGCTCATAAAGCAGCAGCGTCGGGATAGCGAGGCCAACCTGGCTCATTACATCGGGCGGCGTCAGCACGGCGGCGACGGCGAAGATCGAAACCACGGCATAACGCCATTGCTTGCGCAGCCAGCCCGATGTGACGATTCCGGCGCGCGCGAGCACCGTCAGGATGACCGGAAGCTGGAAACACAGGCCGAAGGCGAGAATAAGCGACGTGATAAGGGTCAGATATTCGCTGACGCGCGCCGTCAGCTGGATTTGAACCTGCTGGTCGGCTCCCGTCTGTTGCATGGACAGGAAGAACGTCATCGCGAGCGGCATCACGATGAAGAAAACGAGCGCGCCGCCGAGCAGGAAGAGAATGGGAGTCGCGATGAGATAGGGCATGAAGGCGCGGCGTTCGTTTTTGTAAAGGCCGGGCGCAACGAACATATAGAGCTGCGAGGCGATCAGCGGAAAAGCGAGCACGATGGCGCCGAAGAAGGCCACCCGCACCTGTGTGAAGAAGAACTCCTGTGGCGCGGTATAGATCATGTCGATCTGCGTATCGCCACCGACCGCGAGGCGGTACGGGATCAGCAGAAAATTATAGATGTACTGCGCGAACGCGTAGCAGAAGAAGAACAGTACGACGAGCGCGATGACGCAATAGATCAGCCGACGCCTAAGCTCGATCAGATGATCGATAAGCGGCGCTTTCGACTGATCGAGATCGTCCTGTTCTGGTTGGGCCACGGCCATATGGGAATGCTCAGGCGGCTGGAGCTATGCGGTCTTTGGCGGGATCGCTCGCTGCGGCTTGCGGCTCCAAAGGCTTTGCGGGAATGGCTTGATTTACGGGCGCGGACGCTGCCGCCGTCGGTTCGGCACTCGGTTTTTCGGAAACGACCGCCTTTGGCACAGGCGCGGACTCGGCAAATGTCAGAGGTGGCGCGCTGTCGACTTGTGCGGGCGGGATCGCCGCCGGGGCGGCCGCTGAAGCAGCGGGAGGGGGCGTGGTGCTCTGGCCGTCAACCTCGTTCGCCGTCTTCGCGGCGTCGGCACCCTGTGGCGCTCCGCCCTGCGGCTGTTCCGGCGCTTGCGCGGGCTTGGAATAATCGTGTTCGATGGCGCGCTTGATGCTGTCCTTCAACTGCCCGGCCGGGTTGAGGGCGCGGAAGTCGTGAAGGTTCTTCTGAAGATCCTGATAGCCGCCTTCGCGCATCGAGTCGTCGAACTGGCGGCGGAAGTCGTCCGCATGGTTGCGGATCTTCCGCACGAAGCGGCCGAGCGTGTGCAGCATGCCCGGCAGTTCCTTCGGGCCGATGAAGATCAGCGCGACGACCGCAATCAGGAGAAGCTCAGACCACGCGATATCCAACATTCTGCCCCTTCGCCCTCAAAGCGCAATCAACGGCTAACTCAAGCCTTCGTTTCGGAGCCTACGGGAGCCTTCACTTCAGCGCGCGGGGCCTCATGTTCGATTGGCTTCGGAGCGCCCGGAGCCGCGGGTGCGGCGGTGCTCTGCGTAGCAGTCGGCTGCGCGGTCGCCTCTTCATCCGACATGCCCTTCTTGAAGCTCTTGATGCCCTTCGCGACGTCGCCCATCAGCTCCGAAATCTTGCCCCTGCCGAACAGAAGCACGACAAGCAGCAGCACTATAAGAAGCTGCGGCAGACTCCACGTCGCTCCGAACATGAGATCCTGAGGCATCAGAACTTACTCCTTCGTCTCGCCGTCTCCGGCGGCACGCGCGATGTTGAGGAAATTTCCCTGAACGTGGCCGCATGCGCGCGGCATGTCAAGCGCGCTCATCCTATCAATGCGTAGTAGAAAAGGCCGACCTCGCGCCGCAGGCTCTTGTTTCATGGGGCGGAATCAGTTGCGCCTCGACACGCACGTCATGCCCTGGCGACGACGATATTTCGGCGCAGCGCACGCCCGAACCCTGATGGCGAGGCAGCGCCTGGCGTTGGCTAACCGTTCGACGCGACGAGCACGGGATGCGGCTTGCCGGCTTCCGGCTCCTCTTCGACGGGGGCGTCGTCCCCGGCGTCGGTGTGCACGCCCGACGGCTCGTCCTCCAGCGGCTCTTCATCGTCGCGAAGGGCCATGCTGTCGTCCGGCTCCGGTACGGAAAAGCCGGGCGGCAGATTGCTGTCGAGAAGCCCGGCGCCCTTGAGTTCGGCGAGGCCCGGCAGGTCGCGGATGGAGTCGAAGCCGAAATGGTCGAGGAACGCTTCCGTCGTGCCGTATGTGGTGGGACGCCCCGGCGCGCGCCGACGCCCTCGAAGCCGCACCCAGCCGATTTCTAGCAGCACGTCGAGCGACCCCTTCGACGTCGACACGCCGCGGATTTCCTCGATCTCGGCGCGCGTGACGGGCTGGTGATAGGCGATGATGGCGAGCGTTTCGAGCGCGGCCTTGGAGAGCTTGCGCTGCTCGATGGAATAATGCTCAAGCAGGAACGAGAGGTCTTCCGCCGTGCGGAACGCCCATTTGCCCGCGACGCGCACGAGATTGACGCCGCGCCCGGCATAAAGCTGCTGAAGCTCTTCCAGAAGCTGGCGCACGTCGTCCTTCGCGCCGAGATGCTTCGCGAGCGAGGCCTCGTCGAGCGGTTCGGCGGCAGCGAACAACAGCGCTTCAACGATGCGCAGCTTCTCGCGCCGGTCCGCCGAAGGCAACCGCGTCACATTGGAGGGGAGGGGCAGGGTCAAAATCGGCACATTGCCATTCTGAATCCCGCCATCTTTTCCCCTGCCGTCTCTACCTGCCATAGGAAACCGTCCGTTATCCCCAGCTTTTCAGACAGCCAGTGGAGCGAATTTGACATTGAGTTTCGGTTGCCGCAAGCTTTCGCCCGAATGTCAAATTCAAAAGCTCCACTAGAATCATATATTTGCTAGTGGTCCCTTGATTCCGGCATTTGCTCGCGGCGGTGCTGCAAACGGATGCAAATGTCGGGATCGGACCACTAGTTCGCCTGATTTGGGGTAAACGCGCAAGTGTCGCATTCCGCTCCGCCCTCGGGCGGCAAGCGAGCCCGCCTTCGTCGGGGTGCGGCTTGCCTTCAGGCGTCGCCGTTCTATGACGCTTTGCCTTCTGCAGAAGCGTCTTGCGGCGTGAGTTCGTAGAGCAGGAAGGACTCGATATAGATCGACTTTTCGAGCGCAAGCTTTGCCTTGAAGCCCGCATCCGCAATCTCGCGGTCGAAGAAATCGAGATCCGAGTCTGACGAGATCATGAGATACATCCGGCCGTCCGGCTTCAGCCGCGCCCGCGCCTGGCGGAAAAGTCCGCGAAGATTCGAGTTTTCCGGCCCGGAATGCCAACCCGCATCGGCGAGATCGCGCGTTTTGCCCGCATGCTTCGGCGGGCTGGAGAAGATGACGTCGAAGATCGGGCGCGCCGGAATGGCATCCATCAGGTTGGAGCACAGACCTTTCACGTTCGGGCCGTAACCGTTGGCTTCGGCGTTCTGTGCTGCGGCGTCGGCGGCATTGGGGTTGATGTCGAGCGCGAGCACGAAATCCGCGCCCGCGCGGGCCGCCGCCAAAGCGAGGATACCGGAGCCGGTTCCGATATCGGCAACCACCTTGCCTCGAAGGTCCAGACCGTCGATGAAATGCGCGAAGGTTTCGCTCGAAATGAAATAGCGCGGATGGAACACGGTCGGAGGAACCTCCAGCATGAAGCCTGCCGCTTTCGCGCGTTGCGTGCCGTCGTGGTTCAGCACGAAATGATAGGACAGATAATGCAGCGTGCTGCGCAAAGCCTTGCGGAAGCCCGACTGCGGGCGCGCCCGCCTGTCGAGCGCCGAGGGCAAAGCGCCGCCAGCGGCGACCGGATTATGCGAAGCCTGTCCCAAGATCTGATCCATGACGAACATCCTGCGGTTAGCGTTAGCGGTCGGAAAGCTGTGCGTGCTTCTCGCGCCTGGCGGCGAGACGAAGGAACGGGAGGACGACGCGTTGCGCCATCGAGCGGGAATGCGCCGGGAGATGTCTCGGCTCGTCCTTTTGCGCGGTTTCGTCCGCCAGAGCGCCGCGAAGGCGCGCCAGTTCCGTGGCGACGGGGTTCCACTCGCGCCAGGCGTCCATCGCTTCCTGCGCGAGAAGACCGCTGACCACTTCGGGCGCGGGGCCGAAGATCGGCAATTGCCGCCCCAGTTCGGCGTCTTGAAGGATGGTCCATTTGGAGACGCCGCCCATGGCGGGAGAGGCGAGCGCATAGGCGACGCGCCCGACCCAGGCTTCACGGATGCAGAAGGAGCACATCGCGCACGGTTCGACCGTTGAATAAAGCGTCGCCCGCGCAAGCCCGCCACGGCCAACGGTCTTCAGCGCGGCGGCGATGGCGATGATTTCGGCGTGACGGGAAAAATCGGCGTCGCGCATCGCGCGATTGCCCGCTTCGGCGACGATATCGCCCTCGATCGCGACGAGCGCGCCGAAGGGATAGTCGCCCTCCCGTGTCGCCTCCTTCGAAAGCTCGATGCACCGATGCATCATCGCTTCATCGATCGCATTCCACCACGCCATGACGCTGACCTTTCCGCCTCCATGACGCGAGAGGCGGCTGGAAGCATAAAAACTCCCACCTATTTATAGGGAGAATGGCTTCAGGCCGGCTTAAACGGGGAGGGACAGAACCGCGCGCTATTTTCGCGATCTGTTTTTCATATCGGTTCGGTCTTTCGCGTGAGCGTCCCGCAACTTCTGCGGTGGCGAAGCCGTGCCTTAACATCTTTTAATTTGGCGGCAAGTGGTTTGTAATATTCGCCTTCTTATATGAACTCTACGACGTAATGTTTCAGGGGAGAGCGGGCCGATGGCTTCAGGACAACTAGAGGATGAGCGGAGGGAAAAGCGAGCCTTCGGACGCGTGAAGTCGGCTGGCGCCTTTCTCGGCGCCGGGCTTCTCGGCGCGGGCCTGCTCGCTGCGATGCCCGCAATGCCCTTCCTCGGTGGCGACGCATTCGCCCAGGAAGCAAGGCAGGGACCGTTGCCCGGCTCGCCTCCCACATTCGCCGATCTGGCGGACAAGGTGCGCCCGGCCGTTGTGAGCGTGAATGTGAAGTCACGCGGGGCTGTCGGCGAAACCGCTCAAAAAGATTTGCCCGATCTCCCGCAGGACCACCCCCTTCGCGAATTCTTCGACCAGTTCAAGCAAAACCAGCCGGAACGCCGCCCATCCCGCGCGCAAGGCTCCGGCTTTCTCATTTCGCCGGACGGTTATGTGGTGACGAACCATCACGTTGCCGACAAGGTGGACGAAATCGAGATTACCTTCGAGAACGAAGAGAAATACAAGGCAAAGGTCGTCGGCTCGGATGCGCGCACCGATATCGCGCTCCTGAAAATCGACTCCAAGAAGAAATTCGATAATTGGCTCGAATTCGAAGACACCCCGCCGCGCGTCGGCGATTGGGTGCTGGCGGTCGGCAACCCGTTCGGCCTCGGCGGCACCGTGACGGCAGGTATCGTGTCGGCGGCGGGCCGCGACATCGGCTCCGGCCCGTATGACTTCATCCAGATCGACGCGGCAGTGAACCGCGGCAATTCAGGCGGCCCGGCTGTTGACCTCAAGGGCAAGGTCATCGGTGTGAATACCGCCATCTATTCGCCATCGGGCGGCAGCGTCGGCATCGCTTTCGCCATTCCGGCCTCCACCGCGAAGGATGTCGTCGACAAGCTCCGCGAAAAGGGCAAAGTGTCGAGCGGCTGGCTCGGCGTGCAGATCCAGAATCTCGACGAGAATATCGCCGAGAGCCAGGGCCTCAAGACAGCGAAGGGCGCGCTGGTCGCCAAGATCATCGCGGACGGCCCCGCAGCGAAATCCGAGCTAAAGGCGCGCGACGTGATCCAGCAGGTTAATGGCCGCGCGGTTGGCAATTCGCGCGAACTGGCTCGCACCATCGCCGCGCTTCCGCCCGGCGCCGACGCGAAGCTGCGCGTTTTCCGCAACGGCGAGGAGCGCGAAATCACTGTCAAGCTTGGGGAGTTCCCGGCAAATGACAAGCTTGCCTCGCTTCGGGGCGGCGGCAATGACGACAGCGACAGCAGCGGCTCCGGCAAGGAACTGGAAGACCTCGGGCTGACGCTCATCCCCGCCCCCGAGTTCCCCGGCGCGAAGACAAAGGAAGGCGTTGCTATAGTGAACGTCGATCCGAACTCGAAGGCCGCCGATCAGGGGCTGCGTCGCGGCGATGTGATCGTCGAAGTGAACGGCAAGACCGTCTCTTCACCGGACGATGTCGTGGACGGCATCCGGGCCGCGCGTCAGAAGAACAAGAAGAACGTTCTTCTTCAGGTGAGGAGCCGCGACCAGCAGCGCTTTATCGGCCTTCCCATCGACAAGTCCGACGAGGACGAGGAAAGCGAAGCCAAGGAGCCTACGGGCTCCGAAAAGAACAAAGGCAAGCGCTAAAGCCATGCTCGAAAATGCCGCCACTCGCTGGCGGCATTTTCTTATCGGTTAAGCGAAGGCCAAAGCGTCACAGGCCTTCGCTTTCAAGCGGCGGATAGAGGCAAGGTGGACCATGCGGGTTCTGATCGTTGAGGATGATCGCACGGCGGCCGATTTTCTGGCCAAGGCGCTCGGCGAAGCCGGATTTCAGACCGAGATTACAGGTGACGGCGAAGCGGGGTTCGATAGCGCCACCTCGTCCAAATTCGGCGTTTTGATCGTGGACCGCATGCTGCCGAAACTCGATGGGCTTAAGCTCGTGGAGCGGCTTCGCGAGCGCGGCGACACGACGCCCGTGCTGATCCTCTCGGCGCTCGGCGCGGTTGACGACCGCGTGAAAGGGCTTCGATCCGGCGGCGACGACTATCTGCCGAAGCCTTACAGCCTCGTTGAACTTGTGGCGCGCGTGGAGGCTCTCGCGCGCCGCGGACCGACCGAACGCGCGGTTACGACCTACGCTGTGGGCGACCTCGTGCTCGACCGCCTGTCCCACAAGGTGTCGCGCGGCGGCGAAACCATCGTGCTCCAGCCGCGCGAATATCGGCTGCTTGAATATCTCATGAAGCATGCCGGGCAGGTGGTGACGCGCACCATGCTGCTCGAAAACGTGTGGGACTATCATTTCGACCCGCAGACGAACGTCATCGACGTCCACATTTCGCGGCTGCGCAGCAAGATCGACAAGGGGCAGGGCAAGCCGCTTCTGGAAACCGTACGCGGCGCGGGTTACATGATCCGCGATGAGCGTCGCTAATTTTGTCAAACTGATTCCACGCCTCGTCCTCGCGACGCCCTTCCGGCTGTTCGCTGTTTATGTCTCGCTGTTCTGCGTCGCCGTCGCCATCGTCTTCATGTACGCGAACGTTGCGATGCAGGGCTTTCTCGCGCAGGAGGCGGAAAGCGCCGTCCAGTCCGATTTCGACTTCCTGGCCGCGCGCTATCAGGAGGGCGGACCGGCAGCGCTGGGTCAGGCCATAGGCGAACGTTCCGCCGCCTCGAACACCGGCCTCTACCTCCTCACCGACGCCAACGGCCGCTGGCTCGCCGGCAATCTCGAAGCGGTGGCCGTCGACTTGTGGGCGACGCAAGGCGCGGCGCAATTCGCCTATCGCAAGCGCGGCAGCGACGCGCGGCAGCGGCAGGCTTTCGGCGTCGTGACGCGTTTGCAGAACGAATTTCACCTCATCGTCGCGCGCGACATCGAAAATCAGGAGACGCTGAAGCGCGTGCTGCGCACCGCGTTTCTGCTCGGCTACGCGCTGATCATCGCCATCGGCGCGGCGGGCGCGGTCATCGTGAGCCGCCGCATGCTGCGCCGCGTGGACGAAGCGTCGAACACGGCCCGCGCGATCATGCAGGGCAACCTCGCGCAGCGCATCCCCGTAACCGGGCGCGCCGACGAGTTCGACCGGCTCTCGGAGAACCTGAATGTGATGCTGGACCGCATTCAGGATCTGATGGTGGGACTGAAGAATGTGTCCGACAACATTGCGCACGACCTCAAGACGCCGCTGCACCGGCTCCGCACGCGGGCGGAGCGCGCGCTCCAGTCGAGCCCTACGCCCGAGAAGCTCTCCGAAGCGCTCGGCAGCGTCATCGAGGAGGCGGATACGCTCATTCAGACCTTCGATGCGCTACTGAGCATCGCGCGGCTCGAAGCCGGGTCGCGCTCCGAAAGCTTCGGGCCGCTGAACGTCTGCGCCCTCCTGAACGACGTTGCCGAGCTTTACGAACCGGCGGCGGAGGAACAGGGCCTCTCCCTCACCATCGCCTGCTCGTCGGACAGCATCATGATCGCGGGCGAGAAGCATCTCATCGTGCAGGCCGTGGCGAACCTCCTCGACAACGCGATGAAATACGCCATCCAGCC
Organism: Rhodomicrobium sp. Az07; assembly: GCF_018619475.1. Taxonomy (GTDB): domain Bacteria; phylum Pseudomonadota; class Alphaproteobacteria; order Rhizobiales; family Rhodomicrobiaceae; genus Rhodomicrobium. The sequence continues at coordinate 94,409 of NZ_JAHFZG010000012.1, forward strand.
TGCGCCCGAAGGTGGGGCAAAACATCCCGCCGTCGAACTCGGCCTTGAGGATCGCGGCGATTTCCTCGACATCCTTGTTTCAGACAATGGGCCGGGCATTCCGGAGGCGGACCGCGAGCGCGTGCTCCAGCGCTTTGTGCGCCTTCAGCCGAGCCGTTCGATTCCCGGCAGCGGGCTTGGCCTGTCGCTCGTCGCGGCGGTCGCGCGGCTGCACGAAGGGTCGGTCTCGCTCGAAGACAATGAACCGGGGCTTCGCGTGCGCCTGCGGCTCAAGAAAAACCTCGTCGCCGCGCCAAAAAGCGCCGCCGCCGAAGACCCCGAAATGGTGACGCATGCCGCTTGATCACGCAGCCCTTCGAAACCGGCTCACTCCGGCCCCGCTCGACGATGCCGCGGGCACCGGGCGACAGCGGGCGGATCGGGCGATTGCCGCGCTCAAGGCCCGTTCGCCCGACGCCACCTTCGACGACAGGACGCTTGCTTTCCTGTCGGCTGTGTTCGCGGGCTCCGAATTCCTTTTCGGTCTGGCCGAACGCAACCCCGATCGGCTTTTCGAAACGCTCGAAACCTCGCCGGAAGCGCGCTTCGACGCGGTGCTCGACCGCGTCGCGGACGAAACGGCGGCGACCGCAAGCCAGCGCGAGCTGATGACCGCGCTCCGCATCGCCAAGGCCGACCTCGCCTTCCTCGTCGCGCTCGCCGATCTCGGCGAGGTGTGGAGCATGGACGAAGTCACGCGCCGCCTGACGGACGCCGCCGACGCGCTTGTCGGCCATGCGGTGCGCTTCCTGCTCACACGCGCCATGGAGGCGCGGAAGTTCTTCCCGCCGGACCATACGCAGCCCGAGGACGGCAGCGGCTTCATCATCCTTGGTATGGGAAAATACGGCGCTCACGAACTGAACTATTCGAGCGACATCGACCTCATCATCTTTTACGACCGCGAAACGGCGCCGCTTGGCGGTGGAGTCGAAGCGCAGCCCTTCTTCGTGCGGCTCGCGCGCGACCTCGTCACCATTTTGCAGGAGCGCACGGCGGACGGCTACGTGTTCCGCACCGATTTGCGCCTTCGGCCCGATCCCGGCTCGACGCAGGCCGCCATCTCCACCGACGCGGCGTTTCGCTATTACGAAAGCCTGGGCCAGAACTGGGAACGCGCCGCCATGATCAAGGCGCGGCCGGTGGCGGGCGACATCGCGGCGGGCGAAGCGTTCATGAAGTCGCTCGGCCCCTACATCTGGCGCAAATATCTCGACTACAACGCCATTTCCGACATTCACGCCATGAAGCGGCAGATCCACGCCGCCAAGGGGCACGAGAAGATTGCGGTCGCGGGGCACAATCTGAAGCTCGGGCGCGGCGGCATCCGCGAGATCGAGTTCTTCGTCCAGTCGCAGCAGCTCATCGCGGGCGGACGGCAGCCGCCGCTGCGCACGCGCCGCACGATCACCGGCCTGAAGCTTCTGACGGATTACGAGTGGATCGCGCCGGAGGTGCGCGACGACCTGTCCGACGCATACCGCACCCTGCGCCGCATGGAGCATCGCCTGCAAATGGTCGCGGACCAGCAGACGCATTCGCTTCCGTCCCAGCCCGACGAACTGGCATGCTTCGCGCGGTTCGCGGGGTATGCCGATGTGGCGCGTTTCGAGCGGGACATGCGCTCCACCATGATGATGGTGCAGGAACATTACGCCGCGCTTTTCGAGAAGACGCCACAACTCACCGCGTCGCACGCCGACGGCGGAAATCTCGTTTTCGCGGGCGACTCGGAAGACCCGGCCACGCTCACCACACTTGGCGCGATGGGCTTTCGGAACCCGTCCGGCGTCATCGCCATGGTGAAGGGCTGGCATTACGGCCGCTACCCCGCCATGCGCAGCGCCCGCGCGCGCGAAATCCTCACCGAGTTCACGCCCGCGCTCCTCGAAGCGTTCGGCAAGACCGGCGACCCGGACCTCGCGCTCTCCACCTTCGACAAGTTCCTAGGCGAAGTGCCGACCGCGCTTCAGCTTTTCGCGATGCTGCGGGCGAACCCGACCTTCCTTCATCTTCTCGCGCAGATCATGGGTTCCGCGCCGCGCCTCGCCCGCGTCCTGTCGCGCCGCCGCCGCATCATGGAAGCGCTGCTCGACCCGGACGGCTTCGGCGAGGCTCCGACACCGGAGGACGTGCGCGACCACATCCGCCGGGACATCCTGGCCGCCGAGACCTACGACGACCGCCTCGACCGCGCGCGCGTCGTCGGACAGGAGCGCATGTTCCTTGCGGGCGTCGAGCTTCTGTCGGGCCGTATCGACCCGCGCGAGGCGGGCGCGACCTATTCGCTGATCGCGGAGTCGGTCATCGAGGCGCTGCTCGACGCTGTGCAGGAGCGCTACGGCAACGGCATGCCCGCGCCCGTGGTCCTCGCCATGGGCAAGCTCGGCGGACGCGAGACGACAGCTTCATCCGATGTCGATCTCATCGTGGTTTACGATGTGCCGCAGGACAAGGCGCAGGCCGCGCCGCAGCATTACGCGCGGCTCACGCAGCGCCTCATCTCCGCGCTGTCCGCACCGACGCCCGAGGGCGAGCTTTACGCCGTCGACATGCGGCTGCGCCCGTCCGGCAAGGCGGGGCCGGTTGCGGTGCGGCTCGACGGCTTCCTGTCCTACCAGAAGAACGAGGCGTGGACGTGGGAGCATCTCGCGCTCACCCGCGCGCGGCCCATCGCAGGCCCGCCTGAACTTCGCGAGCGGCTGTCCGCCACCATCCGCGATGTGCTGACGCTGCCGCGCGACCGGGCGAAGACGGCCGCCGATGTCCTCGAAATGCGCGCGCTCATCGAGAAGGAGAAGGGTACGCGCGACATCTGGCAGTTGAAGACGTTCAACGGCGGCCTGATCGACGTCGAATTCATCGCGCAGTTCCTTCAGGTCATGCACGCGAATCGCCTGCCGGATATCCTCGACCAGAACACCGAGGCCGCGCTGCGGAAGCTCGTCGCTGCGGGCGTGCTCGATCCGGAAGACGGCGGCAGGCTGATCCACGCGGCGGAGCTTTACAACGATGTGTCCCAGATCCTCCGGCTGTGTACGGAAGGCGCGTTCGACCCGGCCGCCGCGCCGCGCGATCTCGTCGAGGTTTTGCTGCACGTCACGGGCGAGCCGGACATCGCGCGTCTCGAAGGGCGGCTGCGCGATACCTACGCGGAAGTTGCCGCGCTGTTTTCGAGGCTCGTCCGCTAACACGCGGCTGAGGCGTTTGCGTTTTTGCGATGCAACAGACGCGCGGCCTCGGTGTTTTCGCGTCGACAGTGGGCTTCCTTCATGGCGTTTGGATCGAGGGGCAGTCGGCCAAAAAAGCATGCGAATAAGTCGATCGTTCACAAAAGCTTAGAATGCTTTCGAAACCGAACGCCCGCAAAGTAAGCATCGACTGACACGCAATTCCCCGGCGCTGCGCAACGAGGACGGAAGATGGCCCGCATCATTGTTGTCGACCCCTTCGATTATGTCGTCTTCGGCGGCACGGGCGATCTGGCCCGCCGCAAGCTCTTCCCGGCGCTCTATCATCGCGACCACGATAATCAACTCCCCGAGACCGCGCGAATCATCGGCGTGGCGCGGCGCGACGAAACGACAGAAAGCTATCGCGCCGACGTGGAAGACGCGATCCGCGCCTCGCTTCCCGAGGGCGATATCGACGGCGAGACGCTCGGCCGCTTTCTCTCGCGCGTGGTCTATGTGCGCGCGGACGGCACGAGCGACGACGGCTGGGACGAGCTTTCCAGCCTGCTCGACGATCGCCGCGACTGCATTCGCGTGTTCTACCTCGCCACCGCGTCGAACCTTTTCGGCCCGATCTGCCATCGCATCAAAAGCCACGGCCTCATCACCGACAGGACGCGGCTCGTGCTCGAAAAGCCGCTCGGCCACGACCTCGAATCCTCGCGCGCCATCAACGAGTCGGTGGGGCAGGACTTCCCGGAAGACCGCATCTACCGCATCGACCATTATCTCGGGAAGGAGACGGTGCAGAACCTGATGGCGCTGCGCTTCGCGAACGTGCTGTTCGAGCCGTTGTGGAACGCCGCGCATATCGATCACGTGCAGATTACCGTCGCCGAGACGCTTGGGCTTGGAAGCCGCGCGAAGTATTACGATCAGGCGGGCGCGCTGCGCGACATGGTGCAGAACCACATGTTGCAGATGCTGTGTCTCGTGGCGATGGAGCCGCCGACGTGCATCTGGGCCGATGCGGTGCGCGACGAAAAACTTAAGGTGCTGCGCGCGCTGAAACCCATCGCGGGCGGCGCAGCGTCGAATGTCACCGTGCGCGGCCAGTATCGCGCGGGCGCGGCGAACGGGCACGCGGTGCCGGGCTATCAGCAGGAACTCGGTGCCGGGGCGCCGACGAGCCCGACCGAAACCTTTGTCGCGCTGAAGCTCGAAATCGAAAACTGGCGCTGGGCGGGCACGCCATTCTACCTGCGCACCGGCAAGCGGCTCCCTTCCCGCGTGTCCGAGATCGTCGTCACCTTCCGCCACATTCCGCATTCGATCTTCAGCCGCGACGCAGGGCCGGTGGTGTCGAACCGGCTCGTCATTCGCCTCCAGCCGGACGAAGGCATCAAGCTTTGGCTCATGATCAAGGATCGAGGGCCGGGCGGCATGCGGCTGCGAAATGTGCCGCTCGACATGACGTTCCGCGAGGCATTCGGCCAGCGGAACCCGGATGCCTACGAGCGCCTTCTCCTCGACGTGGTGCGCGGGAACCAGACGCTGTTCATGCGCCGCGACGAGGTGGAAGCCGCGTGGCGCTGGATCGATCCGATCCTTGAGGCGTGGGACGCGGCAAAGGACGGCGTGAAACCCTACACTGCGGGCTCGTGGGGGCCATCGGCGTCGATTGCGCTGATCGAGCGCGACGGCCGCACCTGGTATGAGGAGGATTCATGAGCGCCACCATCGAGCGGCATGATTTCAAGGACAGCGCCGCGCTCGCGGAAGCGTTGGCGCAGCGCGTGGCGGATGCCCTTCAGACGCGCATCGGCGAATTCGACCGCGCCTCGCTTGCCGTGTCGGGCGGGCGAACCCCGGCGACGTTTCTGGATGCGTTGTCGCGCAAACCGCTGCCGTGGGATCGCGTGTGGGTGACGTTGGTCGATGAGCGCTGGGTGCCCGAAAGTTCGGATCGCTCGAATGCGCGGCTCGTGCGCGCGCATCTCCTGCAAAACGAGGCTGCCGCCGCGCATTTCGTACCGCTCGTGAACGACGCGCCGACGCCGGAAGCCGGGCTTGCGGAAGCGCAAGCGCTGCTGGAGCCGTTGCCATGGCCGCTCGCCGCCTGCGTGCTCGGCATGGGCGGTGACGGACACACAGCGTCGTTCTTCCCGCACGCCGCGGGCCTCGACGCCGCACTATCGCCGCCGCCCGGTGCGCGCCTCGCCGCCACGTCCGCTGACGCCGCCGGTGAGCCGCGCATCACCCTGACCTTGCCCGTCATTATGGAAGCTTCGCTGATCGCGCTCCATATAGAGAGCGAGTCCAAATTGCGGGTATTGGACACTGCACGGGCCGCCGGCCCGCTCGAAGACATGCCGATCCGCGCCGTGCTTCGCGCGTCGCCCCGGCCGGTCGAGGTGTTCTGGTGTCCATGAGCCGAAACACATCCATGAGGCTTTGAGGCCGAAAGGGAATTTGCCGTGTCCATTCATTCCACCGTTGGCGAAGTCACCGAACGCATCGTCAGGCGCAGCCACGACAAGCGCGCGCGTTACCTCGACCGCATCGCGCAAGCCGCCGAACATAAGCCCGAGCGAACGCATCTCGGCTGCGCGAACCAGGCGCACGGCTTCGCCGCCTGTGGTCCCATCGACAAGGAGCGGCTGCGCGAAGGCCGCACGCCAAATCTCGGCATCGTAACGGCCTATAACGACATGCTGTCGGCGCATCAGCCCTATGAGCGCTTTCCGCCGCTGATCCGCGAGGCGGCGCGGGAGGCGGGCGCGACGGCGCAGGTCGCTGGCGGAACACCCGCCATGTGCGACGGCATCACCCAGGGCTTCGAGGGCATGGAAATCGGCCTGTTCTCGCGCGAGGTGATCGCGCTGTCGACGGCTGTCGCGCTTTCGCATCAGACGTTCGACGCCGCCGTGATGCTCGGCATCTGCGACAAGATCGTGCCGGGCCTGTTCATCGGAGCGGCGTCGTTCGGGCATCTGCCTGTCGTGTTTCTACCCGGCGGCCCGATGACGACCGGCTTGCCGAACCCCGAGAAGTCGCGCATCCGCCAGCTTTACGCGGAAGGCAAGGTGAGCCGCGACGAGCTTCTCGCGGCGGAAGCGGCGTCCTACCACGCGCCGGGCACCTGCACCTTCTACGGCACGGCGAACACGAACCAGATGGTCATGGAGATGATGGGCGTGCATATTCCGGGTGCGTCCTTCGTGAATGCCAACACGCCGCTGCGGGATGCACTGACGCGCGAGGGCGTGCGCCGCGCGCTCGCCATGACCGCGCTCGGCAACGAATACACACCCTTCGGCGCGATGGTGGACGAGCGCTCCTTCGTGAACGCCATCGCGGGCGTGCTCGCCACGGGCGGCTCGACGAACCACACGCTTCACCTTCTCGCCATGTCGGCTGCGATGGGCATCACCCTGACCTGGGACGATTTCGACGCGCTGTCAGCCGTGGTGCCGCTGGTCGCGCATGTCTATCCGAGCGGAGCTGCGGACGTGAACCAGTTCGCGGCGGCGGGCGGCGTGCCGTTCGTCATCCGCGAGCTTCTGGCTGCCGGTTTCCTCCACGGCGACATCAAGACCGTGTGGGGAACGCCGCTCGACGCTTACGCCATAGAGCCGGGGCTCGACGCCGAGGGACATCTCGTCTGGCGCGAGGCGGCGGAAAAGAGCGGCGACGAGAGGATCCTGCGCGGCGTGGACCAGCCGTTCAGCGTGGAAGGCGGCATTCGCGTGCTCGACGGCAATCTCGGCCGCGCGGTCATGAAAACTTCGGCGCTGACGCCCGAACGTCTCGCGATCGAAGGACCGGCGCGCATCTTTCATTCGCAGGAAGCCTTGCAGGAGGCGTTCAAGGCGGGCGACCTGACCGGCGATTTCGTCGCCGTAGTGCGCTTCCAGGGGCCGAAGGCGAACGGCATGCCCGAGTTGCACAAGCTGCTTCCGCCGCTCGGCGTGCTTCAGGATCGCGGCCAGCGCGTGGCGCTTCTGACCGACGGACGCATGTCCGGCGCATCCGGCAAGGTGCCGTCGGCGATCCATGTTACACCGGAGGCTGTGGCGGGTGGCCCCATCGCGCGAATCCGCGAGGGTGATATAATCCGGATCGATGCCGTGTCCGGCACGCTGGCGGCGCTGGTCGACGAGAAGGAATGGGCGGCGCGCGAGCCGGCGACCGCCGATCTTTTCCCGTCGCATGAGGGCGTCGGCCGCGAATTGTTCGCGCCGTTCCGTGCGGCTGTGGGCGAGGCCGACACGGGAGCCACAGTCTTTTTCAGGAGCGCCGCATGACTGCATCTGCGCAAGCCGGTCTCGAATCCGTTCTCAGCCGCGCCGCCGTGATCCCCGTGGTCGTCATCGACAAGGCGGCGGACGGGGTTCCGCTGGCGCGCGCGTTGCTCGCGGGCGGCCTCCCGGCGATCGAGATCACGCTTCGCACCGCCGCGGCGCTCGATGCGATCCGCGCCATCGCGAACGAGGTGCCGGAGGCGATCGTCGGCGCCGGTACCGTCCTCGACGGCGCGCTATTGAAGGCGGCGAAGGAAGCAGGCGCGCGCTTTGCTGTTTCACCGGGCGCTACACCGCGCCTTCTCGACGCCGCCGCGTCAGACGGCCTGCCGTTGTTGCCCGGCGTCGGGACGGCGTCGGAGGCGATGGCGCTCATAGAACGCGGCTATCGCTTCGCGAAATTCTTCCCGGCGGAGGCATCGGGCGGCCCCGCGCTGCTCGCGAGCCTTGCCTCGCCCCTGCCGCAGCTCAGATTCTGCCCGACGGGCGGCATCACGCACGATAACGCGCCGCGCTATCTCAAGCTGCCGAATGTGATTTGCGTGGGCGGATCGTGGATGGTGAATCGGGCGCGCATCGCCGAAAGCGACTGGCCGTCGATCACCGCGCTCGCAAAGGCAGCGGCGGCGCTTCGGGTGGCCGGTTAAGCCACGCCGGTCAAGCGGCTACGCGACGCGCCGGAGCGCGTTGCGCAGCGCCTCCACGATCTCGCCGATCTGGCCTTCCGTCACGATCAGCGGCGGCGACAGCGCGATGATTTCGCCGCCCTGCCGCACGAGCACGCCATTCGCAAAACAGTCCTGATAGACCTCGAACGCGCGTTTGCCCGCGCCATCGGCGCGCGGGACAAGCTCGATGCCCGCCACGAGCCCCATGTTGCGGATGTCGATGACATGCGGCTCGCCTCTGAGCGAATGCACGGCCTCTTCCCACAGCGGCGCGAGAGCCGAAGCGCGCTCGAACAGACCTTCGTTTTGGTAGATGTCGAGCGTTGCAAGCCCGGCCGCGCAGGCCACGGGATGGCCGGAATAGGTGTAGCCGTGGAACAGTTCGATGACGTGTTCCGGCCCTTGCATGATCGCGTCGTGAATCTCGCGCTTGGCGATGGCCGCGCCCATGGGGATCGCGCCGTTGGTGATGCCTTTCGCCACGGTGAAAATGTCGGGCACGACGCCAAGCGCCTGCGAGGCGAAGGCCGCGCCCATGCGCCCGAAGCCCGTGATGACCTCGTCGAAGATGAGCAGCAGGCCGTGGCGGTCGCAGATCGCGCGGAGCCGTTCGAGATAGCCCTTCGGCGGCAGGATCACGCCCGCCGAGCCGGACATCGGCTCCACGATCACGCCCGCGATGGTGTCCGCGCCGTGCAGCGCGATGATGCCTTCGAGCGCGTCGGCAAGTTCCGCGCCATGCTCCGGCCAGCCTTTGGTAAAGGCGTTGCGCTTGGTGTCGAGCGTATGCGGCAGGTAGTCGACGTAAGGCAGCAGCGCCCCGAAAGCGCGGCGGTTGTTCACGAGGCCGCCGACCGACATGCCGCCGAAATTGCAGCCGTGATAGCCCTTCTCACGCCCGACGAAGCGGGTGCGCTGGGCTTGCCCTCGTGCGTGGTGGTAGGCGAGCGCGATCTTCAGCGCGGATTCGACTGCCTCGGAGCCGGAATTCGCAAAAAACACGCGGTCGAGGCCGTCCGGCGCGATGCGGGCGAGCCGCGCCGCCAGTTCGAACGCGCCGGAGTGGCCGATCTGGAACGCGGTCGCGTAGTCCATTTTCAGAAGCTGACGCTCGACCGCCTCGGCGATTTCGCGCCGCCCATGGCCCGCGTTCACGCACCAGAGCCCCGCCACGCCGTCGAGCACCTTGCGGCCGTCTATCGTGGTATAATGCATGCCATGCGCCTCGACGAGCACGCGCGGGTTGGCCTTGAACTGGCGATTCGCGGTGAACGGCATCCAGTACGCCGACATGTCGAGTTCGTTGGAAAGGGCGGCGGCGTTCTGGCTCGATTTCTGGCTCATGGGCGTACCTCTCATGGCAACGGGGTTTAAACCTGTGGGGGCCTCGTCACAAGCCGAATGCACGGTGGGAAAAGGAATGGCGACAAAGCGCAAGGGTCGCGCGGCTCTCACGGGAGCCGCCTGAAATCGCCCGCGGTGGCGTTTCTCCTTTCGCGCGAGTCCGGCTTCATGACAGGCTCGGCGCTTATCGTCGGCGGCGGGATGACCCGGAAGATGATCTATCGGGAGTAGAGCCATGCATATCGATCTCAACGCGGACATGGGCGAAGGGTTCGGCGCCTACCGCATCGGCCATGACGAGGAACTCGTCGACATCGTCACCTCGGCGAATGTCGCTTGCGGCTTCCACGGCGGCGACGCCACCATCATGCACGGCCTCGCCGTAGCCGCGGCGGCGCGCGGTGTGGCGCTTGGCGCGCATCCGGGCTTCAACGACCTCTGGGGCTTCGGTCGGCGCGCGATCCCGATGCCCGCGCGCGATCTCGAATATATGGTTGCGTATCAGATCGGCGCGCTTCAGGCGCTCGCGGCCTATGCGAACGCGCCGTTGCGCCATGTGAAGCCGCACGGTGCGCTTTACACCATGGCGGCGAAGGATGCGTCCTATGCGGGCGCAATCGCGGGCGCGGTGCGCACCGTCGACGAGGGGCTTATCCTTGTCGGGCCGCCGGGTTCCGAGCTTGAGAAAGCGGCCAATCTCGCGGGGCTTGTCTTTGCGCGCGAAGGCTTCTGCGACCGGCTCTATCGCGAGGATGGCTCGCTCGTGCCGCGCGGCGAACCGGGCGCGGTCATCGCCAACGCCGATGCCGCCGCGTTGCAGGCGCTCCGGCTCGCGACGGAAGGCGTGGCCCATACGACGGGCGGCGGGAAGGTGAAGCTCGAAGTCGATACGCTTTGCATCCATGGCGACGAACCGGGCGCCGTCGCCATCGCCAAAGCGGTTCGCCGCGCGCTCGAACAGGTGGGCGTCGAACTGCGCCCGCTCTCGCCCGCCGTCGCCGTAACGGTATGACGGCACGATCAAGCCTTTGGTAGATGCGCCTCGTACCACGCCTTGAGGTCGCCGAGGGCGGGATGCGCGAGGTTCCGCCACAGGTAGCGGCAGATGCGCGGCAGATGCGCGAGATAGCCATGCTTGCCGTCGCGCATCGAGAGGCGGGCGAAGATGCCGAGGATCTTCGTGTTACGCTCGGCGCCGAGGATGGCGTAGGCGCGGGCGAATGCGGCGGCATCGAAGGCGGGATCGGCGGCAGCGGCGGCCTCGCAATAGCGCGCATAAAGGGAGCGCTCGACCGCTTCCGGCACGTCGAGCCGCGCGTCCTGCAACAGCGAAACGAGATCGTAGGCCGCATGCGTCCACACCGCGTCCTGAAAATCGATGACGCCGAGCCGCTTGAGGCCGTCGCGCTCGCGGCACAGAAGCAGGTTCGGCGAGTGATAATCGCGAAGCGCGACGCTTTTCGGCTGCGTGTCGAGCCAGTCGAGATGCGGCGTCCATGCCGCGACGAAGGACCGCGCCATCTCGGCCGGATCGGCGGCTACCGGCTCAAGCCGGAAATACCATTGCAGCAAGAGGTCGAGTTCCACGTCGATCGCTTCGCGGTCGAAGGCGGGAACGTCGTAGAAGCCGCCGCCGGAAACGGGCAGCGCGCGCGGCATGCCCGATGCTCGGATCGCGGACAGGCCATCCACCGCCAGTTCATAAAGCGGCTCCAGCGGTTCGCCCGCAGCGATCAGGTCGCCGAACACCGCGTCGCCGAGATCTTCCACCAGATAAAGCCCGGCGTCTCTGTCCGAAGCCGTGACGGCGGGCGCGGACAGCCCCGCACGCTCTCGCAGCCAGTCGGAAACCGCGATGAACGGCGTCCCCTCGCGCGCGAGATGGGCGATGGCGCAATAAGGGCGCCCGTTGCGGATCGGCGGGCCGTCGCTCTGCGTGGGCCAATCCATGAGCATCGCCGTCTCGCCCGCCCGCGAAAGGCGCAGGAACTGCCGCGCCGAGGCGTCGCCGCGCAAGCCGAGGCAGCGCGCGCCGTCCCAGCCGCACCGCGCGAGAAAAGCTTCGATCTGGCGAAACCGCGCGAGCTTCCTTTCCCACGCGCCGAAGCCGGTGAGCGTGACGCGGCGCGTTGTGCCTTCGCCTTCGATGCGCACATCCAGCCGGTCGTTGGGAAGCAAGCCCGCGACGATGTCCGGCCATTCGACCACCACCGCCGCCGTCTGGCACATCTCCGCGAAGCCGATTTCTTCCTCGTCGCCGGGATGGAGCCGGTACAGGTCGCAGTGATAGACGGTGCGACGCGGCGTTTCGTAGGCGTGGACGATCTGATAGGTGGGGCTGGTCGCCGCTTCGGTGACGCCGAGCGCGGCAAGCAAACCTTGCGCGAAGGTGGTCTTGCCCGCCCCGAGATCGCCGGTCAGCGTGACGGCATCGCGCTCCGAGACGAAGGCCGAAAGACGGCTCGCCAGCGCCTGCAAAGCCTCCGCGCTATCGATTTCCCACACAGGCAACCCCTTCCGTTTCTTCCGCCGAACGGTCCTTCTACGTCCGTCCAGCATCGTGGTCAAAATCGGGACGCGAACCCGATGCGGAAAGGTTTCTGTGGAGTCCGGAGAGGCGGACCGTTATCGAACGCCGCGTGTTCCAGCAAGACTGAAAGGCGCATGCCGAACCGCGAGGTCGATATGACGAAAGTCCTTTATGAAGTTGTGGAGCATGATGGCGGCTGGGCCTACAAGGCTGAAGGCGTCTTCTCCGAGCCGTTCCCCACGAAAGAAGCGGCTGTTGCGGCGGCCGATCTGGCGGCTCGCGAGCAGCGTATCTCGGGCACATCGCAGGATATCGAGTTCGAGGACGAGTCCGGCCGCTGGCATCGTGAGTTCGAGCCTGGGACCGACCGCCCCGAGACCGATGTCACGGTGAAATAGCGGCCGCGTCGCGCACCCGACCGCCCGGAGATGCTATCGGCCGTCAATGCGGGCTTGCGCCCGCATCCCGTCAGGCTTGACCGACCGCAGGCGCGGACGGGTTGGCTTTGCCGTCGGTCACGCGCGAAAGATCCTTGGCGATCTGACGCATGGTGCGAACCTGACCTACCTTGGCGCTCAGTACATACTGCCAGTCGTGGTAGCTTTCGCGGATCTGAAATTCTTCATACAGCGTCGAAAGCCGCTGGGCCGCCTTCGCGGCGGCGTTCTGGAGGTTGGATATTTCTTCCTCCGCGCGGGCCAGCCGCTCGCGCAACATGGTGTCGTCTCTCGTCATCAATGCCTCCCTTGTTTTTCTTCCTTGAGGCGCACGTTCCTTCGTGGGAGCGTGTCTTTTCAAGACTATAGCGCGAAGAGGTGCATGATTTGCTACGCTACTTTCGATGCAACGGCGAATAGCTGTGGAGTTGTGGTCGGAAATCCTCAGCCGAAGTCACGTCTTGTTGAAAGCAGAAACGAAAGTGGCCGGGCGAACCCGGCCACGCGATTGATAGTGAGGCGGCAAGAGCCGCAACCGCAGCTCTACGCCAGCACGGCGGCGAATTTCACCAGCGCCTGATCGACTTCTGCGCGCTTGATGATGAGCGGCGGCGACACGCGGATCGTGTGCTCCTTCGTGTCCTTGCAGAGGATGCCGCGATGCTTCAGCGCCGCGCAGTAACGGCGCGCGCCGCCCGCGTCCGGGTGCAGTTCGATGGCCATCATCAGGCCGCGCCCGCGGACCTCCTTCACCACATGGCTGTTGATCGCGTTGAGGCCCTCGCGGAAATACGCGCCCATCGCGGCCGAGTTCTCGACCATGCCTTCTTCGGTTACGACGCGGAGCGCCGCGCGTGCGACCGCGCAGGCGAGCGGGTTCCCGCCGAAAGTGCTGCCGTGCTCGCCGGGCTTCAGCACGCCCATGATGCGCGACGTCGAGAGCACCGCCGACACGGGATAGAACCCGCCGGAAAGACCCTTGCCGAGCAGCGTCATGTCGCTTTCGACGCCCTCATGCTCTTCCGCGAGCAGCTTGCCCGTTCGGCCGAGGCCGGTCTGGATCTCATCGAGGATGAAGACGACCCTTTCCCGCGTGCAAAGCTCGCGCGCGGCCTTCACGTAACCGGGCGGCGGAATGATCACGCCAGCCTCGCCCTGGATCGGCTCCATGAGCACGGCGACTGTGTTCGGCGTGACCGCGTCTTCAAGCGCCTCGATGTCGGCGAAGGGGATGATCCTGAACCCCGGCGTGAACGGGCCGAAGCCTTCACGCGCTGTCTCATCGGTCGAGAAGCTGACGACGGTGGTCGTGCGGCCATGGAAGTTCTTGTCGAAGACGATAATCTCGGCCTTGTCCTGCGGCACGCCCTTGACCGTGTAGCCCCACTTGCGGACGATCTTGATCGCCGTTTCGACCGCTTCCGCGCCTGTGTTCATCGGCAGCACGCGATGCGACCGCGTGAGCTTGCACAGTTCTTCGAAGAAGGGCGCGAGCTGATCGTTGCGGAAGGCGCGGGACGTGAGCGTGAGCTTGCCCGACTGCTCGATGAGCGCCTCGCGGATTTTCGGATGGCAATGGCCCTGATTGACGGCGGAATAGCCCGAGAGACAATCGAGATAGCGGTTCCCCTCGACGTCCCAGACCCATACGCCTTCGCCCCGGCTCAACACCACGTCGAGCGGTTTGTAGTTGGTCGCGCCGAACTCGTTTTCGGTCGCGATGAAATCGTGGGCCGAGGAGAAGCTGCGCGCCGGAGCGAATGCGGTGTCGAACGTCATGGAGTTTCACCTCTGTTGGTTGTTGCCGATGCGGATTTCAGATCGAGCCGGAGCGTCATGCAGTAAGCGCCGCCGCCGGACATGATGAAGGGGCGCAGCTTGAGCGGAACGACGGAATAGCCGCGCTCGCGAAGCTCGTCGGCGAGGCGGGCGGTCGGCTCCGCCATGACGATGTCGCGCCCGATATTGACCGCGTTCACGGCGAAGCGCGCCGCGTCCTCGTCGCTCGCCTCGATGCGCTTGTCGGCCGCAACGTGATCGCGGATGACCGACAGCGAAGCCTTCGAGAACGCTTTCGGGTAATATAGAACCTCTCCGCCGCTCAAAGGCACGAAACAAGTGTCGAGATGGTAAAAGCGGCCGGAGACCAGTTCGAGCGGCTTGACCGGAACATTGAAGAAATCGCGAAGCACATCGCCTGCTTCATGCGAGGAACGCGGACCGAAGCCGGTCCAGAAAAACTGACGATTCACGTCGAAGATCGCGTCGCCCGCGCCTTCCTGCCAATAACCCTTCGGCATCTGGCTGACATCTTCGAAGGTGCCTTCGTCCTTCAGCCGCGCGAATGCTTCGAGGAAATGGCGTTCCTCGCCCTGCCGCTCGGGATAGCGGAAGCGCGCGGCCATCACGCGGCGGTCGAGGACGACGGCGGCGTTCGCGGGGAAAACCATGTCCGGCAGGCCCGGCGCGCCGTCGATATGAACCACCCGCGCGCCCGTCTGCCTTAACGCTTCGGCCAAAGATGCGGCAGCGTGCCGCGCTTCTGCCCGATTTTTGACCTCATCCCTGCGCCATTCCTCTGGCGTCATCCAGGGATTGATCTTGTACGACACCTCGAAATGGCTGTCGTCGGTCATTAAAAAGGTTGGCGTTTTTGGCATCATGCCTCTCGCGACGATTCACATGCAAGTTCCATGCAAATTATCGCCGTTGACCTTCCCAGTCTAAAGGAGGCAAGTTGCGCGAAACGTTCGAAAAAGCTGACAAAGTGCAGGCGCGTCTTAGCAAAGTGTCAGATCATGCCTCTTGATGAGACTAACCGGCGACTGATCGCCCTCCTGCGCGAGAATGCGCGCATGCCCGTCGCGACCCTCGCCGCGATTCTCGGCCTCAGCCGCGCGACGGTGCAGAACCGCATCGACCGGCTTGTGCATGACGGCGTGATTACCGGCTTCACGGTGACGCTGCGCCAAGAAGCGGAGCCGGACGCCGTTTGCGCAATCATGCTGATTCAGGTGGAAGGCGAGAAATCCGAGCACATCTACAAGGCGCTGCGCGGCTTCCCCGAAGCGGTCGCGATTCACACGACCAACGGGCGCTGGGATTTTGTTGTGGAGTTGCGCACGCCCGATCTCGAAAGCTTCGACCGCGTGCTGCGCCGCATCCGCGAGTTGAAGGGAATATCAAGCTCCGAAACGAGCCTGCTTCTGTCGAGTCACCGGCGATAGAGCATGACCGTAAAAGTGGAGGCCGTTATACGATAAGATCATGCTCAAACAAGAGCTTAAGCGAGCGTTGCCGATCAGAACCGGACTTGCCGCGTCGCTGCTTTCGCGCGGGGCTTTTTCGTGACCACCGGCTGCTGCGCTTCCATTTCGAGGCGCGCCTGACGCAGCTTCTCGATCTTGGCCACGCGGAGTGCGCTCTCGGAATCGATGATGGCGCGAGCTGCGGTGTTGGTCATATCCGCCTTTGTCTGCGGCTTGCGCGGCGGCGCGAACAATGTGTCTTTCGTGATCATGAGTTTTCTTTCCTTAAGAGTGCAAAAGGCCGGGCGAGAGCCCAGCCTTCCGCTATTTCTGCTGCTTTCCAGAGGAAAGCCGAAGGCGAGCATTACGCAGCCTGAAGATTTTCCGCGGAGCTTTTGCCCGAACGGTTGTCACGCACGATCTCGAACGAAAGCTTCTGGCCTTCGGTGATTGTGCGCATTCCGGCGCGCTCGACTGCGGAGATGTGAACGAAGACGTCAGCCGAACCGCTGTCGGGTTGGATGAAGCCATAGCCTTTGTTCACGTTAAAGAATTTCACTGTGCCAGTATTCATGACGATTTCCTTTCAATCGGTCATAAGTTTTTCCTCGCCGTCCCAACACGGAACAGCGATTGTTCAGGATCGATTTTGGCAGAAAGATCGTCAGGACGCGCTCAGGCGCGGAAACAAGCTCAGCAATCAAGATCGATGAAGAGAATATAGCCGTATCCGGTGTCCGAAACAAGGCAATTGGCGAAATAATTCTGTTGAACGACTTTTGGAGCCGCCAATATTTCCCGAAGCTTGCGGCGACTCCAGCGCTCGCGTGGGCGCAACCGGCGACGGTTGAAATCCGCCCGCGCATCGGCGAAGCTCTGCCGCGATGGCGCCATCCGACCTGCCCCTTTTCGATGCCGACTCGCCCGAGCCGCCCGCTCTCGGCGCGAACACCCGCGCGACGGTGCCGGTGCTGCTGCCGCTCGCGCTCGATGAGCCTTATACATATGAAGTGCCCGCTGGCGAAGCGCTCGCGCCCGGCGATTTCGTGGTCGTGCCCCTCGGCCCGATAAAGCGCATCGGCGTTGTCTGGCGCGAGGCGTCGGCGCGCCCGGTCGATCCGAAAAAACTCAAGCCCGTGCTCGCGCGTCTCGACGAGGTGCCGCCGCTGCCGCCGCTGAATCTCGCCTTCGCGGATTGGGTCGCGCAGTACACGCTCGCGCCGAAGGGCATGGTGCTGCAAATGATGATGAGCGCGCGGCTCGTTTTCGAGGCGGAGGAACCGCGCTTCGGCTTTCGCAGCGGAAGCGGCGTGCCGTCGCGGATGACTGAGGCGCGGCAGCGGGTGCTGGCCGCCGTGGCGGATGGCGCTGTGTGGTCGAAAAAGCGGTTGATGGATGCGGCGGGCGTCAGCGCGGCCGTGATCGACGGCCTGGCCGAGGCGGGCGCGCTCATCCGCGCCGAGCTTCCACGCGCGCGCCCTTTCGCTCCGCGCCCGGACTTCGCTTTCGCCAGCCTCAGCGACGCGCAGCTCAACGCGGCGGGCGCGCTTCAGGAAACCATCGCGGGCGGAGGCTTCTCCGCAACGCTGCTCGACGGCGTCACCGGCTCCGGCAAGACAGAAGTCTATTTCGAGGCGGTGGCGGAAGCGCTGCGGCACGGCGAACGGCAGGTGCTGATTCTGCTGCCAGAAATCGCGCTCACGAACCAGTTCCTTGAACGCTTCGAGCGGCGTTTCGGCTGCCGCCCCGGCGAATGGCACTCCGCCGCGTCCCCGAAGGAGCGCGCGCGCGTCTGGCGGGGCGTGGCGTTGGGCGAGGTGCGCGTGGTATGCGGGGCGCGTTCGGCGCTGTTCCTGCCCTTCGCCGACCTCGGCCTCATCGTGGTGGACGAAGAGCACGACGCGTCCTTCAAGCAGGACGACCGCGTGACCTATCAGGCGCGCGACATGGCTGTGGTGCGGGCCTCGCTCGGCAAGATCCCCATTGTGCTCGCCTCGGCGACGCCATCGGTCGAAAGCATCGTGAACGTGCAGCGCGGGCGCTACCATCATGCGGTGCTGCCGGGCCGCTTCTCGGGCAATGCGCTGCCCGACGTCGAGGCGGTAGACCTGCGCGCGGTGCCCCCCGAGCGCGGAATGTGGATCAGCGAGCCGCTCATCGGCGCGGTGAACGAGGCACTCGCGAAAGGCGAACAGGCGCTCCTGTTCCTGAACCGGCGGGGCTATGCACCGCTGACGCTGTGCCGTGCCTGCGGCCATCGCTTCACCTGCCCGCAATGCACCGCCTATCTCGTGGAGCATCGCCTGCGCGGGCGGCTGATCTGCCATCATTGCGGCTTCTCGCTGCCGTTTCCGAAGACCTGCCCATCCTGCCATGGCGAGGGGACGCTGGCCGCATCCGGTCCCGGCATCGAGCGCGTGACGGAGGAGGCGCAGAACCGTTGGCCCGAGGCGCGACTCGCGGTGCTGTCGAGCGATCTCGTGCCGTCGACGGCGGCACTACGGGAAATCCTGACCCGCATCACGGAAGGCGACGTCGATATCGTCGTCGGCACGCAGCTCGTGTCGAAGGGCCATAACTTCCCGAAACTGTCCTTCGTCGGCGTGGTGGACGGCGATCTGAGCCTCGCCACCGCCGACCCGCGCGCAGGCGAACGCACCTTCCAGCTCCTGCATCAGGTGACGGGGCGCGCGGGCCGCTTCGGCGCGCCGGGGCGCGGGCTGATCCAGACGCATTTCCCCGAGCATCCGGTAATGCGCGCGCTCGTGACGGGGGACCGCGACGCATTCTATCAGGCGGAAATCGGCTTGCGCGAGGAAGCGGGCTATCCACCGTTCGGACGGCTCGCCGCGCTGATCGTCTCCGGCAAGACGCGCTACGACGCGGAAGGGTATGCGCGCACACTCGCGCTCGCCGCGCCGGAAGCCTCACGCATTCAGGTGCTGGGGCCGGTCGAGGCGCCGCTCGCGATCATTCGCGGCCTGCACCGCCAGCGGCTCCTCGTGAAGGCCGCGCGCGAAGCCGACCTTCAGGCGTATTTGCGGGCGTGGCTTGCCAACGCGGATGCGCCGCGCGGCGGCGTCACGCTGCATATCGATGTCGATCCGCACAGTTTCCTGTAATTGCGGCGGTCAGCCGATTTCAAGACTCGTCAGGCCGAAACAGCGCTCGTTCCGCACATTCGGGACGCCGCCGGTATACATGCGCGCCGTCTCGAACACCGGCTTCATGCCATACCGTTGCGCAAGCTCGCCGCTGCGAGGATTGGCCTCGGTCGTGTCGAGAAAGATCGGCTCGCCTCGAAGCCGCGATGACAGCCCTTCGAACAGCGCGCCCGCGACATGCGCGGCGTCGGCGAAAAGCGGCCCGATCCTGAAACCGGTGCGGCTTGGGCGCGCGACGGCATACCCCGCCAGGTTGCGGCCGCTCAAGACGCCAAGCGCCACCGCTCGCGGCTGATCGATCCACCGGCGCAGGAGGCGCGCGCGCGGAGCGGGAAACACGGTAGCGTCATAGCGGCATATCTCGTCAAACTCCACGGTCGACAGATCCACCACACCGGCAGGTTCGGCCCCGCCACCCGTCCCTTGATAGCGCATGTTGCGGTAGGCGAGCCTGAAGCCGGATTTCCGGTAATTGTCCTGCTGCGCGACGACACCGTCGAGACCGACATTGCGCGTGCCAAGGTGGGCCATTGCGGTATCCCAAAGCTTGAGGCCGAAACCCCGGCCCCGGTAGGGCGGCCTGACGATATAAAGGCCAAGGAACCCGAAAGCCTCGTCATAGGCGACGGCGGAAATGCAGCCGACCGGTTCGCCGTTCAGTTCAGCGAGAAAAAAACCGTAAGGATCGGCTGCATAGAAGCATGACGCATCGTGAAGGCCGGGGTTCCAGCCTTCCGCGGCGGCCCATTCGAGGGCCATGCCAACGCCGCTTTCCTCCATCCTCCGGACCCTCAATCCCTGAGACGTCATGACCTCGGCTCCCATGTCAACGCACAAAAAAACCTGCCCAACCGGGGGCAGGCTTCTCCTCTCAATAAGCTGCTGCGAGGCGACCGCTTCGCGCGGAACGCTGTTTACGGCCTCGTGCCCAAATCAGACCCGGCCCGAGGCTATAGGTTTCTGTTGTCGATCAGCTTTTCTGCGTCAAACCGAGTCCGATTAAACGCAGGCTGATCTAGGAAGTGTGGACTCTTGGGATTCCCAAGGGCAAGCAAATCAGATTCAAGGCTGTCATTTGGGAGGCAGCCATGGGTGTTCTGGACCGTCTGGTTCTTCGAGACGATC
>NZ_JAHFZG010000013.1 GCF_018619475.1 Rhodomicrobium sp. Az07
CGCCGTGTCGGCGCGCAACCTCGGAAACGCCGACCCCGTCCTCAAGCGTTTCCTGCACGATCGCCGCCTTCACATCGGACGGCCACGACCGCCGCCGGGCAACGCCGGTGAACACCTCAATGCGCTGGAACGTGTCGGCCCGCGCGCACGACGCCAGCTCCGTGATAGGACTACGACCAGGATTAGACATAAGACGATCCCTCAAGGAACCATCACACTTGCAGCCGTTCGTGCAAAATGGAAGGTGAGGTCAGGACACCGCTTACGAGGCTTTGCAGCCCGGCGTGAATGTGTCAGCGGTCGCCCGCAGGCATGGGATCAAGCCGAGCCTTCTCTTTCGCTGGAGGAAGCTGGCCAAGAACGACGAGAAGCCAGAGCCCGCGCCGGCATTCCTGCCGGTCTCTCTGACGCCGGGCCCGACCCGCACGCGCCGGCCATTCAAAAGCTCGATCTCGATGCGGTTGTCGGCAGCGGGCGCCTCGCTGTCGTTCCGATCGCAGTCCGTCTCGCCGCTCTTCGTTGGCGCCGCCGACATGGGCGCCTTGAAGCGCATTCTCGATATTGCCGACGTGAGGAGCCCATGATCCCGGTTCCGACCGGCGTGCGGGTGTGGCTGGCGACGGGTCACACCGACATGCGCAGGGGCTTCCCGTCTCTGTCCTTGCAGGTACAGGAGGTCTTGCGGCGCGATCCCTTGAGCGGCCATCTGTTTTGCTTTCGCGGTCGCCGCGGCGACCTGTTGAAGGTGATCTGGCATAGTGAGCGCTTGTCGCTCACGGTAAACGTTCGCTCGCGGCCAGGGGGCATGTTTGTTCACGAAGCGTCTGGAGAAAGGCCGGTTTTTGTGGCCGAGCCCGGCAGACGGCGCGATCTCGATTTCGCCCGCGCAGCCTGGCTGTCTGCGCTCCGGGATCGATTGGCGCAATCCGCAAAAAACCTGGAGACCGACTTCGGTTGGCTGACGGTTTGTCTTTGAAGACGCTGGCGAACCATGATTCTCTTGTCGGGTGACCACGCCGCTTGACGCTCTTCCTTCCGACCTTGCCGCCGCGCACGCGATGATCCTCGCCGAGCGCGCCGCCCGGCTTTCCGCGGAGGCTCGGGCCGATACGGCGAGAGCGAACGCGGACGCCGCGATCGCTCACTTAAGGCTCGAGATCGAGAAGCTGCGCCGCTTAGCTTTTGGCGCGAAGATGAACTTGCGGCCGAACAAGCTGCGGCCCGGACGCAAGGCACGCCATCCTCTACGCGCAAGCGTCCATCGCGCAAGCCTTTCCCGGCGCATCTGCCGCGCGAGCGCGTGGTGCTCCCGGCGCCGACATGCTTGTCCGTCTTGCGGCTCGACGAAGCTGTCGAAGCTCGGCGAAGACGTCACCGAGACGCTCGAGGTTGTTCCGCGCCGCTGGAAAGTCATCCAGACGGTGCGCGAGAAGTTCTCCTGCCGGGCTTGCGAGAGTATAGCGCAGCCGCCCGCGCCGTTTCATGCGACGCCGCGCGGCTTTGCCGGACCGAGCCTTCCCTGTTCGAGAAGTTCGGCCAGCATCAGCCTCTCAACCGGCAGAGCGAGCGCTATGCCCGCGAAGGCGTCGAGCTCAGCGTGTCGACGCTGGCCGATCAGGTCGGATCCTGCATGGCGGCGCTGCAACCGCTCCAGTCGTTGATCGAGGCCCATGTTCTTTCGGCCGAACGGTTGTTTGGCGACGACACGACAGTGCCGATCCTGGCGAAGGGCAAGACAGTCACCGGCCGCATCTGGACCTATGTCAGAGACGATCGCCCTTTTGGCGGGACCGCGCCGCCGGCCGCGCTTTAATACGCCTCGCGGGATCGAAGGCAGGAGCATCCCGAGCAGCATCTCCGAGACTTCGCCGGCATTTTGCAGGCCGACGCCTATAGCGGTTATAACGGGCTTTACGATCCGGGGCGTGAAAAAGGCGCCATCGTCTCAGCGCTGTGCTGGGCGCACGCAAGGCGCCAGTTCTTCGAACTAGCCGACATCGCCGCCAACGCAAGGCGCGGCAAACAAGCGCCGGCCATCTCCCCGATTGCGCTCGAGGCGGTGAAACGCATCGACGCGCTGTTCGACATCGAGCGCGCCATCAACGGCCTTTCCGCCAGCGAGCGCCTGCGCGTGCGCCAAGAACAAAGCGCGCCGCTCCTGGCCGATCTGAAAGCCTGGCTTAGCGAGGAGCGCTCACGATTGTCGCGCTCGGCTTCTGTCGCCAAGCCCATCGATTATCTTCTCAAGCGCTGGGATCGCTTCGCCTACTTCCTCGACGATGGCCGCATCTGTCTGAGCAACAACGCGGCGGAGCGAGCGCTGCGCGGCGTCGCTGTCGGCCGGCACAACTGGACATTCGCCGGCTCGGACCGCGGCGGCGAAAGAGCGGCCGCTATCTACACCCTGATCGAGACGTGCAAGATGAACGGCATCGATCCGCGCGCCTGGCTCGCCGATGTCCTCAGACGGCTTCCAGGACACCCAGCCGGCCGTATCGCAGACCTCCTCCCATGGAACTGGGAAAAGCCGGCGGCCTTTGCACAAGCCGCTTAAGCACGCTTACCCTGGGTCTTTGGAGGATGAATCGCTGCCGTTAAACGTGGGTACCAGACGCTAGATTCAATCCACTGACTGATGCTCACGCACAGGTTTTCAACGAGGGGTTGAAAATGATGTTGCGATTCCAGATATAATTGTTTAGAGATTTTATCGTTGTCTGGCACGCGCGGACGTCGACGTAGCGGTCTAACGTATTAAATTTCGTTTGATATGATGCGGTACGAACTCTTGTGCCGCTCTGGTCGGGGCCGAGGTTTCCTGCCGTCGCTCGCGGAGGAAACTGACCGACAGCTACATTAATGTCGAAGTGGGGTTTAAGTCTACTTCTAGGCGCCGGAAGGTACATCGCACGAATTACCATTTTGTTCCACCCACTCACAAGGCCATTACAAATTCTTCCGCGTATTTTGCTATTGGGCCAGCGAAGCCCAAGAACACAAGGATATCTGCTTAACCGAATGTTCCGCACCATCACGGACCGCCTGCAAACGCAAAGTTAATCAAGTGAAAAACACTCCTTCTTATCCGCCATACTGGCATAATTATACGGCAGCGCGTTTGAAACATTTCGATAATTGGACGATAGGGGGAAATTCATCGAGAAATAAACGCCTCAATAAACAGGATGAATGCTCACGCTTTTTGCTTACCTTAATTTTTATGTCGATATCAGCGCTTTATATATCCGGCATCTATGATAAGGCGTTTAGCAGCATTATGTCAGTTATGAAATGGGTTCCATTATTATTTCTTACGATAACACTAATATTTTATACAAAAAAATTAGATATAGGCCGCAAATTTGGTATATATATTTACGTTTACTGTTGACATTATCCGTAAGTGTAATAGTTAGTATAGATAAAAAACTGAGTACGGCCACTTTGGTCAGTATCGCTTTTTTGCTGGTTGCCAGCAATTTATTGATAGTGCATTTAGCGAGCGTAGAACGGCAGAAGCAGTTTTTTGATGTTGTCGCGAATGTAGGGCGTATCGTCATCGTCTCTTCAGGCTTGCTTTGGGTGATGGGAGTTAATCTTGGGCGCGGTGGATCGCGCTTTTCTGGGTGGACAGATAATCCTAATACTCTTGGTCTTGAGCTAGCGCCTACATTAATTATAATGATCGCAGGTATAATTCAAAGGAAGCGGGGCTCATACGTGTGGAATGTTCCCTTTATCATCGCGGGCATTTTCCTGCTTCTGCAGACGGATTCTCGGGCGTCGATATTGTGGGTAGCTGTGTCGACTATGACTTTGGCGGTCATTAGAGTGGGCATTATTCCTGGCGCTCTGCTAGCAATATTTGCTTTCTGCATTTGGGGCGGTTGGGGGGATGAAATACGAAGCGCGCTTCTCGCACTGGTCAATAGGCATCCTGACCCATTTGCGGCAAAAGATTTGTTAAGCGGCCGGTCGGAGGTATGGCAGCTAGCATATGATCTGATTCCGCAGAGACCGCTTCTCGGCTTTGGCATAGGCACCTCTTACCTTGACCGACAGTTACCAATGGATTTTTATCGATCATGAAGGCTTGCATTTTCATAATTCGTACCTGACGGTACTTGTAGAGACGGGTATGGTTGAGTTCTTTGTTTTCGTCGCGATTTTGATTACGGCTCTCCTGCGAGGTATAATGAGAGCCCACCATCAAAGACTGCGGCCCGACTGGGCTACGGCCTCTCTTCCGTTCGTCCTGCTTTCAGGGGCAGTTTTTCACGCTATTTTTGAAACATGGCTCCTATCTGCGGGGAATATGAATTCCCTCTTACTTTGGGTCTGCATTTCATTATTGTGCGCGCCCCGCCCTGCTCGAGGAATTGGGTGGCTTTATGAAACGTCGCCAGGCTTGGCTCGACAGCCAGCCCGATCTCGACCTGGCGCGCCTTGTGTTCAAATGAAACAAGGCCTTCCGCGATAGCCTCGCTCGGCAAACGTAAGTGGCGCGATCAGGCACGCATCACCCATGCCCCCGCCGGATGATCCTCGCGCGCCTTTCGCCATCTCGTGCGGTTCAGCTCGCCATGTGACCTGAAGCGACGCAGTCCTACGTTCTCAGCTGATGATTCCGGAGTGATTGCGCCCACCCGTTGAGGCGGTTTAACCCTATACCTGAATGGGCGTGGAAAGCCAGCGCTCCCAATTTTTGGCCAGTCGTGGCTCTTCGCCGGCTCGGAACGCGGCGCCGACCGGGCCGCTCTTATGGTGACGTTTATCATGACGGCAAAACTCCATGGCGTCGATCCGCTGGCCTGGCTCGCTGACGTGCTGACCCGAATGCCGCAAAGCCGGCTCCGTGAACTGCTGCGCTAGGAATGGAAGCAGTCGAGCTTCAAGGCGCTGCGTAAGCCATGGCGGCGATCGCCTCTGTCGTCACAATCCGGCGCCACCGATCGTGTCCCCGGAAGTGGTGTAGCTGACGGCTTTCATCGCCGATACTCCGGCGGGGCCGGGAAGGTCAGGCAGCCACGGTGGGCGGCCCGGCGAAAGGATCATCGCTCAAAGGCGCGATGGTTTCCAGCGCCATGTATCCGGCGCGCTGCACGGCCCATTCGTCGTTTTGTTCGAGCAGGATGGCGCCTATGATACCGCCGTATCGAAAGTCTGACTCGTGTTGCTGTGTTGCACGACGGCCGCTCGGCCGAGGACATGCTGGGCGGGGTCAAGGCTGGCGCGATCCCGCTCGCCGACCGCGCCTATGACAGCGATGGCTTGCGCCGTGCCCTCGACCAGCGCGGCGCGTGGCCAACATCAAGCTCATGCCGAACCGCAAGAGGCGCCCGGCCTTCTCGGCCTGGCTTTACCGGCAGCGCAACGCCGTGGAGCGCTTCTTCAACAAACTCAAACATTTCCGCGCCGTCGCAACCCGATACGACAAGCGCTACGACAATTTCCTCGCCTCCGTCAAGCTTGCATCAGTCCGGATCTGGCTGCGGGCTTACGAGTCGGTGACCTGGTCCACCAACGACTTGGGGGAAAGTGAATAGATTTGTGGAAAAAAATCGGCACCGGCTATCGGCGCCACTTCTAGTTGTGCTTATGTCCTCCCGCATCCCGGGGGGAACGAAATGATCGGTTACCGTTCAGAGATTGACGGGCTGAGGGGCATTGCAATCGCCTCGGTCGTCCTGTTCCACTCCGGTAGTTCGCAGTTTCAGGGTGGTTATGTCGGCGTCGATGTCTTCTTCGTCATCTCGGGTTATTTGATAACCTCCATCATAATAAAGGAAAGCGCGGCAGAAGATTTTTCTTATCTCAAGTTCTACGCACGACGCGCGCGCCGCATCCTTCCAGCCCTTTTCTTTATGCTAACGCTCGTGACTGTTGCCTGCACGGCGTTGTTCGCTATGCAGGATCTCAAGAGCTATGGCGAACTTCTCGCTTACACGGTCATGTTCGCGGCGAACCTGCGCCTTGCTGGACAGCTCGATTATTTCCATCCGCTCCTGCAGCAAAACCCGCTCCTTCACATGTGGTCGCTAGCGGTCGAAGAGCAATTCTACATCGTTTGGCCGACGCTTTTGCTGGCGTTACTCGCAACCTTTTCCGCACGGCGGGCCATTCTGATCGTTGCCGCGCTCGCACTCGCATCGCTTGCGATATCCGCTGTCCTAGTAGAGATTTTGCCAAAGGCCGCATTCTTCCATCTGCCCTCGCGAGGGTGGGAACTTCTCGCTGGCGCGCTGCTCGCTCTGGGGGCCTTCCCGCGCATTCGGTCAGATCGTATAGCTGAGGGCATGGCCGTCTGCGGTATTGCGCTGCTCCTTGCGCCGGTGTTCCTCTATTCGCCGAAAACGACGTTTCCCGGCTTCGCGGCGCTTCCGCCTGTGCTCGGCTGCGCTCTTGTGATTTGGGCAGAGACCAGCCGGCACACTCGTGTCGGCGCGCTGCTTAGTCTGCGGCCGATCGTGTTTCTCGGCCTTATCTCCTATTCCCTCTACCTTTGGCACTGGCCCATCTTTTCCATCGCAAAATACATGAGCTTACGGGAGCCGCAGGGGCTCGAAGGCCCGACGCTAATCGCGCTCGCCATGCTTATGGGGTGGTTTTCATGGCGCTTTGTGGAAAAGCCGTTCCGCCGGAAAAGTCCTGCCTCGCAAGCCGTGAGGTCGCTGGTGGAACTGCCCCGGCAAAGTCATATTCCCCGCATTCCGCTCACGCGACTTGGCTATGCGGCGGGGGCTTGTGCAACGCTGCTGCTCGCGAGTGGGGGCATGCTTTACTTCACGCACGGTTTACCATCGCGAATTTCGCCCCAGTTCGAGAGCGAGATGAGGGACGCCTGGGTCGTACCGCTCGAAAATTGCTCCGAATTATATTACCTCGGAGATGGCCTCAAGAAATGTGAAACTGGCGATCCGTCTCTGCCTGCGCGCGAGACGGTTATGCTTTGGGGCGATTCCCATGCTCAACACTTTCAGCGTTTGATCTCGGCGATCTGGCCACGGACGACGACTTATTTTCGAAACGCGTGCTCTCCCGTTCCGGGCGTATTTGTAGTTTTCCGCTCTGTCGACGACGGTGTGCAAAGTTGTTTCGATCAGAAGGCCATGATCCTCAACGAAATGCTTCGCACGAAGCCTGACATCGTCGTGTTAGCCGGTCGGTGGTGGATCACCGGGACCGCCTCGGTTTTGACTGAGCCCCAAAGCTCGCCAACGGAGGGCCCGAGAGAAGCCTTCGCGGCAGCGCTCAGGAAGACTGTTGAGCGCCTCACCGACGCGGGCATCAAGGTTGTCGTCATGGACCAAGTCCCCGAAATTCCCGCAAAGGATAGCCGCTGCCTCGGAACCTATAGGCTGGCCGGCTGGAACGAGTGCTACTCCGCATCGCCAGAGTTCGTTGCCGATCGGCAGGGCTGGGTCAGCGATATCGTTCGTGCCACAGTCCGAGACAATCCGCGAGCCGTTTTCTATGACGCCAAGAGAGTCCTCTGCGCCAGTGGAACGTGCAACGCGTTTCTGGACGGAAACCTGCTCTATCGCGATGGCGATCACCTCTCACCCAAGGGCGCTCTTGCGCTCGTGAGCGATTTCCGCAACGCTCTGCCGCCGAACTTTTTGCCAGCCGCGCCAGATGAAAAGGCGGAAACCGACGGAACACCCATGGGAACGCTTTCGTCGAGCTTTTGGTCGGCCGTCTCGGAAGACGCACCTCGATGAGCAGGCCCGACAACGGCTCGATATGGTCATTTGACCTAGTACTACAGTTGCATTTAGTCTGATGAAGTGATTCCCTTTCCTCACTGATTCGAGGGAGGGATGGCATGCGGGTCGCTTCATGGACAGGTTCGTTTCTCGATTGGGAGCAAGAGTTGGCGGCGTTCAAGGCGAGGCTTGCCCCGGTATTTCCAAGGCTTGAACTTCGCCAGACGTCCGGTCATTTTCTGGACGGCCTGTTGTCGGGGATCGAACGCAAGACGGGCTGGCTGATGGCGGAGCAAGCGGGATTGGAGCGTCCTTACCGGATGCAGTCGCTTCTGGGCCGCAGCCAATGGAGCGAAGACGGTCTGCGCGACGCCGTTCGCGGCTATGTCATTGAAACGCTTGGCGACGCCGACGGTGTCTTGATCGTCGATGAAACGGGCTTTGTGAAAAAAGGAACGTCTTCGGTTGGAGTGGCCCGGCAATATTCGGGCACGGCGGGGCGCATCGAGAATTCTCAAATCGGCGTTTTCCTGGCTTATGCGAGCCGGTTCGGGCAAGCGCTGATCGACCGGCAACTCTATTTGCCCGACGCCTGGGCGAAAGACGC
Source organism: Rhodomicrobium sp. Az07 (assembly GCF_018619475.1). Lineage (GTDB taxonomy): Bacteria > Pseudomonadota > Alphaproteobacteria > Rhizobiales > Rhodomicrobiaceae > Rhodomicrobium. The sequence goes on from NZ_JAHFZG010000013.1 coordinate 8,314, forward strand.
GGACAGGCGGGCCAAGGCGCAAGTCCCCGACGAGGTCGGCTTCGCCACCAAGCCCCGGATCGCCTGCGATCTCATCGAAAGAACGCTCGACGCCGGCGTCCCTTGCGCTTTTGTCCTGGCCGACGCGGTATACGGATCGGATTCGCGCCTGCGGCGCATGCTCGAAGGGCGCGGCCAGCCCTATGTTCTGGCCGTGAGATCCAATCATTGCCTGCAGTTCATCGGCGAGGACGGTTTTGTGCAAACCGACCCTGCGACGCTTTGCGATGCGCTCGATGCCAAAGCCTGGTCGGCTCATGCGGCAGGAGAGGGGAGCAAAGGGCTCAGGCTTTACGATTGGGCCTGCATCGGCCTGCCCTTTCCGTGCGATCCTCGCTTCGAGCGCTTTGTTCTCATTCGCCGCAACAGGCGCGCGCCCGCCGAGCGGGCCTATTACTTTTGCTTCGTTCCAGCCGGCACGGCGCTCGCCGAACTCGCAGCCGTCGCAGGCCTGCGCTGGACCATCGAAGAATGCTTCCAGAGGGCCAAATCCGATCTCGGTCTCGATCATTGCGAAGCGCGCTCATGGCACGGGTGGCATCGCCATATGACCCTCGTCATGGCTGCGGCGGCCTTTCTTGCCAGGCTTGCCGCCGATGTGCGACGCGCCGCTGCTTCAGGCAAACCGAACAAAACGAGTCCGCCCGCAATAATCGCCGCCTGACCGTCATGGCCGCGCTCGCCCCATCCGTTCCGGAGATCCGCTATCTCCTCGCTCGCATCCTCCTGAAGCCGCCTCTTGGCAAAGCCTTCATCATCGCCTGGTCGCTCTGGCGACGAACGCATCAGTGGAACGCCGCTTACGCCCATTACAAAAAGCGCAAGGAAACGCAACTGTCGCAAAGCAAACAACGTACAGCCTGCGGCAGCAAACTACGCGGTCTCGTAAATTCTGCTGAGAGAGACGTAGCGCTTGGCATTGAGCCTGATCTCCTGGCGCTCGCCCTCGGTGAGCGGGCGGGCAATCCGGGCCGGTGCGCCGATAAGAAGGACATTCGCGGGATACTCCACACCGGGGAGAACGAGCGCGGCGGCTCCGACAAGGGTATCTTCTTCTAGCCGCACGCCGTCGAGCAGCCGCGCGCCAAGTCCTATGAGGCAATGATTTGCGATCGAGCATCCGTGAAGGATGGTTCCGTGTCCGATGGAAACCTCATCGCCAATGCTGACGGGATGACCGGCTCTGCAATGGATGATTGCGCCATCTTGAATATTTGTCCGCCGCCCGATCCGGATCGCGTTGGCGTCACCTCTTACGACGGCATAATGCCAAACGCTGGCGCCCTCCGCGATGTGCACGTCTCCCAAAATCTTCGCGGTGTCGGCGATGAAAACATCGCTGTGGATTTGCGGCGCCGGAAGCCCCGCACGAAAGGGCGCGCTTGGCCGGAGGTTAGGCCCTGAAAATGGCCGGATTGATTGGGTCACCATTGACTCGGACCGGTTGGAGGAGTTTGAGCGAGGGCCGTAGCGCCGCGCTCATGATTGTCTATACACTATCAGTTAATTGATCAAGAGCCTTGTCCGCCCGCGTCCTTGCTTTTCCAGAAGAAGCTTTTCGTGCAGCTTCCGACGCTAGGCCACACGCCCATAATGGGATCCCCAAATCGGACGCTTTGTGATTCCAACACCCAAACGAGGGAGTTTCTCATGGCGCGCTTCGATCTGACGGATTTCGAGTGGTCTGTGATCCAGCCTTTGCTGCCGAACAAGCCGCGCGGGGTTCCGCGTGTAGACGACCGGCGCGTGCTGAACGGCATCTTCTGGCGGCTGCGCACCGGCGCGGCGTGGGCCGACATTCCGGCGCGTTACGGCCCGCATACCACCTGCGTGAACCGCTTCAACCGCTGGCGCAAGGCGGGCGTGTGGGACCGGCTTCTCGACGCGATTTCAAAGGCTTAAGACGGCGACATCCAGATGATCGACTCGTCGTCCATCCGCGTCCACCAGCACGCGGCCAACGGAAAAAAAAGCCGTCCGATCCCGTTGCATGGGTCGCTCGCGCGGCGGCCTGACGACGAAGATCCACGCGCTCGTCGACGCCAACGGCCTGCCGATCGCGTTGAAACTCACCGAGGGGCAGGCCCATGACGGCCGCTCGGCCGAGGACATGCAGGACGAGGTCAAGGCCGGCGCGATCCTGCTCGCCGACCGCGCCTATGACAGCGACGGCTTGCGCCACGCCCTCGAACAGCGCGGCGCGTGGGCTAACATCAAGCTCATGCCGAACCGGAAGAAACGTCCGGCCTTCTCCGCCTGGCTCTACCGCCAGAGAAACGCCGTCGAGCGCTTCCTCCACAAGATCAAACATTTCCGAGCCGTCGCAACCCGATACGACAAGCGCGACGGCAATTTCCTCGCATCCGTCAAGCTTGCGCCAGTCCGTATCTGGCTGCGGGCTTACGAGTCGGTGACCTAGAATCAATTGGTTGCCAGTGCTCTTTGGGGCGCATACGTTTGCTGGGGAGCGAGCAGCAACGTGAACCAAACGTATGCGCCAGAGCACTGGGCGAGTTCAGCCTCGCAGCCGCGATCGTGCGCCAGCGCCAGCAGTTCGACCGTCACCTTGCGCGCGATAGGCAAGATTATTGAGCGCCATCGGCTTCTTGCGGAGCGCGTGAATGACATGGCGATAATCGACCACGTGCCCGCCCTTCTTGTCCGAGGCCGGCTGCCCGCGTTTGAGTGTCATCACAGGCGTCGAGCCGAGAAAGCATTCAAGGCGGCCGTCGTAGATCCGAACGCGCAGGCGATGACCGATCAGCCGTGACGGCGCGGTGTAGAACACCCGGCGCAGGACGAAGCCGCCGCTCGACGTGACCGTGACGAGCTTCTCCTCGTAATCGGCGGTGCGCCGCGTCGGCAGCGGGGTGAGCGCCGCCCGCTCCAGTTCGATGCGCTTTCGGTTATGGGCATTGCGTCGGCCGACGATCTCGTCGACGAAGGCGCGGTAGCTGTCGAGGTCTTCGAAGTCGCTGCTGGCGCGGAGCAGAAGCGCGTCCTTGAGCGCCCTCTTCAGATGGCCATGGGCGCTCTCAATGGACCCGTTCTCATGCGCGATGCCGCGATTGTTGCGCGTCGGCGCCATCCCGTAGTGACGCATGAGGCCCTCGTAACGCTGGGTCAGGTCGTCCTTTGCTGTCTTGTCCAGATTGCGGTACGCCGCCGACAGGCTGTCGCTGCGGTGTTCCTTCGGCACGCCGCCGAGCGCCCAGAGCGCGTTCTGCAGACCCTCGGCCAGTGCCACGAAGCTCTCGCCGCCAAGGACGACATGGGCGTGCGCGAAGCCGGAGAACGCCAGCCGGAAGTGATAGAGCCGATGATCGAGCGCGACGCCCGCAATCGTAATGCAAAGCTCGCTCGTGTCCGTGAAGTCCGAAAGGCCAAGACGGCCGGGCTCATGTTGCTGGCGGAAGATGACATCGCGCTCTGGCCCTTCGACGGCGCGCCAGGTCCGCATGCGCCGTTCCAGCGTGCGCCGGATATTGGGATTTAGGCCGGGATGCCGCCGCCGGATTTCGTCGAACACGGCGATCGACCGGATGCCCGGCGCCGCTTTCAGGATGGGAACGACCTCGGCATCCCATATCTCAGCGAGCGGATCGGGCCGCCGGCGCCCGCGCGGCGCCTTCTTTTGGGAGGGCAGACGCGGATCGTTCTCGATCCGGTAGCCGGTCGCGGTGCTGAAGCTGGCCTTGGCGGCGGCAACAGCGGTGTCGTGGGTCTGTCGGAAACTCATATACAGCCTCATCTGATGGTCGGTGATGTGGAGGCCGGGCAAGCGATGATCCCTCGAGATTGAGACGAATCAGTAGCTTGACGCCGTCCCGCTCGACCGCCAGACGGGTTCGAAAAAACGCCGCCGCGGATAACCGCCGTCAGTCGGGCTGCGCCCTCCTTCCGTCAGTTAACCCCGGCAGTCTCATCCTGATTGACGCTGCCCTCTCATCTTGTTTGTTGCGGCGCATCCAGATGCTAACGCGACAATCAAGAAAACCGGAACATCCGAAGGCTGATTGACGCTCCCGTCAATCAAAGGCCTTGCCAGGAACGCGCCAAGCGTCAATCATCATATCGCTCGGCCGCCTCGTCTCATCCTGATTGACGCGCCGTTCTCACCCAGGTTGTCGCGCTACACGGTGGCGCGATTCCGGCAGGAACTCGACGCCGAAGCGCGTGCCTGCGTGCGTTTCGAGACGCGGCCCGGCAGGCAGATGCAGATCGGCCCGTGCGCACAATCCAAAGCACCCCTTCTACGAACATGCGGTTGTCGCGGCCGGACGAACCACGCGTACGCTCATCGCCGATGATATGCCGCGAAAAAAAGTCCACACTTCAACAATCGAAAACGCCTATTCGGCCTCCTCATTGCTGCGCGCGGTCGCCTCTGAACGTAAGCGGCGACCAGTCCGTTATACTAAATGCTGCACGAAATGCTACAACGCATTTCAATAAGTCATTGATATTACGTCGACAACTCCTTCATTAAGTAGCCAATGGCTCCCTCTCTCTCCGCCAGTTTCATGTTTTTTACAGTCCAACAAAGTCCGGCCAGGCGGTCTTGCGGCATGCTCGCCATATGCGGATTGCTCCAACGTTTTGTGGAGCGTAGATAGTGAAAGACTCGGCGAACTCGAACATAAAATGCGGGAAGTGACCGGTTTGCTGTTCGCATAGTGCGAGAACGTATACGGGGCGTCGCGAGCAAAACCTTCGCCATGCTGCTGCATCCCGTTCTTGCAGCAGGGGAAGTTGTTGCCGCTTTCCTGGCAGTTGCACGTATTTCTGCAATACCCCCTTGCAACGCGGGCAAGAGACACACTATCCCTACAATAAAAATGGAGTTTTACATTGGATATCCCACGTATTTTCAATGTCACCGAGAGCGCTCACCGCATCCATAACCCGTTCACGTCTGAAAAATACGCCACGCTCGGGGCCGTCTTGCGCTTGGAGCCAGAGACTCGCGTGCTTGACCTTGGCAGTGGTTCTGGCGAGATGCTGTGCACTTGGGCGCGTGATCATAAAATCACCGGCTTGGGCGTTGATATGAGCACAGTGTTCCACAAGCAGGCAGAGCTTCGCGCTAAAGAGCTTGGAGTTACTGATCGGGTCCGGTTCATTCACGCTGACGCTGCCGGTTACATTGCCGACGAAAAAGTCGGAGTGGCTGCTTGCGTCGGCGCTACATGGATTGGCGGCGGCGTTGCCGGAACCATCGAGCTTCTGGCGAAAAGCCTCAGCCCCGAAGGAATCATTCTCATCGGTGAGCCTTATTGGCTGAAATTGCCGCCAACGGAAGACATCGCAAAGAATTGCGATGCCACCGCTATTGCTGATTTTCTCATGCTTCCGGAGCTTATCGAATCGTTTGAAGCTCTTGGCTATGACGTTGTGGAGATGGTTCTGGCTGATCTGGAGGGCTGGGACAGATATTCGGCGGCCATGTGGCTCACCATGCGTAAATGGCTCAAAGCGAATCCTGACGACGATTTTGCACCAGAGATTCGAGCGCATTTGACCTCGGAACCAAAGCGTTATGTCACGTATACGCGGGAATACGTTGGCTGGGGTGTGTTCGCTTTGATGGCGCGATGACGTCCGCGACACTTCCCGGCTTGACCTTGCCTTTTCCAAGCTCGGTTTTTTCGCCCGCCATGGCCACCTCATAAGCTGCCATGAATTCCGGTGACCAGGGTAGACCCGGAAGAGTCCCGTTTGAAACGCATCCCTATTGACTCAGCCTTTGGTTACAGATCTGATTCAATTCAATTAGCCATTACGTCGTTAATGAATTCAGTTCGGTTGAACCGACTCGATTTGCCTCGGAGACGGCGGCCTGCGAGGAACCGTCCGGAGCACCTCTGTAGGCCCGGTTTCGGACCTCACGCGCGTCACGGCGATTGTGTCGCCGAGCCCGATACCCACGACATGGCAAGGGCGCCCCGGATCTGTCATGCTTCAGTCATCACACGCGGGTAACTTGTTCTGTCACCAAAATGTCAGGGACTCACACGCACAGCTTGCCGATGCACTTGTTTGACTGGCTTCTAGCCCTTTTTTGCGCGATTGCCGTGGCTATCCAGCTTCTGAGCGCGCTTCTTGCGGGATTTCGATGTTCGCCACTTTTCGGTCTCTCACGACCGGCGCGTGGTTTCGCTCAACCGGTAACGATCTTGCGCCCTTTGCGCGGAGTCGACACGCATGATGAACTCACACTGCGATCGGGCTTCACACTCGACTATCCAGATTATGAGCTCATCTTTTGCTGCGAGGACGCAAACGATCCGGCTCTGACTCTCGTAAGAGATCTGATCGCGGCCCATCCCGAGATCCCTGCACGGGTCTTGATTGGTCGGGACAAAACGACAGCGAATCCAAAACTTAACAACGTTATCAAAGGGTGGGAGGCGGCCCGCCACGATTGGATCATCCTCGCGGATTGCAACGTGCTCATGCCTTCGGACTACATCCAGCGTCTCCTGCAAGGGTGGCGGGAAGACACCGGAGTTCTCTGCTCGCCGCCAGTGGGTTGCATGCCGAAGGGCATCTGGGCCGAAATCGAATGCGCATTTCTGAACACCTATCAACTGCGCTGGCAGTACGCCGCTGACAGCGTCGGGCTTGGCTTTGCCCAGGGAAAAACGATGCTTTGGCGCCGGTCGCAGCTTGAGCAAGCCGGCGGTATTCGCGCGCTAGGCGAAGAGATCGCCGAAGATGCAGCCGCGACCAAGATCGTAAGGCGCCAGAGGCTTCGCGTCCGGCTTGTCGATCGCCCCTTTGGGCAGCCATTAGGGCATCGATCCCGCGCCCAAGTCTGGAGCAGACAGCTTCGGTGGGCGCGGCTAAGGCGCGCGACATTTCCAACCGTGTTTATTCCGGAGCTGCTTTCCAGCAGCCTGTTGCCGATGCTTGCAGGCGTCTACGCCGCCGATCAGGCCGGCCTGTCGCCAACGTTCGCCCTGCTCATCCTTATGGTTCTTTGGTTTGGAAGTGAGGCTGCCCTGGCAAGAGTATCGGGATGGCATCTGACGCTGACGTCGCCGGTTGCCTGGGCCGTACGTGACCTGATGCTGCCTTTCCTGTGGATCGCGGCCTGGTCAGGGGACAGCTTTTCATGGCGCGGCAATGAAATTCCCCTCACCCGCACGACCGAGGCCTGATCGACAATGGCAACGCAAAACGTCCCGGTATCCTTCGAAGGAACGAACGGGGCCTAGCCGAAAGCCACCCGTTACGAAATCGCCGGATGCCCATCTGCCCCGCGGTGCACCCCACCGGCAAGAAGACCTGGGCGCTTTGCTACGTGATACTGGCGGCTGCTCACGCTGGCGACTTGCCCGGTGGTGGGATTGGAAACCGCCCGGCAATAACGAGCAAGGAACAGCCCACGCTTGGCGAACAGAGGAAAGTCGCCCAAAGCGCTATCGGCGTCTTGACACCTCCATTAATTCGGTAATACTAGAATTATAAAATTTGAGGTTCCAATGGCCGACGCTCCCCAGGATAAGGACATCGCGCGCTACGCCGACATGATGGCGGCGCTGGGCACCGAGACACGGCTCCGCATCGTGCGCCTTCTGCTTTCGGCGCACCCTGGCGGGCTCGTCGTCGGAGAGATCTGCTCGGAACTCGGCATTCCGGCCTCGACCCTCTCCCATCACCTCGAAAAGCTGAAGAGCGAAGGCCTCGTGAACGTGCGCCGCGAAAGCACGTTCCTTCGCTACACGGCGAACACGCAAGCGCTGCAAGACATCCTCGCCTTCTTCGCCGAATGCTGTACGCGCAACCGCGCCATCAGCCTCGAAGACATCACCTGCTGTCAGGAGCACATACAATGAGCGACACCGATGTGAAGGAAACCGTGCGCGAACGTTATGCGCAAGCGGCGCGGCACGTGAGCGAGGGGCGCCCCAGCTGTTGCGGCAACGCGGCGCTCGAAGGTTCCGAACCGATTACTTCAAACCTCTACGACGTCACCGAAAAGAGCGTATTGCCCGAAGCGGCGGTGCTGGCCTCGCTCGGCTGCGGCAATCCCACGGCGCTGGCGCAACTCGCGCCCGGCGAAACCGTGCTCGACCTGGGTTCCGGCGGCGGCATCGATGTATTGCTGTCCGCGCGCCGCGTCGGCCCGACCGGCAAGGCTTACGGCCTCGACATGACTGACGACATGCTGGCTCTCGCCCGCGAGAACCAGAAACAGGCGGGCGTCGAGAACGTCGAATTTCTGAGAGGCGAAATCGAGGCGATCCCGCTGCCCGACAATTCCGTCGACGTCATCATCTCGAATTGCGTCATCAACCTGTCGGGAGACAAGGATAGAGTGCTTCGCGAGGCTTTTCGCGTGCTGAAGCCGGGCGGGCGCTTCGCTGTGTCCGACATCGTCACGCGCGGCGAAATTCCGGACGACATCCGCAAGAACATGCTCGCCTGGGCGGGATGCATCGCGGGCGCGCTGGAAGAAGGCGAATACGCGGCGAAGCTCGCGGCGGCGGGCTTCGAGGCCATCGGCATCGAGCCGACGCGCCTCTATCGCGGCGAGGACGCGCGCGAGTTTCTGGGCGGCAAGGGCATCGATGTGGACGCCATCGCCGGTCAGCTCGACGGCAAACTGATGAGCGCCTTCGTGCGCGCGGTGAAACCCAAGGCGCGCTGCTGCGCGTAAGGCAGGAGAGAGAAGCTATGAACGACCCCGTTTACAACGTGCTGTTCCTCTGTACGGGCAACACGGCGCGCTCGATCCTTGCGGAAGGCATCCTGCGCAAGGACGGCGCCGGGCGCTTCAACGCCTTTTCGGCGGGCAGCCAGCCGAAGGGCGTTGTCAACCCGTATGCGCTGAAGACGCTCGCCGCGTTCGACTACCCTGCCGACGGCTTCCGCTCGAAAAGCTGGGACGAGTTCGCTACCGCCGACGCGCCGAAGATGGATTTTGTCTTCACCGTCTGCGACAACGCAGCGGGCGAAACCTGTCCCTACTGGCCGGGCCAGCCGATGACCGCGCATTGGGGCATCGAAGACCCGGCGGCCGTCGAAGGCAGCGACATCGAAAAGCAGCGTGCCTTCAACGATGCGTTCCGTTACCTTCGCAACCGCATTCAGGTCTTCACCGCCCTTCCGCTTCGCACCGTCAGCAAGCTCGCGCTTTCCGATAAATTGCGGGAAATCGGCCGCATGGACGGCTCCAGCTTGAAGCCGGAACAAGCGAGCTGACGGGTGCGTCCGACATGCCGCTTTTTAGGGATGCTTCCTTGAAAAGTTTCAACGAGTCGATGGCCGACATAGCGACCGTAAAGGATACCACCAATGCCAACGATCCAAGTTTTCGATCCAGCCCTTTGCTGCAGCACCGGCGTTTGCGGCGTGGAAGCCGATCAGAAGCTCATCGATTTCGCCGCTGACGTCAGTTGGCTTAAGAGCCAGGGCGGCGTGATCGACCGCTTCAATCTGGCAAAAGAACCCTTGGCCTTCGCCGAGAACCCTGCGGTGAAGGGCTTTCTGGAACGCTCCGGTCAGGATGCGCTTCCGCTGGTTCTGGTGGACGGTGAAGTGGCTTTGGCCGGTCGCTATCCTCAACGCGCAGAGCTCGCACGATGGGCTGGTCTTGGCCAAACTGGCTCGGACACCAAGAAAGAGGGCGGATGTTGCGGCGGCAGCACGTGCTGCTGAACCCCATCAAATCAGAAGCGAGCACCATGAATTTCCTGGACCAACCGCCTTCCTTTCTGTTTTTCACCGGCAAGGGCGGCGTGGGAAAGACGTCGCTCGCCTGCGCGACCGCCGTTCACCTTGCCGATCGAGGGAAGAAGGTGCTGCTGGTCAGCACCGATCCGGCATCGAATGTTGCGCAGGTGTTCGAGCTTCCTGTCGGCCACACCGTGACCCCGATTGACGGCGTGCCGGGTTTGGCTGCGCTGGAGATCGACCCGCAAATTGCCGCTGAACGCTACCGCGAGAGGATTGTCGGCCCGGTGCGCGGCGTCCTGCCGGATAGTGTTGTCAAGAGCATCGAGGAACAATTGTCCGGTGCCTGCACGACCGAAATAGCGGCCTTCGATGAATTCACGGCGCTGCTGACCGATCCCGCAGTCGTTGGCGCCTACGATCACATCGTGTTCGACACAGCGCCGACCGGCCACACCATTCGGCTGCTGCAATTGCCGGGTGCCTGGAGCGGGTTTCTCGAAAGCGGCCAGGGCGACGCATCCTGTCTCGGCCCCCTCGCGGGGTTGGAAAAGCAACGCACCTGTTACAAGGCGGCGGTTGACGCACTCGCCGACGCATCGCGCACGCGCCTAATCCTCGTGGCGCGCGCTCAAGGTTCGACCCTGCGCGAGGCAAACCGCACGCATGAAGAACTGGCCGCGATCGGGCTGACGCAGCAATATCTCGTCATAAACGGCGTTCTGTCCACGGCTGATGCGCAAGGCGACGCGCTTGCCATAGCGATCGAGCGGCGCGAACGAGCCGCGTTAACCGGGATTCCGACCGCGCTGCGCGTTGTGCCCACCGATGCTGTCCCGCTCAAGCCCTTCAACCTCGTGGGCCTGGCCGCGCTTCGCCGTTTGTTCGACGACACAGCCGTTACGACGGAGCAGGCTACCGCCCATTTCGACGAGCCACAGGCTCCCGCCCTTGTCTCGCTGGTCGATGATATGGAGCGTGAGGGACGCGGGCTTATCCTCCTGATGGGCAAGGGCGGCGTGGGAAAAACCACGCTGGCGGCGGCGATTGCGGTTGAACTCGCCAGCCGCGGTCATGCCGTTCATCTGACGACATCGGACCCGGCCGCGCATCTGTGTGAAACCCTGGCCGGGACAATACCCGAGTTGACCGTCAGCCGGATCGACCCCCACGCCGAGACTGAGCGTTACCGGCAGACGGTGCTTGCCACCAAGGGGCGCGATATGGATCAAGCAGGTCGGGCGCTGCTTGAAGAGGATCTACGCTCGCCCTGCACAGAAGAGATCGCAGTATTCCAGGCCTTTTCGCGACTCCTTGGCGAGGCCGCGACGAAATTCGTCGTGATGGATACGGCGCCAACGGGCCATACGCTCCTTTTGCTCGACGCCACCGGGGCCTATCACCAGGAAGTGGCGCGCCAGACGAGCGCTACCAGCGATTTCTCCACCCCGCTCATGCAGTTGCAGGACGCGCAGCATACAAAGGTGGTCATCGTTACCCTCGCCGAGCCCACGCCGGTTCTCGAAGCCACCGGCCTGCAACAGGATCTTCGCCGCGCCGGGATCGAGCCTTGGGCGTGGGTCATCAACAACAGCCTCGCTCTGGCGCATCCGGTCGCGCCGCTGCTGCGCCAGCGCGCAGCGGTAGAACTGGCGCAAATCGAAGCCGTTTCAACGGAACATGCGACCCGGTGGGCCGCCGTGCCGTTGCAGGCCGAAGAACCTGTCGGCATCGAGCAGCTCCAAAGTCTGGCGCGCCGCTGATCAAGCTCCTTGAGCGCGTTTGCGACCTTTCGCGGCGTCCGGTGTGCCGTCGTCCGAAGAAAAGCGGCACAACTCGGGGGCGCCCTGACAGCAGTCCATGACGAGAAAGGAAACGAGCCTGCGCATCCCTTCGATATTGGCGCGATAGATGATAAATCGACCTTGTCGCTTACCCGTCACCAGCCCGGCACGGACGAGGATCGCGAGGTGGCTGGACAGCGTGTTGTGCGGCATGTTCACGGTATCCGAAATAGCCTTTGCGTGCAGACCCTCGGGCGCATGGCGCATGATCAAACGGAAGATCTCCAGCCGCGATGGCTGGCCAAGGGCTGCCAGACCAGCAAGTGCTCTTTCGTTATCGCTCACCTCGCCGCAATCGCTCGGCGGCACATGGGCTACGGTGGCCACGCGTCTTTCCTGCATCGAGAGCCTCTAACCCGCAAGACGCGGGGCGCGGTAATGATCCGATCCGGTTGGAGCGCCTTGCCGCATCCTCATAAGCAGAGAATAATTCTCATTTGACATTTGAGCGAGACGTTGGCCGCAACCGGGACTCAATATGTCGAATTCACACGTCCAAGGTTCCATGGATTCGGAAGTCCGGACACAATAAATAATGCCGTGTGACAGCAATATGAATGCTAACGGTCGCAAATACCTGAATTCGGTTCCGGCTCGCGTCGATGGCTCAAAACAGCAAGGGAACGGCACTCAGAGCCTCTCTCAATATTGATCGCCGTCATGCCTGAGAAATTGTTTCTCGCTGAATGAATAGCCAAATCCCCTGACCGTGCGTATCGGGTCGCTCTTCGCTCCGAAATTGATCGCCTTGCGAAGCCGCCCGACATGAACGTCCACCGTTCTCTCGTCGACATAGGCTTCGCGGCCCCAGACGCCATCCAGGATCTGCTCGCGGGAAAACACTCGCCCCGGATTTTGCATGAAGAACTCAAGCAGGCGATATTCCGTCGGCCCGAGCGCGATTTGCTTCTTGCCACGGGTAACGCGGCACTGCTCGCGATCAAGCTGAATGTCTGCCGCTCGGATAATGGAATCGATAAGAGCCGGATTTGCTCTTCGGAGCAGCGAGCGCACCCGCACGAGAAGTTCCGGAACCGAGAAAGGCTTGACGATATAATCGTCGGCGCCGGTCGAGAGGCCGCGCACCCTGTCGTTTTCCTCACCGCGCGCGGTGACGATGATGATCGGCAATGCTTTTGTCTCGGGACGAGCCCGGAGCCTTCGGCAGAATTCAATCCCTGAAAAGCCGGGCAGCATCCAGTCCAGCAGCACAAGATCCGGGCGGCAATCCCGAAGCATCGGGTCGGCGTCTTCTGCTCGCGTGGCTATTTCGACCGCATAGCCCTCGGCTTCGAGGTTATACTGAAGAAGCAAGCCTAGCGATTCGTCGTCCTCGACGACCAGAATTCGGGCCGCCATCGGCAACTCCCGTCAGATCAGCTGCATGCTGATATCATGCTTCCGGGGACGCTCATGGAGGAGCGTCCGGCCCGTCACGATGCAAGCCGCAATCTCGCCAATGCGTTCAATATTCTTCGGGCAGAATATAAGGCGCGCGTCCGATGTAATCATGCTTGCGTCCTTGATATAAATACCACCGATATTAGCCAAACCGGCCGGTGACATAATCCTGCGTCCTGACGTTCAGTGGATTATTGAAGATCGTTTCGGTTTCGCCATATTCGATGAGGCGCCCTAGATACATGAAGGCGGTATTGTCCGAGACGCGCGCCGCCTGCTGCATGTTGTGCGTGACGATCACGACGGTGTACCTTTCGCGAAGCTCGTCTATCAGCTCTTCGATCTTCGCTGTTGCTATCGGATCGAGCGCCGAGCAAGGTTCGTCCATCAAAAGAACTTCCGGATCTCCGGCAATCGCGCGCGCGATACAAAGCCGCTGCTGCTGACCGCCCGAGAGCCCGAGCGCCGAGGCGTGGAGCCTGTCCTTGACCTCGTTCCAGAGGGCGGCCCCTTGCAATGCCTTGTAGCAGGTCTCATCCAGAACTTTCCGGTCGCGAATGCCGTCGATCCTCAGCGGATAGACGACATTCTCGAAGACCGACATGGGGAACGGGTTCGGCTTCTGAAACACCATTCCCATCTGCTTGCGCAACGCGATCGTGTCGACCGTTGAGGCATAGATGTCGCCACCCTCGAATTCGATACGGCCCTCTATCCGCAAATTGTCGATCAGGTCGTTCATGCGGTTGAAGCAGCGCAGCAAGGTGGACTTGCCGCAACCGGATGGCCCGATGAGCGCCGTCACGAGCCCGCGTTCTATCGTGAAATTCACATCGTAGAGCGCTTGCGCCTTGCCGTACCAGAGATTGAAATCCCGGATGCGAATTGCCTCGCCGTCGGTTCCTCTTTTGGGATGGACCGACGGGGGTCCGAACGCAGCCGCGACCGGTGGCGCGGCATCTGTCATCGCAACTTTCATGTTAAAACTGGCTCCCGGCAAATCGGCGCTTGAGCCTCGATCGAATGATGATCGCGGCCAGATTGAGAACGGTGATGATTCCTATCAAAAGGCAGGTCGTGACGAAGACCATCGGCTTCCCTGCTTCGGAGTTTCGCGACTGGAACCCCACGTCGTAGATGTGAAAGCCGAGATGCATGAAGCTGCGCTCAAGGTGGATGTAGGGGAAATAGGCGTCGATCGGCAGAGTGGGCGCCAGTTTCACCACACCGACAAGCATGAGCGGCGCGACCTCACCCGCCCCGCGCGCCATGGCAAGGATGATGCCGGTCATGATCCCCGGCATGGCCCTCGGAAGTACGATGTTCCTGATGGTCTGCCATTTGGAGGCGCCGCAGGCGAGCGAGCCCTCGCGCATCGAGCGAGGCACAGCGGAGAGTGCCTCTTCCGTCGCGACAATCACCACGGGAACCGTGAGAAGCGCGAGCGTCAAAGCTGCCCAGATCAGGCCGCCGGTTCCATAAGTCGGGTTTGGCAGCCGCTCCAGAAAGAACACCTCGTCTATGGAACTGCCAAGCCCGTAGGCGAAGAAGCCGAGTCCGAAAACGCCGTAGACGATGGATGGCACGCCCGCGAGATTGTTGACGGATATCCGAACCACCGAAACCAGCCGCCCTTGTTGGGCGTATTCGCGTAGGTAAAGCGCGGTGATAACGCCGACGGGCGCGACCATCAGAACCATGAGCAACGTCATGGCGACGGTTCCGAAGATGGCCGGAAGAACCCCGCCTTCGGTGTTCGCCTCACGGGGATCGCTGCTCAGGAATTCCCACCAGCGAGAGAGATAGATGCCGATCTTGTCGGCAAGCGTCAGGTCGTTGGCCGCGTAGAACCGGACAAGGCCCGAGAGAGGAAGCGTCTTTTCCTTGCCTGCGATATCCGCGAGCGTGACGGTATTCTTCTGGTCGATTTGCCTGATGCGCTGGGCTTCGGCTGCGAGCAGCTCATATTGGGCACGGAGAGGGCCTGACGCCTCTACCTCGTTTGCGCGTGCCGCGGCAGCCTCCGGCGAGGTCGGTCCGTAGTTCAATTCGGCGCGCCGCACCTTCAGACGTAACCGCTCCAGATCGTAATTCACGCGCCCTATCAGGTTCCGCTCGATGTTGCGAATGGCCTGAAGCCGTTGAAGCGCCGCTTCATGCGCCTGAACGAGAGCGGGATCTTTCGCCGTCGGCGTGCTCACGGTCTTGCCGTCGATGGCCGCAGCCTTGATGCGCCCGACAAAGGCACCCCATTCGAGCCGCTCCACGAAAAGAACGTCGGACGGGAATTCGGCGCGCGCCACGTTGCGGTCGTCCACCCATTTGAAGTCGTAACCGCTGAGGTCGTAATTGCCGGTGCGGTAGAGGGTCCGCTGCTCGTACCCGCCCCGCGCCTCGATCTTGGCGGCATCCGTCGGAGCAAGCGCCTTTACGGCGTCGGGAGCGAGTTTATACAGTTCCGAGCGCGTCGGCTCGCCTGCCACAAGCTCACCCGATTTAAGGGTAACGACCGCAACAGGCTTCGCGATGAAGGTCGTGAACCCGTTATAGAAGACGAGCAGCAAAAACCCGAAGATCATCACGATGCCGACCGAAAGGGCGCCGCCGAGCGCCCAAAGCGCGGGCTCGCCGCGCGCCTTCAGCGGGATCGTGATGTTGCGCCTTGTCACGGCCTGGGAACTGTCCCGATCCGCCTGCTGAACGTCGTCTGCCGTTATCGTGGTCATGGTCGAAACCGCCTAAAGTTGCGCAGCGCGTTTGCGAAAACGGAGCCGGACAAGCTCGGCTATCGTATTGAGGACGAAGGTCATGATGAAAAGCGTCAGCGCGGCGAGGAAGAGCATGCGGTACAGCGTGCCATCTTTAACGGCTTCCGGCAGTTCGACGGCGATGTTTGCGGAAAGCGCGCGCAAGCCGCTGAAAATGTTCCAGTCGATGATCGGCGTGTTGCCCGCCGCCATGACGACGATCATGGTTTCGCCGACCGCGCGTCCGAGCCCGATCATGACGGCCGCGAAGATGCCGCTCAACGCTGTCGGCAGGATCACTCTGATTGCGGTTTGCCAGGGCGTGGCGCCACAGGAGAGGCTCGCGGCACGCAAGTGTTCCGGCACCGCGGTCAACGCATCCTCGGCGATGGTGTACATGATCGGGATCACCGCGAAGCCCATGGCGAAGCCGACGACGAGTGTATTGCGCTGGACGTAGGTGCCCACGAAGGAGCCCCGCACGTCCATCCCGGCCCACACGCTCAACGCCGCGAGCCCCGCCGCCAGAGCAAGCGACAAGGCGAGCATCGCCAGCCAGCGCACGAATTCGCGCGCTCCGTCGTCCCCGGCCCGGCCGCTCCCGGACAAGGCGGGGATGGTGCGGATGAAAATCACCAGCCCGACGAAGGCGATAGGCCAGAAGAGAAGCGTCATGAAAGGTTGGCTCGATCCTGCACCGCTCGTCCAGGCGCGGAAGTCGCCGTCAAAAAATACCTGTTCGAACAACGGAGCGAGATGGATCGCGGCATAGAGGCCGGCAACAAGGGAAGCCCCCACGAACAGAAGCTTTGCGCCGCCTCCCACGCGCTGTGCGACCGGTTGAGGAAGAAGCTGCCAGAGATACGCTCCGGCGAAAAGCGAGAGCGGCACGCAGACGAAGGCCAACACGACAGCGCCGATCCAGTTCTCGACGATGGGCGCCAGGATCAGCGCGGCAATGAAGCCCAGCACGACGGACGGCAGCGACGCCATCATCTCCATCGCGGGCTTCACCACGCCGCGGACGCGTCCGCCCAGAAATTGCGAAGTATAGATCGCGCCACAAAGTGCAATCGGGATCGCGAACATGAGGGAGTAGAAAGCAGCCTTCACCGTCCCGAAAATCAGAGGGGCGAGTGAGAACTTGGGTTCGAAGGCGTCCGTTCCCGACGAAGATTGCCAAGTGTAACTGGCCTCCGGATAATTCTCGTACCAGATCTTCCCGAATATGGTTCGAAGCGTCGTCTCGGGATGCGGCGCGTCCATGCTGAAGGTGAACGCCTTGCCGTGTCCTGCGACTGCAACGACGGCATTTTCTCTCGGCGACAGCGAGACGGCACTGATATCGGTCGCGCCGGTCCGAAGCTTCAACAGCGTCTGCTCGCTGGTCGAATGCCGCACCCAGATGTTTCCGGCTGCGTCCGCCGTGACGAACATCTTGCTGCGATCGCTCGGGTCGAAAGCGACAATAGCGGCCGGCTGCGGCGCCAGTTCATGGGCTTTCGTGAGCGCAAAACCGTCGGCGGTTCCCGCGCCCGGCGTAGGAAGGCGGAAGAAGATATTCACCGAGCCATCCGAGCCGCCGGCGACAATGGACTGCTCCCCTACCAGGAAGCCGAGAGTCGTCAAGCGAACACCTTCCGGCGTAAGCCTGATGCGTTCGGCGACCGCCGCTTTCGAAGGGTCACGCGCATCGTAACGGGATACCCAGCCGGACTTCTCAGCGACGTAGACCTGATCGGCCTGGCTGGTCATAAGCACCGAAGCCACATCGGTGCCGACCGGCAAAGAGGGAAGCTCCACCGAGGAGAGGGAAGTCTGTTCCTTGCCAGTCAAGAGATTGCGCTTCGTCTCAAGACGGCTGAGTCGCACCGCGCCGTTGGCATCGATCGATACGAACGATGTCGTCGGGCGCTCTACGGTGCCTCCGAGGCGGTAATCGACCGCGATCAGCGCCGTGCCCTCAGGCGCTATGCGCTGAGGCTCTTCAAGCGTAACGGATACGGATAATTTTCGAACCTGATCGTTTTCTATCGGGACATAGACGGCTTCGCCGTCCGTGAGAGTGTTCCCTGCAAGTTTCGTGAGACCGGACGGCACATTCGCCAGACTCAGAATTTCTGCGAATATCTTGATGCGCCCGAGACGAAGCGTACCGTCGTCGAAGCCAAAAGCGACGTCATCGCCGCGAAGGGTACTTGAAAATGCCGTAACCTTCCGGTCGCCCGTCAGAAAGCTGTTGGACTTGAGAAGACGCCCGCTCCCGAGGTCGTTGACAACAACCTCCCCGGTCGCTTCGACCGAAACGATGATCGTCGTGTATTCGTCGACCAGTTCGGAAAGAACGCGGCCGGAGGTGCCTTTCAGCGTAACCTCATGCTGGCCGACAAGGTGAGCGCCGGAAAACAGGGGCCGAACGACATCGACCAGAAAAACCATGATGCCGAAGACGGCAAGGATGACGCCAAGGCCGCCGATGCGAATGACCCAGTTGGCGATTGCATCGCTGATCAAAACGGAGCGGCGGGTAACGCGAGATTTTACTCTTTGCCGGCTCGCAGTAGAAGTATCGGTCGCCATCATACACCCGGAAGCCAGCCAACTTGCAGCGGCGATGGCGGCGCGAGGCCGCCATCGCACTTGTAATTACTTGCTCGCGTCGAGGCCGAGCACCTTCAAGTCTTCGTTACGCAGATCGTTGGTGATCGGGTAGTAGCCACCCTTGATCGTCTCGATCTGGCCTTCCTTGGAGGTCGAATACTTCACGAATTCGCCGCGAAGCGGATCGAAAGGCTGGTTGGGGTTCTTGTTGACGTAGATATACAGGAACCGCGCAATCGGATAGTTGCCGGAGTAGGCCGACTCGGGCGAGGTGTCGTAGCAGGTCGAGCCATCCTTCGCCGAGAGCGGGACGGCACGAACGTCGGCTGTCTTGTAGCCGATGCCGGAATAGCCGATCGCGAATTTGTCGCTCGCCACGCCCTGAACGACGGTCGAAGAACCGGGCTGCTCCTTCACGGTGTCCTTGTAGTCGCCATCGAACAGGGCGACTTCCTTAAAGTAGCCGTAGGTGCCCGACGCCGAATTACGGCCGTAAAGCGAAATCGGCTTGGAAGCCCATTCGCCGGTCATGCCGAGGTCGCCCCAGGTGGTGATCTCCTTCGCGGCACCGCCCTTGCGGCCCTTCGAGAACACGGCATCGACCTGCTGCAGGGACATGCACTTGATGGGATTGTCTTTATGGACGTAGACGGCAAGAGCGTCGACGGCGACACGGTAAGGCGTCGGCTTGTAGCCGTACTTCTTCTCGAACGCCTCGATTTCCTTCGACTTCATGGGACGGGACATCGGGCCGAACTGCGCCGTGCCTTCGATGAGGGCCGGAGGAGCGGTCGAGGAACCCTTGCCCTCGATCTCGATCTTGACGTTGGGATAGATGGCCTTGAAGCCCTCGGCCCAAAGCGTCATCTCGTTGTTGAGCGAGTCGGACCCGATCGACTTGACCTGGCCGGAGATGCCGCTCACAGGCTTGTAGCTTGGCAGTGCGGGATCGACTTCCAGCGCGGAAGCCGTTACCGCCAAAGCAGCACTTCCCGCCAGAATAACCGCTAAACTCTTAAATTTCATTACGCTTTCCCTTCGTTGGACGACGCAGCGTACGTGTATTTCTGTGGAGTCCATCATCACCGGCCGCGAAAGTGCGGCAGGTTAAGATGTCGATAATTATCGACATCCAGACTTGTCGTAACGGAGTTTCATGACGGTTTGATAACGCCCGCCGCGACCAGGTTGCATGGCGCGAGGTCATCGGGCAGGCCGCCGTGAAAGCTATTAATTGCGCTTGACCGTACATGCGCAAAGGCGCATATACAAGCGATGAAGACCGCCGTCGAAATCCTCTCCGCCCTCGCCGAGCCGACCCGGTTCGCCGCCATGCGCCTTTTGTGGGACGGGCGCGAACACTGCGTCTGCGAACTCATGCGCGAACTCGGCGCAAGCCAATCGCGCATGTCGCGTCACATGGCAGTGTTGAGAAACGCGGGGCTTGTCATCGACCGCCGCGATGCGCAGTGGGTGCGCTATCGCATCTCCCCCGATCTTTCCGCCGAAATCGTCGCCCTGCTGGAAGCGGCGCTGGCGCTCTCAGGCAAACCACAAAGAGTAGCAGCATGAGCGTACATCTGTCGGACCACACCCCGAGCGAACAGGGACGTAATCTCCGCTGGCTCGCAGGCGTCGTTGCGGCCCTTGCGCTCTGGGTCGCGCTTTACAGCCAACTTGTCCCGTTTTCCGAATGGGCGGTATCGGCCCTTTCAATCGACGCGCACAGCCGCGCGGGCGACGCAGTAGGCTTCTTCCTTTACGAAGCGCCGAAAGTGCTGTTGCTGCTCACGATCATCGTGTTCGCCATGGGTGTCGTGCGCAGTTTCTTTTCGCCCGAACGCACGCGCGCGCTGCTCGCCGGAAATAGGGAGGGCGTCGGCAATGTGGCGGCGGCCGGGCTCGGCATCGTGACGCCGTTCTGCTCGTGCTCGGCCGTGCCCCTGTTCATCGGATTTGTCAGCGCCGGTGTGCCGCTCGGCGTCACCTTTTCGTTCCTGATCGCAGCCCCGATGGTGAACGAGGTGGCGCTGGGGCTGCTCTTCGCCCTTCTCGGCTGGAAAATCGCGCTCACCTATCTGGCATTCGGGCTTGCCGTTGCCATCGTCGCGGGCTGGGTGATCGGGCGGCTGCATCTGGAGCACTGGCTCGAAGATTGGGTCCGCAATGTGCGCGCCGGAGATGTAGTCGTGCCTTCGGCGAAGCTCGACATGGTGGATCGCATCAAGGCGGGCCTCGACGCGGTGCGAGACATCATCGGTCGCGTATGGCCCTGGATGCTGGTCGGCATCGGGGCGGGCGCGGCGATCCACGGATACGTTCCGGCCGATCTCCTGGCTTCGATCATGGGGCGGGACGCCTGGTGGTCGGTGCCTGCGGCCGTCGTCCTCGGCATCCCGATGTATTCGAATGCGGCTGGCGTCATCCCCGTCGTCGAGGCGCTCATCGGCAAGGGCGCGGCGCTCGGCACCGTGCTGGCTTTCATGATGTCGGTGATCGCCCTGTCGCTGCCCGAGATGATTATCCTGCGCAAGGTGCTGAAGGCCAAACTGATCGCCGTGTTCATCGGTGTGGTGGGGACAGGCATCCTTGCGGTCGGTTTCCTGTTCAACGCCCTTTTCACCTGACCCGGAGCACTCCCATGAAAGACGTCAAAGTTCTCGGCCCTGGCTGCGCGCGCTGCAATACCACCGTCGAGATGGTGAAGGCGGAGGCCGAGAAGGCCGGCGTCCCCGTCACCATCGAGAAGATCACCGATTACGCCGCGATTGCGGGCTACGGCATCGCCTCCACCCCCGGCATCGTCATCGACGGCAAGGTCGTGCATGCAGGCGGTCTGCCGAAGGCCGACGATCTTGCCAAATGGCTGAAGGCATGAGGGCTGGCGCCCTCTTCTAGTCTTAAGCCTTCGGCGCAACGACCTTGCCGTCCTCCTTCGTGAACGGTCCGATATCGGGATTCGGCAGGACCTCCAGCACCTCTTCCGAGGGACGGCAGAGCTTGACGCCCTTCGGCGTCACCACGATCGGGCGGTTGATGAGGATCGGATGCGCCAGCATCGCATCGATCAGTTCATCGTCGGACCATTTCGGATCGTCGAGGCCGAGGTCGTGATAGGGCGTGCCCTTTTCCCGCAACAGCGCGCGTGCCGGAACGCCCATCGCCGCGATCAGTTCCTTGAGCTTTTCGCGAGACGGCGGCGTCTTCAGGTATTCGATGATTTCCGGTTCTTCTCCGCTTTGGCGGATCATCGCCAGCGTATTGCGCGAGGTGCCGCAAGCGGGGTTGTGATAGATGACAATGCTCATTTAACGCGCCTCCAAGTTTTTTCTGAGCATGATTCGCAAAACCGGCGCCCACTTTTGCGCGCGCCCATCTTTGCGGACGTGCTCCGAACGACGGCAACAGCATCTGTGTTGCATATTTCAACGGTTATTGTATAGTCCAATTCATGGAAGATACCGCCGCTGTCCGAGCTTTTACCGCGCTTGCCCAGGAAAACCGGCTTGCCATTTTCCGGCATCTCGTCGGCGCTGGACCGAGCGGCATTCCTGCTGGGGAGATTGGGAGAGCCGTTGGCATCAGCGCAACCAGCGTCTCCTTCCATCTGAAAGAGCTGGATCGCGCCGGGCTTGTGCGACAGTCGCGGCAGGGCCGCTTCATTTTCTATGCGCTGCATGTCGAAGGCGTCCGCCAACTCATCGAGTATCTGACCGAAGAGTGTTGCAGCGGGCATCCCGAACTCTGCGGCACGGCCTACATCGGAGCGAAAGGTCTTTGCAAAGAGGATAGCCATGAGTGACCCCCTTCCAGGCGACCGCATCTTCAACGTGCTTTTCTTGTGTACGCACAACTCGGCGCGGTCCGTGCTCGCGGAATCGATCCTGAACCGCTCTGCGAATGACAAGTTCCGCGCCTTCAGCGCCGGGAGTCATCCTCGTGGCCAGATCCATCCCTACGCCATCGATCTCCTGAAAAACCTCAGTTACGATGTGAGCGGCCTTCGCTCGAAATCCTGGGATGAATTCGCGGGGCCGGATGCTCCCCGCATGGATTTCGTGTTCACGGTCTGCGATGACGCCGCCAAGGAGGTCTGCCCGATGTGGCCGGGACAGCCGATGACGGCTCATTGGGGCGTGCCCGACCCCTCAACCGCCGAAGGCAAGGAGGCCGAAAAGCGGCTCGCATTCGCCAACTCCTATCGCATGCTGCAACGGCGCATCGACGTCTTCATCAGCCTGCCGGTAAAGTCGCTGGCCCGCCTTGCGCTTCAGAAAGAGATCGAAGAAATCGGGCGCATGGTCGACGCGCCGGAGAAGGCTTCTTGAGCCAGACGATCAAGTGGAAGGCGTTCTGCTATAAGGCTAAAAGGGAGCGAGCGTGCTTTCTAGAAGCACGCTCGACACAGCAACCGGGTCACTTCTTACCCACGCGCTTTGACGAGATGGGGCGCTTCACCTCCGGCAGCCGCGTCAGCTTCCACGCGCCGCCGAACTGCGGAGCCGGCCTCGTACCAGCCTTTTGAGCCGTTCACGATCTTCACGACCGACAGCATCACCGGCACCTCGATCAGCACGCCCACCACGGTCGCCAGCGCTGCACCCGAATTGAACCCGAACAAGGCGATCGCCGCGGCAACGGCGAGTTCGAAGAAGTTGCTTGCGCCGATAAGCGCGGAAGGCCCCGCAATGTTGTGAGCCTCACCCGCCGCGCGGTTCAGGAGATAGGCTAACCCGGAGTTGAAATAGACCTGAATGAGGATCGGCACGGCCAGTAGGGCGATGATGAGCGGCTGCGCGATGATCTGTTCGCCCTGGAACGCAAAGAGGAGAACAAGCGTCGCCAGCAGCGCAACAAGCGACATGGGCTGCAAGATCCGAAGCACGCGCGCAAGCGAAGCCTCGCCACCGCTCGCCATGATGCGGTTCCGCAAGACCTGTGCGATCACCACGGGAACCACGATATAAAGCGCGACCGACAACACGAGCGTGTCCCAGGGCACCGTGATCGCGGAAAGACCGAGCAGCAAGCCGACGATCGGCGCGAACGCCACGATCATGATCACATCGTTGACAGCCACCTGACTCAGCGTGAAATGCGGCTCGCCTTTGGTGAGGTTGCTCCAGACAAAAACCATCGCCGTGCAGGGAGCGGCCGCAAGCAGGATAAGGCCTGCAATGTAGCTGTCGATCTGTTCGGCGGGCAGGTAGGGACGGAACAGCCAACCGATGAAGAGCCAGCCGAGAAGGGCCATCGAAAAGGGCTTGACCGCCCAGTTGATGAAGAGCGTGACACTGATTCCCCGCCAATGCTCCTTGACCTGACCGAGCGCCGCGAAATCGATCTTCACGAGCATGGGGATGATCATCAGCCAGATAAGACAGGCCACCGGCAGATTGACATTGGCGATTTCCGCCGAGCCGACGGCCTGAAACACCGCCGGGAAGAAATGGCCGAGCGCGATGCCAACGGCAATGCACAGGGCAACCCATAGGGTGAGATATCTCTCGAACGTCGACATGATCTACTCCGGTAAGGCCGGACCGGAGCCGGCTTCAATGGTTTTCAGGAATGCGGCCAGAGGCGAGACCGCAGCCGGGTTGAGCGAGTAGCAGACCCTCGGCCGCGCAATCTCGCCGATGATGATGCCTGCCTCTTTCAAGATCCGCAGGTGTTCCGAGGTCGTAGAGGCGGCAAGGCCGATCTCCTCCACGATGTCGCACCCGATGCAGGTGTGCCGCCGGAGAAGCGTTTCGACGATCAGGACGCGCGCGGGATGCGACAGGGCTTTCGCAAGGCTCGCGATGCGCTCCTGGCGCGAACCCGCACCTTGGCAATCGGGGTCGGCATGCAGCGCGGATATTCGGTTGGCAATCATTGGTGGACCCGTACTTCGTTAATCGACGAAATACGAATAAGCAAAAGTCGGCAGCGATGCAAGGGGATTAGAGAAATCACTCCCACTCGATTGTCCCCGGCGGCTTGCTCGTCACGTCATACACCACCCGGTTGACGCCCTTCACCTCGTTGATGATGCGCGTGGCGGTGCGACCGAGAAAGCCCATGTCGAACGGGAAGAAGTCGGCGGTCATGCCGTCGACGGAGGTGACGGCGCGCAGCGCGAGCACGCGATCATAGGTGCGACCGTCGCCCATCACGCCGACCGTCTGCACCGGCAGCAAAACCGAGAACGCCTGCCAGATATGGTCGTAAAGCCCGGCCTTGCGGATCTCGTCGAGATAGATGGCGTCGGCCTTCCGCAGGATGTCGAGCTTTTCCCGCGTGACCCCGCCCGGCAGGCGGATGGCGAGGCCCGGCCCCGGGAACGGATGGCGGCCGATGAAACTCTCCGGCAGGCCGAGTTCGCGGCCGAGCGCGCGCACCTCGTCCTTGAAAAGCTCGCGCAGCGGTTCAACCAGCTTCATGTGCATGCGCTCGGGCAGACCGCCGACATTATGGTGGCTCTTGATGGTGACTGACGGGCCGCCGGAAAACGAGACGCTCTCGATCACGTCGGGGTAGAGCGTGCCTTGCGCGAGGAAAGTCGGCGCGCCACGACCGTCGGCGGCGAGCTTTTTCGCTTCCGCCTCGAACACTTCGATGAACAGGCGGCCGATGGTCTTGCGCTTCTTCTCGGGGTCGGCTTCGCCTTCGAGCTGGCCGATGAAAAGGTCGGACGCATCGACGTGAACCAGCGGAATATTGTAGTGATCGCGGAACATGCCGACCACCTGCTCGCTCTCGCCGAGGCGCATCAGGCCGTGGTCGACGTAAATACAGGTCAGCTGGTCGCCGATCGCCTCGTGAATGAGGACCGCCGCCACCGACGAATCGACGCCGCCCGAAAGGCCGCAGATCACGCGCTCCTTGCCGACCTGCTCGCGGATCTTGCGGATCATCTCCGCGCGGTAGGCGGACATGGTCCAGTCCGATTTGAGGCCGACGATCTTGTGTACGAAGTTGGAAAGGAGCTTCGCGCCGTCCGGCGTATGGACGACCTCCGGATGGAACATGGTCGTGTAGTAGCGCTTCGCCTCGTTCACGAGAATCGCAAAGGGCGCGTTCTCCGAGACGCCGATCGCCTCGAAGCCCTCGGGCGCGCGGGTAACGCGGTCGCCGTGGCTCATCCACACCGGATAGCGCTGGCCGACTTGCCAGATGCCATCGAAAAGCGGTGAAGGCTTCAGGATCTCCACATCGGCGCGGCCGAACTCTGCGGCGTGGCCGCCCTCGACGTCGCCGCCAAGCTGCAAGGCGAGCGTCTGCTGGCCGTAGCAGATGGCGAGAATCGGAACGCCCGAGTCGAACACGGCCCGCGGAGCGCGCGGGCTGCCCTCGCGCGTCACCGTGTCAGGGCCGCCGGAGAAGATCACGCCTTTCGGCTGCAACGTCTCGAACGCCGCCGCCGCCGACTGATAGGGATGAATTTCGCAGTAAACACCGGCTTCGCGAACGCGCCGCGCGATAAGTTGCGTGACCTGGCTGCCGAAATCGACAATGAGAACGGCATCCGTAGCGGGAAGACCGGCCAAGAGAAACTCCACTTCTGTCCGAAAAATCAAATGGGTCCGCGCGAGCGCGAACCCATTCCTAACATAGCCTTGTTTTTGCGCGCGTAAAGCGTTCCGGCCGCAAACCGGCGGTGAGGCTTAAAGAGCCGGGCAGCTCGGCACGACAGCCGTGGCGTCCGTCTTCTTGATGTTCTCGCAGGCGAAGTTGCGGAGCGGTTCGGGCAGGTTGGCGTTGATCTCGGCCCAGTAAGGCAGGTCGCCCTTCGTGGTGTAAGAGGCGATGAGCCAATAGGCTGCTACGGCGATGACGGCGAAAAGAACCAATGAGACGATGGTCTTGAGGAAACCCATGGTGGAACTCGCTTGTCCTGAGTGTGAACGGTTGACGAGCCGCCCGCGACGCCCGTCAGACGAAGGTCAATCGCGCGACAGCCGTTTTTTTACGCATGTTGCGGCGTCGTACTGCTTGCCGCTGCGGCCATGCGCGAGGCTCTTGTTAGATCCGTATTGTGACTGTTTGTATGCGGACCGGCGGCGAGCTAGGACACCGGCTCGGGGCGAATTTTAGGCAAATCCTTGCCTTTGCGACTCTTTGACCGGAGCTACGGCGCGTTTTTCACCAGCAGAGCGATAAAAAAGCCATCCGTTGTGTGACGCGCGGGCGTGAGAAGAAGCCCGTAGCCCTCGCCGGCATAGGCCGTCTCGATGGTCTCGCCCAAAACGTCCCTCGCGCGGCGGGCGACGTCGACAGCCTCGAAACCCGGCGTGCGGGCGAGAAACGCCTCGATCTGGCGCTGGTTCTCTTCCGGCAACACCGAACAGGTCACGTAGGCGAGTGTGCCCCCCGGCTTCAGAAGGTTCGCGGCGATGTCGAGGAGCGCCGATTGAGTCGCCACGCGCTCATCGAACTGCGCGGGCGAAAGCCGCCACTTCGCATCCGGCTTGCGCCGCCAAACGCCCGTACCTGTGCAGGGCGCGTCGACCAGGACGAGATCCATATGCCCCGCCAGCGCATCGAGCCCCGCCGCATCTCCCGGCTGAAGCGTCTGCACGTTGCGCGCACCCGCTCGCTTCAACCGCTCGAAGATGGGGCGAAAACGCGTCGCGTCCGCATCGTAGGCGTAAATCTGGCCGGTATTCTGCATATGCGCCGCGAGCGCCAGCGTCTTGCCGCCCGAGCCCGCGCAGATGTCGGCCACCTGCATGCGCGGCTGCGCGTCCGCGATGAGCGCCGCGATCTGGCTGCCTTCGTCCTGAACCTCGAACCAGCCCTTGCCGTGCGCCGGGTCGGCCTCAACGTTCGGATTGCGCGCGCCGCCCTCGCGCGGCGGTAGCCGCACCCCGATGGGAGACCACGGCGTTTCAACGGCATGATGGCGGTCGAAGGCCTTCAGCACCTTGTCGCGCGTGGCCTTCAGCGTGTTGACCCGAAGATCGACGGGCGCGCGACGCGCCAGCGCCTGCCCTTCCTCCACCGCACGCGCGCCGAAGGCTGCGGCAAACGACGTGGAGAGCCACTCGGGATAGTCGCCCTGAATGTGGTCCGGTGCGTTGGAGATGTCGGTCCTGCCGAGGCCGCCGACTTCTGCGGCCGTTAGCGGCTCCGGCGCGTGCAGGTCGCCCGAACACAAGGCCGCGATGTCATCGGTCGTCAGATCCCATGAGCGACGCAGCGCCGCCAGCGCCACGGCGCGCGGCTCATCGCTGTCCATGAGAAAGGCCAGCGAGCCCTTCCGCCTCATGCTGTCGTAGACAAGGTTGCCTATCCATGCGCGGTCCCCCGACCCGGCGAAGCGGTGGGCACGCCCCCAGTCGGCAAGCGCAACAGACGCAGGTCTGCCGCGATCCCTGATCTCGGACAGGATTTCGATCGCTGCTTGAAGTCGAGCGCCGGGCTGCATGCGGTCCCCTGGTCGATTTGTGTTCGTCGGCAGGGGGGAGATTTGCCCATAAGCAAATGGGGAACAAGGAAAAATCGGCGCTTCGGGAAAAACTTTGGGCTTATGAGCGCGTCAGCGGGGCGTGCGCGCCGAAGCCCGGCGGGGCAAGCAGCCCGAAGAAAGCAAAAGGCAATCCCTTTCCGATGCTTACACGAACGAGACTTTCCCCGGAAGAGGGCGTCCCGTTACGTCGCGCCATCACATGCAAGCGGCCTAGACGTCGACCCAGCCGGAAAGCTCCCGCTTGATGATGGTCGTCAGCGCGTCGATGCTCTCGTTCGAATCGTTCAGGCATGGCAGGGCAGCGAATTTCTCGCCGCCGTTTTCCATGAAGATCTCGGCCCCCTGAATGCCCATTTCTTCCAGCGTCTCAACACAGTCCGACGAGAAACCGGGCGTCATCACAGCCACGCGTTTCACGCCCTTCCGCGCAAGGTCGGCAATGGTGTCTGCGGTGTAGGGCTGAAGCCACTCGGCCGAGCCGAAACGCGACTGGAACGTGAGCAACAAGCGGCTTTCGGGCCAGCCCAGGGCATCGCGAAGCAGCCGGACCGTTTTCGCGCAATGGCAGTAATAGGGGTCGCCATTGTCGGTGTAGGATCGCGGCAGACCGTGGAACGACGAGATCACCACCTCAGGCTCGAAATCGAGCGCCGCAATGCGAGCCTTCGTCGATGCAGCAAGCGCATCGATATAGTAAGGGTCTTCGAAATAGGGAGGCACGACGCGAATGGTCGGCTGCCAGCGCATTTCCTTCAGCGCGTCGAACGTCTTGTCGCAGGCCGTGGCGGTGGTCGCCGCCGAATACTGGGGATAAAGCGGGAAAATCAGGATGCGGTCGCAGCCCTTTTCCTGAAGCACTTCAAGCCGCGACTTGATGCTCGGATTTCCATAGCGCATCGCCCAGTCGACTTCGATGCGCGGGTCGCGCGCGAGAACGGCGCTGCTCTTGTCGCACTGGCTGCGCGTGATGGTACGAAGCGGCGACTCATCGCGCTCGGAATTCCACACCGAGCGATAAGCTTCCCCGGAGGTAAAGGGTCGCTTGGTAAGAACGACCATGTTGAGGATCAGCCACCAGACCACGGAATTGGCCTCGATCACGCGCCGGTCCGACAGGAACTCCTTGAGATAGCGCCGCATGGGCCAATAACCCGTGCCGTCGGGCGTACCGAGGTTGATGAGCAGAACCCCGATGCGGCCGTAATTCACAAGTGGATGGTCGGCAGGAGCCGCCAGCGGAGCGCGCGCCACTCCCCAGAAGCGCTGCGGCATAAAATTCATGATCCTGCCTCCCACCTGCTTTCGCGATCTGACGCCGCAACTTTCGTGCTCATTTGCGTTCGCAAACGAAATACTCGAATAGCGCGTCGATCGCAGCCTGTCATCCTACCTACGTCTACACGTGCCCCAAAAATAATCGATTTTTCGTGACCAGTGGCGAAAATGCGTACCCGTCGGAAATAGATGGTAATCCTCCCGGCGTTCGCAAACGCAGGCTCAACAATATGTTAGTACCATTTTGCCGCAACTTAGGCTGACGTCGCCTTTCTTAATCCGCCTATGCAACGTCTTGTTAATCGGCGCCATCGCGCAAGGCCGTAATTCGCCGCATCGACCGAATCAGCGCCAGTGTTCCGCGATCCAGGGCGTCGGCCTCACCTGCTTGTAGAAGACATGATACCAACGGTCGCGCGGCCACTTTCCTACCACCGCCTCGTCCGGGTCGGGCTTGCCGGTGAAGGCCACCACCTTTGTTCCGTCCGGCAGCGGCGGCGTCTTGATGAAATTGAACGGCCATGTCGGAATCAGGCTGTGCTTGAAGCTCTGGCACCATTCATCCGGCCAGAATTCGATGTCGGCGATTTCGCGTGAGATGAAGGTCTGGCTGTTCCGGTACTTGCCGAAATAGCGATCGAAGTCACTCATCAGGCGGTCGTAGAGATAGGTGTGGCCGCCAACCGGAAAGCGGTAAACGGACGTGTTGCCGATGCGCTCCCCCGGTTGCGTCCAGTTACGCGCCACGCAAAAATGCCCCGGCTTGTAGTCGAAAAATTCGTCGAGACCACCGGTAATGACGACGTCGAGGTCGAGGAACAGCACCTCGCCCGAAATCCCTTCCAGTTCCTTCTGCCAGAGCGAAACCTTGCGCCAAGGCAGCCAGCGCTTGCTCTCGGGCAGTTCGATATAAGGGAGCGGGTAGGTTTCCACGCCTTCGTCAATGCCGTCGACATCGTCTGTGTAGCACACGAAGCGGGTCGGGCGCGCGGTGTGTCGGCGGATCATCGAATCAAGACGGTTGACGTAGTCCGGGCCGTAACGCTTGCCCCACTTCATGGAGATGATCGTCTGGCTCATCGCTTCGATTATCCGTCGCCGGGCGGAAGCCCCATTGTTCCGGCGCTTATAGACCGGCCCCGCAAGGCTGTCACCTGCCGTTCTTGCTTCTGTGCGCGAGGGGCGCGCGCTTGTGCGAGCGGGTTGCGTCGGCTAGAGATGCGGTCTGCCCACCAGCCTGTCGAAAGGCACCGATGAAAATCCGGGGATCATATAGTCTGACAGGCCTCGTCTTCGCCGGCGCGACCCTTATCGTGGACCAGGTTCAGAAGGCGTGGACGATCGCATTCTTCCAGAGCGGCGAAACCGCGAAAGTGACCGTCGCGCCGTTTTTCGACATCGTGCTCGTGTGGAATCGCGGCGTATCCTACGGGCTTTTCAAGCAGGACAGCGCCGCCGGCCAATGGCTCCTGATCGGGTTCGCGCTCGCGGCAGCGCTCGTGCTGTTCCTGTGGCTCGCGCATATGCAAACGCGGCTTTCGGCGGCGGCGGTCGGCCTCGTCATCGGCGGGGCGCTCGGTAACGCCATCGACCGCATGCAGTATGGCGCCGTCGCCGACTTCTTTTCATTCCATGTCGGCTCATTCTACTGGTATGTCTTCAACCTCGCCGACGTTGCCATCGTGGCGGGCGTGGGCGCCCTCCTTTACGACTCGTTAAAATCAAGCCATAAAGAAGCCGGAAACCGAGCCTAACGCTCGATTCTGACGGGAAATCGGGGGCGGTGAACCATGTTCGCATCGCGAAAAGGCGTGATTGGCGTATCGGCGGCGTTTGCGCTTGCCGTGGTTCTTGCCGGCTGCGGCGATGGCGGGCCGGATCTCGAAATCAACGCGCCCCTGCTCGATGCGGCTGGCGTAAACGTCAAGGAAGCCCTTCTCGGCAAGCCTGCTCCCGAGCCGAACCTTCAGGAACGCGCTCCTCTCGTGGTGCCGCCCGCGCATGCGCCGCTGCCGGTTCCGGGCGAAGCGCCGCAACTCGCCGCCGCGCAGGCCTGGCCGACCGATCCCGAGGAAGCCAGAAAGCAGGCTCAGAAAGACGCCGAAGCCAAGCGCAAGGAATATTGCAGGAACGGCGAGTGGACTAACGACAAGGGCGACATCGACCGGTTCAACAAGAACGTCAATCAGGACAGCCGTTGCCGTCCGGACTGGATCTCGCGCGCCATCGGCACGACGAAGGACGAAGACGAGAACAAGGGCAAGAGGGTTCAGTAGCCGCGCGATCTGCCCGGTCACCTACGGCGGAAACGGCACGTTGCCCGATCTTGGCGAGGCCGGGATTGCCCGGAAACGTCGCCGATGTTCGAGAGAAGCGGGCTCTTTGCGACGTTTGCGGGTTTGCCCTCGCTTTTCTTTGCTTGAGAACGGCTGCTTTTCAGGGCGACGGGATTGCGCGACATGCGCCAATTCGCCTATGAGATGGCATGAACATTTTCCAGAATTTTGAAACGCGAATTCGCGGCATCCTGCGCGGCATGCAGGCCGAAGGTGCGCTCCCCGAGGATGCCCCGCTCGATAGCTTCGTGGTCGAGCCGCCGCGTCAGGCGAGCCATGGCGACCTCGCGACCAATGCCGCCATGGTGCTGGCAAAGCCTGCCCGCCAAAACCCCAAGGCCCTCGCGGAAGCCATTGCCGCGAAGCTCGCGCATGAGCCCGACGTCGAAAAGGTCGACATCGCCGGCCCGGGCTTCATCAACCTCACGCTGAAACCGGCGATATGGGGCGACGTGCTTCGCGCGGTCCTGGCTCAAGGCGCCGACTACGGACGAAGCACGCTCGGCGGCGGCAAGGCGGTCAATGTCGAATACGTCTCGGCGAACCCCACCGGTCCGATGCATGTCGGCCATACGCGCGGCGCGGTGTTCGGCGATGCGCTGGCGAGCCTGCTCGACTTCGCAGGCTTCAAGCCCGCGCGCGAATATTACATCAATGACGCCGGCGCGCAGGTGGATGTGCTCGCGCGTTCGGCGCATCTGCGCTACCGCGAGGCGCTTGGCGAGGACATCGGCGAGATTCCGGCGGGGCTCTATCCGGGCGACTATCTGAAGCCCGTGGGCGAAGCGCTCGCCAAGGAGTTCGGCGACACGCTCAAGGGCGACGAAGCCGAATGGCTACCAAAGGTGCGGGAACGCACCATCGCCGCCATGCTGGATCTGATCCGCGACGACCTCGCCTCGCTCGGCATCTCGCATGAGTTGTTTTTCTCCGAGCGCTCGCTCACCGCGAACGGCGAGGACAAGATTGCCGAGACGATCGAATTCCTGCGCGACAAGGGTCTCATCTATGAAGGTCGCCTCGCGCCCCCCAAGGGCAAGCTGCCCGACGACTGGGAGGACCGCGAGCAGACGCTGTTCCGCGCGACCGATTTCGGCGACGACGTCGACCGCGCGCTCAAGAAGTCGGACGGCTCCTACACCTATTTCGCTGCCGACATGGCCTACCACAAGACGAAGATCGAGCGCGGCTTCAGGGCGCTCATCAACGTGCTCGGCGCGGACCACGGCGGATACATCAAGCGGCTCACGGCGGCTGTGAAGGCGCTGTCGGATGGCAAGGCCGATGTCGACGTGAAGATCTGCCAACTCGTGCGTCTCTTCCGCGGCGGCGAACCCGTGAAGATGTCGAAGCGCGCGGGCTCGTTCGTGACGCTTCGCGAGGTGGTGGACGAGGTCGGCGCGGGGCCGGTGCGTTTCATCATGCTGACGCGCAAGAACGACGCGACGCTCGACTTCGACTTCGAGAAGGTGCTCGAACAGTCGAACGACAATCCGGTGTTCTACGTGCAGTACGCCCACGCCCGCGCCTCTTCGGTTCTCGGCAAGGCGCACGAGGGCTTCCCCGATATGGATCTGTCGACCGATTCGCTCGCGAAAGCGGACTTTTCGCTGCTTGTCGACGACGCGGAGGTTGCGCTGATCAGGAAGCTCGCGGAATATCCACGACTTGTTGAGCAGGCCGCCCAAGCCCATGAGCCGCACCGGGTGGCGTTCTATGCTCATGAAATTGCAGCGTTATTCCATAGTCTATGGGCGCGAGGCAAAGAACTGCCACATTTGCGTTTCATGGTTCCCGCAAGCTCGGACATTACAATGGCGCGAATGGCGCTTATAACGGGGACCGCGCTAGTATTGCGCTCTTCTTTGAAGTTGCTCGGTGTAGAAGCGATTTCAGAAATGCGTTAGTCCTGCTCAGGTCCGTGAACTTGCGAAGATGGAGGGCAATCGTTCGATGTCTACGAATGACGATTCGGCATCGCGGCGCGGACGGAATCCTGTCGAGGGGGAGAGGCGAAACCCCGCTCAGGAACGCGACGAAAGATGGGAGCAATCGTCGCGCGATCCGGCTTCCGGCGGGTATCCCGAGCAGCGCGGCCGTGAGCCGCAGCGCCCGGCGTTCTCGAATTTCAGCCGCCACGCTTACGAGCAGCCTCGCCAGGTTCCGCAGCCGCCCGCACCGCCGCCGTTCCCGCCCCGCAACGAGCCGCCGCGCTTCGCCGACCAAAATCCGGCCAGCTATGTGCCGCCGCCATCGCCCTATGCGCCCGAGCCCGGCCCGCTCGACTATCGCAGGGATCCCGGCGACGATCTTTTCATGAGGGACACGCCGCAGTTCGAACCGGCGCCTATTCCCGCGAAAGGCCCCGTCTATCAGGACGATCTTTACGAGCAGCCCGTCCAGCGCCAGCAGGATCCTTACGCGAATCTGCCGGTCCGTCAGGCGCCGCCCGCGCCGCAGCCGCCTGCCCCGCGTGAGGACGACGCCGCCTATTACCAGCGTGAGACGCGCTCGCCGCTCGACGACTACGATCAGGGGTTCGCCGCACAGGAAAGGCAGGCCTCGCGGTTCTATTTGCCGGAGGATCAGCCGCAAGCGCAGCCACCGCTGCCGCCACGGAGTGTGCAGCCGGAACGCGGTTTTTCACCGCAGCCGGATCGCGGCTATGCCGCGCAACCGCCAAAAGCTCCGGTCGACCGTGGATTTGCGCCGCAGCAAGGCGCGCAGGTTGATCGCGGTTACGCTCCGCAGCAGCCTCAAGGCTTCGCGCAGAACGCTTATGCCCCGCAGGACGAATACGGCGCACGTTTTCCCTCTCAGGGTGGATGGGCCGACGATGCAGGTGGCCATGGGGACGACCTCGGTCGTCATAACCCTCACGCCGACGAACTGGACGAGGATTTCTTCGCGGATGAGGATGAACTCGAACAGGCTCATGCGCCTGCCCGCAAACGCAGCCGGAAGCTTTTCGTGGCCGCCGCGCTTGTCGGCGCAATGACGATTGGCGGCGGCGGAGCGTATCTCTACAAGTCGATGAGCGGTCCGGCAGACGAGGCGGGTGTCATCCGCGCCGATAATAGTCCGCTGAAAGCCGCGCCCGAGAATCCCGGCGGAAAACAGTTCCCCAACGGCGAAAAGACGATTTACGACCGGCTGACGCCGGACGGGCAGGTGCAGGCGGCTTTCGCGGCTCCGGCGGCTCCGCAAAATTATGCGTCCGCCTCCGCAAGCGGCGGTCAGCCGAATTCACTTGAGGACCGCATCGACGAGGCATTGCGGAAAGCCCAGCGCAGCGGCGATGCGCCGCAGATGTCTGCTCCCGTGGGCCGCAGCCCCGACCTGCCGACGGTGGTGCGAAGCGAGGTCTACCGGCCCGACGGAACCCGCGTCGACACGAACCGCTCCTCCGCGCCGAGCATAGCCAGCGCGGCCAGTGGCGAGTTGCCGCCGCCGTTCGGCAACGGACCGCCGTCTTTCCCGGCCACTCAGGCTGTGCCGTCTCCGGCGCCGGCGGTCGCGCCGTTCCGGACCGGCGCCGTGCCAACGGCTCCCGCCCCCGTCACCCGGTCAGCCTCTTTGACGCCCTCGACGGCTTACGCAACGCCACCTCCGGCGGGTAGTTTCTGGGTGTCGTTGAAATCGGCGCCGGACGAGAAGGCGATCCAGCGCGATATCCCGTTCCTGACCGGCAAGTTCAAGCGGGCCCTTGGCGATGTGCCGGTTCAGGCGAAGATTGCCGACCTCGGGGCGAAGGGCGTTACGTTCCGTGCTGTCGCGGGTCCGCTCGGCACGCGCCGGGAAGCCATGGAGTTGTGTCAGAGAATTAAAGGCATCGGCGGCGACAAATCGTGCTTTGTAACTAACTAGTGGTCCGATTCCGACATTTGCATCCGTTTGCAGCGGGACACAAATGTCAAATTCGCTCCACTAGACGCTGAAGCAGTCGCGCCTCCAATAGGCTCTGGTTGCTGGTTCGGTCCGGTCTTCGTTCAGGCGGTTATCTATTGCTCGCTGGCCCATGCATCAGCGCGCGACAGCTTCGGAGCGGGAGCATTTTCAGCGCGCCGCCCACGGCATGACGGGCACAGTGGAAATCGAGTTTTGCGGCGAGCCGTCGATCAGCTTGTCGCTGATCGCCACATACACAAGCGTGTTCCGCTTCCTGTCTACCGTTCGGTAGACGTGCGTCTTCTTGAAGAATATGGACGTGCGATCCGAATAGACTTCCTCGTTCTCGCCGAGCTTTCCGAGGTCTGCCGTAATCGGTCCGATCTGGCGGCAAGCAATGGAAAAGCGGCTTGGATCTTCCGCAAGTCCGATCGTCCCACCGAGGCCGCCTGTCTTCGCCTGCGCGATGTGGCAGGCCACGCCGGGCACCTTCGGGTCGTCGAAGGCACTCACGCAAACCTTGTCGTTCTTGCCGATGAGTCGGAATGTCGTGCTGATACAGCCGATTTCGTCGGCCTGCGCGCCGCCGCCGCCGAGCGCCGTCAGCGCCAGCATCCAACACACCCGAAGTTTCCCGCCCGGACTTCGTTTCATGCCCAACCTCCCGCGCCCATGATCGATGTCATATCGGTGGCCTCTGGCGGAATGAAAAGGAGCGGTGCGATTGTCCGGCTCCGATGCACTCAAGTGCCGCTTATGCCGCCTGCGTTACGCCGCTTTCCCTTTCGGCTCGGTCGCGGCTGGGGCGAGAAAGGGCGAGCGCCCCAACTAGAAAGACCGAGCGTCGGCGACCGGCAGCGCTTCGAGCAGCGCGTCGAGCGTCCTCAGCGTCGAGAGGTCCGCGCGCCCATCCACCAGCGCGGGCCGGAAATGGCGCTGAAACGCCCTCACAACAGTTCGCGTCACGTCATCGTAATCGCCCGTGACATCGATGCCGTAGCCATAGGCCGCGAGCTTCTCCTGCAACTCGCGCACGGCGCCGCCGCACGATCCCGTGTCGAGCGCGCCGCCCTCCACAATCGGCGCGGGCTCCACCCAATGGCCGATGCCGCCGAGCGCCAGCCACGCCCAGTTGAACTTCTCGCCGGGGTCTTCCTTGCGGGCGGGCGCAATGTCCGAATGGGCGAGCACGTGACGCGGCGCGATCCGGTTGCGCGAAACGATGTCGTGGCAGAGATTCTCGACGGCCAGCATCTGCGGACGCGTGAAGTCGGGATAGCCGAGGCCATGGCCGGGATTGTGGATCTCGATGCCGATGGAACGGGAGTTCACGTCGTCGCGGCCTTCCCACATGGAGAGGCCCGCATGCCAGGCGCGCAAGCGTTCCGGCACGAGTTGCGTGATCGCGCCCGCCTCGTCCACGACGTAATGGCAGGAAACGCCCGACTCGCGAAGCGCGAGCCAGCGGATGGCCGCCTCCGCGCTCTCCATGCCTGTATAATGCAGGATGAGGATATTCGGGCTGGAGCAGCCGCGCCGCTCCTCGCGATTTTCGGCGGCAACGATGCGGGACACGAGGCCGGAGTCCGGCTGAAATGCGGTCTGGATTTCGGATGTCATGCTGGTGATACGCTACGCTTCCTTGTTTCGCCGGTCGCGCGTCTCGCTCTATGGAAGGGGATGACGGGATTGCTTGATCTCGTCATAGGCCGCGTTGATGGCGGCGAGTTTCTTCGTGGCGATCTCGACGAACTCGGGGGGTACGCCGCGCGCGATCAGCTTGTCCGGATGATTTTCCGCAACGAGCTTACGATACTTCGCCTTGAGGTCCGAGTCCGAGATATCCGGCGACACCGACAGGACTGTATAAGGATCGTACAGCTCGCAGCGGAAGTGCCGCCCGCGAACGCCCATGTAGTCCATGTGGGTGAAGCCGAATTCCTTCGCCACGTCGGCGAGGAACTGATCCTCGGCGGGAAGAAGCTGGCCGTCGGAGATGGCAATATGGAACAGGCCGTCGAGCACATCTTCGAGCAATTGCCGGTCGTTGCGGAGCAGGCGGCCAAGCTGGCGCGCATACATCTCGAAGCCTGCGACGTCTTGCTTCGCGAGATTGAAGACGCGGGCGACGTTATGCTCCTCGCCCGGCGGGATCTTGAATACTTCCTTGAAGGCGCGGATTTCGCTGATCGTGACGACGCCATCGGCCTTCGCCATCTTCGCCCCGAGCGCGATCACGCCCATGGTGAAAGCCACCTGCCGGTCGTGTCCCGAATCCGAGAGGGTGCGATCGACCGCATGGCCCGCCACGCCGCCGAACAGCGCGCCAAGCGGCCCACCGAACGCGAGGCCCGCCGCCGCTCCGGCAAGTTTTCCCCAAATTGACATCGTTTCGGATCCAGCCGCCAAGGCAAAGTTGCAGCAGCGACTTTATCCGAAATCGGTTTGAAAGAGAAAGGGGATAGCGCCGCAGCCGCTTTTGCAGTCTATCGCGTTTCTCGAAGATCCCAAACCTTCGGTCTCCTGTCGTGCGCATGCCGGTTTCGACGCGCCACCAAATTTACATCGCCTGGCCAAAGCTCTCGTCCGCGCGTTCATCATTAAGCAGCCCGCCGCAAAGTGCCACGGTTACGCCCCCCTCTCCTCGTGTATGTTGCCCAAAATTTCAGCAGTGGAAGGGTCGCATGAGCAACCAACTCAAATACGTTCTCGACGAAACGCAAATCCCGAAATTCTGGTACAACCTCACGGCCGACCTGCCTGTGCCTCTGCCGCTCGTGCTGCATCCCGGCACGAAACAACCCGCCGGTCCCGCCGATCTTGAGCCGCTGTTTCCGATGGCGCTCATCCTTCAGGAAGTTTCGACCGAGCGCGAAATCGAGATTCCCGAGCCGATCCGCGACGTCTATCGCATGTGGCGGCCGTCGCCGCTCTACCGCGCGCGCCGCCTCGAACAGGCGCTCGGCACCCCCGCCAAGATCTACTACAAGAACGAGGGCGTCTCGCCCGCGGGTTCGCACAAGCCGAACACGGCCGTGCCGCAGGCCTGGTATAACAAGGAAGAGGGCATCCAGCGGCTTTCCACCGAGACGGGCGCGGGACAATGGGGCGCGTCGCTCGCCTTCGCGGGCGCCTTGTTCGGCATTGACGTGACCGTGTTTCAGGTCCGCGTGTCCTTCGACCAGAAGCCTTATCGTCGCGCGCTGATGGAAACCTACGGCGCACGCTGCATCGCCTCGCCGTCGGACCGGACTGAGTCGGGGCGCGCCATGCTCGCGCAACACCCGAACAGCCCAGGCTCGCTCGGCATGGCCATCTCCGAAGCGGTGGAGATCGCGGCCAAAGATCCGGCGGTGAAATATGCGCTCGGCTCTGTGCTGAACCATGTGATGCTGCATCAGACGATCATCGGCGAGGAGGCCATCAAGCAATTCGAGATGGCGGGGGACGATCCGGACATCGTGATCGGCTGCACGGGCGGCGGCTCGAACTTCGCGGGCATCGCGTTCCCGTTCCTCGGGCTGCAACTGCGCGGCGGCCGCAAGCGGCGCATCATCGCCGTGGAGCCCACGACCTGTCCCACATTGACGCGCGGCCGATACGCCTACGACTTCGGCGATACCGCACACCTGACACCGCTCATGAAAATGCACACGCTCGGCTCGACGTTCATGCCGCCCGCGACCCATTCCGGCGGTCTGCGTTATCACGGCATGGCGCCGATGGTTTCGCATGTCTACGAGCTGGGGCTGATCGAGGCGCGCGCCTATCACCAGAGGACA
This sequence comes from Rhodomicrobium sp. Az07, assembly GCF_018619475.1. Taxonomy (GTDB): domain Bacteria; phylum Pseudomonadota; class Alphaproteobacteria; order Rhizobiales; family Rhodomicrobiaceae; genus Rhodomicrobium. The sequence goes on from NZ_JAHFZG010000013.1 coordinate 47,362, forward strand.
TGTTTCGATGCGGGCGTGCAGTTCGCGCGCTGCGAAGGCATCGTGCCCGCGCCGGAGTCGACCCACGCCGTGCGCTGCGCGATCGATGAGGCACTGCGGTGCAAGGCGGAAGGCAAGGCCGAGACGATCCTGTTCAACCTGTCGGGTCACGGCCATTTCGACATGGGGGCTTACATCAACTACTTCGAAGGCCGGATGATCGATCAGGATTACGACGAAGGCGCGCTTGCGACGGCCCTTTCCAAGCTGCCCGCCGTGGCCGCTTAAGCGCTTGAGAACAGCCCGCGGCATCAACGTCATGCCGCGGGCGCACTTCCTCAATCGCCGCTGGCGCCGGGGGCTTGCCGCTGGCGCTTGACTTCGCTCCGCTTCGATTTGCCCGCGAGCCGCCGCTGCTTGGAACCGAGCGTCGGCCGCGTCGGTCGGCGGACGGGGCGCTCGATGGCGGCCTGCCGGATCATTCGGACGAGCCTGTCGACCACGTCCTTCCGGTTTGCCTCCTGCGTGCGGTAGCTGCCGCCCGTCAGCACGATCTCGCCATCCTTCGTCAACCGCGATCCGGCGATGCGTTCAAGACGAAAGCGCACCGCGTCGGGCAGGCTCGGCGAGCGGCGTGCATCGAAGCGCAGTTGCGCGGCGGTCGAAACCTTGTTGACGTTCTGACCGCCGGGGCCGCTCGCGCGGATGAACGTCACGGCGATCTCGCCCTCGTCGAGGTCGATCCTGTCCGTTATCGCGATCATCCCAATCCCGCCCGCGTCGTCTGTGATGCTTTGTCGCCCGAAATGGCGCCCTTGCTTGTAGCTTATCCTCAATGCCTTCGATACGGGTTATCGGGCGAGCGCGATGGCGGATTGCTCGCGGCGCGCGGTTCCTCATTCAACGAGGCGCGCAATTGGAAGGACCATTCCCGGCATGACGGTGGAAAAGACATATCGCGGCCCATGTCCCTGCGGGAGCTTGTTAAGCTACGCGCTGTGCTGCCAGAAATTGCACAATGGCGAACCGGCAGCCGACGCCGAAGCGCTGATGCGGTCGCGATACACCGCGTTCGGGCTGAAACTTCAGGATTATCTGCTCGCAACCTGGCATGCGAGCACGCTCCCCACGGATCTGGACGTCGAGGCGTCCGCGCGTCGCTGGCTGGGCCTGAAGGTGATGCGCCACGAGGTCACCGGGCCCGACACGGCCGATGTCGAATTCACCGCACGCTACAAGGCCAAAGGCCGCGCTTGGGAAATCCACGAGACAAGCCACTTCGTTCGCGAGGACGGACGCTGGTTTTACGTCGACGGCGACTTCGAAAAGCAGCCGTGATCCCAGATGGCGCGAGAAAGACCTCGCGCCCGCTGCCAGGCGCCGCGCCGTTTACGCCGCAAGCTTCGACTGGACGGCGGCAACCAACGCGCGCGCGTTGAACGGCTTCGCAAGCACCACCTCGCTTGCCGCCCCGAGCTGCTCCGTGACTGCTTCCGGATGAGCGGTGATATAGATGACGTCGGCGTGGATCTGCTCGCGGATTGCGTTCACCACATCGATGCCAGTCTCATCCCTGAGCCGATAATCCGCGACGATCAGCTTCGGGTGAGACAAGCCCACGATCCGCAAAGCTTCCTCGCGATTCTTGGCGATGCCAGCGACCGAGAGGCCGAGCGTCTTGATGATCTTCTGGAGATCGAGCGCGATCATGGCCTCGTCCTCGATGATCAGGACAGCGGGCTTGGGGCGCAATTCCAGAAGCGAAGAAACGTAATGCCGCCGAACGGCGGTTTCCGTCATCTCCATCACTTCGGCCACGTCGACGAAAGAGAATCCCATGACCGCGCGAAGCGCGACGATCTGGCGGCGCTGGTACGGAAGCTTCAGCAACTCGGCACCGATACCGCAGCCTCCACTGAAGCGCACGTCAGCCTGAGGCGCTCTCGAAGCGGAAGCTTCGTTCACGAATTGGTACAGCCGAAATCTTGACGATCCCCCGTTCCGGGCATGGGCCTCCAGAGCTTCGGCAACGGCAATGTGGCTCAGTTGCCGGTTCCCCAGTATGCAGGAGGCATAGCGATAAATATTTTTTATTAGTTCGTTGGAAAGAGCTTCGCCCATTATTGAACGATCCTCGCTAATCATCCCAAGCATCGGCTCGGCCGGTGCGGAACCGCCCGCACTCGTTGCGACGCTGGTGCGCCGCTACGAATCCGATTCGAAACTGCGCCGATATAGCGATGACATTGAGTCGCGGCGTTTTCAGAGCATGTCGCAATGAAACAAATGTAAGCGGCAGAGCATCGAATTGCCGACCATACTTGAGATGACGGTGCAGGAGAAGCCGAAAAATTTAATCGACTAATGCCCGTTACCCTCTTGTCCGAAAAAAAGCGCCGGCGTCAGGGCAAGGGAGCACCCTGAGCGACCGGCGATAGAGTTTCCCGTTCCAACTTGGGTCACGACACGCCCATCCGACCATCCCGGCTTGCGCGGCGTAACAGATTTGGAAGCAATTTGCGTGCCATGCATCCTCGCATGCCATATCGCCCCTGCCTCTCGCCGCGACGAACCGCCCCATTTTTGCAGCACCCCGAGAAAACGGACTTTGCGACGGCGCATTTGCCGCTATCGGCGAATTGTCGACGGGAGCAGCGCCCTCGAAGCGCCCTGCACTGCCGCGTCTCAACGAACCGACGCGAGTGGGAGTGCGCAAAAAGCGCGCACGCCGCCGAACAACAGAGCAAATTCTGATACGCTCGACGCGTCTTTTTGAGCCGGTGCGAAGATTAACGCCAATTGTAAGCTCCCTTTGTGGCGGTCGCTACAAGTAGCGCGCAGATCGCTCGCGACCCGAGGCGCCGCAAATCGGTGTGAATCGGCCCGGCTTGTTCCGGGCTGCGCCGAATTAATCGAGTTTCACAAGCGATTGCAATGTGTTGCTCCTCTCATCCGTGGGCCGCTGCATACGCTTTTGGCGCGCTCTCCGGGGAGAAATCGCAAGGCCAAAAGGTTACCGAATCGTGCTTTGAACATATTGTCTTGCAAATTCAATACTCGGAAGTTAGGCTTCACGAAATTAACGTAGATGTAATCTTTAAATAAAATTGGATTAAAAGCTTTAATAAATCTATATTGTGGTGGTCATACTTAGATCACATTTCGATTCAGGAAATGAAGCTTGAGCCTGTTCTTCCCATGACTTGGGACAGCTTCGAATCGCCACCTGGCGTGAGCGCTGGTCTGGCGTAGTTTACAAGGAGTGAAGATGCAGTATCGTTTAGTCTGCGTGCTGGTTAGCGCGATAGCCCTTTGCCTGGCGTCCCTTCAAGGCGCCACCGCTAAAAGCCGCGATGCGCGCGGCGCGGTTGAGAAGGAGAACGCGCTCGCAGCGGAGTTCGAAGGCAAAGGCATGAAGCTCGGCTCTCCCGTCTTCATCCGGATTTACAAGCAAAGCTCGACGCTGGAACTCTGGGTCGAGAAAGGCCCGCGCTACGAACTCTTCAAGACCTACGGCATCTGCAAGTTTGCGGGCGGCCTGGGCCCGAAGATGTATGAAGGCGACCGCCAATCCCCTGAAGGTCTGTACCGCGTGGAATGGGATGACCTGATCGGTCCAAACCCCCGTTGGCATCGCGCGATGAACATCAACTATCCGAACGCGTTCGACAAGATGAACGGCCGCAGCGGATCGAGCATCCTCATTCACGGAAAGTGCTCGTCGATCGGCTGCTTCGCCATTCAGGATGCGAATGTCGAGGAAGTTTACGATGCGGTTCGCGCTGCTCTGCGGGGCGGGCAGGCCCATGTGCCGGTTCTAGCGCTGCCCTTCCGCTTTGCGAAATATGCGCCGGAACTCGAAGATACGCGCAAGCTGAACGAATTCTGGTCCGATCTTCGCCGCGCCGACATCCTTTTCGACCGCGACCGTCTTCCGCCCATGGCCTATGTCTGCGACAACCGCTATTATTTCGCCGACCGCCGTGGCGACAAGGCTCGCCGCGCGGTTCAGCTTCCAGGCTGCAAGCCGCTCGAAAAGCCGCGTTCAGCTCCGCGTCAGGACGAAGCCAGCAATGCGTCTGACAACATCAAGCCCGTGGCCATCGATCCGCAGGGTCGGCCCGAAGCTCCGTCGGCCATGCCGACCATGCCGACGCTTCACAAGGTTTCCAATGATGGCGCTCCGAGCGGCAACCATGTCCTGAAAGCCGCGATCAGCAGCAAGATTTGCCCGCTGAAGTTCCCGCATTGCAGGCAGCACGCGAGCGCGCATGTGCGCTTCGCCAAGCTGACGATCAAGGCAAGCGCCGAGAGAACGGAACGCTGATTGGCGGCTACAGCATCGTGCCGCAAATCTGACGCGGCACGACGCTGTAAGTTTCCGGTGTCGTCAGCTTCTCTGCGTCGAAATCGAGTCCGATTTAACGCAGGCCGATCGAAACAGACAGGGCCAGAGCCCCGCGCGATTGCGGATCTCTGGCACGGAAAGAGCGCTCGCCGAATATGGCCGGGCGCTTTTTTCATGTCCGCCAGCGTTTCACTCGTAAGCCGCTCCCGTGACATCGCGTGAACCGAGCGGCGCGGGAAATGCAAGAGCTATGCGGGGGCTCAGGAAACGACCTTCACACGCCACAGATACGAAATCGGCGCGAGGACCGCTCCGCGCGCAGCAAACCGTTCCGGCCGGAACGGTTTGATTTGACGGATGGAGCCGGATTCACCGATCGACTCGATCGGTTCCGGCTCCGGGCCGACATCCCAGCCCGTACGGCCCGCATACCACCTGCGTGAACCGCTTCAACCGCTGGCGCAAGGCGGGTGTGTGGGACCGACTTCTCGACGCGATTTCAAAGGCTTACGACGACAACATCAAGCTCATGCCGAACCGGAAGAAGCGTCCGGCCTTCTCGGCCTGGCCTTACCGCCAGAGAAACGCCGTCGAGCGCTTCTTCAACAAACTCAAACTTTCCGCGCTATAGCAACCCGATACGACAAGCGCGACGACAATTTCCTCGCATCCGTCAAGCTCGCGTCAGTCCGCATCTGGCTGCGGGCTTACGAGTCGGTGACCTAGAGACGAATTCACCGATCAGGTCGGGTCAACCGATCGGATCCGGCTCCAGGGGCGGGAGCGCATGTTCACACGTCCAGCGTGACATGAAATTCGAGTGCAACCCGTGCAAAGACCCCGGTTACGCTGTGCGCTTCCGAAAAATCACCTTTTCCATATGTAACCTGAATACCACAGAGCGCTCAAACATAGCCTCCTATGCCGATTTTCATCCGAACAGGTGATGCAGGGGCCGGATCCCCACGCTATCAATCACCCATACTTGGTTTGTAAGCACCAATCCGTAATAACGATCCGTTTTGCAGAATAGTGCTCGGGTAACTCCGGAATTAAACGGGGTTACCCGAGTATATCAATCGGGCAGCGCCACGGACGCCGCTGGAATCTCCCCAGCGGTTTTTCACAAGCGATGTTGCGACGCGGTCGGAGAAAACCCAACCGGGCAACAGGTCCATCGCTCTTGCGATGACGCTGTCGATATTCGAGACACCGCCGCCGAACACGATGATGTCGGGGTCCAGAATATTGACAACCGAAGCGAGCGCCTTCGCCATTCTTCTCGAATAAGTTTCCAGAGCGGCAACCGCCGCCGCTTCTCCCGCGTCGGCTCGCTCCGCGATCATCCTCGCGTCGACGGTCTCGCCCGAAAGGGCCGCATACTGGCGCTGGAGCGCCGGGCCGCTCAGGAAGGTCTCGATACAGCCGCGCTTGCCGCAATAGCAAGGCTCGCCCGGCCATTCGTCGGTGTCGGGCCAGGGGAGCGCGTTGTGACCCCACTCGCCGCCGAGCGCGTTCAGCCCCAGATGCGAGCGCCCCTCGATCACGATCCCGCCGCCGACGCCCGTGCCGATAATCACGCCGAAAACGGCGCGATAGCCCGCGCCCGCTCCATCCGCCGCCTCGGACAGCGCGAAACAGTTCGCGTCGTTTTCGACGACGCAAGGCAAGGAAAGGCGCGCCTGGAGATCGCGATGCAGCGGCTTCCCGTTGAGCCATGTCGAGTTTGCGTTGCGGACCAGTCCGGTAGCGGGCGAGAGGCTCCCCGGAATGCCGATGCCGACGCCGGCGATGTTCGCCCGCGGCAAGCCATCGATGCAACGCGCGACGAGAGCCGCAATCGCGTCGAGCGTGCCTTCGTAGTCTCCGCGCGGCGTCGCGATCCGCAAGCGCTCGCGCTCATCGCCGTCGGGCGACAAGGCAAGCGCCTCGATCTTCGTGCCCCCGAGATCCACCCCAACCCGCCACATGGCAAGCACCCTCGGCTGAAACCCCGGCGCCCACGCGCGGGACGGCTTGAAGCCTATCTTGCGACGCTCGCCGCCGCGATGACCTTTTTCGTATCGGCGATCGTTTCAAGCACCTGCTGCGATCCGTTGCGGGTGCCGATCACCGTCTTGCTCGCCGGGTTGTGCAGGCCGGGAATGGCGCCCGTGATGTCGGTCACCTTGTTCGCGACGAGGTAGATCGTGTAGCCGTTTGGCGCCGTCAGCTTCATCAAGGGCGATTTCTTGCTCACCTCGCCGACGAGGGCATCGAGCGGCGCGGCGATGAACATGCGGTTGTTGCCGAAATCGACGATGGACGAGCCGTTCGGCTCATCGGACGCAAACGAGCGCCTGATCCGCCAGATGTCGGAGAAGAGCACCGTTTGCGGGCCGCCCTCGCGCAGATTGACGGTCATGCTCTCGGCGCCGATCGTGGTGATCTTGCCGGGATAGTTGCGACCGATGATATTGGTCGGGCCACGCATCGGCTGGCCGAAAAAGCCCTGCGCGATTGCGGCTTGTGGTATCGGCGTCGTCCCGGCGATTGCCGCCACGGAAGCGAGCCAGAACGCAAAGCGAAATTTCATCCGTCCCCTCGATCCGTCCGCGCGAAACGCGGCTGGAATTTGCAAACAGGTCGATACCTTGAACCAGGGCGCCCGGCGCCGCTCCCGCAACTTGCACTCTCACACTTTCGAAACAGACGCCACGCGCAACCGGCACCGTCAACCGCACATAAAAGCGAAAAGACGATCAAAAGGTGACGCGCGACCGCAAGCATCTTCGCTCAACCGCTTTTCAGCAGCGTCAATCTAACGCGCGTGTCTGGCCGAAGGCTGATCGGACTGCCGACGCCGCGCTTGGGGAAACGCAGACGGAGCGAAACAGGACGGCTGCTTCCACATGCTGTTGCCTCCGTGCCCGCGCGCGGGCGTCGGAGGCGTTCGCATCAGATGTGGATCGCGCGCTTGCCGACAGCGAGCGCGGCTTCCTTCACGGCTTCGGGCAGCGTTGGATGCGCGTGGCAGGTGCGCGCGAGGTCTTCCGCCGAGCCGCCGAACTCCATCAGCACCGCCGCTTCGGCGATCATGTTGCCCGCGTCCGGCCCGAGGATATGCACGCCGAGCACGCGGTCCGTCTTCGCATCCGCGAGGATCTTCACGAAGCCTTCGGTCTGCCGGTTCACCTTGGCACGGCCGTTCGCGGTGAACGGGAACTTGCCGACCGTATAATCGACGCCCTCAGCCTTCAGGCTCTCTTCCGTCTTCCCGACACTTGCGACCTCGGGATAGGTGTAGATCACGCCGGGAATGACGCCGTAATTCACGTGGCCAGCCTTGCCCGCGAGGTTCTCGGCGACGGCAACGCCCTCATCTTCCGCCTTGTGCGCAAGCATCGGCCCACGGATCACGTCGCCGATGGCATAGATGCCGGGCACGTTTGTCTGGAAATGGTCGTCGACAACGATGCGGCGCTTGTTGTCGATGGCGACGCCCGCCTCTTCGAGGCCGAGCCCCTCGGTGTAGGGCACGCGGCCGACGGCAACGAGCACATGGCTCGCCTCGAACTCTTCCGCAACGCCATCGCCCGAAGCCGGCGCAACCGCAACCTTGAGCGGGCCTTTGCCGTTCGCCTTGACGCCCGTCACCTTCTGGCTGACGCGGAAGGCCATCCCCTGCTTTTCGAGGATGCGCTGGAAGCTCTTCACCACGTCATTGTCCATGCCGGGCAGGATGCGGTCGAGGAATTCCACAACCGTCACCTTCGCGCCGAGCCTGCGCCAGACGGAGCCGAGTTCGAGGCCGATCACGCCGCCGCCGATGACGACGAGATGCTCGGGAACGGCGTTGAGGTCGAGCGCGCCGGTGGAGGAAACGACGCGCTTCTCGTCGATCTCGATGCCCGGCAGCCGCACGATGTCGGAGCCGGTGGCGATGACGATGGCCTTCGTCTTGAGCGTTTCCACCGCGCCGTCAGCGGCCGTGACCGAAACCTTGCCCGCACCCGCGACGCGCCCCGTGCCGCGCCAGGTGTCGATCTTGTTCTTCTTCAGGAGATATTCGACGCCCTTGACGTTCCCCTCGATGCCCTCGGCCTTGTATTTCATCATCGCCGCGAGATCGAGTTGCGGCTTCACCTTGATGCCCATCCCCGCGAAACCGTGGCCTGCCTCCTCGTAAAGCTCGGATGCGTGGAGCAGCGCCTTCGACGGGATACAGCCGACATTCAGGCAGGTGCCGCCGAAGGTCGGGTTCTTTTCCACGATCGCTGTCTTGAGCCCGAGTTGCGCGGCGCGGATCGCGCAGACATAACCGCCGGGGCCGCTTCCGATTACGATAAGCTCGTACGCATCAGCCATGAGTGTCTCCATGGGTCAGCCGGGCGTGCGTCGCCCGTAAATGTGTGTCGTCGATTACCTGCGCCTCCTCGCCGCGCCGCGCGGAAAAGCGCGCGCCGAAGGCGATCCGCGCTCTCTACAGGTCGAGAATGAGACGCTGCGGATCTTCCAGCGCGTCCTTCACATGCACGAGGAACGTCACGGCATCCTTGCCGTCGACGAGGCGGTGATCGTAGGACAGCGCGAGATACATCATCGGCCGGATCTCGATCTTGCCGTTCACGACGACAGGCCGCTCCTGAATCTTGTGCATGCCGAGAATGCCCGACTGCGGCGCGTTCAGGATCGGCGTCGACATCAGCGAGCCGTAGACGCCGCCGTTCGAGATGGTGAACGTGCCGCCCTGCATTTCTTCAAGGCTGAGTTTGCCGTCGCGCGCCTTCACGCCGAAGCCCGCGATTTCCTTTTCGATGTCGGCGATGGACTTCTGATCCGCGTCGCGCACGACGGGCACGACGAGGCCGCGATCCGTGCCGACCGCAATGCCGATGTGGTAGAAGTTCTTGTAGATGATGTCGTCGCCGTCGATCTCCGCGTTGACGCTCGGAACGTCGTGGAGCGCGTGAAGACACGCCTTTACGAAGAAGCCCATGAAGCCGAGCTTAACGCCGTGCTTCTTCTCGAAGATCGTCTTGTAGCGGTTGCGCAGATCCATGATCGTCGACATGTCCACCTCGTTGAAGGTGGTGAGCATGGCGGCGTTGTTCTGCGCTTCCTTGAGGCGGCGCGCGATGGTCTGGCGAAGCTTCGTCATGCGCACACGTTCCTCGCGCGCCTCAATCGTGCGCGGCGCTGCGGGACGTGGCGCGGGCGCGGGCGCTGCGACCTTCTCGAAGAAGGAACTCGGCGCGGCGGGCGCAGGCGAGGAGGCGGCACCGCCCTCAATGACGGACAGCATATCGCCCTTCGTCACGCGGCCGTCCTTGCCCGTGCCCGGAATAGTGGCCGGATTGACGCCGGTTTCCTCGGCGATGCGGCGGACGGACGGCGCGAGCACATCAACATTCGGCGAGCGGGGCGAAGCGGCCTGAACGGGGCTGGGCGTGGTCGCCTGAGCCGCGACCGGAGCGGCTGCGGGCTTCTCGGCGGGTTTCGGAGCGCCGCTCGCGGCGGCGGCGGCGCCTTCCGCGATCGTGCCGAGCAGCGCGCCGACGCCCACGGTTTCGCCTTCCTTGACGAGGATTTCGGCGATCACGCCCGCAGCCGGGGCATTCACTTCGAGCGTGACCTTGTCTGTTTCAAGCTCCGCGAGAGCCTCGTCCGCCTTCACGGCATCGCCCGGCTTCTTGAACCATCGGCCGACGGTCGCTTCTGTGACTGATTCGCCAAGCGTGGGAACGACGATTTCCGTGGTCATGCATAAATCCTTCAACAGCCTCATGCCGAGGCGCATTTGCCGCACCGAGCTGTATCGCGCCCGGAAGCCCCCTGAAAACCAGACCGCGACCGCCCCTCCACTGGAGAGCGCCCGCGGCCTCAAATCCCCCTGCCGACCGAATCGCGACGTGTTTCCGCTCGCGGATCGATCTCGTGCGCCGGCCTCAGCCTTGCAGCGTCAACGCCTCATCAAGAAATGCGTGCAGCTCCGCCGTGTGCTTGCTCATCAGACCGGCGGCCGTGGATGCGCAAGCCGGCCGCCCGATATAGCGGGGACGCCGCGTATCCGCGCCGATGTGGTCGAGCACCCACTCGATGTTGCTCTCGACGAAAGTCCAGGCGCCCTGATTCTTCGGCTCTTCCTGACACCAGACGATTTCGGCGTTCGGAAAGCGCGACAATTCCTGAATGAGCGCGCGCGCCGGGAACGGGTAGAGCTGCTCCAGACGCATCAGATAGATATCGCTGGTTCCGCGGCTCTCGCGCTCTTCGAACAGGTCGTAATAGACCTTGCCGCTGCACAACACGACACGCTTGATGTCCTCGTCGCGCACGAGCTTCACGGTCTCGCTCTTGCCGACCTGCGCGCTGTCCCAGAGAACCCGGTGGAACGTCGTCCCCGGCCCGAACTTTTCGAGCGACGAGACAACGCGCTTGTGCCGAAGCAGCGACTTCGGCGTCATCAGGATCAGCGGTTTCCTGAAGCTGCGATGAAGCTGGCGGCGGAGAATGTGGAAGTAGTTCGCGGGCGTGGTGCAATTGGCAACCTGCCAATTGTCCTCGGCGGAAAGCTGAAGATAGCGTTCGAGACGCGCGGAGGAATGCTCCGGCCCTTGGCCTTCATAGCCGTGCGGCAGCATGAGCACGAGCCCCGACATGCGGAGCCACTTGCGTTCGCCGCTCGCGAGAAACTGGTCGATGACCACCTGAGCACCGTTCGCAAAGTCGCCGAACTGCGCTTCCCAGAGCACGAGCGCGTTCGGCTCCGCGAGGCTGTAGCCATATTCGAAACCAAGCACCGCCTCTTCGGACAGCATCGAGTTCACGATTTCAATGCGCGCCTGGGAGTCGGAAAGGTGGTTCAGCGGCGTGAACGGCTCCTCGTTCTCCTGATCGGTGAGCACAGCGTGGCGCTGCGAGAAGGTGCCGCGCTCAACGTCCTGCCCGGACAGGCGCACGGGATAGCCTTCATCGAGAAGGGTGCCGAAGGCGAGCGCCTCCGCCATCGACCAGTCGATGCCCTTGCCCTCCTCGATCATCTTGCGGCGGTTGGCGAGGAAGCGTTCGATTGTCTTGTGCGCGGTGAAGCCCTTCGGCACCTCGGTCAGCGTCTCGCCGATGCGGCGCAGACGGTCGAGATGGACGCCGGTATTGCCGCGACGCGGACCTTCCTCGGGCAGCGTGATCGACGACCAGCGCCCGTCGAGCCAGTCGGCCTTGTTCGGCCGGTAGCTTTCGGATGCGATGAATTCCTGTTCGAGCTGGTCCCAAAAGGAAGACTTCAGCGCCTCGGCCTCTTCCTCCCTGACGAGGTTCTCGTCCGCGAGCCGCTTCGAGTAGATCGAAACCACGCTCGGCTGCTGGCGGATCTTCTTGTACATCAGCGGCTGCGTGAAGGACGGCTCGTCGCCCTCATTATGGCCATGACGCCGGTAGCAGATCATGTCGATCACGACCGGCTTGTGGAAGCGCTGGCGGAACTCGGTCGCGACGCGCGCGCAATAGACCACGGCTTCCGGATCGTCGCCGTTCACATGGAAGATCGGGGCCTCGATCATGCGCGCGATGTCCGACGGATAGGGCGAGGAGCGCGAGAAGCGCGGCGCGGTGGTGAAGCCGATCTGGTTGTTGACGATAAAGTGGATCGAGCCGCCGGTGCGATGCCCCTTGAGGCCCGAAAGGCCGAAGCACTCCGCGACAACGCCCTGTCCCGCGAAGGCCGCATCGCCGTGCAAGAGCAGCGGCAGAACCTCCGAGCGGGTCTTGTCGCCGAGTTGGTCCTGCTTCGCGCGGACCTTGCCGAGAACGACCGGATCGACAATTTCGAGATGCGACGGGTTCGCGGTGAGCGAGAGATGCACGGAATTGCCGTCGAACTCGCGGTCGCTCGAAACGCCGAGATGATATTTCACGTCGCCGGAGCCTTCGACGTCCTCCGGGTTGGCGGAGCCGCCCTTGAACTCGTGAAAGAGCGCGCGGTACGGCTTCCCCAACACGTTGGTCAGCACGTTGAGGCGGCCGCGATGCGGCATGCCGATGACGATTTCCTTCACGCCGAGTTGGCCGCCGCGCTTGATGATCTGTTCGAGCGCGGGGATAGCCGCTTCGCCGCCTTCGAGTCCGAAGCGCTTCGTGCCCGTGTATTTCTTGTCGAGGAAGCGCTCGAAGCCCTCGGCATGGACGAGCTTGGTCAGGATCGCCTTCTTGCCGAGCGCGGTGAACTCGACTTCCTTGTCCGGACCTTCGATGCGCTCCTGAATCCAGAGCTTCTGCTCCGGCGACGAGATGTGCATGAACTCGAAGCCGATCGTGCCGCTATAGGTGCGCTTCAGGATCTCGATGATCTGGCGCAGACTCGCGGTTTCGAGGCCGAGCACTTTGTCGATGTAGATCTGGTGATCGAGGTCGGCGGCGGTGAAGCCGTAGGTGTTCGGGTCAAGCTCCGGATGCGAACCGGGAGGCGCGATGTGGAGCGGATCGAGATTGCCGATAAGGTGGCCGTTCACGCGATAGGCGCGGATGAGCATGAGCGCGCGCACGCTTTCGCGCGTAGCCTTGAACGCCTCCTCGCGGGTGATCTCGACGCCCTGCTGCTGGGCTTTCGCGAGAATTTGCCGGTTGATCGCGAGGCCCTCTTCCGGTCCCCAGTCGGCGGCGAGAGCGTTCAGGATATCGCCGTCCTCGTCGCCATGCCCGTTTTTCGGCTTCCATGACGGGCCAAGAGCCTCGGCGTCGACAGTGTCGCGGCGTTCTTTCAGATCGTTGAAAAAGGCGCGCCAGTCCGCTGTAACCGCGCCGGGATTTTCCTGAAAGCGCTCGTACAGGTCTTCAATATAGGCTGCGTTCGCACCGTGGAGAAACGATGTCCTCGCGAACGCTTCGTTGAGGCTTTCCCGTCTCACTTCGATCACCATCACCCAAAAGGCTTTTAGAGCGGACATAGAGCAAATTTCGCGCGCAGTTGCGCAAAATTTGCTCTCACATTCCGGTTACCGAATAGGCGGCACACCGAAAGAAACGGGTGGTGCGCCGCCATCGGCGAATGGCTGTCCGCCCGCCTTCCGGCGGATCAGCCCTTGAGAACTTCGACGAGCGTGCTCCCGAGTGCGGCAGGCGAAGGGGACACCACGATGCCAGCGGATTTCATCGCTTCGATCTTGTCGCCAGCTGAACCTTTGCCGCCAGCAATAATCGCGCCAGCATGGCCCATGCGTCGGCCGGGAGGCGCGGTGACGCCCGCGATGAAGCCTACCACAGGCTTCTTGCGCGAAGATTTCATGTAGAACTCCGCCGCTTCCTCCTCCGCTGAACCGCCGATTTCACCGATCATAATGATCGATTGTGTCTCGTCGTCGGCGAGCAGCATTTCGAGCACATCGAGATGTTCGGTCCCCTTCACCGGATCGCCGCCGATGCCGATGCAGGTCGTCTGCCCCAGCCCCGCGAGCGTCGTCTGATGGACCGCCTCATAGGTAAGCGTGCCCGAGCGAGAGACAATACCGACACTGCCGCGCTTGTGGATATGACCGGGCATGATGCCGATCTTGCACTCGCCGGGCGTGATGACGCCGGGGCAGTTCGGCCCGATGAGGCGCGACTTCGAACCGGCGAGCGCGCGCTTCACCTTGATCATGTCCTCGACCGGGATACCCTCGGTGATGGTCACGATGAGCGGGATTTCCGCGTCGATGGCTTCGAGGATGGCGTCGGCCGCAAACGGGGGCGGCACGTAGATCGCGGTCGCGTTCGCGCCTGTCTTCTGGACGGCGTCGAGCACGGTGTCGAACACGGGGAGGCCGAGATGGGTGGAGCCGCCTTTGCCCGGCGTGACACCGCCGACCATCTTCGTGCCATAGGCGATTGCCTGCTCGGAGTGGAAGGTGCCCTGCGCGCCGGTGAAGCCCTGGCAGATCACCTTTGTATTCTTGTCGACGAGGATGGCCATGTTCTAATCCTTCAAGAGAAGCGACTGTTCGGTGTCGTGGAAGCCCGTCGCGCGGGGCGCGGGCAGAAAGGGGTTTTCGACCGTGACGGAGCCGTAAGCCTGTCCGTGACTCAGGTCTTCCGAGTAGACCGTGGTCGCGCCGAGCGCTTCGGCCGCCGCCAGGATCGCCGCATCCCAGTACGAAATTCGGTAGCGTGCCGAAAGCGCCACTGCCGCCTTGACGAGGTCGACATCGGTCGGGACGCATGCGAATTCCTCAAGGTTTTCGATCCATTCGAGAGCCTTGGCGGGCGGCATGTCGAAATCGGTCTTCCGGGTGGCGTTCACGTAGAATTCCTGCAGAACCTGCGCCGAAAGACCGAATTGCTCCTCCGCGATAAGTTTAATCGCTATCGTCTTTTTTGAATGGTGTGCCGGGTTCTTCGAGGCCGCGTAAAGCAGGACGTTCGTGTCGAGAAAACACTCCACGGTCATACAGCGCCTCCCTGTCCCACTTCCAGTTTTCGCCAGGATCGCAATTAGACTGTTCCGCGAGCGCGATCAGTTGCTTCCTGGCCTCCGCCGCCCGCCCATGATGACGGGCGAGCTTGCCGAGATATTCCCTTACGAGGCCGTTCACGGTTGTGTCGTTGGCGGCGGCGTATTTGCGCACCTCCGCCAGGACTTCATCCTCGACAGCCAGAGTTATATTTTTCATGGCGCACCTCCGCATATCCCGCACTACACAGGTTATGTGGAACTGCGTGCGCCGTCAAGCCGCCTTCTTCACCTCGGCGACAATCTTCTCGGCCGCGTCCGCGAGGTTGTCCGCCGGGATCACGGCGAGCCCCGAATTGCGGATGATCTCCTTGCCGAGTTCGACGTTCGTGCCTTCGAGGCGCACGACGAGCGGCACCTTGAGGCTCATCTCGCGAGCAGCGGCGAGAATGCCTTCCGCGATGATGTCGCAGCGCATGATTCCGCCGAAGATGTTGACGAGGATGCCCTTCACGTTCGGATCGGACAGGATGATCTTGAAGGCTTCCGTCACCTTTTCCTTCGTGGCGCCGCCGCCGACGTCGAGGAAGTTCGCGGGCTCCGAGCCATAAAGCTTGATGATGTCCATCGTCGCCATGGCGAGGCCGGCGCCGTTCACGAGGCACCCGATGCTGCCGTCGAGCTTGACGTAGGAGAGGTCGTAGCGCGAGGCCAGAACTTCCGCCGGGTCTTCCTCTTCGAGGTCGCGCAGCGCCACGATTTCGGGGTGACGGTAGAGCGCGTTACTGTCGAAGCCGAGCTTTGCGTCGAGGCACACGAGGTCGCCCTTTTCCGTCACGATCAGCGGATTGATTTCGAGCTGGCTCATGTCCTTCTCGACGAAAGCCTTGTAGAGGCTGCCGATCAGCTTCACGCACTGCTTGACCTGATCGCCTTCGAGGTCGAGCGCGAAGGCCACCTTGCGGCCGTGAAACTGGGAATAGCCCGACGCCGGATCGATGGAGAAGGTGAGGATCTTCTCGGGGGCGTCGTGCGCCACTTCCTCGATGTCCATGCCGCCTTCGGTTGAGGCGATCACGGCGACGCGGCTCGTTGCGCGGTCCACGAGGAGGGAGAGGTAGAGTTCGCGCTTGATCGCGGCGCCCTCTTCGATGAGGAGACGCTTCACCACGCGGCCTTCCGGGCCGGTCTGCACGGTCACGAGCGTGCGGGTCAGCATCTCGTCCGCGAAGGTGCGCACGTCGTCGAACGACTTGGCGATGCGAACGCCGCCCTTCTCGCCTGCTTCAGGCTCCTTGAACGAGCCCTTGCCGCGCCCGCCCGCATGGATCTGCGCCTTCACGACGCTGATGGGGCCGCCGAGTTCCTTCGCAATTGCGAAGGCTTCCTCCGGCGTGAAGGCGGCATGGCCCTTCGGTACCGGCACGCCGTATTCTTTCAGGATGGCTTTCGCCTGATATTCATGAACGTTCATGATGCACTCTCGAATGGGTGGGAGTGGGCCGGCGGCATTGTGCACCGCAATAAATCCGGGATACACAGCCGCAAAAAAAAGCCGCCCGCAAGGACGGCTTTCGTCTAGGTCAGGCGGTTTGGGCGAGGCCCGGCGCGATGCGGACGCAAGCTTCGACGAGGTTCTTCACCGCTTCGACGGAGCGGTTGAAATCGAGGCGCTCGTGCGTGTTGAGGTCGATCTCGATGACGCGTTCCATGCCCTTCGCGCCGATCACGGTCGGCACGCCGATATAGAGCCCCTTCACGCCGTATTCGCCAGTCAGATACGCGGCGCAAGGCAGCACGCGCTTCTTGTCCTTGAGATAGGATTCGGCCATCTCGATCGCGGAAGCGGCGGGGGCATAATAGGCCGAGCCGGTCTTGAGCAACTTCACGACTTCGGCACCGCCGTCGCGCGTGCGCTGCACGATCTCGTTCAGACGCTCATGCGTGATCCAGTTCATCTT
Source organism: Rhodomicrobium sp. Az07 (assembly GCF_018619475.1). Classification (GTDB taxonomy): domain Bacteria; phylum Pseudomonadota; class Alphaproteobacteria; order Rhizobiales; family Rhodomicrobiaceae; genus Rhodomicrobium. The sequence continues at coordinate 64,055 of NZ_JAHFZG010000013.1, forward strand.
GATGAGGTCGGGAAGCGGGATGCCCGCAACCGTGGTGTAGCGCGTGAGCGGAACCATGGTGTCGCCGTGGCCGCCGAGCACGAAGGCCGTGACATCTTCCACCGACACGTCGAATTCGCGCGCAAGGAAGTGGCGGAAGCGCGACGAGTCGAGCACGCCCGCCATGCCGACGATCTGGTTCTTGGGCAGGCCGGAAACGCGCTGGAGCGCCCACACCATGGCGTCGAGAGGGTTGGTGATACAGATGACAAAGGCGTCGGGGGCGTACTTCTTGATGCCCGCGCCCACCTGCTCCATTACCTTGAGGTTGATTTCGAGAAGGTCGTCGCGGCTCATGCCGGGCTTCCTCGGTACGCCGGCGGTCACGATGACCACGTCCGCGCCCTTGATGTCGGCATAGTCGTTAACGCCCTGGAAGGCCGCGTTGAAACCGTCGACCGGCGCGGATTGGGCGATGTCGAGCGCCTTGCCCTGCGGCAGGCCCTCGGCGATGTCGAACAGCACAACGTCGCCAAGTTCCTTGAGGCCGATCAAATGGGCGAGCGTGCCGCCGATCATGCCCGACCCGATGAGTGCGATTTTGGCCCGTGCCATGCCGTTCTCCTGTCTAAGTGTGGCTCGCGTGCGTCTCCGCCGCGTGAAAATGCTGCGCTCGCGTTCCGTTACTCGCATTTCGCGCGTGCGGCAAGACAAGCGACCGCAAGTTTACCACTGCGCGAGCGGTGCCCGGTAGGACGAATTGAAGCCGCGTCGCCCGATGAACGCCGCCGTTATTCACAATGAAATTGCAAAAGTGTTTCGCCTTATCCTCAATTTCGCCGAAAATGCCCGCGCGATTGGCATGATATGGAGCGGGGGACTGACACGATGACGGCAGCCAAAGATCGCTTTCCGAATCTTGCCGACTTCAGCGCGCCCGGCTTCGTTCGGGGACGCTCACGCCCCGTCGAGGCCCTTTGGCTCGCGGTCCAATGGGCTCTCATCTCATCATGGTTGCCGGGTTCGGCGCATCGCCGCGCGGTCCTGCGCCTGTTCGGGGCGAAGATCGGCGCGGGCGTCGTCATCAAGCCCGGCGTGCGCGTGAAATTTCCCTGGCGGCTTGAAATCGGTGCCGATAGCTGGATCGGCGAGGACGTCTGGATCGACAATCTCGCCCCTGTCGCCATCGGCCGCGATTGCTGCCTCTCGCAGGGCGCGTATCTCTGCACCGGCAGCCACGACTGGACGAGCCGCACCTTCGATCTCATCACGAAAGGCATCCGCGTGGAGGACGGCGCGTGGATCGCGGCGAAAGCTGTGGTCGCGCCCGGCGTCGTTGTCGGCGAGGGCGCGGTGCTCGGGCTTGGCGGCGTGGCCATGCGCGATCTCGCTCCATGGGGCATCTATCGAGGCAACCCGGCCGAGCGCATTGCAGAGCGGCGGCCCGACACGTTCGCTTTTCCGCCCGCGGAGCTTCGGCGGACAGCCGAGGGTGCCGAATTCGACGCGGTCTGAGGAATGTCGCAAATGACTTTCCGCCGGATTTCGCGCTTGTCGGCGGTTCGTGAAAAGCCCATGTAAGACGCGAAATTCCCGGCGGTTGAACTGCCGCTCATCAGTTGCACAATTTTCAGGTGATCCAGCGATGGCGATTTCGCTTCTCGGCGGCGGTGCCGCTCAACCGGCGGACAACACGAGCGACATCATCAAGAACACCACCACGGCAACCTTCGTGGCGGACGTGATCGAGGCGTCGCGCAAGGTGCCTGTGATCGTCGATTTCTGGGCGCAATGGTGCGGTCCCTGCAAGCAACTCACACCCATCCTCGAAAAGGTCGTCCGCGCCTCCAAGGGCAAGGCGCGGCTCGTCAAGATGAACATCGACGAGCACCCGGAAGTGGCGGGCCAGCTTCAGATCCAGTCGATTCCGGCCGTCTTCGCCTTCTCGCAGGGCCAGCCCGTCGACGGGTTCATGGGCGCGCTGCCCGAAAGCCAGGTGAAGGCTTTCGTCGACCGGCTCATCGGTCCCGATGCGGACGATGTGGCGGGCATCGAGGAAGCGCAGCGTGTGTTCGACGAGGGCGATATCGCTGGCGCCGCGCAGCTTTACGGCGCCGTGCTCAAGAACGATCGCGAAAACGTGGACGCCATCGGCGGGCTGTCGAAATGCTACGTCCGCCTCGGCGACCTCACCCGCGCCGAGCAGGTGCTTTCCATGGCGCCGCCCGCGAAGCAGACCGCCGAAGCCTACCTTTCGGCAAAAGCGGCGCTTGAACTGGCGAGAAAAGCCGAGCCCTTGGCCGACACCGCGCCGCTGGAACAGGCAATCGCGGCCAATCCGCGCGACTGGGATGCGCGCTTCAAGCTCGCGCTCGCACTCGTCGCGAAAGGCAAACGCGAGGCTGCCCTCGACCATCTCTTCGAGATCGTGCGAAAGGATCGCGGCTGGAACGACGATGCGGCAAGACAACAGCTTGTGGAACTTTTCGAAGCATGGGGCCCTAAGGATCCGTTGACACAAGCCGGGCGTCAGCGTCTGTCATCGATTCTTTTCGCCTGACGCGTGAAGAGGGAGGTTGCCGTGGGCATCACCGAAAGATACCGGACGCTCTCCGACCTCCCGGCGCGGATCCCCGTATTCCCGCTGCAAGGCTGCATCCTGCTGCCGCGCTCCAATCTGCCGCTGAACGTCTTCGAGCCGCGCTATCTCGCCATGGTTGAGGATGCGATCGCGGGCGACCGCCTCATCGGCATCGTCCAGCCGCTTCCCGCCGAGGAAGAATCGCCATCGGCGAAGGGATTCCCGCTGCGGGCGACCGGTTGCGCCGGCAGGCTCTCCGCTTTCTCCGAAACCGACGACGGGCGCCTCCTCGTCACGCTGACGGGCGTTTGCCGGTTCGATATCGTGGGCGAAGCGCAAACCGCGAAGCCCTACCGGATCTGCGACGCGAATTATCGCCCGTATGCGAACGATCTCGTTCGCGGATACGGTCAGGACGCGGTCGACTGGCCGAAATTCGTCGAGGTGCTCCGCGCCTATCTCGATGCGAGAAAGCTCACCGCCGACTGGGACAGCATCCAGCGGTCTCCGACGGAACTTCTCATCAACACGCTGTCGATGATCAGCCCATACGGCCCGGAAGAGAAACAGGCGCTGCTCGAAGCCGCCGATCTCAAGGCGCGCGCCGAGGTTCTGATGGCGCTGGCGGAGATGGAAATTGCCGCACCCGGATCGGGCACCGGTACGAGTCTGCACTGAAGTCCGACGCAATGCACATTTCTGTGCTGTGACCTGCTCCTATCCAGCGCTTTTTAAGCGAGTGCGCCTGCGTTAAGCACGAACATCTGGATATTCGCTCGCAAAATTGCGTAACTTGTGTCGTAGAGCTATTCTAACGCCAGCTTCGGGCCCCGCCCGACTGAACCGAGCTGAAAGGGTCAACGATGGACGTCGCAATAAAAGAAGAACTCGATCCCGTCCTCCTCGAAATCCTTGTGTGCCCGATCACCAAGACGCCTCTCGTTTACGACCGAAAAGCGGAGGAACTTGTAAGTCAGGCCGCGGGGCTCGCCTATCCCGTGCGCAAGGGCATTCCCGTGATGCTCCCCGAAGAGGCGCGCAAACTCTCCGCCTGAATTCGCAACGAGCAGCGGACGTCCATTGCGATGGCGCCCGCTTCATGGTTCGCGGCTTGTGGCTCGCGCGGCTATTGAAGTTCGACCCAGCTGGCCGAAAGCCACCCATATCAAGCTCGCCGCGTTGTGACGCCACGAGCGTCCGCCACCGGCTTTCTGTGAGAGGGAGGCGGTTCCGCGCGCCAGTCAGCCGCAGCGATCGCTCGGCTGACGATCACGATCTTGCCTCTGCACCTATGCCACGCTCACGTCACAGATTTGCGACACCGCAGCGCGGCGGCGCGCCGCACGCTTGCCGCTCATAGTCCAGCTTGCCGCCCGCTCTCGATCGTCGCCCGCAATCCGCCAAGCGCCGACGATGCGTCGAGCGAAAGCCGCCAGCCATAGGCATCGAGCACGTCCTGCACGATGGCGAGGCCCAACCCCGTGCCCCGCTCTCGCTCGTCGAGGCGGACACCGCGCGCCATCACCCAGTCGCGCACCTCCGGCGCGATCCCGACGCCATCGTCCTCCACTGTGATCAGCACCCGCGCGCCTGCCTCATCGGCAGCGGCCGATACGAGCACGCGCGTCGAGGCGTGCCGCGCAGCGTTCTCAAGCAGATTGCCGAGCACTTCCGCAAGGTCGGTCCGGTCCATGGGAATGGCGAAATCGCGAGGGAGGCTCGTATCGAAGACGACGCGCGCACCTTCGGGCGTTCGCCCGAGCGTTGCGATCAGCGACGCCAGCAGCGGCGCCAGCGGGGTCGGGCGGCTCGCGCTGCGTCCGGCGACGCCGCGCACCCGCGCCCGCGCCAACTCGCGATCCACGTGACGCCCCATCGCCGCCACCACGCTTTCGATGTCGTCCGCGATATGCTTTTCGCCCTGCCCTCGCAAGCGGCGCGCGTCAGCCGAAAGCGCGGCGAGCGGGGTCTTGAGGCCATGAGCGAGGTCGGCGGCACGACCGCGCGAGCGCTCGATCTCGCGCTCCTGGCTGTCGATCAGCGCGTTCATTTCCTCGACAAGCGGATGCACCTCCGAAGGCACTGTCGTCGGCAGGTTCACGATGCGGCCCGCGCGGATGTCCGCCACCCCGCGACGCAGCCTGTCGAGCGGGCGAAGCCCGAGACCCACCTGAAGGATGGTTGCCCCGGTCAGGACCGCGCCGAGAATTGCAAGCGCGATGGCAAGGTCGCGCGTGAAGGCCGCGGAAGCTTTCGAGACGCCGTGGAGGCTCGCCGCCACGGCGACGCGCACCGGCATCTTGCGGTCGCCCACGGTGAGTACCACGCTTCGCTCCACCGCGAGCACTCTGTCCCGCCCCGGCCCCGGCATGACATGGCGATGTTCCTCCCCCGGCGAGATGGCGTCGGCCGCGATCGGCAGCGTCGCGTCCCAAAGCGAGCGCGACCTCAGAAGCTGTTCGCGGTCGTCGCCGACCTGCCAGTAAAGGCCGGATAGCGGCACCTCGAAGCGAGGATCGCCCGGCTTCCTCGTCAGCACGAGCGAACCGTCGGGGTTCACGTCGAGCGCCGCGAGGATCTGGCTCAGATGCAGGTTGAGGTCGTCGGCGATGGTGCGCGCGACATGACGCTTGAAAAGATGCACGAGCCCGCCGCCCGCGACCGTCAGCGCGAGGAGAATGGCCGCCATCCCGCCGACGATGAGCCGCAGTCGAAGCGACGATCCCGTCATGGCCCCGGTTCTTCGACGATGTAACCGAAGCCGCGCCGCGTTCTGATCAGCGGCACCGCAAGCTTGCGCCGCACACGCCCGACCAGCACTTCGAGAGCGTTCGAATCGTGGTCCTCGTCGTGGCCATACACCGCTTCCTCAAGCTCGTGCTGCGGCACGACGCGACCGCGATGCAGGACAAGATAGGCGACGACGCGATATTCCAGCGCCGAGAGCCCCACGGGCACGCCGCGCACGCTCACGCGCATCTGGCGGTCGTCCACGGTGAGGTCGCCAATGGTCACGAGCGAGGACGCAGCCCCCGCCGAGCGGCGGATGATCGCGCGCAGCCGCGAGAGAAGCTCCTCCATGTGGAACGGCTTCGGCAGATAGTCGTCCGCGCCCGCGTCGATGCCGTCGACGCGTTCGGCCCAGCTTCCGCGCGCGGTGAGGATGAGAACCGGCATGCGACGGTCGGCGGCGCGCCAACGCTTCAGCACGGAAAGCCCGTCCATGCGCGGCAGGCCGAGATCGAGAATCACGGCGGCGTAATCTTCCGTGTCGCCGCGAAACCAGGCGTCTTCACCCTCGCCCGCCGTTTCAACCACATAGCCGTTCGCCTCGAGCGCCCGCTCCACATCCTCGGCGATCCGCCTGTCGTCCTCGACAAGAAGCACGCGCATCTACTTTTCCTTGATCTTCGCGATTTCGGCGGTCTTCGCATCGACATAGACCTCGAAAATCCGGCCCGCCTTGTTCACGGTGCGAAATTCATAATACCACACGCCGTGCTTTCGTTCGATCTCGATGCCAACCACTTCGCCCGGAAGCCGGTCCTTTACGGCGCCCAGAATATCGGCGAGTTGCCTGATATCGTTCTTTTCGACGGCTTCGCGCGCTGTGTCGTGATCGTCGTCGGAATGCGCGTGCGTCTGCACCGGCGCGGCGAACGCAACCAGAGCAGCAAACAGAAACCGAAGCGGCGACATCATGAGAGGTTCTCCGGTCTTATTCATCGCATTTGCCTGCTGACAAACCACTGACATCGCGCAACAGGCTTGGGTCACCGCCTCTCTGCCATTGATCGTCCATCGCCGGGCAATAGTGCCCGTGCAATCCATCTGGAGACCGAGATGCGGAAAATTCCTCTTGTTCTGTCTGTCTTTGCCGTCTGCGCCGCAGCCACCGCCGCCAATGCGAGCGACCCGTCCCGCGCCTGCACGACAGCGCCCGAAAGCCAATGGCTCAAGATCGCCGATCTTCAGGCGAAGGTCGAGGAGCAAGGCTACAAGGTGCGCAAGGCCAAGCTGAAGAAGGGCTGCGGCGAGTTGTACGCCGTCGACAAGTCCGGTGAGCGCATCGAGCTGTTCGTCGATCCGACGAACGCGAAGATCGTCGAGACGAAGAAGGACGAGGACTGATGTCGCTCGCCCATCAAACGATCGAAGCTGGCGGCGTGACGCCGCCAGCAACGGTCAAGGTGTGGGATCCGTTCGTGCGGGTCTTCCACTGGTCGCTCGTCGGCTTGTTCATCGCGGCTTTCGCGACGGGCGACGAGGTCGAGCGCGTCCATGTGTTGGCAGGTTATGCCATCGCGGCGCTGGTTGGTCTGCGCATCGTGTGGGGCTTTATGGGCCCTAAACACGCGCGCTTCTCCGATTTCGTGAAATCGCCCGCGACCGTCGTCGCCTATCTTCGCGGCGCCACTTCGCTCAACGGTCGGCGCTATCTCGGTCATAATCCGGCGGGCGGCATCATGGTCGTGTTGCTGCTGGCGGCGCTCATCGGCACATGCGCCACGGGTTACATGATGACGACGAAATCGGGCTGGGGCTCGCATGATCTGGAAGAAATGCATGAAGCCTTCGCCAACGGCATGCTGGTGCTGATCGGTCTCCATATCGTCGGCGTCATCTGGGCGAGCGTGGAGCACGGCGAAAACCTCGCCCGCGCGATGATCACCGGCCGCAAGAAAAGCGAATCGGACGGTTCGAGCGCGTAGCGCAGAGTCAGAGCGCTAGAGCCCATTCCGATCTGATTGAATCGCAGTCAGATCGGTAAAACGGTCTCTTCTTCGAAGTTTAGAGCCGGATCCGCTCGGGTTGAGAGCCTGAGCGGCTTCTGCCCTATCGCGAGACCGTCGCAGTTTGCATCCGCCGGCGGAAGGTGTCGAGGCGCGCTTTGAGCGAAAGCACGTGACGCCACGCATCCTCGACCCGCGCGCGAGGGAGCCGGCCTGACACCACCGCCGCTTCCACCGCTTCATAAACGGTCTCGTCGAGGTCTTGCGGCACGTCCGGCGTTGCGCGGACGAGCACGAGATCTGCGCCTGCGATCAGTGCCGACGCGACCGCATCGCCGTGATGCAAGGGGGCGCCGCCGAGATCGAGGTCGGCGATGATCGCGCCGCCGAAAGCCATGTCGCGCCGGACTGCGCTCTCGCCGAGCCGCGAGGCTGACGACGGGCTCGACACGGTTGCCGTCAAAACCCGCTCTCCCGCCCTCAAGCGCAGGATTACGGCGTCAGCCGCGTCGAACTTCACCACATTTCGCAGCATTGCCGCGCTCGCGCGCTCGCGCCGCAACGATGCCGCGCGGCGAGCGCCGAATGCCTCCGCGCGAAGCGCCGTCAGAACCCCCCGGTCATGATGGCCTCGGGTGAATGCGGCCGCGAACGCTCTGGCGCGAGGCTCGGCCGCGGCGAAGCAGGGCGCGGAAAAATCCGCTCGCCTGTCGTCGCAAGCGCCGAGCGCCGGGCCGAGATTGAGGGTGACGCCGAGCGAAGACATCTCGGCCGCCATCTCCCGATAAAGCGCCCGCGCCTCGCCAAGGCTGCGGCTCTGCCCGACGGTCTTGGCAGAGGGATAGAATGAAAAGCCTTTTTCCTCCCCGAGAGCGGCTTCCGGGCCGCCTTCCTGATCCAAGGCGACGAGCGGAAGCGTGGCTCCGTTGCCTTCTGCCAGATAGCGAAGCAGTTCGCGAAGCTGTTCCGACGATGAGATGTTGCTGGTGGCCACGATTACACCCGCGAGCCGCCCGGCCGCCAGCGCCGCGCGAACCCGGACAACGTCCCGCTCGGTCGCGTGTCGCCCGGAAAAGCCGGAAATAAGCAGGTGCCCCGTCATCGCGCGCAGTGAGGCGGGCGGCCTTTGCACGGCGGCTTTCCCGGCATCGCTTTGCCTGGTGCTGACTTTAGACGCGCTGGCTTTCAGCATCTCGGTTTTCGGCGGCGCAGTCACGACCCGCGAAGTCTGCATCACCAACGGCTTTGCTGCCGGAGCGACACCGTGGCCTACGGCGGCGGCGCGCGAAGGGCCGACACCCGGAGCGTTCGGCTTGGGCGACGCCTTCGGCTTGAGCGCCGGAGCCGCTGCTTTCGGCTTCGGGGCGCGCGGCGAAACCGCTGTCTTCGGCTTGGCCTGCGGCTGGATTGGAGGCTTTCCCTCTGACGCGACGGGCGGTCTCTCGACCACGCAAACGCCGCTGCTATAGTGCAGCGCGCGGGCGCGGCATTCAGCGGGCGTAGCGCGGCGCGGTGCCGCCGTGCCCATCAAACCGTCGAGTTCGTTGACGAAGGCGACGGTGGCCGGAGGAACGCCGAGCGGCATCGGGGCGGGCATAGCGGCTGCCGCACTCGAAAAACCGAAAACTCCAAGCGCGATAAGCCCTGATCGCACCGTACCCCCCCAGACGCCTTACCAGCTTCTCAACCTGCGGCACGATATTGCATGGCTGGGTTGCGTTCCAGCACGCGGGACGGGAGATTCATACTTCTTTTGCCGTAGATGCGTTTGTGTTTCGCTTCAGATCGACACAGTTGCTTCGCATCTCTTGCGGTTGATAGCCCGATCCGACCGGCGCGAGCGCGGCAGCGAATGTATCCGCGCCGAGACACGCTGTCTCACCCGAGCTTAGTCCCCCGTTTTCACGGTTCACGCCTTGAGACCGACACCATCGCGTTTGCATGACGTCTCGGACGTGGACGGGAAATGCTTCCGGTCATTGTGCAGCGGGGGTTGTGGTTGACGAGCCACAAGGCGGGCGAAAACGAGAAGTTCCCCTCCTTTATCGGTTCGGCCGCCTTGCGTTTTGCACGTTTGGCCTTTGTTATCTGCGGTAAAGACGGGGTAGTGGTAAATGTCGCTCAATCTGCAACGCAGCGCGGGCGTGCCCAGAAGGTGATGGGCACTCCGCATATGGATCAAGAGACGCTGCAAGCGCTGATCAAGGTCTACAGGGCTCGCGCGAGCAGCGACCTGCTCTCGATCATCATGGACGAAGCCGAGGGGCAGGAAGGGCAGTCGGCCGTTCTTGAACTGCTTCGCGCGCTTTCGCAGGACACGCTGGCGAGCGAGCGCTTCGCCGGCGTCAGACGCAAGGCATGCCGTTTCAGCCTGGATGCCGAGGATTTCGACCTCGCGGAAACGCTTGCCCGCGCTTCGGATCATCCGGAGGAACAGGCGCTCCGGGCGCGCGCGCTGTTCGCGCTCAACCGCGAGCAGGAGGCGCAGGCGCTTTACCGGCAGGCGGTGCAGCAGGACGCTGCCATCCGCAATCGCGATCTCGAGCGCCTTCTCGGCATTCGGCCCGGCACCCCGATCGTGGCCACGCCCGCCAAGGTCATCTCGTTGAACACATATAACCTGCGCCGGGAAGCGAAAGCCGAGCAGGAGCGCCGCGAGGTTTTCTCCGACGTCTTCCTCGACGATTTCGACGACGTCGCTTTCACATTCGGCGATGTGGCCGGTCTCGACGACGTCAAGATGGAGGTGCGTCGGCGCATCGTTCTTCCCTATTTGAAGCCGAGCATTTTCGAGCGCTACAAGCAGAAGGCCGGGGGCAACATCTTCCTTTACGGCCCGCCCGGCTGCGGCAAGACGCTGGTCGCCCGCGCCACCGCAGGGGAGAGCGACGCGCGCTTTCTGTGCGTGAACCCGGAAGACCTCATCGACAAATATCCGGGCGAGGCCGAGAAGCGTCTGCGCGTGATGTTCGACGAAGCGCGCTCCGACACACCCGCCATTCTCTTCTTCGACGAATTCGATGTCGTCGCTCAACGCGCGAAGTCTTCCCGCGAGAGCGTGAGCGCACTCGTTTCCGCCTTCGCTTCGGAAATCGACGGGACTCAGCGCAACAACAGTGGCGTTCTGGTCATCGTCGCATCGAATGCACCCTGGCTTCTCGACCGCGCGCTGTTCCGCTCGATGCGGCTGGAGAGCCTTTTTTTCGTGCCTCCGCCAGACTATGAAGCACGCAGGAAAATCCTGTCCATGGCCGTCGCGGGCATACCCGGCGCGGAAACGGTCGCCACCGATCGCATCGCGCGGAAGACGGACGGATTTTCAGGAGCGGATCTGCGCTCGCTGACCGACCTCGTCAGTAACGCGTCGTTAACGAAGGCGTTATCGGGTTCGGGCGAGGGGGCGCTTTCCACCGCTGCCTTCGAGGATGCACTGAGGCATTTCGCCCCCTCCACGACTCCATGGCTTTCGCAAGCGCGCGAGGAGTTCAAGGCGCTTCAGCGTCATGACGTGTTGTCGCGGCTGTTCGTCCCGCTCGGCAGATTTTGATTTAAAGCTTTTACGACACGGTTCCGCAATGGTTACCGTTTAGTCGCTCCTGTTGCCCAAACAGCACGGGAAGAGACGTCCCTGCCCCGTTTAGGCCATAAACCCGAACCACATTGTTCTAAGTCGAAAACGAAAGCAATCCGCCCGGTTTTCTAGAAGAGGCTCAGAGTTTGTAGAAGTTGCCGTCTGTTATGCGTTCGCGGTGCTTCCTCCCCATCAATAGCAGACTTTCCGAAGCGCCGGTATAGCCGGTGAGAGGATGGTTGCGGTGACCGCAAGCACATTCAACACCATGAACTCTACAAGGTTTACCCTCGCCGCCGCGGCGCTCGATCCCCTTGATAAGTGCGCGGCGTCCCTCACGACTGCGGGCTGCACTGGAATTGCGACGTCATGGAGAAAAGCGACCTGCCGTCAATATGTCGGAACTTCGCCCAAAAACGACTACAGCTTCCATGCATTGAAGAAAAACGGGCGGCGTGTCGGATGGCTCAGGAACACTTCGTCGGGCGCCTGCGAGCGTCGGTTGAAATCACATGAAGATCTTTAAAGTAATGCGCGCTCTCAGGGTGTTATCCATTCCGCTGCTGTTTTGCGGTGTTGCCATTGGCCTCGTCGCCTTGCAGTCCGGCTTGCAGCCGAGGCGCGCGGCGCTCACACCCGCGCCGGCGGCGGAATCGCTTGCGCCCATCGCGAACGCGCAGGCGGCCATCGCTTATCCGCAGACCAAATATGGCGATCTCGCCGCGGCCGCCGACAAGGGCGATCTTGCAGCGCGGCTCGAACTCGGTCGGCGCTTCGCAAACGGCAACGGCGTGAAGAAAAGCGAAAGCCGCGCGGCCGAATACTTTCAAGGTATCATAGCCGAATTCGGCGAAACGGGCGCGCGCGACGTCCGCGCACCGCTCATCGCGTCGGCCTTTCTGCAAATGGCGCGGCTTTACCAGCAAGGCATAGCCGATGCGGATCTGGACCCCGATCCGGCCTACGCCTTCAGCCTCGTACACCACGCCGCGAGCTATATTGCCGATCCCGCCGCCCAGTTCGAGCTGGCGAGGCTTCTCATGGACGGTGACGGCATTACGAAGAACACGCGCGCCGCCGCTCAGTGGCTGTTGTCGGCGAGCCGCAAGGGCTATGCTCCCGCTCAGGCTTTGCTAGGGGAAATCCTCTGGACCGGCCGCGATGGCGTGAGGCGCGTGCCCGGCGACGGACTTGGATTGCTCGCGATCGCGCACCGCAACGCGTCGAACGAAGACAAGGCGTGGGTGGGCAGGATCTTCGAAAGCGCGCGCGATCAGGCAGCGCCGAGCGAAATTCTCGAAGCAAACGCTTTCATCGTGCAGGAAGCGAGCGCCGCCCGTTTCCCCGTGTCCAACGATATCCTGATCAATGGCGCCAGGCGGGATGAGGTTGCCACGACCTTGCCTGTGGCGCCCTCTTCCATTGCGCCGCTGACGCAGGGGCCGTTCGCCTCGCCGCTGATCGGCACGCCGATCATGGGAACGTCGAAAGCCCTCACCGAGCTTGAAGCCACGCCGATGTCTGCCCCGGACCCCACGACACCGCTCTACAGCGTCGATCAGAAGGATGGCGGGGCTGCCGGTATTATCGAGATGTATCGCGCTCGCACCACGGATGCGCGCAGCGAGTTGGCGTCCAAGACGAAGCTCGCCGGCGTCGGCGAGTAGAGCAGCGGGCTTGCGAAGCGCGGCCTCGGCTCAGGCCGTCTTCCTCCTGCGATTTGATTTCCTTGCGCCTTGCGCGCCGCCGCTGCTTTCGATGCGCTGCGGGTTCTCGAAATAGCCCGCCCACGGGTCGGACTTCAAGGCCGCGAGCCGTCTGCCCATCGTTTCGACAGTAAAGCGTTGAGGCGCAAGAGCCGGGCCTAGTTCCTTCCAGCCGAGCGGGGTAGCGACAGGCGCTCCTTCACGCGCTCGCGTGGAATAGGATGCGATCCCCGTCGATCCACGCCCGTTGCGAAGGTAATCGACATAGATCTTCCCGTCGCGCGCCTTCTTCGCCATGGTCGAGACGAAGCGTTGCGGCGCATCCCGCTCCATCTCTTGCGCGATGCCTTGGGCGAACGCCTTCACCTCGTCCCATCCGAGATCCGGCACCAGCGGCGACACCACATGCAGCCCCTTGCCGCCCGTAGTCTTCACCCACGACTCGATGCCGAGGGCTGCGAGCCGCCGACGCACCTCGCGCGCGCCATCCATCACCGCCTCGAAGCCGACCCCATCGCCGGGATCGAGATCGAAAATCAGCGTATCGGGGCGCTCAAGGTCGTCGGCTCGCGCGCCCCAGGGATGGATTTCCAGCACATTCGCCTGAACGAGATTGATGAGACCGCGAAGATCGTGGATGACGAGCGCCTCTGTGTCGCCGTCCTTGTCGGCGACGCGGACCACCTCCACGGCGTCCGTGAGGCCCGCGAAGGATCGTTTCTGATAGAAGCACTCGCCGCCCTGTCCGTTCGGGCAGCGGACGAGCGCCAGCGGGCGGCCGGTGACGAACGGGAGGATGTAGTCGGCGACTTCCGCGTAATAGTCCGCGAGGCCGAGTTTCGTCAGCCCCTGCGCCGCCCACAGTATGCGGTCGGGGTGCGTGAGTCGGATGCCCTCGAAATCGACGGTGCCGCCCTTTCCGGGGATGGCAAGGGAGCGTGGCGGCGCTTTTTTTTCCGGCTTATCGGATGCATTGGGCGCTGTGTCATGGCGCGGCATTTCGAACAGAACCTCCGGAGCGGGCTTGTCTTCGCGCAAGCCCTTGAATGCGGCGTGGCGCAAGTGGCGGTCGCCCGTCCACCCGCGAAACTCGACCTCGGCGACAAGCTGCGGCTCGACATAAACGAGCCCGCGCTTTTCTTCTGACGACAACGCATTGGCAAAGGGCGAGGTTGCACGTCGCAAGGGCTGAAGCTGCTTGAACAGCGCCTTCGCCATCGCTTGCGTGAAACCGGTTCCGGTACGGCCCACATGCACGAGTTTGCCGCCGTCGTAAGCTCCGAGCGCGAGGCTGCCTATGGCGCCGCGCGTCGCCGTCGACGGTGCGTAACCGCCGACGACGAATTCCTGCCGGTTCGTGCATTTCGTCTTCAGCCACGCGCCGTGTCGGCCGGATCGGTAAGGCGCGTCGATCCGCTTCGACACGATGCCTTCGAGGCCGAGACGGCAGGCGTTCTCGACCATCGCGGGGCCGTGGCCGATGACGTGGTCCGAATATCGAAGCGCGGGCGCTGCGGCGCCTTCGATGAGCGGCGCGAGCGCGGCCTTTCGCGCTTCGAGGCTCGCGCCTCTCAGGTCGGACCCGTCGAGATAGAGGAGATCGAAGGCGAAGAAGATGATTTCGGCGGTGCTTTTGCGCGTCGATAACGCCTCCTGCAACGCGGAAAAGCTCGACACGCCCGCGTGATCCTCGACCACGGCCTCGCCATCCACGATGGCTGATGCAGCGGGAAAGGTTGCGAATGCGGCGGCGATGGCGGGGAAACGCTCCGTCCAGTCGAGGCCGCTTCGCGTCATCAGGCGCACACGTCCGTTCCCGATCAGCGCCATCAGGCGGTAGCCGTCGAACTTGATTTCGTGGAGCCAGTTGTCGCCGCCGGGCGCGCGCTCGCAAAGCTGCGCGAGACACGGTGCGACGAAGCCGGGGAACGGCGCTTTCTTTGCGCCCGCGATGGGTTTCGTACCGGCGGGTTTGCGCGAAGCTCCGCGCGTCGGGGCCGCGCGTTCCGCCCGGATCGCTCCCGCCGCGCCCGTTGCGTCCGCCATCGTGCGCCGCCGCTTGGCTTTTGGCGCTTCTGCGCCATCGGCGGGCGAAAGATCGCCCTTAACGAGCCCAGCCTTGCCGGACCACACCGCCTCGCCGTCGCGCGCGATTTCGTCGATACTGCGCCCGGTCGCCACCGAATCGGGCGCGTCTTCGAGGATGTCGCCATCGGCCTCGGCTCGCGCATATTCGTCATCGGACTTGAACAGAAGCCATTGCTGGTCCTTCTCGCCGGGCCTCGGCTTGATGTGGATGAGGTGCCAGCGGCCGTTAAGCTTCTCTCCGTGCAGCGTGAAGGCCAGATGGCCTTTGGCGTAGCCCTTCTCGGGATCGCTCTCCGGCTCCCACGTGCCGCGATCCCAGATCATCACCGTGCCGCCGCCATATTCGCCAGGCGGAATGATGCCCTCGAAATCGCCATAGTCGAGCGGGTGGTCCTCGACATGCACCGCAAGCCGCTTCTCGGCGGGATCGAGGCTCGGGCCTTTCGTCACCGCCCAGCTTTTGTAAACGCCGTCGAGTTCAAGGCGCAGGTCGTAATGCAATCGCCGCGCCGCGTGCTTCTGGATCACGAAGCGCAGCGCGGGAGCCCTGGCGGCTTGTTTCGTGCCCGATGGCTCTCGCGTCTTCGAGAAGTCGCGCTTCTGCCGGTAGCGTGTGAGGTCGCCTTTCGCGGAGACGTCCGGCGCGCCGCGCTTCGATTTCGCCGGTGCTGAGGCGGCTGCCTTCGGCATCAGTGAATGCCCGCCCTCTTGCGTTCAGTCTTCGAGCGCGGCGACGGCGGAACGCGGGCGGGCTTCGCCTTGGCCGCGCGCGGCTTGCGCTCCGGCTCGGCCCGCGCCTCCGCACCGCGCGGCGCTGCTTTCGCAGGCGATTTCCTGGCCTTCGGCTCCTCGCCTGAAGCGGGCGCGGCCGCAACCCTCGTACCCTTTTCGGCTGCAACCGATTTCCGCAGCGCTTCCATGAGGTTTATGACGTTGGTCGGCTGCGCGGGCCGGGTGGCCTCGATCGGGCGGCCCGCCTGTTTCGCCTTGATCATCTCCGCCAGCGCGGTCTCGTAGCGGTCGTCGAAGGCCGCGATGTCGAAATGCCCGCGCTTCGTGCCGATGATATGCTTTGCCAGATCCAGCATTTCGCCGGGAATCTTGATCTCGGGAATGTCCTCGAAATAGGCTTCGTCGCCGCGCACCTCGTAATTGTAGTGCAGCGATGTCGCCACGATGCCCTTATCGCGCGGTTCCAGCATGAAAAGCCGCTCGCGACGGTTGATGACCGCGCGGCCGAGCCCCGCGACATCCTCAGCCGCCATGGCGTCGCGGATCACGGCGAAGGCTTCTTCCGCCACCTTGTCGTTCGGCGCGAGATAATAGGGGCTGTCGAGATAGACCGGGTCGATCTCCGATTTCGGCACGAAACGCTCGATCTCTATGGTGTGCGAGCTTTCGATCTCCACCGCGTTAAGGTCGTCGTCCTCGATGAACAGGTAGTCGTTCTTCGCGACCGGATAGCCGCGCACGCGATCCTCGCGCTCCACGGGCTCGTTCGTGTCCGAATCGACCATGAGCTGCTTGAGCCGGTTGCCGGTCTCGCGGTTCAGCCAGTTGAACGAAATGCGTTCCGCGCTCGATGTCGCCGGATAGAGCGCGACCGAGCACGAGACGAGCGAAAGCTTGAGATAGCCTTTCCAGTAAGGGCGCGGGGCCATACGCGGAACTCCGAAGGCTTGGGGCGTGAAGTATTCAATGCCGGGGGGCACGTTTCACGGTGGAAGAGAACGCCACGCTCGTTCAAGAAGTTCCGTATCGGCTCGCGTTCAAGGTGTTAGTTTCAAGAACAAAAGGCGATCAGCGAAGTTTTTCAACGCATAGTTCTTCGATGAGTAAAATTGTATGTGACAAGAGCGCCGGTCGATGAAGCCCAAAGTGCGCTGGCGTGTTATCTGCGAGAAGAGGAACAAGGGAGAGTTGACATGCCGCTACCCGTCGAGCCGATTGCGGGAAAAGTCATCTTGCTGACAGGCGCCAACCGGGGCATTGGCCTCGCCACGGCGAAGGAACTCAAGGCGCGGGGCGCGAAAGTTGTCGCAGGCGTGCGCGAGCCGTCGAAGATGACGCCGCTCGAAGGGATCGCCGTGCTTCCGCTCGACGTGGCGAACGCCGAAAGCTGCCGCGCCTTCGTGGATAGCGTCGAAAAGCGCGAAGGGCGCATCGATGGCCTCATCAACAACGCGGCGATCCTGCTCAATGCGAAAACGCCGGTGCTCGACATGGCCGAGAGCGACCTGTTCAGCACGCTCGACGTCGATCTCGGCGGCCCGATCCGCCTCAGCCAGCTCGTCGTCCCGCGCATGCTGGCGAACGGGTATGGGCGCATCGTGAACGTCTCCTCCGGCCTCGGCGCGATCTCCGACATGGCGGGCGGCTACGCGGCCTATCGCATGGCCAAGCTCGCGCTGAACGGCTTCACGAAGATCCTTGCCGCCGAACTTGGGCCGAACAGCCCCGTGAAGGTAAACAGCCTTTGCCCCGGCTGGGTGCGCACCGACATGGGCGGCGCGGAAGCGAACCGCGACCCATCCGAACCGGCGCGGGAAATCGCGGACCTTGTGGCGATTTCAGCGGATGGGCCGACGGGCGGCTTCTTCCGGCGCGGCGAGCCCGCCGACTGGTAGGGCGCGCTGGGCGGATCAGTCACCGCCCAGCCGGCATCATGAAGCAATGTTCGCGAGACAGTCACCCGCGAACGGATAATCAGGCTCTAACCTTGCTCCTGGTCTGAGAAAGACCAAGAGCAAGGACCGGGCATCGTCGACGCAAAAACATCGCAGCGCCCGCAGCGTTTCTTGGAGTCCCTTGCGAATCACGCCCGATCCAGATCCTCCGGCTTGCCCGGCGATTTGAAGGTTCGGTAGCCCGAGACGATGGTGCTGAAGATGCTCTGATGGCCGAGCAGTTCGTCGCGCACCGCGCCGTAGACGTGGATCATCACGAAAATCAGGATCGACCAGGCCGCGAGGTGGTGGAAAGTGTGCAGGTTCTGGCTGTTGCCGAAAATCGGAATGACCCAGCTCGTGAACAGCGTATATTGCCAAGACCCCATGCCCGTGCCTTCACCGTAAAGCGCAAGCCCCGTGAAGATCATGAAGGTGATCCCCCACAGGAACATGAAGTGCATCGTCAGAACGGCAATGGGATTGTGGCAAACATATTTGCGCCCTTCCTTTTCGAGGAAGGCGTAACGCTTGAACTCGTGCCAGGTATCGCCCCAGAACTTCGCTTGCAGCAGCGGGGGAGCGAAGATCTCCAGCGCGTGCTTGTTACCGACGAAAGCCCAGTAGGTGCGCGCGGCCATGCCGATGATGAGGATGTATCCGGCGGCGAAATGCGTGAAGCGGATATAGCCCATCAGAAAGTGGTCGCTCGCCTCGCCCGAAAGCGTGGGCGGCGGGCTGCCGATGAAATAGCCCGAGACGAGAAGTGCCGCGATCGCGAAGGCGTTCACGAAATGCCAGATGCGTACCGGAAATTCGTAAACGTAGATCGCGGGCTGGAAGCCGTTGCCGTTGCCGTTGGCGTTACCGTTCGGTTTCGCCTCGGGCTTGGGCGGTGGATCGAAGTCGGTTGCGATGACCATGATGCGCTCCTTAAATCGCGAGCAGGCTGACGCCCGCAAGCGTCATTGCGGCTCCGGCCGTGCCGCTGACCCAGCGCGAGGCAAGAAGGAAGCGCCCCACGCCGATGCCGGCGAGATGAAGCGCCGCTGTGGTGAGGGTGAAGCCCGCCATGTAGGCGAGAACGCCGCCTTCGGCTTCCGCGCCGTGCGCATAGCCGTGCATCACGCCGAACGCGCCGATGAGGGCGGCGGCGAGCGCCACGGGGACGCTGACGCGGAAGGTGATCAACAGACCGATTGCGATGACGGAAAGCGCGATGCCGACCTCGACGCCGGGAAATTCGATCCCCGAAACACCGAGCCCCGCGCCCGCGAGCATCGCCGCCACGAAGGCGAGCGGCGCGATCAGCACGCGATTGGCAGGCATGACAAGCGCCGACCAGATGCCGACGCCGAGCATGGCGAGCACATGATCCAGGCCCGTCACCGGATGGGTGAGGCCGTTCATGAAGCCGTGCGTATGCGCCGCGTCCCCGGTATGAGCGAGCGCGGGCGTGGCAAGCGCAGCCGCCGCGAATGCGAGAACGATGGAAGACTTATTCATTCGGATCTCTCCCTTAGCGGACGGTGACTTCGGCCAGTTCGCGGCCGTCTTCGCTCATGACATGGGTGGAGCAGGCGAGGCACGGGTCGAAGCTGTGCAGCGTGCGCAGGATTTCGACCGGTTCTTCGGCGCGCTCCACCTTCGTGTTGAGGAGTGCGGCTTCGAACGCCCCGATGTTGCCTTCATTATCGCGAGGCGAGCCGTTCCATGTGGTCGGCACGACGCACTGGTAATTCTCGATCTTGCCGTTCTTGATCTTGATCCAGTGGCCGAGCGCGCCGCGCGGCGCTTCGGTGAAGCCGACGCCCTTGACCTCGGCGGGCCAGGTCGACGGATCCCACGATGCGGTGTTCGCGGTGGCGGTGTCGCCCGCCTTTATGTTTGCGATGAGCTTGTCGAGGAAATAGCTCATCTTGTGCGCGGCCCACTGGCATTCGAGACCGCGCGCGGCCGTGCGTCCGAGCGTGGAGAACAGCGCGGACACCGGCACATCGAGCGTTTTCAGGACGAGCGTCAGTTGCTCGGTGATTTCCTTGTCGCCCTTCGCGTAGCCGATGACGTAGCGCGCGAGCGGGCCGACCTCCATGGCATGGCCCTTCCAGCGCGGCGCCTTGATCCAGGAGTATTTCGCGCTTTCGTCGATCTCCTTGATGTTGGTCCGTGTGCCGACGAGCTTCGGCCCGAGCTTGAAATTCGGCTCGGTGACGCCGTCCCAGGGATGAAGGCCCTTCTTCTCATCCGCGTAGGCGTACCAGGAATGCGGCACGAACTCCTGAATCTCGTTCGGGTCGCGAAGGTCGACGGGGAAGACTTCCTTCAGATTGCCGTTGATGATCGCGCCGCGCGGCTGAAGCAGGTTTTCCGCCGAGTAGTCGTTCGCGCGGTCCGGGATGTCGCCGTAGGACAGCACGTTCTTCGACGACAGTCCGCCGCCGTAGAGCCAGCCCTTGTAGAATTGCGCCACAGCGAGAAGGTCGGGGATGTAGACGTTTTCGACGAACTCGATCGACTGGTTGATGATGGAACGCACCATGTTGAGGCGTTCCATGTTGATCGACGTCGACGCGCCCGGTCCTTCCATGTTGATCACCGACGGCACGCCGCCGACGAGCCAGTTCGGATGCGGATCCTTGCCGCCGAAGATGGTGCGGATGCGCATGATGTGCGTCTGGAAGTCGAGCGCTTCCAGGTAGTGCGTCACCGCCATCAGGTTCGCTTCCGGCGGAAGGAGATAGGCGGGGTTCGACCAGTAGCCGTTCTTGAACGGCCCGAGCTGGCCCGACTCGACGAACTTCTTGAGCCGGTTCTGCACATCGCGGAAATAGCCGGGCGACGATTTGGGGTGACGCGGCGAAACCTTCTTCTGAAGCTCGCTCGTCGCCGCGGGGTCTGCCTTGAGCGCGGAGACGGGGTTCACCCAGTCGAGCGCATGGAGGTGATAAAAGTGCACGAGGTGGTCGTGCGTTTGCAGCGTGAGCTGCATGATGTTGCGGATCGTGTTCGCGTTTTCCGGGATGTCGATTTTCAGCGCATCTTCCACCGCGCGCACCGAGGTGAGCGCATGCGTGCCGGTACAGACGCCGCAGATGCGCTGTGTGAAGGCCCAGGCGTCGCGCGGGTCGCGGCCTTTCAGGATGACTTCGAGGCCGCGCCACATGGTGCCGGTCGACACCGCGTTGCGGATGACGTTGTCGTCGTCGACGTTCACCTCGCAGCGCATATGACCTTCGATGCGCGTGACGGGATCGACGACGACGCGCTTGCCGCTGTTATCGAGCGTGAAGCCGTTGGGTGTGCTGATCGTCGCCATTATTCGTTATCTCCCTTGGAGCGCGCGTTCTTGATGGCGCTGACGGCCGCATGGGCCGCGATTGCGGCGCCCACGACGCCGGCGGCCGTCGCACCGATGACGTCCGCGTTTTCTTCAACGCCGAACTGTTTGATTTTTGTCAGCCGGTCGTAGAACGAGCCGTTGTCCCAGAAGCCGTCTTCCGAGCAGCCGATGCAGCCGTGACCGGCCTGGATCGGGAAGGACACGCCGCCGTTCCAGCGCGTCGTCGAGCAGGAATTGTAGGTCGTCGGCCCCTTGCAGCCCATCTTGTAGAGGCAGTAGCCCTTCTTGGCGTTGTCGTCGTCCCACGCCTCGACGAACTGGCCCGCGTCGAAATGCGGACGGCGATAGCACTTGTCGTGGATGCGCTGGCCGTAGAACATCTTCGGACGGCCCTGCCGGTCGAGTTCCGGGATGCGCTCGAAGGTGAGGATGTAGGTGATGACGGCGGTCATGACCTCCGGGATGGGCGGGCAACCGGGCACGCGGATGATCGGCTTGTCGTGGATGACCTTGTGGACGGGCACCGCCTGTGTCGGGTTCGGCTTCGCGGCCTGCACGCAACCCCACGACGCGCATGAGCCCCAGGAAATGACGGCCTTCGCGTTCGAAGCGGCGTATTTCAGCTGCTCGACGAAGGGCTTGCCGCCGATGATGCAATACATGCCGTCCTCGTCGAGCGGCGGATTGCCTTCCACGGCGAGGATGTAATTGCCTTTGTGCTTGGTGACGATCTCTTCGACGATGGCTTCGGCCTGATGACCCGCCGACGCCATGATGGTGTCGTCGTAGTCGAGCGAGAGCATGGACAGGATGACGTCGGACGCGAGCGGGTGGGCCGAGCGGATGAAGGCCTCCGAACAGCACGTGCATTCGAGGCCGTGCAGCCAGAGCACGGGGATGCGCGGCTTGGTTTCGAGCGCATGCGCGAGCGTTGGCGCGAGTTGCGGACCGAGGCCGAGCGCTGCCGCGGTCAGGCTACAGAATTTCATGAAACTGCGGCGGGACACCCCTTGCCGCCGCAAGACATCGTAGAAAGTTTCGTCCATGACCGGCGTTTCCCTTCGCGATGGTTCGTTGACCGGCATCCGTTCGGCCCGGCTTTCGTCATTTAAAGCAATCGCCATGCCAACGGTAATATTATTTTTTAAATCAATCTGTTAATGCGAAACTTGCGCCATTTCCAGTTTCGACTTCCTCTATTTCCAGGGTGTGGGGCTTACCAAAGCGGTCACTCTTCTTCCACTTTGTCGCAGGCGGTTCGCAGCACTCGCCTACATGCCGCGCGCGAGGCCCGTCGATCGCGCGCGGTCGCATTATCTTGGCGCTAACGGCGTGAGACAAATAGTAGCGGATGCATACAATCCTGCGTCCGGAAAAAACGCAATATTTCCCGCGAAACGTTGCGCACCCATGCGCATTTCCAAAAAGGTTGCAATCCATGTGCGAACAAACGTCGGATCTGGCCGATCGGCATGACTGCGGCTTCAAGGAAAGCCATCAGTATACGCTCGTCCAGAAGATCCTTGGCATGATCGATGAGCACCTGCAGGAGACGAAAGTGTGCGCGTGCCCAAGTTGCCTCAGGGACGCGATGATGGTCGTCGCGGCGCTCCTGCATTTCGAAGCCGAAAAAACCGCCCGCGCGCCGATGGATTTCGACGTCGCCGATACGTTTGCCGATGTCGCCCGTGAGAAGATGGAAACCGTGGTCGAGGCAATCGTCGAAATCGGTTCCGGTGGGCGCGTCATGTGACGGCTCCCCGATTTTATTAAGTTTTTCTTGCCTCCCTTACCTTCGCTCTAACCCGAATGCGGCAGCATGACGCGGGCAGCGGCAGCGATTCCGGTAAGGCCCCGCGAAGCCGCATCACGAAGCGTAATCGCAAGGTGTAACCAATGAGCAGCGCAAGTTCCGACTTGAACGTCGCCCCGCAGCGTGAACGGGAGGTCATTCACGATCACTGGATTCTCTTTCTCATTCAGGGTGTTCTGCTGGCCGTGCTTGGCGCCCTCGCCATCGGCGCGCCCTATCTCACGACCGTCGTCGCCGTGAAGCTGACGGGCTGGCTTTTCATCTTCGGCGGCATCATCGGCCTCGCCACGTTCTTCACCGGCCGCGACGTTCCCGGCTCGATCTGGTCTTTCCTCGGCGCGGCGCTCGCCATCGCCGTGGGCGTCTATCTGCTGCGCCAGCCGCTTGTGGGCATGCTGTCGCTGACGCTCGTTCTCGCCGCCTTCTTCCTCGCGCAAGGGATCACGCAGATCTTCGCGGCGCTTTCCCACCGCCGGGTGCTCAACTCCTGGGGCTGGGTGCTCTTCAGCGGCGTGGTGGATCTGATCCTTGCGGGCATCATCATCAGCGGCTTCCCGCTGGATTCCGCGTGGGTGCTCGGCGTCCTCGTGGGCGTTTATCTTCTGATGTACGGCATCGCCCTGATCATGACGGCGCTCGCCAGCCGCGACGTCGGCGCGGAGCAGGCCGAGTATCGCGCTTGATTGTATGCAAACGGCGGGAGGCATTCGCCGGAGCCATCGCCAACAACCCGTACGCCAACCGGCCTGCGGATTGTCGGCTTTCTGGCGGCGATCCCCCCGGCGGCTGTTACTTCAGCGACGCGTAAGTGTTGGCGTCGACGTTGAACGTCAGGCCGCCATAGATCGAGAGGCCCGGCGTGTTGTAGCCGCGCACCGTCTGATAATCCTGATCAAGCAGATTCTCGCCGCGCACATAGGCCGTGAGACCGGGCCGGATGTCGTAGCTGAACTTGGCGTTCAACAGGACGTAGTCTTCGAAC
Organism: Rhodomicrobium sp. Az07; assembly: GCF_018619475.1. Taxonomy (GTDB): domain Bacteria; phylum Pseudomonadota; class Alphaproteobacteria; order Rhizobiales; family Rhodomicrobiaceae; genus Rhodomicrobium. The sequence goes on from NZ_JAHFZG010000013.1 coordinate 87,514, forward strand.
TGGTAGTTACTCGAATCCACGGTGTCGAGTGCGAAGCGTGTGTTGACGTTCGCCTTCACCGTGTCGAACAGCAGCGCGTCCGCGCCGAGCGTGATGCTGTTGCGCGGGATGCGGACGAGACGCGAGCCGTCCTCCGCCCGCGCATCGACATAGGTGTAGCCCGCCGAGAGCGTGAGCCACGGCGTGATCACCGCCGCGCCGGAAAACTCCACGCCTTCGCGATGGGTCGTGCCGGGGATCTGCTGGTAGACCCACTTCCAGTTGGCGTCATAACCCCCGCCGATCTCGTTCGTCGTGTCGACCTGGAAATAGGTACCGCTTAAGCGGATGCGCCTGTTATCGAACCACTGATCGAAACCGACGTCATAGCTTTCGCTTTCCTCGGGCTTAAGCTCGGTGTTCCCGGAAACCCACTCGTTGTTTGCGTAGAGTTCATAAAGGCTCGGCGCGCGGAAGCCCGTGCCGGTGCTCGCGCGCAGTTTTGTCTGCGTGGGTTCATAGAAGTACGCAGCGGTGAACCGGTAGGTCTGGAAGTCGCCGAAGGTGCTGTGCTCATCGTTGCGGCCGCCGCCGGTGACCGTCAGCCCTTTCAGCGGTTCCACCGAAAGCTGGGCGAAGACGCCCGTCAGATCGATTCCATGCTGGGAGTAAGCGCCGGTCTCAGCGGTTTCTTCCATGTAATCGGCGCCTGCCGTAACGGTCGCCCATTTCGTGATTTTCGCCGTGCCGAGATAGTCGACCTTCCAGCGATCGCCGGTATAGGGGTCGTTGACAGCTGAACCAGCGGACCATCCCCACTGGTCGCGATCAAATTTCATGCCCTGAATCGAGATCGTGTTGACGAAAGCGCCGTCGAAAAGCTTGACCTCGGTGCCTACGCGCCCGGCCTGCTGGCTGGTTACGCCCCGCGTGCCTGGCCATCCGTCTGTCGCCAAACCCCAATTATCGTAGGTGCTATCGTAGCTGTGCCTTTCCTCCAGAGCGCGGGCGGCGAAAAAGACTTTAACAGCGCTGGAAAGCTTGTACTCGCCGGTGCCGCTGAAGGTCAGGTTCCGGTAACCGTCGTCTTCATGTCCGATCGCCAGAGCCGAATAGCCGTCGCTTCTTACGCTCTGCACCGTGAAACGCGCATAACCGCGATCCGTGCCATAGGCCGCGCTCGCGGTTCCGCGCTGCGTGTTGTAGGAACCCGTCTCGCCGGAAGCCGTCATTGAAGCGCCGAGAACGGGGCGCGCAGTGTCGATAGCGATGACGCCGCCGATTGCCTGACCCCCGTAGAGCAGGCTTTGCGAACCCTTCAACACCTCGATGCGCTCGACATCGGTGGCGAGGATATTTTCAAGCGCCGTCGTGACCTGCGTCCCGGTGGGATCGGCAACGTCCAGTCCGTCAACCTGCACCTTCACATATTTCGAAGCCGCACCCCAGATGAAATAGGACGTCGTGCTGGCGGGCCCCGATTGCGCCAAGGAGACGCCCGGCACCTGCGCAAGATAGTCCTGCACATAGGTGCGCGACTGCGCCTCGATCTCTTCGCGCGTGACGACCGACACCGCCGAGCCGACCTTGGTGATGTCGGTCGGCACGCGGTTCGCGGAATAGATCACGTCTTTCGACGGCTCGCCGGGAAGCGCCTCCGCGGGCTCGGCCGCACCTTGCGCAACGGTCGGGGCTTCCTTCTTTTTCTTCGGAGCGGCCGCCCTTTTCTTCTGCTTGTCGGCCTCGTCCTTCTTGACGACGACGGGCGGCAGGGTATCGGGACGGGCGGTTTGCGCCTGTGCGTTCGCGGTGAGCGCAACAAGGCTGACGAAGGCGACGCATGAGCGGACGCGCGGGTAGGAAACGGGCATTATGGCCTCGCGATAACGTGTGACACGTCACCACGAACCAAAGTCTGGAAACCGCCTTGCGAGCGGAGTCCGGCCTCCATCAGGACACCCCGCCCGACGTGTTCGCGCGTGACCACGGCTGATGGCAGGTCTCCTGGCTCGCGGGTCAAAACTCCACGCCGCCTTCCCGGTTTCCCAGTGGCCTTTGGCGCTTCGCTCGCCGCTTACAGTTGCGGGGGCAGCCGCAGCATTGGGGCGAAAGCCCCTCACCGCGTTCCCTATTATCCTCCTGTGAGGACCATCGCGTTAATGCATAGCTTGCGCGAAGCCTGCGCGGCAATCCCGCAAACGCCGCAAAATGGTAAGTCCCGCGCAAGATGTGGCGCGACGGCAACAGCCAGCGATCACGGTCCCGATGCCGTTAACCATGCGCGTGCACGCCTGATTAACGGTGCCCTGCTATTTTTATGAAAATCGTTCGTTGCGTGGAGGGAGGCGCGGGGCATGACATCGGCCGATATCATGCGTTTTGTGATCATCATCAGCCTCGGCGTGCTTGCGTTCATTACCTTTCTGGTCGCGGGCACCCTTATCGGGCTGATGTGGCTCGACAGCTGGTCTTGCGGGCATTGCAAACAATATCCCGCCGGAATCTACATCCTCGGCGTTCTCGGACTCCTGATCCTCGGCTCCATGGGTCAGGAGGCGGGCGAAGCGCCGGAGACGTGGCGCAACTGGGTCAACGCCCATATCCAGACGCTGATCATTCTCGCGATGATCCTCGTCACGTTCATGCTCGTCGTGAACTGGTGGTGGTGGTTCGGGTAGCTTCCGGTCAGCGCTGGCGAAATTGCCGCGCGACAGGCAGAGAGACGTTCCCATTGCTGCGGCATTTGGCGAAGGATCAAAGCGACGCGGGGGCACCCGAAAGCCGTTGATCCTCGAAAAACGCTGGCCTAGTGTCCGCTACGGTGTCGCGAGACGCCCAAAATTCACCACCGCGCCGCGATCGACGTCCGGCAGCGGCAAGGTGATCATTATAAAACGGGCGTGGTCAGCTTCGCGCCCGAAATGAGAGAAATTCCATGCGCCCCTCGAAACGGCAGGCCGACGACCTCCGCCCCGTGAGTTTCCAGCGCGCCTTTTCGCATCACGCGGAAGGATCGTGCCTCATCAAGTTCGGCAACACGCATGTGCTGTGCACGGCGAGCCTCGAAGACCGGGTGCCGCCGTGGCTGAAAGGGCAGGGGCGCGGCTGGATCACGGCCGAATATGGCATGCTGCCGCGCGCCACGTCCGACCGCACGCGCCGCGAGGCGACGACCGGCCATCAGTCCGGGCGCAGTCAGGAGATTCAGCGGCTGATCGGCCGCTCGCTCCGTGCCGTGGTCGATCTTCAGGCGCTGGGCGAACGCCAGATCATGGTCGACTGCGACGTGTTGCAGGCCGATGGCGGCACGCGCACGGCCTCGATCACCGGCGCGTGGGTTGCGCTGCACGATTGCTTCCAGTGGATGCGCGCGCGCGACATGCTGCGTGGCGAGCCCATGAAGGACAACGTCGCCGCCGTGTCGTGCGGCATCTACAGGGGTGAAGCGATCCTGGACCTCGATTATCCCGAGGATTCGGACGCCGAGGCGGATGCAAATTTCGTGTTCACCGGCAAGGGGCAGATCGTCGAAATTCAGGCCACCGCTGAGAAGGGCGCGTTCTCCGAGGAGCGCATGGCCGAATTGACGGCGCTGGCAAAGAAGGGCATCGCCGAACTCGTGAACTTGCAGAAGCTTACGGTGCTCTGAACGAAAAAACCGCGCCGCATGGTGTGGCGGCGCGGCTGATCTCTCCGGGCGAGTGCCCACAAATCAAGAGTTTCTCAGTGCGGCTTGCCGCTGTCCTCGCCGATGGTGAAGATGCGAAGCATGTTCGTGCTGCCCGGACGCTTGAACGGCACGCCCGCGCAGACGATGACCCGGTCGCCGTCGTCGGCATAGCCGCAAGCGCGCGCGACCTCTTCCGCGCCGCGCACCATCTCGCCCGTATTTGCAGGGTCGGACGTCTGCACGCAATGCAACCCCCAGACGAGGTTGAGCCGTCGCGCTGTCTCGATCACGGGCGTCAGGACAACGATGGGCTGAGACGGCCGCTGCCGCGCGACGCGAAGGCCGGTCTTGCCGGTGGCCGTGTAACAGAAAATCGCTTTCAGCTTCAGCGTTTCGGCGATGGAGGCGGCGGCGGCGCTGATCGCGTCGGCGGCGGTCTTTTCGGATGGCGTGCCGCGAAAATGCAGGATGCTCTCGTAATTCACGTCCTTCTCCACCTCGCGCGCGACGCGGTCCATGGTGGCGACCGCCTCGACCGGATAAGCGCCGGTCGCGGATTCGGCGGACAGCATCACGGCGTCCGCGCCCTCGAAGACGGCGGTCGCGACGTCGGACACCTCGGCGCGCGTCGGCACGGGCGAGGATGTCATGCTTTCGAGCATCTGCGTCGCCACGACGACCGGCTTGCCGAGGTCGCGGCCGGCGCGCAGAAGCTGCTTTTGAAGGCCCGGCACCTGCTCAAGCGGCATCTCGACGCCCAGATCGCCGCGAGCGACCATCACGCCGTCGCTCTCGCGCAGGATATCGTCAATCTCGGCGATAGCGGAGCGGCGCTCGATCTTGGCCATGATGGCGGCGCGATCGCCGACGATGGCGCGCACGTCGCGCACGTCATGGACGCGCTGCACGAAGGAAATGGCGATCCAGTCGACGCCCGCCTCGATGGCGGCTTCGCAGTCCAGTCGGTCCTTCGGTGTCATCGATGCGAGCGGCAGGATGGCGTCAGGGAGGTTGACGCCCTTGCGGCTCGACAGCACGCCGGCTGTGATCGCTTCCGCGAGGATGCGGCCGGGGCGCGCTTCGAGCACGCGCATGTGAAGCTTGCCGTCGTCGATCAGGAGAGTATGCCCCGGCTCGGCCGCGGCGTAGATTTCAGGGTGCAAGAGCCCCACGCGCTCTACATTGCCGGGAGTATGGTTCGCGTCGAAAACGATGGTCTGGCCGCGTTCGAGCGGGATGGTTCCTTCCGCGATGGAGCTGATGCGCAGCTTCGGCCCTTGAAGGTCCGCGAGGATGGCGATGGGGCCATATCTGCATTCGAGGTCACGCAGCGCAGCGATGTACGTGCGCATGTCGTCGTGATTCGAATGGCTCATGTTGATGCGGAAGACGTCCGCACCCGCCACGACGAGGCGTTCGAGTTGCTCGGGTGTACTCGTTGAAGGTCCGAGCGTGGCAATGATCTTGACGCGGCGTTTTCTTTTCATCGGCGGTGCGTTCCCGGCGCGGTGGCTGCTGCGGCTTGCGCGGGAGCATCGGCACCGGGCGGCGCGCCGCCCGTAGCCATCGGCGTTGCTGGCGCCGTCTCGGGCTGATCGGTGAGTTTCACCGTCCAGTCCGTCTGCTCCTGCGTATCGACTTCGAAGAACCCGCTTTTCTTGAAGCCTCGCCCATCGCAATTATCGATGCCCTTGATGGTGAATTCAACGTCGTTGGTGCACATGGCGATGGCACCGCCCCACTCGCCGCCCTTGTCGTAATCGAACGCGTAGACGTAATAGAAGCGCGCGCGGAGTTTGTCCTGGATGAGAAGGGCGCAGGACTGGCTGTCGACGTTCCACCAGCCTTCGCTGACCCAGCCGTCCTTGTCCTTGTAGCCGATGGCGACGCCAATGCGGCTTGCCGTACTGTTGCAAAGCTTGAGTTCAGCATTCGCCGGAGCGGGCAGGGCGAGCCCGATGCAGAAAGCGCCCGCCAAAGCCATCGTCCGCGCCAGCCGTGGCGATATGGGAAGCCGTTGCAAGATCATCCGTGTGTTCCAGGAATCACGTGAGTCGCTGGCCCACACTAATCTCTGATTGAGCTGTCGACAACAATAGCCCTGAAGTCATTCACATTTGTTCCCGTGGGGCCACATACGACGAGATCGTTCGTGAGCCGAAAAAAGCCGGTGGCGTCGTTATTGGCGAGAAATGTGGCTGGAAGGAGATTGAGCGCCGCCGCGCGCCGGGCCGTGCCGGGATCGACGATCGCCCCCGCCGGGTCGTTCGCGCAGTCGCCGGTTCCGCCGTCGATGCCGTCCGTGTCGCCCGCGAATGCGGCAATGCCGGGTTCGCCGTCGAGGGCTGCGGCAAGCGCGAGCGCGTATTCCTGGTTCGGTCCGCCCTTGCCGTTGCCGCGCACGGTTACGGTGAGTTCGCCGCCCGAGAGGATCACGGCGCGCCGTCCGTCCGCCAGGCAGCGCCGGGCGAGGCGGGCGTGCATCTCGGCCACGTCGCGGGCTTCGCCTTCGAGCGAATCGCCCAGCATGATGACCTCATAGCCGAAGCCGCGCGCCAGTTCGCCCGCCGCGTGCAGCGAATCGCGGCCGGTGGCGACGAGTTCATAACGCGCGTTGGCGAAGATCGCGTGTCCCGGCTTCGGGGTTTCGTTCGCTGGATCGTTCAGCGCCTCGATCACCGAACGGGGCGGGTCGATGCCGTATTTCGCAAGGATGCGCCGCGCGTCGGCCAGCGTCGTGGTGTCCGGGCAGGTGAGCCCGGAAGCGATTGTCGCCGGTTCGTCGCCCGGCACGTCGGAGATCGCAAGCGTGACGAGAATGGCCGAAGGCGAGGCGCATGCGGCGAGGCGACCGCCCTTGATCCGGGAGATGTGCTTTCGGACGCAATTGATTTCGTGGATACGCGCGCCGCATTTGAGAAGCGTGCGGGTCAGATCCTGTTTCTCGGCGAGCGCGATCCGGCCTGCGGGCGCGACAAGGAGCGCGGACGCTCCGCCCGAGATCAGGGTGAGGATGAGGTCGCCCGCCTTGGCGGAATGCGCGGCCTTGATCGCCTCGGCGGCGGCGATGACGCTGCTTTCGTCCGGGATCGGGTGCGCCGCCTCGATGAGTTTCAGTTTGCTCAGAGGCTCCGACTTTTCGCCGTGCCGGGTGATGGCTACACCGGTCAGGGTGTGAGACGAGCAGATGCGCGAGAAATGGTCTTCGGCGGTCCGCGCCATGCTCGCCGCGGCCTTGCCGCAGGCGATGATGACGATCTGGCCGTTCTTCGGGCATTCCGGAAAATGGCGCGGCAGACAACGCCCCGGCTGCGCCACGGCGACGGCCGTCTCGAAGAGCGTGTAAAGGAAGCGTCTCGCGTTGTATGACACGTCGCAACATGGGTGTTGATGGTCGACCACCGCACGTTACTGCTTCGACTGCGCCGGTCCAATTGGCTTTAAGTCTGTCGCCCAAAGTAGCGGGGTGCCATGCATTTACTGCATGGCTAGTTTCGCCGTGCGGATGCGCCTTTGCGCCTCGCTTGCGCTTCAGCTTTTCAGAAGTCGAGGCCGATATCGAGCGCCCTCACCGAATGCGTGAGCGCGCCGACCGAGATCATGTCCACGCCCGTTTCCGCGATGGCGCGCACCGTCACGAGCCGCACGCCGCCCGACGCCTCGCAAAGGATGCCGGGCTTCGCTGCCTTCGCGCGCGCGACGGCGTTCTTGAGTTCCGGCACGGCCATGTTGTCGAGAAGCACAGCGTCGACATCGTGCTGAAGGGCCTCTTCGAGCTGCGTCAGCGTATCGACCTCGACCTCGATCTTCACCATGTGACCGTTTGCGGCCCGCGCCCGCTCGATCGCCGCCGAAACGCCGCCCGCCGCCGCGATGTGGTTGTCCTTGATCAGCACGGCGTCGAACAGGCCGAAGCGGTGATTGTATCCGCCGCCCGCGCGCACGGCGTATTTCTCGAAGGCGCGAAGGCCGGGCGTGGTCTTCCGCGTGCAGACGATGCGCGCATGCGCGCCGTGGACGGCCTCCACGAAATGGCGCGTGGCGGTTGCGATGCCGGAGAGATGCTGCACGAGGTTCAGCGCCACGCGCTCGGCCGAGAGTATGGCGCGCGTGCTGCCCGACAGGCGCGCGATGACGCTTCCGCCATGGGCGGTTTCGCCGTCGCGAAGCTCCGCCTTGAAGGATATGCCGGGATCGAGCGCGCGAAACGCGGCTTCGGCGAGCGGCAGCCCCGCGACGCAGCCGTCTTCGCGAAACGCAAGCACCGCCTCCGAGACATGGTCCGGCGCGATAATGGCGTTGGTCGTGATGTCGCCCGCGATGCCGAGATCTTCCGCCAGCGCGTCCTCGATGAGAGCGGCGACGAGATGGTGGGGAAATTGAAGGTTCGAGGGGGCGTGTCCCGTCATGTGTTTGCCAAGCTCGCATCGTCGGAAATGAACCCGGAGATTAACAAGGAATGCCGGGGGCGCAAACGTCTCTTGGGAAAAGCAAGCGCTTTCCGACGGCTCAGGCGACCTGTACGACGGGCGCGAGCTTGGCAAGTTTGTCGATCCAGCGCTGAATCCGCGCCTTGTTCACGCCGAGATCGCCACGGCCGACCAGCGAGCGGCTGTAGATCGCGATCGTGGAGCGGCCGTCCTCGACATCGACAAAACGCACTTCGATGGTATCGGGGAACCGCCAGAGGGCTGACCGCTGCACGTAGCGCGCGCTGAGTTTGCCTTCGTCGGCATCGACGAGTTCGAGGTTCGGCTCGGAAGCGACGGCCTTGCCGAACGCCTTTCTCAATTCGTGTGCGCTCACCGCGAAGACGGGCGGCTTGATGTCACTGCGCGCCTGACAGGTATCCGGCGGGCAGGCGAGCGAGTCGTTCGGCGTCTCGCGGCGGTTTAGCGTTTCGAAGTCGACCGGCCCCTGATCGGCCGGACCGGCCATCGACCAGAGCCTCTCGGGACCGGCGATGAAGAGTGCGGCGAAGATTGCAATGGGGATGGCGGACAAAGCGACGGCGACGACGGTTCGTGCTCTCATTATATATCTCCGATGACAGCGACACGAGAGAAGGTAGACGGCCCGTTCGCGAAGGCAAGCGCTTGGCGCGGCGTTCGTTTCGGCAGCAAAAGAAAAAGGAGCCTTGAGAGGCTCCCGGGCGGGCGGATGGTGAGAGCCGTCGCCTTTATCGTCAGCGAACGAGGCGCCCGATGCGTGTCACGCCGAACGCAAGCGCGCCAAGCGCACCGAGAAGCAGCAACACGCCGACCGGCATGGAGGCCTCGGAGGGCTTCGCTGTTTCGGATATCGCCAGCGGTGTCGCCTGCGCGGGCGCGTCGCGTTCAGCTTTCGTGGCATCGAGCGGCGCGGGAGACGATGGGCGCGCCGACGCGGCCGTCGGTCCGGAGAGCAGGTCCGAAACGAGTTCCTGCGTGCCGATCAGGGCGATTTCGGCCGATTTCTTCAGAGCGCTTGTCTCATCGAGGCTCGCCTTGAGTGCGGCGACTTCACCGCGTGCGTCCTTCTCGGCAACCTCCGCGATGTCGCGGGCCGCTTCGGCGAATTCGCGGGCGCGCACCTCGACTGCATATTTTTCGCGGAGCGTGTTCACCTTGTCTTTCGCGTCGACGAGTTGGCTCGACATCGCAAGATTGGCCTGGAGAAGTTCCTGCTTCTCGGTCGTACTCGCGACAAAGGCGACGAACAGCCCGAAGCTCAAAGCCCCGAGCATGTAATTGAGGTAATGGCTGGGCATGGCGTTTCCTTAAGGGAAGGTTAACGGATCAAACGCGCATATCTTCTTCTTCCTTTCTCGTAGCAGAAAATGGTTAACGTAGCTTTCCTTGCTCATTCGAGGATCGGTACCAATTGAGAGATTGCCCAGTTTCGGCGTCGCAACTTTCGCGCGATGCTTGGCGAACACTCGCCTGTTGGTTCGCTCGTCGAATAGCCCCGGAACATTTGCTGGATTTCCGCGCAAGAAAAAATCTTTAACGGAGGGCAAAATCGTTTGCCTCTTGCGTTCCGTGGCGTTAGCGATCAAGGTTGCGCCCGCGCAACAGATGCAAAAGATTGCGAACTCGTTTCCAGCGGAAAACACACAATGACTGTCAGGGTAGCTATCAACGGCTTCGGCCGTATTGGTCGAAACGTTCTCAGGGCCATCTCCGAATACAATCGTCAGGATATTCAGATCGTCGCGATCAACGATCTGACCGACGTCAAGACGAATGCGCATCTGCTCAAATACGATTCCGTTCACGGCAGGTTCCCCGGCGAGGTTAACGTTACCGGCGACGGCATCGACGTCGGCTATGGCCCGATCAAGGTTCTCGCCGAGCGCGATCCTTCGAAGCTTGCCTGGGGCGACCTCGGCGTCGACCTCGTGATGGAATGCACGGGCGTATTCTCCGACCGCGACAAGGCAGCGATCCATCTGCGCTCGGGCGCGAAGAAAGTGCTCGTCTCGGCGCCGTCCAAGGGCGCGGACCTCACCGTCGTCTATGGCGTCAATCACAAGCAGCTCGAGCCCTCGCACGAGATCGTCTCGAACGCGTCCTGCACTACGAACTGTCTTGCCCCGGTGGCGAAGGTCATCAACGACCTGTGCGGCCTGAACCAGGGCTACATGACGACGATCCACTCCTACACGAACGACCAGCGCATCCTCGACCTGCCCCACAAGGATCTGCGCCGCGCCCGCGCCGCCGCTCTCTCCATGATCCCGACCACGACCGGCGCGGCGAAGGCCATCGGCCTCGTCCTGCCTGAACTCGCGGGCAAGCTCGACGGCACCTCGTTGCGCGTGCCGACGCCGAATGTGTCTTGCGTCGATCTGGTGTTCATCCCTGGCCGCGAAACGAGCATCGAAGAAATCAACCATGCGATGGAGCGCGCCTCGCAGGAAGAGTTGAAGGGTGTGCTCGGCGTGACGAACGAGGAACTCGTTTCCACCGATTTCAACCACAACCCGAACTCGTCGACCTTCGATCTCACGCAGACGCAGGTCGTGAACAACAAGCTCGTGCGCGTGCTGTCGTGGTACGACAACGAGTGGGGCTTCTCGAACCGCATGGTCGACACGGCCGTTGCCATGGGCAAGCTGCTCTAAGGGAAGCGATCACACCATGAACGAAAAGCCCTGCGGGCTGATCGTTGCCATCCCGCCCGCTCTTGAAACGGAGTGGGCGGCGCGCCTTCCGGAACTCGTGGCAAGCTTTCGCCCCGCCGCGCTGATCGTCCATGCGTCGCGCGAGAACGCAACCCTTGTGAAGGCGGCGGCTCCGCTCGAACTCGCCGTGCTCGTCGCGGGCGAAACCCGCGAAGCCGCGCGCGCCGGAGCGAACGGCGTCTGGTTCCCGTCATCGGCCGACGCGGACTTCGCTGGCGCGAGGAAAGCGCTCGGTGCCGACGCGATTTTTGGCGCGGGTTGCGGCGTGAGCCGTCATGCGGCCATGGAAGCGGCCGAGGCCGGCGTCGATTTCCTCGCCTTCGACGCTATCGCCGATTTCGATGCAGCCGCCGATGTCGCGGCATGGTGGGACGAGGTGGCGGAAGTGCCGGTCGCGCTGATCGTCGGCGCGACGATACCGGATCGCGCCCGTGTCCTCGATGCACGGCCGGACTTTCTTCTTGTCGAAGAAGCGCTCACGGCGGGCGAGAGCCTTATTTTCGCAACAGAGTTCGGCTTGCAAAGCCAGACCTAGTGCCGTGAAAGGCGTGACCGCCTGCCGGACGGTTTGACGGGCAATCCATCGCACCGGCGATGTCTTCGGAGTTTTTCTTCCGTGAAACGAACGCGAATTCTTGCCTTCGCCCTGACTGCCGCCCTTATCGGCGCGCATGCGCCGGTCTGCGACGCCTCACCGCCCAAGGGTGGCTGGTCCACGAGCGAAGCGCCTTCGGATACGGGCGATCCAGCCTACGCAGCTTTCGAAGCCGGGAATTATCAGGAGGCTTATCGGCTCGCGAACGAGGCAGCTCAACGCGGCGAGCCTCAGGCGAATACGCTCATCGGCGAGCTTTACGAGCAGGGCCACGGCGTCAAACAGGATCTGAAGAAGGCGGCCGAATGGTTCACCAGGGGCGCGGTCGCGGGCGACATGCACGGGCAGTTTCGCCTTGGCGTGATGCTGGCGGAGGGGCGCGGTCTCAAGAAGGATCGCCGCAAGGCGGCCGATTTCTTCGAGGCGGCCGCGCAGCAGGGTCATACGCTCGCGGCCTATAACCTCGCCCAGATCTATGTCGAGGGCTTCGCGCGGCCGCAGGACATGGGCCGGGCCGCCTATTGGCTCGGCATCGCGGCGGAGAAGGACCACGCTCCGGCGATCTACGACCTTGCAACGCTGCTTCGCCACGGCGACGGCGTCCCGAAGGACGAACCGCGCGCGGCTCAGTTGCTGGCCAAGGCGGCGGATATGGGCCACGTCGAAGCGCAGGTCGAATACGCGATCATGCTCGGCAACGGCAAGGGCGTGCCGAAAGACGAGGCGGGCGCGGTGAAATTGCTTCGCGTGGCGGCAGAGCGGGGCAACCCGATCGCGCAGAATCGCCTCGCGCGCGCCTATTCGGCAGGCTTCGGCGTAGAGAAGGACCGAATCGCCGCGTCTAAGTGGCATTTGCTGGCGCGGGCCGCAGGGCAGAGCGATTTCAGGATGGACCTGTTCGTGATGTCGTTGAAGCCTGACGAGCGCAAGAAGGCGGAAGCCGAAGCGCAAGCCTGGCGCGATGAGGCCGCCGCCGTCGTACGCTGACAACCACTCCCCTTGAACGAGAGCGCCGGACCAGGTGTCCGGCGCTCCGAAGGCTGACGGCGGAATCGGTGAGGCCCGTCAATCGACGAGCGGCCCCGGCAGCGGCATGACCTCTCTGCCAAAAGCCGTATTCACCACAATCGCGCCGCTGAGATAAATTCCAACGGCTCCAGCGCCGAGCAAGGCCCAGGCGGGGATGAACGCGTTGGACTTTTCGATAAGGCCGAGATCCATCAACGTCACGAAAGGCAAGGCCACGTCGAGCAGCACGACAATGGCAAAAAGAAGCGCGCTGTTCTTGAGGAAGGCTGGCGTCCAGAGCCAGAGGACCAGCGTCAGCACGGCCCATGCCCACCCGTCGATGCGCGCATCGAACGGCACCTGCCGCACAATCATGTCGTACTTCATCAGCATCTCGACGCCGCCGACGAACATGAAGAAAGCCGCGAAGAACAGAAACGTGTTCCCGCCCGTCGAGTTATTCGACTTGTAGTCCAGGATCGCAACGGTGAACTGGATGATGAAACCACCCAACAGCCAGAGACCCAGCAGCGGCATGGCTTCCTTGGTGACATTGCCGCTCAACAACGCAAAAAAGCAGAAGCAGGCGACCGCCAGGCCCACCAAACCCGCCGGCGTCGGATTTGCCCACGGCGATGGGGTGAGCTGAACGGTCTTAGAATTCGGATCTACTCGCTGGTCCATGGAGTTCCTCTATCGAATGTCGACATGACTTGATTGCGGTTAGCCCGCCACTGAGGCATGCCTCCTCGATACGTACCCATCCCATTCACGATCGAAGGATTGCCGATTCTGTCGTCGTCGTTTCGCGAGAAGCCCATCGAGACCGCGCGAGATGTCCATCGTTTCGAGAATTCCAATCTGGCGGACTAATACCGGGGAAGAGGATCGCGCCACTAAACTAAAGTCTTCCATCATGAGAATTGCGCTCGGAGCGAATGACCTCGACTGCGGAAAGCCCTGAAACACAGCGGGGTTTGGCGTGCCGGCGTGGCGAAACGACGCCCGGAAATGCAAAGGCAGCCCAGCGGACCGGACCGCCTCAGCGAGAACGTCAAGCCATCGCGAAAACGCCGCCTTTTTTGTCAAGCGGGGTAGCCAAGCGTCAAAAGGGCATGTATAGCTGACGCCGATTAACTCACGATAGGCTTCGCTTCTTCGGGCTATGCGACCGAAGGACGGGGCTTGTTGCATTCTATCCGGAGAACGACGATGGCAGTCCCCAAGAGAAAAGTCTCGCCCATGAAGCGCGGTTTCCGCCGCTCGGCCGACGCGCTTGCCGCCCCGACTTATGTCGAGGACAAGGAGTCGGGTGAACTGCGCCGTCCGCACCACATCGACCTCAAGTCGGGCAAGTATCGCGGCCGCCAGATTCTGGAACCGCGCGAGGACATCTAGTCGTCCGATTCCGACATTTGCTTGCCTACGCCGCATCCTCGCGAGCAGCGTCGGAATCCAAACTGCATCTGGCAACTCGCTGAGTCCGGTGGAGCTTTTTAATTTGGCAATTGAGCGAAAACTCGCGGCGAACGGGCCTCAAAATGTCGAATTCGCATTGGTAGCCGGTCCGGTGGAAAGCGTCGCATAGGCTCATCGCCTCGTCCGGATCTGTGCTCTTGCCTCAGGCGCTGCGATCAAACGCGGCGCTATCGGCGTTTTTGCGCCCGCGTCGGTATGCGCCACAAGCGCGCGCCGAGGGCATAGCGTATTGAAGCCCGATCTGGTATTTCATTGGTTGCGATGACGCCCGAGGATCTTCTCATACGGGAAAGCACAGCACAGGACGGCCGCGCTGCCGCCGCGCCCGTAGACGAAACGGCTGCCGTCGAAATCGGGCTGAATGCCGCCATCGTGTCGATGGTTTCCGGCGAACCCCAAATTCTCGCGGTCTCGACCGGCAACGGCGGCGATGGCGAATCGCCCCCGGCTTTGCCTTTCGGCCTCTTCACGCCGCTGAAACACCGCACGCTCGAAATCGGCCTGCGCGACTGGGTGAAGGACCAGACCGGCGTCGACCTCGGCTATGTCGAGCAGCTCTACACTTTCGGTGACCGCGGACGCCACGCCCGCCTCGGTGACGAGGGCATGCATGTGGTATCCATCGGCTATCTCGCGCTGACCCGCAACGAGGAGGCACGCGCAGGCGGCGATGCGCGCTGGAACGCATGGTATCGCCATCTCCCCTGGGAGGATTGGCGCAACGGCAAGCCGCAGATCCTGACGCAGGAGATCGAGCCGAGGCTGGAGGAGTGGGCCCATCGCCGCGAAAGCGCGGGCACGCCGAGGCGCCCGCTCGCGCGCGGGGATCGCTTTCGCATGTGTTTCGGCCAGTCCGTGCCGTGGGACGACGAGAAGGTTCTGGATCGCTACGAACTCCTTTACGAAGCCGGGCTGATCGCGGAGGCGTCTCGAGACGGCCGCGAGGCGGCGCGGACATGGACGGACCTGCCGCAACTCGGTCGTCCGATGATGTTCGATCACCGTCGCATCCTCGCGACCGCCATGAGCCGGCTTCGCGGTAAACTCAAATATCGGCCCGTGATATTCGAGTTGATGTCGGAGACGTTTACCTTGCTTGATCTTCAACGGGTTGTCGAAGCCATCCTCGGTAGCTATCTGCACAAGCAGAACTTCCGCCGTCTTGTCGAGAACGCGGGCCTCGTCGAACTGACGGGCCAGCAGGCGTCGAGAACCGGCGGCCGCCCCGCCCGGCTCTACCGCTTCCGGAAAAGCGTGCTGCTGGAGCGTCCTGCACCTGGTTTCAGAGTTCGCGTGCAGAACATAGCGAGAACAAACGCGAGCGGTTGACCGTGTCCTCGTTAACACTACCCAGAGGAAAGAGCAGAAATCCCCAGAAAGAGAGCGATTAAGCTCTTTGAATGCTTCCTAAAATCGGCGCATTTTGATAATATTTCCCTGTCGGTAGAGAAGACTCATTGCGGCGATTGAGTCTGATCGGCCTCGGCAATGACCCCATTGGCAGGCGTGTATCAACCGCCCTGCAACGGATCACGATTAGGCATGGCGTCAATCGGCTCAACAGGGGGCTGAGTGGAATGTTTGTTTCGTCATGCGAAGCGCGCGAGGCTGCGGCAAGTTGATGAGAACCCTCTAACCAAGACAAAGCAAAGTGAGAGCGAGTATGCCTGATAATAATAAAGATCAATGCTTCGGTTTCAAAACCAGCGAATACGTGGTTTATCCGACGCACGGTGTAGGGCGTATCGTTGCGATAGAAGAACAGGAAATCGCCGGCTGCAAGCTCGAACTCTTCGTTATCAACTTCGAAAAAGACAAGATGACGCTTCGCGTGCCGACGTCGAAGACGCAGAGCGCCGGTATGCGCAAGCTCTCGGATGCGGCGGTGCTCGCCCGCGCCATGGAGACGCTTCGCGGACGGGCTCGCGTCAAGCGCACGATGTGGAGCCGCCGCGCGCAGGAATATGAGGCGAAGATCAATTCCGGCGACCTGATCACGATTGCCGAGGTCGTGCGCGATCTTTACCGTTCGGACGCTCAACCCGAGCAGTCCTATTCCGAACGTCAGCTTTACGAAATGGCGCTCGACCGCATGGCCCGTGAGATTTCCGCCGCCCAGGATGTCGACGAATCGATCGCCGTTCAGAAAGTCGCCGAGGCGCTGACGAAGGCCGGTCGCCTTCGCAAGCAGGATGTCGAGGAAGACGACAAGAAGGCTGCCTGACAGGCTTGCGGTTTTTCGTTGCGTCGCGTCCTCTTTCGCTCGGAGCCGCGATGCCGCGAATTTGCATGCCATTCTTTGTAAGCTGAACGTGACGCAGGCGCGTTTCCGATTAGCGCGCTAGATCAGCCTGCTTATAATCGGACTCGATTTGACGCAGAAAAGCTTATCGACAACAGATATCAACAGCTTCGTGCCGCGTCTGATTTGTGGCACGAGGCTGCGGAGCCCGTTCCGATCTGATTGAATTGCAATCAGATCGGTAAAACGGTTCTTCTTGACGTTTAGTCTAGAGGACGGATTCACCGGTCAGGTTGGGTCAACCTGATCGGATCCGGCTCTTGCGCGCCTCCCTCGTTGACGATTTCGATTTGCTCGGGCAGAGCCGCCGTAATCGACGGCCCGCGCTTGCGCTCGACCCAGCCCCGGATGCGCACGGTTTTTCCCGAAAGCGCTGCGGCGTCGCTGCTGAGACGTTTGGCCGCCGCTCCTTCGGCATAGGCTCGGAATCCGAACTTCTTGCCATCGCCAAAGCTTAACGTCAGACGCGAACCGCTTCGGGCAGCGCTTTTCACCTCGCCCTGCACGATCTGATAGGTCTGCATGAGGTTAGCGATGAGACGCGGGGCGGATGCCGGCAGGATCTTGAAAATGGCAGTGCCCCAGTTTCCGCGCCTTTCGCCACTGGCCGTTGCCTCGGAGGCCCGAAGCGCGGCGAAGCAGGCCTTGTTGTCCGCTTGCGGCGCGGCAAGCGCGAGCCCGGCGGATACAAGCCCTTGTTGCAGCCACAGCGGCGGATCGCCCGCGACGAAAAGATGTGCGGTGGTCACGCCATAGCGATCGCGCTCCGCGCCGCCAAGTTTCACCTCGACCTTCTTTCCGAGCGCGGCCTTCAGGAACGAAGCCGCGTCCTGCCCGGCGTCGCCGCCTTGTTGCGGCAGGGGAGGGATCGCGATGATTTCCGCGAGGCGAACCGTGCGCCCGTCCGCAAGGCGCAGCGTCTGCGGCCCGGTGACGGCGGCAACGGCGCTTTCGCCCGCGCTTCGGAGCGTGCAGGTGGGAGTGGCGACGCCAGCCTGCTGCGCTCGCGAAGGCGTCACAGCGATCTGCGCGACCAGGAGGCCCATTGTGACAGCGGCCAAGCGGGCCTGATTCGATGACGGAAGTCGCGGGGCGTATGCGATAGACAGACGTTTACCACGCAATCGCTCGCGGCGTTCACGTCCGAAAGGAGGAGAATCGCCGATGGCTGTTTGCGCGCGGGAAGATGAAAAAATCATGCTCTTTCGTAGTGCCGCGCAGCGCCGCGCTCAAGCCTTTCCCGGAAGGCTCTCGCATCGCCGTCGCCGTGCCCTCCCCCGGCTCGCGCCCGCGATGATGACGCGGCTTACACGCGCGGCGTCCGCGCTTTCGTCTTCAGATAAGCGTCGTAAAGCACGAAAAGCGCCAGGATCTGGACGAGGATCGTTGTAATCACGCCGCGAATGAAACTGAGCGTGAAGTCCTGCGTGAAGAGAATGTAAGTCTTGAGCGCAAGCGCAAACGCCTGATAGCCAAGCAGAAACAGGAGCGGCGCGCGTCCCGGCCGTTGGAACAGCCAGACAAGGCCGACGACAAGGGCGGTAAGGTCGGGCGCGACCTGCGGCACGGCGTCCGGTCCAAAGGCAACGACAGACATCAGGAGCGAGATCACCTGAGCCGCCGGAACACCAGCTGCCAGCGCCAGGAAACGACGATCCCGCGGGAGCAGGTGCCGCATGGCGAGGACGCTCGCAGCAAGAAGCGCGACGGCAACACCGTAGCTGATCACGAGCATGCGCGCGAAGTCTTCTGATACAGTCGCGACCGCATAGGCGCCTACGGAGGCAAGCACAATGATAATCCCGCCGCCGATGACAAGCAGCGGTGTTTGTTGCACGCGAGCGTCTTCCTTCAGCATGGTTCCTTCCCTCCGCCCTATAGTTTTACCTTGACTATAACACGAAGTGGAAAGAGCCGTGACCAAGCTTTCAGGCCAGCAAAATCAGATACTTGCGGGCGCATTGTGGTTTTGCCCCACATAAAACCCCTCAAACGATAGCGCATTGGCTCTTGTTCCAGTCATCGTCCGGCATAGGCCTATCGGCGTTCTTGCGGCGGGCCTCGGCGCTCTCGCCACGGATGGTTTCCTCGACTTTGTAAAGCGGTCGGGATGCCGGCCTCGATCAGACGCGTTGGCGCCCGAGCCTGAACCACAGCGCCTTCGCAGGCTGCGGAATCAGGGATGGGCCTCTGCATGTCCCCTGGCCTGCAGCTTTCCGAAAGCCGCGGGCGGTGCGGTAATTGAAGCGAGCGGCTCAACGCTCTTGCGCTCGCAGCCGACGAGCAGGCCATCGCGCGACGACCCGATCCGGTCGCGACGGCCGATAACCTCAATCAAAACCCCGGCTGCAAGACGCGATTCACTTTCCTCCAAAGCCCAAGCGATCCATATCCGCCATTCTGTCCCGGCGCGTTGATCGCCTTCATGGATCTGTTCGCAGCCCTCGTGCAGCCTCAAAAAATTCTGACGCAGCAGGACTAGGAAGTGTGGACATTTATCGGATCCACAAGATGGTTGCTGCGAGAGCGATCATGGAGCGGTAGTTTCGGGCGGTTTTTTCATATCTCGTAGCGATGCGTCGAAACTG
>NZ_JAHFZG010000014.1 GCF_018619475.1 Rhodomicrobium sp. Az07
TGTTCAGGTCGGTATCGTAGCCCATGCCATGTCTCCTTCTTATGGCATCATATTATAACTATTATATTAGTTGTTCAACAGGCTCTTAGGCAGCCCGGTTGCCCCGCGCGCGTGCTCTTGGCAGTCTCCTTTACAAAAAGGAGAACAAAAACAATGAGCGAAGCGCCAGCACGCGGCAATTTCATTGCCGGTCTCAATCGGGGCAAGGAGATGGGATCGAAGGATCCTGATTTTACGGGCCGTCTCGGCGTTCCCGGACGCGAGCATGAGCACCGGCTCGTGCTGTGGACGCACCGGGACTCCCGGGGGCGGGCCTATTTTGCAGGGTCCATCAACGGGCTTCCCATTGACGGGAACGCGCTTGCACAGATCGAGCGGCTGGCCGACCAGCACCAGACCGCGACAGGCGAAGTGCTTGAGGTCGCGCCGAACCTGGAGCTTGGGCCGCGTCAGGTCATCCTGTTTCCTAACGGCTTCAAGGAACCGCAAGCGACCGACACGCCCGAAGAGGCGGAAAAGCGGGCGAAGCGGCCTGATTTCTGGGGGCGGTTGAATCCCGGCGACGGCACGCCGCCAGTGGCCCTGTCGGTCTGGCTTCGGACGGACCGCTACCAGAACCCTTTGCTGACCGGCAGCACCGGCTATCCCATACCGGGCCGGAGGGATGGGCTCGACGAGCAGGCTCCCGATCAGGCATCCGCCGATACGGGTCGCCGGAGCCGTCGCCGTTCGGCTGAAGAGGGGGTGGAACGATAGGTGTCTGACGGCACCGCCCGCTATCTCACCGAGCGGGCAATGGCGGAGCTGGAGCAGTTCCGGGTGCGATTGCGCCGGTCGGTTCTGGATGAAACCACGGCCCTATCGGCGGCGCTGGTGCGGCAATTGCCTGATGTTGGGGTGACCTTGAATGGCAGGGCCGCTCCGCCCGCGTCTTGGACGGGGCGGATGCTCACCCTCCATGTGTTCGTAAAGCGAGCCCGCGACAGCCTGCTTCTTCTCAGTCACACGATGCTCGACCAGACAGCGCGGCAGGATGAGGACGGGCGTCCGTTCGGCTGGACGTGCTCTCTCCGGCAGGAGTTGCATGGGGCCGATCTTGCCGTTTTGCGCGCGCGGGAGATTGCGGTCACCTATTCCGGGGCGCTGGGGGATGAGCCGCTGCCGGTGAAGCTTTCGGAGGCGGCGCAGGAATTTGCGGCTGCGCTGGAGGCTGGGCGGTTCGCCATCGGGGTTTCCGGGCTGGTGCAGGAGATGGCTTCTGCCGCACGGCCTTTTCTGCGCCAGAAACCCGAGCACCGTTCCGGCAGATCTGTGCGCGGGCGGTGAAGCGGCGGCAGGCGAGGACTGTTCTCTATCGTCCGAAGGAGGCGTTCATCACCGGCATGACGCAATCCGTATGTCTTCAGCTTTACCGGCATTGGGCTTCGGGGGAGGGACCGTTCCGGGAAGCGTTGGAGCCGTCGTTGTCAGCTTTTATGGGGGCAACGAGGCATTGCTACCGGACGCGCGAGGAGCAGGAGGTTCAGTGGCGGGCGATGGTTCTGGAACGACTTGAGAGGGCGCCGGAGCGGCTTGCGGTGCTTTTGGGGGAGCGTTCCGGGCTTCCATCCGTCGTGATGGCGGAAGAGCGTCTCCGGAACATCCTGCGGCGTTGCCCGGTGCTGCCGTCGCCAGCCGCGTGGGGCCTGATGGATGCCGGGCTCCGGCAGGCCTATGTGGATGGGGTGCTTTATGCGCTGGCCGAGGTTGGGGTCGAGACGGAGGTCTCTGCGCGGGTGGAGCGGGGGCGGGAGGTGGTAACTCATACCTTTCAGAGTGTGCAGGCGGTTACAAATGAAACCTGCTGCCAGAGAGGTTCAGCACCAATCAGGGTGAGTAGGTAATCACCAGCAACCCGCCGGTGCCCGCACCGCCCGCTCCACCGGCGGAACCGCCGCCGCCACCGCCGCCGTATTGATAGGCTGCCGTTCCAGATACAAACGTACCTCCCATCCCTCCGGCACCGGATCCGACGGTTCCCCATTCGGTACCAGCCGCCATCACTGTCCCGTTATTCGCATACCCGGGGCTTGGACCGATACCCGAGGCTCCGTTAGGGCCGGTTATAGGCTGGGTGGCTCCCGCTGCCATCGTTGTGCCGTCGGAGGCGGATGCATTATAGCTCCAGAGCAACCCCATGATAATCAGTATACGGAGTAATAGGATCATGGATGGGCTGCTTTGTAAGCGTTGAATTCCCGGCGCAGGCTATCATTGGCAGCTTTGAGCTCGGCGATGGCTTCATGGTTGGCCTCAAAAAGGCTCTTGAGCTCCCTGATGGCTTGGATGACCGGGGCCATCAGGCTATCGTAGCTGACGGATTTCATGCCCTGGCCATCGGTATTCACCGCCTCGGGCATCACCTTCTCCACATCCTGAGCGATAACACCGGCGGAAGGCGTGCCGTCCTTTTTCCAGTTGAAGGTCACCCCCTGAAGCCGCGAGACAACATCCAGCCCCGCCGCAGGTGCGATATTGTCCTTCAGTCGGCGGTCCGAGTGTTGGAAATGGTTGTTGGCGTAGATATCCCCGCTGGTCCACATGCCTCCCGCACCATATATTACTGAAGTCGTAGTACCACTTCCATTGAAAACGTGGAGGTTTGCATTTGCATAACCGGAATAATTGAATGCAAACTCGCAGTATGTACACCCATCTTGGATATTAAATTGATTGCCTTGCATCTCGATATTATTACCAACATAAAGGGAATTATATCCTTCAATCAGCACGTTTCCATTAATAGCAAGTTTTTGACTTGGCGTTGTCGTTCCAATCCCCACATTCCCGACAGCGTTCACGAACAAGCGGTCGGCGTTGTTTGTCCGTATGGATACCGTGCCAGCTTCTTCTGCCGTGATATAAAGTGTACCTGTTCCTCTATGGACAAGTGCGCTGTAGGTGTTTGGCCCCGTGTTTCCCCTTAGCAACCGCAACCCATAATCTGCGTATGTAGCATCTCCCGTAAGATCTAAATAAGCGAAATTGTTTGAAGTTGAGTCTTTGCCGATTTCAATCGAGCCGCCTTCATGGCCAACAATAAGGGATTGGTATGTCTTATCCCAATAGAAGTTGGCGTCGGCGGCAAGAGCGTTTGCTTCGTTGTATTGGACATAACCGTTGGACCCCGCTGCCGCCCCGGCGCTGGCGAGTTGGGCGGGGGTTCTGCAATTTGCTCCGTCTCTATCGCAAAGATAACTTGTTCTAAGTTGCGTGTCGGCAAGGATCGTTCCCGCCGTATAGATATTTTTGTTGCCAGCGGCGCGAATCCAGACGTTGTCGGCCATATACCACCCGCCGCCATAAGTTTGGCTATACCATCCCTGGGATCCGTCTGTGCGTAGCCAGCCTGTCGCGTGAATGTCTCCGGCAACGTCAAGGGAGTAGCTTGGGCTCGTTATCCCGATGCCGACGTTACCGGTGGGGCCGAGAATCGTCATGGGCACACTGGCTACAGACCCTGAAACGTTTGCGAAAATGAAATTAAAGCCGCCCATCCCAAGACCGGGGAAATTGACAAAATCGGTTTCACCGCGCCCACCGCCATTGCCATTCCATCCGATAGCCAAGCCACCTCTTAGAGCCTGTAGAAAAACTATATATAGCTAAACAGCCTATTAACGACAAAGAAGCAAAAAGAGGCCTGAAACCATGCTTCGGAGGTCGAGCAATGTTCCTCGTAATCCTTTGATAAACGGCGATTGTTGTCGCTCCACCCGAAAGACCTCTCGACGATCCAGCGCTTGGGGAGCACCACAAAGCCCTTCGCCTTGTCGCTCCGTTTGACGATTTCCAGCGCAATTCCGGCACTTTTCCTGAACCATTTTACGAGTTCACCGGCATAACCGCCGTCTGCAAATGCCCGTTTCAAAAAGCGGTAAAACCGCTTCGTCCTTTCGATCACAAGCTTCGCGCCGTCACGATCCTGGACGTCGGCTGGCGTCACCACCACCGCCATCGGAATGCCAAGAACATCAACGTTTATATGGCGTTTACGGCCCTTGATTTTCTTTCCCGCGTCGTAGCCACGAGCCCTTTTTTTGAGGCGCTCTTCACCGTCTGGCTGTCGATAATACCCACTGAGGGTTGCACATTCCGATGGTCGAGCGAGCGCGCCAAGGCGTGCAACATGCGCAGGGCATGTTCCCAGACACCGTTTTTGCGCCATGTGGTAAACTGTTTAAAAACAGTGGTATAAGGTGGAAAATCTTTGGGAAGAAGACGCCATTGGCACCCTGTTTTAAGAACGTAATGAATGGCATTGAGAATTTCGCGGGTCTTGTGTTTGCGCTTTCTTCCGGTGGTATAGGGTTTTTCAAAAAGAGGTTTTAAAACAGCCCATTGTTCGTTGTTCAGGTCGGTATCGTAGCCCATGCCATGTCTCCTTCTTATGGCATCATATTATAACTATTATATTAGTTGTTCAACAGGCTCTTAGGCCTGCGCTCTCACTATAGCTTGGATAGATGCCATTATAATTTACGGAAAAATAGGCTGTTCCCCTAACGTCCAGCTCCTCCTCGGGCGTCGCCGTGCCAATCCCCACATACCCATTCGTGCCCACATAAAGGCTGGGGTTGGTGGATTGGCCCGTAGAGGACACAATTAAGCTCCCCGACACCTGCAACGTTGCGGTTGGCGAAGACGTGCCCACGCCCAGCAGCCCGCCGCTGGTGAGATACGGCCCGTAAGCCGGGCAGCCGATGTCGGCTTGTTTTGTGGAGCTGTAGCCCCCGACGCAGACCCGGTTGGAGACGTCGCCAAGCGTTGAAGAGATGAATGCGATCTTGTCGAAAGACAGCGCCAGCACAGGCACGGCAAAACCGGCAAGCCCGAAAACGACAAGCACCACACGAATCGCTGACGCGCCAAAGCTAGGGCAGCGCCATCGCTTTGGGTTCCCGGAGGACGAAGGCGATCGCATCAGCCGCATCCACAAGTCAGGAATAGTGCAACGGCTGCGCCGGGTGATAGGTTTTGCCTGCATGGCGGCACTCGCAAATAAAAACATGTGCCCATTTATCCATTTGGCGCATAGGCACACAAGTATAGCCGTGATGAATCTGCCATATCTTGTAGCAATAAAGCATGTTGCACATGTCCTAACTCGCGCAGAATGGTCTAAGTCTCCCTTCGGCGTCGTTCTTAATCACGAACGACGTTCCTTGACCACCATTCAGTACTTCCGCAGGGTGCGCGCCCATGCTTATCGGATATGCCCGCGTCAGTACGCACACGCAGAACCTTGACCGCCAGCTGGCGGCGCTGGGGGAGGCGGGTTGCGAAAGGATCTTCAAGGAAAAGGCATCCGGGCGGGATACGCGCAACAGGCCGAAG
Source organism: Rhodomicrobium sp. Az07 (assembly GCF_018619475.1). GTDB lineage: Bacteria > Pseudomonadota > Alphaproteobacteria > Rhizobiales > Rhodomicrobiaceae > Rhodomicrobium. The sequence continues at coordinate 5,377 of NZ_JAHFZG010000014.1, forward strand.
CTCGAACAGGCCTTGCGGCTGCTGAAGTCGGGGGATGTCCTGGTACTGGCGGAATGGGACCGGGCAACGCGCTCGATGAGCGACGGACTTGCCATCATCAACCGCATCGCACGCAAGGGAGCGACCATCCGGGTGCTCGACCGCGCCTATCTTGACCTGACAAGCCCGGTCGGCAAGGGGCTGCTGGCCTTCCTGTCGGCATTGGCCGAAGACGAGCGGCAACGGATTGTGGCGCGCGCCGCGCAGGGGCGGATCGCTGCCCGCAGACGAGGTGTCCGGTTCGGTGCGCCCCTGAAACTCAGCGCCGAGGCCCGCGCGGAGATCCTGGAACGCCTGGCGCGGGGGGAAACCTACCGCGCCATCGCCAGCCACTATGGTGTCCATGCCAGCACCATCGCGCGGTTGCGTGGCAGGAAGTAACCCTCACAGATCCATCTCAAACTGCCCGCGCTTGCCCTCACGGGCGGGAACGATGACAGGTGCGGGCTCGGGGCCGGGTTGCGGCTGCATCTTCCGCACGGAATCTTCCAGCAGCTTCTGCGCTTCCGGCTCGGGGAGCCAGCGAAGCTGGCCGCCGAGGATGGTGGAGACGGTGGCCCAGCCGCCGCGCCCCTTGAGGCGCAGCGTATCGCCCCAGATGATGGTGGAATCCACGTTGCGCCAGAGCATGTTGAGCGCCGCCATCTTGGCGCAGGTGCGGTCGAGGTCCACCCCGAAAAAATACCCCTAGGGCCGAAGCGGAATGCAGGCCATGAGCATCCGCCCGCTGCCGCAGGCGGGGTCGGCGATGGAGGCCCGTTCGGGCGTCGTGTCATCGATGAGCATGGACGCCATCATCCGGCAGAGCGGCATGGGCGAGAAATACTGCGACATGGCGCGCTCATTGCTGCCTTCGGCCTCGTAGATCTCGCCGAGATGGTCGCGAAGTTCGCCGGTTTCGTTGTCCTTGTGCATCTCCAGCTGGATGGCGCCGAGCGCATGGGCGAAGTGGTCGGCGGGATGCTCCTTGCCCGCTTCGCGCGGGCCGTAGCGGCGCATCACCTCCATGTAGCGGTCTTCCTCGCGGGCGTAGGCCGCGAGGGCCAGTTCAAGCCAGTCGTCGAACACCCGGAAGAACCGCTCACCCGCGATCTTGCGGAGTTCCTGCGTGGCGGGATGGGGCGCGGCCATGCGCCAGTCTGGCATCCGCGTCTTTGCCGGTGAATCCCTCCGGATGTGCTGTTGCCGCCTCGGACGGCAGCGTCATGGCGAAATTGCTGTGTCAGATGAAGGACAACCCGCCCGAACCCACCAAAAACCTGCCCCGGCCGAGGCAGGCGAGGCGGAGGCCGTCACGGGCCGCCCCGCTGGGCGCGGGGTGTAGGCGGCCCGTGACGGACGGCTCCGAAAACCTGCCCTTTGCCGGGGGGGGGGAAGATGGTTGACTTTTCGCTGGCAGCCGAGTTGACGAGCGTCATAACCAGAGGTGCTATTGGCATGTAGGTAGACTTGTATTATTAACCTCTTAAAATTTATACCTCGGGTGACCGTAGTTTTACGCCAAAGATAAAAATTGATGCAAAAAGAAATCCCCGAATATCTTGAGTCGGTAAGGACGGCGGCCCTGCGTGCGTTAGGAAAGCTCAAGCCAGCTGATGGTCAAACGCGAGCGCCGAAGGATTTGCTCTTCACAGCGAAACGTACGAACGCAGGACGAAGCTTGCCCCCATATTACCTAGTTTATTTTCTATTGGTTGATTTGCTTAAATTCCGAAATTTAGGGCGGTTTGAGAAAGTCGCGTGGTCAGTCCCTGTAGACCTCGATGGGGAGGCATTTCTTATTGAACATCGCAAGTTCGGATTGGGGATTTTTGCTTCAGATGGGCCTGAGGTTGAGGCGAAGGCAGCTGAGGTCGTAAGCCTCATTAAGAAATCAGTCAAAGTGTCACGGCCGTATTTCGAATGGCGCGCCAAGGAGGCCGCTGCGTCCTCGCAGCTTAATGTAACTAACAGAAGCTACGAGCTCTTCGCTCAATACAATTACTTCTTGCAGGAATATCAAGCCAAGACGAAAGAAGCCGACAAACGCAGGAAAGAGAAAATCGTCAAAAAACACCGTTCTGGCGGAGAAACGTGGACATTTCCGGCATCTGCTTTGCGGCGGGAAGCGAATTTTCTTGCACTGGCTGCGATCGAAGCGTTCTTCAGCTGGACGGAACACGTCTTCATACATATTGCAATTCTTCGAGGCTTAGTAACCACCGGTAAGGATGTGGAGGCACTCGCGACCAAACAATGGGCCGATAAATTCAAAGCAGCACTCGACCTGAGCAACTCATCTACGAAGTCTCATTACGACGAGCTCACTCTCTTACGCAGGAAGGTTCGTAATTTTATCGCTCACGGCTCTTTTGGAAAAGATGGGGAAGCTTTAAGTTTCCATTCTGGCGCTGGAGCGGTGCCTCTTCGCTTGCCCGACCGAACAGAAGCCTCCTCGCGCCATATATTTTCTTTCGCAGAAGGAATAGAGTTTCGGGAAGAAGAGGCGCTTGATCTCATTCAGCGCTTTATCATTCACCTCTGGTCCGGTGACCTTGAGCCAGCTAAGATATATATCCAAGACTATGGATTGCCACTCATACTGACTTATGTCGCTGACGGTAGTTACAAACAGGCTATGGCTTCGGTAAAGCAGATGGAAGATTTCGCAGATCGTTTAACTTATGAGTTTGATCGGGACGCCAATATGGACTTTTAGCTGGGTACGTGCATTTCTTTTGAGCGTCGAGCTTTGTCAAACACTGTTAGCCTTCCCCATGCTCATCCCGCTCGGCAACGGCAAGCCGGGCGTCCATCTCGGCCTGCACATCCTTGGCGCGGAACAGCAGTGTCTTGACCTTCGCGGTCACGGCGACATCGTTGCCGTTCTCGGCAACGATGAGCGCGTCTTCGATGAAGACCCGCGCGCGGGAAAGCAGCGCGCAAACGCTCTTGAGCTCCTGCACACACAGGGACATGGTCAGCCGCCAACAGATTGTGCTAGTGTCACTTTCATGGATTATTATCATATGACAATGGCACATTCAAGTGACTAAAGTCTCTGTCACACCCACCCAGTTCCGCATGGCGCGGGCCGCGCTGCTGCTGACCGTGCGCGAGCTCGCCGAGATCGCAGGCGTCCACCGCAACACCATCATCCGCATTGAGGCAGGCGAAGCTTCGCACGGGCCGACTGTGGCGGCCGTCCAGCGCGCGCTGGAGGAGGCCGGGATCATGTTCCTGATGCCGGGTGAGACGCACGGGCCGGGCGTCGCCCTGAAGCCCGGCGTGGCGGAGCCGCGCCGCGTTCCGGGTGCCACCTCAGCATCAGAGGGCAGCGACGGCGGCATGAAGGCGCGGGATCCGGAGCTTGCGGCGTTTTGGGAAGCCCGTCCCGCCGGATGGGCGGAACTGTCGGAGGAAGGGCGGCGGGTGATCTCAGAAGCCGCGTTCGGCGACGCGTTTGTTATGGAAGACGGCAGGTTGCGGGGCTGATTCGGGTTCTTGGACACTCTCTTTGAAGAAATAAACGGGATTTGCCCCAGGTATTGGCATGCGTCGCGCCGCTGGCCCACAGCTTTGTTGTGACAGGATTCCAACACCTCGACCGGCCGAGTGCCGTCCGGTGGGAAGTGCAGTCAGAAACTCTTTTATTCGATGATATAAAGAATCATGAAGACAATACGCACTCTCGTCTGTTCCCTCAGCATCCTTGGTGTATCCGGGTTTGCTTCGCCCTACGCTCTGGAAAGCACGGCGTTGGCACCCACCAGCCAGTCCGGCAACCTTTCTGCCCAGATGCAGGTGGAGGCCATCCGCGCTTCACTGCAGGCCGTAATCAACCAGATGCTCGTATGCAACGCCAAGGCCAGGTTCTTCACACCCAGCGCCAGCACTCCGGGCCGTGATGCAGACGGCTGCATTGCCAACCCACCCCAATGGCTGAACGGTGCAAGCAATGCCCTCTACTACAATGCAGGCAACGTGGGCATTGGCACGTCTACCCCCAATGACAAGCTCCATGTAGCGGGAGGCCTTTTCACCAATGGTTGGCACCGCATCAATGAAGGATGGTCCCCCGCGCAGGAACTGGCCATCAACAGCAACCAGATATGGAAATCCATCACCGCCGGGGATTCGTCTCTGTACTTCCAATGGTCTAATCCCGGCGGCGCGGTGGTCGTGGGAGGACAATCCGGCGCCACCAACAACATGGATGTGTATGGTCGGCTTTATATCCGCGACGGGATCATGTTCGGCAACGGGTCTGTTCTTACAACAGCCCCCGCTACATCGGCGATGCCCACCCAAGTTACCGTAAACACAGGCGACTGCAATGATATGAGCAACAGGGTTAATGGCATATCTTCGAACATGTTTGTTTGCCCGGCGGGAAAAGTCCTTGTAGGCTTTCAGCAACAAGGGCTGACAACAGGCGACAAGAAATGGGGTGGAAACTTCAGATGTTGCAGCCTGAGGCTGAACTAAAATCAGCACGTCAGCTGTAAAACCCCATACAGTTTATGGTAGTTTTTGCCGGAGAGGCGGCTATCTTCGGCCGATGGCCGCCCCATTACCTTCAGGCATCCGCGTCATTCGCCTGCAAAACGATACTCCGCGTTATGTGCGGTAGGGAGCGCGGGCCTTTTGCCTGCGGATGATCAATGAGGTCTACGGGTATAGCTATCGCCCCGACTGGCATGGGGATCTGGATACCCTTCCGGAGCAAGATTCTCCCTATTTTCCTGAACAGCGCGGAGCCTTCTTCGTTCTGCTGAACGCAGAGGACGACATCATTGGCACGGCAGGCTTGCGTGCCCTCAGCTCCCGCCCGGATATCGTCGCATTGACGAAGGGGCGTTTCCCCAACCCGGACAGCGTGGCATCCCACTGGCGGATGTATGTGGATAGCCGCTATCGCCGTATGGGATTGGGCCGGGTTCTGATTGACCTTCGGCGTGAGGCGGGCACCGAAATGGGCTATGACAGCATCTACTTCCACTGCGACAGGACGAGGGAACGCCTGCGCCGTTTCTGGGAGGGGAACGGGTTCTCCTGCTTTCTGGAGGACGAGATGTCGGCTCACTACGCAGGGCCGATCAGACCAGTTGAATAAAGGGGGAGAGTATGACGGGGGTCACATCCAACGAAATCAGGATCCTGTCCAAGAGGATCACCGTGTCGTTCCAGTCTCTTAAGGCGCAGACAGATCTTTCTCCCGCCAACCCGGATGTCAACCAGATCCTGACGCGCCTCGTTGAAACGCTGGTTGCGTACCGGCCGTTCAATCTGGGCCAGCGCCTGCTGGAGCGGCGCAGCATCCGGATGGCGTGGCATGAACTCCCTTCCCTGTGCTCCCAGGCCGAAGGCCTGATGGAGAAGCACTGGACGCGTATTTTCCTCAACCGTCCGAACCTGCGGTTTGAGGACCTTAAAGACTTCTGGTACTTCGACAACTATCAAAAACTGTGGGTGAAGGAGCAAGTCTATCTCCGGCCCTCCTGCCGGAGGATGGTGTTCCTCGGCTCGGGCGCCCTGCCGCTGACGGCGATCCTTGCCGCCCGCAGCCATCCGGGCTGCCGGATAATTTGCGTGGATGACGATTCGGACGCGGTTGCGCTGTCAGCCCGGCTGGTCGAACGGCTGGGGTTGGCACCGCAGGTAAGCTGCTGGCAGGGGCAGGCGCTGGAATTTGGGTTCGAGCCGGAGGATACGGTGTTCTGTGCCAGTCTCCTGACCGACAAGGCCAGCCTCTACCGGGTGCTTCACCAACGGGGGGTGACGGACCTTCTGGCACGGGACGCGGAAGACATTTACACCTTCCTCTACCGCCCGATCGATGTCCCGGAGGAGAGCCTTTTCGAAAAGTGCGGTTCAACGGAACCCTGCCCGTTCTGCATCAACACGACCATCCACTTCCGGAAGAAGGTGTGCTGAGCGGCAAAGGCAGTCACTCACCGGCTGCGCGATCGCGTACGCCTGCGGGAGCGCTCCGGCCCGTGTGACGGTTGCGGAAAGTCCGGCTCCGGCGTCGGAATGAACACCCTGGCCTCGACACGCGGCACCGGTATGGGTTCGGCCCGCTTCCATTCCTGCGGCTTTGGGGCAGTTGGTTCGATAACTGGGGCGTTCCGCATGGCGGGCGCGGGCTTTGGCGCCGGTGCGGGAGCCACTGGCTTAGGTTTTGCGGGCTGCGGCTTCTTTGTGGGCCGCATGGCACGCCACGCTCCTCTGGACACCCGGAGAAGGCGACGGAGAAAGCCGCGTTTTGGGGCAAGGGAAGGACGATCGGGCTTGGGCTGCCGGGAGACAGCCCCGCCGGGGCCGGAGGAAGGGTGCGACCCAAACAGAATGGGCAAATACTTGAACAGGGGGAAGAACGGCCACGTATAAAAGAGGCCCGGTCCTCGCGTGAAGAAGCGCCAAAGCCCCGATGAATCGTTTCCAGCCATGCGGGCGACCCCGAGTGTATCTCCTTGCAAAGGTATAACAGCCTTTGCTTGCGCGCAGATATCGCAACAGGTGAGGACTTCCCCCGCCAACCCGCGCTCTCAAACCATGCCGACCGGAAATGCCCCAATGGTCTCCGATAACGGATAGATCTTGTCCACCATGCAGACGATGGCTCCTTGTCCCTGCTCCAGTTTCAGGGTGTCGCCGACCATCAACCGGCGTGCCGTACGGCCGTCAGGCCGTGACGTTGCCTTCACTTCGATGGGCACGACAGTTCTGTCCTCGATGGAGAGGATATCCACCTCGCGGTCATCGTGGTCACGATAGAACTTGAAGTCAGGCCGCTGTCCGCCGTTATAGGCGCCCTTCAAGGCCTCGCTCACGACGTAGTTCTCAAGGAAGGCGCCTGCGGCTGCACCCCTTGCCAGCGATTCAGGAGACTTCCAGCCGCCAAGCCAGGCCGCGAGGCCGGTATCAAGAAAGTACATCTTCCTGGCTTTCACCAAACGGCTGTTTGCATTGCTGTGATAGGGCTCAAGAAAAGCGATAATACCCGAGGCTTCAAGGATCGAAAGCCAGTGTCGTACCGAGGGATTGGAAATGTCCGCCGCGTTGGCAATTTCGTTCATGTTTGCCAGTTGTCCCGTTCGCGCAGCCACAAGCTGCATGAACAGGAAGAAGGCGCTCTCATCGCCCACGCGCGCCAAGTCGCGCACGTCGCGTTGGAGGTAGGTTTGCACATACGCCGGGTAAAACTCTTCCGGTGTCAAACCGCGCCCATCATGCAGGGCCGGATAACTGCCCCGCCATATCCTCTCGAAGACGTCACCGACCGGAAGAGCCTTCACCGGTGTCGACAGGCGTCGGGAAAGGGGGGCTGCATCAGGTTCGCCGAGCAATTCACGGGTTGAAATACCGGCAAGATTGAGGATGGCTACCCGTCCCGCCAGCGATTCCGTCACGTTCTTCATCATATGGAAATACTGTGATCCGCTCAGCCAGAACTGACCCTTATGCGGATCCTCATCGACGCGCATCTTGAGCAAGGGGAACAGTTCCGGCGCGTATTGCACTTCATCAATGATGGTTGGTCCTTTGAAGCGGGATAGGAACAGCTTCGGCTCCTTCTGCGCCTGAATGCGATCTTCCGGGTCATCCAGGGTCACATATTCAGCATCGGGCAGGGTGTGACGGAGCAGGGTGGACTTCCCAACCTGGCGTGCACCGGTCACAAGAACGATCGAGTATTTACTTCCATAGTTTAGAAGGGATGCTTCAAGTGATCGTTGGATAAACAATGCCGGGTACTTTCATTTACAAAGTAAAACTACCCGATGTTTTGGCGATGGTCTAGATGGGGTGATGAGAGAATTCGGAAAAAATTGCACGCTAAGGCGTGCCACCCTGATTTAACGCTTTGTTATATTTGTAATTACGTTTCACCCATACGTAGTCACCCGTAAGATTGATGTGTTCCAAGGCGAGCAGATACAGGTATCTACCCCAACCGGATGAGCTCCACATCATCCAGAGTAGCCCGATCATTGCGCCGGTCATAGAGCTGGGTGGTGCGGGTGGACGAGTGGTTGGCCATCGCCCGCGCGCGTTCCAGGACGCCGCCGTTTTCGAGGTAGCTGGTGATGCCTGTGGCGCGGAAGGTGTGGTTCACCACGGCCGTTTTAAGCCCTGCGGCTTGGGCGCGGCGCCGCACCATCGCCCAGGCTTCCACCCGATGCAGGGGCCGGTTGGTGAGTTCACGGGAACGCGACAGGGAAGGAAACAGCGGCCGTGCCGACTGACCGTCCAGCCCGGTCTTTTCAAGATAGTCGCGGAGGTATTCCTCAAGGGTGTGATGGCAGGGCATTTCATGCCGCTTGCCGCCCTTTTCGTGCAGGCGAACCCAGAGGCGGTTCCGCTCGTGGAAAAGATCCCCCACCGTCATGTGGGTGACGGCGCCGATGCGGGCGAAGGTGTAGGTCATGAGCGCAATGAGCGCGCGGTCGCGGAGCCCGGCCGTGGTGGTGACATCGATGGCGTTCAGGAGCTGCGCGGCCTGGGCGCCGGTGAGGACCGGCGTCTTGCCGCGTGTGGCACTGTATTTGGGGCCACGGACGCTGATGGCCGGGTTGGTGGGGATGACGCCGCCGGTGGCAAGGTAATCAAGAAAGCCCTTCACGGCGGCGAGCCGCTGCTTGATGGTGGCGGTTTCCAGGTCGGAGGCCTTCATCTCCTGCACCCATTGCGAGACGACCACCGGCGTCACCTGCGAAAAGTGCTCCAAGCCCCGTTTGCGGATCCACAGGAAGAAGACCTTGACTGCCCGCTGGTAGGCGGCGCGCGTGTTCGGGTTCTCGATGTGGGCGAAGAAGAATTCCTCGGCACGGGCGAGGGCGGGACCGGCGTCCTGCCCGAGGACGGGAAAGGTGGCGGAGAGGTTGAGATGATCGGGCATGGGCTAGGTGGTGTCGCCGGGATGCCCGGTGAGATCCTCGCGGGTGAACAAGGTCTTCTCGACGGCGTCGATGTGCTCCTGAAGAGGCGGGTACGCGATAAGGTCGTATCCGACGAGATCGACCTTAAGGGGCAGGGAGCTGGCATCAAAAAGGGTCCACAGACGGTCGACCAAGGCATCGGTGATTTGACCGTGCAAGACCATGTCGATATCGGAATCGGGCCGGAAGGTTCCGGTTGCCCGCAAGCCGAAGACGCCTACGCGGGTAATGGAATCCGCAAACGGCGCCAGCACATCGCGCAGGATCTGCATCTGGCGGGGAGACAACCCGTGGTCAAACGTCGGCGCCGTCATCGGTCACCCGCGCGAACATATCCATGTACAAGGCATCAAAGATGCCGAGGAAGTGCGTTTCGATAGCGGCAATCGTCTGCTCGAAAACCCGGAAGTTATAAGTGTGGGACATCTTGTTGCGGGTATCCAAAGCGCTCATCCAGACGTCGCCGTCTTCGATGATTCTGGCCGACAGGGCGGCCCTTATGACGGCACTGGGGGTAATGGTGTCGAGGACCACGCCGCTGTGGCCGAGGTAATCGCGCAGGAGCTTCCAGGCGAGCTCCCAGGTATATTCGAACCGCTGGATGACCCCTTCTTTCTCCAGTTGGGAAAGTTCCCTTGTTTCCGAGGATTCAATGGCTTCGCGCAGAAGAGAGAAGGCGCGGCTGTAGTTATCGAAACGATAAACCCACCGGGGTTTGTTATCTGCGGGTAAAGTCAGGGTCTCCGTCACGATCCTAACACTGCCACAATTGCAGCCGTTTGCCCATTATGTAGAGAAAGATTATTCGCCGGAGCTTGTTCGTTGTTTTGCCTTCACTGACCCCGGAGCTCATCCGAGAATCCTCTCGGCATGGGCTTCGTCACAACGCCGGGCAACTTCCACCTGCGAGGCGTGACGTCGGTGTTCGAACTCCAGCAGGCTGTCCACAGCGGCGTTAAATGCGGAATTCAGGTTAGGATATGTCCCCTCTTCGACCAGCGCCCGCATCGCCAGGCCTTTTTCAGTTTTCAGGCGGATGCTGAACCGCATGGTATCAGGCTTGGTCAGGGCTTTCATTGGGATTGGGAAGGCCATTGACGAGCTGCGTGCATGAGATTGAGGATCTGCACTTCATCTGCAGTGATGCGATAGATGATGATATAGGGGAATCGGGCCAAGACCGCTTCGCGGGTTCCGTAGACCCTCCCACTGCGGCCAGCCTGAGGAAACGACTGCAGCTGACCTACCGCTACAGTCACCCGACGTTCGAAATCGTTGGCGGCACCGGCATTGTCAAAAGTCTCGGCCGCCTTTTGAAACTCAAGTCTGGCCGAAATCAACCATCTGATTTTCACGCAAGACGAGCCTTTATCCGGACTTCTGATTCAGCGACAACATCTTCATGGGAAATGAAGGGGCCTCCTGCGTCGGCCGTGGCTATGGCCTTTTCAACCGAGGCCACAAACCATTCGTGGTAAGAAAGATACTGCTCCAGGGCTTCGACACCGATCCACGACATCGGGCGGTCCAAATCCTTGGCAACTTTCTCCAGCCGTGCGCGCAGCGCGTCATCAATTCTCAAAGACAGGCTCATGTACTCTCCCTCCATCATGAGTATTATGATGTATTGCTCAAGCGGACGCAATACTACTATTGCCGTATTTGTATTGAGAATTGCTGAAATGTGTTCAAATTCAACCAATATATTACATAACGTCCTTTATGTTATGCTTAGCCGCCGGACAGATCAATCACACCAAATATCTCACTCGACATCAGAGAGTGACGAGATGGCGGGCGTGACATGGATGTTGGGTCTACTCCAGGTTGAAGTGGAATACATCGCCGGGTTCGAGCAACTTGCTTTGTGAATGACGTCGGTTGCACGAGCCCGGCTTTTCCCGCTCGGAGGCTAAATTACGCCTTCATCTCTCGCCCGTCTTAATGCTTGCAATTCCCTTTGTTTCTTTCTTGCAAGCCATTCCTTTTTCTCCCGAGCTTCGTATTGCTCCTGAAGAAAACGCCTCCCCGCAGCGGATTGAAGGAAGCGCATCTCGTGCTTTTTTCGTTCCTCTTCCCAATGACGCTTAAGCTGCCAGTATGGAACATATATGAGATCAGGGCTAAGTGTCGGACCATGTTGTGCCATTGTTTTGTCTCCAGAAATTGCTGCTTGAGCGTCACAGAACGGTACTCCTTAGGGGAAGCAGCATTCCCCTGCCCCAGAACCCCTTTGCCCTCCGAACTTTACCTTCACGTTTTCGTGATAGCTGTGGACCTGCATGCCGACGCTTGGCCGCCGTTGATCCGCCCACGCCGAATAGGCCCAGGTGAAGGGGGCGAACGCTGGTCGTCGGGCCGTTTCGAAAAGAAGGCGAACCAATGGGCAGCCGAACCTATTCCAGATCCAATAGCATCATAACCGGCACTGCGCCTAGCTCGGTTATCTTTCATTATGCCAGGGGAAGTCGATGCCCCCCGTTCCTGTCTCGTCAATAATCAATCAATACGACCCTATCCTGACATGGTATCGCCGCAACACCTGACATCAGGTTAGGGTATACTTCAACATGACGGGAATCCGGCTAGGTATGATTCGAAGTTAATTGCGCATCCGGCTCTAAATATACACGTTCAGACTTTCCACTCTTAGAATGGAAAGATATCCAAAGTCCGTGCCCGGATAGTTCCGTGCCCACTATAACCATTAAGAAGCCAGGCAGCTCATGAACAGAACGTCGAACCATTTCGTCCATGCTGTGCAGGTCCATATATGATGGGGTCGGCCTGCTCTCAGGGTGCGTATGCCAATCTCCCACATAATGTAAGCCCTCTCGAAAAAGCCGCTCTATTTCGATCTGCTCGTCTCGTCTGCTTGGGAAAAAGCGGAACCTGCGCCGGAAGTCAGAGACACGCGGACCAGTTGCGCGAACGACGGTCCATTCAGGCCCTCTAATTGTCGCAAAAAGTTGCCCCCCAGATTCTCTGCTCCAAAACGAGCTTTGTCTGTTTCGCTCAAAATGGCCTAAAACGGCAGCATCAAAATGAATAGACACTTCGGGAACTCCTACTTTTAAAACACTGGGCTGGCTCAGGAATGGCATACGCAGTTCTCATTCTGACGCCAGAAGCCAGCTGTTATAGTACCACCGCAAGGCGGCTCTCCGTATTGCGAGAGCCATTCGAAAGAGTAATCGGCGTCGGCGGAAGCGAAGGTTGCCTTAGGCGAGATGGAAACCCGGTAGACGGGAGCGCTTGCTCTTCCTAGCAGCAGATCCAGAGCCAAGCTTGCAATCATCGCCTGAGTAGGAGCCATATCAATTGCACCATACGGACTGGCCCCGCCTCCACATCCGGGAACGTGAGGAGGAGCAGATCGCGAAACCGGCACCAGCACTTCACCGGTCTTGCTAAATCCGCAGCGCAGGCAGGTGCCGCCTCCGCCAATAGCTAAAGCATGTCCTGCAATCGCATAATCTTCGAGCCAGCCATAAAGAACCGGACCCGAAAACTGACCCGCTCGGTGAGCGTCGTTGAGAGCACACTCCGCATTCCAATTGGCACAAGTGGATAGAACAAGGTCTGCCTTACCAAACATTTCAGGCTCTGCCCTCAAAACTTCCTGCCATTGATTTTTATAGGCGATAACACCGCCGCAAAGCGGGTAGTTTCGAGAGAAGTGGTTAGCTAATTCTTGTGCCTTATTCTTGCCAACCGACGCAGCCCCCAGTTCGTGTCGCTCGGTGTTGGCCCAAGTCATCACCTCGGGATCAATCAATTTCAACGACCCAACCCCACTCTGAAGAAGCAGTTTGGCCACACCCGACCCCAGAGATCCGCAACCGATAACACACACTGTCTTCGTCAGAAGCTCGTTGGACAAATAGGCTGGTCGACGGCTTTTGGCCTGTTCGATGCGGTTCACCGATAACCTACTCAAACGATATCGCTGGGCCATAACTTGTGCCGGTGTGTGCCCGCGCCGAAATCCGCGATTTAGATTGTCTTGAATGGCCCTGCGGGCTCGATTGTCGGATACTGCATCGATTACCACTCCTCCTGCAGCACCAATGCCATTCTTGGTCGGCCCCATCAAAACGGCGTGTAGCTTGTCGTGCCCCTCTTCAAGCAGCTCATCAAGGATGGCCAACCCGGCATCGGAACATTTTTCAACAAGATCCCGAAGCCCCACTACATCACTTGGATATTCGGCAGGAGCAGGCAGTGAGTTAAGCCAAAGGGCACAAGCAGCTTGGGTTGAAACCCCTTGCGCACGACCCTGGTAGTTCCGGAAGAATTGCCGTGCCACCTGTTCGTTTTCTGCCACTACCGTGAGGGCGTGGCCGTAAGCCGTCACAACCAAACGGCTTGGCGGTCTTAGTTCGAAAAGCGTGTGCAGCCGTTTGTCGTCTCCGACTGATCTGGACCAATAAGCAACAAAGTCATCGATGAAATCAGCATCGTTTTCCCCGGCCGCATTCGCTTCTAGCAGCCTCTCGACCTGAGAGAACAGCTCCTCAACAACAACGGATGGGCTATCTGGATCGACGCGGCCGGTGTTGCCAGTCACGCATATCTTTCCACCACGTTCGATATGCGGACTTTGCAGAAGGGCTGGAGATCCCGTCACACAAAAAATAGGCTCGGAATAGGGGAAAAAGCGGTCCAGAAGCAGATGCAGGCACCCACTAGGCTCCCGTGGGATAATCCACCCCGCAGTAATATCCCATGCTGACCACCTTGTGAGGTCGACTGAACTTAATTGAGTTGCCTCGCGAAAGCGGCCCCGCACCCACCCAGCCACTTTTGCGACTGCTTCATCGTGGCGAACACCGAGAAACGCCACGTGCTAGCCAAACCTTTTGCCATAGCGCCCGCCTCCTTGCTTTTGCACTGCAGCAGAAGGTGCCCCTAACGCCTCAGCGAAGGCCTTTTTTCCCTCGGGCTCAGGTTGTTTCGCAAACCAGTCCGAAGCGAAAAACTTGTCCCACGCCGCCATCGCTTGCGCATGGGTGCACTCGGGATCGTTTAGAATATCCAGATGAGCCAGTTTTTCTTCCAATTGAAGACGAAAGAATTCAGGTCTTCCGTCTTCCTCGCGATTAATGTTCTCATTCAACGTCGGATGAGTGATAAGCTTTTGAGTCTGAAGCCTACTTTCGATTGCCTTGCAGGTTCTTATGAGCGATTCATCGTCGCGTCCCGCGTACTTAACAAAATTATCCGAGGTCAACTTTGTGATCATGAATCCGGTCGCGATTTGTCCTTTCCAGGAAGTCCGGCTCCGCGCAAACGCTTTCAGAAGCTTGACCACCCGCAAAAACTGCCCCTCCGATTCCTCAAAATCAGGGCTTAGGGCCTTGTTCTGGCGCTTGAACCAATCAGTAACAGCTCGCGGATCGGAGGTTTTCCAATCTGCACTAGCGAGCTCATACTTCTTTTCCTCCTGCCCCGTCCACGGGTTTCGTTCAATGACTCTTCTATAAGAGGGTAGGTCGATGTGGTAGCCTTCGTTGTAATAGACGCGAACGCAATTCTTTAGGACCTCGGGTGCCTTCTTAAATCGATCATCTTGAGCCGCATCACAAATCATCTGACGCACCTGAAGCGCGCTCAGTTCGCCACCCTTGGGGCCAACCAGGTCTTCCTTTCGGAAGTAAATGCCGTCGTCAATATCGTAATCGTTGCTTGCCTCCTGAATCATCGTGTGCATCGAATACGAACCTTGAGAATGCATACCGATCAGCTTCGGTTTATCGGCCGCGGCAAGATTACTGCGAACGCGATCTCTATTTGAATTACGCCTTTTACGCATTGCAGTGACGTCTTCAGAAGGCAATGCAACCGCGTCGCTGTAAAATGACAAAATCAGAGCAGAGGTGTTATACATTCTCTTGCACTTTCTCGTTTTCCGGTAAGCTCATAAAGAGTGACCTGATTGCAGCCCCATCCGGGTCGTTGGGGTCGTCACATCTGCTTTTTGTTAAATCCACGTCGGTGCGGGCCTGGTTGACCAGCGCATCCATGGCGCGTGGCGTGGCATTATCCATATCAAGGTAAGGAAGAAGGCTGGCCGCCACTTTATCGCTTGGGAAACGGTAAACTTTTACCGTTCGTCCTTGCCTCGCGAGTTCATTCGCAAGCAACCGTGCCATATGGTCAAAAGCTGATTCTTGAGCCGCTAGGCTGAGCTGAGCGGCTTTCGCACCGAACTTCCAGCCCCATAGACCTCGGTCCAGATCATCGGAAGAAACCTGTTCACCCTCAGGACGGGGGCAGGTGCCCATAGCGAATATCTCTATGGGAATTGAGGGCTCCGTTGCCCTCAAGGCATCCAAGAGGCCCACAAGAACAGGGTTATTAGCCCAAAGCCCACCATCGGCGAAGACCCGCTCCACACCCAGGCCGTCATTCGGTTTGACGGCAGCCAGCGAGCGGAAAATCGGCGCAGCAGTCGTCGCGAGGCACACATCTACAAGTCGGTAATCGTCGTCCCGTTTGCCACCAAGGTGAGCGGTTTTAAACACATAGGCACGATGGCGGCTTAACTCCACGCTTGGAACGGCTACCGCAATTTGGCGCTGGCTATAGAGGCTTCCCAAGGTGGCCTCGCCCAGCACGCCGGTCAGAGCTTTTTCCAGCGCTTCCGCACCTCGCGCGAGGCTTCGACTTCGTCCGATAAAATTTCGGATAACCCGCCAGTCATTGTAGATCGGTTGCTGGAAAATTTGCGGACCATGTTGACGGTAAAGATCAACAACCTTGTCCATACTCACACCAGCTGCCGCAGCACACCCTACGAGGGCACCAGTGCTGGTGCCGACGATCAGGTCGAACCCCTTTCCAAGGTCTAGAGATTGAACCCCACGGAGGCGCGCATATACGTTCAGAAGACCGTGCAAATAGGCGGCGGTGTAGATACCACGCGTACCTCCACCGTCCAGGCTCAATACCCTATAAGCTCGAGGTTTGTTTTCATGTAGAATCATAGCGGGAGCGTAGGCTTACCCGCTGATTCGCGCAAGTACGAAAGGTGAACTTTTCTCAGTGGCTTATGCGGCCTGAGCCCACGACGCAGAAAGTAACTCCGCCTGCCTAAGCACGGTCTGAACCGCAGAATCCTGCAAATCTGGCGGATATCCATACTTGCGGAGGATCTTTTTCACGAGCACGCGGAGACGCGCACGCGCGGCGTCGCGATGCATCCAGTCGACCGTGATATTGGATTTGAGGCTGTTGAGGAGCTCAAAGGCGATGACCTTCAGCTTCGGCTCGCCCATGAGTTCCCGCGCGCTCTGGTTCTCGGCCAGAGCGTCATAAAAAGCGATCTCCTGTTCATTAAGGCCCGTCTCCTCACCACGTTGACGCGCTGCCTTGATGTCCTTGGCGAGCTTGATCAGCTCTTCCAATACCTGCACCGTCGTGAGGGCGTTGCTGTGGTAGCGCGCGATGGCTTCCTCCAGCCGCTCTGAAAACGCTTTCGAGAGGGTAGCATTGACCCGCGCCTGCGCCCGGACTTCCCCATTTATAAGCTTACGCAGGGCCTCCAGCGCGAGGTTCTTCTTGTCCAGGTTCTGGACCTCGGCCAAAAACTCATCCGAAAGGATGGAAATATCCGGGGTCTCCATCCCGACGGCGCCCATGATGTCCACGATTTCCGTCGAGACAACCGCCCGGCTGAGTATCTGCCGGATGGCGAGTTCCCGATCGGCCAGGCTCTTCCCGGTGCCGGGGGTGCTTTTGCTCAGCGCCACCCGAATGGCCTGGAAGAAGCCCACTTCATCCCGTATTTCCTGAGCCTCCTCACTCGCAGCGGCCAGCGCATACGCCTTTCCCAGATTCAGCACCACATCGTCGAGGCGCCGGAGCGCTCGTTTCTTACCCTCTTCGGTGGTTTCGCGCGCGGCATCGCGTTGCTGGAGGCCGAGGACCCAATCTATCGCCCCGGCCATCGTCGCCAGGCGCAGTTTAGCGCTGCCGTCGACTTCCAGCGCAGGCCGGTAATCGAAGCCGCCCGCCGTATCGGGCTGGAACATCGCCCGCACGATCTCGTACTTCTCCTGCATCACGGCGACGGCCTCGCCTTCGTCGATGCCGACCTGCGTGCGGTCCTGCGTGGAGTATTGATTCAGTGCCGATTTGAGGTTCTGCGCAATGCCGATGTAATCGACTATGAGCCCGGCGGGCTTGTCGCGGAACACCCGGTTGACCCGCGCGATGGCCTGCATCAGGCCGTGTCCCTGCATCGGCTTGTCGATATACATTGTGTGCATGCACGGGGCATCGAAGCCGGTCAGCCACATGTCGCGTACGATGACGAGCTTCAACGGATCGTCAGCTGCCTTTGCACGCTTGGCGAGGAGGTCACGCCGGGCTTTGGGCCGTTTCCCGATATGGGGCTGGTAGGAGGCCGGATCGGAGGCCGCTCCCGTCATCACGACCTTGATGGCCCCCTTCTCATCGTCATCGCTGTGCCACTCAGGGCGCAGCTTGACGATCTCCTCATAGAGGGCGACGGCGATGCGGCGGCTCATGCAGACAATCATCGCCTTGCCGTTCAGGGCCGCGACCCGCTCTTCAAAATGCTTGACCAGGTCAGCCGCGATCAGGCGGAGGCGTTTCGGCGCACCGACGACTTCCTCCACCGATGACAGCCGCTTGCTGAGGCGCGCCTCATCGGCTTCGCTAAGGTCCTCGGTCTCTGCAGCAACTGCTGCGTCAATCGTCGGCTTCTCGTCTTCTGCAAGCTCCACCCGCGCCAGACGGCTCTCGTAGTAGATGGGGACGGTGGCGCCATCCTCGACGGCACGGCTGATGTCGTAAACGTCGATGTATTGGCCGAAGACCGCCGGTGTGTTGACATCGGTCGCTTCAATCGGGGTGCCGGTAAAGCCAATGAAGGAGGCGTTCGGCAATGCGTCCCGCAGGTATTTGGCGAAGCCGTAGGAAATCTCGCCGGTCTTGGCCGCGACCTTGGCTTTGAACCCGTACTGGCTGCGATGCGCTTCGTCGGCGATGACGACGACGTTGTGGCGGTTTGTGAGCAGCGGAAAATCCCGCTCTCCGTCTTCCGGCGAGAACTTCTGGATGGTGGTGAAGATCACCCCACCCGATGGCCGATCAAGCAAGTCCCGAAGCTTCGCCCTGGAATCCGCCTGCACCGGCGTCTGCCGCAGCAGCGCCTTGCACATGGCGAATGTGCCGAGCAACTGATCGTCGAGATCGTTGCGGTCGGTCAGCACCACGAGCGTCGGGTTAGCGAGCGCGGGGTGCTTGATGATTTGCCCGGCGTAAAACGCCATGAGGAGGCTCTTGCCGGAGCCCTGCGTATGCCAGATGACGCCGATGCGGCGATCCCCTTCCGGCCGCGTCGCGGCCACCGTGCTCTTCACGGCTTCGCGCACAGCGTGGAACTGGTGATAGCCCGCGAGGATCTTCACCGTCTCGCTCTGGCCGTCCTTCGTTTCGATCTGCCCGAAGACGATGAAATCGCGCAGCAGGTCGAGGAAGCGCCTTTTCTCGAAGACGCCCTTGAGGGTGGTTTCAAGCTCGGGTGTGCCCTTTGGCGCCACATCCTGGCCGTCGATGGTCCGCCACGGCATGAACCGCTCGCGGTCGGCGGTGAGCGACCCGACGCGCGCGTTCAAACCGTCCGAAATCACAAGCGCGGCGTTGATGCGGAAAACCGACGGGATCTGCGCCTTGTAGGTCTGAAGCTGGTTGAACGCCCCCTCAAGCGTGGCGTTCTCATCGCCGGGGTTCTTGAGCTCCACGACGGCGAGCGGCAGGCCGTTGATGAAAATCACCACGTCGGGACGGCGGTTGGCCTTGTTCTCGATGACCGTAAACTGGTTCACGGCGAGCCAGTCGTTTGCCTCCACATCATCGAAATCGATCAGGCGGACGGCATCGCCCTTGAGGACGCCGTCTTCGCCGTAAAACTGGACCGGCACGCCCTCAATGAGAAATTGATGCAGGCGCTGGTTTTCGTCGATGAGGTCCGGGTATGCCGCCTGCTGGAGGCGGCGCAGGGCGTCGTCGCGCGCGTCGGGCGGGATGGCGGGGTTGAGCCTTGCAATGGCGCTCTTGAGGCGCGCAAGCAGGAACACGTCGCCATAGCTGAGCCGTTCAGAAGCGTTGGTATCGGGAGCGATTTCGGGGCCGGGCCTGTAGCCGTAGCCAAGCTCCTGCAAATAGGCGATGGCTGCTTCTTCGACGTGGTTTTCGTTGAAGGTGCTCATGCTGCTGCCTCCACAAGCTTCTCCGCTTCGCGAAGGTGGATTTCGCCGGACATCAGTTTGGGGAGAAGGAGATCGCGGGTTTGAGTCAGTGAACAATTTTCATTTTGATTCAAAAGAATCCTCATGAACAGTGGCTCAACGACTTTCTCAAATTTATTAAGCATTTCTGAGGAAGGCACAGTAAGCGTCGCTGCTTCGATTGTACGAGTTGTTATGGTGTCGAACACGGAACCATGCGCGTTGAATACGAGTTCATCGACCAGGAAGCTAAATGCACAGTAGATGAAAAATGGACGCCCGGAGGCCAATGCATAGCACGTCTGGTTCATCGCCATATCGCCGCCGAACATACAGTAACGGCCGGTTGTGGCTCCTCTTGCGACCATCACCGTTGCGAATCTTGGGATTATTCGCGTTGCGCTGTTTTCGAGACCGGCCTCAGTAATTGAGCGCTCGGTTTGAATTAAATATGTATTTGCACATTGACTAACATCTTTGGCGCTAGCCCATTGTATAGAGCCGTTCCAGTAAGCTGACTCGTCCGTTTTTGGAGTTCCGCCCGAAACAAGGCGAGCTTGGTTGAGAAGGCGGTCGACAGCCCACCCTTCCGGCTTGCCGTCATCGACGAGCTTGTCAGGGAAGAGCGCCCACAGGTCGGGGGCAAGATAAGGCGCGCGGCCTTCCATCTTGGCGCGCGTGGGGCCGAAATCGACGAACCAATCCTTGAAGATCGCCCGCGCCATCGCCTCCAGCGTTTCGTTCATCCGCCGGTTCAGCTCGATCTTGTCGTCAAGGGCACTCAGAAACGATGCAACAATTCGTTGTTCTGCGTAGGGAGGAAGTGAAAAAGAAAATGATCGAATAATCCCTTCATTAAGGTTGGGCATTGTCGCCCCAATCGCATGAAACTTGAGCCATTGAATTGATTGAGGGTTGGCCAGCACATGGGAAAGATATTCCCCATCTAAAATACGGGAGTTTTCGTTTACTCGAAGTCGAATAGCTCCGGTTCCGCACACAAAGCCATCCTCAGCGTCACGCACGTAGCCGATATGTCCTGTCGCCTGCACACCGCGACGAGCAAATAGGATATCTCCGCGCATCAATCGATGGCGGGAAAGCTCTCCCGCTTTATGAGGCGTAATCTTTGGCAGTGAAGATAAGTCTATCCGTCGGTTTCGAATAGCTTCTGTCGGAACGACAGGTATTCCAAGATCTGTATAATCATGTGCATGGAGCTGGGAACCGAAAGGTCCGGTTTGAAGCTCTACCAGTCCTTGTTCACAAAGGGATCCTATTGTTATAACGTGACGCCCCTCCATCACCGCCCCCCCGACACATCTAGAAAGAGCCGCACGAGAGGCGCGTTGATGTAGTAGTTCGCACGTCCGGCATGATGTTTGTCCACAAACCCGTGTTCGGCCAGAGTATCCAGATACTTGGCCGCCGTCTGCCGGGTCACACCGAGATCCGCCACCACGAACTCAATTCGCGTATAGGGGTGGCGGAACATGTTGTTCAGCAGGTCCTGCGAGTAGAGCTTCGGGAGCTTGTCCCGCATCCGGTGTTTCACGTCAGCCATCTGGCTGCGAATGCCTTCGATCAAGGCGAGTGTGGTCTGGGCCGTCACCGCAACCGCCTCCAGCATGTAAAGCACCCATGCTTCCCAGGCGCCCTCGTCGCGAACGGCTTGCAAGAGGCGGTAATAATCATCCTTGGTCCGGGTGATGTGTCGGCTGAGATAAAGGCTTGGGATATCCAGCAAACCGGCGCGCGTGAGGTAGAGCACATTTAGAATGCGCCCGATGCGGCCATTTCCGTCCGAAAACGGATGGATGCTTTCAAACTGGTGGTGGATGAGCGTCATCTTGATCAGCGGATCAAGCGTGCATGCCTCGTCGTCATTGATGAATCGCTCCAGCGCGGTCATGTGAGCCACGATCTCATTGGCGTCTTGCGGCGGCACGTAAACGGTATCGCCGGTCCGGTCATGCTTAAGGGCGGTACCCGGCGTCGTCCGAAAACCGTCGTCGCGCCCCTTCAGGAGGCGGTACATCGCGATCAGCGTATTGTTGGCGATGACACCATGTGTCCGATGCAGGCGGTCAAAACCCAGCTTCAGCGCGTCGCGATAGAGCGCGACCTCCTTGGCTGCCGGGGAGTCCGGTCCTTCCGGAAACAATTCTGCCTGAAATAGCTCGTCCTGCGTGGTGACGATGTTTTCGATTTCCGAACTTGCCTTTGCCTCCTGCAAGGCGAGCGTATCGATAAGGATGCCCTGATTGGGGATAACAGCCGCGCGTCCCTTAAGCTCCGCCAAAGCCCGATTGGCTTTCGCCAACGCCTTCAGGACCGCCACGGTTTCAAGTTCCACGGGCGGGGGCAATGGAGGAATAGAGTACGTCGGTTTTAACATGTCGGGTCTTATATGTTAAAGAAACGGGCTTTTGTTAACATGTCAGCGGGATATGTCAGGGAATAGCGGCTTCGTTGACACATCACGGCCTCACCAACGTCAGACGTTCTCGGATGGTCGCCGTCAAAGCCTCGCTTTCCGCAAACTGCTCCTCCAGCCTGGCCTGAAGCGCCGCGAAACGCTCCTTGAAGGGCACCTCGTCGTCTTCGGCATCCGCCGCGCCGACATAGCGGCCGGGGGTGAGCACGAAGCCGTGGCCCTTGATTTCTTCCACCTTGGCGGATTTGCAGAAACCCGGCTCATCGACGTAATCGCCCGCCCCGTCTTCCCCGCGCCAGGCGTGGTAGGCTTTCGCGATCCTCTCGATGTCGTCGTCCGAGAACTCCTTGCGCGTGCGGTCCACCAGCGTGCCGAGCTTGCGCGCATCGATGAACAGCACCTCGCCGCGCCGGTCGCGGAAGCGGCCGTTCCTCTTGTTTCGCGCCAGAAACCAGAGACAGGCCGGGATCTGCGTCGAGTAGAAGAGTTGCCCCGGCAGCGCGATCATGCAGTCGACTACGTCCTCCTCGACCATTGCCTTGCGGATGTCGCCTTCGCCGCTCTGCATGGATGACATGGAGCCGTTGGCCAGCACCACACCAGCGGTGCCGCTTGGCGCAAGCTGCCAGAGGATATGTTGAAGCCACGCATAGTTGGCGTTCCCGGCTGGCGGGATGCCGTATTTCCAGCGGGGGTCTTCCTTCAGGCGTTCGCCGCCCCAGTCCGACACGTTGAACGGCGGATTGGCGAGGATGAAGTCGAAGCGCTTGTCGCGCCACTCGTTCTTGAGAAAGCTGCCTTCATTGTTCCAGGCGATGCCGCTGGCGTCGATGCCGCGCACCGCGAGGTTCATCTTGGCGAGGCGCCAGGTCGTGTAGTTGCTTTCCTGCCCGTAGATTGCGAGGTCGCCGATGCGGCCGCCATGCGCCTTCAAGAAGCGCTCAGCCTGGACGAACATGCCGCCGGAGCCGCAGCATGGGTCATAGACGCGCCCTTCGATCCCCTTCGCCGGGTTGGGGAAGGGTTCGAGCATCTCCACAAGCACGCGCACGACCGAGCGGGGCGTGTAGAATTCGCCGCCGCGCTTGCCTTCCGACCCGGCAAATCCGCCGAGGAAATATTCGTAGACGCGCCCGAGGAGATCGCGGGCCTGCCCCGCTTCCTGATGCAGGGCTATCCCGGAAATCAGGTCGATCAACTCGCCCAGCATGATCTTGTCGAGAGCCGGACGGGCATAATCCTTGGGCAGAACGCCTTTCAGTGTCGGGTTGGCATTTTCGATGGCACCCATCGCATCGTCGATGAGCTTGCCGATGGTCGGGAGCTTGGCGTTAGCCTGCAAATGCGCCCAGCGGGCCTCCTTGGGCACCCAGAAGATGTTCTCGGCCAGATATTCGTCCTGATCCTCGGCCGTGGCCGGATCGTCGGCGAGAAGTTCCGCATGCTTGGCTTCGAACCGCTGCGAGATGTGGCGCAGGAAAATGAGTCCCAGCACAACGTGCTTGTAATCGGAGGGCTCAAGGTTCTTGCGGAGCTTGTCGGCCGCCAGAAAGAGCTGGGCTTCAAAGCCGAGATTGGCGCCATTGCCGTTCTTTGCTTTGGCAGATCCGTTTGGTTTCCGAGCCATAGCCTAACAGTATCACCTTTGTTCAATGCGTTGAAAATAGTTATGCCATTTCTGGCAGAGGTTAAGATTCCCGGCAAGGGCCTGGCAGCAATTATCCTGTCGGCTTCCCCTCTCATTCGGCCCCGATCAACGGCGCTTCCGCCCAACGGCGAGCCGCGCGCGAGCCCGCCGTGTCCCCTTCCCGCCGGACCTGCCCGGCTTTCCCCAGCGCCTAAGCCCTTCGGCGGCGCCCCGCAAGGGGCAAGCCCTCCGCTGACGCGGCCCTGACGGGTGCGGGTCCCCGCGCGCGCGGGCTTTCCGGGGCGCGGAGCCGGGCAATCAGGCCCGGCGAAGGAAAGGACACCTTCCATGACCCGCGCCGCACCCTCCCTCGACGTCTACCAGGCCGTCACCGACCGCATCGTCGCCGCCCTTGAATCCGCCGGGGAAGCCTCCCTGCCGTGGCATCGCCCCGGCCTCGACAGCCTCCTGCCGAAGAACGCCTCCACCGGCAACGGCTACCGGGGCATCAACATCGTCTCCCTGTGGGCCGAAGCCCAGCTTGCCGGATACACCCGCAACCTTTGGGCCAGCTACCGGCAGTGGCAGGAGCTCGGAGCCCAGGTGAAGAAGGGCGCCAAGAGCTCCATCGTCATCTTCTACAAGGAGTTCGAGGTCGAGCCCGAAACCGCCAACCCCGATGACGACGGCAAGCGCCGGGTCGCCAAAGCGAGCCGCGTGTTCAACGCGAGCCAGGTCGAGGGGTTCGAGCTGCCGCCCATGCCGGAAGACCTCGGGCCGATCGCCCGCAATGCCCGTGCGGATGAGGTGGTTGCCGCCACCGGCGCCGACATCCGCCACGGCGGGGAAGCGGCCTATTACCGCCCTTCCGCCGATTACATCCAGATGCCCGAGGAAGGGCTGTTCATGGATACCGCCCATCGGTGCCGGTCGGAGGCATACTATTCCGTGCTGTTCCACGAGCTCGGGCACTGGAGCGGTGCCGAACGCCGCCTCAATCGCAAGCTCGGCAACAAGTTCGGGTCGCCCGACTACGCCCTGGAGGAGCTGATTGCGGAGCTGACGAGCGCCTTCCTCTGCGCCGAGCTCCGGTTCTCCCCGCAGCCGCGTCCCGACCACACGCAGTACATCGCGAACTGGCTCAAGGCTCTGAAATCCGACAAGCGCGCCGTGTTCACCGCATCCGCGCGGGCCGCCGAAGCCGCCGCTTTCCTCGTGAAGCCCTCCTCGTGAGGGCTAATCTTTGGCATCTACATAGAATCTGGATTAATTCGCTATAAAATCGCTCTCATCCACCATAACTTATGGGCTCACCTAAACGATTATGGGCGCGCCCATAATTTATGGAGCGGCCTCAGGTTTTCGGCGACAGGTTGAATCATAACACCCTGAGCTTGACCAGACCTATCGCTGTGCGGGACCGCATCAAGGCAGCAGGTGTGCGCGGTTTTGAACAGCGTTCTCATGCCGGACCAGTCACCGGCCGGTGAATACCCCGAGCGTAAGGTCGGCAGTGCTGGTTCTCGGACCACGCCTTGAATAAGACCTCGTTCAACCCGGGCCATCGAAGCCCCCGCGTTCTTTGTGAGGCCTCTTGGCGCCCGCTGTGAGCCTCAACAGGAGGTGCGGATGGATGCGTCCGCAAGGGCCGCAGTCAACTACCCGTCAACTACGAAGTTTTCGGGTAAACGGTTGTTGTACCATCAAAAAAATACGAGAGCGCGGCCGGGCAGGAGGCAAAGCGGGTTTACCTGTCAACTAAGGATGATCGTGCCCAATGTGGGATATATTTCATGAGCTTGGGCGCCGCATGCTCGTCATATGGCAATATTTTCCTGGCATCTAACGCCTCTTTGATAAACCTGGAGGCCTGAGCCTTATTGCCCTCTTTGATCCCAAAACGCTCCCTGAGGCTCGTGTTGGTCATGAAGTCATGGCTCACATATCGCAGCGAGGCATGCTGATAGCAGGCTCGGATGCGATCAAGCTTGTCCATTTTCGTCAACGGACGTTGGGCAAACAGTACGGCGATTGTGCTTTCACCACGTGCTTCGAAAAGAGCGGCGGGGAGCTGATAGAACTCGATCTCAAACACAACCTTATCGATGCCGCTACCTCGTTCTTCGCAAATACCGAACCGTCTCATCAAGGCGGCAAGCTTTTCGTTTCGTGAGCGCGGGGGGATGTCCAGAAATCGCTCCGGCGCAATCAGGGGAACACCTGGATTTGAAATCTCCATGCGATCATCGAAGATCTCCACCATAGGCCCAGTGCCTGTGACCATGAAGTCCTGATGAATGAGGGCGTTTGCGACCAACTCCCGAACCGCCAAGGCGGGAAACATCGGCACGACACTCCGCAATGCTTTCCCAATCACCTCATTCGTGGGCAACAGGCCGTTAATGAATCCTATGAGCCCCTCGAACCCGCTTGCATAGCCCTTCGCTCCAACCTGCTCCTTCAGGGTTTCAACGCGATTGGTTCCCTTATAAACGACCACGCGCATCGCTTTGCGACCGAGGCCGGGAAAGTCGGCCAGACGCTTGGCGAGAAGGATCGCACCGAGGTTTGTGATATTCCAGCTCCCTCCTTCGGCACGAATGATAAGGGCATCAGACTCTAGCGTTTCGAGAATACCGGATTTTCCCTCCGGCAGCGGTCGCTTAAGAAGCTCAAAGTAGGCCGGATAATCCAACATCTGAAGCACGTCATCCGCACCAATGGCAGAAGCGGCATGCAAGTCCTCAAAAGTAGTTCCCTCGAAGATGCGCCAAAGCATCCGCTCCTTTTCAGGGAATTCCTTAAGCTTTTTCTTTTGGGAGCCAATTCGGATGTATTCTTGCCCCTGGAACTGTACCGGCTGACCAAAGGCCCGGGGAATTTCAAGGAGTGTTACATTCTTGCCGTCGATAGAGATCTCGCAAAACCGTAAGTTCAAGCGCGGAGTGAGGAGCCGTGACAGCCAATTCTCAAGCGCTTCACCGCCCTTTTTTGCGGTCCGATATTGAAAGCCAGTGCCCACAATGTCGTGCGTCCCATCTTCGATTCCCCACAACAGATATCCAAACGGCTTATCAACTAATGCCGCCGAGTTTGCCAGCGCGGAGACGTACTCCCCTATCTCGTCTGGGTTCTCGTTATTGTGCTTGAACTCGGCCCATTCGGTTTCTGCAGGCAAAGCGCATAAATCGCGAACGAGATCTGTTAATTGTGCCGAAGAGCGGCTGCGGCTCATGCGTTTTTATTTCCCGTTGTCCCCTGTACAGTGGTGACGAGTCGCTTCCGAATCTGTCCCAAGGCGATGCATCATCCGAGCTGAGTCCCCATGATGCAAGTCTGTTGCCCGTAGAAAGTGCATACACCGAAATGGGTGCTGCAATTTAGGGTCAGCAGAGGCGCCCCTCTCCTACCTTCCCATTTATCCAGAACGCCGCTCATTCGGGCTCCGGCATGCCATACCCCCGAGGAAGAGCGTGGTGCGTCCGGCTGCCGATGCCCTGACGGGATCTCCTTTGGCGAGGCAATCCTCCCCAAGCGGCCTTGAAATGTCGGGTGGTCTGGACCCCGGCGCGTACCAGCCAAGGGGTTTCCCCAGCTTCCGCGCTACGCTTGTGCAGCCGGGCGATGCCCCTCCCCGTTGGCAGGCCCGCTCATGGCCGGTGTCCCTCTCCTTACCCGACAGGCCGCAAAGGGTGCGGTCTCGAACCAAAAGGAGAAACCCATCATGAGCAACAAGCAGCAACCCGGAAGAAAGCCCACCCACGGCGTCTTCCACATCCGGGGCGAAGGCAAGAGCGCCTACTGGACGAAGATCGGCGCCGCCTGGATCCACGAGGACGGCGAGGGCCTGAACCTCAGCCTCGACTTCATCCCGACCGATGCCAGCGGACGCCTCGTCATCCGCGCCAACAAAGCCGACTCGCAAACCCAAGGGGAGGCCGCCCGATGAGCCGCAGCGACTACGCCTTCCTCGCCGACCAGTTCCCGGAGTTCAGGCTCCGGGCACGCAGCGACCAGGAGCTGGAGGACCTGCTCGATGCCTGGTTCGCCCACGACCACCTCGACGATAATCCCGTCTACAGCTGGAACGACGACGAAGGAGACGCCCAATGAGCCAGATCAAGAACTACACCGTCGCGATGATCATGTGGGAGACCTGGAACATCTGCGTCGATGCCGCCTCGGAGGATGAGGCCAAGGCGCAAGCCCGGGCCTCTTACGAAAGGCACGGTCGTGAAGAATTCTCCTGCCAGGCCAGCGGCGTCGACGGTTTCGAGATCATTGACGAACAGGAGGCCGACGAATGAGCACCGTTAATCCCTCCTGCAAGGACTTCACCATCATCCTGTACGAACGGAACGTGTTTCAGTTCACGGTCAGGGCCGAAGACGGGGACGTTGCCGAAGACATCGCCCTGGAAACCTACTACGGCTGGTCGGAAGCCGACCGCGCCCGATACATCTCCGATGAACAGGGCGGCGTGGAGCTGAACATCGAGGAGGCCGCCCAATGAATACGCCTCGCCTCCTCCTCCCCCACGAGCTGCGCACACGCCATCTCGTCACCGAAACCGCCCGCGCCTTCCGGTTCGGACCAAGGCTGCATCCCAACCGGGCTGCCTATGAGTTCTACCCGACGCCACCGGAGGCAACCCGCGCTCTTCTCTCGGTGGAGCGCTTCGACGGCCCCATCTGGGAGCCTGCGTGCGGAACCGGCTGGATCTCGACGGAACTGATTGCTGCCGGGTACGACGTCGTGTCCACCGACCTGGTCGATTACGGTTACGGCGAACCGGGCCGGGATTTCCTTGCCGAACGGAAGCCGCTGGCGAAGCACATCGTCACCAATCCACCCTACGGGCGCGGGCTTGCCGATATGTTCGTGAAGCACGCGCTGGAGCTGACCGCCGAGAGCGGGGGCACGGTCGCGATGCTGGTCAACCTCCTGAGCCTTTGCCATCCCTTGCGCCACGACTTCTATGTCGGCCATCCCCCAGCGGTCATCTATGCGCTCGATGAATGCACCTGCTGGCCCTACGGCGATCCGTCCCAAGCCACCACGAACATCGCGAAGCAACGGTATTGCTGGCTGGTGTGGAAACATGAGCATGCCGGGGCGACGGAGTTCCGGTGGCTGCGGGTGAGCGAGTTCGCACCCCCGTAATGAGAAAGCCGGTGAGAACCGGCTTTCCTGTAGTTGGGTTATGGGAGGCGAGAGAATTGCGACTGGCGGGGCTTCTGCAAAGCAGGGCACTGGAATCAGAAACGTCAATCCCTCAGGATATCGATCCGAGCGGCGGAGTCGGACTTCCTGCCGTCACAAAGGAGATCTTCCTTCCTCACCGGGATTTTTGCCAGCGCCAGCGCATGAAGGATATAGGCCGTCACCGTCATGTCCTTCTCGAACGCGCGTTTCCTGAGGGCCTTTGAGACATACTCGGGCGCATAGATCGTGATGGAGGTCCGTTTTCCAGATACGGCATCGGGCTCGCTCTGCTCGGCTTTCGGCCTGACGGGCTTCGGCCGGAGTCGCACGGGCTCGGGCTGCGGCGCGATTGAATGCACCACGGATTGGCGGGGCGCGCTGTCGGCGACGTCCTGAGGGACAGCCTCGGGCACCACCAGCGCCGGGATCTGCTTCTCGTCCATGAACTCTTCCATCGCGGGGCCAAGGCCGAGGTTGAACGTATCCCGGCGTTTCAGTTTAAGCGGCGAGTTCATGGACGGCCTCCTCCGGATTGATGATGTCGAGGACTTCACCCAGGAGGGCATCGATCTCCTCAATGGTCTTTTTGACGGGAGCCCGTGTGTCGTCGGCAAAATGCGGGGGCTTCCCGGTGAGGAAGGCTTCCCGGTAGGCCGCCCGGTTATAAAGGAGCGTCCGGAATCTTGGCAATCCGGCCGCATCGATCTGCTCGACGGCGGCTGTCTGATAGGCCGGATGAAGCGGGTGCACATCGTTCAGGAGAATGAGGTGCGGGATCTTCTTGATCTGGCCGCGCGTGACAGCGCGAATGTCACGCAGAAGCCGCGTCGCCTGCACGAGGTCGGGGCCGCTGATGCGGGCGGGTGTGATGATCAGATCCGCAGCCGTGGCGGCGATGTACAGAGCCCTCTCCGCCGAACCGGCGACATCGATGAGGATGGAATCATACCCGGCGTCAACCTGGGATTCGAGGGTATCGGTTAGCTGGTCGCTGGCCAGCGCCTTGACGGTGAGGCCTGGAACAGCGTCGGGATACTTTTCGTACCAGTCGGCGAGGGTTTTGTTGTTGTCGAGGTCAAGGATCAGAACCTTGCCCCCACCCCTGACGATCGCCCCTGCCAAGGCAAGGCAAAGGGTCGATTTGCCGACGCCGCCCTTGGGAGACCCAAAGACGATGACGCTGGCGCGTTCTTGCAGTTGTTCCATGCAGGCAATATCCGGACATCAGGAGATATGGTCAACAGGACAACCAAAGATATGGAGAACTGAACTGCCTGTCTTCAGTAAATCACGAACTCCGGTGTGACGGAAATGCAGCAATATTGAGATGCATATTTGGTGAAATACGTTAATCCATAACTATTGATTTCCATCAATACGGCATTCAGGTTTAGATGAATTCCACACATCAAGAGAAACAGAAGTCAGTAGAACATGACAAACATAAATCTGAAGAACCACATTCATGCTTATCAGGATTTCCATAAATCTTTTCATTCAACAGTCGAAGCCGATTCCCTGAAACGCAAATCCGCGCTAATGTCTTCTCGTGAAATTGACCGACGCCCCAAACATCCGCGACCAGGACCTTCTGGCCGAGCTGGAGCGTCAGCGCACGAGCCCCGTTCTGGAAGTCATTGTCCGCCAGCTGGAGCAGAAGCAGGCGAGACGCGATGAACTGGCGGCGCTTCCGCGCGACCAGCGGCGGCGCGTGGTGACGGCGGGAGCGCTTGAGCTCTCGGAGCCGTCGAAGCAGGACCTTCGCCATATCCACAGCGTGCTTGCCATCTGCGGCCTGCCTTACGACCGGCTGCCCATCGAGCAGCGGGAGTTCGAGCGCAAGCAGGGCAACATGGCGCTGGATGTCACGGCCGGTTTCCTGCGCGATCCCAATGGCGAAAAAATCCACCAGCCGGTGCCCTTCGGGCCGAAGGCGAGGCTGATCCTGATGCACCTTTGCTCGGAAGCCATCCGTCAGAAATCCCCGACCATCGAAATCGCCGACACGCTGACCGGCTTCGTCCGCGACATGGGCTTCCCGAAAAGCGGCGGCAAGAAAGGCCCGCTGACCGCGTTCAAGGAACAGCTCAACGCGCTTGCCGCCTGTACGATGAAGCTTACCGTCTGGAACGGGGAGCGGGTACGGACACGCTCCATCACGCCCATTGACGAGATGGACCTGTGGCTTCCGACCCATCCGGACCAGCGCAGCCTCTGGCCTTCGACCGTCACATTCAGCCCGGCCATGTATGAGAGCTTGCAGAAGCACGCCCTTCCCATCAACACGCATGTTGTCAGGGCTTTTGCCGGGTCCGCGCGGAAACTTGACCTGTATTTCTGGCTCGGCTACCGCATCCACAACATCGAAGAGCCGGTCACCATCAGCTGGGAGGCGCTGAAGGACCAGTTCGGGTCCGGCTTCAAGCGGGACAGGGACTTCCGGGCAAACCTTGCCCGCGAGCTCAACGAAATCAAGGAAACGCTAAGAAAGCTGCCGGTGAGCGTCACCGAGAACGGCCTGAAGCTCACGCCCGCCGAACCGAGCGCGCTCGCGCTGCCCGTGGCGAAGTCGGTCAAGCCGACCCTCATCCCGAAGGCATCCTGAGCACCCTTTCTGGCGCAGACTTACTCGCGCGCAGCCGATAATTTTTCCGCAGGTTTTCAGGCCATTTTGGCGCTATAGCGCAGACTTGCTCGCACCTTGGCGCAGACTTACTCGCGGGGAGGCCCGATTTGGCGCAGACTTACTCGCGCCCTGACGCAGACTTGGTCGCGCTTTGGCGCAGACTTGCTCGCGCTGTAATATAGAACAGAACATTCCAGAACACTCCCAGAACATCTTTTTTACAGAAAAGAATCAGAATTTCAGAAAAGGAACTCAAAATTTCGGTACGATTAAATTCCTGTCGCACGGGGCAGGCCAGACCATTTCACCTGAGCCTCACGCAACGTCGGGCAATCAGAAGGCATGGAAGGCGGCCAGAGGCGGTTTTTTACACCCTGATAGAACCACCTTCGTTCGGGGCGTCAAAAACCCTTATAAAGCCCGTTCAGGAAGTGCTGGCACGGGTGTAAACGAGACGTTTCGCCATGCCGCATCGGTTCCGACCGAGCCGCGTTCGATCCCGAGCTCATCGGCGATCGCATGAAAGGCCGTGATGAAGGCGGGCACGGTGAAGGGTGCCAGCCCGCCTTCCCGGCACCAGCCGAGATAGGCCTCATACAGCATCGGCGCGGTAAGCACGCCATCGGTCGCCGGATGGAGACGCGCCAGCATGAAGGCGTCGACCTCGCCCAGCCGCTTGACGGGCATGACCGGAAGCTTTGGCGGCATGGTGGATTCCTTCGGAGCGGGGAGGGCGGCGTCGCGCCAGGGCGTGGTGACGAGATAGAGGCCGAGCCCGCTTCCCGCTTCGACGAGCAGTGCAAGCAGCAGCGCGAGGCCGAGTTGCACGTCGTCGCTCCGGAAGGTCCTGTCGAACCAGCCGCCGAGCTTCGAGATGGCGGCGGCCTGCGGGTCCTCGGTGGTTGACGCGGCGGGGACCGTGTCGAGCTTTTGACGCACGTCGGTCAGTTCACCGTCGAGGCGGCCTGCTTCCTTCGCGGTGGCGAGTTCGACCCCGAGGCGGCGCCAGCGCTCGCAGGGCTCGCGCGCTTCGAGCCGGTTGAGCGTGCATTCGCCCGAGAGGTCACCGATTGTTCTTCGTCCGTAAACCGGTGTTGCGAGGATATCCGCCCGTTCCTGTTCGATGACGGATGGAGCGCGGGGGGTGCCGAGCGCGTCGCGGGCCGACTTGGCGCGGGTATAGCGGTCCTTGAGATCCTGATACTTTTCGGCGCCGCCCTGCCGTTCGGCAGCCTTGGCGATGCGATGCTGGGCCGCGAAGCCGACCGCGCTTGAGAACGAATAGAGCGTGAATATGCCGAACACCGCTGCCGCGCCGATGACCGCCAGCCGGTCTCGCTTGCGGATGCCCCAGGCGATGGCAAACGGCATCATGGCCTTGATGCAATCTGCGGCGCCCGCAACGACGCCGTAGAGCCAGGCGTCGAACTCGGTGTCGGCGCTCCGGTAAGCCATGCGGAAGTTGAGGAGAACGGAGCCGACGATCAGCACAAGACTGGCCGCGATCCCGAGGATCACCAGCACGTCGACGAAGTGGTCAGAATCCCTTTCCTTCACGGACACAGCGTAAGATGCCTTCCCATTCCTCGGGCTTGTAGCGCTGGCGGACCTGTTCGAGCTGATTTTCAATCGCCGAGCTCAGGACTTGTTCGCAGAAGGCATTCTTGTCAACTCCCGATGCAAGGCAAAGCACAGCCAAATCCTGGGCGAGGGGGTCTGGAAGGCGAAGATTGAGGCGGCGGCGCTCGCCCTTGTAGTCACAGCGGCGCGCCAAAGCTTTGGGAGCGGGTTTTAGTGCAACCGGCGTAGGGATTTCGATTGCGGGAGCGGTTTTCTCGACAGGCGCATGGGTTTGGGGAACCGGGGGAGCGGCTGGGACCGGGGGCGCCAACGGCTTAACCGGCGCGAACCGCCGCTTGAGTTCTTCCTGCCGCGCTGCCTTGTCCATACGTCGCTCTTTCCTGCGGTTGCAGCCTACTCAAATTCGCAACCGGGGACAATCGGATGTCTGGTCTTTTGCACTCCCGCGTTTGAAGACTTGCGCAGATGAAAAGCGTTGGATATACGCAAGTCCTCACATGAGAAGCGCCGCATATGCTTGATATCGCAGATGCTCACCTGTTCAGCACCGGCGTTGCGGCGTCTTGACGTATACAGGTCTTGGCCCGACGCTTTGGGCATGAGCTCCGCACCACCCTCCAGCGTCAGGCCCGCCGCAAAGCTTGTAAAGCTCAGCGTGGAAGTGCCCGACTACGTGATGAAGAAGCTGAAGCAGCGCGCGCTCGATGAGGAGCGCTCCCTCCGCGCCGTGGTGCTGCGGGCCTTGCATCAGTCCGGCATCGAGGTCGCCGAGCAGGACTTCATCGACGACGGACGCCGGAAGGAACGGCAAGCGTAAAAAAGGGAGCCGAAGCTCCCTCGGGAAGACTTTCGTCATCACCGGCCCGGCCCTGGCGTCCCCGCTGTACCTTGGTGCCAATCTTGTGACAAAAGCCCGGGTGGGGCAACGGCTTGGCCAACCTGATTGCCAACGGCATCAGCACCGATGGAGAGCCCCCGAGGTTGAGGTAAAAAGGCTGGATTTCTACCTCAAGATGGGCGCATATTGTGAGGCATAAAAGGGAAGTTTTTGCCTCATGGTGTGGAATTGGCAGCAAGATCAATGGCCTCAATTCAGCTGGAGGCCCGAGGAGCTTGAGGGCCTGGAGAAGGCCTTCCTCAAGCAATCCGGCGTCCTGATCGGGGCGTATTTTCACGTCGACCCCGCCGACAAGGACCAGCTTGCCATCGACCTTATGAGCAACGAGGCCCTCAAAACCTCCCAGATCGAAGGGGAAATCCTTGATCGGGAGAGCCTTCAGCAATCCATCCGGCGTGATCTTGGCCTCGCCACCCTGCCGTTCAAGGCGCCCCCCGCCGAGCAGGGCATTTCAAGGATGATGGTGACGCTCTATCGGACGTTTGGCGAACCGTTATCCGCCGTCGCGTTGCGGCAGTGGCATGCGATGCTGATGAACGGCCGCGTGGATATCCAGTGCATTGGCCGATACCGGACCGATCCCGAGCCGATGCAGGTGGTATCCGGGCGGCTCGACCGTCCTGAGGTTCACTTCGAGGCCCCTCCCGCCGGGCAGCTTTCCCGGGAAATGGCGCGGTTCATCCGGTGGTTCAACGAAACTGCCCCCGATGGGAAGAAGCCGCTCCCGCCCGTCACGCGGGCAGGGCTGGCCCACCTGCACTTTGTTTCCGTCCACCCCTTCGAGGACGGTAATGGCCGGATTGCCCGTGCGCTAGCCGACAAAGCGCTGGCGCAGGGACTGGAGCAGCCGAGCCTGTCAAGCCTTTCGCAGGTCATCCAAAAGCGGAAGAAGGATTATTACGACGCGCTGGCGCGTAACAACCGGGAGCTTGATATCACGGACTGGCTGGTCACGTTCGGGGGCATGATCGTGGATGCCCAAGCCTATACCGAAACCATGATCCGGTTTCTGATTGAAAAGACACGCCTCTATGACCGCATTCGGGGGCAGCTCAATCCGCGTCAGGAGAAGGCTCTCGCGCGGATGTTCCGGGAGGGGCCGGACGGGTTCACGGGCGGGCTCAGCGTTGGCAACTACATCTCCATCACCGGCACCTCGCGGGCGACCGCTACCCGCGATCTTCAGGAACTGGTGGCGCTTGGGGCGCTCATCCGGACGGGCGAGATGAAGTCCACGCGGTATCACCTGCCCGCTCAGTTGCAGGCAACGGGGACGTAAACAAAAAGCCGGTTCGAGACCGGCTTTGTCGGAGGGGAGGCAGCGCACTTTCGCGCGCTGCCTCGTGTGATCAGCCAATGACCGCTATCGCGGCCAGAAGGCCGAGGATATAAAGGGCAACGATGGCCCCTCCCAGCTTCCAGCTCATCCCAACCTCCTTGGTACGGCGGTACCCCCTTGGCCGGGATGGCCAAATGAACAGGTACGCCAATGAGCAGAGGCTTATAGGTGGCTAGGCGAAAGCCCCTGACAGGGCTCTCTGCTGACGGTCGCATTTCGCAGAAAAGCCTTATTGCGGCGTGGAGGGTTTGCTCCCGGATTGAAGCGCAGTCCCGATAAGTGCTCCCGTCGCTTCCACCAGTTCGGCCGCCACCTTGTCGGCCACATGGGCATAGCGCGCCGTGGTCGCTGGCTGGGAATGGCCTAAAACCCGCCCGATGACGGGCAGGGAGCCGCCGAGGCCCACGCTGACGCTCGCGAAGGAATGGCGGAGATCGTGAATGCGAACATCGTCGAGGCCCGCTTCCTTACGGATCCTCCGCCACGGCTTTTGCAGGTTGACGAGATGCTGGCCTTCAATGAGCCCCGGCAAGACAAACGGGTTGTGTTTAAACCTTGGAAGGCCTGACAACAGATCGAGCGCCGGTTGGCTAAGGGGAATGACCTTGGCGCCGGTTTTGCTGTCGGGAAGGGCCAGAACACGCCGATGGCGGTCGATGTAGCTCCAGCGCAGGGTGAGAATCTCGGAGAGACGCGCGCCGGTGAGAAGCAACAGACGGATGGCCGCCAACACATAAGGATTTTCGCGCTTCTCCGAGTCGGCGAGCACTTTTCCCAAGCGTTCAAGTTCCTCGGGCGACAAATAACGCTCCCGCTTGTTCTCGCGGTATTTGGGAATCTTGCGACAGGGATTGCTGTTGGCGGGGCGCAGTCCCTGATCTTCCGACCAACCCAACATCGCGGAAAGGACGGCCATCGCGTAATTAGCGGCAGAGGGCGTTTCACACAGAGCGATGTTCAATTTAGAGATATCGGCAACGGAGAGCTTTCCCAATGCTATTTTTCCAAGCTCGGGCTGCAAGTGCCTGCGCCAGGAGGTTTGATAATTTTCGAAGGTCACAGGCTTCAGCAGCGGCTTGTGATGATTGAAATATTCAACTGCCAATTCGCCGAGCGTGAACGTGCTGGCACGTTCACGGCGCTTTTCCTCTGTGCGGTCTTTGCCTTCCGCCGCGTTGGCAAGGATTGCCAGCGCCTCCCGTCGCGCGGTTTCAACCGTCCACGGGCTGCCGCGCTTTCCGATTGTGAACCAGCGTTGCTTGCCGTTGACCCGTGTCTTGACGAAGAACGTCACCGTGCCGTTGGCGTTCGCCTTGGCGCCGAAGCCTTTTAAGCTGTCGTCCCAGGCGACTTGCTGGGGAGGAAGCGTTTTCAAGGTCGCGAGATTAATCCGGCTTCTATCTGCCATGTGAGCCATCCAGCAGCGCCCAACCTACCACCAACCTACCACTTTGCGCCGAGGATAGCCAGACCACGTCGTAATGATGCGGAAAAATAATATGTAAAAACGGTATCTTACAGGCTACTTGGTAAAGAGCCGTAGCCGCATTACCTCATTCGTAATGAGGGGGTCGCGTGTTCGAGTCACGCAAGCGGCACCACTTCCCTGCCAATTCCGAATTGCAAAACGCCGTTCCCGAGCGCACTCCGGTGCAATCGGGAGTAACGGCGAACGGTGTCGATAGCTGCGGTCTATCCCGCTGACTCTCCTATTGAAACGCGTTTTGGCCGGGCTCCTGGCAACTCTCTCCAAGCGGAGCCGCCGCAATATTGTTGCCGGGGGCACCTGACCGTCAAGCTCCTCAGCGGCGTGGTCGCTGTGGCGCAACCCGCTGTCTGCACGTGAAGGCCCAAGACGTAAAATATCATGCGTCTGCCGCAGCAGGGGCGTGGCGGCAGACGGTCTCTGCTGGCTCGTCCTGGCCGGGACCTGCACCTGCCTCTGCAGGCGGCATCGAACCGAGCAACTCACGCAGCCGCGCGATAGGCGGCGCGGCCCGCCTAAAGCCGGATCCGATCAGGTTGACTCAACCTGATCGGTGAATCCGTCTTTAAACTTCAAGAAGAGACCGTTTTACCGATCTGATTGCAATTCAATCAGATCGGAACCGGCTCGAATTTGACTAGTGGAGCTTCTGAATTTGACATCTGAGCGAGAGCTTTCAGCAACCGGGACTGCTGGTGGTCCCTTGATTCCGGCATTGGCTTGCGAGGGTGCTGCAAACGGATGCAAATGTCGGAATCGGACCACTAGCGAACAGCCCGTAACGGCGAGCCTCAATGCGCTTCCTTGTAATGATCCTGGCAGCGCGGAAGCAGGTTTCGCTCGTTCTTTGCCAGACACGCCTTGAGATCGCGCAAGCGCCTGGCCTTGATGTCCTTGCAATACTGTTCCATGTCGAACTTGCACACGTCTTTGATCTTGTACGTCGTCATTGTGGCGTCGGCGCTTGTTGCCAACAGGCAAACGAGCGCGAAGGCTGCTGCGCGTTCCATGGCATTCTCCGTCAACAAAACCTGCAAACGGACTTAAGCCGCCGCTTGGGCAAAAGTTGGACACAAAGGGCGGTATGGCGCGATGGCAAGACCGAGGGCGCAGGGGTGCCGTCTCATGTGCAGCAGTGAGAGCTTCGCCATGAGCGAAAGACGGATGCAGCCGCTTCGGAAGCGTTGCCTGAACGCTTCCGAGCGGCATGATCGCATAAGCGTTATTTCTTTTCTTCGGCGGGTTGCGCACCACCCGTGCCCTGCGGATGCAGTTCTGCCTGCACCTTCGCAAGCGCCGCTTGAAGCTCCTCCTCGGTCGCAGGCAGAACTTCGTTCCGGTAGGCATCCATCTTGCCCACGGCGGACTTGGCAACCGTCGAGCCGTAGAAGTCGGCGAGCGCCTTAAGTTCGTCCGCGGTGAACGTCTTCACCATCGCTTGCCGGATCGCCACAGACACCTTGTCGATATTGAAATATTTGAGCATCAGCGCCTTGAACTGCTCGCGCTGCTCGGGGGGCACGGTCTCGGCCAGCCCCGCCACGGTATCGGCGATCTGCGATTTGGGCGGTACGGCCGCGAGATAGCGATCCGCCTGCGCCTCGCGATTCGGTGGCGTGTCATCGAGCGCGAGGGCGGGCAGCGAAAACGGCAGCAGGACCGCAAGGAAAAGGATGCGAGCGGATAATGCGGGCATGGTCGAAATTCCTTCGTTCGGGAGTGAGAGGGAGGGTCTGTGACCTGGTTTTAATACGTACGGAAGTCGGGGAAAGACATAAAGCAATGTTTATGTCTTTATTGCTTTTCGATAGCACACGAGATAGGACTGCCCCAAACCATCTTGCCGCTGCGGCAAACAAGCCTGGGAGAAGCCTGTGTCGAACGATTATCTGGTCAAGGATTTAAGCCTCGCGGACTGGGGCCGCAAGGAAATGGACATCGCCGAAACGGAAATGCCGGGCCTTATGGCCGTGCGCGAAAAGTTCGGCAAGGAGCAGCCGCTGAAGGGCGCGCGCGTCGCGGGCTGTCTTCACATGACGATCCAGACCGCCGTGCTGATCGAGAGCCTTCAGGCGCTCGGCGCGGAAGTCCGCTGGGCTTCGTGCAACATCTTCTCGACGCAGGACCACGCCGCAGCCGCCATCGCCGCGCGCGGCACGCCCGTGTTCGCCGTGAAGGGCGAGACGCTCGACGAATATTGGGACTATGTGGACCGCATCCTTGAATGGCCGAACGGCGAAACCGCCAACATGATCCTCGACGACGGCGGCGACGCGACGCTGATCGTGCTGCTCGGCGCGGAAGCCGAGACGAACCCGACGGTGCTCGAAAATCCGCACAGCGAGGAAGAAGCAAGCCTCTTCAAGACGATCAAGGCGCGCCTCGCGAAGACGCCCGGCTGGTATTCCAAGGTAAAGGCCAACATCAAGGGCGTGTCCGAAGAGACGACGACCGGCGTGCTGCGCCTCTACCAGATGGAGAAGAAGGGCACGCTCGCCTTCCCGGCCATCAACGTGAACGACAGCGTCACGAAGTCGAAGTTCGACAACCGCTACGGCTGCCGCGAAAGCCTCGTGGACGGTATCCGCCGCGCGACCGACGTCATGATGGCGGGCAAGGTTGCCGTGGTGGCCGGCTATGGCGACGTCGGCAAGGGCTCGGCTCAGTCGCTGCGCGGCGCTGGCGCGCGCGTCGTCGTCACCGAAATCGACCCGATCTGCGCGCTTCAGGCGGCGATGGACGGCTTCTCGGTGCAGACGCTCGACGACGTGGCCGACAAGGCCGACATCTTCGTGACGGCGACCGGCAACAAGGACGTCATCACGCTTGAGCACATGCGCAAGATGAAGGACATGGCCATCGTCTGCAACATCGGCCATTTCGACAACGAAATTCAGATTGCGAACCTGAAGAATTACAAGTGGACGAACGTCAAGCCTCAGGTGGACATGATCGAGTTCCCCGGCGGCAACCGCATCCTGCTTCTGTCCGAAGGCCGCCTCGTGAACCTCGGCAACGCAACGGGGCATCCGAGCTTCGTGATGAGCGCGTCCTTCTCGAACCAGGTGCTCGCGCAGATCGAGCTTTGGTCCAATGTCGGCAAGGGCAAGTATGAGAACAAGGTGTATGTGCTGCCGAAGCATCTCGACGAGATGGTCGCGCGCCTGCACCTCGAAAAGCTCGGCGTGCAGCTGACGCAACTCTCGAACGAGCAGGCCGACTATATCGGCGTGCCGATCGACGGACCGTTCAAGTCCGACCTCTACAAGTATTGAGGACGCCGCGCCGCGCGTTATCGCGGCGTGCATCCCGACAGGCAACGCGCGGCGGCGCGTTGCCATTTTTGCGTCGCGCGCATTTCGCGGAATCATCGCAACCCTTTGCGCACCCCCTGCCCTCAGAAAGCCCCGACCGATTTCAGGCTCAGATGGCCGTCGCGGCCGAGGATGATGTGGTCGTGAACGGTGACGCCAAGCTTCTGGCCCACTTCCGCGATTTCCTTCGTCATCTCGATATCGGCGCGCGACGGCGTCGGGTCGCCCGACGGGTGGTTGTGCGCGAGAATCACGGCCGAAGCCGACAGTTCAAGCGCACGCTTCACCACTTCGCGCGTATAGACCGATGTGTGGTCGATGGTGCCGCGCGATTGCACCTCGTCGGCGATCAGCTTGTTTCGCCGGTCGAGGAACAGGATGCGAAACTGTTCGCGGTCCTCGAATGCCATGGCCGAACGGAGATAGTCGAGAACCGTCGACATCGAAGCGAAAATGGGCCGCTTCTTCACCTCGCCCTGCGCGGTTCGCAGCGCCGCCGCCCGCACGATGCGGAACTCGGTGACGACGGCTTCGGTCACGCCCTCCAGTTCGAGGAGCCGGTCGCGCGGGGCGTTCATCACCTCGCCGAACGAGCCGAACCGCGCGAGGAGATCCTTCGCAAGCGGCTTCACGTCGCGTCGCGCAATCGCGCGGAACAACACGAGTTCAAGCAGTTCGTAATCGGGCAGCGGATCGGCTCCGCCATCGAGGAAGCGCTTCCTCAGGCGGTCCCGATGGCCCCAGTAGTGCGGGATGGGGCGCGGTGGCTGAGGCGGCGGGACACTCGCACCCGCTTCGAGCGAGAGGAGTTCGAACAGAGGGCTTTCTTCGAAGCAGTTCGCCATGGATGGTACGCACAACTGACACGACACGGAAACGGACTTTCAACGAGACGAATAAACATCAGATTTTACGAAAAGAAAAGTAGCATTTGAAGCAATGAGCGCACGTTCGCGCGCCTGACGCCTTTGTTGCGCGGGCGGCGCGAGAGACGCACTGCGAATGCTTCACCTTCGCCGCAAAAGCGCGGTGAGAGATCAGGCGCGGATGAGCGTCGGCGGCGGCGCTTTCTTCGACGGACGCTGCTTGAGGAAAAGCGGCACCACGTCCTCGACCTTGTCGACGACGAAATACCGCGTATCGAGACCCGGCCGGATGAAGAGCTGGTCGCGCATGCGGTCGAACATGGCAAGCAGCAGATCCCAGTAGCCCGCCGTGTTCACGATGAACACGGGCTTCTCGTGGTGGCCGAGTTGCGTCCAGGTGAGTTGCTCGACCAGCTCTTCCAGCGTGCCGACGCCGCCCGGCAGGGCCACGAACCCGTCTGACAGGTTGAACATCAGCATCTTGCGCTCGTGAAAGCCGTTGGTGACGTAACGCTCGCTGATGGTTTCGAGCGCGTTCTCGATTTCGAGGAGGGAGGCCGGGATGATGCCGGTAACGTGGCCGCCATGATCGATGACGGTCTGCGCGACCGTACCCATCATGCCGTTGCCGCCGCCGCCATAGACGAGGCCGATGCGCGCTTCGGCCATCGTTCGGCCGAGAGTTCGCGCCGCGTCGAGAAAACGCGGATCGAGTCCGGAGCCCGAGCCGCAATAAACACACAAACGCTTCATTTTCTCTGCTTTCATACCGCCGCTTTCACATCCTGAGCGTGTCTGTCCAAGAGCTTACCAGCGCGACACTTGCCCGCCGCTTAAAGCCGCCGGGTCTCGCCTGACACGGGAATCCGCTTATATGGAGAGAAGGCGCCGCCGCAGCCATACACTCGCCGAAGCTCGAAGTTCCGGCTTCACCGTCAACGAGGCATTTTTTGCACCACCACGCATCGCACTCCGTCCCGCCCGAAAAACACGGCAAGACAGACCATAAAGCCATTTTCCGGTATCTTCTGCCGTTCGCCTGGCCGAAGGGCCGCGCCGACCTCAAGGTCAAGCTTGTGCTCGCCGCGCTGGCGCTCGTGGCGGCCAAGGTCGTCACCGTGTTCATGCCCGTTACATACAAATACGCGGTGGATGCGCTGACGGCGATGCCGAAGACGGACGCGGCGCAAACGGCGTGGACGATCGCTGCGGTGCCGCTTTTCATGACGGTTGCCTATGCGGTCGCGCGTGTGTCCATGACCGGCTTCCAGCAGCTTCGCGACGTGCTGTTCGCGCCCATCGAGCAGAACGCGACGCGGATGCTGACGACGAGCGCATTCCGCCATGTCCACGATTTGTCGCTTCGCTTCCACCTCGACCGGAAAACGGGCGCTCTCACGCGCGTCTTCGACCGGGGAAAGATGGCCGTCGACCTCATCATCCGCATGGGCGTGCTGAACCTTGTGCCCACGATCCTCGAAGTGCTTTTCGTATGCCTTCTGTTCGGCTGGTATTTCGGCTGGACTTTCGTGGCCATCGTGCTGGCGATGATCGTGCTCTATACGTGGTACAGCATCGCGGTGAGCGAGCGTCGCATTGCGATCCGCCGCGAATATATCGAGGCCGACACCGACGCCACGACCAAGGCCGTCGACAGCCTTCTCAACTACGAGACGGTGAAATATTTCGGCAACGAGCGCTGGGAGGCGGACCGTTTCGACCGCTCGATGCGCCGCTACGAGCGTGCGAGCATCAAGACCGCGACTTCGCTCGCCGCGCTGAACTTCGGCCAGACCGTCATCTTTACGGCGGGCATGGCGACCGCGATGGCGCTCTCGGCGCACGGCGTCGCAACTGGCGCGATGACGGTCGGCGACTTCGTGCTTATCAACGCGGTGTTCATCCAGCTCTACCAGCCGCTCAACCTGATGGGCGTCATCTATCGCGAGATCAAGCAGGCTTTCGTTGATATCGAAGCCCTGTTCGAACTCATCGGCCAGAAGCCCGAGGTGAAGGACAAGCCGGGCGCGAAGCCGCTCATCGTGGGTGCGGGCGCGATCCGCTTCGACAACGTTACATTCAGCTATGACGGCGTGCGCCCGATCCTGAAGGGCGTCGATTTCGAGGTGCCACCCGGACACATGGTAGCGCTCGTCGGGCCGTCCGGCGCGGGCAAGTCGACGATTTCGCGCTTGCTCTACCGCTTCTACGACGTGAAGACGGGGCGCGTCACAATCGACGGGCAGGATCTTCGCGACATCACGCAGGAGTCCTTGCGCGCCGCCATCGGCATCGTTCCGCAGGATACGGTGCTGTTCAACGACACCATCGAATATAACATCCGCTATGGGCGCGTCGACGCGACGGAGGCAGAGGTGCGCGAGGCCGCGAGGATGGCGCAGATCGACGGTTTCATCAGGCAATTGCCGGATGGCTACAAGTCGATGGTCGGCGAGCGCGGGCTGAAGCTGTCCGGCGGCGAGAAGCAGCGCGTCGCCATCGCGCGCACGATCCTCAAGGGTCCGCCGATTCTCATCCTCGACGAGGCGACGTCCGCGCTCGACAGCTTCACGGAAAAGGAAATCCAGTCGGCGCTCGACAGTGTCGCGAAAGGCCGCACAACGCTCGTCATCGCGCACCGGCTTTCGACGGTCGTCGGGGCCGACACGATCCTCGTGCTCGACAAGGGCCGCATCGTCGAGCGCGGCACGCATGCTTCGCTGCTTGAAGCGCGGGGGCTTTACGCCGCGCTCTGGACGCGGCAGCAGGAAGCGGAGGAGGCGCGGCGGAAGCTCGCCGAGATGGTCGAGGAAGGCGCCCTGCCGACCGTGGAGCCGAACGCGAGCGGCGGGACTTACCCGGCTCGCCCGCTTGAACAGCGATCCCGCCCCCTGTGTGACCTTGAAGAAACAGCGGAAGATAAGGGCGTTACTTCAGCCACCTAGGCGCCGTCGCGCTCTGCTTATCCACAGGCTGTTCACGCGCTGGCTGCGCCGGCCCTTCAACGCACGCTTGCGTTGCATTTCCGTTAATGCCACAGCTTTTACGCAGTAACGTGTAGAGCTTCTCTGTGGCAACGTAAGCGGGATAGTCATGTCAGTTGTAAAGTCAGTTGGTGGGGCCGCTGTCGGTTTGGTCTTCGCGGCCCAGGTGGCCTATGCAGCCGATCCATATTATGGTGGAGGCTATGGCGGAGGCTATCGCGGATACAAGGATCCCTACGTCCTCCAGCCCGTCGCGCCGATCCCCCTCTGGCGTGGCTTTTATATCGGCGGAAACATCGGCGGCGCATGGTCCACGATAGACACCGCCAGCAATGTGGTGTTCGTCAACGGCGTCACAACCGTCTTGTCGGACCGAAGCTTTGAAGGGTCCGGCTTTCTCGGCGGCCTTCAGCTTGGCTACAACATCCCGATCGGCAACTTCCTCTGGGGAATCGAGGGCGACATCGGCGGCCT
Source organism: Rhodomicrobium sp. Az07 (assembly GCF_018619475.1). Taxonomy (GTDB): domain Bacteria; phylum Pseudomonadota; class Alphaproteobacteria; order Rhizobiales; family Rhodomicrobiaceae; genus Rhodomicrobium. Next base: position 49,436 of record NZ_JAHFZG010000014.1, read on the forward strand.
CGGCAACGACGCCAGCAGGAGCTTTGCCATAAGCACCCTGCCGCCGAGCGTTCTGTCGGTGTCGTCGGATGGCGGCTGGTATGGAGACGTAACGCTCAGGGGCGGCTTTCTCTATGGCGCCGCCCTGATCTATCTCAAGGGCGGCTTCGGCTTCTACACGGGCGAAACCAATGTAACACTCGTCACGGATGGCATCAGTGCCCTACGCCAGTCGAGCGGCACCTTCACCGGCTGGACGCTCGGCGGCGGGCTCGAATATCGGGTCGGCCCGCGCTGGTCCATCAAGGCCGAGTATCTCTATTTCGACTTCGGAGACAGCACGTTCAACTCCGATGACGCGCACTTCAACAACGACATGTCGGTCAGCACGTTCAAGATCGGATTCAACGTCTTCCTGAACGGCGTAGGGCCGCTTTACTGACGAGCGCCAACGTCTTTGTCCGCGTACGATCTTCTGTAACGCGAGCTTGGCCATGCCGCTGCGGTCGGTCCGCGACCGAGGATCGCCGGCGAACATGCGCTCAATACGCGCACCCGCCGGGATTTCGATCACGATGAGCTTTTCGTCTGACGTCGCCGAAACGCGGGAAGATTGGTCAGGCAGCGTTACCTTCGCGGCGCGCGGATCCGCCCTCAAGGCACCCGCCGGGCCGACGTGGACGTGTGTTTTCAACCGCCGCTGGTTCGCCGCAGCCGATCCGTCTTGATTTTGGCGGGCCAAGCGGCCATTCTCCGGCGCATTCACAGATCGCTGCGTTTCTCTTCGTAATCTCAAGACGCACATCCGGCTTAGATGGCGTTTTGACAGCGCAGCGGCTTTTCATGGCAGGAGATATGTCGAAAGAAGAACTACTGGAATTTCCTGGTATCATTAGCGAACTTCTTCCCAACGCGACATTCCGGGTGAAGCTCGACAACGGCCACGAAATCATAGCGCACACCGCCGGGCGCATGCGGAAGAACCGAATCCGTGTGCTCGCCGGAGACAAGGTTTTGGTCGAGATGACGCCCTATGATCTTACCAAGGGACGCATCACTTATCGCTTCAAGTAGGGGAACGGTCCTGTCCCTGAAGCAACATCCCGAAGAACGTGGCCATCCCGCCGCCGTGCAATCGGCTGCGCGGAAGCTTCTCGTTCTGGCAAGCGCCTCGCCTCGGCGCCTTGCCCTGCTGGAGCAGGTCGGCATCGAACCCGACGCGCTCCGTCCCGCCTCCATCGACGAAACGCCAAAGAAAGGCGAAGCGCCCCGCTCTTACGCGCAGCGGCTTGCTCGGCAAAAGGCCCTCACCGCAAGGGAGAGGCTGGAGCGCGAGCCCAATCTGGCCGGAGCGTTCGTCCTGGCCGCCGACACCGTCGTCGCCGTCAACCGCAAGATCATCGGCAAGCCCGATTATCTCAACGACGCCGCCGCCGCCCTGCAAACCCTTTCCGGGCGTTCGCATCGTGTCTTCACATCGGTATGCCTCATCACCGATACGGGCTCGGTGAAAATGCGCACGGTCGAGACGCGCGTCCGTTTCAAGCGACTGTCGGCCGAGGAACTCGACAGCTATCTCGCCTGCGGCGAATGGCGTGGGAAAGCGGGCGGCTACGCGATCCAGGGGATCGCGGGCGCGTTCGTGCAGAAGATCGTCGGCTCATATACCAACGTCGTCGGCCTTCCGCTGATCGAGGTGGTGCAGCTTCTGATCGGGGAGGGTTTCCCCGTCTATTTCAATTGGCTCAATCGTGCGGAAGTCGATTCGCTCTAAACGCCAAGGGAGAGAAAGGATGCACATGGATGATGAACAGGCCCGGTGGTCCGAAAGCGCCGAAAACGCAACAAGAGAAGCCCTCGATGAGTTCGCCGCTCTTCCGGCTGCCGATTTTCTCGCGTTGAAAAACATCGACGGTCGGTTCGCGACCCTGTCGATCGGGAACTGGCTCGCGAAACAGGCAAGAATCGTCGATCGATCCACCGGCGAGGAAATGGCGTTTGCAAATACGGATGACCTCATCCGCGCCGGATGGGTGATCGATTGACGGGAGAGCCGAACGAGTCTGAAGCTTTATGCGTGATTTGCGGTCGGCAGCCGCAGGTGCCGGAATATCGGCCGTTCTGCTCGCGGCGATGTGCGGACGTCGATCTTCACCGCTGGCTCGGCGGCGTCTACGCTATTCCCGGCAAACCGGAAGAAGAGGAAGACGAGGAACGCAACGGAAGCGGCTAACGTCACGCTTCTGCCGCTCCTTCGAACGGCACAAACCGCCGATCGGCGTGTTTTCGCGCTGTCCATGCACGCTCCGTCAACCGATACGGGGTATCGTCGTGAGGCACCGCACAACGCGGAAAAAAGTGCTCGCGCTCCACAAGTTCCGTTCAAGTCCGCTGTGCTTTCCTGAAGCGAGCAGTTGACGCACGGTAAAGCCTCGCTATGATCCAGCTTCCCGATGCGAGTGCCCCAGTGGCGGAACGGTAGACGCGGCAGACTCAAAATCTGTTGCCTGCAAGGGCGTGCTGGTTCGAGTCCGGCCTGGGGCACCAAATCGAGCGATCAATCATGCACTCAGCATTGTGGAAGAAAACGCGGTCTATCCTTCTCGGAATGGCGGCGTTGTTCTCTGGCGCGCAAGGCGCCGTAGCCGGCCCGGCGCTTCTGACCGAACCCGCGACAGGCCTTGTGCTCTACGCCGAAGACGCCGACCTCCCCTGGCGCCCCGCTTCGCTCACAAAGCTCATGACCGCCTATCTCGCCTTCGAGGCGATCCGCGACGGCAGGCTCTCGCCCGAAGACATGCTGACCTCGACGGCTCTCTCGCGCAGCCAGCCGCCCAGCAAATTCGGGCTTCCGCTCGGCGCGCAGATCAAGGTCGATCTTGGCATCAAGGCCCTGATCGTGAAATCGGCCAACGATGTCGCGGTCATGCTCGCCGAGAAGATCGGCGGTTCGAACGAAGCGTTTGTCGACCAGATGAACCGCACCGCGAAGCGGCTCGGCATGACGAACACGAAATTCGTCAACCCGAACGGCCTGCCCCAGTTCAACCCCGACGGCACCGAGACGCCGGATCAGGCAGTGACGACCGCGCGCGATATGGCGCTTCTCTCGAACATGATCCTGAAGGAATTTCCGCAATACGGTCACATATTCTCGATGACCGAGGTGCGCGTCGGCAATCGGCTGCTCACCTCGCATAACAGCATCCTCAAGCGATACGACGGCGCTGACGGCATGAAAACCGGCTTTGTCTGCGCGGCGGGATATAATGTCGTCGCCAGCGCGACAAGGAACGGCCGCCAGCTTGTCGCGGTGGTGCTCGGCGAGCGCTCATCGGGAGCCAGGACAATCCGCGCCGCCGCGCTGTTCGAGCACGGCTTCGAGATCTATCCATGGAAGGCGGTGCTGGCACCGACGCTCGCCACATGGCCTGTCGAAACGCTTGAGGGGGCGCAGCCCGCCGACATGCGCGGCATCGTGTGCAGCGGTCGCAAACCAGCCGTCAGCGCGAAGCAGAAGCCCAAGCGGCCGAAGTCGAAACCCGGCCACGGCGCATCGGCCGCGAAGCCGAGGGCAGCGAACGCTCCTGGTGAGAAAAAGAAGCCCGCGCCAAAGGCCGCGCATCCGGCTCCGTCAAGCCCCGCCGCTGCTCGCACGAACGGGTAAGTGTGCGCGGATCGGCTGATTCCTGTCGACCGGTCGCCCGCAGCGAAGCATCCCTCGCGCTGGAACGACATCACCGGCCCGTGGCTTCGCGGCGCCTCGCGAACGAGCACGCCGCGCTCATCCTTGGCTGAAGAACCGCGAGTCGTTGTAGAACCGCCCCCGTCGCCGCGAGGTTTTCAACCGTTGGAGCAATCAGAAGTGGACAACGCGGCTCGCCGCCGAGCCTTGCGGCTTTTCCATCTGAATTGATGCTTGAGACATCAGCGTTAGGGGTTTAAGTTTCACGTCCGGAGCCTTTTGCGTCGTTGTCGCCAGAGGCTGCCTACGGATCCAACGCATTTTCGCCACGCCAACCGGGCGTTCGCACGAAAGCGCTTCAGGAGTTCGAGGGAAAAGTTCGTGCTCACCGGAGCCCAGTTGCGCGCTGCACGCTCACTCATCGGCATCGACCAGAAGACACTGGCCGATCAGGCTGGCGTGTCCCTGCCCACCGTTCAGCGCATGGAAGCAAGTCCGGGGATCGTTCGCGGCGTGGTGGACAGCCTCACGAAGATCGTCGAGGCGCTGGATCGCGCGGGCGTCGAACTGATCGGCGAGGGGGCCGTTTCAAACGGCGGCGGACGCGGCGTGCGCCTGAAGAAACCGCCGGAGAGGGCCGAGGAATGATCGGCGCGGGCTGGCAGCTTCAGGCGCTTTTCGTGGCGCTTGCGATCTACGCCGGCGCCGCGCTCGCTGCTGTTTTCCTGCCCCGGCGCCGGCTCGGCCTCGTCTACGCGGCCTCCGCAGCCGCCGCTTCGCTCGCGGTAGTGGCCGAAATTTCCGCCTTCTTCGGCGAGGTCGTGCTGAAGGAACACCTGCCCGTCGGGCTTCCCGGCGTCGGCCTCCACATCCGCCTCGACGGGCTTTCCGCCTTCTTCGGCTTCATCGTGAATGTCGGCGTGCTGATGACAAGCATCTACGGCGCGGGCATCAAGCGAGACGACCTCTCGAAACGCATCGAGCCGCTCTACCCTGCCTTCTGCGGCGCGATGAATGCCGTCCTTCTCGCGGACGATGCATACGGCTTTCTGTTCTTCTGGGAATTGATGTCGCTGTCGTCGTGGGCGCTGGTGGTGTCGCGGCATGACGACCCCGAGAGCCGCAAGGCGGGCTATGTCTATCTTGTCATGGCGGCGGGCGGAACGATGGCGCTGCTGTTCGCCTTCGGCGGCCTCGCGGGCGCCTCCGGCGGCTACGCGTTCGATACGATGCGCGCGAGCCATCTGACGCCGCTCGTCTCTGCTCTCGTGCTTGGCGCGGCGCTGATCGGCGCGGGGTCGAAGGCGGGCATCATGCCTCTTCATGCGTGGCTGCCCCTCGCCCACCCCGCCGCACCGAGCCACGTTTCGGCGCTGATGAGCGGCGTCATGACGAAAGTTGCGATCTATGCGCTGATCCGGGTGGTTTTCGACCTGCTCGGCGATCCGCAATGGTGGTGGTCGCTGCCGTTCATCCTCCTCGGCGCCACGTCGGCGGTCGGCGCGCTGCTCTATGCCGTGCAGGATCAGGATCTGAAGCGGCTGCTCGCTTATTCCACCATCGAGAACGTCGGTATCATCTTCGCAGGCCTGGGCCTTGCCATCGCGTTCAAGTCGTCGAACATCCCGCCGGCGGCGGGCATCGCGCTGGCCGCCGCGCTGATCCACGCGCTGAACCACTCCTGGTTCAAGTCGCTCCTGTTCCTCGGGGCGGGCGCGGTGTTGCACGCGACCGGCACGAAGCAACTCGACCGGCTCGGCGGCCTCATACATCGCATGCCGAAGACCTCGGCTTTCTGGCTCATCGGCGCGCTTGCCATCTCGGCGCTGCCGCCGCTCAACGGCTTCGTCTCGGAATGGCTGCTGTTTCAGGCGGTGCTGACCGGCCCCGTATTCCCCGAGCCGATCCTGCAATTCCTGTCGCCCGTGCTCGGCGCGATGCTGGCGCTCGCGGCCGGGCTTGCCGCCGCCTGTTTCGTGCGCGCCTTCGGCACCGTGTTCCTTGGCCGCCCCAGGAGCCCCGAAGCGGCCACCGCACATGAGGCTCCGTTCGCGCAGACGCTCGCCATCGGCCTTCTCGCGTTGCTCTGCATTCTCGGCGGACTCCTCGGCGGCTTGACGGCCTTCGCGCTCAATCCGCTGCTCGTCGAATACGCCGGGGCCGCCGCCGCGATCAACACGCAGACCGGCCCCACGCCCTTCTCGCTCATCGCCTTCGATCAGGGCCGCGCGATCTACGACGCGCCGACGATCGCGTTCTTCGTCGCGGTGTCGTCGTTCACCACAATGGCGGCAATTCACCTGTTTGCGACCAAGAAGACGCGTCGCTCGCCCGCATGGGATTGCGGCTTCCCCGACCCTTCGCCCGCCACGCAATACACCGCGTCGAGCTACAGCCAGCCGCTGCGCCGGGTCTATGGCGGCGTGGTGTACAGCGCGACCGAGACCGTGGACATGCCGCCGCCGGGGAGCCTGCGCGAAGGGCACTTCCGCATCCGGTTCTCGGACTATCTCTGGCGCTTCCTCTACGTCATGCCAGCCAACGCGCTCTGGGCGATTTCGGAGCGTTTCGACCTCATCCACTACCTGACGATCCGCCGCTATCTCGTGCTGATGTTCTCCACGCTGATCGTGCTGCTCGTCATAACCGCGACGTTCATGTGATGCCCGCAACCATTCAATCCTTCGTCGCTCAGGGCGCGCAAATGTTCTTCGTGCTGGCCATCGCGCCTGCGGTGACGGGCATCACGCGGAAGGTGAAGGCGCGGCTCATGCGGCGGCGCGGGCCCTCCATCTTCCAGCCCTACCGCGATCTCTTGAAGCTCGTGAGGAAGGACTCGGTGCTCGCGCCGAACGCCACCTGGTTCTTCCGTTCCGCGCCCTACATGATCTTTGCCTTCACCTGGGTCGCCGCCGCGCTGGTGCCGACGCTCGCCTCGGGGCTGATGTTCAACTGGGCCGCCGACGTCGTGGCCCTCGTCGCGCTGATCGGCGCCGCCCGCGCGCTGCTCGCGCTCGCCGCCATGGACGCTGGCACCGCTTTCGGCGGCATCGGCTCGTCGCGCGAAATGATGATCGCCTCGCTTGCGGAGCCTGCGTCGCTTCTCGTCGCGCTCACCATCGCGTTCGCGGCGGGCACCACGCGGCTGCCCGAAGTGGCGCAATTCTTGATCGCGCAGCCGCTCGAAATCCGCGTCTCCTTCGCGCTGGCCTTCGTCGCGCTTGTCATCGTGGCGCTCGCCGAAAACGCCCGAATCCCGGTCGACAACCCCGCCACGCATCTCGAACTCACCATGGTTCACGAAGCGATGGTGCTCGAATATTCCGGGCGACACCTCGCCATGATCGAGGCGGCGGGCCACCTGAAGCTCACGCTCTACATTTCGCTCATCATCTGCCTGTTCCTGCCCTTCGGCATGGCTCCGTTCGACGGGACCGCCGGGGCGTGGGCCATCGGCATCGGCAGCTATCTCGCGAAGCTCGGGCTTGCGGCGGTCGCGCTCGGCGTTTGGGAAGTCAGCATCGCGAAGATGCGCGTCTTCCGCGTGAGCGAGTTCCTCGGCGGCGCGTTCACCTTCGCTTTCCTCGCGATCCTGCTCGAATTCCTGTCCCGGGAGGTGCAGCGGTGACGAACGCCTATGACGTCGCACACTTCCTCGCGGGCATGATGCTCGTGTGCAGTTTCACGCTCCTTTATCAGGATCGCATCCTGGCGGTGCTGAACACGTTTGCGGTGCAAGCGATCATGCTGTCGCTCGCCGTCGCCTGGCAGGGCTACGTCCGCAACGCGCCGGACCTGTTCATCACGGCGGCCATGGCGTTCGGGCTGAAGGGCATCATCATTCCCGTCGCGCTGAACCGGATGGTCGAAAAGCTCGGCATCAAACGCGGCGTCGATCAGGTGGTGAATGTCGGCGTCGCGATGTTCCTCGGCCTCGGCCTGACGAGCCTCGCGCTGCTGCTCGTGCTGAAGGTCACGCCGGGCGCGGCATCCTTTACGCGCGAAGGGCTTGCGCTCGCGCTGGCGATCATCCTGTTGGGTTTGCTCCAGATGATCCTGCGCCGCAACGCGGTCACGCAGATCGTCGGCTTCATGTCGATCGAGAATGGCCTCATCCTCGCGGCAACGGGCGCGCGCGGCATGCCGCTCGTGGTCGAGGTCAGCGTCGCGTTTTCCGTGCTCATCGCGCTGTTCGTCTTCGCGGTGTTCCTGTTCCGCATCCGCGAGCGCTTCGACAGCGTGGACGTGGAAAGCCTCGACAAGGTTCGGGCGGCGAGGGCGCATCGATGAACGAGGCCGTTTACGCCGTCTTCGGGATTCCGTTCCTCTCCGCGCTCCTGCTCGCGCTCATCCCGAGCTATCGGTTGACCGCGCTCGGCAACGTGCTCGCTTCGGGCCTCACCTTTGCGGCGGGGCTATCGTTCCTCACGCTGCCGCCGGTCACCGAGACGTACGTCATCCTCGACGACCTCAACAAGTTCTTCATCATCCTGAACACGCTCGTCGGCTTCACAACGTCGCTGTTCAGCCGCAGCTACATCGGCCACGAGATCGCGACCGGGCACCTCACGCCGCTGTTCGTGCGTTTCTACCACGCGATGTTTCAGGGGATGATGGGCGCGATGAACCTCGCGCTGCTCGCCAACAACATCGGGCTGATGTGGGTGGGCCTCGAATTCGCGACGCTCATGACCGTCATCATGGTCGGCATCTACCGCACGCCCGCAGCCCTCGAAGCGGCGTGGAAATACTTCATCCTCGGCATCGTCGGCATCTCGCTCGCCTTCTTCGGCACGATCCTCGTCTATCTCGCCGGACAGGGCGTGCTCGGCGAGGGCGAGGCGGCGATGACCTGGAGCGAACTCATCAAGATCGCGCCGCAGCTTGACGCGCCGCTGCTCAACATCGCGTTCATCTTCCTGCTCGTGGGCTACGGCACGAAGGTCGGCCTTGCGCCGCTGCATGCGTGGCTGCCCGATGCCCACGCCGAAGGGCCGACGCCGATTTCCGCCGTGCTGTCCGGTCTCCTCCTCAACGTCGCGCTGTTCGCACTGCTCCGCTTCAAGATGCTGATCGCGGCGAACCCGAACGCGCTTGCACCCGGCCCGATCCTCATTACCATGGGCCTCGTCTCGCTCATCTTCGCGGCGTTCATGCTCTACCAGCGGCAGGACATCAAACGGCTGTTCGCGTATTCGTCCATCGAGCATATGGGGCTCATCACCTTCGCCTTTGGCCTCGGCGGGCCGTTGTTGAACTTCGCAGCGCTGTTGCACATGGTGATGCACAGCCTCACGAAATCGGCGATCTTCTTCGCGGTCGGCCATGTGACGCAGGCGAAGGGCACGCAGGAACTGTCCGCCATTCGCGGGCTGTCCGTTTCGAACCCGGTCCTCGCGTTCGCGCTCGCGGCGGGAGTGATCGCGATTTCCGGCCTGCCGCCGTTCGGAGCCTTCATGAGCGAATTCCTCATCATCACCGCCACCTTTGCTCGCGAGCCGCTGCTCGCCCTTGCGGTGGCGTTCGGGCTCCTCATCGCGCTGGGGGCGCTTCTCATGCGGCTTCAGGACATCCTTTTCGGCGAACCCACCACGCCAAACCATCCGGTCAGCGCGGCGTCGGCTCCGATCTTCGTTCACCTGTCGCTGATCCTGATCGCGGGGATGTTCCTGCCGCCAGCAATCGTCGTCTGGTTCAGGCGCGCAGCGGAGATGCTCGGATGATCGCCATAGACGAGAATGCGCGCGATAGAGACCCGGTTGCGCTGGCCGACGCGATGGGCGCCGCGCTTCAGGTTCGCGCCGATGGCTTCGCGCGTATCGAAGCGGACGCGGCGCTATGGATCGGCCTCGCGAGAGGGTGCGCGGCGGGCTGGCACGATCTCGGCGCGCTCTGGGTCGACGATCACCACGTTCGCATGGCGCTGTGGGATGCGCGGGAAAACTGCCGCGCCATCGTCTCGCTCACGCTCAAGGCGGGCGCTTACCCGTCCGTCGGCCTCCGTCACGCGCCCGCGCTCCGCCTCGAACGCGCGATGCGCGACCTCTACGGCGCGATACCGGAGGGGATCCCCGACGAGCGCCGCTGGCTCGATCACGGCGTCTGGCCGGGGCGCGAGCACGAACCGGGCTATCATTTCCTTCCCGTCGAGGGCAACGGGCTGCATCAGATCCCCGTCGGCCCGGTGCATGCGGGCATTATCGAGCCGGGGCATTTCCGCTTCACCGCCAACGGCGAGACGATCGCGCGGCTCGAAGCGCGGCTCGGATATGTTCACAAGGGCGTCGAAGCGCTGGCGGAAGGCGCACCGGTCGAAAGGGCGGCGAAGCTTGCCGCGCGCATGTCGGGCGACAGCACCGTCGCCTACAGCTTCGCGTTTGCGCGCGCTGTCGAGGCGGCGCTCGGCTGGGACGTGCCGCCGCGCGCGCAGATCCTTCGCGGCGTGATGGCCGAGCTTGAACGCCTTTCGCACCACGTGAGCGATGTCGGCGGCATCTGCAACGACGCCGCCGTCGCCGCGCTTCTCGCCCGCTGCTCGCTCATCCGCGAAGACATCCTGCGTGCGCAGGCCGCGCTTTTCGGGCATCGCATGATGATGGACGCCATCCTGCCGGGTGGCGTCGCCCGCGACATCGACGCAGGGGGCGTGGCGGAGATCCGCGCGCTGCTGGAGCGCATCGAGATGGGTTTCCACCGCGTCATCCGCGCCTACGACCAGTCGCCGTCTATTCAAAATCGTACGCACGGCACCGGCTTCGTGAAACCCGAGTACATTCGCCAGTTCGGCGCGGGCGGCTTCGTCGGTCGCGCGGGCGGCCGCGCTTTCGACGCGCGCAGGGCGTTCCCCTACGCGCCCTACGACGCCGTCGCCTTCAAGGTGCCGACGCGCGAGGACAGCGATGTGGACGCGCGCATCTGGATCCGCATCGAGGAAATCGCGGAGAGCGCCGGCATCATACGCCAATTGCTCGGAAAGCTCGTAGCCGGGCCGATCCTCGCCGCGCCGCCGCCGTTCGAGCCGGGCGCGGGCGTGGCGCTGGTGGAAGCCTTCCGCGGCGACCTGTTCCTTGCCGTGCGCATCGAGGACGAAGGCCGCGTCGCACACATGCACGCCCGCGACGCCTCGTGGTTCCAGTGGCCGCTGCTCGAAGCCTCGATAGAGGGCAACATCGTGGCCGATTTCCCGTTGTGCAACAAATCGTTCAACTGCTCCTATTCGGGCGTGGATCTATAGGGACCGCCGATGCACATTCTGCTTCTCGACGCGCTCCTGAAAGGCCCGGCCACGGAACGCGCGCCCTCCCCCGATGAAGCGGCGGTTGCCGACCTCGCCCGCGCGCTCGGCAACCGCGCCAGCGCGCGCCTCGGCCGGTCGCTCGCCATCCGCGAGGTCGATGCGGGATCCTGCAACGCCTGCGAACTCGAAATCCACGCTCTCGGCAACCCGGTCTACGATGTGGAGCGCTTCGGCCTGAAGTTCGTCGCCTCGCCGCGCCACGCCGACGTGCTGCTCGTGACCGGCCCCGTCTCCTGGAACATGCGCGAGGGGCTGGAGCGCACCTACGCCGCGACGCCCGATCCGAAATGGGTCGTCGCGGCGGGCGATTGCGCGGTGGGCTGCGGCGTATTCGCGGAAAGCCGTGCCTGCGCGGGCGCCGTTGCGAAAATCATCCCGGTCGACCTCGTGATCCCGGGCTGCCCGCCGACGCCGACCGACCTTCTCAAGGGGCTGCTGGCGCTGGTGGAAGGCACGACGCGACCTTAGCGATGACGGACGCCATCACCATCGACACGCGGGGGCTGTCCTGCCCGATGCCGGTTCTGCTCGCGAAGAAGCAGTTGCGCGCCATCGCGCCCGGCGCGCTCGTGCGCATCCTCGCCACCGATCCGCTCGCGCCGGAAGACTTCCGCGACTTCTGCCGCGTCTCGGGCTGCACCTGGATCGGCGCGGGCGAAACGGAAGACGGCGCGCTCGAAATCACGATCCGGCAGACCGAAGCCTGAAGAAGCCGCGCTCTGCCACTGCCGCCTCACGCACAGAAAACGGCGGCGAGCCGCGCTTCGAGGTCCGCTTTCGCCGCCGCAAGCCGTGCCTCATCGACGGAACGCAGCACGAGCGTCGTGCCATAGCGCCCCTCGTCCATGAACGGATAGCTGCCCATCGGCACATCCGGGAACGCGCGCTGGCATGCTTCGAGCGGCGCCGCAACCGCGCCCTCGGGCCGGTCGACCCTCACCGAGATCGATAACATTTTCGCGCCCGTGCGGAGCCTCGGCGTCACCGCCTTCAGCATCGCTTGCATGATCGAGGGCACGCCCGCCATGACGATGACGTTGCCGATCATGAAGCCGGGGGCCTTGGAGACGGCGTTCTCGATCAGCTCCGCGCCGACGGGAATGCGCGCCATGCGCAGCCGCGCGGGCGTCATCTCGCCCTCGGGGATGCGTTCGAGCAGGAGCGCGCGGGCGCGTTCATCGATGGGAAGCGCCACGCCGAACGCCTTCGCGATGGCGTCGGCCGTGATGTCGTCATGCGTCGGGCCGATCCCCCCCGTGGTGAAGACGTAGTCGTAGGCCGCGCGCAGTGCGTCGACCGCAGCGACAATGGCAGGCTCGTCGTCGGCGACGACGCGCACTTCCTTCAGACGGATGCCGATGTCGGTGCAATGATCGGCGATGGTGCCGATGTTCTTGTCCTTGGTGCGCCCGGACAGGATCTCGTCGCCGATGACGAGCAGCGCGGCGGTGACTTCGGAAGCGGTTGCGGGCGCGCCGGACATGGGAGCCTCGTTAAAATGCGGATACGCGCCTCCTTAGCAGGAAAGCGAGCACGCCGCCAACGGCGGTGCAGGACCGGTCTGCGGACCGTCTGAGAGGCTTAACCCCGCGTCAGCAGCGCCACGAGCGCGGGCGGCAGGCGCAGCACACGCCCCGACATCGACAGCAGCACGCATTGCACCTCAAGCTCGAAGACGCGCTCGCCGCCGCGCACGACATGCTGCGCAATCGTGATGGTCGCCTTGGTGAAGGTGCCGTAGGCCGTGTGGACCTCAAGCTCGTCGTCGATACGCGCGCCGCGCAGGAATTCGGCCTTGAGGCGGCGCACGGCGAACACGGACGGTTCGCCCGTCAACGAGCCATCGGCCAGCTTGTTATGATGCACGCCGAGAAGGCGCAGGAAGTCGGAGCGACCGCGTTCGCACCAGCGCAGATAAGTCGCGTGGTAGCAACTGCCGGAAAAATCCGTGTCCTCGAAATAGACGCGCACGGGCAGCACGTGGCCCGCTTCGCCCACGCGGCCCGAAAGATCTGGCCAGGCGGAGCCTCGGGCGACGCCGGTCATTTCTGAAGTCCGTACACTGCCATCTCCCCGCCAGACGGGCATCCTCTCGCCCGCGATCCGCCACCTCCACAAAAACTAAGGCGGGTCCATGGCAGAACCCGCCCTGCGACTAATAAAGAGACGGAATGTCTCGGGGGCAGCGTGTCAGGCCGCCTTCTTGTTGACACCGCTCATGGCGACCTTGGTCAGAAGGGCGTCGGTGTCCTTTTCTTCCTTGAGCGTCTGCTTGAGAAGCTTGGCGGCTTCCGGCATGCCGAGCTGCTCCGCCCACGCACACAAGGTGCCGTAGCGGGCGATTTCATAATGCTCCACGGCCTGGGCGGCGGCGATCAGACCGGCGTCCATCACTTCGCCCGGCTCGGTCTCGCTCATGACTTCCTTGCCTTCCTCGACGAGGCCTTCGACGGCTTCGCAGGTCTTGCCGCGCGCCGACTTGTCGAGCATTTCGAACACCTGCTGGAGGCGCTCGATCTGACCTTCCGTCTGCTCGACGTGCAGCTGGAACGCCTTCTTGAGTTCCGGAGTCGTGGCGTTTTTCGCCATTCTGGGAAGCGCTTTCAGGATCTGCTTCTCGCCGTGATAGATGTCCTGAAGCGTCGCGTAGAACAGTTCGTTCAGGGTTTTTGCGGTTGGCATGATGGGTTTCCTTTTCTAGGAACGTTCTGGCGTTTGTTTTGCTTGTCTTAGCCGTCGCAAAAGAGGGCCGCGAAGGCCCTCTCTGAACTTCGAATGCCTTAGCGCCTGTCGCTGTCGCTGCTGCCCATCAGACCGCCGCTGCCCGAGCCTTGGCGCTGGAAGCTCGGAGCGTTGTTAAGGTCTTGCTTCGACATGTTGATGGTGACGCGGTCGGGGGTGATACCGCCGTCCTTCTTCAGATGGCCGTAGTCCACCGCGACGTTCTTCTCGCCGAGGCCGAGAAAGCCGCCTACGCCCACAACGACGGCGGCAATGCGGCCGTCCTTGTCGATCACGAGGTCGTTCAGGTTGCCGATCGACTCGCCAGCGGAATTATAGACGTTCTTGTTCCAGAGATTGGCGACAAGCCATTGATCGGCGCCTTTGGTCTGGCGGAAGCGTTCGGCCGAGCCGGTCTTCAGGCCCCGATCCTCCGTATCCATCTGCGCTTGCGTGCCGCTCTGGCTGGACTGCCCCGTCTGGCTTGTCCCTGTCTGGTTTCGCGAGTCCATCCGCTCCTGAGCAGATTGGCCCTGAGTTGTCTGCGCCATTCGCTCGCGGCTGGCGCGGTTCGACTGTTCCGCACGGATCGCGCCCGGATCGCCGGGACCGCGCGTTCCGAGGCTCGAGCCCGCGTTTCCGGGGGGATAGGATTCCTGAGGTAGCGGGGAATTCTGCTGGGTCTGTTGAGCTTGAGCCGCCGTCGCAAGCAGCAGCACTGCCGCAGCCGTGGTGGTTATACACTTCATGGTCGAGTCCTCCGTTTCGTGATGGGTATTTCGCAAACGCTCAAGTCGGCGTGAAGTTCCGAATTTTTGAACGGGAACGCGCTCTCCTCTTGACGTGTTTCAACAGTCGTTTCGTCAACAGGAGGAAGATGATGAAGGGAATTATGCTTTGGGCAATCGGGCTGCCGATTCCGCTTATCATACTCGGCTATTTACTTGGTTGGCTTTAAGCTTCTTGGGCGTGACTATTTGTTGAAAATTGTCAACTATATTGTTAAAAGGACTATGAGGCGTTCCGTCCTTGTGCCTTTTGATAACGCGGCTTTTCGGTGTTAACGCCCGGCGGTTTCGTTGCTAAGAAGCGTGCATGAACGTTCTTCTCATCGGCGGCGGTGGCCGCGAACATGCGCTGGCGTGGAAGCTCACGCAGAGCGCTGCGCTTGGCGCATTTTATTGCTCGCCCGGCAATGCGGGGATCGCGCGAATTGCGGCGCCGGGGCCGGCGAACCCCGACGACTTCGCGCAGGTCGCTGAGTTCTGCCGCGAGGCGGCCATCGGCCTCGTGGTGGTCGGCCCGGAAGCGCCTCTCGTGGCAGGTCTCGCGGATTACCTCCGCGCCGCAGGCTTTGCGGTTTTCGGGCCATCGGCCGCCGCCGCGCAGCTTGAGGCGTCGAAATCCTTCACCAAGGCCGTTTGCGACGAGCGCGGCATTCCCACCGCCGCCTACGGCTATTTCGTGAGCCGCGAGGAAGCGATGGCCTATGCGCGGGAGAAGGGCGCCCCGCTTGTGGTGAAAGCGGACGGATTGGCGGCGGGCAAGGGCGTGACCGTTTGCGAGACGCTTGCCGAGGCTGAAGCCGCCATCGCGTCCTGTTTCGAGGGCGCATATGGGGCGGGCGGCTCCTCCGTCGTGATCGAGGAAAAACTTGTCGGCGAGGAAGCGAGCTTTTTCGCCATCTGCGACGGTGCGCGAGCCGTGCCCTTCGGCAGCGGCAAGGACCACAAGCGCGCGTTCGACGGCGACGAGGGACCGAATACCGGCGGCATGGGCGTCGTTTCGCCCGCGCCGGGGATGACGCCCGCGCTTGCCGACCGCGTCATGCGTGAGATCGTGATGCCGACGCTCGAAGCCATGGCCGCGCGCGGAACGCCCTTTCAGGGCGTGCTCTATGCCGGGCTGATGATCACGGCGGACGGCCCGAAACTCATCGAATACAATGTGCGCTTCGGCGATCCGGAATGTCAGGTGCTGATGCTTCGGCTGAAATCCGACCTGCTTCCGCTGCTCGATGCGGCCGCGAAGGGCGACCTCACCGGCGCGGCACCCGAGTGGAGCGACGAAACGGCGGTCACGGTGGTGATGGCTGCGGAAGGCTACCCCGGCGATTATACGAAGGGCAGCGTCATTTCCGGGCTGGACGCGGCGGCCGCGCTTCCCGGCGTGACCGTGTTTCATGCCGGAACGAAGCGCGGGGCGGATGGCGCGGTTCTGGCCAATGGCGGACGTGTGCTGAATGTGAGCGCGGTCGGCCGCGACGTGGCGGAAGCGCGCGCTCGCGCCTATTCGGCGGCGGCGGCCATCGACTGGCCGGAGGGCTTCTATCGCCGCGATATCGGGGCTTAAGTCAGCGTTACGCCCGCGGTGTCCAGGCTTGCGCAAGCTCTTGACAACCTGTGACCAAGCCTGTGGACGGGGTCGAGGGAAGTTTGGCACAACCTTTTGATATTTTTTGGTTGCGCTAAATTGTCAAAGACTCGCGTATGCCTTCCTTCCGCTCGAAGGAAGGAGGACGAGGCTTAATGACGAAACCGGGCTTCATCCACCTCCACGTCCATTCCGCCTTTTCGCTGCTGGAAGGCGCGTTGCCGGTCAAGGCGCTCATCAAGGCCGCCGCCGCCGATGGCCAGCCCGCGCTCGCCATCACCGACCGCAACAACCTCTTCGGCGCGCTCGAATTCTCCGAATACATGGCGGGAGAGGGCATTCAGCCCATCATCGGCTGCGCCCTGACCCTCGCCTTTCCCGCGCCGGCCGACGAAACGACGCGTTCCGGTCAGCGGCCAGCCGCGCATGGTGGAACGATCGTCCTTCTGGCCAAGGATGAGGAGGGCTATGGCAACCTCATGCGCCTGTCGAGCCGGGCGTTTCTCGATTCGGGCGACGGCTCGAACCCGCATGTAGAGGTTGAGTTTCTCGCGGAGCAAGCGCGCGGTCTGATCGCGCTTTCGGGCGGCCCGGACGGCCCGGCGGATCGCGCCTTCGCCGCCGGAAACGCAGCCGCGGCGGAAGCGCGTCTCGCGGCGCTGGCCGAGGCGTTCGGCGACCGCCTCTATGTCGAAATCCAGCGCCACGGGCTCGCCCGCGAGCGCGCGGTGGAGCCGCAGCTTCTGCGCTGGGCCTACGATAATGGCGTGCCGCTGGTCGCCACCAACGAAGCGTATTTTCCGAAGCGCGCCGTCTTCGAGGCGCACGACGCGCTTCTCTGCATCGCCGAGGGCCGTTACGTCGCCGAAGACGACCGCCGCCGCCTCTCGCCCGACCACTGGCTGAAGCCGCAAGCCGACATGGTGAAGCTGTTCGCCGACCTGCCCGAGGCGGTTGCGAACACGGTCGAGATCGCGCGGCGCTGCGCGTTCCGACCGCGCCCGCGAAAGCCGATCCTGCCGCAATTCGTCGTCGGCACCGAAGACACGCACGAGGCCGAGGCCGCAGAGCTTCGCAAGCAGGCGCAGGAGGGCCTTGCGCGCCGTCTCGCCGTCATACCCAAGTCCCAGCGCGCCGCGAGCGATGAAGACTACGAGAAGCGCCTCGACTTCGAACTCGACGTCATCACGCGCATGAAGTTCCCCGGCTACTTCCTGATCGTGGCGGACTTCATCAAATGGGCGAAGGCGCAAGGCATTCCGGTGGGACCGGGGCGCGGCTCCGGCGCGGGCTCGGTCGTCGCGTGGTCGCTCACCATCACCGACCTCGACCCGATCCGCTTCGGCCTCCTGTTCGAGCGCTTCCTGAACCCGGAACGCGTGTCGATGCCCGACTTCGACATCGATTTCTGCCAGGATCGCCGCGACGAGGTGATCCAGTATGTGCGCGCGAAATACGGCGCGGACCGCGTCGCGCAGATCATAACCTTCGGCAAGCTTCAGGCGCGCGCGGTGCTGCGCGATGTCGGTCGCGTGCTGCAAATGCCCTACGGGCAGGTGGACCGCCTCTGCAAGCTCGTGCCGAACAACCCGGCGAACCCGGTGACGCTCGCTGAAGCCATCGAGGGCGAGCCGAAGCTTCAGGAGGCGCGCGACGGCGAGGAGATCGTGGCGCAGCTTCTCGACACGGCGCAGAAGCTGGAAGGGCTGTACCGCCACGCCTCCACGCATGCCGCGGGCGTCGTGATCGGCGACCGCGACCTTGTGGAGCTTGTGCCGCTCTATCGCGATCCGAAATCCGACATGCTCGTCACCCAGTTCAACATGAAGTGGGTGGAGCAGGCGGGCCTGGTGAAGTTCGACTTCCTCGGCCTGAAGACGCTGACCGTCTTGCAGAAGGCGTGCGCGCTGCTCGAAAAGGCGGGCAGGCCCGTCGACCTCGGACATCTGCCGCTCGACGACCGGCCCACCTACGAGATGCTGGCGAAGGGCGATACCGGCGGCGTGTTCCAGCTGGAAAGCACGGGCATGCGCGAGGCGCTGCGCAAGCTGAAGCCCGACCGCTTCGGCGACATCATCGCCATGGTGGCGCTCTATCGCCCCGGCCCGATGGACAACATCGAAACCTACGTCAACCGCAAGCACGGCATCGAGGTGCCGGACTACCTGCATCCGCTCGCGAAGCCGATCCTCGAAGAGACCTACGGCGTCATCATCTATCAGGAGCAGGTGATGCAGCTCGCGCAGGTTCTGTCGGGCTACAGCCTCGGCGAGGCCGACCTGCTGCGCCGCGCCATGGGCAAGAAGATCAAGGCGGAGATGGACGCGCAAGGCGCGCGCTTCGTGAAGGGTGCGCTGGAAAAGGACATCCCCGAAGCCCGCGCGCGCTACATCTTCGAGCTTGTCGCGAAGTTCGCGGGCTACGGCTTCAACAAGAGCCACGCGGCGGCCTATGCGCTGATCGCCTATCACACGGCCTACCTGAAGGCGAACCACCCGCAGGAATTCATCGCGGCGTCGATGACGCTCGACATGGCGAACACGGACAAGCTTTACGCCTTCACGCGCGAGGCGCGGCGCAACGGCATCGCGATCCTGCCGCCCTCGGTGAACAGATCGGCGGTCGAGTTCGAGCCCGAGGGCGACAACGCCATCCGCTACGCGCTCGCGGCGCTGAAGAATATGGGGCACGCAGCCGCAGCGCATATCGTCGAGGAGCGCGGCGGCAAGCCCTACCGCGATCTCGCCGACTTCATGCTGCGCATCAACCCCAAGGCGGTGAACAAGCGCGGCATCGAGACGCTGAACGCGGCGGGCGCCTTCGAGGACATGGAGACGAACCGCGCGAAGGTGGCGAAGAACCTCGACCGGCTCATGGAATTCGGCTCGAAGGCCGCCGAGGACCGCGCGCGCGGGCAGGTGGACATGTTCGGCGGCGGGCTGGCGGGCGGCCCCGCGCCGCGCCTCGACCTCGCGGATGCGCCCGAATGGAGCCTCGTCGAAAAGCTCGAAAACGAACTCGCGGCGGCGGGCTTCTATCTCTCCGGCCATCCGCTCGACGATTTCACCGACCAGCTCGCCCGCATGAACGTGCTGAAATGGAGCGATTTTTCGGCGCGCGTGCAGGCCTATGGCCGCGCCGAGTCGCGCCTCGCTGCCACCGTCACCTACCGGCAAGATCGCAAGGCCAAGTCCGGCAACCGCTTCGCCTTCGCGGGCTTCTCCGATCCGACCGGGCAGTTCGAGGCCGTCATCTTCGCGGACACGCTGAACGTCGCGGGCGACAAGCTCGAAGCGGGCAAGAACGTGCTGATCCACGTGGAAGGCGAGGCCGACGGCGAGGCGATCAAGGTCCGCGTGCAGGCCGTGCAGGCGCTGGACGAGGTGCTCGGCAAGACCACGCGGCAGGTGTCCATCACAGCGACGGAGCGCTTGCAGGTGGCCGAACTCGTGAAGCATCTCGGCCGCGAGGGCGGCATTCAGGTGACGCTCGTGGTGCAGATCCCCGAGGCACGGAAGGCCGTGGAGTTCAAGCTCGGCGACAATTTCTCGATTTCCGCGCGGCAGCTCGCGACGCTGAAGACGCTGCCCGGCGTTTTGCAGGTGGGGTGAGGGGCGGGCGGGGCGCTTGACCTAAGCTTTCATTTTCGTCTTCATGCCTTGAAACGGGGATCAAGACATGGCCGATATTTTCATTTCATATTCGAAAGCCAACAGATCGCTCGCCGAAGCGCTGGCGAACGATTTGCTGGGCGCCGGTTATTCCGTCTGGTGGGACACCGAGCTTGTCGGGGGCGAGGAGTTCAAGAACGTCATCCTGAAAGAACTCGACGCGGCGCAGGCCGTGATCGTGATCTGGACGCCCGCTTCGGTCACGTCCAACTGGGTTTATTCCGAGGCGAGCCGGGCGCAGGCGCAGAAGAAGCTCATCACCGTCAAGTCGGCCGATCTCGATATGCGCCTCATTCCCCCGCCCTTCGACACCTTGCATGTCGATCCGCTGGACCAGCGCGCGCGGCTCTTCGTGGCGCTCGGCAAGCTTGGGGTCGAGGCGGGCCGGAATGGCGGCGCGCCGCGCAACGAGGCGGACGAAGCGCTGTGGGAAGAAGTGTTGAGCCTTCGCGATCCGCAGCTCTATATCCACTACCTCAAGACCTTCCCGTTCGGAACGCACGCCCATGAAGCCGACGAGATCATCTGGCGCGACGTGCGCATACAGGATTCGGCCAGCGGTTATCTCTGGTATCTTCGCGAGTTTCCCGCGGGCAACTTTTCGACCGAGGCCGAGGATGCGTATTGGCGCATCCAGCGCGCGGTCGATACGTTTGAGGCGTTTGCCGATTACCTGAAGAATCGTCCGCAAGGCCGACATCGCCGCGATGCCGATTTGCTGCTTTGGAAACGGACTGAAAGCCAAAATACCGTCGCAGCCTACGAGGCCTACATTGCCGCATCGCCATCTGGCATCAAAATCGAGGTTGCAAAGCTGAGACCACAAAGGCTCAGATCGGAGCAGGAACGTCAACGGGAGATCAAACTTATCGAGTCGGGGGGTAGCTTCCGCGATTTCCCCAACGCGCCAGAGATGGTAGTAATTCCCGCTGGCGCGTTCTGGATGGGATCGAAGGACGACGAGGGTGATGATAGCGAGCGGCCACGGCATCGGGTGACGATCCCGCAGGCATTTGCGCTGGGAAAATATCCGGTCACGTTCGAGGAGTGGGACGCTTACGTGGCCGATGGCGGTGGCGGATTTCTCGGATTTGGCACGCGCTACAAGCCCGACGACAATGGCTGGGGGCGCGGGCGGCGTCCGGTGATCGACGTATCGTGGGACAATGCGCAGGCCTATGTTAAATGGCTGTCGGAGAAGACGGGAAAGCTCTACCGCCTGCCGAGCGAGGCCGAGTGGGAATATGCCTGCCGGGCGGGGACGGAGACCGCCTGGTTCTTCGGCAGCTCCGAAAGCGATCTGGACCGCTATGGTTGGTATAAAGATAATTCTGGCCGCAAGACGCATCCGGTTGGCGAGAAACTACCGAACGCTTTCGGCTTGCACGACCTGCACGGCAATGTCTGGGAGTGGTGCGAGGATTGCTGGAATGACAGCTACGCGGCCAAGCCTGAAGCGCTGAAGCAGAGCGGCGGAGCGTGGACAGCCGGAGACTGTTTTCTTCGCGTTCTTCGCGGCGGCTCGTGGGGCGATGGCCCGCAGAGCCTTCGCTCGGCCGACCGCTTCTGGAGCAGCTCCGACTTCCGTCTCAACTTCGTCGGCTTCCGGGCTGCCAGGACGTTAAATCCTTAATCTTTACCTCTTTACCCCTTGTGTTTTCTTTTGTCGGGGGGTCCAGGGGGCTTGCCCCCTGGCAGTCCCGCCGAAGGCGGGCCGCCCGGTTTGCCGCATCGCCCGCAAAGCCGCGCGGCTCTTGCAATTTTATCCGTCGCCCCCTATACAGAGCGCATCTCACACGCGGGGATCATGTCAGGGCCGTTACACGGCCCTTTTTGGCATTCCGGTGATGGCATCGCCATCCACACGCCCCGCGGCGGCTTAACCGGACGAAGGACATAGCATGACTCTGCCCCAATTCACGATGCGCCAGCTCCTCGAAGCTGGCGTGCATTTCGGTCACCAGACGCACCGCTGGAACCCGAAAATGTCGGACTACCTGTTCGGCACGCGCAACAAGATCCACATCATCGACCTGTCGAAGACCGTGCCGCTGCTGCATCAGGCGGTTGTGACCGCGAGCGACGTGGTGGCCCAGGGCGGGCGCATCCTGTTCGTCGGCACGAAGCGGCAGGCGTCGGACCCGGTCGCGGAAGCGGCGAAGCGCAGCGCGCAATATTACGTCAATCACCGCTGGCTCGGCGGCATGCTGACCAACTGGAAGACGATCACCAATTCGATCAAGCGGCTGCGCTATCTCGACGACCTCGTGTCGGGCGAAGGGCAGGGCTTCACCAAGAAAGAGCTTCTGAACCTGACGCGCGAGCGCGACAAGCTTGAGCAGGAACTCGGCGGCATCAAGGACATGGGCGGCGTGCCCGACCTTCTGTTCGTGATCGACACGAACAAGGAATCCATCGCGATCCAGGAAGCGAAGAAGCTCAAGATCCCGGTCATCGCCATCATCGACTCGAACTCGAACCCGGACGGCGTCAACTATCCGATCCCCGGCAACGACGACGCGGGCCGCGCCATCACGCTGTATTGCGATCTGATTTCGCGCGCGGCCATCGACGGGATCGAGCGCGCTCAGGGCGTGTCGGGCATCGACATCGGCGAATCGGAAGACGTGGCCGAAGCCGCGCTTGAGGAAGTGCCGGAAGTGGCGGAAGCGCCGGAAGCGCCCGCGACCAACGGCAAGAACGGCGCGCATGTCGCCGTCGCCGCCAAGGAAGGCGACGCGGAAACCACGCTTGAAGGTCTGGCCGAGCCGCAGGGCGAAAAGGACGACCTCAAGAAGGTGCGCGGCATCACCAAGGCGCACGAGAAGAAGCTCAACGAGCGCGGCATCTTCCACTTCTGGCAGGTCGCGGCGTTCACGCAGGACAATCTGGACGAAATCGACCGTCTGCTGCACGGCAACGGCCAGATCGCCAAGGGCGACTGGGTCGATCAGGCGCGCGAGCTGACGAGCTAAGGATAGTAATGCGGAGCGCGCGCGAGCGCGCTCCAGCGCAACCCAATGAGGTAGAGAATGGCTGCGATTACTGCCGGCATGGTGAAGGATCTTCGCGAGAAGACCGGCGCGGGTATGATGGACTGCAAGACCGCGCTTTCGGAATCGGATGGCGACATGGAAGCAGCCGTCGACTGGCTTCGCGCGAAAGGCCTGTCCAAGGCCGCGAAGAAGGCGGACCGCGTGGCTGCCGAGGGTCTGATCGGCGTGTCGTCCGGCGCGAAGTGCGGCGCGGTGGTCGAGGTCAATTCGGAAACCGACTTCGTGGCGCGCAATCCCGAGTTCCAGAAGGTCGTGGCCGAAGTCGCGAAGCTCGCGCTTTCCGCTGGCGGCGACGTCGAGAAACTCGCCGCGACCGAATATCCGGGCAAGACGGCGTCCGTCGCCGACCACCTCAAGGAACTCGTCGCCACCATCGGCGAGAACATTTCGCTGCGCCGCACGGCCGCTTTGTCGGTGAACGACGGCGTCGTGGCGACCTACGTCCACAACCAGGCGGCTCCGGGCCTCGGCAAGATCGGCGTGCTCGTCGCGCTCGAATCGACGGGCAAGGCGGAAAAGCTCACCGAGATCGGCCGTCAGATCGCGATGCATGTCGCGGCGACGAACCCGCTTGCGCTGAAGGATGAGGAAGTCGATCCGGAAGTCGTCGAGCGCGAACGCGCGATCTTCACCGAACAGGCGAGGGAAAGCGGCAAGCCGGAAAAGGTCATCGCGCAGATGATCGAGGGCCGTATCCGGAAGTTCTATCAGGAGGTCGTCCTCCTGAAGCAGGCTTTCGTGATCAATCCCGATCTCACCGTCGAGAAGGCGGTGAAGGAAGCCGAGACGGAAGCCGGCGCGCCGATCACGGTCACGGGCTTCGTTCGCTTCGAACTCGGCGAGGGCATTGTCACCGAGAAGGGCGATTTCGCGGCGGAAGTGGCGGCGGCCGCTGGAAATCAATAACGGTATACCGATATAGCGGGCGGCAGCTTTGCCGTCCGTCCTCCCGCAGCCTCAGGGAAAAGCCATGGCGCACCTTCCTTTTACCCGCCCGCTCATCAAGATTTCGGGCGAGGCGCTTATGGGCAGCGGACAATACGGCATCGACCCGCAGGCGCTCGACGCGATCGCGCGCGACGTGGCGGATGTGGCAAACAGCGGCAAGCGCATCGCGCTCGTGGTCGGCGGCGGGAACATTTATCGCGGCCTCGCTGGCTCCGCGAAGGGCATTGACCGCGTGAAGGCCGACTTCATGGGCATGCTCGCGACCGTGATGAACGGCGTGGCATTGCAGCAGACGCTGGTTCGCATCGGCCAGCCCGCGACAATCTATACCGGGCTTCCGGTACCGCAGGTATGCCCCACATTCTCGCGCGACGCGGCCGTCGAGGATCTTGAAGCGGGCAAGGTCGTCGTGCTTGCTGGCGGCACGGGCAACCCGTTCTTTACCACCGACACCACGGCCGCGCTTCGCGCCGCCGAACTCGGTTGCGATTCGCTGCTCAAGGCGACACAGGTTGACGGCATTTATTCCGCCGACCCGAAGAAAGACCCACGCGCCGAACGCTACGACCGGCTCACCTTTTCGGAGGTGCTGGCACGCGATCTCAAGGTGATGGACGCAGCGGCCATCGCGCTTGCCCGCGACAACGCGATTCCCGTCGTGGTATTCTCGCTGCACGAACAAGGCGCAATCGGCAAGGTTATGCGCGGTGAGGCCCTTTGCAGCGTTGTGGGAAACGACGCGGACGCATAAATCTGGGCCTGAAGAAACTTATCAGACTCGAAGGGGACGGAGATGGCTACCGGCAATTTCGACATCAAGGAAATCGAGAAGCGCATGAAGGGCTCCGTCGCCTCGCTGAAAAGCGAATTCGGCGGCCTTCGCACGGGACGGGCCAGCACCACGCTGCTCGACCCGATCATGGTTCAGACGTCCTACGGCGCAAAGATGCCGATCCAGCAGGTTGCTGCTGTCAACGCGCCGGAGCCGCGCCTCATCACGGTGCAGGTGTGGGACAAGAGCAACCTTCACGGCGTTGAGAAGGCAATCCGCGAGTCGAACCTCGGCCTCAATCCGGTTGTGGACGGGCTGACGCTGCGTCTGCCGATTCCGGAACTGAACCAGGAGCGCCGCCAGGAACTCGTGAAGATCGCGAAGAGGTATGCCGAAACGGCACGCGTCGCCGTGCGCAACGTGCGCAAGGACGGCATGGACCAGATCAAGAAGCTCGAAAAAGACGGCAAGATCAGCGAAGACGAGAGCGGCAAGTCTTCGACCAAGGTGCAGGATCTCACCGACAAGACCATCAAGGAAATCGACGGAATGCTCGCCACGAAAGAGCAGGAAATCATGCAGGTCTAGTGGCTCAATTCCGATTACCTGTCGTACACCGGCGAGCAAATGTCGGACTCAAGAGAACCCACGTGCGCTTAACTATTCCAGTACCGATCGGATGCTGCGCCATCTGATCGGTACGGCTACAGGTCGAGAGGGCTGGTGCCGAATCTCGAAATCACTCGGCAGTTGTATTGTGTCTGGTAGAGCTTTGAATTTTGACATTGCACGCGAGCATGTTGCATGTGTGCAAGTCGCTCCACTCGTGTCTTTTCAAGCCCGGCGCAGGTTCCGGAGTGTAAGTTGGGGTTTCGGCGTGACGGGGCCGGAAAGCGCAGGAACCCGACGGGTCTAGCGGCAAATCGCCTCGTAATCATGGGTGCTCGAAGTGAGATTGCGTGAACAGGCTCTGGCCGCTGGAAATGAGCGCCCTTGTCCGAAGCATATCGCCATCATCATGGATGGTAACGGCCGTTGGGCGGCGCAGCGAGGTTTGCCGCGCTCCGAGGGACATCGCCGCGGTGTGGAGAGTACGCGGGAATGCGTTCGCGCGGCCGCCGAGCTTGGCATTTCCTATCTGACGCTGTTCAGTTTTTCGTCGGAGAACTGGAAGCGTCCGCCGCTGGAAGTCACCTATCTCATGGGGCTTCTTCGCCGGTTCATCCGCCGGGATCTCGCGGAAATCCATCAGAACAACATCAAGGTGCGCGTCATCGGGTCGGATGAGGGCGTGCCGCCCGATCTGGTCGCCATGTTCCGCGACGCGATGGTTCTGACGGGCGGCAACACGGGAATGGAACTCATCATCGCCTTCAATTACGGCGCGCGCGATGAAATCGTGCGTGCGGCGAAGCGTCTCGCGGAACAGGCGAAGGCGGGCGAAATCGACCCCGCCGACATCACGCAGGAGATGTTCGCCAAGCAGTTCGATACCGCCGGTATTCCCGATCCCGATCTCCTCATCCGGACGAGCGGGGAGCAGCGCATTTCGAACTTCCTTCTGTGGCAGTGCGCGTACTCCGAATTTTTATTCGTTGATAATTTCTGGCCGGACTTTACAAGACAGACGTTAGAAAGCGCGATCGCGTCTTATCAGCAGCGTGAACGCCGTTTCGGCGGCCTTGCGGGATAGCGCCAGCGCGCACCTAGCAGCCGCCAGAACGGGCGAAGGATAATGGTCAAACCTCTCAGTTCAGAGCTGGTTCTCAGGATCAATTCGGCCCTGGTCATGGTCGTTCTGACCTTGGCTCTGACCTACGCCGGGACAACGACCTTCGCGGGGCTGATCCTCTTCGCCGCGACGCTGATGAGCTGGGAATGGGGCCGCGTCGTGCGCGGGTCCGGCATCGACCGGATCTTCATCATCCAGACTGTCGCCATCATCGCCGCGGGTTACTCCACGCTGATCGGGGAGCGCGTGCTCGCCATCGCTCTCATCGTCACGGCAACCTGGCTTGTCTTTCGCGTGCACAAAAACAGCGAACTCACGAGCGATCCATGGTGGTCGGCGGCCGGCGTTTACTACGCGGGCTTTCCCGCCATCGCGCTCATCGCGATCCGGCAGGATCCCGATTACGGGTTTCACGCCATCATCTACCTGTTTATCGTGGTGTGGTCGGCGGACACCGGCGCCTTCTTCGTCGGCAGGCTTCTCGGCGGCCCGAAACTGGCGCCCAGCATCTCGCCCAACAAGACATGGTCGGGCTTCATCGGCGGCGCCGCGACGGCGGGCATCGCGGGCGTGCTGTTCGCGCTCTGGTTCGAGCATACCTCCGTCGAAATCATGGCGGGTCTCAGCGTCTTGCTCGCGATCGTCTCGATGGGGGGCGATCTCGGCGAATCATTCATCAAACGCGCCTTCGGCGTAAAGAATTCAAGCGGCCTGATTCCCGGCCATGGCGGCGTTCTCGACCGCCTCGACGGACTTGTCTTCGCGGCGATGGGCGCTGGCCTGATCGCGGCGGCGGCCGATCCGCTGAAGCCGGGGCGCGCGCTGCTGATCTGGTGAGGCATCAATGACCAAGAACGGGCAGGCACACGGTTTGAATGGGGCGGGGTCCAGAAAGCGCATCAGCGTGCTGGGCGCGACCGGCACCATCGGCGACAGCACCTGCGATCTCCTTGCACAGAACCCCGACCGATTCGAAGTCGTGGCTCTCTCGGCGAACCGCAACGCGAAGAAGCTCGCGAGCCTTGCCGTTCAGTTCAAGGCGAGCTTCGCGGCAATCGCCGATGAAGGCGCGGGCGCGGAACTGCGCGACCTCCTCGCCGGGACGGGAATCGAATGCGGCGCGGGCAAGTCGGCGGTGGTCGATGCCGGTGCCCGCGACGCCGATGTCGTGATGGCCTCCATCGTCGGCTATGCGGGCCTCGCGCCGACGCTTGCGGCGCTGAAGCAGGGGCGCACGGTGGCGCTCGCCAACAAGGAATGTCTCGTCTGCGCGGGCGTGTACTTCATGAACGAGCGCGAACGCTACGGCACGACGCTGCTGCCGGTTGATTCGGAGCATTCGGCCGTGTTCCAGTCGCTCGACGAGCAGGACGGCCGCCACGTCGAAAAGATCGTCCTCACCGCGTCGGGCGGGCCGTTCCGCACGTGGACGAAGGAGCAGATCGCGGCGGCGCGCGTCGAGGATGCGCTGAAGCATCCGAACTGGACGATGGGGCAGAAAATCACCATCGACAGCGCCACGCTCATGAACAAGGGCCTCGAAATCATCGAGGCGTTTCACCTCTTCAAGGTGCGCGCCGATCAGCTCGATGCCGTCGTGCATCCGCAGTCGATCATCCACGCGCTCGTCTACTACACCGACGGCTCTGTGATCGCGCAGGCGAGCGTGCCCGACATGCGCACACCCATCGCGTTGAGTCTCGCCTGGCCGGAGCGGCTCAAGGCGGAGAGCATCAAGCGGCTCGACCTTGCAGAGTCCGCGACGCTCACCTTCGAGAAGCCCGACGAGGTGCGCTTTCCGGCGCTGCGTCTCGCAAAGGAGGTGCTGAAGTCGGGCGGCAATACGCCAACCGTGCTCAATGCGGCGAACGAAGTGGCGGTGGAAGCCTTCCTGAACCGCCAGATTTCGTTTCCCGGCATCTCCGAAGCCGTGGAACGTACGCTCGACAAGGCGGCTTCCGCGCTCGCCGGTGTCCTGCCCGACAGCCTCGAAGCGGTCACGCACATCGACGAGCGCGCCCGCGATATCGCCAGATCGGCGCTTTGTTCCGCTCGTCCCGCCGTCACCGTCGCGGAAGCGGCGGCTCCGCGTATTTAAGCATTCCGTCGAACGCCTTATATTCCTTCTGATCAAGCCGCAGGCTGCGGCAAGTTCCGGAAGCGATAAGGCATCCCACGTGTCGCTTTCCGCCTCCTCGCTGTAAGGTTCCCCATGATTCTCTCGGATTTATCCTCGGCGTTCGGGCAGTTCTTCCTCTGGACGGTGCCTTTCCTCCTCGTGCTCGGCGTCGTGGTCATCATCCACGAACTGGGCCACTTCCTGGCGGCGCGCGCGCTCGGCGTCAAGGTGGAGACCTTTTCGGTCGGCTTCGGCCCCGAGATCGCGGCCTTCGTCGACCGGAGCGGTATTCGCTGGCGGCTCGCCTGGGTTCCGCTCGGCGGCTATGTGAAGTTCAAGGGGGACGAGAACGCATCGAGCGTCGCCTCCGCCGAAGACATCGCAAAGCTGACGCCGGAGGAGCGAAAAGGCAATTTCCACACAGCCGATCTCTGGCGGCGCACGCTGATCGTGCTCGCGGGACCGTTCGCAAATTTCGCGCTCGGCATCGCGATTTTCGCCGGCCTCGCGCTGGCGAACGGCATCAGCTACCAGGAACCGCGAATCGTTTGCGTCGAGCCGAACACGCCTGCCGCCAAGGCTGGCCTCGAAGCGGGAGACAAGATCCTGTCCATCGGGGGAAGGCCGGTCAAAAGCTTCGAGGATTTCAGCTATCATGTGAAGCTGAACGCGCGATCCCCGCTCGACATCGAAGTGGAGCGTGGCGGTCGCGTCATGGCCCTCACTGCCGTGCCGGAACTCACCGAAAACGAATGCGTGGGTCGGCTCGGCGTGATGGGCGGTTCCAGACGGGAAAACGTCCGGGTCGAAAGCGTCGGCCTTGCGCAGTCCGTAGGTATCGGCGTGGAGCGCACCTGGCAGATCATCGAGGGTCCGTTTCAGTTTTTTGGACAACTTTTCAAGGGCAATGCCTGTGCCAGCACGCTCGGCGGTCCGGTGAAGATCGCGGAGGTCGCGAAGACCTTCGCATCCGACGGTTTTCTCAACCTCATCCCGTTGATCGCGTTCATTTCCATCAGCGTTGGACTCTTCAACCTGTTCCCCATCCCGGTTTTGGATGGCGGCCACCTTTTGTTCTATGGCGCGGAAGCCATACTCGGCCGTCCATTGAGCCAGCGGGCCCAGGAAATCGGTTTTCAATTTGGATTCACTTTGCTTATCATGTTAATGATTTTCGTGACGTGGAATAACATAGCCGACATCACACGCGGCCCAACGCCTGCACCGCAGGTGGAAAGCGTTTGCCGTCGCTAGCGTTGGTTGAGGGGAAGTGAGTGGTCTGCCGCATGGTGCCGGGGGGCAACATACGGTTCGTAAACAGACTGATTGGTGGGGGACAAGCCACCGTGGCGTCACAAATTGCTAGTCTCTGGCAAATTGAACTGCTGTGGTGGGGATCCGGCGTAATAGGGGCAACAAAACAGATGCTTCGCTCGAGCATAATCCGTGGGGTCTGCATGACCCTCGTTCTACTCGCGGCCGCGATGACGGTGACCGTCACGGCCGGCGCGATCTATTCAACGGAAGTGTTCGCCCAGGGAGGTGGCGTCGTTCGCGACATAAAAGTCGTGGGCAATCGCCGCATCGAGCCGGAAACCGTCAAGTCCTACCTGACCTTCACGGCAGGCCAGCGCTATGACGCCTACAAGGCCGATGAAAGCCTGCGCGCGCTTTTCGCCACAGGACTTTTCCAGGACGTCCGTATCACTCCTCAGGGGGGCACGGTGGTCATCGCGGTTGTGGAAAACCCGCTGATCAATCGCGTTGCTTTCGAAGGAAACCGCGAGGTCAAGAGCGACACGCTCTCGGCAGAGGTGCAGCTGAAGGCTCGCACGATGTACACGCGGGCCAAGGTTCAGGCGGACGTTCAGCGCGTGCTCGACGTTTATCGCCGTCAGGGCTATTACGCGACCCAGGTCGATGCGCAGATCATCCAGCTCGACAACAACCGCATCGACCTCGTTTTCGAGATCCGCGAGGGACCGGAGACCAAGGTCGTCGGCATCAACTTCATCGGCAATCTGTCCTTCTCGGACACAGAGCTGCGCGGCGTCATCACGACGTCTGAATCGAGCTTCCTCGACTTCCTGAAGCCGACATCGGTCTATGACCCCGATCGCTTCAATCTCGATCGCGAGCTTTTGCGCCGCTACTACCTCAGGAACGGCTATGCGGACATGCGGGTCATGTCTGCGGTTGCGGACGTTGATCGGGAAGGCAAAGGCTTCTTCCTGACATTCACCATCGACGAAGGGCAGCAATATTTCTTCGGCGGCGTGGACGTCGAATCGACGCTTCCGACATTCGCGGCGGAGACGGTTCGGGGCAATCTGCTGACGAAGCCGGGCGACGTTTACAACGCCGAGCTCGTGGACCGTACCGCTGAACGCCTGACGGTGGCTGTCGCCGAGCAGGGCTTTGCCTTCGGGCAGGTCCGGCCCCGCATAGACCGCGATCCGGTGAACCGCACCATCTCCGTGACCTATGTCGTGGAGCAGGGCCCGCGCATCTATATCGAGCGCATCAATGTTGTCGGCAACTACCGCACCGAAGACTTCGTCATCCGGCGTGAGTTCCGCGTGGCGGAAGGCGACGCCTACAACAAGATCATGGTGGATCAGGCCCGTCTGCGCCTTCTTGCTCTCGGCTTCTTCAAGAATGTTAAGGTTGACAGGGAGCCGGGCTCCGCGCCGGATCGTGTGGTGCTGAACGTCGCGGTCGAAGAGCAGTCCACGGGCGAACTCTCCTTCGCGGCAGGCTATTCTTCGGCTGAAGGTCTTCTCGGTGAGGTGTCCTATACCGAGCGCAACCTCCTTGGCACCGGTCAGTATCTCCAGGTCAAGGTTACGGGCAGCCAGATCAGCGGCGGCGCTGAAGTGAGCTGGACGGAGCCGCGCTTCCTCGATCGCAACCTCTCGTTCGGTCTCGACGCCTTCGCTCGCAATTCCGACTACACCTCGTCGTCCTATACCGACGCCGGATATGCAGACCTGAAGATTGGCGGCAGCGTCCGGTTCGGCTTCGCGCTCATCGACCACCTGTGGCTCAACACGAACTACACGCTGATGTCGGATGAAGTGTACGACGTGGCCGACGGTTCGTCGCTCGCCGTGAAGCAGATCGAAGGGACGTCCGTGATTTCGTCGGTCGGCTACTCGATGATCTACGATACCCGCAACAACCGCAAGAACCCGTCGCGAGGCTTCTACTTCTCCTTCGCGCAGGATGTGGCCGGTATCGGCGGCGACGTGAACTACATCCGCTCCGTCGCGGAAGGTCGCGGCTACTATCCGATCACGAAGCAGATCACCCTCGTCGGTCGCGCCATCGGCGGCAACATAACCGGCTGGGACGATCAGAACGTCCGTATCGTGGACAGCTTCTTCAAAGGCGGCGAGACCGTGCGCGGCTTCGCTACGGCTGGCCTCGGCCCGCGTGACAAGTATACCGACGACCCGGTCGGCGGTAAGAACTTCTGGGCGGCCACGGCTGAAGTCCGCTTCCCGCTGCCCTTCATCCCGGACGACCTCGGCTTCGGTGGCGCGGTGTTCGCGGATGCGGGTTCGGTCTGGGGCTCGGATGCTGGGGCTTATGCAATTCAGTATGCGAACAGCGCAAAGAGCGGTTGCGGCGGCGATTTGGTGGCCTGCGGTTACAAAGGCACCTACGACTCCAACGACATCCGGGCATCGGTCGGCGCCTCGATCCTCTGGAACTCGCCGGTCGGTCCGCTCCGCGCAGACTTCGCCTATGCCTTGGCCAAGGCAAGCTACGACGAAACGCAGGTCTTCCGTTTCGGCGCGGCAACCAAGTTCTGATCGCGTCTTTCGGCCTCGCGCCTTGGACTTTACGATCGCCATTAACGATGCTAAGCGGGCTCAAGCTCGCTTGGCATTTTAACTTTTGGGCCAGGTTCATATGGATCATCCCGGCTTCTGGGCGCCCGCGGGGCCTCACACACTCTTCGAACTCGTCGCTCATGCGGATGCGACGATCCCGGAAGCGTTCCTGTCTCTCGGTGGGCGCAAGATCGCGGCGATCAGAACGCTCGACGACGCTGGCCCGGACGACGTGTCCTTCTTCGACAACCGCAAATATCTCGCGGCGCTCAAGGTCACCGAGGCTGCAGCAGTCTTTGTGTCACGGGATGCGGCAGCCAAGCTTCCCGAAACCGCCGTGCCTCTCGTTGCGCGCGATCCTTATCGCGCATTCGCCCGCGCACTCGAACTGTTCTTTCCCGATGCCGGCACACCGAAAGTTGCGCCCGGCGCTTCGCTTGTCGACGAAACCGCGCAGATCGAAGAGGGCGCGTTCATCGAGCCGGGCGCGGTTGTCGGCCCTGGCGCATCCATCGGCCGGGGCACGCGCATCGCGGCAGGCGCGGTAATCGGTTACCGCGTCGCCATCGGCCGTTACAGCTTCATCGGTCCCGGCGCATCGATCACGCACGCGCTTATTGGCAATCGCGTCATCATCCACGCTGGCGCGCGCGTTGGGCAGGACGGGTTCGGCTTCGCAATGGGGCCCGGCGGCCATTATAAGGTCCGGCAAGTCGGCCGCGTCATCATTCAGGACGACGTCGAGATCGGCGCGAACAGCGCCATCGACAGGGGCGCGCTGAGGGATACGATCATCGGCGAAGGTACGAAGATCGACAATCTCGTCCAGATCGCCCATAACGTCGTCATCGGGCGGCATTGCGTCATTGCTGCTCTGACAGGTATCTCAGGCAGCACCGTCCTCGAAGACTACGTCGCGATGGGCGGCCAATGCGGGACAGTCGGGCATATCAGAATCGGAGCGGGCGCCCAGATCGGCGCGCAGAGCGGCGTTTCGTCAGATATTCCTCGCGGCGAACGATGGGGAGGCACCCCAGCCAAGCCCATGGCGGCATGGGCGCGCGAAGTGGCGACACTCAAGCGTCTAGCGAAGCGCAAGGGCGCGGATACCTCCGGTGATACGAACGAATAGAAGTCATGAGCATGTCAAACACATCCGAAGACCAACTGAACGGCGACGCGCGGCCCGAACGCAAGGAGCTTGGCACTGCCGACATTGCGCGCGTTATGAAGCTGCTGCCCCATCGCTACCCCTTCCTGCTCGTCGACCGTATCATCGAGATGGATGGCGACAATTCCGCGATCGGCATCAAGAACGTCACCATAAACGAGCCGTTCTTTCAGGGGCATTTTCCGGGTTTTCCGGTGATGCCAGGCGTACTTCTCATCGAGGGCATGGCGCAAACGGCCGGTGCGCTCTGCATGGCGAGCCTGTCGAACTTCGAGCCGCAACTCGTTTACTTCATGTCTATCGACCGCGCCCGGTTCCGCCGGCCTGTGCTGCCGGGCGATCAGGTCCACTTCCACATGACGAAGAAACGTAATCGCGGGCGCGTCTGGCGGTTCGACGGCGAAGCCAGGGTGAACGGTCAGCTTGTGGCGGAAGCGGAGATCAGCGCCATGATCGTCGACGCAAACGACAACAAGGGCGCTGAGAACGCGTAGGTCTGTCATGACAGAGATGCTGGTGCATTCTTCGGCGGCAATCGATCCGCGCGCAACGCTCGAAGAGGGCGTTGAAATCGGGCCGTTCGCGGTGATCGGACCGAATGTCACGTTGCGCAAGAACGTCAGGGTTCACGCGCACGCCGTCATAACCGGCGCGACGGAAATAGGTGAGGGGTGCGAAATTCATCCCTTCGCTGTGCTGGGCGGCCCGCCGCAGGACGTAAAATACAAGGGCGAGCGCAGCGAGCTTCTCGTCGGGGCTCACACCACCGTTCGCGAGCATGTCACCATGAACGGCGGCACGGCAGGCGGCGGCCATGTGACGCGCGTCGGCAGCCATTGCCTCTTTCTCGCCGGCAGTCATGTCGCGCATGATTGCCAGATCGGCGATCATGTCTTCCTCATCAACAATGCGACACTCGCGGGCCATGTCACGGTCGAAGACTACGCGATTCTTGGCGGGCTTTCGGCGGTTCACCAATGGGTTCGCGTCGGCGCGCACGCTTTCGTCGGCGGCATGTCGGGTGTCGAATCGGACGTCATCCCGTTCGGCATGGTATTGGGAAATCGTGCGGCCCTTGCCGGGCTCAACATCGTCGGCTTGAAGCGGCACGGCTTCGAGCGGGAGCAGATCCACTCGCTGCGCAAGGCCTATCGCCTTCTCTTTTCGGCGGAAGGCACCCTGGGCGAGCGTCTCGACGACGTCGAGAAAATGTTCGCGGACGATCCCGCCGTGCAGCGCATCCTGTCGTTCATGCGGGCAAAGACGGATCGCTCGTTCTGCGTGCCGCGCCCTCAGGCGTGAGCGTCGCGCGGTTCTTGAGGGGCGCATTCAGAGCATGCGGCAGTAGACCGCCAAATAACGTCAGAGCACCAGGTGGACAAACGCATGCGCAACGGCATCAACGCTTCGCGCATCGGCATCGTCGCGGGAGGCGGGACACTGCCGCTCGCCGTTGCCGAAGCGGCAGCAGCGCGGGGCGAACGTCCCTTCATCGTCGGCCTCAGCGGCAATGCCCACCCCGCCATCGAACGCTTTCCGCACTGCTATGCCGGTATCGGCCAGATCGGCCGCATCCTCGGTACGCTCCGCCGCGAGGGCTGCGAGCGCATTGTGTTCGTCGGCAGTTTGCGTCGGCCCAATCTCTTGCGTCTGAGGATCGACACCGGTTTCGTGCGCTACCTGCCGGAAATTCTCCGTCTTCTGCGCGGGGGGGATGATTCCGTGTTGCGCGCGGTGGCTCGGTTTTTCGAGGCGCGCGGCTTTGAAGTTCTGGCGGCGCATGAGGTCGCACCGCGCCTGCTTGCCCCTACAGGCGTATTCTCGGGGGCTGCGCCGGACGCCGAAGCGCTTGCCGATATCCGCCTCGCCTTTAATGTTGCGCGCGCGCTGGGCGAGTACGATATCGGGCAGGGCGCTGTCGTGGCGCGCGGCTACGTCCTCGCGGTGGAGGCGGCGGAGGGGACCGACGCGATGCTCACGCGTTGTCGCGATCTCAACCGCTGGGGCTTCAAGAACAGGCAAGGCGTGCTTGTGAAGACGCCGAAGCCGGGTCAGGATCTCCGCCTCGACATGCCGGCCATAGGCCCGCGCACGGTTGAACTCGCGGCCGAGGCCGGGCTTGCCGGGATCGCTGTTGCGGCAGGAGCCGTCCTGCTGGCGGAACAGCAGGCCATCGTGGAAAAGGCGGACGCGCTCGGGCTTTTTCTCTATGGGATGGACAGGGCAGAATGACGCGGTCAAACCCTTGCTGGAAAATGCTCAATCATTCGCCAGAAACACATTAGAATTACTCCAGTTTCAAATAAAACAAATATGTTGACCTTTTGATATTTGCGAATCTATTTTACAAATGTTGTACAGGTCTCTCGTTCCAAGCACTATCTCATCATTGAGAGGGTGGGGCGGATTCGTTATCGAATCCGTCGGCAGGACGCTGTTTCCTCCCGTTAATTGAAGGTTCTCCCGCGCACCATGATCACTCTCGAAAATCTCAGGGTTGGAGAAAACGCCCGCGTTGTCGGGTTTTCTTCAGGCGACCGAGGCTATCGCCAGCGCCTTCTCGCGATGGGCCTGACGCCCGGCGCGACGTTCTCGGTTCAGCGCCGCGCCCCGCTCGGCGATCCGATCGAAATCAAGGTGAGAAACTTCAAACTCACGCTTCGGAAAGGTGAAGCGGCCATTCTGGAAGTCGAGCGCCTCTCATGAAAACCAATTCCACGATTGCATTTGCCGGCAATCCAAACTGCGGCAAAACAACACTTTTCAATATGCTGACCGGGGCGACCCAAACCATCGGCAACTGGCCGGGCGTTACCGTGGAGAAAAAGCTCGGGGCCTATGCGTGGAAGGGCACGCGGTTTGATATCGTCGATCTGCCGGGCGTTTACCTGCTTGCAAATGTCGGGCGGGGCTCTGAAGACGAGCGCGTCGCGCGCGATTACATCCTGAGCGGCGAAGCGAACCTCGTTGTCAACATCGTCGATGCGTCGAACCTCGAACGAAATCTGTATCTCACCACGCAGTTGCTTGAGATGGGCGTTCCGCTCGTCATCGCGCTGAACATGTCCGACCTCGCCGAAAGGGGCGGGGTTGCGATCGACGCTGCGGCGCTCGGTCAGGCGCTCGGCTGCCCCGTGGTGCCCATGGTCGCGAGCAAGCGCAGGGGTGGCGACGCGCTCAAGGCGGAGATCGCCAAGGCAGCGCAGACCGCTCCGGCCCCTTGCGTCCGGCCGACACAGGTTCCTGCGGTCGAACAGGCGATCGAGGCTCTGACGCCCGGCTTGTCCGATGCGGCCGCGGCAGCGGGCGTCGATCCGCGGTGGGTCGCGCTGAAGCTCATCGAGGGCGACGATCTGGCCGAGCGGATCGCCGGCCCGAGCCTCGCTGCTGAGGCGAAACGCCTTCGCGCCGACATCGAAAAGGAATGCGGCGAGGACGCCGACATCGTCATCGCGGACGGGCGGTTCGGTTTCATCGCCGGGATCATGGAGGCGTGCCATCGCCAGAAGCGCCAGGTCTCGACAACGCTGACGAACCGCATCGACGCCGTTGCGCTCAATCGCTTCCTCGGCGTACCGATCTTCCTCGTCGCGATGTATTTGATGTTCCTCTTCACCATCGTGGTCGGCGGCGCCTTCATCGACTTCTTCGACAAGGGTGGCGAAGCGCTGTTCATCGATCTGCCCGAGCAGGGGCTCACCGCCATCGGCGCCCCGGACCTGTTCCAGGTGTTGGTGAAGGGCTTCGGCAGTGGCTTGCAGACCGTAGCGACCTTCGTTCCGATCATCGCCTGTCTCTTCCTGTTCCTCTCATTCCTTGAGGACTCGGGCTACATGGCGCGCGCGGCTTTCGTCATGGACCGCGCCATGCGGGCCATCGGGTTGCCCGGCAAATCCTTCGTTCCGCTCATCGTCGGCTTCGGCTGCAACGTACCGGCGGTGATGGCTACGCGCACGCTCGAAACGCGCCGCGACCGCATCCTCACCATCATGATGGCCCCGTTCATGTCATGCGGGGCGAGATTGCCGGTGTTCGCGCTGTTCGCCGCCGCGTTCTTCCCGTGGAGTGGGCAGAACATCGTTTTCCTCCTCTACATCATCGGCATCCTGTTCGCCGTGATGACCGGCCTCATCCTGAAGCACACGCTGCTTCGCGGCGAGGTTTCGCCCTTCATCATGGAACTGCCGCCCTATCATGTGCCGACGATACGGACCGTCGTCATTCAGGCGTGGCAGCGACTGCGCCGGTTCATCCTCAACGCGGGCCAGATCATCGTGCCGATGGTCATGGTGTTGAGCGTGCTCGCCAACACGGGAACGGACGGCAGCATCGGCCGCGAGAACACCAAGGATTCGGTGCTCGCCTCGGTCAGTCAAGAACTCGTCCCGGTGTTCAGGCCCATCGGTTTGACCGATGAGAACTGGCCCGCCGCCGTCGGCCTGTTCACCGGCATTTTCGCGAAGGAAGCCGTTGTCGGCACGCTGAACGCCTTGTACTCGCAGGTCGACGCCGCTGAGGGCGAAGGCGGCGAGAAGGCGGCGGAGGAAAGCCCGACCGTGCTCGACAAACTCAGCGAAGCGGCGGCAACCGTTCCTGCCAATCTCGCCGAGATCGGCGGCAAGCTGCTCGATCCGCTCGGCATCGACGTCGGCTATGTGGGCGACTCGACACAGGCGGCCGAAAAGCTCGAAGTCAACAGCCAGGTGTTCGGCGCCATGCAGTCGCGCTTCGACGGGATGGCAGGCGCTTTCGCCTATATGCTGCTGATCCTGCTTTATGTGCCATGCGTGGCCGCTCTTGGCGCCATCCGGCATGAGATCGGCATGGGGTGGACGGCCTTCGCAACTGTCTGGACGACTGGCCTTGGCTACATCACGGCGGTGTCGTTCTACCAGATCGCCACATACAGCCGCGATCCGGCGACGGCGCAAAGCTGGCTCATGATATGCGCGCTCGTCTTCTGCGTGACGCTGGTGTCGATGTGGCTCGCAGGTTTCGCGCAAGGGCGTCGCCTTGCGGCGGTTCCGGCGAAATGAGGGCCGCATGATCACCTTGTCCGAACTCAGCCGCTACCTTCAGAACCGGAGGCAAGCCACGCTTTCTGAAATGTCGATCTATTTCGGATCGTCTCAGGATGCCGTTCGCGGCGCGCTCGATCTCATGGTTTCCAAGGGGCGCGTTCGGAAATTGCCCGTCGCTGAGGCGCCGTGCGGCCGCGGGTGTTCCGCATCCTGCGAATGCGTGGAAGTGTTTGAATGGGTTGGGCCGACGTCCAGTTCCTCCCATTGACGGCATCGCCGCGAGGGGCTTCGAGCGCTCCTCGCGGCGCCCTTCCGCGAACCGGCATGCGAGTCGCGGAAGGTTTTTTTGCCTGAGCTATGAGGTTTACGAGGTCTTCGCCATCTCGCGCAGGATGTATTTCTGGATCTTGCCGGTAGACGTCTTCGGCAGTTCGTTGAACACCACATGGCGCGGGCATTTGTACGCCGCGAGATGCTGACGGCACCACGCGATGATTTCCTCGGCCGTCACGGTCGCGCCCGGCTTCAACTCGATGAACGCGCAGGGCGTCTCGCCCCATTTCTCGTCATGCTTCGCCACCACGGACGCCGCCTGCACCGCCGGATGCTTGAACAGCACGTCCTCGACTTCGATGGACGAGATGTTCTCGCCGCCCGAGATGATGATGTCCTTCGAGCGATCCTTGAGCTGGATGTAGCCGTCCGGGTGCATGACGCCGAGGTCGCCCGAGTGGAACCAGCCGCCCGCAAGCGCGTCCTCGGTGGCGTCCTTGTTCTTGAGATAGCCCTTCATGACGACGTTGCCGCGAAACATGACTTCGCCGAGCGTCTCGCCGTCGGCGGGAACGTGCTGCATGGTGAGCGGGTCGATCACGGAGAGGTCTTCGAGCGGCACGTAGCGCACGCCCTGCCGCGCCTTCTTCTGCGCCTGCGCGGCGCCGTCGAGCGCGTCCCATTCGCCCTTCCACTCGTTCACAACCGACGGGCCGTAAGTTTCCGTCAGGCCGTAGACGTGGGTGACGTTGAAGCCCGCCTCGCGCATTTCGGCGAGCACCACTTCCGGCGGCGGGGCGGCGGCCGTGAGGAACTGCACCTTGTGATTCAGCTTGCGCTTTACTTCGGCGGGCGCGTTGAGGATCGTGGACATGACGATGGGCGCGCCGCAGAGATGCGTGATTTCGTGCTCGTAAAGCGAAGTCCAGATCGCGTCCGGGCGCACATAGCGCAGGCACACCTGTGTGCCGCCCACGAGCGGGATCGTCCAGCCGAAGCACCAGCCGTCGCAATGGAACATCGGCAGCGTCCAGAGATAGGTCGGGTGTCGGCCGATTTGCCCGGCGAGCACGTTGCCGAGGCTCAATAGATACGCGCCGCGATGATGATAGACGACGCCCTTAGGGTTGCCGGTGGTGCCGGACGTGTAATTGAGCGAGATCGCGTCCCACTCGTCGTCGGGCATCTTCCATGCGAATTCCGGATCGCCGTCCGCGATGAAGTCTTCGTATTCGACATCCGAAAGCCGCGCGCCGAGACCGGGAAACTCCGTATCCGCATAGTCGATGATGGCGGGCTTCCGGTCCGTAAGCTTCAGCGCCTCGGCCATGACCTTCGCATATTCGGTGTCGGTGATGATCACCTTCGTTTCGGCGTGGTCGAGCATGAAGGCGATGTTGGCCGCGTCGAGGCGCGTATTGATCGAGTGCAGCACCGCGCCCGCCATGGGCACACCATACTTCGCGTCGAGCATCGCGGGCACGTTCGGCAGCATCACCGACACGGTGTCGTTCTTGCCGATGCCGAGCTTCGACAGCGCCGAGGCCAGTCGGCGCGAGCGGGCGTAAAATTCGGCGTAGGTGTAGGTCTTCGAGCCGTGCACCACAGCCGGGTGGTTCGGGTAGACCCGCGCCGCGCGCGCGAGAAAGCCGAGCGGCGTCAGCGGCTGGTGGTTGGCAGGGGTCTTGTCGAGATTTTGCGTGTAGGCGGCGGTCATGGTGGCCCTCGGAGCAGCGCCGTCAGCGCGAGCGGAAGCCAACAAAATCCGGGGCCTCTTCAGGGCCGGAAGCGTTCTGCCCGTGATGACGCCTCATCAAACAGCTATACCGGTTTTTAGCGTAAATCGTCGGCTCGAAAAACCGAAACCTTGGCGCATCAGACCAAGGGATACAACTTCAGTGGATCATTTCCGGAAACAGGCCGAGCGCGCACGGCCGATGCCTGCACCGAGGTGACGTTGCGCCCAGTCGACAGGCTGCAAGGATGCCAACCGGCCCTGCCTTGCATTTCATCCTGCCTCCGCCCCGAGCGATGTCTTTCGTTTGCGGATGCTAAAAAAACTGTTAGTCTTCTCTGTTAGTGGGGCGACAAGACGTAAACTGCGAAAAATAACGCAGACGGAGGTTCGTTTGGCCATCGGAGAAAGAGGCGGCGCCATCTCGGGAGAGCAAGACACCGCCGTCTTCGAAGAGAAGGCCGGAGTTTCTTTTCCTGTTTCCGTCGCCCCTTGCGCCTCCACGGCCACTCCAGGTTCAGCCATCACGGTCAATCCGCCGGTCTATCGTTCGGGTACAGTCGCTCGCGGGACCGACGCGACGGAATCTCCATCATCCGCCATTTACGGCGCGCTCGACCTCGGCACCAACAATTGCCGCCTTCTCGTGGCGCGCCCCTCGCGTCGCGGCTTCTTCGTGATCGACGCCTTCTCGCGCATCATCAAGCTCGGCGAAGGGGTCAGCGTGTCCGGCGTGCTGTCGGAAGAGGCCATCGCCCGCACCATCGAGGCGCTCAAGGTCTGCTCCGCCAAGATGACGCGCCGCGGCGTCACGCGGTCGCGGCTTGTGGCAACCGAAGCCTGCCGGATCGCGAAGAACGGGCCGGATTTCATCGCCCGCGTGAAGCGCGAGACCGGCCTCTCGCTCGAAATCATCGGCCGGGAGACGGAAGCGCGCCTTGCCGTTTCAGGCTGCGCCTCGCTCATCGACAAGCAGAGCGACTATGCGCTCATCTTCGATATCGGCGGCGGCTCGTCGGAATTCGTCTGGCTCAACCTCAAGACCGGACGGCGCGCGCGGCGCATTTCCATCGAGGACCGGTTGCGCATCCAGGATTGCATCGAGGCGTGGACCTCTCTGCCTTTCGGCGTGGTGACGCTCGCCGAGCGCTTCGGGTCGAGCCGGGCCGAGGGCTTCCAGTTCGAGGACATGGTGCGCTTCGTGCAGGCGGAACTCGAACCTTTCAGCCGGACGAACGGCATCGGCGCGAAGATCGCAAGCGCCGATACGCATCTGCTCGGCACGTCGGGCACCGTGACAACGATCGCGGGCGTCTATCTCGGCCTCGCCGAATATACGCGTGCGAAGGTTGACGGCTGCTGGCTTTCGACCGACAGCATCCGCGACGTGTCGAAGCGCATCGCGGCGATGGACTGGGCGGAGCGCGCGGCGCAGCCCTGCATCGGAGCGGAGCGCGCCGATCTCATCCTCGCGGGCTGCGCGATCATGGAAGCGATGATCCGCGTCTGGCCCGTGACGTCGCTTCGCGTCGCCGACAGAGGCTTGCGCGAAGGCATCCTTGCGACGCTGATCGCCGAAGATGCCATCC
The DNA here is from genome assembly GCF_018619475.1 of Rhodomicrobium sp. Az07. Taxonomy (GTDB): domain Bacteria; phylum Pseudomonadota; class Alphaproteobacteria; order Rhizobiales; family Rhodomicrobiaceae; genus Rhodomicrobium. The sequence continues at coordinate 91,417 of NZ_JAHFZG010000014.1, forward strand.
GCGAGCGCGGTCTCGCCGAAAAAAATGTCGGCAAACTTCGTCTCGATCCGGCATTATCGGCGCATGACGAAGCGAGAGCAAAATCCGGACCGATCCTTTAAGGTCAAGCTGAAGAAGACGCGCGGGCGCACGGCCTCGCAGCGCCAATGGCTTGAGCGGCAGTTGAACGACCCTTACGTCGCCGCGGCAAAGCGTGACGGCTATCGCAGCCGCGCCGCTTACAAGCTCGAAGAGATCGCCGAAAAATATGGGCTTCTGAAGCCGGGCGACATCGTCGTCGACCTCGGCGCCGCGCCGGGCGGCTGGAGTCAGGTCGCGGCGACTCGTGTGAAAGCGGCGGACGGGCGCGGCGCGGTGGTGGCGCTCGACTATCTCGTATTCGACGACATTCCGGGCGTGACCATCCTCCAGCAGGATTTCTCCGATCCCGCCGCCGACGAGCGCCTGCTCGAAGTGCTGGCGGGCCGCCGCCCGAACGCGGTGCTGTCGGACATGGCCGCGCCCACGACAGGCCACCGCCCGACCGATCATTTGCGTATCATGGGGCTTGCCGAGGAAGCGCTGGCCTTCGCGTTGCGCGTGATGGCGCCCGGCGGCTTCTTCCTCGCCAAGGTGTTTCAGGGGGGCAGCGAGAAAAGCTTGCTCGACGTTTTGAAGCGAGATTTCGCGACCGTGCGCCACATCAAGCCGAAGGCGAGCCGCGCGGAGAGCCCCGAGCTTTACGTGCTCGCGACGGGCTATCGCGGGAAGCTTGATGAGGGCGAAGGCGCGGACGAAGAACAGTAGCCGCTCGGGCGCGACAGCGGAAGCGCCACCCAGCGTCAGCGGCTCCTCGGAATCGGCGTCACGGTCAGATCGCCATCGGTCGCCACGCTTGGCGAAGAAGAGGGCAGGGGTTGCGTGGTGGCAGGATTGGCGGGCGGCGTAGCCGGTGCATTCTGCACGGCCTGCGAGATGCGTTGAGCGAAGCCCGGATCGCCGCCTGTGATCGGCGTCGCAGGCGCCGGAGCGACGGCGACCGCCTTGCCGGTCTTGCCGCCACTCGCATCCGCGCGCTTCGATGTCCGTAGCGTTTCCTCGAACTTCACGATTTCCTCGCGCGAATACTCGTTCGCCTTGCACGAGCACCCTTTCACGTAAACCTTGCGGTTCCGGAACGCGAAAGGCTGCGTCACATAGAGGCGCCCCGAGAGGGAAACCATCTGGTCCACGTCCTGATCGGAGCGGTGATAATAAAGCTCGGCCGGCGAAGCGCATTGCGACCGGCAGCGCTCCGCGTCGGCCTGAAACTGGTCTTCGGTCGTGGCGGTGGAGATTGGATAATAGAAGCCGTCGCATTCGCGCACGCACAGCGTCCGATAGGTCGACGCGCCGCCATAGGTCGGCGTCGTGGTCCACGGTGAAGGCGTCCCGGAGGGTTCGGAATCTTCCTCGTTGCTGAAGAACGAGAAGATCGAGTTGTCGCGTCTTCGCTGCGCCTCGTATTCGCGCGTATATTGATCGCCGCAGCGGTTCCGCGCGAGTTCGGCGACAATGTCGTCGTGGCGGGCGCGGGGGGCGCTGCCGCGCACGATGGCGTCGCGCCGCGACTTCAGCCGCGTGAGATTGGCCTTCGCGTCCTGCACCTGCCGGTCGAGGTCGAGGCAACGCGGCGTGCGACGCAGCGTTCTGCCGAAAAGGAACATGTCTTCATAACAATCTGAACGATCGGCCTCGGTCTGCGCGCGGCGAAACGCCATGTCGGCGGTGCGCATGTCGGCGTCGATCCTCGGCAATTGATCTTGGCCGGTGTTTGCCCCGCCGCCGGAAAGCTGCGCTTCGAGATCGCGGCAACGCGGGTTCTGATTCCCATAGGGCGAGGCAGCGGGCGCGCCGTAGGGCTGGCCATAGGGCGGCTGCTGGCTTTGCCCGTAAGGCGCCGGATTCTGTCCGTAGACCGTTTGCTGCTGGCCGTAAGGCTGCGAATCGTAACGGCCGCCCCACTGCGCCGCGCTCTCCGAAGCACCGAAAGCCAGCGTCGCCGCCACCCAGCAAACCAAGCTCGCACCGCGAAATAAAGTCGTCATGACACCTGCCGCCGTCGGGCCGGGCGGCCCCTGCTTCGAAGTATTAGCCCCGATTGTCGCCATTCGCAAACCGGCCCTTAAGACTCACGCGAAATTTCAACGCGAAATCGGTGAGTCCCGCACCGTGCGACTTGACCTCGTACAAATTTGCGGCAATGTTCCGATCATGAGACAAAATGTTTCGACCTGCAGCCGGTGCATTATCAACGCGAGCTAGAGAAACGCTGGCGCGGCACAGGATTTTTGTTTCATAGACAAGCCCCGCCAGCAAGGGCCAGGGCTTATGAACCTCAAGCTTTACAATACGCGGACGCGACGCAAGGAAATCTTCCGGCCCATCGATGAGAAGGCCGTACGGATGTACGTCTGCGGCCCGACCGTCTACGACTTCGCGCATATCGGCAACGCGCGCCCCGTGATCGTTTTCGATGTGCTGTTCCGGCTGCTTCGGCATGTGTACGGCGCGGACCGCGTGATCTATGTTCGTAACATCACCGACGTCGATGACAAGATCAACGCGCGCGCGGCGGCCGAGGGCATTTCGATTCGCGAACTGACGGAGCGCACCACCGCGCAGTTTCACGCGGATGTGGCTGCCATCGGCGCGCTGCCGCCGACCATCGAGCCGCGTGCGACCGAGCATATCTCCGAGATGATCGCGCTCGTGGAGCGGCTGGTGGAGCGCGACCACGCCTACGCGGCTGAAGGTCACGTGCTGTTCAATGTGCCGTCCGACGACGATTATGGCGAGCTTTCCCGCCGCTCCGTCGAGGACATGCGGGCGGGCGCGCGAGTCGAGGTTGCGCCCTACAAGCGCGACCCGATGGACTTCGTGCTGTGGAAGCCGAGCGAAGGCGCGGAACCGGGATGGGAAAGCCCGTGGGGCTACGGCCGCCCCGGCTGGCATCTCGAATGCTCCGCCATGGCCGCGAAACACCTTGGCACGGTCTTCGACATCCACGGCGGCGGCATCGACCTGCTTTTCCCGCACCACGAGAACGAGGTGGCGCAATCGACCTGCGCGCATGGCACCGAAATCATGGCGAATTACTGGGTGCACAACGGCCATCTTCAGGTCGAGGGCCAGAAGATGTCGAAGTCGCTCGGCAATTTCATCACCATCCGGGAAGCTCTTCAGCAACAATCGCTCTTCAGCAAGCGTCCTGGTGACATTATTCGTCTCGCCATGCTCATGACAAACTATCGGCAGCCAATCGACTATACAAGCGATAGGCTCGCAGAAGCGCGAGCTATTCTGAAAGATATAAAGTACGCGATCCGTGGGGTGGATCCCAACGAAGCCAAAGTGAATCAAGAAATACTGGACGCGCTAAGCGATGATCTTAATACATATGAGGCGAAGAACATTCTGTACCGTCTAGCAGTGCAGGCCCGATCCAAAGACTGCGATACAGCGATGGACTCTGCCCGAGAGTTGGTTTGGTCGCTAAATTTATTAGGCTTTGACGAGCTTGTTGTGGAGGAAACGAGGCAGAACACCGCTCTCGATGCTGCAGTCGATTCGGCTCGTCGGATTTTTATCGATGAGCGAATTACCGCGCGGCTGGCGGCCCGCAAGTCGAAGAACTGGGCGGAGGCTGATCGCATCCGCGACGAGCTTGCCGCGATGGGCGTCGCGTTGAAGGACGCGAAGAACCCCGCGACAGGCGAAATCGAAACGACATGGGAAATCGCGCGGTAGCGTGGCCCGCCAACCGGAAACGGGGCGAAGCTTGCAAGCGTGCGCGATTTTCGGCGCTCCCGACTGGCGAGGAGCGCGTTCCTATTTGATTGGGCAAGACATGAAAAAGCGGCTGTATCTGTTCGACACCACGCTGCGCGATGGTGCGCAAACCCTCGGCATCGATTTCTCGCTCGAAGACAAGCATCTCATCGCAAAGCGGCTCGACGTGCTCGGCATCGACTATCTCGAGGGCGGCTATCCCGGCGCGAACCCGGTTGACACGGCGTTTTTCGAGGCGCCGCCGAAGCTTTCAGCGAAGCTCGTCGCCTTCGGCATGACGAAGCGCGCGGGGCGCTCCACCTCGAACGATCCCGGTTTCCAGCAGCTTCTTGCGGCGAAGGCGGACGCGGTTTGTCTCGTGGCGAAGTCGTGGGATTTCCACGTCGACCTGCAACTCGGCATCACGCTCGACGAAAACCTCGACGCGATCCGCGCGTCGGTCGCGGCGGTGGTCGAGCGCGGGCGCGAATCGATCATCGATTGCGAGCACTTCTTCGACGGCTACAAGGCGAACCCGGATTATGCGCTCGCCTGCGCGAAGGCGGCGCATGAGGCGGGCGCGCGCTGGGTGGTGCTGTGCGACACGAACGGCGGCACGCTGCCGCATGAGGTCGCGAAGATCGTGGCGGCGGTGACAAGCGTGCTTCCCGGCGACCATGTCGGCATCCACGCGCATAACGATACGGAACAGGGGGTGGCGAATTCTCTGGCGGCCGTGCTTTCGGGCGCTTGTCAGGTTCAGGGCACGCTGAACGGTCTCGGCGAGCGCTGCGGCAACGCGAACCTGACCTCGATCATCCCGACGGTGCTCCTGAAGGACGATTTCGCGGGCGCGTTCGAGACCCGCGTCACGCCCGCCGCGCTGAAGACGCTGACCTCCGTCTCGCGCCAGTTCGACGAACTCATGAACCGCCAGCCGAACCGCCACGCGCCCTATGTCGGAGAATCGGCCTTCGCGCACAAGGGCGGCATCCACGCTTCTGCCGTGAACAAGGAGCCGAAATCCTACGAGCACGTGCCGCCGGAAAGCGTCGGCAATGCGAGGAAGCTGCTCGTTTCCAATCAGGCGGGGCGCTCTAACATTCTGGCGGAACTCGCCCGCATCGGCATGGAGGTGGACAAGGACGATCCGCGCCTTGCCGCGCTCCTCGACGAAGTGAAGACGCGCGAGGCGCAGGGCTATGCCTATGAGGCGGCGGACGCGTCCTTCGAGCTTCTCGCGCGGCGTTCACTTGGCGAGGTGCCCGATTTCTTCGACGTGGACCAGTTCCGCGTCATGGTGGAGCGTCGCCACAACGCGAAGGGCGTGCTCGTCACAGTCTCGGAGGCCGTCGTCAAGGTGCGCATCGGCGACGAGGTTCTCATGAACGCGGGTGAAGGCAACGGCCCGGTGCATGCGCTCGATCAGGCGCTCAGGAAGGATCTCGGCGCCTATCAGCCGAGCATCCAGGATCTCGAACTCGTGGATTTTCGCGTGCGTATCCTGACGGGCGGCACCGACGCGATCACCCGAGTGCTCATCGAGTGCCGCGAAAAGTCTTCGGGCGCGCGCTGGTTCACGGTCGGCGTGTCGCCCAATATTGTCGATGCCTCGTTCGAGGCCCTGCTCGACTCGATCAATTTCAAACTTCTGAGAGACGGCGTGGCGACCGTCGCGCGCACCGAAAGCCTGGTGCGCTTTGACGAGGCGGCCGGGCGGAGAAGCGCGCTTTAGCGCTTTTCCTGATCGGCCTTCGCTTTCGTAAGCTGGTCGATCTGCGCCTGCATGGCGGCGAGCTGTTTCTTCAGTTCCGCAAGCTCGGGCGTTGAGGGAGTCTCCGTCGCTTCAGGCTTCTTGCCGTGCTGCGGTTTCTCCCCTTCGGCCGGCATTTCGATCTTCGCGAAGGGCGCGAACATCGAAAAGGCCCGCTCGAAGATCGCCATATTCTGACGCGCCTGCTCCTGCATCGCTCCGAAAGCAACGTTGCCGAAAGTATCGGTGAACTGTTTGTGGTATTTTTCCTGCTCGCGGGTGAGCGCGGTCAGGCTGAATTCCAGATATTTCGGGACGATCTGCTCGATGGAGTGTCCGTAGAAGCGAATCAATTGCCGAAGAAAGCCGATGGGCAAAAGGTTCGACCCGGTCTTGCCTTCCTCTTCCACAATGATCTGCGTGAGAACGGTGTGGGTCAGATCTTCGGCGGTTTTTGCGTCGTAGACGAGGAAATCGCGCTCGGAGCGAACCATCTCGCCAAGATCTTCGAGCGTGACGTAGCTGCTCGTCTCGGTGTTGTAGAGCCGCCGGTTCGCATATTTCTTGATTATGACGGGCTTCGACTTGTCGGACTCAGACGCTTTCTTGCTCACGGCGCTCAAGGGGACGGGTTTTGCACCGTCTCCATATCCGCTTCCACGAGACAACTTTTCCGCAGGTTCGGTCATTAATTTTTGCCCGTTGGATTATAGTGATAACATCATAGTGCAAGTTTCAGCTTTGCGCGATTTTTTTTCGCACCCGCGAAATTTCTCTTGCGTTGCCGCCAGACAGCATTTCGCGTTGAAGCGCGCCATGCAATTCCGCCTATTTGGTCATACCCGCGCAGGCTTAATGTTGTTAAGCTTCGCGCCAAAACATGAGGCTCGAAAGGAAGACAATAATGGCAAGGCACGACGACGATATCGTCATCGCAAGCGCGGCGCGCACTCCGGTCGGCTCATTCAATGGAAGCCTTGCGACGCTTCCCGCCCACGAACTCGGGCGCATCGTCATCACCGAGGCGCTGAAGCGCGCGAATGTCGAAGCGGCGGACGTTTCCGAGGTGATCCTCGGCCAGGTGTTGACCGCAGGCCAGGGGCAGAACCCGGCGCGTCAGGCGTCGATTGCGGCGTCCCTGCCGATCGAAACCACCGCCATGTCCGTCAACTTCGTGTGCGGGTCCGGCCTTCGCACCGTCGCGATGGCCGCGCAGGCGATCCGCAACGGCGACAGCGATATCGTGATCGCTGGCGGTCAGGAAAACATGAGCCTTTCGCCCCACGTGGCCTATCTGCGCAACGGCCAGCGCATGGGCAACCTCGAAATGATCGACACCATGATCAAGGACGGGCTGTGGGACGCCTTCAACGGCTATCATATGGGCATCACGGCCGAGAACGTGGCGCGGCAGTGGCAGATCACGCGCGAGGATCAGGACGCGCTTGCGCTCGGCTCGCAGCACAAAGCCGCTGCGGCCAAGAAAGAGGGCCGCTTCAAGGATGAAATCATCCCCGTCACGATCAAGACGCGCAAGGGCGAGATCGTGTTCGCCGAAGACGAATTCATCCGCGAGAATGCCACCGTGGAAGACCTCGCGAAGCTTCGCCCGGCCTTCAATCCGAAGGAAGGCACCGTGACCGCTGGCAACGCGAGCGGCATCAACGATGGCGCGGCCGCGCTCGTTGTGATGAAGCGCTCCGACGCGGAAAAGCGCGGTCTTGAGCCGCTCGCGCGCATCGTGTCGTTCGCGACGGCGGGCGTCGACCCCTCCATCATGGGCACCGGCCCGATCCCGGCGTCGAAGCGCGCGCTTGAGAAGGCTGGCTGGTCGAAGGACGACCTCGACCTCATCGAGGCGAACGAGGCGTTCGCCGCGCAGGCCGCCGCCGTAAACAAGGGCCTCGGCTGGGACATCGAGAAGGTGAACGTCAATGGCGGCGCAATCGCGATCGGCCACCCCATCGGCGCTTCGGGCGCTCGGATTTTGACCACGCTCCTGCACGAGTTGAAGCGCCGTGACGCGAAGAAGGGCCTTGCCACGCTCTGCATCGGTGGCGGCATGGGCATCGCCATGTGCGTGGAGCGCGACTAGCGGGACACGACCGCGGACCCTTGTCCAGCGGAAGGCCGCGCAATTACCTCCCGCGCGGTGGATTTCGCCGGTCGCCCGCCAGCTGCGGTCTCCTGCATCGGGCGGGCTGCCGGGACACCTCGGAAGACGTGTCCCGGAGATGTCACGCAAAGCCGACGCAAGGCATTTGTGCAAATCTGAGGTCGCAAGATAGCAGCGCCTCGGGCCCGTTGCAGACCGCGTGGCGCAGGACTGCGCGCGAGTGACTTTCGTCTCGGTTACAATCGGCCTGCGAAGAAGCTAGGGCTGAAAGCAACACACTTTATTGTTACGGAGGGAATGTGAGCAAGGTAGCAGTCGTTACGGGCGGCACCCGCGGTATCGGTCAGGCGATTTCGTTGGAACTCAAGCATCGCGGCTACAGCGTGGCGGCCAATTACGGCGGCAATGACGAAGCCGCACAGAAGTTCAAGGCCGAAACCGGCATCCCGGTCTTCAAGTGGGACGTGGGCGACTATGACGCCTGCGCGGCGGGTCTTGCCGACGTCGAGAAGGAACTCGGCCCCATCGCGGTGATCGTCAACAATGCGGGCATTACGCGCGACGCGATGCTGCATCGCATGACGCCCCAGCAGTGGCGCGACGTCATCCGCGTCGACCTCGACAGCATGTTCAACATGGTGCAGCCGGTCATCAACGGCATGCGCGATCGCAATTTCGGCCGCATCGTCAACATTTCTTCCATCAACGGCCAGAAGGGCCAGATGGGCCAGACGAACTACTCCGCCGCCAAGGCAGGCGTGATCGGCTTCACGAAGGCGCTGGCGCAGGAGAACGCGAAGAAGGGCATCACGGTGAACGTCGTGGCGCCGGGCTATATCGACACGGAGATGGTGCAGGCCGTGCCGGAAAAGGTACTCGAAAGCATCATCGCGCAGATCCCGGTCGGCCGTCTCGGCAAGGCGGAAGAAATCGCGAAAGCCGTGGCTTTCCTCGCGAGCGACGATTCGGGTTTCATCACCGGCTCGACGATCACCGCGAACGGCGGCCAGTACATCGCCACGTAACGGGCCATCGGCAAGATACGCAAAAATAAGGGCAGCCATCCCAGGAGGCGTCGGAAGTTGTAACCGGCGGCGGCGGAGGCTGCGCTGATGGCGTCGCCGTCACGGTGGGCAAGGAAGTTCCGGCCCATGCGGTGATCCTCCTTGAACGGCATGGTCTCCACCCAGGCAGAAACGCGGCAAAACCGGCGCTGCATCGACCCTTGCGATACGGCGCAAGGCAAGAAACGATTCCGATGCACGCCATTTGTCCGACACGGCGACGTCTGTTCTGCCGCGCCGGTGGGAACGGGATGCTCCGAGGCTTGTTGCGGAAACAACTGCTTTCTGTCTTCATCCCAGCCAGCGATGCCGAATGCGAACCCTGTCACTCTCTCCTATTTGGAATATAACGAAATCCTTCTGGTTCTTGCCGAGCGCACTCGGTTTGCTGGGCTTGCTGCTTGCTGCAACAACGATCTGGCTCGACCGCACCTATTCCGGGCTCATCCCCTTTGTTCAGGATCTCGGCCCGGTAACGACCAGGAGCGTACTCCAGACAATTGCCACAGCGACTATTACAATCATAAGCCTCACATACTCGATAACGCTTGTCGTGTTTACGCTTGCGGCCGGGAACATCGGCCCGCGCCTTCTGACGCGCTTCCGCGAAAGCACGCTGACGAGGTTCAGCATTGGTGTATTCTGTTGCACATTCCTGTTCACAATCTCGACCTTGAGTTTTGTCGGCGACGATTATACGCCGAGGCTTTCCGCTTTCGTCGCCTTTCTGCTGGGGATCATCACCGTCTATGTCCTGATCCTTTATGTTCAGCATGTTTCATCTCAGGTGCTTGTCGACAACGAAGTCGCCGAAGTTTCCGCTGAAATGCACGCGGCCGTTGAGGGCTTCCTTGACGAGAGGGATCGCCAGCAAGATCGCGAGCCACCGCCGCTACCGGCAGAACCTCCGACGACGGTTCATGCCACGAAGACGGGTTATGTGCGAAGGCTGGAAGTCGAGTCGATGGTTGACGCAGCCCGGAAACACGATTGCTTCATATTTCTCAAGGTGGCCCCTGGGGATTTTCTTATCGAAGGCCTCCCCGTTGCGCTCGTCCACGGACGCGGTGCCCCTGAAGTGCGGGAATGTATTGCCCGCGACGGGGTAATCGTGGGGCGGAGCCGTTCACCTGACGCGGACGTCAGCTTCTTGATCCATCTCCTTAACGAGATTGCGCTTCGTGCGCTTTCACCCGGCGTGAACGACTCCTACACGGCAATTACCTGTATCGATAATCTCTCGGCAACGCTCGCTGAACTTTTGCGGCACAAACCACCCTCAAAAATTCACTGTGACAGCGACGGCAACCCGCGCCTTTATTCCGAAACTCTGAATATAAAGACCGTCATGGATAACACGCTTCGCCCGCTACGTGTAAGCGCGCGAGGAAATATACTAGTAACGCGAAGTCTTCTGCGCGCATTGAATAATGCAAACGAGCTATGTTTGCCGGAGTACCATCATCTTGTCCGTTTTCATATACGCCTCATCATCGAAGATGCAAAAAAGTACATCTCTCAACGCGATGACCTCGATTATATCATGCTCGGAGTAGCCGCGCCCAGCAAGGAAGAGCAATTGGCAACCTAGAGCAGCGAATTTTACATTTAAGTCCCGTTCGCCGCGCGCTCCGTTCGCCGCGCCCTTCGTCGGGCTTGCTCGCCCTGAGACTCGACCTATTTTAAGGAAAGCTTCGGTGCCCGTTCGATACGGGTGAAACGGGAACGCGGTCGGCAAATTTCGCCCATTCCGCGGCTGCCCCCGCAACTGTAGGCGGATGTCTTGATCGAAAAGCCACTGGGCCGGTGCCGGTTCGGGAAGGCGGTCGGGGCGATATCCGTGAGCCAGGAGACCGGCCGGAGCGGCGCGTTCAGGGCGGTTCAGCCCAGCGCGCAAACGCATTTTCGTATCGGCGGAGGGCCGAAACGGCGTCATGCCATTCGCAAGTTCGCTGTGCGTCGTCGCCGGCGGCTCGTCTGTCATAGCCGTTAGCCTTTCTCCGAAGACACACGTAAAGGCCACGGCATGGAACCGAAAGACACCACCACAAACGAAGGCTTCAAGGGCTTCACCAACGAGGCGTGCCCTTTTCTGCCGTGTCACAAGGGCGTTCGCGGCAAATTCAATTGCCTCTTTTGCTATTGCCCGCTAATCGCCTACGAATGCCCCGGCCCGTACCTCGTCTTCACAGACGCGAACGGCATGCGGCGAAAGGATTGCTCCAATTGCACCCTGCCGCATAATGGCCATCGCGGAAGCTGGAACTTCATCCAGAAATGGCTGAAGAAGCCGGAAATCTGGGACGGGCACGATCAGACGCGCGAATTCCGGCTGAAAGCGCCGCCGGTAGAAAACGAAACAGAAGAATGAACGCCGACACGATCCCCGCACAGGCCGCCGAACTCATCGCCCGCATCGCCTATAACCCCGCGCCCGAGGGGCTGCGACGCCGCGCGCGCTCGCTGATGATCCAGGGCACGGCGTCGGACGTCGGCAAGAGCATGGTCGTCGCTGGGCTATGCCGGGCGTACACGCGGCGCGGCCTCGTCGTGCGCCCGTTCAAGGCGCAGAACATGTCGAACAACGCCGCCGTGGCCGCGGACAGCGACCTGCCGCCCGGCCCCGATGGCGAGATCGTCTATGGCGAGATCGGCCGCGCGCAGGCGATGCAGGCGCGCGCATCGAAGGCAGCGCCGTCGATCCACATGAACCCGGTGCTTTTGAAGCCGCAGACGGATATAGGCTCGCAGGTGGTGCTGCGCGGGCGCGTGCTCGGCAACTGTCCGGCCCGCATCTATCACCACATGCGCCAGCGGATGATGCCCGCCGTGATCGACAGCCTCGACCGGCTGCGCGCGGAAGCCGACCTCGTCGTCGTGGAGGGCGCGGGCAGCGGCGCGGAGGTCTATCTTCGCAATTCCGACATCACGAACATGCACCTCGCCGAAGCGGGCGGCCTGCCGGTGGTGATCCTCTCGGACATCGACCGGGGCGGCACCATGGCGGCCATCGTCGGCAGTCACCTGCTGCTGTCGGAGGCAGACCGCGCGCGGGTGAAGGGCTACATCGTCAACAAGTTTCGCGGCGATTTCTCGCTGTTCGAGCCGGGCGTGGCGACGATCACCGAGGCGACGGGCTGGCCGTTCCTTGGCGCGCTGCGCTGGTTCGACAGCGCGGAGCGCCTCCCGGCCGAGGACTCGCTTGCGCTGGAGCGTCCCGCGGAGGGCGAAGGGCGCGGCGTCAATGTCGCGGTGCCGCGCCTGTCGCGCGTGGCGAATTTCGACGACCTCGATCCCCTCGCGGCAGAGCCCGGCGTTTCGCTGCGGTGGATCCAGCCGGGCAACCCGATCCCCGCCGATACCGATGTCGTCATCCTCCCCGGCTCGAAGGCGACGCGCACCGACCTCGACGTGCTGCGCAGCGAGGGCTGGGACATCGACATCCTCGCCCATGCGCGGCGCGGCGGTCGCGTGATCGGCCTATGCGCAGGCTACCAGATGCTGGGCCGCGTGGTGAGCGATCCGCAGGGCATCGAAGGGCCTGCGGGTGAGACGGCTGGCCTCGGGCTGCTCGATATCGAAACCGAGATCGGCGGGGAGAAACGGCTGATCGACATCGACACGACCGACCGCGCGTCGGGCTGCCGCGTCACGGGCTACGAGATGCATATGGGGCGGACGACCGGCGCGGGGCTCGAACGCCCGTGGCTCGTGCTGGAAGACGAGCGCGGCGGCGCACGGCCCGAGGGTGCGCTTTCGGCGAACGGCCTCATCGCGGGCGCGTATGTTCATGGCCTGTTCGGCTCGAACGAGTTCCGCGCGCATTGGCTTCAAGGCGTCGGCGCGGCGGCCTCCGGCCTCGACTTCGACGCGCGCACGGAAGCGGCGCTCGAAGCGCTCGCCGACCATGTCGAAAAGAACCTCGACCTCGACGCGTTGCTCACGCTGGCCGTTTGAATCGCGACCGTAACCTTCAGAAACCGGCGACCGCTCGCCGCAAACGAAGCCGTTGACCGCGCCGCGCGCCTCGCTTATCTGCTGCGCATGGCAATACGATCCATCATCACGATCCCCGACGCGATCCTGCGCGAAACATCGAAAACCGTCGAAACAGTCGACGACGACGTGCGCGCACTCGCAAACGACATGCTCGAAACCATGTACGCCGCGCCGGGCATCGGGCTCGCGGCGGTGCAGATCGGCGTTCTTCGCCGCCTCATCGTGATGGATGCGCAAAAGGGCGACGAGAAGGGCAAGAACCCCGTCGTTCTCATCAACCCCGAAATTCTTACGCACGGCGACACGCCCCGCGTGCATGAGGAGGGGTGTCTTTCCATTCCGCAGATGTATGCCGAGGTGGAGCGGCCCGCGCTCGTACGCGTTCGCTATGTCGACGCCGATGGCAAGCAGCAGGAGCGAGACTTCTCCGATCTTGAGGCAACGCTCGTGCAACACGAGATCGACCACCTCGAAGGACGGCTGTTCATCGATCACCTTTCGCGGCTGAAGCGGACGCTGCTCATCCGGAAATACCACAAGCTGCAACGCGAGCGCGCCAAGGCAGACGTGCTTTAGGTGATAAACCCATAAAGGGGATTCCCGAATCGGGCGTGTCGTGATTCAAACTCCCAAACGAGGGAGTTTCTCATGGCGCGCTTCGATCTGACGGAGTTCGAGTGGT
>NZ_JAHFZG010000015.1 GCF_018619475.1 Rhodomicrobium sp. Az07
CCAGATCGACATAGCTGAACAGCGATCCGCTCGTCTCGTCCATCCCGCGCATCATCACCCCCGCCGTTACCGTGCTGAGGGTGAATCATGTTCTCAAACCGCTGTCGAGACAGGAGTATTTCAGCAGCCTGCTAAAGCCCCGCCGTTTCGAGGACGAGCGCGTTGACGGCGTTCATGTCGTAGAAGCGCAGCGCGAGGCGGCGCGATTCCTCCGCCATCAGCGGCATGAGGTCGGGCCGTTGCAGGAGCTGGATCATCGCGCGGACGAGCGCTTCCGGGTCGCGGACGGGCACCTTGTAGCCGTTCAGCCCCTGCTGCACGAAATCGCGGCAGCTCCGCGTGTCGGTCGTGATCATGGGCCGCCCGAGCGCCAGCGCCTGAAACAACGTCCGCGGCGCGCCATTGCCCCAGGAGGGGGCGACCAGCACATGACAGCGCGAGATGAGCGAGCCCGCGTCGTCGACCGGGCCGATATACTGCACGAATTCGCGGTATTGCTTCAGGATCGCGGTGCCGACCGGCGCGATCGCCTCGCCGGGCGTCGACGCAAGGAAGAACCGCGCGCGGCGCGCCTTGAGGCGCATGGTTTTCGCCGCCTCGCAATAATCGAGAAGGCCCTGAAGCTGATCGAGCGGCGCGGCCATCAGAAACAGCACGCCGCGATCGAGCGGCGGCAGCGGCCGCTGCACATGGCGGTGCAGATCTTCACCCCAGCCGCCAACCGCGACCGCCGGTTTCGACGGCGGAAGCAGCTTCGTGTCGTCAGCGAATTTCATGTCATGCGCGCTGTGGAACACCACCGCATCGCTCCATGAGAACACGGTGCGGAAAACGGTCTTCATCGCCTGCCGGTGGCTCCACGCGGACGCGCCCGCAGCCCCTTCCATGAAGGCCGGTCCGAAACTCGGCACCACCGTCACGACATGGGCGATTTTCGCCATCTTCGCCGCGGCGACGCTGACCATGCCGTTGCGCGCGGATTCGACGAGAAGCACGTCCGGCGCGAGATCGCCGAACAGGTTCGAGAGTTCGCGCATGCGCCGGTACTTGTCCCAGAGCGCGAGCTGCGGCGGCAGGGAATAGGCTTCCGCGCCGATATGCGAAAGGATGCGCATGTCGCTGTTCGCCAGGTCGGGCGCGAACGCGAAAACGCGGTGCCCGCGATTGACCATGTCGAGGATCAGGCCATGGCAGAAATTGATCAGCGCGCCAGCCGAGGACGCGGTCACGGCAACGCGCTTCCGATGTGAGGGCAGCGGCAGGTAGGGTTGCGCGGGATATGCGGCGTGTTCGATGGCGGAGAATTCGGCAGGAGGGAGATTTTCAGAAGCGAAACGCATCACTGGCAACGCACCGGGTCAAATGGCCTGTGCCGCCGATCATGCGGCCTGAAGCGTTGAATTTTAGTATGTTTGCGCCATTGCGTCAAAGTCTCAGGCGAGCTGAAACCGGGGCATCGCAGCGCGGGCGACGCTTTCGACGTGCGGGCCACGGGTGCGGCAACCGCCGCCTTTCGCCGTCGCGCCGCTACGAATCCGTTCTAATGCACAGCCGCCGAGGTCTCGGCGCCGGACGCGGCGAGCGCATCGCGCTTGATACGCTGCACCATCGATGCAAGCCCATTCGAGCGTTGCGGCGTCAGATGATCGTTCAGCCCAAGCGTCTTGAAAACGGCCCTCTCGTCCGTCGTGAGGATCTCGCGCGCAGTCCGGCCGGAATACATGGCCAGCACGACCGCGATCAGCCCCTTGACCAGATGCGCGTCGCTGTCGCCGCGCAGATCGATCACCGTGTCGGGACCGGAGCCTGTCGCCTTGCTGACAACCCACACCTGGCTCGCGCAGCCGCGTACCTTCGTGACGTCGTTGCGCTCGGCGTCGTCGAGCGGCGCAAGCGCGCGGCCAAGCTCGATCAGATATCGGTAGCGGTCCTCCCAATCGTCGAGGAAACCGAAATTCTCGACGAGTTCGTCGATTTTGGTTGAGCCGGTCATGAGTCTGTCCTCCGGGCGTTCGCCCAAAAATCGCTGGTGCTCCCTGATGCAAATATCTTGCCGCCACCGCGTTTTCGCAAGGCGACCGGCCTCAATAGGGCTTGATCAGGCGTTCGAGGTAATCGAGTTCGAGCATGGGCCGCGTCGGCTCGCCGAGACGCTTGCGAAGCTCGTCCATGATGGCGCGCGCGCGCTGGCCGCTCGATTCGTCGGGAATTTTCACGTCATCGCCCGAATTGTCGAGCGGGCCGTTCTGCTTGCGCCCCAGCGGGTCGCGGTTGGCCTGATTGCCCGCTCCCGTCCCGCCCGCCGATCGCATCATCTGCTCGGCAAGCGCGCGCGCGCCCTGCCTCAGGCTTTCGACCGCGCGCCCTTCGTCCTCGCCAGCCTCGCCGAACTGCTTCTGACGGAGCGAGCCGACGGCGTCGCCCATCGCCTCTTCCGCCTCGCGAAGCTTCTGCTGCACGGGATCTTTACCGTCGGCGTTCATGCCGGAAAGAAGCTCCTGCAACTGCTGCAGCAAGTCTTCCTGGCGCTGGTCGAGTTCGGCGGAGCTTTTCGGAGTGCCTCGCCCCTGTTTCTGCCCCTGCTGCGGCTGCGCGCTTTTCTCGTCGTCGCCGTTCTCGTCCTGATTTTGCTGCTGGCGGAATGTATCGTCGAGAAGTTGTTGCTGCTTGCGCAGGAGATCGGTCATCTCGTCGAGCTTCTGGAGGCTCTCGGCGTCCTCTTCCTGGCTCTGGCCGCTGCCCTGCGCGGTTTGCAGCGACTCGAGGATGTCGCGAAGCTGGTTCAGCATTTGCGCGGCGGCGTCGGCGGAGCCCGATTTCGCGAGGTTTTCGATCCTGTCGAGAAGCCGGGCGAGATCTTGCGGCGAGATCGTCTTTGCATTCGGCGAGGCGGCCGCCCGGTCGGCATTCTTGTTCTGCTGCTGCCGGAGCGCCTGCAAATAGCTGTTCAGCGCTTGCCGAAGCTCGGCCATCAGCTTCTGGATTTCCTCACGCGACGCGCCCCGTTCGATGGCGTCTTTAAGGCGCTCCTGCGCGGCGCGAAGCTCGCGCTCCGCCGCCGACAAATTGCCGTCCTCGATGCGAATGGCGACGTCCCAGAGTTGTCCGACCACGTCTTCGATGTCGGCGATGTCCGGATTGTTTTTCAATCGCCAGAACGTCGAGCGCAGGCCGAGATAAATCGGGGCGCTCGCCCCCTCGTCCTGAGCGGCGGCGGCCAGCGCGTCGAGATTGTCCGCGACGCGTGCCGTGTCGGCGGGGTTCTGTACGAGCGAACGGCGCTGGTCGATGGTGCCGCGCGCGAGCGTCTTGGTGAATTTCCGCTCGGGAAGGATCATGCCGCGCGGCGCACTCAACCCTTCACGCCCCACCTCGTCCTTCGCCGCGAGCGTGATGACCACCGGCAGGCCCGCCCATGGATGCGATGTCAGATCCTTGTAGGTCTTCGCTTCGGCGGCCTTCACCGGCGCATGCGGAAGCGAAAGCGGGAACACGGGCGGCTTGCCGATCTGCGGAAGGCTCGGCGGCGGGCCTTCCACGGCCTCGCTGTCCCTTTCGCCGACGGACGGGATGATGACCCGCTCCACGCGCGCTTCCGCGTTTGCGACGCCGTAATCGTCGTCCACCTTGTATTTCAGCAGCATGACCGCGCGCGGCGACACCTCGATCGGCCCGTGAAACGCGATCCGGGGCGCGCTGTCCGGAACGACGCTCAAGCGCCACGACCGCTCGGAGCCGAGCGTCCAGCCGATGGAAAGCGTCACATCCTCATCGATAGCGCTCGTATATTCGGCATAGGTGTCGGTCGACTGCGCGGTTGGCGTAACCGGCTGCTTGCCGCCGCCGGGCGACGCCAGCGCAACGCTATAGCCCTTCGCGTCGGAGCCATTGATCTTGACGGTGAGCGTAGAGCCCTGCGGTACGGGCACCGCGTCCGTTGCCGACGCGGTCGCGGTTAGCACGAACGGTTCCTTGCGCGTGTACGCTGGCGGGGAAATCCACGCGTCGATGCGCAAACCGTTCCCGATGAGGGGAAGATCGGGCACCGTGAAAGCGGCGCGGATGCGGTTCGGCAGGTTTTCCTGCGTCGATGCCAGCGCGCCGACGAGCAGGAGCACGAGCAGCGCGCGAAGGGCGAAAGGGTCGTAACGGTCGACACGGGGCCGAGCTTCGCCGGTCTTGAGCTTCGTGAGCGACCGGGCCGCGCGCGCTTGATGCGCCTCCCACAGCGCGCGCGTCGCGGGCGGGGCATCCTGCGAAAGTGTATCCTCAAAGGCCGTCAGCGGGCGATGATCGAGGGCCG
This sequence comes from Rhodomicrobium sp. Az07, assembly GCF_018619475.1. Classification (GTDB taxonomy): domain Bacteria; phylum Pseudomonadota; class Alphaproteobacteria; order Rhizobiales; family Rhodomicrobiaceae; genus Rhodomicrobium. The sequence goes on from NZ_JAHFZG010000015.1 coordinate 4,304, forward strand.
AGGCGCGTTCGATCCGGTCGAGCGCGTCCTGCCGCGACGGAGGCCGCCAGAACACGAGCGGCACCAGCGACAAGACGAACCCCGCGCCGAAGCCCCACAAAAGGCCGAAATGCGCGACCGGCGGCAGCATCTGCCACACCTCGAACGCCGAGAGCAGCACGAAGACTCCGGCCACCGCGAGCGGCAGCCAGACGCGCGGCCACAGCTTTTCGAACAGCATCGCGCGACGCGCGGCGCGCACCTTCCGCCTCAGCAGGCGTTCCTCGGCGGACGGCGATGCCTCGATGCCGATCCCGGCCCCGGCCTCGTTTTCGGATTTGCTGCCTTGCGTCGTCATTCCAACACGATACCACAGGAAAGAAAGCGACCGTAAGGCCGTTACATCGGCTGGCGAAGCTTGATCGCGGCGGCGAGCGTGCCTTCGTCGAGATAGTCCAGTTCGCCGCCCACCGGCACGCCGCGCGCGAGACGCGTCACCTTCAGCGGCAAGCCATCCAACTCAGCCGCAATGTAATGCGCCGTCGACTGGCCTTCCACCGTTGCGTTGAGCGCGAGGATGATTTCGTTAACGCCGGGCGCCCGCGCGCGCTCCATCAGCTTCGCGAGCGTGAGGTCGTCCGGCCCGCGCCCGTCGAGCGGCGACAGCGTGCCGCCGAGCACGTGATAGCGGGCCCGCACGATGCCCGCCCGCTCCAGCGCCCACAGATCGCCCACCTCCTCCACCACGCAGATCGTGGAGGCGTCGCGGCCCGCATCCGCGCAGATGGCGCAGGGCTGCTGCGTGTCGATGTTGCCGCATTCCTTGCAGATGGCGATCTTCTCGGCGGCGATGCCGAGCGCGCGGGCGAGCGGCAGCAGAAGCTGCTCGCGCTTCTTGATGAGGTGCAGCGCCGCGCGTCGCGCCGAGCGCGGCCCGAGGCCGGGCAGCTTCGCGAGCAACGCGATCAGATCTTCGATTTCGGCGCCGGAGGATTTCTTTTGCGGTGGCAGCATGGCGATCAGATAACGAAGCCGCGCGCGATCCGCAACCGAAACGGCGCGGCTATTTCTCCGTGAGTTTCAGCTCGATGCGGCGGTTCTTGCGCAGATCGTCGTCGGTGAAGCCGCCCGTGAGCGGCTGATATTCGCCGAAGCCCGCCGCGACGAGCCGGTTCGGCGGCACGCCCTTCGACACGAGATATTTCACCACCGAGATGGCGCGCTGCGAGGAAAGCTCCCAGTTCGAGCGGAACGCTGCCGTCGAAATAGGGCGCACATCGGTGTGGCCGTCGATGCGGAGCACCCAGCTTATGTCGCGCGGGATCTTCGTTTCGAGGTCTTTCAGCGCGGTGACGAGCTTGTCGAGTTCGGCGTAGCCCAGCGGCGCGAGATCCGCCGAGCCGCTATCGAAGAAGATTTCGGACTGGAACACGAAGCGGTCGCCCACGACCTGAATGTCGTCGCGGTCGCCGAGCGACTTCTTCAACTCGCCGAAGAACGTCGAGCGATATTGCGAAAGCTCCTGCACGCGCTTCGCGAGCGCCACATTCAGCCGCTGACCGAGGTCCGCGATCTGCGTCTGGGCCTGCTTGTCGCGCTTGTCCGAATCTCCGAGCGAGTTTTCGAGCGCGGCCATCTGTTTGCGAAGCGCGAGGATCTGCTGGTTGAGAAGCTCCACCTGTGCCAGCGCCTGCGCTGTAATGCTCTTTTGCTCGTCGAGTTGCGTCGTGACGGCCGCGACGCGAGCATCGCCGCTCTTGGCCGAGTCGACCGACAGGAGGTTCGTCAGCCGCTTGTTTTCGGCGCTGGCGGAGGCGAGCGTCTCACGAAGCCCGCTCGTTTCTTCCATCGCGGTCTTCTTCTGCGAGCGTTCGAGCGAGAGGAGGTCGGCCATCTGCGCGATCTGGCGCTGAAGCCTGGCGAGCGCGCTGTCCTTGCCGCTCGCGTCCTGCGCCGCGAAATATTGCGCGACCATGAACAGGACCATGAGAAAGGTCACGACGAGAAGCAGCGTCGACAACGCATCGACAAAGCCCGGCCAATAGTCGACGGCGGGCGGGCGGCGGCGCTTCGAAAGGGCCATCGGGTGATCCTCCGGGGCTACCGGTCCACGGGGTCGCGGCGGGCGCGCGCGGCGATCTCGCGAAGCGCGCTGGCGAGGCGGTTCTGCTCCTTCAGCACGGCGGCGAGTTCATTCTGGCCGTGCGACTGCTCATCCACCCATTCGCGCAAGACCTTCTGTTCCGCGCGCATCTGCTGAACGAGCTTGTCGATCCCCTCCGACAGTCTCGCGAGTTGCTCGTTGTTCGCGCCGCCTCCGCGAATGAAGCCGTGCTCGATCTTCTCGGCGAGGTCGGAGATGCTGCGTTGCATGTCGAGCAGCGCGAAGCGGAACTGCGCCTGCGAGCCGGGCGCGTCGGCCGGGCCTTCGGAACGAAGCTCGGTGATGGTCGAGAGCCATTCTTCGAGTTCGTTGTAGAAGCGCGCCTGCGCCTGCCCGGCCTGGAGGTCGAGGAAGCCGAGGATGAGCGAGCCTGCGAGGCCGAACAGCGAGGCCGAGAATGCCGTCCCCATGCCGCGCAACGGCGCCTCAAGGCCGGTCTTCAGTTCCTGAAAGACTTCGGCCGTTTCCTTGCCTTCGGTGTTCAGCGCGGAAATGGTCTGGCCCACCGATCCCGTCGTTTCGAGAAGGCCCCAGAATGTGCCGAGGAGGCCGAGGAAGATGAGCAGCCCGACGAGATAGCGCGTGGTTTCGCGGCTTTCGTCGAGACGGGAGGCGATGGAGTCGAGGATCGAGCGCATCGCGACGGGCGAAATCGTGCCCTGTCCCTGCCGCCGCTTCAACAGCGTCGCCATCGGCGCGAGCATGGCCGGCAGGCGATCCGTCGCCACGGGATCGGAGAGGCGGAAATTGTTCACCCAGCGCACCTCGGGGAAGAGGCGGAATACCTGCTGGAAGGTGTAGAGGATGCCGAAGATCAGCACGCCGACGATCAGCGTATTCAACGGACGGTTGTGATCGAAATTTTCGATGATCTGCTTATGGATGATAAAGCCGATCAGCCCCGCGAGAATCAAGAAGAGAAGCATGCGGCCGACGAACCGCCCGGGGCCGGATAACGTCTTGTAGTAGGGTGATTTACTCATGATCAGCGTGTCCCGCGGTCGCGTCGATCCGTGCAAAACTCAAGCTTTTGGACGCCGTATACACCATTTGTGGAAGGCGCGGAATACAACTTCACACTGAACGGCACAACTTTTCTAAGCTTTAACGGCGATGCGTTTCAAAATCGCCGCATGGATCGACTCGTTGCCGCAAACGACGGTGCCGCTCTTCAGCATGTTCTGGCCGCCATCCGCGTCCGAAACGTAGCCGCCTGCCTCGCGCACGATGACGATGCCCGCAGCCATGTCCCACGGCTGGATGTTGCGCTCCCAGTAGCCATCGAAGCGCCCCTGCGCCACCCAAGCCAGATCGACCGACGCGGCGCCGGTGCGGCGGATACCGGCCGCATCGACCATGACGTTGTAAATCTCGTGCAGGTTCTGCTCCTGCCCCGGCTTGCCGCGATGGGCGATGCCGGTGGCGATGACCGCCGCGTCGAGGTTGTCGCGGGCGGCCACGCGCAGGCGGCGCGAGTCGTTAAAGAAAGCGCCCTTGCCGCGCTCGGCGGTGTAGAGATCGCCATTCGCCGGATTGTAGATGAGGCCCGCCACGAGTTCGCCATCGCGTTCGAGCGCGACGGAGATGGAAAACAGCGGAATGCCGTGCAGAAAGTTTGTCGTGCCGTCGAGCGGATCGATGATCCAGACGTGAGATTTGTCTGGCCCTTCGACGAAGCCGCGCTCTTCCATGAGGAAGCAGTAGCCATGGCGCGCCTTCGACAATTCCTCGTACAGGATCGTTTCGGCGCGATGGTCGGCGGCGGAGACGAAATTCGCCGGGCCTTTCACGCTGACCTGAAGATGTTCGACCTCGCCGAAATCGCGCGCGAGGCTGCGGCCCGCCTTTCGGGCGGCATTGATCATGATCGTCATCAGCGCTGATGCGGGCATGGCGAAAACTCCACAATGTCGACGGCGGGCTTGCCAGCCGGAAAATCGAAACCGATACGTTCGCGGAAGCATGGCACTTTCGCGTTGCGTCTTCGCGACAATGCCGGAGCCCGGCCCGAGGCCGCCCCGGCATTTGCGAAAAATCTGCCCGAAGGCGCTTGTGGCCCTATTCTACTCCGCGCGGCGGATATAGGCGATCTCGTTCGTATCGACGACGATCTTCTCGCCCGAGGAGATGAAGGGCGGGACCATGACACGCACGCCGTTTTCGAGCACTGCGGGCTTGTAGGAGGAAGCCGCCGTCTGGCCCTTCACCACGGGATCGGCTTCCACGATGGCAAGCGTCACCTGATCGGGCAGTTCGATGCCGATGGCGCGGCCTTCGTGCATCTCGACGATGACCTTCATGCCGTCCTGAAGGAAAGCGGAGCGCTCGCCGACGAAATCCTTCGCAAGCTCGATCTGCTCGTAGGATTCGGTGTCCATGAAAACGAGCATGTCTTCCTGAACATACAGGAACTGGAAGTCCTTCTGTTCGAGGCGGACCTTCTCGACCGTCTCGGATGAGCGGAAGCGCTCGTTGAGCTTCGAGCCGTTGATGAGGTTCTTGAGTTCGACCTGATTGTAGGCTGGGCCCTTGCCGGGCTTCACGGCTTGCGTCTTGACTGCAATCCAAAGGCTGTTGTTGTGCTCGATGACGTTGCCGGGTCGGATTTCATTGCCGTTGATTTTCATGGAAGCGCTCGCGCGTGAGAATTCGTTGCGAAAGGTGTGGCGGATGCGTTGGGGTTGTGTCAAGGCCAAGAGGACGAAACACCGCGTACGATGGATGCGCCCCCGGTTGCTGCTAGCAAGGCGCTTCACATATCCGAGCGCGCCGGACCCGAAGCGCTCACTCGCCCGCAGTCAGCTTCCGCCGCACTCCCCAACCCGCAAGCACGTCTTCAATCTCGGCTGCGACAAAATGCCTGGCTGCCGCCTGATCATATCCATCATGCAGCAGCGCGTCGTAATCGGTCAGCGCGTGGCGCACGAAAGCGACCATCGACAGCCACGCGGCCGTTTCCGGCGACGCCTTCGAAAGCCCCGCGCTGTCTATCGCATGATCCGCTATGGCGTTGAATTCAAACGACGGAATTTTCGGTGCGAGCCGCCTCAGCGCGTCTTCGACTTCTCGTCGCGATGCCATGCGAGCCTCGTCGGGCGGCGAGCGTTTTCGGCCCATATCGCACGAAACGCTCCCGAATGCACGTGCACCCTTCACAGAATTGACACGCGCATGTAGTATCCGCGTCAGTGTATAGAGCGACGTACGTGCGAGCGTGGCCCCGACTTAACGGCAATCGTTGAGGTAAGGTGAACGTGACAGCTTTCGCAGCGACCTCTTTAAGGTCTCCGCCGGACAGCTTTCCGGCTCTCGTGCTCAACGCGGATTTTCAACCGCTGAGCTACTATCCCCTGTCCCTCTGGAATTGGCAAGAGACGATCAAGGCGGTTTTTCTCGATCGCGTCAACATCGTTTCCTTCTACGACAAGGTTGTCCGCAGCCCGAATGCGGAAATCAGGTTACCCAGCGTCGTTTCGCTGAAAACCTTCGTGAAGCCAGCGCTTTATCCGGCATTTACGCGCTTCAATGTTTTCCTGCGCGACAAGTTCCAGTGCCAGTATTGCGGCTCTCCACACGATCTTACATTCGACCATGTCATCCCGCGTTCGCGGGGCGGCCTGACGCGCTGGGACAACGTCACCGCCGCCTGCGCGCCATGCAACCTGAAGAAGGGCGGCAAGATGCCCGCCAAGGCGAAGATGTTCCCGGCGCTGAAGCCATATCGGCCGACCGTCCACGAGCTTCATCGCAACGGGCGCTTCTTCCCGCCGAACTATCTGCATCAAAGCTGGCTCGACTACCTGTATTGGGATGTCGAACTGGAGCCGTAAGCGATCCTGTATCGCAACGAAATGCTTCCGGGCCGCCGCAAGGCGGCCTTTTTCCATAGCGCCAAGGCGCGATCGCCGTTCGAATGGATCAGCTTGCCGTGCCGGTCGTCATCGACGAGGCGACTTCAACGCGGGGCAGGGGCTCATCAGAGCCGCAACCCGCACTGCACGCCACCCCGGCGCGGTGAACGGCCCCACGCGGAAAAACGTCAGGCCGCCGCGTCCGCGAATTCCGGGATCTGGTCGAAATTCATGTAACGGTATATGTCGCCCGAGGCTTTGTTCACCGCCTCCACGTGCTCCATGTATTCCGCCATCGTCGGGATGCGGCCGAGCAGCGCGCCGACCGCCGCCAGCTCCGCCGACGAGAGATAAACCCGCGTATCGATGCCGAGCCGGTTCGGGAAGTTGCGCGTCGAGGTCGAAAGCGCCGTCGAGCCTTTGCGGATCTGCGCCTGATTGCCCATGCAGAGAGAGCAGCCGGGCATCTCCATCCGCGCGCCGGACTTGCCGAGCACGGAATAATAGCCCTCTTCCGTCAGGATGCGCGCGTCCATCCTGGTCGGCGGCGCGATCCAGAGCCGCGTCGGGATGTCGGACTTGCCGGCGAGGATCTTGCCCGCCGCGCGGAAGTGGCCGATGTTCGTCATGCACGAGCCGATGAACACCTCGTCGATCTTGTCGCCCGCCACTTCGGAGAGCGTCTTCACGTCGTCCGGGTCATTCGGGCAGGCGAGGATCGGCTCCTTGATGTCCGCGAGGTCGATTTCGAACACGGCGGCATAGTCCGCGTCGGCGTCCGGCTCGATCAGGTGCGGTGCGGCGATCCACGCTTCCATCGCGGCGATGCGACGTGCGAGGCTGCGCGCGTCTTCATATCCGTTCGCGATCATCCACCGCATGAGCGCGATGTTCGAGCGCATATATTCGATGATCGGCTCCTTGTTGAGCCGCACGGTACAGGCCGCCGCCGAACGTTCGGCCGATGCGTCGGTCAGTTCGAACGCCTGTTCAACCTTGAGGTCCGGCAGCCCCTCGATTTCGAGGATGCGGCCGTTGAAGACGTTCTTCTTGCCCTTCTTCTCGACGGTGAGCGCGCCCGCCTCGATCGCGGCGAGCGGGATCGCGTTGACGAGATCGCGCAGCGTAATGCCGGGCTGCATCGTGCCCTTGAAGCGCACGAGCACGCTTTCCGGCATGTCGAGCGGCATGACGCCCGTCGCCGCCGCAAAAGCCACGAGGCCCGAGCCCGCAGGGAAAGAAATGCCGATGGGGAAACGCGTGTGGCTGTCGCCGCCGGTGCCGACCGTGTCCGGCAGAAGCAGGCGGTTCAGCCACGAATGGATCACGCCGTCGCCGGGGCGCAGGGATACGCCGCCGCGCGTGGCGATGAAGCCCGGCAGGTCGCGATGCGTCGTCACATCGACCGGCTTCGGATAGGCCGCCGTGTGGCAGAAGGACTGCATCACGAGATCGGCGGAGAAGCCGAGGCAGGCGAGGTCTTTCAACTCGTCGCGCGTCATCGGCCCGGTAGTGTCCTGGCTGCCGACGGTCGTCATCCTCGGCTCGCAATACGTGCCGGGGCGAATGCCCGTGCCTTCCGGCAGACCGCAGGCGCGACCAACGATCTTCTGCGCGAGCGTGTAGCCCTTGCCGGTGTCGTGCGGCACGGCGGGGAGGCGGAACAATGTCGAGGCCGGAAGCCCGAGCGCCTCGCGCGCCTTCGCCGTGAGCCCGCGCCCGATGATGAGCGGAATGCGGCCGCCCGCGCGCACCTCGTCGAAGATCACGTCGGACTTCACCTTGAATTCCGCGATCACCTCGCCGTTCTTCAGCGCCTTGCCGTCATACGGGCGAAGCTCGACCACGTCGCCCATGTCCATGGCGGACACGTCGAGTTCGATCGGCAGCGCGCCCGCGTCCTCCATCGTGTTATAGAAGATCGGCGCGATCTTGGTGCCTAGGCACACGCCCCCGAAGCGCTTGTTCGGCACGTGGGGGATGTCTTCGCCCGTGAACCACAGAACCGAGTTCGTCGCCGATTTCCGCGAGGAGCCGGTGCCGACCACGTCGCCGACATAGGCCACGGGGTGGCCCTTGGCCACGAGCGCCGCGAGTTGTTTCAGGGGGCCGCGCGCGCCCGGCTCGTCCGGCTCGATGCCGGGGCGCGGGTTCTTCAGCATGGCGAGCGCGTGGAGCGGGATGTCGGGGCGCGTCGAGGCGTCGGGCGCGGGCGAAAGGTCGTCCGTGTTGGTCTCGCCGTTCACCTTGAACACCGTGACCGTGAGCGAGGCTGGCACTTCGGGACGCGACGTGAACCATTCCGCATCGGCCCAGCTTTGCAGCACGGCCTTCGCGTTGGCGTTGCCGCGCTCGGCCTGCTCCTTCACATCGTGGAAGAAGTCGAACACGAGCAGCGTCTTTTTAAGCGCGTCCGCCGCGACGGCACCCACTTCAGCATCGTCGAGAAGATCGATCAGCGGCTTGACGTTGAAGCCGCCGAGCATGGTTCCAAGTAGCTCCGTGGCCCGCGCCCGCGAAACGAGCGCGTTCGCCTCCTCGCCCGTCGCGACTGCGGCGAGAAACGCCGCCTTCACCCTCGCCGCGTCGTCAACGCCCGCCGGGACGCGATATGCGATGAGATCGAGGAGAAAAGCCTCATCGCCCGCCGGAGGGCTACGCAACAGCGCAACGAGGTCTTCCGTCTGCTGGCGACTGAGCGGCAGGGCGGGAATGCCGAGCGCGGCGCGTTCGGCGGCATGAGCACGGTAGGCTTCAAGCATGGTGTAGTCCTTGGAGGTCGGCGGCGGCGCGGTGCCTTTGTGAGGCAAGCTGCGTCATGAGGCAAGAGTTGCGAGCGCCGCGTTCAAGGTCGCGCTCGGCCGCATGGCGGCGGAGGCCCTCGCGAGGTCCGGGCGGTAGTAGCCGCCGATGTCCGCGGGGTGTCCCTGCGCCGCGGCGAGTTCGTCCACGATCTGCACTTCGTTCTCGGTCAGCGTCTTCGCGAGCGGCGCGAAAAGCGCTTGCAGCGCCGCGTCTTTCGTCTGCTCGGCCAGCGCCTGCGCCCAATACATCGCAAGGTAGAAGTGGCTGCCGCGATTGTCGATGCCGCCGATCCTGCGCGCCGGGCCCTTGTCGTTCTCAAGCACCTTCGCGGTAGCCTGATCGAGCGTTTCGGCGAGGATTTCCGCCTGGCGGTTGCGGTAGGTCTGGCCGAGATGTTCGAGCGAGACGCCGAGCGCGAGAAATTCGCCGAGCGAATCCCAACGCAGATAGCCGTCTTCCTGGAACTGCTGGATGTGGCGCGGAGCCGAGCCGCCCGCGCCCGTTTCGAACAGCCCGCCGCCGTCCATCAGCGGCACGATGGAGAGCATCTTCGCGCTCGTGCCGAGTTCGAGGATCGGGAACAGGTCGGTGAGGTAGTCGCGCAGCACGTTGCCGGTGACGGAAATCGTGTCTTCGCCCTTGCGGATGCGGGCGAGCGTGAAGCGCATCGCGTCGTCCGGCGACAGGATGCGGATGTCGAGACCGCCCGTTTCGTGGTCCTTGAGGTAATGTTGGACCTTCGCGATGACCTGCGCATCATGGCCGCGCTTCGGGTCGAGCCAGAAGATTGCAGGCAGGCCGCTCGCGCGGGCGCGGTTGACGGCCAGCTTCACCCAATCCTGAATGGGCGCGTCCTTCACCTGACACATGCGGAAGATGTCGCCGTGCTGCACTTCCTGTTCGAGGATGACGTTGCCGTCCTCGTCGATGGCGCGCACCTTGCCGTGGCCTTCCACGATCTCGAAGGTCTTGTCGTGGCTGCCGTATTCCTCGGCCTGCTGCGCCATGAGGCCTATATTCGACACGCTGCCCATGGTCTTCGGGTCGAACTGGCCGTGCTCCTTGCAGTCGTCGATCATCACCTGATAAATTGTCGCGTAACAGCGGTCGGGGATCATCGCCAGCGTGTCGGCGGTCCTGCCGTCAGCGTCCCACATCTTGCCGCCTTCGCGGATCATCGCGGGCATGGATGCGTCGACGATCACGTCGCTCGGCACGTGCAGATTGGTGATGCCCTTGTCGGAATTGACCATCGCAAGCGGCGGGCGCTTCGCGGACACGGTCTTGATGTCGGCCTCGATCTCGGCGCGCTTGTCTTCCGGGAGCTTGCCGAGCTTGGCGTAAAGGTCGCCGAGGCCGTTGTTCGGGTTGACGCCGATGTCCTTGAAGGTGTCGGCGTGCTTGTCGAACACGTCCTTGAAGTAAACCGACACAGCGTGGCCGAACATGATCGGGTCGGAGACCTTCATCATGGTCGCCTTGAGGTGCAGCGAGAGCAGCACGCCTTCAGCCTTCGCGGCCTCGATGGCGTCGGCGTAGAACGCGCGCAGCGCGTCGCGGCTGATGAAAGCGGCGTCGACAATCTCGCCCGCCTTGTAGCGCACCTTCTTCTTCAGGACATGCGTGTGCCCGTCTTCGCCGAAGAACTCGATCATGAAGCTGCCATCGGCGGGCAATGTGATGGATTTCTCGCTGCCGTAGAAATCGCCGCCGGCCATATGCGCGACATTCGTCTTCGTGCTTGCCTTCCACGCGCCCATCTTGTGCGGATGGTTACGGGCGTATTGCTTCACCGACGGAGCGGAGCGGCGATCCGAATTGCCTTCGCGCAGCACCGGGTTCACGGCCGAGCCGAGCACCTTCGCATAGCGCGCCTTGATTTCCCGCTCGGCGTCGGTCTTCGGCTCCTCGGGATAATCGGGGAGATCGTAGCCCTGCCCCTGAAGCTCCTTGATCGCGGCCTTGAGCTGCGGCAGCGAGGCCGAGATGTTCGGCAGCTTGATGATGTTCGCCTCGGGCTTCCTGGCAAGCGCGCCAAGTTCGGCGAGTGCGTCCGGCTGGCGCTGCGCGGGCGTCAAACTCTCCGGGAAATTCGCGATGATGCGTCCCGCGAGCGAGATGTCCTTCTCGACGACCGAAACACCGGCTGTCTTCGTGAACGCCTGAACGATGGGCAGGAGCGAATAGCTCGCAAGCGCCGGGGATTCATCGGTCTTGGTCCAGACGATTGTCGGTGCTTCGTTGGTCATGCTGTCAACCTCAGTCTATGGTTCCGGCCAAGCTTAACCGCTCCCCGGCCGAATATCACGAAACAAAGCCGTGGGGCTGGAGCGGAAAGCCTAAAAGTCATCTCGCCGCATGGACGTTTCCGAAAGTCGATGGCGGTTCGCCGCCATTCCGCTTTGGCATTCGCTAGCGCGACCGCTCATCCCGGGGGCTATGAATCGCCGCGTTCCGACCGAATGTATCATGATGTTGTCGCCCGCGACGATCCGAAATCGCGCGGGGAAATCAAGCCCGGCGGGCGCATTCTTGGCGTCAAGCGACGACGCACGGAAGACAAATGCTTGTGAGGCTCGTAATTGCACCATGTCAGCCAAATATGATAGGTTACATGTAACCGGACTATAGACATGCCATTATCTCCAAAGCCCAGGTCGTCTCGCATGAAGGTGCGCGAACATCGCGCGAGGCTTCGCGCGCTCGGCCTTCGGCCGATACAGATCTGGGTTCCGGATTTGAGGACACCCACCTTCAAGAAAGAAGCGCATCGCCAGTCGGCGGCCGTCGCGCGAAGCAGCAGCGCGGCTGACGATCAAGCCTTCATCGACGCCATCACCGACTGGCCGAATGAATGAAACGCGGTGAAATCTGGACCGTGTCTGGCGGTAAGGATTACGCGGGCAAGCCCCACCCCGCAGTCATCATTCAGGAAGACGCCTTCGACGCCACGGATTCGATTACGATCTGCGCCTTCACCTCCGACGAGACCGATGCACCGCTGTTCCGATTATCGGTCGAACCGAACACGGTCAACGGCCTCAGGCAGACCTGTCGCCTCATGGTCGACAAGATGACGACGATTCCGAAATCGAAGCTTGGCGCGCATATCGGGCGCCTCGCCGACGAAGATATTCTCCGTCTCAATCGGGCGATCCTGGTCTTCCTCGGCTTGACCACAGCTCACAGGGTGCGACGTCTCCCCGGAGATTGAACCGCAACGCCTCGTTCCGCTTCCGACGTGTCGGAAATCCGACAAACCGCATCGTCGATCCGCTTCAGATTTGACTTTTATCAAGCCTCGCAGCCACTTGCCGCGTTGGCACGGGCGTTGCTTGTGCCTTGTGCGATTGCAGTCAAGCAGAAGGGCTCCGCCGCATGATCTACCTTACGGAAGCCGCAGCAAACGCCGTTCGCTCCGCCATCAAGGGCGCGAACACGCCCATCGAAGGGTTGCGCCTCGCCGTGGACGCGGGGGGATGCGCGGGCTTCAAATACCTGATGGGGCTGGTGGCCGATCCGAACCCCGATGACATCGTCGTCGAAGAGCGCGGCGTGAAGGTATTCGTGGATCGCGGCAGCGTGCAGATGCTCGAAGGCACCACGGTCGATTTCGTGACCAGTGTGCAAAGCTCGGGCTTCACCTTCGACAATCCACAGGCAACGTCGAGTTGTTCCTGCGGCAAATCTTTCGGCTGACAGAGGGAAATCAAACTATGTTCGAAGTCATGGAACGCGCCGAAAGCGTCGAGCGCGACGCCCCAGCCGAAACGGCCGAGGAAACGAAACTGCGCCTCATCCGCGAAACCATCGAAGATCTGCGCCCGCATCTGAAGCGCGACGGCGGCGATTGCGAACTGCTCGGTGTCGACGGCAATGTCGTGAAGGTACGGATGACCGGCGCTTGCGTCGGCTGTCAGCTCGCGTCGGTCACTGTGCACGGCATTCAGGCGAAGATGATTGCAAAGCTCGGCTATCCGGTGCGGCTCATCCCCACGATGGGCGGCCACTAAAGCTTTAGAAAGAACGGGCAAATGCATCCGGTCTATCTGGATAACAACGCCACAACGCAGCTCGATCCGGCTGTATTGGCGGAGATGCTCCCTTTCTTCACCCAGCATTTCGGCAATGCGTCGTCCATCCACGGCTTCGGCAAGGAAGTCGGTGCCGCCATTCATCGTGCCCGCGAGCAGGTGCGCGCGCTGATCGGCGCGGCGCAAGGCCACGAGATTGTTTTCACCTCGGGCGGCACCGAGTCGGACAATGCCGCGCTTTTGTCGGCGCTGGAAACGCAGACCGGCCGCAGCGAGATCGTGACATCCGCCGTGGAGCATCCCGCGATCCTCGCGCTCGTTCAGTATCTCCAGCGCCATCGCGGCGTCACGGTGCATATCATCGGCGTGGACGGCAAGGGGCGCCTCGACATCGACGCCTATCGCGCGGCGCTTGGTCCGAAGACCGCCATCGCCTCGATCATGTGGGCGAACAACGAAACCGGCACGATCTTCCCGGTGGCGGAGCTGGCGCGGCTAGCTCACGAGGCGGGCGCGCTGTTCCACACCGACGCGGTTCAGGCCGTCGGACGCATCCCCGTCGACGTCAAGGCCGCCGATGTCGACATGCTGTCGCTTTCATCGCACAAGTTTCACGGCCCGAAAGGGATCGGCGCGCTTTACATCAGGAAAGGCGTCGTCTTTAATCAGCTCATTCGCGGCGGCAAGCAGGAGCGCGGACGACGCGCGGGCACCGAAAATACGCCCGGCATCGTCGGGCTCGGCAAGGCGGCCGAGCTGGCGCTGAAGCGCCTGCAAGGCGGTGACAGCGAGCGCGTGCGACAGATTCGCGACAGGTTCGAGGCTGCGGCTCTTGGTCGCATCGATGGTGCGTTCGTCGCCGGGGACATTGAGTGTCGCCTGCCGAATACGTCGAACATCGTTTTCGACAGGGCCGACGGCGAGGTAATCCTGCTGGAGCTGGATAAGGCTGGTATCGCAGCATCTTCCGGTTCCGCTTGCGCTGCGGGTTCGACAGAGCCCTCTCATGTGCTGCGAGCCATGAAGGTGCCTTACGCGGCCGCCTTGGGCGCGATCCGCTTCTCGTTTTCGCACACCAGCGCGGACGAAGACGCGGGGCGTGTCCTTGCAAATCTGCCCGCGATAGTGGAAAAAGCGCGTGAAGCCTCGGGCTTCACTGCATTGGGCGAAACGACGCAGGCTGGGCTCGGGGTTCGATAGGGGAGGGTGCGGTGTATCTGCCGGAAGAAGCGCGGGTTACGGATGGCAGGGAAGCGACCTGCCGGGTGGAAGCGAAACTCCGCGATGCGGGCCTGCGCCCGACGCGGCAGCGGATCGACCTCGCCAAGCTCCTTTTCAAGGAGAAAGACCGCCACGTAACGGCGGAGGAACTCCACGCGGAAGCCGTCTCCAACAAGATGGCGGTCTCGCTCGCAACCGTCTACAACACGCTGAAGCAGCTCACCGAATGCGGCCTTTTGCGCGAAGTGGCGATCGAGGGTTCGAAGAACTACTTCCACACCAAGATTTCGGATCATCAGCACTTCTATTTCGAGGAAGAAGGCCGTCTCGTCGACCTTGAGCCCGAGAACGAGGTCACGGTGACGGTTCCGAAGCTGCCGGAAGGCATGAAGGTCGCCCGTATCGACGTGCTCATCCGGCTGGTGAAGGCGCGCTGATCCCAGCGACATGGGCGGGGGGACGCTGTTGCAAACCTCGCCATCTTCGCTTCGTCCCAGGAGGTGCTCACGGCATTTCCTCTCGACGCAAACCTGTGGCGCAGCGGTTTTCATTCGCTCCGCAATCGGTAGAAGGGGGCATGCTGGCGTCGCAGCAAACGCAACCGCGTCAAACGGGTTCCGCTTTCCGCCGCCTTGATCTAGTTTGCGGACGTCCAAGCCCCGAGCCTCAACCCGTCCGGTTCCTCATGACACCTTTTCGCATCGCCGCGGCCGTGATCGCGGTCGCCTGCATCGCCTTCGGCCTCTGGCGGCTCGAAGGCGCCACGCATGGTCTCGCCGTGACGCAGATGCAGGCCGGTGATACGCCCGTCACCGTGTTCCGCTCGGAGACGCAAGCGAAAGGCCCGGTGGTGCTCATCGCGCACGGCTTCGCCGGATCGCAGCAACTCATGCAGCCCTTCGCGATCACGCTCGCGCGCAACGGCTACGTCGCCGTCACCTATGACAGCCTCGGCCATGGCCGCAACCCCGAGCCTATGCGCGGCGACATCACGAAGGTCGAAGAGGGGCCGACGCCGAGGCTTCTCGCGCAACTCGGCGAAGTGGCGTCACTCGCGAAGACGTTGCCCGAAAGCGACGGCCGCATCGCCGTGCTCGGCCATTCGATGTCGAGCGATATCGTGGTGCGCTTCGCGCAGGCGCATCCCGAGGTGGCGGCGGTGGTCGCCGTGTCGATGTTCTCGCCCGTGGTTACGCCGACGAGCCCGAAGAACCTCGCCGCCATCGACGGCGCGGCGGAATTCGGCATGCTGCATGACGAGGCGCGACGCGTCGTCGGCATGGTGTCGGGCGGCGCGGCCGAACCCGGCGTGATCTACGGCAGTTTCGCGGACGGCACGGCACGCCGCTTCACCCTGTCGCCGGGCGCGGAGCATATCGGCGTGCTTTACAGCGCGGCGAGCATGGAAGCCGCGTTGGACTGGCTGAACCGCGCGTTCGGCCTCAGCGGCAACGCGCCGGTCGAGGATCGCGGCACCGCCCTCGCGCTCCTGTTCTTCGGTGTGACGCTGCTGGCCTGGCCGCTCGCATCGCTTCTGCCGCGCGTATCGCCGACACCGCTCGGCGCGGGGCTGCCGTGGCGGCGCTTCTGGCCCGTCGCCGTCGCCCCCGCGCTGCTCACGCCGCTGATCCTCTGGAAAATGCCGACCGGATTTCTGCCCGTCGTGCTCGGCGACTACATCGCGATGCACTTCGCCTGCTACGGGCTTGTCACGCTCGCGGCGCTCTGGTTCACGACGCGCGGCGAGGGAATGACGCGGCCGCCTGTCAACGTGGCTTTCATCGTCTCGGCGGGGCTCGTCGCGGCCTACTGCATTCTTGCCTTCGGGCTGCTGCTGGATCGCTATGCGCTCTCGTTCTTCCCCATCGCGGAACGCCTGCCGCTCCTGTTCGCGGTGCTCGGCGGCACGATCCTGTTCTTCCTCGCGGATGAATGGCTGACGCGCGGCAGCGGTGCGGCGACTGGCGGCTATCCGGCAACCAAGGCGCTGTTTCTCGCTTCGCTGGCGCTCGCCGTCGCGCTCAACTTCGGGAAGCTGTTCTTCCTTATCCTGATCATTCCGATCATTTTCGTGTTCTTCGTCATCTACGGCCTGTTCAGCGGCTGGGTGAGCCGGCGCACAAACGATCCGCTCGTCGCCGGTCTTGCCAACGCGCTTGCCTTCGCCTGGGCCATTGCGGTGACGTTTCCGCTTGTCAGCCCGTAACCGATGGGCAAGGACGCTGCCCTATAACGGCTGCTATTGTGCACGATATCGCTTATGACAGGACTCGAGAAAACAGCGGCCGGTGGTTCGTTCATGAAGTGTCTCCCAATGCCCTCGGTGTCCGCGATATCCGGCTGGCTTGTTCTGTCCCTCTGCTTCGCGCTGTCGTGTTCACCCGCCCGGGCAAATGAAAAACCGGCCGAGGCGATCGAACTTGCCCCACATCGGGCGATATACGACCTCGTGCTCGAAAGAACCGGCGCCGGCTCCAACATCAGCGACATTCGCGGCCAGTTGATCTACGACTTCACCGGCTCCGCGTGCGAGGGATACAAGCTCAACACGCGGCTGGTGACGGAAATCTACGACCGCGAAGGCAAGCAGAGCACCACTGATACGCGCTCTGAAAGCGTCGAGGACGGAAAAGGCCGCCGGTTCCGCTTCAACACGTCGCAGTACATGAACAAGAGCCCGAAGCCGGTCGACGCCACGTCCGGGCTCGCAGTCCGCGCGTCGCGGGGCGGCCGTGAGAGCGTAAAGGTGACGCTTTACAAGCCGAGGAAAGGCTCGTTCACGCTTCCCGGAAACATCTATTTCCCGACGCAGCATTCCATCGCGGTCCTGAAGGCGGCAAAGGCCGGAGAAACACGGCTTCAGGCCGATTTTTTCGACGGCTCCGACAAGGGCACGAAAGTTTACGAGACAACCACCGTGATCGGCGCACCGCTGCAACTCGCCGCAAACTCGCAGTTGCCACACCTCAAGAATGCGGAGGTGCTGGACGCGATCCAGTCATGGCCCGTGGTCGTCAGCTATTATGAGCAGAACGGCAAGAAGGACGGCCTGCCGACCTACGAGGTCTCGTTCCGCATCTATGCCAACGGTGTCAGCCGGAAACTCATGCTCGACTACGGAGCGTTCGCACTCAGCGGCGAATTGTCGGCCATCGAATTCCTCCCACTCACGCCTTGCCGCTGATCTGAACAGCCGTTTCGCTCGATCGCTGGCGCGTCGCGGGATTTGCGGCGCGCTCCAAGACGCGTCGCTCTGAAACAGCCGCCCCCGCCTGTGCGTCTCACAGCCCTTGTTAAACCCCGCGATAACCATTGAGCGAGTTACCCACCGCGCGAAAAATCGAATTAAATGCGTGTTAAATCTTGTGCCTCTAACTTGCGTGGAGACGCCGCTTCCATGGAGGCGATGTCCGTATCGTCGGAGGTGTGTAATGCGTGCGAAGCTTGAAGAATTCTGGATGGACGAACAGGGCGCGGCCGCCATCGAACTTGGCCTGATCGCCGCCGGTTTTTGCGTGGCGCTGATCACGCTCGCGGGCCAGATGAACGACGAGGTGAAGATCATGTTCGAGCGCGTGCGCGAAATGCTGCGCTCGTTCAACACGCTGCAATAGCCCCGTTCAGGTGAGCGCGATGGACTCGTCCCTGACGTCGACGGTCGCGGCGGCCCTTCCCGTCTTGCTGGTATGGGCCGCCGCCGTCGATCTCCTGACGCGCGTGATTCCGAACAGGCTGGTGCTCGTGCTGGCCACATGCTTTGCCGTTTTCGCGCTCATCGCCGGGCTCGATGCCGCTCGCGTCGCCTCCCATGCCGGGTGTGCGCTTCTCGTTCTCGTCTGCGCCTACGCGCTTTACGCGGCTTCCCTTCTCGGGGGAGGCGACGCGAAGCTTCTGGCCGTGGCATCCCTCTGGATCGGCCCGGATGCGCTGCTTCCGTTTCTCGCGGGTACGGCTCTGGCGGGCGGGGTTCTGGCGCTCGTCTATCTCGCGGCCGATCTTGCGGGCGATGTGCTTCGCTCCGACGCGGTCACGCGCAATCACGCAACCGCGATCCCCTACGGCGCTGCCATCGCTGCGGGCGGCCTTGCCGTGATGCCGGACTGGCTTGCCTCAATTTAGCGGCTTTCTTGCACCGAAATTGTCGTTCTCCGCCGTTTTCGCGTCCGGATCGCGCGCCAGGACTCCTGCACGTTATAGGGGTGCATTTTTGCGGCCGATCCCCTATAGGTTCAAGGCATGACGATTTCCTACGAAACGATTCACGACGACATTTCCGAGCTTCTGGCGATCCATGGCAAGACCGCTATCAAGATCCGGGCTCTTCCCGGTGCAGAGCTTCGGGACGATTTCACACGCTTCGTAACGCCCGCGCAGGCCGCCTGGCTCGACGCCATAGGCTGGAAGGCGAAGCCCGGCACGCACGCGCTTCTGCCGGGCGAGAACGGGATCGCCGAAGTCGTGTACGCGCTTGGCGGCGAGGAGCCTTCTCCCGCATCCGCGCTTGCGCTCGGTGCGCTGCCCGCCATCTTGCCCGAGGGCACCTACGAACTGTCGGGCTTTCCCGGCGCGCCCGAAGACGCGGTCCTTGCGTGGCTTCTCGGCGCCTACGAGTTTCGCCGCTACTTCACGCGCGATCCGAAGCCTGTCCGCGCGCTCGTCCTTCCGCAAGGCGTCGACCGCGCGGCGGTGATCGCCCGCGCGCAGGCCGTGTGGTTCGCGCGCGAACTCATCAATAGTCCCGCCAACGATCTCGGCCCCTCCGACCTTGCCGACGCCTTCGCGAGTATGGGGCGCGCCTTCAAGGCCGAGGTGAAGATCCTTCGCGGAGCGGCGTTCCTCGAAAAGAACTTCCCGCTTCTGCAAACGGTCGGCCGCGCCTCCACGCGGGAGCCCTGCCTTGCCGAACTCCATTGGGGCAACACGAAGCATCCCAAGGTGACGCTCGTCGGCAAGGGGATCTGCTTCGATACCGGCGGCCTCGACATCAAGCCGTCGTCGGCGATGACGCTGATGAAAAAGGACATGGGCGGCGCGGCGAGCGTGATCGCTCTCGGCGCCATGATCATGGCCGCGAATCTGCCGGTGCGGCTGCGCATGCTGGTGCCCATCGCCGACAACCACATTTCGGGCAACGCATTTCGGCCGGGCGACATCATCAAGAGCCGCGCGGGGCTCACCGTCGAGATCGGCAACACCGACGCGGAAGGCCGCCTCGTGCTCGCCGATGCGCTCGCCTATGCCGACGAGGACGGCCCGGACCTGATGATCGACATGGCGACCTTGACAGGCGCGGCGCGCGTGGCGCTCGGCCCCGATCTGCCGCCGTTCTATACCGAGGATGAAGACCTCGCCGCCGCCGTTCACAAGGCGGGCGCGCATGTGGGCGATCCGTTGTGGCGCCTGCCGTTCTGGATGCCCTACGACCGCGACCTCAAGAGCAAGGTCGCCGACGTGAACCACATTTCGAACAGCCCGTTTGCCGGGTCGATCACGGCGGCGCTGTTCCTGAAGCGCTTCGTGAAGAATGCGCGCCGCTATGTCCACCTCGACATTTTCGCCTGGACGCCGCGCGCGCTGCCGGGCAAGCCGATGGGCGGCGAACCGCAAGGCGCGCGTGCCTTGTTCGAGGTGATCCGCAACGAATATGGGAGAGACGCATGACGCAGCTCGATCCTCGCCTCCACGCTTACCGGGAAGACCTCGCCGCCGCGTCGCTGCAAGACCGCGTGCGCGCGCAACGCTACGTTCACGGTGAGGTGCGGCAAGTTGCAGCGCCCTCCGCGCCTGTGCGTGTCGCGCCGAAATTCGAGGCCGAACAGGCGACCGAGGCGCTGTCAGGCGAACTCGTGACGCTTTATGAGGTCCGCGACGGGTTCGGCTGGGTACAGCTGCACGAGGACGGCTATGTCGGCTACATGCAGCTCGATGCGCTCTCCTCGCTGGTCGAGGACAACACGCACCGGGTCAGCGCGCGCCTCACCTATCTCTATCCCGTGCCGGACATGAAGCGCCCGCCGATCACGAAGTTGAGCTTCTCGTCGACCGTGCTGCCTATCAGTCGCGCGGATGGCCGCTTCCTTGAGCTGTCGCGCGGGGGCTATATCTTCGCCGACCATCTGGTGGGCATCCGCGAGCGCGCGCGCGAGTTTGTACGGGTGGCCGAGCGCATGGTCGGCGTGCCCTACCTCTGGGGCGGCAAGACTTCGCTCGGGATCGACTGTTCGGGCCTCGTGCAGGTTTCCTTGCAGGCGGCGGGCGTGCCCTCGCTTCGCGACACCGACATGCAGATGGCGAGCGCGGGCGAAGCGCTCGATCCGTCCAATCTCGACGCTATCCAGCGCGGCGACCTTATCTTCTGGAAAGGCCACGTCGCCATCGCGCAATCGCCGGACTGGATGATTCACGCGAGCGGCCATCACATGGAAGTTGTGGTCGAGCAGATCCGGCGCGCCGTGGAGCGTTACGCCGAAGCGGGAGCCCCGGTTCTCGCGATTATCCGCCCGAACCTTGAGACGAAATCTGCGCCTGAGCCGGAAATCGCCGCGCCTTCCGAAAGCCCTCGGGCGGCAGAGCCAGCGGCGCAGCCGCAACACGCTTCGGTCGCGGAACAGGGCAACGAAGCCGTTCGCGCAGCCCATGCCGCGAGTGCAGCTGCGGCCCCGGCTCAACCCATTGCCGCTCAAGCGCAACGCTCTGCAACAGCGCCTGTACCGCCTTCACCGCCGCGCGGCGAAAGGCAACGCGCCGCGCTGACGCAGGCGGTTGCCCCTCAGGCATCGGAACCGCATGCCGCGCCCGCGCAGGCGCAACTCGAATCCGCAGCCAAGCGCGCGGCGCAGGAACTTTCGCGGCGCGTGACGCAGGATGATGGACGGCAGGCGCAGGCTACCGGTCCGCGCGCGCTCGACGCCAAGAAGGACGGCGCTTGAGACACGCAAGCGGATCCGCCCCGGACGGGCGCGCCGCGGCCGCCGCAAGCGTCAGAATACCGGGAACGGGAAATATTTCGCGTTGATCTTCGCGTAGGTGCCGTCCTTCACGATGCCGTCGAGAGCGTCGTTGAAGCGCTTCACCAGCGCCTCATCGCCCTTCCGCAGCGCGATTCCCACGCCGGAGCCGAAATATGCCTCGTCGGCGAGTTCGGTCGGCGCGATCTCGCAGCATTGGCCCTCGGGGGTCTTCAGCCAGTCGTAGACGGCGAGCTTGTCATACAGCACGTAATCCACCCGCCCCGCTGAAAGGTCGCGATAGGCGTCGGCCACCGTGTTGTAAAGCCGCACGATGGAGCGGCGATATTTGTCTTCGAGGAAGGCCGAATGGTTCGTCGCCGTTTGCACGCCGACGGGCTTGCCGGTGAGTGCCCTTGGCGAAATGTCTGTCGCGTCGAAGCCCTTGCGCACCACGAACACGCTCGGCGAGCGGTAATAAGGCGTGGTGAAAGCCACCACCTTCTTGCGGTCTTCGGTGATGTTGAGCGACGCGACGATGGCGTCGTATTTCTTCGCGAGGAGCGCCGGCATGATGCCGTCCCAATCCTGCTCGGTAATCTCGCACTCGGCTTGCATCTTCGCGCACAGCGCCTTCGCGATATCGACATCGAAGCCCTGCACCTCGCCGCTCGCGTCGATGATACTGAACGGCGGATTCGTGCCTTCGGTCGCGATGCGGATTTTCGTTTGTGCGAAGGCGGAAAGCGGAAGGAGGCAGACGAGAATGACGAGCGCTAGAAGGCGCGAGAGCGGGGCTTTGACCATGGTTTCGCCGGGCGGTTAGAGTCCGTTGTCCTCTAACGTAGGCAGCGGAGTTTCGCGCGTAAAGCCGCCCGCGCGGAAAGCTTCGAGGAATTGAACGAGGCGCGGGCTTCGCGGCGCGGCGAACAGGTCGACGGACGGCCCTTCTTCCTCGATGCGGCCATCGGCGAGAAACAGGGTGCGGGCCGACACGTCGCGGGCGAATGCCATCTCGTGCGTCACGATGACGAGCGTGCGGCCTTCGTCGGCAAGCCGCCGGATCACGGCGAGCACTTCGCCCACGAGTTCCGGATCGAGCGCAGAAGTCGGCTCATCGAACAGGATCACATCGGGATGAACGGCGAGCGCGCGGGCGATGGCGGCGCGCTGCTGCTGCCCGCCGGACAGTTCGGCGGGGTAAGCATCGGCGCGGTGCGCAAGGCCTACCTTCTCCAACAGCGCGCGCGCTTCCTCGACGGCTTCGGCGCGCGACCGGCCATGCACATGGACCGGCGCCTCGATCACATTTCCGAGAACGGTCATGTGATGCCACAGGTTGAAGCTCTGGAAGACCATCGCGACGCGGCGACGCAGCCGCTCCACCTGCCGCGCTTCGGGCTTCTTGCCCGGTTCGATGCGCACATGCTCGCCGCCCGCGACGATCTCGCCCGCGTCCGGCGTCTCAAGCAGGTTGAGGCAACGCAGGAACGTGCTCTTGCCGGAGCCTGACGAACCGATGATCGAGATCACCTCGCCCTTCTCGGCGGCGAGCGAAATCCCCTTCAGCACCTGAACGGCGCCGAAACTCTTGGTGATGCCTCGTGCTTCGAGTGCGATCATGCGAGCCGTCCTTATGCCGGATTGTCGAGACTGATCATCCCCCTCTCGCCGTCATAGGCAAGCACTTCCGCATAGCGCGCCCAGTTGATGACGGTGTGAAGGGTGCGCTCGGCATCGTCCTCCGGCATGTTGTCTTCAAGCTCGTCCTGAAAGCGGATGATCGAGGCGCGGCGGCTCGAACGCTCCTCAAGGATGCGCCGGATATGAGCCGCGAGCGGTACATAGGCGAGAAGATGCTGCGCGAACTGCGCCTTGCGTTCGTCGACGCCCGCATCCACGAAGCGGCGGCCCGCGTCGGTGATCTTGAGGTCGCCTTCCGCGAGTTCGGCGAAGCGCAGAAGTTGCAGCGTCTCGGCGGCGGGGAACAGTTCGTCCACCTCCATTTGCGCGCGCTCGGCCAGCGGCGGCAGGTCTGCGCGGCCGTTGAACGGCGGCTCGGCCAGCGTTTCAAGCAGGCCCGCCAGCGTGTTCGTGGACACATCCGGCAGGCTCATGTTGATGCCGGAGCCGGGGAATATGCCTTCGCCGCGCGAGGGTGTGGCCGTGGGCTTGGCGGTCATGCGCGCATAGATGTCGTCCACCATGGCGCGGAAGGCCGGATCGACGCGATTTCTCGGCTGCGGCAGGTTCACCTTGATCTCGGCGATGACGCGGCCAGGGTTCGACGAGAAGACGAGGATGCGGTCGCTCATCAACACCGCTTCCTCGATGTTGTGCGTGACGAGCAGGATGGACTTTATCGGCATGCGGGCTTCCGCCCACAGGTCGAGGAGGTCCGTGCGGAGCGTCTCGGCGGTCAGCACGTCGAGCGCGGAGAAGGGCTCGTCCATCAACAGCACCTTCGGATCGACGACGAGCGCGCGCGCAAGGCCGACGCGCTGGCGCATGCCGCCGGACAGCTCCTTCGGATAGGCGTTCTCGAAGCCGTCGAGGCCGATGAGGTCGATGGCGGCCAGCGCGCGCTTCCTGCGCTCCTCGGCGCCAACGCCCTGCGCTTCGAGGCCGATTTCCACGTTTTCCTGTACCGTGAGCCATGGGAACAGCGCGAAGCTCTGGAAGACCATGGCGAGACCGTCGGCGGGGCCGGACACGCGCTTGCCTTCGACCAGGACTTCGCCTTCGCTCGGCGCGAGGAGGCCGGAGATGATGCGAAGCAACGTCGACTTGCCGGAGCCGGAGCGCCCCAGCAGCGCGACGATCTCGCCGCTGTAGAGCGTGAGATTCACGTCTTCGAGCACGAGCAGATTGCTGCTTGTGCCGCGCTTGTAAAAATGGCGAACATCCCGCACGGTGACGAGCGGCGTGCGGCCGTTGCTGCGCGGCGTGACGACTCCCATGGCCCTCTCCTGTTTTCATCCCGCGATCCACGGGGCGCATACGCCCCGCGAAGATAGTTCCGGAATCAAGGTCTCGCTTCAGGTTCAGATACGCAGACGGCGGTCGGCAAACCCGTACAACCGTCGCCACAAGACACGGTTGAGCACGACGACGAAAACCGACATCACGCCGACGCCGAGCACGACGCGGTGGAAATCGCCCGCAGCGGTCGCGTTTGCGATATAGGCGCCAAGGCCCTGAGCCTCCACCTTCGTATCGCCCCAGCTCACAGCCTCGGCGATAATGCTGGCGTTCCAGGAACCGCCGGACGCCGTGAGCGCGCCCGTCACGTAATACGGCAGGATGCCGGGCAGCATCACCTTGCGCCACCAGAGCCACCCCCTCACCCGGTATAACTCCGACGCCTCGCCAAGGTCGCGCGGGAACACGCTCGCGCCCGCGATCACGTTGAAGAGGATATACCACTGGGTACCGAGGATGATGAGCGGAGAAAGCCAGATGTTCGGATCGAGCTTCCATGCGACGATGCCCATCACCACGAATGGAAACAGCACGTTCGCCGGAAAGGCCGCGAGAAACTGCGCCAGCGGCTGGATGCGCTCGGCGAGTTTGGGGCGAAGGCCGATATAGACGCCGACCGGCACCCAGATAAGGCTGGCGATTGCGATCAGGATCATCACGCGCACGAAGGTGATGCAGCCGTCCGTCACAGCCTGAACGAGGTCGGAAAAGCCGAGCGTCGCGCGGATATACTCGACGATGGACCACAACGCCCAGACGACGACGCCCGCCAGCGCGATGTTGAACGCGATGTCGAGCGCCTTCCTCGCCACGCCTCCAACCTTCGGTTCGGGGATTTGCCGCGACAGCGTGCTTACGCCGCCGCCGAACAGGCCCGCGACCTTGCTTAGAAGGCCGTTGATGACCTGAATAAGCCGCGTGCGCCGCACAAGGTCGAGCACCCACGAGCGCGGCTGATCCTGCGAAGCGACGAGTTCCACTCGGAATTTATCCGACCACGCCACCACGGGGCGGAACAGAAGCTGGTCGTACAGCAGGATGACGACCGCCATCGCGCCGACCGCCCAGCCCACCGCCCCGATGTTCTTTTGCTCGATGGCAAGCGCGATGTAAGAGCCGATGCCGGGCAGCGTGACGGTCGTGTCCCCGACCGAGATGGCTTCCGACGCCACCACGAAGAACCAGCCGCCCGACATCGACATCATCATGTTCCAGACGAGGCCGGGCGTCGCGAAGGGCACTTCGAGCTTCCAGAAGCGCTGCCACGGCGTGAGGCGGAATTGCGCCGTCACCTCCTCCAGATCGCGCGGCACGGTCTTGAGCGACTGGTAGAACGAGAATGTCATGTTCCACGCCTGACTCGTGAAGATCGCGAAGATCGCCGCGAGTTCCGCGCCAAGCTGGCTACCGGGAAACAGGTTCAGGAAGAAGATCACGGTAAAGGTGAGGAAGCCCAGCACCGGGACCGATTGCAGGATGTCGAGCGCCGGAATGATGACGCGCTCGGCCTTGCGGCTCTTGGCGGCGAGCGGCGCGACGATGAAGGTGAACAGGAGCGAGAAGCCGAGCGCCGCGAACATGCGAAGTGTCGTGAGCAGCGCGTATTGCGGCAGATTTGCCGGATCGAGCGAGACGGGGTGCGCTTCGAGCCCCGTCAGCGGCTGCTGCATCGTCTTCGCGCCGTGCGCTATGGCGACGAGAACCGCGCCGACCGCCAGAAACACCACCACGTCGTAGCGATTCGGCCACGCCTGCGCGACGGTCGCGGAAATAGTGGCAATACGGCGGTTGCCGGCGGACTGTGGCGTCGTCATCATCGCGCCTCGCTTCCATGTTTGAGGCTGTCGGCTTCGGATCGAAGCGTCGCCCCCTGACCTTGCCTGATGGGTTCCGCCGACCGGGAGCCGGGAAAGTGACAGATGATTGCGTAGGAGGTGTCGCACACTCGCGCAAAAAGTGTGTGAAGCCGAAGCTTTTCTGGAAGGCGATGAATGCGCCGTGCTTTTCTGTCAACTCCGTATGTGCGCGATCCGTAGGGAGCGAGTGCGACGATGTGCGGAAAAGGCTGTCTTGTTGCAGCCGGAATCTCGTTGCCTTCTACCAGGGGAGACCGTCAGCCCAGTTGAATCTGCCATTTGCTTCGTCCTCGCTGTCCTCCCTCACATCAAATACCAACCTCAACTGCACTGGATTCAATGTTGTGTTGCTGGTGCTCAGGCGCAGGCGTTTGTTGAACGCGCGCAGCAAGATCGATCGACCGTTTCGCAAGAGCGCCAAGCGTTTCAACGAAAGGTGGGCGAGCCGCCTCGCCGCCGTGATGGCGATTGCGGTCGGTGTTTCCCTCACGGCCCACGGCTCGTTCGCCGCGCAAAGCGTGGCGCCGGCCTTGGCGATAAACCTCGCGGATAACGCACCCGACGACCTGACCGATGGTGCGGCTGATTCGTTCCCCCGCAAGCGTCTGGTCGTCCCGGTACGCCATCAAAGGCTGACATCCGGCAACAACGAGCGCGCCGAGGCAGGAAGAAACTTCGCCTCTCGCCTCAAGCGCAAGCAGGGCCGAAGCATCGCGCGCAAGAAGCGTCGCTTCCGCCAACAGCAGGCATGGCTTGTAAGGCAGCGGCGCATCATGAGGCAGAAGCGGGCGGCGGCGCGGGCACGCCAGTACGCGGCCGCGCGTCGTCATGCCGGGAAGCGGTACCGAAAAGCCCCGCGCAGGATTCGCGCGCTGAAATGAGGCTCGTCCGCCCGCGGCGAAGCAGCGGCCGACGCGGATAGGCGCAGCCGCTGATTTCGCTTGAAAGTTTTCGCGGGCCTCACCAAGGTTCTTGCTCGCCGCACAGGCGTTAAGGACAAGTCGAGACATGACCGGTACAGGCCAGCAATTCATCATCGTGGGCGAGCGGACGAATGTCACGGGCTCCGCCAAATTCCGCAAGCTCATCGAGGCAGGCGATTACGACGCGGCGCTTTCGGTCGCGCGCGAGCAGGTTGAAAGCGGCGCAAACGTCCTCGACGTGAACATGGACGAGGGTCTTCTCGACAGCGAGAAGGCGATGACGACCTTCCTCAATCTCATCGCGTCGGAGCCCGATATCAGCCGCGTGCCGGTGATGATCGATTCGTCGAAATGGACGGTGATCGAGGCCGGGCTGAAGTGCGTGCAGGGCAAGGCCATCGTCAACTCGATCAGCCTGAAGGAAGGCGAGGAGCCGTTTCTCGACCACGCGAAGAAGATCATGCGCTACGGCGCGGCCGCCGTGGTGATGGCCTTCGACGAGACCGGGCAGGCCGACACCGAGGCGCGCAAGGTCGAGATCTGCCGCCGCGCGTTCAAGCTTCTCACCGGGAAGATCGGCTTCGCCCCGGAAGACATCGTCTTCGACCCGAACGTGTTCGCTGTCGGCACCGGCATCGACGAACACAACAATTACGGCGTCGACTTCATCGAGGCGACCCGGCGCATCCGGCAGGAAATGCCGCTGTGCCACGTGTCGGGCGGCGTGTCGAACCTGTCGTTCTCGTTCCGTGGCAACGAGCCCGTCCGGCAGGCGATGCACACCGTGTTTCTCTACCATGCCATCAAGGCGGGCATGGACATGGGCATCGTGAACGCCGGGCAGCTCGGCGTCTACGACGACCTCAACCCCGAGCTTCGCGAACTCGCCGAAGACGTGGTGCTGAACCGCCGCGCGGACGCGACCGACCGGCTGCTCGAAGTCGCCGACCGCTTCAAGGGCGGCGGCTCGAAGAAGGCGGCGCCGGACCTTGCATGGCGCGAGCGCTCGGTGGCGGACCGGCTGAAGCACGCGCTCATTCACGGCATCACCGACTATATCGACGCCGACACGGAAGAAGCGCGCGCCGCGCTCGCCCGCCCGATCCACGTTATCGAAGGCCCGCTGATGGATGGCATGAACGCCGTCGGCGACCTGTTCGGCGCGGGCAAGATGTTCCTGCCGCAAGTGGTGAAATCCGCGCGCGTGATGAAAAAGGCCGTGGCTTATCTCATGCCGTTCATGGACGCGGAGAAGGCGGCGGGCGGCGAGGAGGCGCAGGCAGCGGGCCGCATCATCATGGCCACCGTCAAGGGCGACGTCCACGACATCGGCAAGAACATCGTCGGCGTCGTTCTCCAGTGCAACAATTACGAAGTCATCGATCTCGGCGTGATGGTGCCTCCGCAGCAGATCCTCGACGCCGCGCGCGAGCACAAGGCGGACGTGATCGGCCTGTCCGGCCTCATCACGCCGAGCCTCGATGAAATGGTGTTCGTGGCGTCCGAAATGGAGCGGCAAGGCTTCGAGGTGCCGCTTCTGATCGGCGGCGCGACCACGAGCCAGGTGCATACCGCCGTCAAGATCGCGCCGAACTACGCGCGCGGTCAGGCGGTCTATGTCACGGATGCGAGCCGCGCCGTGGGCGTGGTGTCGAGCCTGCTCGGCGGCGAGCGCGACGTCTATATCGGCACGATCCGCGAGACCTACAGCAAGGTGGCGCTGGCACATGAGCGCGGGCGCGCAGCGAAATCGCGCCTTACGCTTGAACAGGCGCGCGCCAATCGCTTCGATCCGGGCTGGCAGGGCTATGTGCCGCCGAAGCCCTCCTTCATCGGCGCGCGCGCGCTCGAAAACTATGACCTCGCGACGCTCGTGCCTTATATCGACTGGACGCCTTTCTTCTCGGCGTGGGAGATGAAGGGCACCTATCCCGGCATCCTCACCGACAACAAATATGGCGAGGCGGCGTCATCGCTCTATCGCGATGCGCAGGCGATGCTCGCCCAGATCGTCGAAGAACGCTGGTTCAGAGCGAACGCCGTATACGGCTTCTGGCCTGCGAACGCGCTCGAAGACGACGACATCGCCATCTATGCCGACGATAACCGAACGGAAACCGCCGCCGTCTTCCGCACGCTCCGCCAGCAGATCGCGCGCGACAGCGGCCGCGCCAACATCGCGCTGTCCGACTTCGTCGCGCCGCGAGCAACCGGCATCTCGGACTATATCGGCGGCTTCGCGGTCACGGCGGGAATCGGCGAGGACGTCATCGCGGAGCGCTTCTCGCGCGCGAACGACGACTATTCCCGCATTCTCGTCAAGGCGCTCGCCGACCGGCTGGCCGAAGCCTTCGCCGAGCATCTCCACGCGCGCGTGCGCCGCGAGTTCTGGGGCTATGCCGCCGACGAGTCGCTCGCGCCGCATGAGCTTCTCGCCGAGACTTATCGCGGCATCCGGCCCGCGCCGGGCTATCCCGCCCAACCCGACCACACCGAGAAGACGCCGCTGTTCGACCTTCTCGACGCGACACGCGCGACGGGCATCGCGCTCACCGAGAGCTATGCGATGACGCCGCCCGCTTCGGTGTCCGGCCTCTATTTCTCGCATCCCGAAAGCTATTATTTCGGCGTCGGCAAGATCGAGCGCGATCAGGTGGAAGACTACGCCCGCCGCAAGGGCTGGACGCTCGCCGAGGCGGAACGCTGGCTCGCGCCCATCCTCAATTACGAGCCGGGGCGCAATACGCTGACGGGCGAGGCGGCTTGATGGGCCGCCCACTCAGTCAGTGCGGACTTTCCGGATCAGGCCACTGAACAGCGCGACCGCCAAAATGCTCACAATCGCGCCGAAAGCGAGTTCCGCATAAACAACAAATTCGGTGGCTTGTTCGTACGTTTTGATAGAACCGATATACGGCAATGTAAGTGTGACCTCCTGCCTTACGGGCACCCAGCTTTTCTCCTGAAAAAGATCGATGACGGGAAGAAGAACGTTAAAGGAATATATATACGGATCGAAGCGTGGGTATTCCTTAACGTGTTTTTCGAGACACTCGTGCCATGTTCCCGGTTGTTTGCCAACTTGCTGCGGATGCACGCAAGTTCGCACCTCATATTGGAGCAAGACCTGTGAATCTCTGGGCGCGAAAGCGCCCTGTTCTCTTCCATAATCATAAAAAAAACCACATAGGATTGCGATCGGGATCATAAACCACAAGACGCGTAGCGGTCGGTAGCCGTATCCCATCAGCCATCCGGCTGTAACTGCAGAAAAAATTGCAGATAAGGCAGGGATCAACCTCCACCATTTAGCCCATCTGCTCCGATGCAGGCGCTTCTCGCGCTTAATTGCCAATACCCGAACGTCTTCCGGATGCCCCATGTTTTTCAGAACCTTGATCAGCTGTTCGAACGGTTGTGGCCGAAAGTCCTTTCCCATATGCCGCTTTGGCTGGCGATTTAACCACTCCATGCGCGTCTTTGCGTCTCGTGGAGCATCACCGCCTAGTCTTTCATAAGTAAACCCATCCATATGGATAACATTGGGCAACTCCTTATCTTTGGTAATTTGAGGCCAGCTTTGTTTGCTGTCCACCAGAAGGCGAACGGACGTCCCTTTCAGGTCTAGCGATCCGGCGAAAAAAGCTGGGGTTGCGTGCTCGTCATCTTCAGGTTCACCCGCCCTCGTTAGCTTGAGCGCTGCTCTTATGTCGGCGTTAACAAGCGACAAAGCATCCATTGCGACATTCTGTTCGTCGGATCCGAGATCTGTTCCTTTGATGCCCGGAATCACTCTGAATGCACCACCGACACAATTCATTGCCCCCGAAATTTTGGTGCCGTTGAATTCGACTTTCCCAACGCTTTCGAAGCCGCGGTTAAGATAGACATTCCCGCCGATTTGGGATCGCGAGAACCTCAGCGAAACCGGCGCTATTTCCGAGTTATGCTTGAATCTTCCCCCGCCGCAGTCCACATCGCCCCCGATGTCGGCTCCAGTGAATGTCAGTTCACCTGTGCTTGTTGCCGATCGAAAAACGACATTTCCGCCGATTCTGGCGCGGTAGGCGCTCAACGCGCGCACAGTATTTGTCTTCGGATCTTCTTCGGGAAACGACCCAAAATGCCCATTCTCGCAATCCAGAGATCCAGTAATAGTTGCATCGTCCATAATTACATTAAACTCAGTATTGATACCTTTAAGATATAGTTTACCGCCGATAAATGCGGTTTCCAATAGGATCGAGAATTTTTTGTCTTTATTGCCGTCTTCGTATTTTCTTATCGTGGAATTAGCAAAGCTTAGCGATCCTGTCACCTTGATACCAAAAAGATGCGCCCCTGAGTCGACTGTACTAGTCCAGACAAGAAGATCTCCGTTAACTTTCGCACCATATCCGCGAATCGCCTTGACGTAACAGCAATCGAGATGGATCGTTCCCGTTTCGGCGTCGGCAAAGGAAAGATCTCCGTTGATCGTGGTTTTCACCATATGCAGCGGTCTCAGCTTCGATACGCCATCAAGATTGATGGATCCTTCGATGTAACCTCCAGTTATTTGAACCCCGCTTTCGTGATTCCCTATCTGGAGAAGAAGCGCACGCACCAATTCGGCGCGGATCGTGTTATTTTGACCGGCTTGGTCGGGGCGTTCCTCTCCGAGTTCGCACCACTTCCCTTTTCTCGCGCATGCCAACAATTTCACTTCCGCCTGCGAACGAGGTTTTAAAGCGCTAAATGTGGACAAAATGCCCCCCCCCAACAAAATGCTTATATAAATGCCCTACCATCTTTTAACTCAGTATACGGAAACCTGCAACCTGGATCGGGAAAGTAGATGAGTAAGAGCACCTTAGCTTTCGGCCACTGGCCCTCGCCCATCACCGCCGAGGCTGTCGCGGCGGGCGCGCTGCGCTTCGGGCGCGTCGAGGCGAAGGACGGCGCGGTCTACTGGAGCGAAAGCCGCCCTGCCGAAAAGGGCCGCTCGCCCGTGCTGCGGTGGGCGGCGACGGACGGCGTTACGGAACTTCTGCCGCCGCCGTGGTCGGCGCGCTCGCGCGTGCATGAATATGGCGGCGGCGAGTTTACCGTGGCGGGCGGCGCGCTCTATTTCGTGAACGACGCCGACCAGGATCTTTTCGAAGCTCGGCTGACGCCGGAGGGCGCCGCCGCGCCGCGCCGCCTCACCGAACTGCCGGATACGCGCTTCGCCGACATGACGCTCGACGCGGGCCGTGAGCGGCTCATCGCCGTGGGCGAGACGCATCGCGGCGCTGGCGAACCTGTGAACGCGCTGTGGTCGATACCGCTCGATGGCAGCGGCCCGCGCGTCCTCGTCGAAGGGCACGACTTCTACGCTAGCCCGCGCATCAGCCCCGACGGCTCGCTTCTGGCATACCTCGCGTGGAAACTGCCGCATATGCCGTGGGACGCGGCGGAATTGTACGTCGCGCATCTCGCGCCCGATGGCGCGGTTTCCGGCGTGGTGAAGGTGGCGGGCGGCGGCGGCACGGCGTGCTTTCAGCCGGAGTGGACGGGCGAGGCTCTGCTCTTCGTTTGGGATACGGGCGGCGCGGGCAATCTGTGGCGCTGGATGGAGGCGTCCGCTCCGATCCGGATCACGCGGCTCGACGGCGATCTTTCGTTGCCGCTGTGGGTGTTCAATCAGGCGAGCTATGCGCTGCTCGGCGGCGGCAAGGCGCGGCTGTCCTATGTCGACAAGGGCGAGACGCGCGCGGCGCTGTTCGACCTTGAAACCGGCGCGCTTGCGCCGCTCGCCTCGCCGTTCACCTCGGTTGGCGCGGTATCGGCCGACGGCGACCTGACCGCGTTCGTTGCCATGGCCGACGACGAACCGCTGTGCGTCGTGGCCGAGGCGGGCGGCGCCGCGCCCGCTATCATACGTCGAAGCTCGATGCTCGCCATCGCCGCAGGCTTCATCCTGCCACCGCAGCGCCTTGAAATTCCGAGCCCTTCCGGCCCGGTCTACGGCCTCTATTATCCGCCCGCCAACCCGGACGCCCTTGGGCCGGACGGCGCGCAGCCGCCGCTCATCGTCAACCTGCATGGCGGCCCGACAGGCGCCGCGCAGCGGGGGATGAAGGCAAAAACGCTGTTCTACACCTCGCGCGGTTTCGGTTGGCTCGACCTCGACTATTCGGGCAGCGTCGGCTATGGCCGCGACTATCGCGACCGGCTCAAGGGCGCGTGGGGCGTTGCCGATGTCGCCGACACGGTCGCCGCGGCGGAATACGCGGCGGCGAGCGGCCTCGCCGATCCACGCGCGATCTTCGTCACGGGCGGCAGCGCGGGCGGCTTCACGGTTCTGATGGCAATCGCAACGTCAAACGCGTTTCGCGGTGCCGCGAGCTATTACGGCGTGGCCGATCTCATCGGCTTGCAGGAGACGACGCACAAATTCGAACAAGGCTATCTCGAAACGCTGCTTGGCGCGACGCTCAAAGCCGACCCCGACCTCTATCGCGCGCGGTCGGCGCTGACGCATGCCGACGCGATCGAGACGCCGCTGATCCTGTTTCAGGGCGCGGAAGACAAGGTCGTGCCGAAAGCGCAGTCGCTCTCCATCGCCGACGCGCTTCGGGCGAAAGGCGTGCCCGTCGCGTATCACGAGTTCGAAGGCGAAGGGCATGGCTTTCGGCGGGCGGAGACGATCACGACGTGCCTTGAGCTTGAGCTGGATTTCTATCGCGGGCTGCTCGTGGGGTGAGCGCAGTTTACGAAAGGTCGATCGCGTGGCGCTTCAGATCGGCGAGCGAAACGATGTCCAGCGCGTTCTGATGCGTGGCCGCCAGCACGACTTTCGGCGCCTTGCCCGCCGATAAAGCCTGTGCCCATCGCGCCGCGCACAGACACCAGCGGTCGCCCGCCTTGAGGCCGGGGAAGCCGAATTCCGGAACGGGCGTGGACAGGTCGTTTCCGGCCGCCTTCGAGAAGGCGAGAAACTCGTCGGTCATCACCACGCAGACGGTGTGCGATCCGACATCCTCGGGGCTCGTGTTGCAGCATCCGTCGCGGAAATAACCGGTCAGCGGCGACAGCGAGCACGGCGATAGCGGCTCACCGAAGACGTTTTTCTGCGGGTCCGGCCTTTGATTGAGCATGTCACGCACGATTCGCTCCGTGTGATGGGGACGAGGCATCGCACGCGCCGTCGATTTTGACTGGTTTCCTGCAGGCGGCTTCACCGATCTGATCGCGATTCCATCAGATCGGAACGGGCTCTAGCCGCTCTTCTTCCTCGTCGGTTCCAGCCTGACGAGAACGTCGATCCTGGCGATCTGCGTGCCCGCTGGCGGCTCCGGCAGATGTTCAACCTTGATATCGGCTGTATCGATATCGACAAGGGAGCCGTTTTTTTCGAAGAAAAAGTGAAAGTGATCGTTAATCTTGGTATCGAAATACGTCTTCGAGCTTTCGATGGCTACTTCGCGCAGGATGCCCGCTTCGACGAACTGGTGCAGCGTGTTGTAAACGGTTGCGAGAGAGACGGGCACACCGTTCCTGACCGCCTCGGCATGAATATCCTCGGCGGTGAAATGCCAGTCTCCTCGCCCGAAAAGCAACTCCGCGAGCGCGACGCGTTGACGCGTCGGGCGCAAGCCCGTGAGGCGCAATCTTTCTATGGGGAGTTCCGGTATATTGTCAGACATCACTTGGCATTCCGTCGCGATCCACCTTGTAGTATAGGTAGCGACGCCTTAACTCGCAAGCGCCGCCCAAGGCCCGGAAGGCCGATTGCAACGATGGCGTGGGGTTGCGAGCACCGAAAGGTGTGATAGTTACGGGATGTGACAGTTTAGCGACGGCCTGCCGCCGAGCAGGCATGATGACTATCTAAAGAGGAAATATGTCCGAGCGGCGCCACAGCTACGACTATGAGGACTTGCTCGCCTGCGGTCGCGGCGAACTATTCGGGCCCGGAAACGCACAATTGCCGCTTCCGCCCATGCTGATGTTCGACCGCATTACGAGCATCTCCGAAACCGCTGGAGAGCACGGCAAGGGGCATGTCATTGCCGAACTGGATGTCCGGCCGGACCTCTGGTTCTTCGATTGCCACTTCAAGGGCGACCCTGTGATGCCCGGTTGTCTCGGCCTCGACGGACTTTGGCAATTGCTGGGCTTCTTTCTCGGCTGGGGCGGATCGCCCGGTCGCGGCCGCGCTTTCGGTTGCGGCGAAGTGAAGTTCACGGGCATGGTCGTGCCGACGGTGAAGAAGCTCGAATATATCGTCGACCTGAAGCGCGTCATCCGCCGCAAGCTGACGCTCGGCGTTGGCGACGGCATTCTCAAGGCCGACGGCGCGATCATTTATTCCGCCAAGGATCTCCGCGTGGGCTTGTTTACCGACGCGAACGTAGGCATTGAAGCGGCGGCTGGCTGAGTCTCCGCGCCGAGCCTTTCAACAAATGCGACAACGTGGGGTCAAGACATGAGACGTGTTGCTGTCACGGGAATGGGCATCATCTCGTCCATCGGTAACAACACCCAGGAGGTGCTCGCCTCCCTGCGCGAAGGACGCTCCGGCATCGTCAAGGCGAAGGATTACGCCGAGCGCGGCTTCCGGTGTCAGGTGCATGGGGAGCCGACCATCGACTGGGAAGCCGCGGTCGACCGCAAGGTGCGTCGCTTCATGGGCGCGGGCGCGGGATGGAACTACATCGCGATGCAGCAGGCCATCGCCGACGCCGGTCTCCAGGACAAGGACGTTTCGAACGAGCGCACGGGCCTCATCATGGGGTCCGGCGGTCCGTCAACGCGCGCCATCGTTGCCGCCGCCGACACCACGCGCGAGAAGGGGCCTCGCAAGGTCGGGCCGTTCGAGGTGCCGAAGGCGATGTCGAGCACCAACTCGGCCACGCTCGCGACCCCGTTCCGCATCAAGGGCATCAATTATTCGATCTCGTCCGCCTGTTCGACCTCCGCGCACTGTATCGGCAACGCCGCCGAAATGATCGCGTGGGGCAAGCAGGACATCATGTTCGCAGGCGGCGGCGAAGAACTCGACTGGACGCTCTCGGTCCTGTTCGACGCCATGGGCGCGATGTCGTCCAACTTCAACGACACGCCCGCCAAGGCGAGCCGCGCCTATGACGCAAACCGCGACGGCTTCGTGATCGCGGGCGGCGCCGGCGTGCTCGTGCTGGAGGAACTGGAGCGGGCGAAGGCGCGCGGCGCGAAGATATACGGCGAACTCGTCGGCTTCTGCGCCAACTCGGACGGCTACGACATGGTTGCGCCATCCGGCGAAGGGGCGGCCCGCTGCATGCGCGTGGCGATGCAAGGGCTCGACCGCAAGGTCGACTACATCAACCCCCACGCAACATCGACGGTTATCGGCGACCTCAAGGAAATCGAAGCCGTCCGCGAAGTCTTCGGTTCGAAGGCGCCGCTGCTTTCCGCCACCAAGTCGCTCACCGGACATTCGCTCGGCGCAGCAGGTGTGCAGGAGGCAATCTATTCACTCCTGATGATGAATGACGGATTTGTGTGTGAATCCGCAAATATCGTGGAGCTTGATCCGGCTTTCTCGGATATGCCAATAGTTCGCGAGAGACTCGACAACGTCGAGCTGAACTGCGTGATGTCGAACAGCTTCGGTTTCGGCGGCACAAACGCGACGTTGATATTCAACCGGTACGACGCCTAGAGCGTCGGACGCATGCCGGATCAGGAAAGGCCACGATCTCATGACTGGGTTTGATGTTGCAAGGCCGGGGCCGTTGATGGCGGGCAAACGCGGGCTCGTCATGGGCGTGGCCAACGACCGGTCCATCGCCTACGGCATCGCGCGCGTGCTCGCCGGACAGGGCGCGGAAATCGCCTACACCTATCAGGGCGACGCCTTCGGCCGCCGCGTCATCCCGCTTGCCGAAAGCCTCGGCGGCAAGATCATCCTGCCGTGCGACGTGGTGGATCTCGCCTCCGTCGACGCGGTTTTCGACGTCCTCAGGGAGAAGTGGGGCAAGATCGACTTTCTGGTTCACGCGCTCGCCTTCTCCGACCGCAACGAACTGAAGGGGCGCTACGCCGATACGACGCGCGACAACTTCATCAACAGCATGGTGATTTCGTGCTTCTCCTTCACGGAGATCGCGAAGCGTGCTGCCGCGCTGATGACGGACGGCGGCTCTATGATCACGCTGACCTACGGCGGATCGACGCGTGTCGTGCCGCGCTACAACGTGATGGGCGTGGCTAAGGCGGCGCTCGAAGCGTCCGTTCGTTACCTTGCCGTCGATTTCGGTCCGCAGGCCATCCGCGTCAACGGTCTGTCGGCGGGTCCGATGCGCACGCTCGCTGGATCCGGCGTTTCGGATGCGCGCGTCATCTTCAATTACCAGAAGATGCATTCGCCGCTTCGTCGCACGCCAACACTCGATGAAGTGGGCGGTGCCGCTCTCTATCTTCTTTCCGGCCTTTCGACCGCTGTCACCGGCGAAACCCATTACGTGGATTCGGGTTACAACATCGTCGCCATGCCACGGCCCGAAATGATCAACGAGAAGGGGGAAGGGCTCGCCACTGAGGCCGGCGTTGCCCCGCAGCGGGAGCCGCGCGCCGCCGAATAAGGCCGCTCGCGTTTTCCGGAAAGGCATGCCGTGGCCATCACTTATCCGCTGACCGCAATCGATCCGTCGGACCGTGACCGGCTTCTGGCCGAAGCTACAGAGATCTTTTTTGCGACGGCGAACACCTCGGCCTTCAACTCGCCGATCGTGAAAACGGCGTTCTATCAGCGCTGGTTCGGCAATTATCTGGACCTCCAGCCGCTCTCCTTTTTCATCGCCCTCGACAATGAACGGCACGCCGTCGGCTATCTCGCCGGATGCCTCGACAGTTTCTCCGACGAATGCCGTCCGATCCTCGACGGGATGGCGTTCTACACGAAGAACTTTCGCGCCGCGCTTCAGGATTTCCCGTCGCACTTCCACATCAACGTGAAGCCGGGTCAGCAGGGCAAGGGCATCGGCTCGCTGCTCGTCGCGCGCTTCTTCGACCAGTGCATCGAGGCGGAATCGCCCGGCGTGCATGTGGTGACAGGCGCCAACTCGCGCGCCGTGCAGTTTTACGAGAGCTGCGGGTTCCGCCGGTTCTTCCCGCTGAAGGAAGCGAGCCCCGATCTCGGGCTTCTGGTGCATCGGTTCGAACCGCGTTAAGGCGCGTCCGCTCCGCCTATTTTTCCTTTTCCGCCGCGCCTTCACTGAGCGGGTGAAAGTCGAACACCGTCTGCCTCAGGCGATCTTCCATGACGTGCGTATAGATTTGCGTGGTCGAAATATCGGCGTGGCCGAGCAGCGTTTGAAGCACGCGCAGATCGACGCCCCTGTCGAGCAAATGCGTCGCGAAAGCATGGCGCAGCACGTGCGGCGAAAGCCGCTCCGCATCGAAGCCGAGGCGAGCGCCGAGCGCCTTCAGATCCTGCGCGAATTTCTGCCGCGTCAGATGGCCGTCCTCGCCCCATGACGGAAACAGCCATTTCGACGCCGAAGCCCCTGCGCCGCCTGCCTTGCCGTCAGCTGCCCGCGCGGTCTCATCCAGCGTCTTCAGCCAGCAATCGAGCACCGTGCGCGCCTTGGGGTTCAGCGGGATGATGCGCTCGCGCCCGCCCTTGCCCCTCACCGTGAGCATCTTGCGGTCGCCTAGAAAGGCGGCGCGCGGCAGCCCGACGAGTTCGGAGACGCGCAGTCCGGTGGCGTAAAGCAGTTCGAGCAGGCAGGCGAGGCGCAGCGCCCGGCGTCCGGCGGGCGTTTGCGGATCGCCAAACGCCGCCGCTTGATGCGCCGCGTCGAGCAGGAGGTCAACTTCGGCGACGGTGAGCGTCATCGGCAGCGTGCGCCGCGCCTTTGCGCCATCGATGAGCCGCGCGG
Source organism: Rhodomicrobium sp. Az07 (assembly GCF_018619475.1). Taxonomy (GTDB): domain Bacteria; phylum Pseudomonadota; class Alphaproteobacteria; order Rhizobiales; family Rhodomicrobiaceae; genus Rhodomicrobium. The sequence continues at coordinate 42,957 of NZ_JAHFZG010000015.1, forward strand.
GGTCGTCCTCGCGCACGTGCTCGGCGACGAGGAACAGCATGAACCGCTTGAGGCAGGACAGCTTGCGCGCGGCGGAATTGGCCGATAGCCCGGCCTCGGCGCGATCCGAGAAGAACGCTTCCAGATCGTCGCGCGGGCAAGCAGCAAAGGTTTCGCCGCGCGTTGCCAGGAAGCGCGACATCTCGCGCAGATCGGTCGCATAAGCCGCGACCGTGTTGGCCGATGCGCCGCGTTCGGACCTCATCATGGCGAGGTAGGCTGCGATCAGAGGCTCGTCGGCCGTCGAAGCATGGGAGCCCGGTGGCCGCCCCATGCTACTTGATCTTCGCGTCGCGGATCGACTTCGTCATCTCGTGCGGCGACGGCTCGAAAAAATTCGCCAGAACGAACATCGAGCCATAGAACAGCCCGGCGATCAGACCGACGATTGTCAGAAAGCGAAGAAGTGTCGGCATCTCTCCCTCCGGCTCGGTCGTTCTTTGGTCGTTCCCTATGGGCTGCCGTTCTTCGCGCCCGTTGTCAAGGATGCGATAGAAGCTTAAGTTGCGGCCCTGTTCTTCCATAAGCCAATAAGATGAGCGGTTCGTGACGTCGGAAAACGAAGCAGGCGGTTTGAAGCCGATGGCGAAGGCGGTTCGGCACGCTTTGGGGCGGCAGAGCGTTATTCTCATCGGCATGATGGGCTCGGGCAAATCGTCCATCGGGCGACGGCTGGCCATCGCACTGGACCTGCCCTTCCACGACGCGGACGCCGAGATCGAGACTGCCGCGGGCATGACCATTGAAGAGATGTTCCGCACCCACGGCGAAGGTTACTTCCGCGACGGCGAAGAGCGCGTCATCCGTCGTCTTCTGCAAAGCGGCCCGCAGGTGCTGTCGACGGGCGGCGGCTCGGTCATCTCGCCCGCCACGCGCGCCGAAATCGCCAGAGGCGGCGTGTCGATCTGGCTCCACGCACCGCTCGACCTTCTCCTCCAGCGCGTCTCGCGGCGGGACAATCGCCCGCTTCTCAAGACCGACGACCCGATGGCCGTGCTTCAGCGGCTTCTCACCCAGCGCGAGCCCTACTATGCCGAGGCTGATCTCAAAATCGAAAGCCGCGATGCGCCACACGAAGTCATCGTGGATGAAATCCTCGACCTGATCCTTACCTATCTGACAGCCAAAGAGGCCGGAGGCGGCGAAGCCCGACCGGCCGACATGCAAGGGAGCGAACCGTCATGACGGCACAAGTGAAGCCTTCCGCCCGCGTTGACGTAGAGCTTGGCGAGCGCAGCTATCCGATCCTCATCGGCAACGGCCTGATCGCGGGCGCGCCGCAATTTCTGGCGGAGACGCTGCCCGGAACGCGCTTCGCCATCGTCGCCGACGAGGCCGTGCGGGCTTACGCGGACCAGCTTGAGGCGGGGCTTTCGGGCACCGGCCTGCTGCTCGGCGCGACGATTTATGTTCCATCCGGCGAGGCGTCGAAAAGTTTCGCCTCGCTCGAACGCGTAACGGCTGCGCTGCTCGATCTCGGCGTGGAGCGCGACCATGCGGTGATCGCGCTCGGCGGCGGCGTGATCGGCGACCTCGCGGGCTTCGCGGCGGCGACGCTGAAGCGCGGCGTGCGCGTGGTGCAGGTGCCGACAACGCTTCTCGCGCAGGTCGACTCGTCGGTCGGCGGCAAGACCGGCATCGACACGCCGCACGGCAAGAACCTAGTCGGCGCGTTCCATCAGCCCTCGCTCGTGCTGATCGACCTCGACACGCTGAAGACGCTCCCGCCGCGCGAATTCCGCGCCGGTTATGCCGAGGTCGCGAAATATGGGGCGCTCGGCGACTCGGTGTTCTTCCGCTGGCTGGAAGACAATGCGCCCGCGATCTTCGAGCAGCACACCTATCCGCTGACCGATGCCGTCGAAACGAGCGTGCGCATGAAGGCGGAAATCGTCTCGCGCGACGAGAAGGAGGCGGGCGACCGCGCGCTTCTGAACCTCGGGCACACCTTCGGCCATGCGGTTGAGGCTTGGGCGGGTTATTCCGGCGATGTGCTCCACGGCGAGGCGGTCGCGCTCGGCATGGTGCTGGCGGCGCGCTTCTCGGAGGCGGAAGGCTTCTGCGCGCATACGGTGTCGCGGCGGCTGGAAGACCATCTGGCGGAAGTCGGCTTTGCCACCACCTTCGGCGAACTGCGCCAAACGCTCGGCCGCGCGCCCACGCTCGATGAGCTTGTGAGCTTCATGGAGCAGGACAAGAAGGTGAAGGACGGCAAGATGAACCTCGTTCTCCTGAGCGGCATCGGCAACGCCTTCGTGGCGAAGGACGTCGCGCGCGACAAGATCCGCGCTTTTCTCGCCGCCGAGTTGGAGCGATAGACGTTTGACGCGCGCTAAAGGCGCGCGTCCCTCTGCGCCTGGCGGACCTTCGTCCACTGCGACACTTCCCCGATTTTCGACGGGTGGACGTTCTTCCGGCGGCGACGGCTCGGAAGCGGCGACATGCCTTCATTCGCAGTCACGCCCTGCACCGGGCGGTTGAATTCCGCTGACCGCTTCATCGCAAGCGCGCGCCGCGCATTCGCGCCAAGCTCGGCCTTCGCCTCGAACTTGCGGTGGCGCTCGATCTCCTTGTTCACGCGCTTCAGCGCCTGCGCGAAGACCTGCCTCCTGCGGCGCGGCTGCTCGGATGTGCCGGGGAAACTTCCGCCGCGCGCCTCGCCCGTGCCCTTGGCCTCGCGCCGCTTCGCCTTCATGAGCGTCTTTTCCTTGTCGCGCATGTCGCGAAGCCGTTTCAGCGTGTCCTGAAGATCCTCGCGGGCCACCTCGCAGATCGCGGGATAATGCGTCGCGCGCACCAGCTCGCGCTCGTCATGGTTCAGCAACTGCAATTCGCTCTTGTAAGAGATGGCCATGGCTACTCCTCGACATAGGTGCAGCGAGGATAGCGGTTGTGTCTTACCCGTCCGTCACACACCTGCGGGGCGCTTGTCCGGCGGAGCCATGAAGGCGGGCGACACGGGCTCACGAATGGTCCGCTTCAGGATCGCGTCGATTTCGCGCTTCGCATCCTCGTCTATAGTCCAACCCACGACTTCGCTTACGGTTTCCACCTGCGACGGCTTTCGTGCGCCCCACAGCGCAATCGTCGGCCCTTGATCGAGCACCCAGCGCACCGCGAGCGCGAGCACCGACTTGCCGTAGCGGTCGCGCGCCAGCGTCTTCAGCGCCTCGACCGCAGCGAGATAATCGTGGAAGCGCTCGCTCTGGAACTTCGGATCGCTCTTGCGGAGATCGTCGCCATCGAACGCCGTATCGGCCGTCATGCGCCCGGACAGCAGGCCGCGACACAGCGCGCCGTAGGCGAGTACGGTAAGGCCGTGGTTCTTCGCGTAGGGCAGGACATCCGCCTCGATTTCGCGTTCGAAGAGATTATACGGCGGCTGCACCGCGTCGAGTTGCGCCGCCTTGCGGAAGGCTTCCATCTCGGCGGGTGCGTAATTGCTGACGCCGATGGCGAGGATTTTCCCCTCGCGCCGCAGCTCTTCGAACACGCGGGCCGTGTCCTCGAACGGCGTCTCGCGGTCGGGCCAATGCACCTGATACAGGTCGATGACATCCGTGCGAAGCCGCCGAAGAGAGTCCTCGATCTCGTGGCGGATGCGCTCGGGGCGGGCGTCGCGCCACACCTTGCCGTCGCGCCAGTTCAGGCCGCACTTGGTCGCGATCCGCACCTTGTCGCGCAGAGCCCCCTCGGCGAGCGCCTTGCCGACAATCTCCTCCGACCGCCCGAAGCCGTAAACCGGCGCAGTGTCGATGAGCGTGATGCCGCGGTCGATGGCGGCGCGGATTGTGGCGATGGACTGTGCCTCGTCCGTGCCGCCCCACATCCAGCCGCCGATAGCCCACGTTCCAAGGGCGACGCGCGAGGCTTCGATCCCCGATTTGCCGATTGCGATGGTTTCCATGATCCGTCTCCGCTTCCTTGTCCACCCAATGCACGCGCCGGAAAGCGTGTTCCGGGATCATTATAATCCGCCCGCCTGCGGACACTCCATGCAGACGGGCGAAGACCGCGCGCGAACACGGCGCGGCTTTATTCCTCGCGGATCGCGATGAAGGCAGCGAGCGCGGCTTCCACCGCATTGAAATTGTCGAGACAGACTTGCCATCCGTGCGGCACCGAGACCGGAAGCGGCGCGGCGAAAACTTCCGCGCGCATGGCATCGAGATCCTTCGCGGAGGCGGCGACCACGCGCGCCACATGAGCAACCCGATCCAGCAAGCCTTGGGGCGGTGGCTCCTCGCTCGTCCGCAGCGCCTCCTCAAGCGACTCAGCGAAAAGCAGCGCCGAGGCATAGAGCCGGATGGCGCGCCGGTCGTAGAGGGCAGCCATTTCTCGCACCTGCATGGCCACAAACCGCCCGCGCAAGGTCCAGCGAACGAGGCTTCGCGCGCGGTTGATGCCGGAATCGAGATTGACGAGCGTGGACTGAGCCTCGGTGAACAGGTTCGTCGCGGCTTCCGCCTTGCCTCGGTTCCGCTCGGAAATCGCCGCCTCTGCCTGTGCGAAGCCTTTGGCCAGCCGCCGCAGCAGCGATTTCGCCGCCACATCGATGAGGCGGACGGGGTTCGGCGTCATCAACACCTGGCTGAATATCAGGCCGACCGACGCGCCGACGAGGACGTCCAGCATCCGCGCCACGCCTGCCTTTTCCACACCGAACGACAACAGCAGCACCGTCGATATTCCCGCCTGGATCGGAACGACCGGCGCAAGCCCGAAGAGAGACGCAACCAGCAGGGCTGCGAAGGTCGCAAGCCCCATGCGCAGCAGAGATTCCATCGGCGGCAGGAGCAGCGCCAGTTCGCCGACGACGATGCCGGTCGCCACGCCGATCAGGAGCCCGATGGCCTGTTGTCCCCGACTTGGCAGCGCCGGAGCAAGGCAGATGATGGCCGTGATCGCGGCGAAAATCGGCGTCGGGTGGCCGAGGAGGCGGACCGACAGCACCCACGCGATGCATGCGGCAACGGCGGAGGCGAACGCGTCGCGCCAATTCTCGCTTGCGCGACGCGATAGCGTTTGCGTCCATGTCTGCATGATGTCGCTCCGTGGTCGGATACGCGGCCCCCAGAAATATCGCCGGTATCTCCTGTTGCGCGCCTAATGCCCGCTTCCGCTTTGCGCCGCCCGTTTTCACGCTATAGTTACGGCGAAGTCTGCATACTGCTCTCCCCGGCAACCCTCACGAATGTTCAAAGTCATGCGTCGATTTGATCTTCCGAGCCCGCGCCGCATTTTCCGGTCGGGTTCCGGCACAGCTTCCGCTTCGACGGCTCTTGTCGCCGCGCTCATCGGCATCGGACTGATGACCCAACCGGCGGACGCGCGGCGCCGTTCTTACCAGCCCGAACGTGAGGAACCGCGGAAGGTCGAAGATACGCAAAGCCGTGATCCGGTCGGGCCGCTCTATGGCGTCGTTTCGCTCGCCGATCAGCATGTGACCTTCTACGACGCGAAAGGCGTCTGGGCGCGAAGCCGGGTGTCGACGGGGCAGCGAGGCTACGCGACGCCCGCCGGTGTGTTCACGATCCTCGAAAAGAACCGCCATCACCGCTCCAACATCTATAGCGGCGCGCCCATGCCGTTCATGCAGCGGCTCACCTGGACCGGCGTCGCGCTGCATCTGGGCGTCGTGCCCAATCATCCGGCCAGCCATGGCTGCGTGCGGCTCCCCGCCGCCTTCGCGCAGCGGCTTTTCGCCGTGACGAGCCTCGGCCAGCGCGTGGTCATCGCGCCGCAGGACATCGCCCCGGTGGAGATTGCGCATGCGAAGCTCCCCGCCCCGAAGCTTCTGCCCCTGCCGGGGGTGGTCGATGACAGGACCACAGGCGCACCGGACGCAACGCCGGGTGTCGAGCCTGTCGCCTTATCGGCCGGAAAGACCGACGAGCCGAAACCGGAACTCGTGGCGCCGGACGAGTATGTGGACGCTCTGAAGGGCGCCGCGATGAAGAAAGGTAAAGCCGCCGCACAGGCAAGGAAGGCGGCCGTCGCGCTCGCGGGCAAATTGCGGGTGGAACTTCGGCAAGCCGACAGGACTGTCGCCGTCGCCGAAGCGAGGGTGAAGCGCGTGAACCGCGAGGTTGAGGCCGTCGCCCGCGCCTCCGAAAAGATGGACGTGGACGAAGCGATGGCGAAAGCCGTCGATCAGCGCGTGGGAGCGGTCGAGGCAAAACTTGCCGATGCGGAAACAGTGGCGGGCACCGCGCGTAACGCGCGCTCTGAGATCGAGCGCGAGCTGGTCTCCGCGCAGGAGGCCATTCGGGCAGCGGTCGCCGAAGGCGACGAGGCCATTCGGATGATGAGGGACGCAACGTCGCGCACCGTCCCGGTCTCGATCCTCATCAGCCGCAAGACGGGGCGCCTTTACGTGCGCCAGGGCACCGCCCCGCTGTTCGATATGCCCGTGACGATCAAGGACGTGGATCGCCCGCTCGGCACGCATCTTTTTATCGCGACCCGCGCGGGCGACAACAAGGCATCGCTGAATTGGGTCGGCATCACGCCACCTGCCGCCATCGAAGTTAAATATCGCAGGCATTCGAGCCGCCGCGGCCGCAGGGTCGAACCGCTTGAGCCGGAACGCGCCGCGCAGCCTTTCCCCGAAACCGCGGCCGCCGCGCTCGACCGCATCGAGATACCGGCGGACGTGAAGGATCGAATCGGCGAGCGGCTTTTTGTCGGCTCGACGCTCATTCTCTCGGATGTGGCGTCGAACGACGGCAAGTTTCCGATGGACTTCCAGATCCTCGCGCGCACCGTCGTGAGGGATTGAGAGGCGCGATGCCGAAGGTCGGCAACATTTTCGCCAACCTCCCCGTCATGGGGAGCGCGGAAGAAGACATCGCCGCGCTTCTCGACGTGCCGGGGCTTCGCGTCGAGCGCATCGTCTCGACCGGTCAGGCGAGCCCGCCGGGCTTCTGGTACGATCAACCGCGCGAAGAATGGGTCATGCTGCTATCGGGCGCCGCGCGGCTCCGGTTCGATGGCGAGGGAGAAGCGCGCGCGCTCAAGCCCGGCGACTTCGTTTTCATCCCGGCCCACCGACGCCACCGCGTGGACTGGACGTCGCCCGACGCGCCGACGGTGTGGCTTGCGCTGCATTTCGACGGCGGCGGCGAATCGAATCGTGCTCAGGCCCAAACAAAGGCATCGCCCGGACCTTGACGGATCTTGAGCGAAACACGCGCCCAACGCGCATCGCGCCGGTATGCAACCCGCAAAAGCCCCCGATACACGCCGACCGCTGTGGAGAATCCGTGGCGAAATGCCGCATATCACCCCATCGGCGCAATGCCGCTCACTTCGCATGTTAAGCGGGGAGGGCGAAGGGATGGAGGATTACCATGATGAGTGAAACAGCAGATCTATCGGCCACAGCGGCCGAGAAGACCAAGTCTGACGCCGTGCAGGAGCCAAGGAACTGGCCTCGCGCGGGTCTGTCACTTTTCTTTCTTGTTCTGTTCAGTATCGGTCAGAGCCTGTTTTTTGCGTTGGCTCTCGTGCAGATGGTCTGGTTTCTCGTCCAGCGGGCTCCGAACCCGTTCCTGTCTCGGTTCGGACCTAGCTTAGGTCAGTGGCTGGGTGACGCATCGCGGTTCATCTACCATGACACGGAAGAGAAGCCTTTCCCGTTCAAGGCCTGGCCGACTATCAACACTGACGCGTAAGCTTTGAAGAAGGCTGGTGTCCGTCCGCAGCTAAGTCGACACGGTGGACACCTCCTTGGAATAAGCGGGACAACCTCCTCCCTTCGCAATTCGAGGACTTTGCCCCGCTCCCCTGCCCCCTTCAAGCCGCTTCCCGCCTCCTCGAACAATTCTCCGTGGCCGCGCGTTGCCCCTCATGCGTTCGATATCCGGACGTGGCATGCTGTGAAGGCGACGCGAGACGCGCGCGCGAAAAGAGCCCGGAGGCCGACCATGAAGCTTCTCTTGAGGCGCGCTTCGGCGGGCTGGAGCGATCTTCCGCAACTCGTGCGCTTCCTCGGGCTGAACGCCGGGATCGGCATTCTGGCGGGCTGGCTGTTGCTCGCGCTCATCCTCGCGACCGACGTGAACGGCGTCGGAGCCCTCATCGCGACATCCGAGACACCGCTCCTGCCCATCGGCATGCTGATGGCTGGTTTCGCCATAACCTTCGGGGGCGCGGCTGCGGGCGCTGCCGTGATGATGATGGCTCACGACAGGGATGATGGCTGAAAGGGCGCTCTGCCTCGCGCAAGCTTTGAGCGCTGCGACGCCGATTGAGACACGCAATCGCCGCCGCGGACAGCAACCCAGCCCTGCCTAAATTGCATGCGTGGTATATGGCTGCACAGGACCATTAGCACCATTGATGCGCGGCCCCATGACGGTTAGAACAGGCGCAAACAAGACAATACCAAACTGCCGCTGCCTGCCGCATAGGATGCCCGCAATGTTCAAGAAGATCCTCATCGCAAACCGGGGCGAGATCGCCTGCCGGGTGATCAAGACCGCGCGCCGTATGGGCATCAAGACGGTCGCCGTCTATTCGGAGGCCGATCGCAACGCCGTTCACGTCGAGATGGCCGACGAGGCCGTCCTCATCGGCCCGGCTGCCGCCGCACAGTCCTACCTCGTTGCCGAGAAGATCATCGAGGCCGCGAAAAAGACGGGCGCGGAAGCCATCCACCCAGGCTACGGCTTCCTTTCGGAAAACGCGGGCTTTGCCGAGGCGCTGAAAGAGGCCGGTATCGCGTTCATCGGCCCGAACATTGAAGCCATCAAGGCGATGGGCGACAAGATCGAGTCGAAGAAGGCGGCGGCTGAAGCGCGCGTCTCGACTGTGCCCGGCTATCTCGGCGTGATCGAAAGCCCGGAGCAAGCGATCACCATCGCGAACGACATCGGCTATCCCGTGATGATCAAGGCGAGCGCGGGCGGCGGCGGCAAGGGCATGCGCATTGCGCGTTCCGCCGACGAAGTGCGCGAAGGTTTCCTCACCTCGACGGCGGAAGCGAAGTCGAGCTTCGGCGACGACCGCGTTTTCATCGAGAAGTTCGTCGAGAACCCGCGCCACATCGAAATTCAGGTGCTCGGCGACAAGCACGGCAACGTGGTCTACGTGTTCGAGCGCGAATGCTCGATCCAGCGCCGCAACCAGAAGGTCATCGAAGAGGCTCCGAGCCCCTTCCTCGACGAAGCCACCCGCAAGGCGATGGGCGAGCAGGCCGTGGCCCTGTCGAAGGCCGTGAACTACGAGAGCGCGGGCACCGTCGAGTTCATCGTCGACCCGGACAAGAACTTCTACTTCCTTGAGATGAACACGCGCCTTCAGGTGGAGCACCCGGTCACGGAGATGATCACGGGCCTCGACCTTGTCGAGCAGATGATCCGCGTCGCTTACGGCGAAAAGCTGCCATTCAAGCAGGAGGATCTCAAGATCGACGGCTGGGCCGTCGAGAGCCGCGTCTACGCCGAAGACCCGTTCCGCAAGTTCCTGCCCTCCATCGGCCGCCTCGTGAAATACCGCCCGCCGGTCGAGGGGCCGCGCCTCAACGGCACCATCGTGCGCAACGACACCGGCACGGAAGAGGGCGGCGAAATCTCCATGTTCTACGATCCGATGATCGCCAAGCTCATCACGTGGGGACAGACGCGCGAAGCCGCCATCAATGCGCAAGCCGCAGCGCTCGACGCATTTTACATCGATGGCATCGAGCACAATATTCCATTCCTCTCGGCGCTCATGCAGCATCCGCGCTGGCGCAAGGGCGATCTTTCCACCGGCTTCATCGCAGAAGAATACCCCGACGGCTTCAAGCATCGCGAGCCGGAAGGAGAGGAACGCGATATTCTCGCCGCCGTCGCAGCGTGGATCGACCATATCAATAACATCCGCCGCCGCCACATTTCGGGGCAGCTCCCGCATGCGGTCGGCCTGCGTCTCGGCGCGGCGCGTATCTGCAAGCTCGGCAATTTCGAGCAGCATGTCGTGCTGGCGGGCGACTACAAGAGCGGCACGACGGTCACTTTCACGGATGCCGAGGGCAATCCCGAGAAGACGGTCGGCTTCGAAACCCACTGGTGGTTCGGCAAGCCCATCTGGCACGGCAAGGTTGACGGCAAAGAAGTCTCGGTGCAGGTGCGCGTCATTCCGAACGGCTTCGACCTCTCCTATAACGGCGTGCGCACCAAGGCGTACGTCTACACGGCCCGCGAGGCCGAGATGACCGCGCTGATGCCCGAGAAGAAGGCGGCCGACACGTCGAAGAAGCTTCTCTGCCCGATGCCGGGCCTTGTGATTTCCATCTCGGTGGAAGAAGGCCAGGAGGTGAAGGAGGGCGAACAACTCGCCATCGTCGAGGCGATGAAGATGCAGAACGTGCTCAAGGCCGAGCGCGATGTGACGGTGACAAAGCTCCGCGCGAAGCCGGGCGACAGCCTCGCGGTCGACGCGGTGATCATGGAATTCGCTTGATCGAAGCCGCTTCCGGCGACGCAGAAATGCAAAAAGCCGCTCTTCGGAGCGGCTTTTTTACGCCGCTGGGGGTGCCCTGTTTTCGCGCCACGTCGTGAGAAGCCCATCAAGGGCGCCAAGGATTGTCCGGCGAATCCGGAATGCCGGACTGTCACCGATAAAGATGAGCGGAGATTTTGGGCGCGGCGAAAGAAATCAACGCGCGAGTCGGCGGCAATTCCGGCCGTCAGCCCCGGACGTTCACATGAACGGTCTGCGCGGAGCCGGACGATGCGCCGTTATCGTCGGAAACCAGAATGTCGAAGTTTGCCGTGCTGCTGTCGCCGCCGTCATGCATGAACATGACGCGGCCCGCTTCGATATCGGCTTGCGTGAAGCGGTCCACCGAAACGCCGGCATTCGCAGCAAGCGCCACGAAACCGTTCGACACGTTCGACACGCTGAAGGTCAATTCGTGGGCGCTGTCGTCCGGGTCGATCGCGGTGATGTCTTCCTTCGTGATCACGACGGAACGCCCGCGCTTCACGGTGATGTCGAGGTCGCCCGCGAGCTTCGGCGGCACATTGCGCAGTTCGGCCGAGAGATCCGCACCCATTTCCATCGCAAGCTGCCCGTAGCGGACATTGCCGCTAACGGAACCGGAACTGCGAATGCTGATGAGGTTCTTCACGAAAACTTCGCCCTGGACCGCCCCCGCGACATCGGCCTGATCGGTCTTCAGCGTGCCGAAAAACGTACCGCCCTGATGGACGAGAACGGATTCGGCGGCAAGCTCACCTTCGACATAGCCATGGATTTCCATCTGGCGGCAATTGCGGATCTTGCCCTTGATGATGGTATCTTCCTGGATGATCGCCTCGCGTGCCACTGCCGTCTCGCTCCTGCTGTGTCTGCTGTTGCGGCTTGTTACCGCGACGTAAGCTTCGCCGCACAATAGGCCGCCGAGCACAAGCGAAGCAATCGAAATTCGGGCTGACGCGAAATTGCGGGCGGGCTTGTTGCATCCGCACCGTGCGGGAAGGCCGAGACGACGAAGCGAGCTGATTGGTCCCTTCGGCCACAGCTTCGGGCAAGGTCCGAAGGTGCCGGGTTGAAAAGGCAGTCGAAGACCATTGAAAAATTGTACAAACGACTATTAATTGTTCACGAAAGTCTGTAAGAGGCGGAACGCATAGCCCATCGAATCGGCGCGTTACCGGTGGCTTACTTTCGCGCCATAAGCAAAAGTCCTGGACAGCATGGAAAACAGTAACGAAATCGAACTGACCTCATTCACCGCAGATGTCGTGGCAGCCTATGTCGCCAACAATGTGATCAGCGCCGACAAGCTCGCCGACTTTATCGGCTCGGTCTACGCGGCTCTCAGCAAGGCCGCCACACAGACCGCCGAACCCGCGAAACCGGAGCTGACGCCGGCAGTGCCGATCAAGAAATCGGTGACGCAGGATCACATCATCTGCCTTGAAGACGGCAAGAAGTTCAAATCCCTCAAGCGGCATCTGAAGACGCATTACGATCTTTCGCCGGAAGAATATCGCGAGAAATGGGGTCTGCCGCACGACTATCCGATGGTGGCGCCAGCCTACGCACAGGCGCGCTCCAACCTCGCGAAGAGCATGGGCCTCGGACAGCGCAACGGTGCCAAAGCCGGCGCGAAGCCTGCGTCGGCGCCCCCGGCGCCCAAAGCGGCGGCTCCCAAGGCGCGCGGCAGGCGTCCGCGAAACGCAGCTTGATCGTCCGGGCATTTGAGGCCTTCGGCGAAGGCCTCAAAGCGAGGCGAAACAGCCTGTCCCCGCGTGCGACGCGCTCGGAAACCGAGGCGTCGGGGCGGAAACACTAGCGCTGCGTGTATCCGAGCATGATCGGAGGCGCGGGCGTGTCTTCGACCCTGTCGGGCTGGGAGGCCAGCTTGCCGCCCTTGCCGGAGCGGTTTGTTTTCTGCAACGCGCCGGGGTCGGGCGTCGGAGCAGGTGCCTGCATCGATGTGCTGCCAAACTCATAGCGCACGGGCGGCGTACTACCTTGCGACTCGATGCGAGCGGCAAAGCCCTCACCCGATGCAGGTGCAGCGCCGGATGTCTGCGACCAACCCGGTTGCGTTGCCTGCATGCTCGCAATCGACATGGCCTTGCTAGCGGGAGTCCTGATCACCGGAGACGCAGACATGGACGCGAGCGAGCCGGTCTCGGACGGCTGCTGGGCGTTCGAGAATGTCGCGGCCGGTTGCGCGTAGCTTGGCGTAAAGGAGCGCATCGGCGGTTGCGGTGCCATGGTGGCCATCGCGACAGATGGGCTGGCTTGCTGCCCGGCGCCCTGCGCCCGGTTCAGGTTGGCCAGAAGCGTCTGCGGCACGCCATCGATGCCCGGAAGCATCCTTGGATCGACCTTTGCGAAGATCGGGCATGGGCCATCGGGCGCGGGATCGCCTGGAAGACCGGGAAACTGCACGTTCACCTGATATTGCTTGCCGCACACCTTGACGAGCGGCGGCTTGCCGGTGATCTCGAACGAATCGTAGCCCTCCTTGAGCCGCAGCCAGAACGGATACCACGGATTGTCGCTGTGCTTGGCCATGTTGGCGGCGGTCATGCGGAAAGGAAAAGCTTGCACGTGGAACTTCGTCTGGCCCGCGTCGAACGCCTCACGAGCGAGGATGTAGATCTCCTCGATATAGGCGTCGGTCATGGCATAACAGCCGGCCGACTTGCAATTGCCGTGCACCATCAGCGCTGAACCCGTATGGCCGTTCGCCTGATCGTGCACGTTCGGATAGCCGAGATTGAAGGCGAGGTAAAAATTGCTGCGCGGGTTCATCTGGCCGCGCGTGACGGTGTAGAAGCCTTCGGGAGCCTGCTTGTCCCCGGTCTGAATTTTCGGGCCGAGGGTACCGGACCATGCACAGATCGGGTAGGTGCGGAAATGCTGGAACCGGCCGTCCCTGAACTTCCAGACCTCAAGCTCCGACTCTTCCTTGAAGATGCGGATGAAGATCGGCGCGTCGGACCTCATGCCTTTGATGGCGAGCATGGCCTGGGTCGATGCAGGAAGCTGGCGCTCGGCCGGCGGCACCGCGTTCTCGGCATCGCCGCCGAACCCGAAGAGGTTGAGACACCCGGTCAGGCCCAGCAAAAGCGGAGCGACCGACGCAAAACGCAACGCAACTCTCATCAAGCCTTTCCTCTGCGCGGTGGCGCTGTCGGGTGAGCATCGGCCGTCTGGGTTAAAAAGAGGTTGCATCTCACGTGTACTTTTTAGCGCTCGCATCCTGAGGCTGCAGGCCTCCGATTCCTTTTCTGCAACAGAGACTTGGCCGTGGTATTGAGGCCAAAATGCGACACCTTGGTCGAGAGCCTAACGGGCGGCCGGCAAGGTACGGCCGATAGCGAGGAATTTGTCCTGCCGCTGCTTTCTGATGGCCTGTCCCTCCTGTGATTCGAATTCGGAAAGGGCGCGTTCGACCGCGTCGCTTACATTGCTGATGGCAGCCTCCCGGTCGCGATGCGCGCCGCCGACCGGCTCCGGGATGATCTGGTCGATCACACCGAGCTGAAGGAGATCCTGCGCAGTGATCTTCATGTTCGTCGCGGCATCGCGCGCCTTCGAACTGTCGCGCCAGAGGATCGAGGCCGCCCCTTCGGGCGAGATCACGCTGTAGATCGAATGTTCGAGCATCAGCACGCGGTTCGCTGCGGCAATCGCGATGGCGCCGCCGGAACCGCCCTCGCCGATCACGACCGCGACCATCGGCACCGACAGCGCCAGACAGCAATCGGTCGAGCGCGCGATGGCCTCGGCCTGCCCGCGTTCCTCCGCCTCGATACCGGGATATGCGCCCGCCGTGTCGACGAGGCTCACCACCGGGATGCCGAATCGGTCGGCCATCTGCATGAGACGCACGGCCTTGCGGTACCCCTCGGGCTTCGCCATGCCGAAATTGTGCCGCAGGCGGCCTTGCGTGTCCGCGCCCTTCTCGTGGCCCAGCACCATGACGGTGCGGCCGTTGAACTGGCCGAGGCCGCCGATGATGGCAAGATCCTCGCCGAAATAGCGGTCCCCGCCCAGCGGCATGAAGTCGACGATAAGCTCGCGGATGTAGTCGACGGAGTGCGGCCGCGCGGGATGGCGCGCCACCTGCGTCTTCTGCCAGGGATCGAGGCTCCTGTAGGTTTCTTCGAGCGCCGTCTGCGCCTTCTCGCGAAGCTTGGCGAGTTCATCCTTGATGGAAACGCCGCCTTCTCCTTCGCCGAGCGCGCTCAATTCCGCGATCTTGCTTTCGAGTTCGGCGATGGGTTTTTCGAAGTCGAGATAGGTGCGCATGGCCTTGGAGCTTGGAACGGAAGGGTGTGATTTCGCCCATTGCCTAGCATGGGTCGCCCGAGAGGGCTAGTGCGCGTTCCGGCGCTCCCCGTTCATTTCGCGGCACCGGGCGCATCGAGAACGCCATAGACGAGGCGCCATGTGACGCAGCCCCCGTGGCGGCGGTCGAATGCGGCCAGCGCGCGCCGAAGCGCCGTCGCCGACAGCGGCCGATAGCCGGGCCTCGGCTGGCGCGCGCCCGTGTCGCGCAGCGCCCTTATAAAGCCCGCCGCGTCTCCGTATTCGGCGGTGATGCTTTCCTCCCGCACGACGCCGTCGAGCGCGGGCATGTCGAGAAGGCCCACAGGCTCGCCAAGGCTTGCGAGCGTCTCGCGCCATTCGGGAAAATTGCCGGGGCCGATGGTGGCGAACACGACGCGGCCGCCGGGCTTCAGGAGCCGCCGCCAGCTTTCGAGGCTTCGGCGCGGGTCGTCGCACCATTGCAGCGTCATGCTCGATGCCACGAGATCGAAGCCGGTCGCGACTGCCGGGCAGTCGCCGTCCATCGCGGCGAACATCGTCTCCGCGCCCCGTTTGCTCTCCGCCGCGATGTTCTCACGACAGCGAGAAACCATGTCGGGGCCGATATCGGTGAAGAGGAAGCGGCCGCGAGGATAGCGCGCGATGAGACGGCGGGAAAAAAGCCCCGTGCCGCAACCGATTTCGAGAATGCGCGGCTCGCTTGCATCGGGCAGAAGCCCGGCAAGGCGCGCCGCGACCGTCTCCTGAAGCGCCGCGTTGGCGTCGTAGGTCAGGAGGCTCTCCGAGAAGCGGCGTGCGATTATGCCCTTGCGGGACATGGAATTCTCACCTGGATTTCTGCAAAGAGGCGCGCACAGTCGCAGGGAGGAGCGCGCCTTCCGCCCCTGTTTCCCCCTGACGTTGCCAAAGCGCAAGGCCTCTTGTGTTTCCTCATCGCTGAGAGCGCGGGGAGGGGAAGGACATCGCGCGCCGCTTCAGCCCCGAAATGACGCAACGAACTCTTTCCGTCGCCTCGCGGTTGAGATTGCATAGGGGCCGGTTTTCCATTTAATTTCACCTCATTTGCAGGGGGGTGTTTCGTGGATACTCGTATCGGTTCCATTGCCAACGACCTGAGAGCGGGACAGACCCCGCCCGAAGTCAGCGTCCGGACATTTCTCGGCTGGTTCGACGCCCAGCGCCGCCGTTACAGGATCGTTCAGAACATCCGCGACGAACTCGCAAAAGAAGGCGTGCGGACCGTTCCCGATTTCGAGACGGTCTGGATCGACGCGCCGATCAGGTTCGTCCTCTCCGAAGGGAACGGCGTTTTCGTCAATTTCGAGCCGACGACGCCCGGCCACACCGCGCAGAAGGCACCCGAGGCGACCCCGCCGGGCCGGTGGGAAACCTGCGAGGCAACCTACAAGGTCGGCAGGCTCGCCGCGGCGAACCAGGGCATCGTTTCCGTGCCGCCCGACCAGCCCGTCGCTCAGGCCGTCACGATCATGATGCTGCGCGGCTTCTCCCAGCTTCCGGTCATGACGGACGAGGAAACCGTGCTCGGCATGCTCAGTTGGCGGTCGGTGGGAACGCGCATGGTGCTGAACCGGCCCGCGCTCGTCGTCGGCGACGCTATGGAAGCGCATCACGAGGTGAGATCGGACGTCTCGATCTTCGACGCGATCCAGGCCATCGTGGCGAACGATTATGTTCTCGTGCGCGGCGCGGACGGCCGCATCACCGGCATCGTCACGGCGAACGATCTGAGCCTTCAGTTTCACGACCTGACCGAGCCGTTCCTGCTGCTTGGCGAAATCGAAAACCTCGTCCGCAACATGATCGGCAACGTGTTTTCCGCCGGGGAACTGAAGACCGCATGCAACCCGGCGGACGCCTCGCGCCTCGCTTTTGTGGAAACCGTCGCAGACCTTTCCTTCGGCGAGTATATCCGCCTTCTGCAATTGCCGCAGAACTGGGGACGGCTCGGGATCAACATCGAACGCGAGGTCTTCTGCCAGTCGCTGGACGCGGTGCGCAAGATCCGCAACGACGTGATGCATTTCGATCCGGACGGCATTGAGCCCGACGAATTGCAGCAGCTTCGCCGGTTCACACGCTTCATGCGGCAGCTTGCCAGCGCGCGCGCGTAGAAGCAGATCCAATCACGTTTATTTAACCGTCAGATCACGTGCGATAACGGCAGTGTTGGAACCGTTCGCTTCGAGCACAGGTTAAAGTCGGTTAGAATGATCCAAAGCGGCCGGTCGCGAAGCGGTCGGGAGAAAGGCTCTCACGGCACGAAAAAACGGCGTCCCGGCTGCTGGCCGAACCTGTTTGACTGGAGTGACCCTTGGCTTCGCATCCCCTCTCTCATCATGAAATTCTGGGCCTTGTCGCGCCCTTCACTCGGCGCGGCCTGCATCCGGACCTTCAGGCCACCGACAGACAGGAAAGACGACTTGTTTTCAAACGGCTCGAACGCGTCGGCGAAACCGAGGATGCGCCCTTTTACACCGAAACGCTCGAACTCCGCTGTGCTGCCAGCCACGCCACGCCACATAAGCTGACGCGCACAACCGTCTGCTCAACCGCGCCGGAAAAGTTCGAGGCGCGGCTCGAAATCGAGGGTCGCGACCTTGCCGACATGCTGGCCTGCATCGACACGGTGTCATCGGCGAACCACTTCCGCTTCGGACCGGGGTTCAGTATGGTGAAGTCTTGGCGGCTTCTTCGTGGCAGCGGCGAAACCGTCACCGGGCTACCCGCGACACAGAAAATCCTCACCCACATGTCGGCCACGCTTGGCGACCTCACCGTAACGGCAACCGCGCCGACAGTTAAGGCCGACCCTGAAACCATCATCGAGATCCAGCCGCCGAACGGCGCGCATATGCGCCTGCCTGACGACCTGCTGGCCGTGCTCGGCTGGAACTGGAGCCTCATCCGCAAGCGGTCCGACACGTGGCGCGGCATCCTGAAGACGTCCGGTCGCGAACCGGACCGCAGCCGCAGGGCCGAGTTGAACCTCGACAAGATGGTGGAGCATCTCGTCGAGACCTTCAGCGATGCGCCCGCGCGATTCCACGACAGGCTCTATAAGGCGCGCTGGGGCGTCGCGTTCCGTCGCTCGCTTCCCCTGCTGATCAGCCTCACTCTGATCGGGCTTGCGGCCTTGTCCTCACGGCTGGAACTGTCGGAGGACTCGGTCCTGCGCATGCTGATATTCAACGCGCCGCCGCTTCTCATGGCTTCGGTGTTTTGCATGCGCAGACTGCCGCTGATCGAAATTCCGCCGATGCCAAGGCGACTGAAAGCACCGCAATGGGTCATGGAACCGGCTTGATTCGGTTCGGACTTAAGTAGAACGCGGCTTTTCGGTCACGAAAATGGGGCAGGAAAAACGAAAAACTGGCCATCTCCGCCGAATGATCCGGGGAACAAGGCAACTACTTGCGCATTCACAAGTATACTGATCAATTTTGCGCCGAATGGTGAGGAATGGCCGGAAACCCGATGAATGTCCCCCCCGTCTCGATCGCGACCGCGAAGGCGGCCCTGATCGAGCAGTTCGCCAACCCCGTCCTGCGGCGCAGGGCGACGATGCTTTGGGGGACGCGCGGTGTGGGCAAATCCTCCATTATCCGCCAGGTGGCGGCCCATTACGGCGTGCCGCTTGTGGATCTTCGCCTCACCACCATCGAGCCGGTGGACATTCGCGGTGCGATCTACGCGGACGATTCGCTCGCGAAGACGGTGTGGTTTCCGCCGGAGTTCCTGCCCGGTCGCGACCAGCCGGAAGGCATCCTTTTCCTCGACGAACTGACCGCCGCCGACCAGCGACTGCAAATTTCGGCCTATTCTCTGATCCTCGACCGCCGCGTCGGGCATTATGAACTGCCGGACGGCTGGCAGGTGATCGCGGCGGGCAATGCCAGCTTCCACGGCGCCGTGTGTCACGACATGGGCACCGCGCTGGCGGATCGCATGTTTCACTTCCACGTGCAAAGCGTGATCGACGCCTTTCTCGAACACGCGATGGCCAACGATTTCGCGCCGGAGGTCATGGCCTATCTCAAGGTGCGCCCCGACAAGCTCGACGACACCGAGGCGCAGCTTTCAAACGATCATCTCATCGGCTCCAGCCCGCGCGGCTGGGAAGACATCTCGAATGTTCTGAAGTCGGAGATGTCGGAGCACGCGAAGCGCATTTTCGTGCAGGGACGCATCGGCGCTTCGAACGCCGCGGAATTTTTCGGAGTTCTGCGCGAAATCCAGGCGAGCATTGACGTCTTCAAGCTCATGGAAGCGAAGCCCGGCGCCGAGACGGTGGCACTGCTGCCACGTTCCCTCGACGGGCTCTACGGCATGACATATGGGCTTCTCGCGGCCTGCAAGGACAGTGACACCGTAACGCGCGCGCTCGAAATCATGGAACAGCTTCCGGAAATCCGGGCCGACATCCGCCTGCCGCTTCGCGAGGTGCAGACGCTCGCCATGGAACTCATCATGCAAAAGGCGCTGTCGAACGGCCTTGAGGGCGTGATCCTCGAAAGCCCGGCCTATGCCCGCTACGCCGAGGCGCGCGCCAAGGAACCGACCTATGCCTGACGGCAGCGCCTCAAGCGACTTCGGCGCGGGCAAGGGTCTGCCGCCCGGCCATCGCGGCACGCGAGCCATTCAGCGCATGGTGGAATTCGCCCCATCCACGGGGGGCCTCGCGCTGTGGGTGAAGCATCTCGATGTGTCGGACCCGGCAGCGCCCGTCGTCTCGACGGACGGAACCACGCTTCGCTACGGCCCGTCCTTTCCGGAAACGCCGCTTGCGGAGCAAGTGGGGTTTGTGGCTCACGAGGTGCTGCATGTCGCGCTGCGTCATCCGCAACGCTATCTTGAATTGCAGCAGCTTCTCGGCGATGTCGATCTCGACCTTTTCAACATCTGCGCCGACGCCATCGTCAACAGCTCGCTGTCGCATCTGACCTGGCTCAGGCTGCCGCGCCGCTCGGTTTATCTGGACGAGCTTCTGCGCGATACGCTCGGCATCCGCGAGGACGTGGAGAAATCGCTGCTCGAATGGGATGTGGAGCGGCTTTATCGCGCCATCGACGACCGTCAGCAGGCGGACAACGGCGGAAAGCGCGATCAGCGCCGGGAGAAGCAGGGCGGCTCAGAGGAAAGTCAGGACGGCAAGAACGGCCGCGAAACACAGCAGGGTCAACAGACGAAGCCCGACGAGCGGAAGGACGGCCCGAAGGCCGCGACGGCGCGCGCCATGGCCGCAGGTGCCTTGCGCGACCTCGTGCCCACACCCGATCCCGATTCCCCGCCCGAGGCCGAAGCGCAGGCCGCGCGGCTATGGAGCGAACGCATCGAGCGGAGCCACGCCAGCGACGGCATGCACTCGATGCTGCGCGCGCTCGTCGCCGACCTGCCGAAGATAAAAACCCCTTGGGAGCGCGCGCTTCGATCGCAACTCGCCCGCGCGCTGTCGAAGAAGCTCGATCTGTCATGGTCGCGCCCCGCCCGCTCCTATATCGCCAATCAGGGGCGCATGGGCACGCGGCGCATGCCGTTCGAGCCGGGCGTCAGCCTCGCGAAGCCCGTGCCGCGCCTCGTGGTGGTGGTGGATGTGTCGGGCTCGGTCGACGAAAAAATGCTCGACCGTTTCGCGCTGGAAATCGAGGCGATCACGCGTCGGCAGGAGGCCGGGCTGATGCTCATCATCGGTGACGACCGCGTAAGGAAGGTGGCGCGCTACGAGCCGGGCGTCTCAAACCTGCGCGAGATCGAGTTCGACGGGCGCGGCGACACCGACTTCACGCCGCTCCTCATGGAAGCGGACAAATACGCCCCCGACATCGCCGTGGTCCTGACCGACCTCGATGGCCCGGCGCGCTTCCGTCCGCGCTGGCCCGTCTTATGGGCCGTGCCGGAAGCCTTCGCGAATGCGGCGGCTCCCTTCGGCCGCAAGCTCGTACTGAGCTGATACGAGTTTTGCAGACAACCCCGGTTGATCAGCGCGCGGTTCTTCCGGCGTCCCCCGATTTCATGTAGAACGTCTTTAATCTCGGAGGGGCATCATGAACGGCTTGCTTGCAGCGGCGTCCGCCTTTTTCATTTTGCATCTTTTTCCATCGACCCCGCTCAGGCGCAGGTCGGTCGCCATCGCGGGGGAAGGTGCGTACACCGCAATCTTTTCGATCCTCTCGCTTGCCACGCTCTGGTGGGCAGTCACCGAGTTCAACGCCGCGGTTCCGGGCGAGAAGCTCTGGTCCATGCCCGCGTGGTGGATCTGGATCGCGGCGATACTGATCCTTTTCGCATACATCCTGATCGTCGGCGGCTTGGCGACGCCGAACCCCTCTTCTCCCGGCGCGGAGAAGGTGCTCGAAAAAGGCGACGCGGCGGGCGGTATTTTCGCGATCACGCGCCATCCCGTGATGTGGGGCATCGCCATTTGGGCCTTCGCGCACCTGCTTTCACAGGGGACGTGGCGCGGCGTTTTCTTTTTCGGGGCGCTCGCGGCTACCGCGCTGATCGGGAGTTGGCTTCAGCAACGCCGCAAACGGGCGACGGTGCCAGGCTGGGCCGATTTCGAGGCTAAGACGTCGTTCGTCCCCTTTGCGGCTATGGCGGATGGCCGCGCGCATCTCAGTTTCGCGCGACTCGGCTGGTGGCGCGTCGCAATCGGCGTTGCGCTCTGGGCGGCGGCGTTTCATTTTCACTCGTGGTTCGCCGGAGTTCCGACGATCCGCTGACGCGCAGAAACGCCGCCCCTGTCAAGGGTGGCGTTTTCATGCGCGATACGCTTCGCAATCACCAGCGGCCGAACAGCGAATCGAGAAAACCGCCCCGGAAGCTTGCATTGTTGCGCCATGTGCGCGGCGGCGCATCCGCCGCGTCGTCTTCCGCGTAACGCGAGCGGCGCTGAGTGGAAGCCATCTCAAGCTGGACGGGCGCCAAGTGGTCCTTGCCGCGCGAAATCTGCGACCACTTGCCATCGAGCGCCTGCGTGATGCGCCGTTCGTGGCCGTAAACGTCGGGGAAGGTGTGGAGCTTGCCCTGATCGTCCACAAGCGCGGTGAAATAGGTCGTGTGGATCGGGATCCGCCGTTCGATGTCGAACTCATTGTCGCTCCCGCCCTTGCGAAGCGCTTCGCGGACCTGCGCCGGTTCGAGCCCCTTGTCCTCCCTCAGGAGGATTTCAGCGAGGCCGATCGGGTTATGCACGCGCATGCAGCCGTGACTGTAAGTTCGCCGCGCCTTGTTGAACATCCACTTGTCGGGGGGATAGGCGTCGTGCATGAAGACGGTGTGCTGGCTCGGGAAGGAGAATTTCACCTTGCCCATCACGCTCTTGGGGCCGTTGGGCTGCACCACGTTGAAAATGCGGATGTCCGTTCGGTACCAGTTGATGCGTCGCCAGTCGACTTTCTCCCCATCCTTGTTGAGAAGTTCGAGCTGCCATTCGCGCATCATACCGCCGCCGCGCCGAAGGCTCGGCAGGATCTCGCGCACCTTGATGGATTCGGGAACGATCCATGTGGGATTGAAGGTGATCTTCTTCAGCGTGCGGGTGAAGACCGGCGTCTGCTTGTCGAGTTGTCCGGCGACGATGCGTTCCTTGCGGATCACAGCGCCATTCTTCACCACGCGTTGCATGAACTCCGGAATGTTGTTCCAGACATGGAGGTCGCCGAGGTCCGCCGGCATCCAGCGCCACTGCTCCATGTTTGCAAGGAGGCGCCTGGCGACGGCATTCTTCTTCTTGTCGCGCAGCGCGAGATATTTCTGGCGCAGTTTCTCGAACTGGGCATGCTGCGGATGAAGCTTGCGCAGATAGGCGTCCGGCTCGTCGGTAGCGGCGATACCATCGAGGATCGCTTCGGGCGTCAGGAGTTGCGGGCGCCGGTCGAGATAAGAGCTGAGTCGCTCGGTGGGATTGATGATGCGTCCGCCCCGCGCGAAGCGCGCATATTTCAGCACGGCGCGCGAAATGTCGATTTCGCCCGCGGCAATGAATTCCGGCTTCTGGTCGCCGACGCGCGTGGCGGCGGTTTGTTGGCTTTGATCGAGCCCTGAAGGAAGCGCGAAGTCGCGCGGATCGAGCCCGTAGTCGGCGGCGCGGGCGATTTCGGCGGCGACGCTCGCGGTTCTTGCAGTGGTCTCGCCCGACGCGGCAAGCCAGAGCGGGGCATAGCGGCGATTTTCATAGAAGGAAAGAAGCGCGGCGCGCTCGTTGCGTTCCTCATCGTCGGCACCGGTGGGGAGCGTAAGGAGCACCTGCCGCAATGCCTTACCCTGTGGCGTGAGCGGGGCCGGAGCGGCGGCCGCATCGATGGCTTGACGGTCTTCGGCGGTCGGCACCGCCGCGAGCGGTTCTTTTTCAGCGACCGAACCGTCGTTGGAAACGGCCTCCAACGGCGTTGCAGGCTCGGCCTGCTCCGCCTGTGAATACGCCGGCGACGCGAACGCTATCGCCGGAAAAACGAAGAACGCAAAGAAGAGCCGCCCCGTCATTCCAATACTCCCTGGACGCAGTGTTAGGGGCAAGATAGAGGTCGAAACTGGCGCGAAACCTGAGTTAACCGATCTTCATGAATGCGGGTTGTCCGGCGCGGCTTTTGCCGTTTGTCAAGTTGGCCGCGCGGCGGCGTTCGGATTTCGCCGCTCGTTGGCCAATGCGCAAGACTGCTTCAAGGGCGCCGGATGCTACACGTGATTCACATCCGCTGCTGGCATTCTCAGCAAATCTCAAGTTCGCTCCCCTGGGAAACGCATCCGCCAGGTCATTGAAGAAGCGATGAAGCCGTGACGGACTTGACCAAGAGCCATAAAGAAAGCCCAACCGGCGTTGGCTCGGCCGGCGAAGTCTTTATGGCCTTCCTCAAGCTTGGCCTTACCTCCTTCGGCGGGCCGATTGCCCATTTGGGCTACTTCCGTGACGAACTCGTGGAGCGGCGCAAGTGGATCGATGAAAAGGGCTATGCCGACCTCCTGGCGTTGACCCAATTCCTGCCGGGCCCGGCGTCGAGCCAGATGGGCTTCGCACTGGGGCTCTTGCGTGGCGGTCCGCTTGGCGCGTTTGCGGCTTGGGCGGCTTTCACGCTACCGTCTGCCATACTCCTGACCTTGTTTGCTTTCGGCGCAGCAGCGTTTGACGGTCCGATGGGAAGCGGCATCATCGTCGGCCTCAAGATCGCTGCCGTCGCCATCGTGGCGCAGGCGGTATGGGGCATGGCACGGAACCTGTGTCCCGACCGCGAACGAGCAACCATTGCGCTCGCAGCCGCGTTGATCGTCGTCCTTGTGCCGGACTTGCTCGCACAGGTGGCAGCGATCTCCATCGGTGCCGCGGCGGGTCTGCTGTTCTGCCGTAGTGACCATGAGGCCGTCGACAGCCACATCGCCTTTCCCGTTTCGAGGACAGTCGGTGTTGCCTCGCTTGCTCTCTTCTTCGTTCTGCTGTTCGGGCTGCCCATCGCAACCGTCGCCTCGTCCTCGCAGGGGCTGGCCGTCTTCGACTCGTTTTACCGAGCGGGTTCCCTCGTCTTCGGCGGTGGACACGTCGTGCTGCCGCTTCTCGAAACGGAGGTGGTGCGAAACGGCTGGGTCAATCAAGATCAGTTTCTTGCCGGCTACGGGGCGACGCAGGCCGTTCCGGGGCCGCTCTTCACCTTCGCCGCCTATCTCGGAGCGGTGTTGGGGCCGGAGCCCAACGGCCTCGCCGGGGCAGGCATTGCCCTCATTGCCATATTCCTGCCCGGCTTTCTGATTCTGCTCGGGGTCATTCCGTTCTGGGACAGCTTTCGCAAACGCGAAAGCGCGCAAGCCTCGATGCGCGGGGCCAACGCCGCCGTTGTCGGCATCCTTGGCGCCGCGCTCTACGATCCGGTGTTCACCGGTGGGATCACCGGGCCTTACGCCTTCGCCTTGGCGCTCACCTGTTTCGTGCTGCTTATGGCCTGGAAGGCACCCCCCTGGATCGTCGTGCTTGTCGCGGCGGCGGGCGGGATCGTGATCGGCCTCGCGCGTTGAACACGGGCGAAGCTCAGGCTTCCCTTCTGCGCATTTTGCGCTAAACACGCATGAAACTTTATCGATTATGGATCAGATCCCGTGCTGCGTTTTGTTCCGTTTCTGGCGTTACCGCTTCTCGCCGCCGCTTGCGCTCCGGTCGCGACTTCGATCCCCGCCGCGAATCAGTTTGTTCTGGTTGAACCGGAACGGTACAGGACGACAACGGAGCGGGAACTTGCGCAGCAATTCGCCGAAAACGACTGTAAGGCGAGAGCGCTCGCGGCAAGCGCGGCGGTTCAGAAAGCCGGACAGTCGGGCCATTCGCAGAGGGGCTCGCCTTCGGGCGACAGCTCCAATCTCGGGGCGACGATCCGCAACCGCCGCCAGTCGGATGAGATGCACGCGGCAACCTTCACGGCGTGCATGAACAAGGCCGGTTTTCTGCTGAAGCCTCCGGTTTGAGTCAGCGCCCGGCTTGAGCCGGTCGGATCGGCGAGCTACACGAACGTCTCAAACAGCCTGAGGGGGGACGATCGCGCGATCAGCAGCGGCGGAGGCGGTTTCGACCGCCGGCCAGCACCGATGCGCCACGCCTCCGAAAAGTGCCATCCCGCACCGGTGAGCGCCGGGGAAATTTCCCAAGTTCGTGAATTTTCGCGAATGCGCGTTTTCGTCATTGACGGGAGGCGCGCATTTCATCACCATGCGGCCATTTGCGGAGGGGCAAGTTTCAGCAAGTTCATCGGCGCATGTGAGAAGGAGAAGGCGTAAAACTAGCACAAGGGGGGAATGTCACGCAAGGGGTAAATGGAATGAACGACGGTATATCGCTGGAAATGCTCGCCTTCAATCTTAAGCTTTTGGGGCGAAGGAGTAGAAAGAAAGTCCTTATCAGCGCGGGCAAGGAGGACGACAAGGCAAGAATGCTTCCCGCGATCAAGCAATTTCTAAGCCTTGAAGTCGATGTTTTCGCTACGCCGGGCACACACAGATTTCTTACGCGCCACGGCATCCACACGGTCGAGATTCACAAGATCACCGACGGCCGCGCACCGAACATCCGCACGTTTCTGAACGAGAACCGCTTCGATCTCGTCATCAACGTTCTGACAGGCGACAACGACTACGACGAATCGTCCGACGCGAAGCTTATTCGGAAGCTCTGCATCGAAAACGGCATCCCGCTCATCACCGATTGCGATGTCGGCATCGAAACCTTGCAGCAGATCGTGCGCGACACGAACAAGGGCACGTTCCGCTACAAGCTCTCCGACAATTCCGAGCCGTGGAACCTTCGCCTGCACTTTATGGAAGCAGTCGAGAAGCTTGGCGGCTTCGCAAACCATCACGCCCATTTCGACAAGGCGTACCTCGTCAACATGGAGAACCTGCGACTCAGCCAGGTCGACATGCAGAAGAAGTGGGAAATCTACCGCTACCTCAAGGAAAACTACACCCACGACGATCTCGTCGAGCGCATCAGCCGCGGCCTTGAGACCATGATCGCGCAGGGCGTGACCTATTGCCGGACGATGGTCGACGCGGACTCGACCGTGGGCCTGCTGCCGATCAAGGCGGCGGTCGAGGTGAAGAAGCGCTATGCGGATCAAATTCACTTCGAAGTCGGCGTGCAGCCGTTGCAAGGCGTGCTCGACCCTGCGTCCTACGAGCAATACGCCGAAGCCTGCGCGATGGCCGACTATTGCGGCGGGCTTCCCTCGCGCGACCGACCTCGCCCCGAGGCCCATCTCGACATCATCCTCGACCTTGCCAAGCGCCTTGGCAAGCCGGTTGATGTGCATGTGGATCAGGAAAACAATCCGCTCGAAAACGAGACGGAGCTTCTCGCCGAGAAAACCATCGAGCATGGCATGCAGGGCCGCGTCTTCGGCGTGCATGCGATCTCGCTCGGCGCGAAGAGCGAGCGCGAGCAGGACCGCATCATACAGAAGATCCTCGACGCCGATATGGGCATCGTGATCTGCCCGTCGGCAGCCCTCAGCATGGCCCAACTGCCGATGACTGCGCCGCTTCACAATTCGATCGCGCCGTTCCCGAAGCTGCTTGCGGCGGGGGTGCGGACCTATCTCGGCGTCGACAACATCCACGACCTGTTCATGCCGATCGTGGATGGCGATGTGTGGACCGAATGCCGGGTGCTGATGGAGGCGTGCCGCTTCTACGACATCCAGCAGGTGGCGAAGTGGGCCTGCGCGCGGCCAATCGCTGCCGAACGCGTCGCCTCGCTCGCGGCGTAGGGTTCCGGCACAGGTGTGCGGTCGCGGGAGCCGCACCATAGGCTTCTGTGACTCTGTCACATACGCCGAAGCTCTCAGCCGCTAGGTTGAGCCGTGTTTACTTGGCCGGAGGATCGCTAATGACACTCGGAAAGAGTGCCTTCACTGCTTTTGCTGTTTTCCTGGGGCTCACCGCCCATGCCGTTGCGGACGAGCAGTCCGACGCGCTCGCGGCAGAGGCGCGCGGGATAATTGCGCAGTTCGCTGAAAAGCTGAAAAGCGAACTCACCGGCGCGATAAAGGTCGATGGACCTCTCAAGGCCATCGAAGTCTGTCACGTTGCCGCGCCGGCAATTGCGGCCGATTCTTCGGCCGGCGGGTGGGTCGTGGGCCGCACCGCGCTCAAACTTCGCAACCCGAATAACGCCCCGGACGAGTGGGAAAGGAGCGTGCTGGAAGACTTCGATGCCGCCAGGAGCAAAGGCGCCGACGTGACGAAGCTCCAACGCGTCCAGATTGTCGAGAAGGACGGGGCGCGGACGTTCCGCTTCATGAAAGCGATCCCGGTCGCTGAAATGTGCCTGACCTGCCACGGGGAAGTGATCAAGGAGCCCGTCAGGGAGAAGCTCACCGAGCTTTACCCGCAAGATCGCGCGACGGGATACAAGGAAGGCGATATTCGCGGCGCATTTACACTATCGAGACCGATGCAGTAAGGGTCGGGATCGATGGAACGGTGGCGATGGCCACCGTTCTCGCCATGTCCCGGCCGTGATCGCGCGGAGAAAATCCGAACGGCGGCGCGAGGCGCGCAAAAGCCACCACAAACAGGCTCTCATGAATAAGGGGGCCGACTAATGCTCAGAAGGGCTTCAACCGGTTTGATGCCTCAAGTCCGAGCCGATTGCCTTTGAGCGGCGATCTGAACCTGCGTGCATATCCAGGGGTAGGTTTTCTCCAGCCCTCTGACCAGTGGCTCCGTCGGTCGCCAGCCCAGTCGCTGCTCGATCAGTTCGTTGTCGGAATTCCGTCCGCGTACGCCGAGCGGGCCCGGCACATGGTTGAAGTTGAGCTTCTTTCCCGCGACCCTCATGATCATGGCGGCCAAGCCGTTGATGCTCACCATTTCGTCGGAGCCGATGTTCACCGGCCCCATGAAATCGGAGCGCATTTGACGAATTGATCCCTCAAGACACTCGTTGATGTAAAGGAACGAACGGGTCTGGTTGCCGTCACCCCAGATCTCGATGTTGCCGCCATCGTCAGCCATGGCAACCTTCCGGCACAGCGCTGCCGGTGCTTTCTCCTTGCCGTCGTTCCAGGCCCCCTCGGGTCCGAAAATGTTGTGATACCGAGCTATGCGCACCTCCATTCCGTAATTCCTGTGGAAGGCCATATACAACCGCTCGCTGAACAGCTTTTCCCAGCCGTAATCGCTATCGGGCGCTGCGGGATAAGCCGTGTCTTCCTTGAGGCTCACATTGGAAGCGTCGCGCTGGCTGTATTCCGGATAGATGCACGCCGAGGAGGAGTAAAAGATGCGCCGCGTGTTGCGCCTGTGACAGGCCTCCAACACGTTCAAATTGATGAGCGCCGAATTGTGCATCACAGCGGCGTCGTTCTCGCCACTGAATATGTAGCCGGCGCCGCCCATGTCGGCCGCGAGTTGATAGACCTCATCGAAGCGGCAATCGACGGCTTCGCGTGCAACGACCGGATCGCGCAGGTCCCCGTTGATGAAATCATCGGCCTCCGTCTCGCTGAATTTCGGGTATTTCAGGTCCACGCCTCGAACCCAGAACCCCTCCTTTTTGAGGCGCTTCACGAGGTGACTTCCTATGAACCCGCCAGCTCCGCAGACCAATGCTCTTTTTGTCATAAGGTTTCCCCTTGCCTATTCATAATATGAACGGCTTATCTCGCGTGTTGAATGAATTGATAGTGCCCTCCACGTGCTGACGGTCCCGGTTTCGACCATGATCAACATGCAAGGCATTCATCCTGTTCAATAGCTAGCTTTCCGAGATACTCTAACGCTTGAAACGCGGCCGCCACATTACCAACCTCCACCTGACGATAGCGCCCGTTTGCGCTTTCCCTGCAAATCCGGTCTACGTCGGACCGTTTGCTTCCGATGAATATGACAGGCTTTCCCGACTGAACGCATCCATACACCTTTGAGGGCAGCACGTAGCCGACGAAGCTGTCCGACAAGGTGATCAGATGCGCGTCTGGTGTCACGAGAAGGCTCGCCAGCCGATCCAGGGAAACAGGCTTCCCGCGCACGAATGGGAGGCCCAGGTCCGTCAGCATGTCCGCCACCTGCTGGGCATTGCTTCCCACCGCATTGAGCCACAACAGCACATTCGCTTTTCCCTGGCTGTGATGCCGCCGGTAGGCCTCGACGAATGTCATATGATCGTGGGCGACCCCCCAATTTCCCGAATAGAGGAGCAGAACCTTTCCGGTCGCCTCGGGCGGCCGCTCCAGCGGGACCGTGTCCGCTCTGATCTCCACCGGCGACGGGTCAGGCTTGAAGCGCATGCGCTCTCTCGGTATCCCGATCTCGGCAAGGCGTTCGCCCTGATCGTGCCCGAGGATCTCGAACATATGCACGCGCCGCCGCCAAAAGAGCGTTGCGCGATAGACCAGATCGAGAGAACGCGATGAACGGCCGCGCTCGGCTATCGCACATTCGGGGTGGAAGTCGGTGATGCGATAGATCAGCTTCTTTCGCAAGATCAGATTTGCCGGCGCGATCCAATGGAGGAACAAGGGCGGACTGCCCGTAAAGAGAATCGACTCCGAGGCGCGCATGAGCCGCCAAAGGCGGAAGACAAGACGCGTATTGGTGCCCGCCGTCCAGAAAATCCGCCGCAAGGTTCGCGTCTTGTCATAGGGCTTGGCGGCAAGCTTGATCTCCCGATAGCGCCCGTTACCGATCTCTTCGCTGGTATCGCTGTCGCCCTGAGTTGAAAGTCCGGCGAGCGTCACGTCGAAACCTTCCGCCGCCAGTTTCCTCGCGAAAATCACGCTATACTGACCCACCGCGCCGAAATCCGGCGGCAGCCAATCGCAGATGTAAAGCAGCCGATGTCGGCGCTGATCTTCGCGAGTCGAGCGTACCGCCGGTGGATTACCCGGTTGAGCGATGTGGTCGATCCTGCTGAACATTATCGGAGTGGTTCCCCCATGTTCTCCACGGCAAAGCCTTGGGATGTCTCTACACCAAAATTTTAACTCATTCCATTTTCGATAATCTCTTTTCCAATGAGAAATAAGATATCAACAGGGCGCCTTCGAAAGGGCGAACCATTCTCCCGAGCCTAACCTTGGCGGAGAATGGGCCACGCGGAAAGTTGACCGGTGGTTAACGCGCGCAACTTGCGCGAAGCTTGCGCTGTGCGACCCGAAAGGCGCAGGCGCGGCGCGCTGTCCGCTATCAAGAACTTTCTATCTGCCGGGTGGTTGACAGCGCACGGGCCACGGGCGACTTAAGACGTGCTGACCGATGCATGCGGGAGAGACCAGCCCAGGCTGGCGCCGAAGGAGCAACCGCCCCGGAAACTCTCAGGCAAAAAGGACCGCGCGCAGACAGCACTCTGGAAAGCAGTCGCCCGAAAAGGCGGCTCACCGATGGGGTAAAGACCGGCCTTCCGCTTCGGCGGCCGAGCCGGTGAAATCTCTCAGGTTCCGTGACAGAGGGGGCGATGACCGCGCAAGCGGAGCCCTCGAATACACGGAGACGCCAGCCATGAGCGCTGCCCCCGCCGCCACAATTCACGAAACCGCGCCGCCGTTGCGGCAGACGCCGCTCGCCGCGCTGCACCGGGAGCTTGGCGCGAAGCTCGTCGCGTTCGCGGGATACGAGATGCCCGTTTCCTATGCAACCGGCATCGTGAAGGAGCACACGCATGTGCGCGAGCGCGCGGGCTTCTTCGACGTGTCGCATATGGGGCAGGCGCGGATTACGGGGCCGGACTTTGAAACGGTAGCCGTTGCGTTCGAGCGCCTCGTTCCCGGCGACATCGCGGGGCTGAAGCCGGGCCGGATCCGCTACACGCAACTTCTCAACGACGAAGGCGGCATCATCGACGATCTGATGGCGACGCGCGAGGCGGACGGCCACAGCCTTTTCCTCGTGGTGAACGCGTCGCGCAAGGAGATCGATTTCGCGCACATCGCCGCCCATCTGCCGCCGTCAGTCACGCTCGCGCCGCTGCCGGATCGCGCGCTTGTCGCGTTGCAGGGCCCGGACGCCGCGCGCGTGCTTGCGCGACAAATGCCCGAGGTGAGGGCGCTTGCGTTCATGAAGGCGGCCCCGTTCGACTGGCGCGGCAAGGCGGTTTTCGTCTCGCGCTCCGGCTATACGGGCGAGGACGGCTTCGAAATTTCCGTGCCCGCCGCAGTCGCCGAAGCCTTCGCGCGCAGCCTGCTCGCTCACCCCGAAGTCGCGCCCATCGGCCTTGGTGCGCGCGACACGCTGCGCCTCGAAGCGGGCCTGCCGCTTTACGGGCAGGACATGGACGAGACGACCTCGCCCGT
This sequence comes from Rhodomicrobium sp. Az07, assembly GCF_018619475.1. Lineage (GTDB taxonomy): Bacteria > Pseudomonadota > Alphaproteobacteria > Rhizobiales > Rhodomicrobiaceae > Rhodomicrobium. Next base: position 74,567 of record NZ_JAHFZG010000015.1, read on the forward strand.
GGAAGCCGCGCTCGATTTCTCCATCGGCAAGCGGCGTCGGCGCGACGGCGGCTTCATCGGCGCGGAACGCGTTCAGCGTGAGTTGGACGAGGGTCCGGCGCGCGTCCGCGTGGGGCTTCGCCTTGATGGTCGCTCCGCCGCGCGCACGCACATGAAAATCGCCGCCGAAACGAGTGAAACCGTGGGCGAAATCACCAGCGGCGCCTACACGCCGACCGCCGCCGCGTCTATCGCCTTCGGCTATGTGCCGCCGCGCTTGAGCAACGATGGCACGTCGGTTGCTGTTGAAATCCGGGGAGCGTTTCAGCCCGCGCGTGTCGCGGGTCTGCCCTTCGTGCCACATCGTTACGTTCGCAAAGCATAAGGTCACAAGCCATGACGCTCATCAAATACACCGAAGACCACGAATATATCAGCGTCGAGGACGGTGTCGGCACGATCGGCATTACGGACTACGCGCAGGGTAAGCTCGGCGACGTGACCTTTGTCGAACTGCCGAAAAAAGGCGAGAAAGTGAAACAGGGCCAGCCCATCGCCGTGGTCGAGTCGGTCAAGGCCGCGAGCGACATCTATTCGCCCGCCAGCGGCGAAATCGTCGAGATCAACGAGACGCTGAACGACCAGCCGGACCTCATCAATCGGGAGCCCGAAGCGGGCGCGTGGCTCTACAAGCTCGCGCTGTCGAACACCGCCGAACTCGACAAGCTCATGGATCGGGACGCTTACCTCGCCTATGCGAGCGCGGAGGGCTGATGCGCTATCTTCCCCACACGGACGCGGATCGCCGCACCATGCTCGACGCCATCGGCGTCGCCGACATCGACGCGCTGTTCGCGGCCGTGCCCGAGGGCTCGCTTCGGGACGAGTTGCCCGACCTGCCGCGCGCGCAGAGCGAAATCGCCGTGGAGCGCGCGCTCTCTCGGCTCGCCGCCCGCAACGTGCCCGCATCGTCGGTGCCGTTCTTCGCGGGTGCGGGCGCGTACAAGCACCACGTCCCGGCGACGGTGGATCATATCATCCAGCGTTCGGAGTTCATGACGGCCTACACGCCCTACCAGCCGGAAATCGCGCAGGGCACGCTGCACTATCTGTTCGAGTTTCAAACCCAGGTCGCGGCCCTGACCGGCATGGAGGTGGCGAACGCCTCGATGTATGACGGTTCGACGGCGGCGAGCGAGGCCGTGCTGATGGCGCATCGCGTGACGCGGCGCGGCAAGGCGGTCGTCGCGGGCGGCGTGCATCCGCATTATCGCGCGGTGATCGAGACGGTTTCGCGGCTCGGCGGCTTCGAGGTCGATGCGCGCGCGGTCGATCCCGCAACGAGCTTCGACGCGGACGCCGACAACGGCACCTCCTGCATCGTCGTGCAGATGCCGGATGCTTTCGGCCGCGTGGCCGATCTCTCCGCGCTTGCCGACAAGGCACATGAAGCAGGCGCGCTGCTCGTCGTCGTGGTCACGGAAGCGGTGTCGTTCGGCGCGCTGAAATCGCCCGGTGCGATGGGCGCGGATATCGTCGTCGCGGAAGGCCAGAGCATCGGCAACGGTCTGAACTTCGGCGGCCCGTATCTCGGCCTGTTCGCGACGCGCAAGAAATTCGTGCGCCAGATGCCGGGGCGGCTCTGCGGCGAAACCGTAGACCATGACGGGCGTCGCGGCTTCGTGCTCACGCTGTCCACGCGCGAACAGCACATCCGCCGCGAGAAGGCGACGAGCAACATCTGCACGAACTCCGGGCTTTGCGCTCTGGCGTTTACGGCGCATCTGACGCTGCTCGGCGAGGCGGGGCTGCGGAAGCTCGCGCGCGTCAACCACGCGAGTGCGGTGGCGCTGGCGAAGGCGCTGGAACGCGTCGAGGGCGTGGACGTGATCACGCCCGCGTTCTTCAACGAGTTCACGATCCGCACGCCGAAACCCGGCGCAGCGGTGATCGATGCGCTGGCCGACCGAGGCGTGATCGGCGGCGTGCCGGCTTCCCGCCTCTGGCCGGACGAGCCGACGCTCGCGCATACCATCGTCGTCGCTGCGACGGAAACGACAACCCCTGACGACATCGCCGCCTTCCGGGCCGCGCTCGAAGAGGTGCTCCATGGTTGAGATGCCGAAAGTGATCCTTCCCGCCGCCGAAGCGGCCGCGCCGCAGACCACCTTCACCGGCAATCGCGCCCTTCAGATCGAGGAGCCGTTGATTTTCGAGATCGGCTCGGCGGAAACGTCCGGCGTCGATTTCGAGGAACCGGCGGAGACCGAAACGCGCCTCGGCGGCCTTGAGCGCACCGATGCCATCGGGCTGGCGGGCCTCTCGGAACCCGAGGCGATGCGCCATTATGTGCGCCTCAGCCAGAAAAACTACTCCATCGACACCGGCATCTTTCCGCTCGGCTCATGCACGATGAAGCACAATCCGCGCCTCAACGAGAAGATGGCGCGGCTGCCCGGCTTCGGAGACATCCATCCGCTTCAGCCGGAAAAGACCGTGCAAGGCGCGCTCGCGCTTATGACGGAGCTGTCGCGCTGGCTGCTCGAACTGACCGGCATGCACGCCATCGCCCTGTCGCCCAAGGCCGGCGCGCATGGCGAGTTCTGCGGCATGGCGGCGATCAAGGCGGCGCTCGAAGCGCGTGGCGAGGCGGAAACGCGCCGCGTGGTCTTGGTGCCCGTCTCGGCGCACGGCACCAACCCGGCGACGGCGGCGCATCTCGGCTTCACGGTTCGCGCGGTCGAAGCGGGGCCTGACGGCACGGTCGCCGTGGACGCCGTTCGCGCGGCGCTCGGGCCGGACGTCGCGGCGATGATGCTGACGAACCCGAACACCTGCGGGCTGTTCGAGCCGCATATCCGCGAGATCGCCGACGCGCTGCACGAAGCGGGCGCGTATCTCTATTGCGACGGCGCGAATTTCAACGCCATCGCGGGCAAGGTGCGCCCCGGCGACCTCGGCGCGGATGCGATGCACATCAACCTGCACAAGACGTTCTCGACGCCGCATGGCGGCGGCGGTCCGGGTGCCGGGCCGGTGGTGCTGTCGGAAGCGCTCGCGGCTTACGCGCCGGTGCCGTTCGTGCGCCGCGATGGCGATGCGATCCGGCTTGTAGAACACGTGGGCGACGCGCCGGAAGGTGCCGCGCCGTTCGGCCGTCTCGCCGCGTTCCATGGCCAGATGGGCATGTTCGTGCGCGCGCTCGCCTATATGATGAGCCACGGCGCGGACGGCATCCGCCAGGCGTCGGAAGACGCGGTGCTGAACGCGAATTACGTGCGCGCGCGGCTCGCCGACGTGCTGACGCTGCCGTTCCCCGAGGGCGCGATGCACGAGGTGCTGTTCGACGACCGCTTCCTGAAGGGCACGGGCGTCTCGACGCTCGACTTCGCGAAGGCGCTGATCGACGAGGGTTTTCACCCGATGACGGTGTATTTCCCGCTTGTCGTTTCCGGCGCGATGCTCGTTGAGCCGACCGAATCGGAATCGAAGCAGAGCCTCGACCAGTTCATCGACGCGATGCGCGCGCTGGCCCTCGCGGCGAAAGCGGGCGATGTGGCGCGCTTCACGGAAGCGCCGCGTTTCGCGCCGCGCTCGCGCCTCGACGAGACGCGCGCCGCCCGCGAGTTGGTGCTGAACTATCGCGAGAAGGCGGCGGTGTGATCCGCCGTCATCTTACTTCGCCGCGATGTTCTGTGACTTGTTGATCAGATAGCTCACGAATGAGGCGCATGCTCCGATCATGAGCATCGCGTCCGCCTCGTCTACCTTCGCCTCGGCTTTGTTCGCTACGGTGGCCATCTCTCCTTGTGCATCAAGGTATTCGCAAAGGCTGGTCAGGGCTTTGATGGGCGCCGGGTGCAAAGCGCTGTCGCTTTCGAGCCTCTCGAAAGCATCGCGCGGCGAGTTCGTGCGGCACACAATGCATGCTGTGGCATAAACCGCCAGTTTCGCCTCCCTGATGCTCTGAGCAGGTCGCCTCGAAACAAGGGCATCTGCGGCGTTTCTCAAATACAAGCGAGCGTCCGTAAACCTGTCGCCGGCAAGGCTTTCGAAGACGCGATTGACCACGCTCATTTCTTCATCCGAAGTAACCGGGAACAGGGTTTTTCCGTCTTCGAGCAGGCGATAGGCCGAGCCCCCTTGTTCGAGGCAGGCGGTAACGCATGCGGGGTCGAGTGGGCTGGAACGGTGGCGCAAAAGCCACTGAAGAAAGCCGTAAAACTCCGCCCAGCCGCCATCAACGAAAATACTCTTTATTTTTTTGACATTAATATCCCAAGAGTTATCGAACTCATCCGCCATCCCGAAGTCAAGCTCGACTTGCTTGTCTAGCAGAACCCCCCGCCACGGATCAGAGAAACACTTCTCGTTGCTGCGGGAGAAAGGAGGATAGTACGCTGACTTGCTCATGGAAGCGTAAATATGCCGCCAAAGCAGCGCCCTGAGCTGAGGCGTGACCTCGCGCAGCCTGGCCGCTTTCGAGACTGGCTCCAGCCCTTCGGCTTGGGCGAAGGTGAGATCCCTTCTCAGTTCATATAGATTGGTAGCCATTCCACAATCCCCCTGCAATCTAGAGAGGATATTAGGCTAATCGCATAATTAAGTAGTTAAAGAAAACATCACACCCCGCCAGGTGCGATGCCAAAAACAAACGATCCGAGAACGTTATTCAGCCGCGAGCTTCGTATAGCCGAGATGCGCGTTGAGCTTGACGAGCAGGTCCGTCGACGCCTCGACGATGTTCGTGCCGGGGCCGAAGATCGCCACCGCGCCGCCCCTGTAAAGCGCGTCGTAATCGTCCGGCGGGATGACGCCGCCCGCCACGATGAGAATGTCGGGTCGCCCCTGCGCCTCAAGCTCGCGCTTCAATTCCGGCACGAGCGTAAGATGGCCCGCCGCCAGCGACGACACGCCGACGATATGCACGTCGTTTTCCACCGCCTGACGCGCCACTTCGGCGGGCGTCGCGAACAGCGCACCGATGTCCACGTCGAAGCCGAGGTCCGCGAACGCCGAGGCGATCACCTTCTGACCGCGGTCGTGGCCGTCCTGGCCGACCTTCGCCACGAGCAGGCGCGGTCGGCGTCCGTCTTCCTTCTCGAACGCCTCGCACATGGCGATGACATGCGGAACCTTGTTCTCCATCGAGCCGACCTCCGCTCGGTAAACGCCCGAGATGGCGCGTGTTTCCGCCCGGTGGCGGCCATAGATCTTTTCGAGCGCGTCCGAAATCTCGCCGACGGTGGCCTTCGCGCGGGCCGCCTCGACCGCGAGCGCGAGCAGATTGCCGCCGCCGCTCGCCGCCGCGTTGGTGAGCGCTTCGAGCGCCGACGCCACCGCCGCGCCATTGCGCTCCGCGCGCAGCCGTTCCAGCTTCTCGATCTGGGCGGCGCGCACCGCCGAATTGTCGACCTTCAGCACCTCGATTGGCGCTTCGTTCACCGGCTGATATCTGTTCACGCCGACGATGATCTGCTTGCCGCTGTCGATGCGAGCCTGCGTGCGCGCGGCCGCCTCTTCGATGCGCAGCTTCGGAACGCCCGCGTCGATGGCCTTCGCCATGCCGCCGAGGCGCTCGACCTCCTCGATATGCTCCCACGCCTTCTTCGCAAGCTCATAGGTGAGCCGCTCGACATAATAGCTGCCGCCCCACGGGTCGATGGTGCGCGTGGTGCCGGTCTCGTATTCGATGAAAAGCTGCGTGTTACGCGCGATGCGGGCTGAGAAGTCGGTCGGCAGCGCGAGCGCTTCGTCGAGCGCGTTGGTGTGGAGCGATTGCGTGCCGCCATGCGTTGCCGCGAAGGCTTCGACGCAGGTTCGCGTCACGTTGTTGAACACGTCCTGCGCGGTCAGCGACCAGCCGCTCGTCTGGCAATGCGCGCGAAGGCTCATCGACTTCGACGATTTCGCGCCCTCAGCCTTCATGAGGCGCGCCCACAGCGCGCGGGCCGCGCGCATCTTGGCCACTTCCATGAAGTAATTCATGCCGATGGCCCAGAAGAACGACAGACGCGGCGCGAATGCGTCGATGTCGAGACCGGCGGCTTTGCCCGCGCGGGCGTATTCCACGCCGTCGGCCAGCGTATAAGCGAGTTCCAGATCTGCCGTCGCGCCCGCTTCCTGCATGTGATAGCCGGAAATCGAGATCGAATTGAACTTCGGCATGTTCTGGGACGTGTAGGCGAAGATGTCCGAGATGATGCGCATCGAAGGCAGGGGCGGATAGATATAGGTGTTCCGCACCATGAACTCTTTGAGGATGTCGTTCTGGATCGTGCCCGAAAGCTGCTTCGGGGAGACGCCCTGCTCTTCGCCCGCCACGATGAACAGCGCGAGGATCGGCAACACCGCGCCGTTCATGGTCATCGACACCGACATTTCCGACAGCGGGATGCCGTCGAACAGCGTGCGCATGTCGTAGATCGAGTCGATGGCCACGCCCGCCATGCCGACGTCGCCGCGCACGCGCGGGTGGTCGCTGTCATAGCCGCGATGGGTGGCGAGGTCGAAGGCGATGGAGAGACCCTTCTGGCCCGCCGCGAGGTTGCGGCGATAGAAGGCGTTCGAGTCCTCGGCGGTCGAGAAGCCCGCATATTGGCGAACCGTCCAGGGTTGCTGGACATACATGGTCGGATAGGGGCCACGCAGGTACGGGGCGAGACCCGGATAGGTGTTCAGGAAGTCGAGGCCGTCGATGTCCGCAGGCCCATAGACGGGCTTGAGCTGGATGCCTTCCGGCGTCTCGGCGGGCGCGCCGCAAGGGTCGCCAGCAAGAGTCGGCGTCTGCCACTCGATCTTCGAGAAATCCGGCAACGGAGAATCAGTCATCGTTCGCTTCCAAGTGTCCGTCGATCGACGCAGCCATCAGCTTTTCTGACGCGCATTCGTCGACCGATGCATATTAAGACGCCTCGCTCCGGCAATGCCAAACAAGCGGGGCCTTCGAAATTCGTAACCTCAGGCTTCGTCGAACGCGCCGAAGTTCTCATCCTCCGCCTCGAGACCGGCAGCTTCCGCCAGTTCCTCGACGCGCAGGATATGCTGCGCCTCTTCGAGAATGGCGAGAGCATTGCAGCCCTCATAGACAAGTCGGTCCACTGCTGTCCTGTCGTGAGGATCGAGCGACGAAAGAAGCGAAGCCGGGCCGGCGAGATAGACGAGGCTCGCGCCAGCACGCTTCAGAGCGGCGGCGGCTCCGGTAACCTCGGCGTATGCCGCGTTGGAAGAACACAGGCAGGCGATGGGCGCGGGGCTTTGCTTGAATGCGGTCGCGAGCTTTTCGATATCGGTGAAGCCTTTTTCGGGCAAGACGGCCTCGATGCCGCCCGCCGCGAAGAAGCTCTGCACCCAGAGCGAACGCGCGCGGTAGTCCGACGGCGAGCCGAGAAGCGCGAGAAATACGGGAGGGCGGGAGCCGATGCTGGCGAGAGCGAAGTCGGCGCGCTGGCGCAGCACTTCGAAGGGTTCGGCGTCGCGTCGGGCCACGTGGAGAGGGCCACCCGCCATCAGGTCGCTGACGACACGCGAGACCGAACGCAGTTCGGCGAGCGGCACGCCACGCGCAGCGGCGGAAACGAGCGCCGCGAAGCGTTCGCCCGCGCCGGCGGCGGGAAGCGCGGAGTCGACGGTCGGATGCACTTCTTCCAGGATGACGGCGGTCGGCTCTTCGACACCGATCCTCTCGTTGAGGTTCGGGAAGACCGAAACGCCGGTGATCCTTTCCTTGCGGTGTGCGATGGCGCGGTCGCGCTTCTCGGCCGTCTGACGCAGGCGAGCCGCGACGAAGCCGCTTTCAAGCGCCTTCAAGAGACCGCCCTTGGCTTCCACCTCGCGGAACAGCGCCCAGGCCGACGCGGCGAGCTTTTCCGTCAACGCCTCGACATAGGCGGACCCGGCTGCCGGATCGGCGACGGCCGAAAGCCACGCCTCGCTCTGAAGCACAAGCCCGGTGTTGCGCGCGATGCGCCGCGAGAGAGGCGTTGCCTCGGTCGCAGCTTCGTCGAACGGGTAGACTTCGATCGCGCTTGCCCCGCCTATGGCCGCGCCGAACACGCACGCGGTCGCGCGCAGCATGTTCACCTGCGGATCGTAGGCGGACAGGATGCGCGGCGGCATCTTCGCATAAAGAAGGATATGCTCGTTCGGCGCGAGCCCCGCCGCCTCATGGGCGCGCGCCCAGAGCAGCCGGATCGCCCGGAACGACGCGATGGTGAGGAACAGGTCAGCGGATGCGCACAGCTTGAAGCCGATGGCTCGCGATGCCTGTTCCGGCGATAGCCCGGCCGTTTCCAGCGCGCGCCAGTAGGCGACGGCCGCGGCGAGCGTGAAGCCGAGTTCCTCCACCGCGGAACCGCCAGCGCCATTCCAGGCGCGGCTCGATGCGAGGAAAGGCGTGACGTGCGGAAAGCGGTCGCGGATGGCAAGCGCTGCGTCGACCGTATCCGCCAATGCGGCTTTGCGGTCGGCCGGAACGTCGCCCGAGATGGCGAAGGCGGTGATCGGGTCGAAGCCCGCCGTGCCCACGATGGTCTCGTCGGCCTTCGCCAGAAGCAACGCGGCGTCGGCGGGGGAGCTTCCCGGCGCGAGGAAGACCGGCACACCGGCACCGGCGACAGCCTTCAGCTCGGCCGCCTTGCGAATGACGGGTCCGGTATCGAGGTCGAGGCTCAGGGCCGTCGCCCCGTTCGCCAGATCGTCGGCCAATTGCCGCTCGGCGTCGGCAAGCGAGGCGCCCGCAACAGGCTGCACGACAAGCCAGCCGCGCTGGCCGTGCCGCGCGGCCGACGTGGCGGCGCCGGTATACAGCGGCGACGTCGCGAAGCCTTCGTAAAGCTGATTTTCGAGCACGCGGAAAGGTGCGCCCTTCAGCGCCTTGTCCACGATGGCGCGCCAGTCCGCTTCGGACGCTGGCGGAAATTCTTTGGCAAGTGCGAAATGTTCCATGGCGGCGCATGATAGTGATGCGTTCCGTCTCAGTCCACAGCCAGAGGACCGATTTTTTGCCTTTTTCCGGGGCGCGACACCGCGCCTTAAGGCCGCGTTCGCGACAATCCCGTTTCGGAAGCGCGAGCCGGAGAGGGAACCTATGCCGCATCGCGAAACGAGGCTGCTAACCAGGCGCCGGCGGCAGGATTGCACCCCCGGATTGCCCGTTCGCGAACATTCGATTCCACGCTGTTGTTGAATCGTCGCCCGCTTCCTTTATAACGCGACGAAACCCGAGCGCCAGAAGTATGCCCAAACGCACAGATATAGACTCCATCCTCATCATTGGGGCTGGCCCGATTGTTATCGGCCAGGCCTGTGAATTCGACTATTCCGGCACGCAAGCCTGCAAGGCGCTGCGTCAGGAGGGGTATCGAATCGTTCTCGTGAATTCGAACCCCGCCACGATCATGACCGATCCTGATCTGGCCCACGCCACCTATATCGAGCCGATAACGCCCGACATGGTGACGAAGGTGATCGAGCGTGAACGGCGCGAGCATCCGGATGAGCGCATGGCCTTGCTGCCCACCATGGGCGGCCAGACGGCGCTCAACACCGCCCTGAAGCTCGCGCGTGACGGCGTGCTCGACCGCTTCGGCATCGAGCTGATCGGCGCGAATGCCGACGCCATCGACAAGGCAGAGGATCGCCAACTTTTCCGCGAGGCGATGCAGAAGATCGGCCTTGCCACACCGAAATCGCGGCTTGCGCAAACCCTTCAAGAGGCTATCGACGCGCTCGAACACGTGCCGTTGCCCGCGATCATTCGCCCGTCCTTTACGCTCGGCGGCACCGGCGGCGGTATCGCGTACAACCGCGAGGAATATCTCCATATCTGCGAGCGCGGCCTCGCAGCCTCGCCGACGACACAGATCCTCGTCGAGGAATCCGTCCTCGGCTGGAAAGAGTACGAGATGGAGGTTGTCCGCGACAAGAAGGACAACTGCATCATCATCTGCTCCATCGAGAACGTGGACCCGATGGGCGTGCATACGGGCGATTCGATCACGGTCGCGCCCGCGCTGACGCTGACCGACCGCGAATATCAGCTGATGCGCAACGCCTCCATCGCGGTTCTGCGCGAGATCGGCGTCGAAACCGGCGGCTCGAACGTGCAGTTCGCCGTGAACCCGGAGGACGGCAAGCTCGTCGTCATCGAGATGAACCCCCGCGTGTCGCGGTCGTCCGCGCTTGCGTCCAAGGCGACGGGCTTTCCCATCGCCAAGGTGGCCGCGAAGCTCGCCGTCGGCTACACGCTCGACGAACTCGACAACGACATCACCAAGGGCGCAACTCCCGCCTCCTTCGAGCCGACCATCGATTACGTCGTCACAAAGATCCCGCGCTTCGCGTTCGAGAAATTCCCCGGCGCGCCGACGACGCTCACCACGTCCATGAAGTCGGTCGGCGAGGCGATGGCCATCGGCCGCACCTTCCACGAGAGCCTGCAAAAGGCGCTCCGCTCCCTTGAAACGGGCCTCACGGGCCTCGACGACTACCTTCTCGAAGGACTCGGCAAGGGCGACGACAAGAACGTCATCCGCGAGGCGCTCGGCACGCCGTCGCCCGACCGGCTCCTCAAGGTCGCGCAAGCGCTTCGCATGGGGGTCGATCACGAGCAGATCCATGCATTGTGCCGGATCGATCCGTGGTTCATCCAGCGGCTTCAGGAAATCGTGGACGTGGAGGCGAAGGTTCGCGAACATGGACTGCCGCAAACCGAGCGCTCCTTCCGCGAATTGAAGGCCATGGGCTTCTCGGACGCGCGGCTTGCCGCGCTCGCGGGGCTCACGGAAGCCGAGGTCGCGGAGAAGCGCAGCGCGCTCAAGGTGTTCCCCGTCTACAAACGGATCGACACCTGCGCGGCGGAATTTCCCTCGCCGACGCCCTACATGTATTCGACCTACGAGGCCCCGCTTGCCGGACGCGAGATGTGCGAGGCCGCCCCGACGGACCGCGAAAAGATCATCATTCTCGGCAGCGGCCCGAACCGCATCGGCCAGGGCCTGGAGTTCGACTATTGTTGTTGTCACGCGGCCTTCTCCTTGTCGAACGCGGGCTACGAGACGATCATGGTCAACTGCAATCCGGAGACCGTCTCGACCGACTACGACACCTCCGACCGCCTCTATTTCGAGCCGCTGACACCGGAAGACGTGCTCGCGATCATCGAAAAGGAAGCGTCGAACGGCAAGCTCAAGGGCGTGATCGTGCAGTTCGGCGGGCAGACGCCGCTGAAACTCGCGCAGACGCTCGCCGACCGCGGCGTTCCGATCCTCGGCACTTCGCCCGACGCCATCGACCTCGCCGAGGACCGCGACCGCTTCAAGGCGCTCGTGGAGAAGCTCAACCTGCGCCAGCCGCAGAACGGCATTGCCTATTCCATCGAGCAGGCGCTCGCCGCGAGCGAGGCAATCGGCTTCCCAATCGTGGTGCGGCCTTCCTACGTGCTCGGCGGACGCGCCATGGCTATCATTCCGCACGTCGCCGCGCTCAAGGATTATTTCGATACGACGCTCGCGGCCTTCGTGCCGCCGGACGTGCATCATCGCTTCGGGGGCAATCGCCACGCGGAAGTGAACGCCGTGCTGGCGAAAAACGCGCTCCTGCTCGATTCCTATGTGCGCGATGCGACCGAGGTCGATGTCGACGCCATCTCGGACGGTACGGACGTGTTCATCGCAGGCGTGATGGAGCATATCGAGGAAGCGGGTGTGCATTCGGGCGACAGCGCGTGCTCGCTCCCGCCACATTCGCTCTGCGAGGCCACCCTGCGCGAGCTTGAGCGCCAGACCGCCGACATCGCCCGCGCGCTGAACGTGGTCGGGCTGATGAACATCCAGTACGCGGTGAAAGATGGCGATGTCTACGTGCTGGAGGTGAACCCGCGCGCGAGCCGCACCGTGCCGTTCGTCGCGAAGGTGATCGGTTATCCGGTCGCGGCCATTGCAGCACGCGTCATGGCGGGCGAGAAGCTCGCCGACCTGAACCTCAAGCACCGCGCCAAGGTGCAGCATGTGGGCGTGAAGGAAGCCGTGTTCCCGTTCGAGCGCTTCCCGGAGATCGATCCGGTCCTCGGGCCGGAAATGCGCTCAACCGGCGAGGTCATGGGCATCGACAAGACCTATGCCGTTGCCTTCGCGAAGGCGCAGCTCGCCAGCGGCAGTCGTCTGCCGACGGCCGGAACGCTGTTCGTGTCGGTGAAGGAATCGGACAAGCACCGCATCGTTCAGCCCGTCCGCGACCTCGTCGAGATGGGTTTCAAGGTGCTCGCCACGCGCGGCACCGCGCGCCATCTCGAAGCGCAAGGCATCCCCTGCATGCGCATCAACAAGGTGCTCGAAGGGCGCCCGAACATCGTGGACGCGATGAAAAACCGCGAGGTCGATCTTGTCTTCAACACGACGGAAGGAGCCAAGGCGCTGGCCGACAGTTCCACGATCCGGCGTACAGCGTTGATGTACAAGATCCCTTACTACACGACCATCGCGGGCGCGCTGGCTGTCACAAAATCAGTTGCGGCAATGCGCGCAGGCATCCTTGAAGTTCAGCCTCTGCAGAAATATATCGCCTAAACTATGTGTGCCGGTACCGGAGGGCGGTCCGGCGCGCATTGCTTTTTGTCGAATTCCACTATCAGATGGATGAACGGTTCCGGGGAACTTTCTCCGGACCTGGGGAGAATTGGGGATGAGCGAAAAAGTGCCGATGACTGCCCAGGGGCATGCAGCGCTTGAGGCCGAGCTTAAATATTTGAGGAGCGTCGAGCGTCAGCGCATCATCAAGGCAATCGCGGAGGCACGGTCGCATGGCGACTTGTCCGAAAATGCGGAATATCATGCCGCGAAGGAAGCGCAGGGCATGAACGAGGCGAAGGTGGCGGACCTCGAAGACAAACTCAGCCGTGCCGAGGTGATCGACATCTCCAAGCTTTCCGGCGAGACTGTGAAATTCGGCGCGACGGTGACGCTCATCGACGAGGACACCGAGGAAGAGGTGAAATATCAGATCGTCGGTGATCTCGAAGCCGATGTCCGGAACGGCAAGGTCTCCATCGGTTCGCCGATTGCGCGCGCGCTCATCAGCAAGAAGGCGGGCGACTCGGTCGAGGTGAACACGCCGCGTGGCGCGAAATCCTACGAAATTCTGAAAGTCGCGTTTCTCGGTTGAGCCGTGAAGGTTTCTCGCGCCGACCAAAGCCGAAGATCCGCACTACAGTCTGCCAAAGCCGCCGTTAAAGGCGGCTTTTTTTGCGCCGAAGCGGGAAAACGCTCCGCAAGCGCGTACGCAGGGCCACGCGCGCCATTCGCCGCATGAGCGCTTCGCTGAAATAAACGCCCCACCTCAATCTCGGCCTTAATAGAATTTTCTACTACTGCGGTGCCATCGGCAAATCGATCTTTATTTATTGCCATGACGTTTGAATGCGTTTTTTGCGTGTATGGTGGCTCCTACAAACCGGGCTCCGGCTGACTTGCCTCGCGAAAGCGCTGAATACATCATGTATGCACCTGCTGAAGACTTACACCGTCCTGTCGATCGCGAGAACGTTGCCGAAGCGTTGAATAGCGCTTTGTCCGGTATTGACGACTTGGCGATACGTATCTCCGCTCTTGAAAATGCTGTCGATGGGCGAATTCTATTCTCGACTAGCCTCGGAATTGAGGACCAGGTTCTCCTGCACGCCATCGCCAAGGCGCGTTCGCGCATCGAGGCGTTCACTCTCGACACGGGCCGGCATTTCCCGGAGACCTACGACGTCCTTTCGCGCAGCGAGCGCGTTCTCGGCACGCGCATCCGCGTCGTCTTTCCCGATGCGGACGACGTCGAGGAGCTTGTCGCGCGGGACGGGATCTTCGGCTTCCGCTATTCGGTCGAGCAGCGGAAGGCGTGCTGCCACGTCCGCAAGGTTTTGCCCCTAAAGCGCGCGCTCGAAGACGCGGCGGGATGGGTGACGGGCGTTCGCCGCGAGCAGTCCACGACGCGGGGCGACACGCCCTTCGCGGCTTTCGACGCGCAGCAGAACCTCATCAAGATCAACCCCATCGCCGACTGGACGCTCGAACAGGTGGAAGCCTACGTCGCCGAGCACAAGGTGCCGGTGAATGCCCTGCACGCGCACGGCTTCCCGTCCATCGGCTGCCAGCCCTGCACGCGCGCCGTCGCGCCCGGCGAAGATATCCGCGCGGGTCGCTGGTGGTGGGAAGACGAAAACCGCAAGGAATGCGGCCTGCACAACCGCCCCGGCGGTTCGAGAAACCTTTAATCCGCTTCGAAAGACGTTCCATCCGATGACGAAACCCTTATCCCACCTCGACCTGCTTGAAGCGGAAAGCATTGCAATCCTTCGCGAGTCCGCCGCGCAGTTCAAAAAGCTCGTATTCCTTTATTCGGCGGGCAAGGACTCGACCGCGCTTCTTCATCTCGCGCGCAAGGCATTCTGGCCGCAGAAGCTGCCCTTCCCGCTGCTTCATGTCGATACGACCTGGGAATTCAAGGAAGTGATCGAGTTTCGCGATCGCACCGCCGAGCGCTTCGGCCTCGATCTTCTTGTGCATATCAACGAGGACGGCGTCGCGCGCAACATCAACCCCGTCGACTATTCCCCCTCGGTTTATACCGACGTGATGAAGACGGTGGCCCTCCGTCAGGCGCTCGATAAATATGGCTTCGACGCAGCCATCGGCGGCGCGCGTCGCGACGAGGAAGCCTCCCGCGCGAAGGAACGCGTCTTCTCGCTGCGTTCGCCGGGCTATCGTTGGGATCCTCGCAAGCAGCGCCCCGAGATGTGGAACATCCTCAACGGCCGTCTGGGGCAGGGCGAGACGATGCGCATTTTCCCGCTGTCGAACTGGACCGAAAAGGATGTGTGGCGCTACGTCGCCCGCGAAAAACTCGACGTGGTGCCGCTTTATTTCGCCAAGGAGCGCCCCGCCATCGAGCGCGACGGGCAGGTTTTCGTCATCAATGACGACCGGCCGTTCTTGCGGCCCGGCGAGACACCGCGCCTCATCAAGACGCGCTTTCGCACGCTCGGCTGCTGGCCGGTCACGGCTGCCGACAAATCCGACGCCTCCGACATCGACTCGGTGCTGGCGGAAACGCTCGCCGCGCGCAATTCCGAGCGGCAGGGGCGCCTTATCGACCACGACACAATCGGCGCGATGGAGCGCAAGAAGGAAGAAGGATACTTCTGATGCGCTTTGACCCATCCGATGCGTTTACGAGCGCAGAACCCGCGTCCGAAATCGAAGCCTACAGGAAGCCCCCCGTGACAGAGCGCAAGACCGCGCCAGAATTGAACGGCATCGTTCGCCTTCTCACCTGCGGTTCGGTGGATGACGGCAAATCCACGCTCATCGGCCGCCTTTTGTGGGACGCCTCTCCGCTTTACGACGATCAGCGCGAAAAGCTCCTCAAGGAGACGGCGAGCCTCCACGGCGCGAGCCGCCCGGACTTCAGCCGCCTCGTCGACGGTCTCGTCGCCGAGCAGGAGCAGGGCATTACGATTGACATCGCGTGGCATTATTTCGACACGCCGCATCGCCGCGTCGTGATCATCGACTCGCCGGGACACGAGCAATATACGCGCAACATGGCGACGGGCGCCTCGCACGCCGATGTTGCGGTGCTCCTCGTCGACGCGCAGGCGGGCATCAAGCGGCAGACGCGCCGCCATCTCGCGATCCTCGACCTCGCGGGCGTTCGCAAGGTCGTGCTCGCCGTCAACAAGATGGACCTCATCGGCTGGAACAAGGAGCGCTTCGACGCCATCGTCGACGACTTCGTCAATTCCGTCGCGCGCTTCCCGAGACTGTCGTGGATCGCGATCCCCGTCTCCGCGCTGAACGGCGACAATGTGGCGACGCGCTCGCAGGCGATGGATTGGTACAAGGGGCCGACCTTCGTGGAGCATCTCGAAACGGTCGGCGCCCGCGAGGACAATGCGCATGAGTCGTTTCGCATGCCGGTGCAGCTCGTGCTGCGCGACGGCAAGGGTTTTCGCGGCTTTGCGGGGCGCATCACGGCAGGGACGATCCATGTCGGCGACGCCGTGTCCGACGCGATCTCCGGTCGTTCGAGCACCATCGCCAGCATCCGCACCATGGACGGCGACCTCGAAGCGGCGCGTAGCGGCCAGTCCGTGGTGATCGAGCTTGCCGACCATATCGATGTGAGCCGTGGCAGCGTGCTGACAACGGAAAAGGGCGAGGTGCGGACCGGGCGCGGGCTTGAAGCCCGCATCGTCTGGCTTGCGAACGAACCGTACTCCTCCACTCAGGGCTATCTGCTGCGGACGGCCACGGACATGGTTCCGGTGGCTTCGCTAAAGATCCTCGGTCGCCTCGATCTCGACACGCTGGAGCTAAGTGAGGCCGCCACGCTTGAGCCGAACGGCATCGCCGAGGCACGCATAGACCTCGCGCGCGCCATCGCTGCCGACCGCTTCACGGACCATCGCGGCACGGGTACGTTCATGCTTGTGGACGCGGTGACGGGCGCAGCAGTGGCGGGTGGCGTCATCCGCGAGGTGAGCGCCGGTGCCGCCGCCGAAAAGGGCGCGTTCCTGCTGTCGAGCGAGCTTTTGTGGCGGGGCCTCTGCTCCGATCTTGCCGAAGACGATACCGACGGCGAGTTCCGCCGCCGCGCGAACGAGGTAGCGATCATTCTGCGCGCGGCCGGGGTTTCCGTGGAGTTCGCGGCTTAAGCCGCGAGCGGCGCCATCTTGCCGGGCGCGGCAACCGATGGTTTATCGGCCTCGCAAAGGTCGGCGGCGCCACGCTTCTGGATCACGTAGTTGAGCCCCACGCTCTGGCGGAGGCATTCGAGGCCGTAATAGGCACGAGCCTTTTCGGCCGCCTCGCGGTGTCCCATGCGGCGTTTAAGCCGCAAGGCGCAATAGGCGCCAACCGATTTGAGGCGGAAAACGCCCCGGATCGCAGAGGCAATCGCCACGCGCGCGAACCCGAACGGGATCGGGTAAAGGAGCACCTGAAGGTGATAGTCTATGCCGAACCGGCGGCCGCCCGCAATGCTCACGAGTTCGAGTCCGTTCTTCTCAGCATAATGCCGCAACGGCATGTGGGAAAGGTGAGAATAGGAGATTTCGTGGAAGCACTCCATGAAGGCGGCGTAGCCGACGAAGAGCCCGCCGGGCTTCAGGATGCGCGCAATTTCCGCGAAAGCGGCGCCGACGTCCTCGACGTGCTCCAGCACGGCATCCATGATCGCGATATCGAAACTGGCGTCAGCAAATGGCAGGCTTTCGGCGCGGCCTACGACGGTGTGGGCGCCCCCGTCGAACGGTTCCACGCCGACCCACGTCCCGCCACCCGCCTCGACGATGGCGCGATTGCGTCCATAGCCGCAGCCGATGTCGATGACAGATTTACCGGCGCAAATCTGTTTCAGGTCGTAATTAGGCCGATTGATGAAAACCCGGCAGCCGGGCAACAGGTCATCAAGCCTTAACCGTCGCACTCCCTTGCTTGTGGGTTGCGAGGCTGCGACTGGTGCCGAATGTCTCCCACCCGAAGAGCGATTTTCGGGCGACATCAGTTGACCGTGCACTCTGCTTGTCTCCTCGATCGTGGCCTCCGGATATCAATGGCGGCGCCCGCGTCACTTCGGGGAATGCCGCGCATTTCGGCGCCTACGTTTTGTCCGGCTGGGTGCATGCGCGCTACCAATAGGTGTGTTAATAACAACTAATCGCAAAAGTGGCAATGATTTTCAGGAACGCCAGATCAGAGCCCTAGGTCGCAAACCCATAAAAGGGATTCCCGCATCGGGCGCGCTGTGATTCTGCTCTCCAAACGAGGGAGTTTCTCATGGCGCGCAAGACAGATGGGAGGGTTTTCAACCGCCGGCAAGGCGTGTTGGACCCATAAATAAAGAAGCGGTCGGAGCGCCAAAAACCACGCATCGGGGCTTGCGGGCGCCTCGCTGATCGCTATAGTGCGGCGTCGCGCTGCTTCGGCTTCGGTTTGTCGGCGCGTCTGGAGAGGTGGCCGAGTGGTTGAAGGCGCACGCCTGGAAAGTGTGTAGGCGGGAAACCGTCTCGAGGGTTCGAATCCCTCTCTCTCCGCCATTTTTTTTCGCGAAGGTTCCGTAAGCGCCCGTCTTAATTCATTTTTTTGCCGTAGCGCGAATTGTTCAGCGCTGTTTCCCCCTAATGTGCTATACATTTCGATGCACAATTCGGGAGAGGCGCAGCTGTGAAGGACACAACCATTTTCAAGCGGGCCGATACGTGGCAACTCCGCCGCCGCGTGCCCGCGCGCTATGCCCCCGTCGAAGAGCGCAAAGTGATCTGGCTCAGTCTTCACACCGATTCGGAGAGCGTGGCGCGCCGCAAGGCCGCTGCTGCATGGGTGCAACTCGAGGAGGCCTGGGAGGCCCGTCTCGCGGGCGACACGAACGATGCGGAGAAGCGTTACGCCGCCGCCCTCAACCTTTGTGGAATGCGCGGCTTTCGCTACCTGCCTGCCGAAAAGATCGCGGCCTTGCCGGAGGAAGAGCGCATCCGGCGCGTGGAAGCCGTCGCTTCCGGCAAGCCGGAACGCTTTGAAGCGGCGGCTTTGCTCGGCGGCGTGGCGAACCCGCCGCTCACGGTGACGCGCGCGCTCGATCTCTATTGGACGCTTGCCAAGGATCGAACCTTGGGCAAGAGCGAGGACCAGCTTCGCCGCTGGAAGAACCCGCGCATGAAGGCCGTAAAGAACTTCGCCCATGTGATCGGCGCGAAGCCACTCGCCGAAATCACCGCCGACGATGTGCTTAACTTCCGTGAATGGTGGATCGAGAAGATTGAGGCCGAAGACCTGTCGCCCAGCAGCGCGAACAAGGATTTTACCCATCTCGCGGACATGGTGCGCACGCTCAACCGCATGAAGCGGCTCGGCCTGCCGGACCTGTTTCGTGGCGTGGCGCTCAAGGAAGGCGCCAAGCGCACCAGGCCTCCGTTCTCAACCGAATGGATAAGGATGCGCCTCATCGCTCCCGGAGCGCTGGACGGCCTCAACACCGAAGCCCGCTGCATTGTGCTGGGCATGGTCAACACCGGCTACCGGCCAAGCGAGGCGGCGGGATTGCTGCCGGACCATATCAGGCTCGAAGGCCCGATCCCCTTCATCTCGATCGAACCTGTAGGGCGGCAACTCAAGAACGAGACGAGCAAGCGTATCATCCCGCTCGCGGGCGTGTCGCTCGAAGCGTTCCGGGAGTGCAAACAAGGCTTTCCACGTTATCGAAATTCCAGTGCGACGTTGAGCGCAACGGTGAACTCATATTTCCGGGAGAATGGTCTGCTCGAAACGGAAGATCACAGCCTCTATTCCCTTCGCCATTCTTTCGAGGATCGGTTAATCGCCACGCACGCGGACGAGCGCATTCGGCGCGACCTGTTTGGGCACGCCTATAACCGCGAGCGCTACGGCAAAGGCGGAAGCCTCGAACGCTTGCGCGAAACGATTTTGGCGGCAGCGCTTTGAGCGACTTCGCGGGCGCGTTCCCACGCCTTCACCTTTTCCATGTCGCGCTCGAAGGCCATGAAGACGGGCAAGAGCGCGGGGTTCTGAGTTGCGAGCCGTGCAACCTTAGCATGGGCTGCCTTCAGACGCTCAATATCCTTGAGGGTGCGCATTCACACTCCCACGTTGCGGGCGAACCGTCCGAATTCGTCACGGCGTACCGCTCCAGATGACCCAGACATGTTGCAGCTTGCAGCCTTCAAAGCGCTGCGTGTGCGTTGCACGCGCCTCAGGCCCACGCCGAGCCCTCGACTTGGTGTCTCGTGAGAAGCGCGCCATTGCCCCTTTTTGGAAATGCCTTGGGCAGGGAGGAAAGGATGCAGAGAGACATGCGGCCTCATCGAACCTTCCTTTCAGGATTATAAACGGGGCAATCAAGGATCAGCTCTCGCCCCGTCCGCACCTCGACGCCGAAGACTTTTGCGGTGAGGTCAGCGCCATGCGCCCGCGCAAAGGACGTAATCAGCTCATCCCAGTACAGCGCCTGGCCAGACGCCGTAGCCGGATAGGGTCGCCCGAAGACAGCCACGGCCGCGGCATGGATCCGTACGAATTCGTTCGAAGTGCCGGGTTCTGCCACCTCGCTTGGTGGCTTGGCGCGGGCTCGTCTCCTGGGCTTGCCACGCGCCAAGGGCTTGTGCCCTGCTGAAGCAACCGCGAGGGCATCCACGCCGATAGACTGAAGCCACAGCAATTCAGCCACCGGCCCAAGCGGCGAAGCCAGGTTCAGACAAACGCGGCACAGTGGCAAGGCCCAGACCGGTTTTCGCGGGGGTATTCGGATTTTCAATGCGTGAAGGGCGATTGCCGGGTGCTTTCGGCACGCAACGCAGCCACCTTCTGTCGGGGCACGACGAGGCGGCGCTTGTCGCGCGCCTGCGGGCGAAACGCGTCCCTTGGAAGCAGAAACTCTGCCTATCATGCTGGCAACTCCAAGACACAGTACGAAGCAAGAAGCCAACTGCCTGATACGCTCTAGGCTTGCCTAAGTTTGTCTAAAAAGCAAAAAATCAAAATCGTCTAAAAAAGGGCAATTGTGGCAGGACTCGCCTCGAGCAAAAGCCGCTGTTTGGGATACGGTGCCGCGAATAAGCTGGAGAAAAGTTTACCTGACGGGCGCGGTCCTTGAGGGCGGCTGAGCCCAGGGCGCAGCGGCAACGAGCCGGACGTTGGGGCCAAGAACCAGAGGCGGGAGTTCGAGACAGCCGGTGTTGATGGTGAGTTGGCGGGGCGGCACGAACAGCCTCAACAGCAGAAGCTGTCTCGGCGGTGATCCGACGACGACCGCTGCGAAGGAAACCACCGTAGGCGTCTCACCCTCATCGAGGAGGCGCAACGTCAAGAGATCGCCAGGAAAAACGCCGCTGTCGGACAGAACGCGAGAGCGAACTTCATAGACCTGGCAGGAGGGATCGCGGCCAAACCTCTTATAACTGCGATCGAGCGCGATCAGATCGTCATCGAGACCGCTCTGCCCCTCGGCCGCCAAAGCCGACGCCCACGCACGCGCAAGTCTCATAGGCCGCTTTTCCGCTTCGTTGCCCTAGGTCACCGACTCGTAAGCCCGCAGCCAGATACGGACTGACGCAAGCTTGACGGATGCGAGGAAATTGTCGTCGCGCTTGTCGTAGCGGGTTGCGACGGCTCGGAAGTG
>NZ_JAHFZG010000016.1 GCF_018619475.1 Rhodomicrobium sp. Az07
TGATCGTCTCGAAGAACCAGACGGTCCAGAACACCCATGGCTGCCTCCCAAATGACAGCCTTGAATCTGATTTGCTTGCCCTTGGGAATCCCAAGAGTCCACACTTCCTAGGTCAGCCTGCGTTAAATCGGACTCGATTTGACGCAGATTCGGAGAACGTCGACCACACGCTCGGCGCGAATATTCCTCCCGGTTGCGCGCAGTTGTTGACGACGGCTCCGACAGACCGCGCGTCGATTTCTCGAATGTTGCCAGTGAACAATTATCGTTCGCATCGCCAGAAGCTATCAATTCGCCATCGAGTGGTAGAAATTTCCAATCTCTCGCGTAGTATTCGCGACCTGTTGCTGAATTCGATGCAAAAATACAACTTGCGCCGCGCTTCGCTCTTCGCGCTTTCAAATAATACAAGCCTTCGCGCTCTGACTCAGTCATCTTACGGCGAGAATTCTAACGTCAAACGGCAGGGGCGTGGGGCTATGGTGGGATTGAAGCAGGCTGCGGCTTGTGCTGCGTTGCTGGGGTTCGCAGCGAGCGGCGCTCAGGCGGCCGACCTCATCGGTTCGGATGGCGGCTACAAGGACGGCGTGACCGCTCCTTACTGGGTCGTCACAATTGGCGGATATGCCGCTGTCGAGCCGTCTTTCCCCGGCGCGAAGGACACGGACTTCACCTTCCGCCCGATCATCGACATCTACCGCGCGGGCGAACGGGAATGGTTGAGCCTCCCGAACGACGCCTTCAGCTTCACGCTCCATCAGACGAGCAATTTTCGTTTCGGCGTCGCGGGTAATTATATCGACGATCGCAACGTCAGCGACGACCGCCGCGCTCTCGCGAACCTTCAGGACATCGACTACACGATCCAGCTCGGTGGTTTCGCGGAATATTATCCGGTGCCGTTCATCCGCACCCGCGTCGAACTTCTTCAGGGCATCACCGGCGCGGAAGGTTTCGAAGCCAACCTCATGGCTGACTTCATCTATCGCCCGGCCGCGCAGTGGCAGTTTACGGTCGGTCCGCGCCTGAAGCTCGTTTCCGAGGACTATAACTCCGCGTTCTTCTCCACTCCTGTGGGATATGCCGACCTTGTATCCGCCTACAATGCAGGCGGCGGGCTCAACTCGGTTGGCGTCTCCGGTAGCGCGCGCTACGACGTGAACGAGCGCTGGTCGATCCGCGGTTTCGCTGAGTGGAACCGTCTTGAAGGCGACGCAGCCGACAGCCCGCTCGTCAAGCTTCGTGGCGACGAGAACCAGTGGCAGGCCGGGATCGGCGCTGCGTACAAGTTCAACTTCGCATATTAGATGAGCCTGCGTTTAATCGGACTCGATTTGACGCAGAAAAGCCGATCGACAACAGAAAGTTACAGCGTCATGCCGCGTCTGATTTGCGGCGCGACGCTGTAGCCTGTTTGCGCGTCCTTCAACCGTGGAGCGCGCTCCGGGCCCAGAAACGCCAAGCGCCAGCGCCTCCGAGCCTTGGCGTTTTTTTGGTTCGACGGTGAAAGGCGAGAAGCCCCGCCGCGCGACAGTAGATGCGCCATCCCGGGCTGCGTGTATTTCCGAGGGAAAGAGCATTTTGCCGGGTTGCCACGCCGGGCGTCGCCACAATTTCGCACCGGCAACCGTCTATTAACGTTTCTTAACAAAGCGTCGCGCATTGCGGCGCCAGCGACTGGTTTGGCTGTGCCTTTGGGCGCTCACGGCCAAACGAAGTTCGCAAGGCTTGGGGCAAGCGAAACCGGCATGCAGGTCAAAGGGCTTTTCATCGTCCTGTTCGTGAGCGCAAACGCGCCTGCTTTCGCGCAAACCGCGGCATGCGATGCGGAAGCATTCAAGGCGGTCATGGCGAAGGCCAGCACGGCAATCTCCGGCCTGCAAGAGGCGAACGCCAAGGCGGTGCAAGGAAAGCTTCAGACCCTGCGCTCACTGCACAACTGGTCCGACGAAGTCTATCCGGCGAAGGCAACGCCCTTCGTAAAGGATGAAACGACGACAGCGATCGACGCTGCCAACCGCGATCTGCTGGTCAAGGTGCAGTCTTTCGATGCCAACAAGGCCGCGTCTGAAGACGGACGCTGTGCGATGCTCGGCGAGTTCCGCCTCGCCATGGACGAGGTCGTGAAGAACACGGCGGCAAAGTGGCGGCACATGGTGGCCAAACTCGACGCAGCGACATCCTCGGTCATGCAGGCCGGAATGGGCGAATAGTTCGCGCCCATCGGACCTTTCCGGCGCAACTCCTTCGCTTTGGCGGTGCCGCTTACGGCTCGCGACGAACCCATCCAAGCGGCGTCAGGTGCTCCTGAGGGGTGAAGCGTGTCTTGTACGCCATCTTGCGCGAACCGGCGATCCAGTAGCCGAGATAGACATACGGGAGCCCTCGCGCCCGCGCGAATTCGACCTGTTCGAGGATGATGTAATTGCCGAGGCCACGCTTCGGCATGTCGGGATCGTAGAAGGAATAGACAAGCGAAATGCCGTCGCTTAACCGGTCGCAAAGCACTGCGGCGATAAGCGGGCCCTTGCTCTCGCCGTCACGCGGCTTGAGGCGATATTCCGTCAGATAGGTTTCAACCGCGCTGTCCTGGATCATCATCGAATAATCGAGCAGCGTCATGTCGGCCATGCCGCCGTCGGCGTGGCGCGTTTCGATATACGCGCGGAAAAGCGAGAATTGTTCGATCGTGGCGCGACCGGTCAGGCGCCGCGCGCGGAGATCCTCATTCGTGCGCCGGATCTTGGCGAGCGTGCGGTGGGGTTTGAACTCGTCGACGACGATGCGCACCGGCACGCAGGCCGCGCAATGGTCGCAATACGGCATGTAGGCGATATTCTGGCTGCGACGGAAGCCGCCTTTGAGCAGATTATCGATGAGGGCGAGAGGGCGATCCGCAGACAAATGGGTGAAGATCTTGCGCTCCATGCGCCCCGGCAAATAGGGGCAGGGCTGTGGCGCAGTCACGTAAAACTCGGGAAATCGTCGTTTCTGATCCAATGGATTCTGGAGGCTGGCGTGGAAGCCTCACCATTGTGCCGAAAAAAATTCGGTTAAGCCAGACGCAAAAAGGGCAGACAAGAAATTAAAGTTCGCTCCCGTACCGATGGAGTTCCGCACCGTTCGTCTTCAGCCAGATTTTCGCGCGATTATAATGCGGGACGGTGTCGCGGACGAGGCGCCAGAAACTGGGGCCGTGGTTCATTTCCCTGAGATGGGCAACCTCATGCGCGGCGACATAGTCCAAAACAAATGGCGGCGCAAAAATGAGCCGCCATGAAAAAGAGAGTGTGCCGCTGGTGGAGCAGGAGCCCCAACGCGTTGCCTGGTCACGGATCGCAAGGCGTTTGGGCGAGCAGGAAAGCGCTTTGGCGTGTTTATCCACGCAGATTGCGAGATCCTTGCGAACTTCTGCGCGCAGCCAATCGTGAAGGCGGCGCGGGGCGTGCTCGAGGTCGCCGGTTACGGAGAGCACCGGCATTCGCGGATCTACGCGAAAACAGGAGAGGTCGCGCCCGATTTCGGGACGGATAATGGAACAGGGCAACGATTGAGAGTATTCAGGCGTTTCGGTCCACACGATCTGCGTATTGCGCTTCGGTCCGGCGAAGCGAACGCGATGCATCTGGCCGCGCAGTGGAACAAGAGCACCTTCCGCGAAGGGAACGGGTTCCGGCAGGCGTTCGAGTTGCCTTTTCAGCCATTCCGCATGTCGGGCGAGGAAAGCTGTGGCGTCTTCGACACGCCCTCGATTGGGCAGCGTCAGGATCGCGGCGCGCTCGGTATGGCTGACCTTGAGAGAAAATCGCTTCGCGCGCGGCGAGCGTCGCAGTTCCACGGTGCACCCTATGTTGGGAACACGTAGAACAGGAGTTTGCTCAAGAGACATAATTGATGCTGTTAGCATGAGACTTTCGTCAATGCTGCAACGCGGTTTCAATTCTCGGCGACTCGTCAGGAACGATAGCATGGGCCTCGTGAGCAATCTGCGCTTTTTCGGACACAGATTGTATAATAAGCGGTCACCCTATCGTAAACGGATGGCGAAGACCACACACAGATGCCCCCCTGTCGCGCACTTATTATCTACCACCTTTTCGTAGCACCGGTTGCGCTTCCTGCGCGGGCCGCGTTGCATGCCTGTCACGCTTCATGCATCGAGCGGACGTTTCCCCGGAATTCGATTTAGCTGGATCAGGGCCTCAGGCCCCTTCCGTGCCGTCCGCTTCGTCCACGGCCGCGATTCGGTTGACGGCGATCACGGCCTGCGTGCGACTGTCCACGCCTAGCTTCTGCAAGATGGCCGAGACATGCGCCTTTACAGTCGCTTCCGAAACGGAGAGCTCGTAGGCGATCTGCTTGTTCAGAAGCCCCTTGCCCAGCATGGAGAGCACGCGAACCTGCTGCGGCGTGAGCGTCGCGAGCCGCGCGGCCATCTCGCCGAGTTCGTCCGGGGTTCCTTCGTCCTGCATCTCGTCGGTAAACCAGACGCCGCCATCGAGAATCGTCTTCACCGCCTGCCGGATACGATCGACAGGCAAGGACTTGGAGATGAAGCCGGAAGCGCCGAGGTTCGCGCAGCGGCGAATCATGCTCGGATTATCGGTCGCTGAAACGATAACGACCGGAATCTGCGGATGCTGGCTCCGAAGATACATGAGGCCGGTGAGCCCCGACAGCGAGGCAGCGCCCTTCTCGCCCGGCATTT
This sequence comes from Rhodomicrobium sp. Az07, assembly GCF_018619475.1. Classification (GTDB taxonomy): domain Bacteria; phylum Pseudomonadota; class Alphaproteobacteria; order Rhizobiales; family Rhodomicrobiaceae; genus Rhodomicrobium. Next base: position 4,709 of record NZ_JAHFZG010000016.1, read on the forward strand.
TCAGGTCGAGCAGGACGAGGTCCGCGCCCGGACTGGCCGAAAGCGTATCGAGCAGCTTCTCGACCGAATCCACTTCGGTGATGCCGACGCCGTCCAGGGAAGAGCCGAGCGTCTGCTTGAGGGCATCGCGGAAAAGCGGATGATCGTCCGCAATGATGACATGATAAGCGCTCATCGCTTCGTCGCCATAATCGGGCCGCTCGCGCCGCCCGCCTTTTTCCTGGGACGCGGATCGCGCTTGGCGTGCATGCCTTGCTTGGCTCTCGGTTTCAGATAGGATGGCAAGGACCGGTTCCCGGGGTTGCACTAAAGATGTATTGAGACTGCAAAACTATGTCCGATGACGACTCTAAGCAAGCTTATTGGCGAAGTATCTCGCGGCTCAGTCTCGCGATGACGCTGACGCTCGCCGGGATCATGATTATCTTCCCTTTTTTCATCCCCGGCCTGAACTCGTATCGCTTTCTCCGTTTTCCGCTGGGCTATTTTATCCTCGCTCATGGCGCGGTGATTTTGCTCGCGATCCTGATATACGGCTTCTTTGGCGGGCAGCAGCGCGCGGACCGCGTTCACAACATGACCATCCAATTCTGACATGACGCTCAATTACAGCACGCCCGCCGTAAACCCGAAGCTCGGATCCAGTTTCGCGATCTTCGCGAGCGCGTACACCTGCCTCGTGCTGATGCTCGTGGTGCTCGAACAGCTCGGCCTTTCGACGCTGACCATCGATTACGTCATCGTCGTCGCGCCCGCGCTGTTCTACATCGCCATCGGCTTCATGACGCGAACCATCGCGGTCGACGATTTTTTCGTCGCGGGCGAACGCGTGCCGCCGCTCTACAACGCGCTCGCGCTCAATTCCATGGTGTTCGGCGGCAGCCTGCTCGCGGGCAGCATCGCCGCGTTCTTCTTCATCGGTATCGATGCCATCGCCATTCCGATAGGCCTTTTCGCGGGGCTGGTGCTCATGGCGGTGCTGTTCGTGCCCCACCTCAGGAAAGCGGGCGCGTACACGGTGCCGGGGTTCCTCCATCTGCGCTTCGGGCGAAGAGGCGTCAGGCTCGCGGCATCGGTCTTGATGATCGCGCCGTGCCTCATCGCCATCGTGGCTGAAGTCTCGCTCGGCGGGAAGCTTGTCGGCTACCTTTTGCCGCCCCCCCAGTCGCTCGGCATCGATCTGTCTCCCGCGTCCCTTTTCACAATGCTCGTGGTGGCGAGCATCGTGATTGCCGTCGTGCTGGGAGGCATGCGCGCGGCCACCTGGACGCAATGCGTGCAGTTCGTGGTGGTGCTCGGCCTGCTCGCCCCGCTCATCGTCGTTTCGGTGATGCGCACCAACCTTCCGCTGCCGCAACTCACCTATGGCAGCCAGCTTGAAGAGATCACGCAACGCGAGGCGACGAAGGGCTTCATCGCAGCGACGCGGCCGAATGCCCTGAGCGACGTTCTGCCCGCTCAGACCGCCCAGCCGGTGACACGGCCCGCCGAGCGTATGTTCAGCGCCTTGTCGCCCGTCGATTTCGTTCTCCTGATCTTCTGCCTCGCGGTTGGCGTCGCGGCGCACCCGACCTTCCTTCCGAGGCTTTCGACCACGCCCACAATTCTCGCAAGCCGCCGGATGTTCGGTTGGGTGACGATGATCGGCGCGTTCGTGGTGCTGACGATCCCGGCCTATGCCTTTTTCACGAAAGCGATGGCGGTCGAGGCCCTCATCGGCGTGCCCGTTTCAGACTTGCCTGCCTGGGCGAGAGCCTTGCAGCAGCTTGGTTTCATCACGCTGCCGGGTAACCAGTTCGAACAGCTTGGCGGAGCGCAACGCGTCACCTTCCAGCCTGATAGCCTGGCCCTCATCCTGCCGATGGCGGGCCAGCTTCCGCGCGTGTTCTTCGGGCTCGCGGCGGCCGCGCTTCTGGCGGCGGTTGCGGCCTGTGCCGCCGGGCATCTCGTGGCACTCGCCAACACCGTCAGCGACGACATCTATCACGGAACACTCAAACGCAGCGCGTCGCCCGCTCGCCGGCTCCTCGTGGCGCGGCTGTCGATGATCGTTTTCGGGATTGTCGCTTTCTTTCTGGCGATGGATCGTGTCGATCCATTGCGTTGGGCGATGGTTTCCCTTTCGCTCGCGGCGGGCACGTTCTTCGCGGTGCTCGTGCTTTCGGTGTGGTGGCGGAGGCTCTCCTCCAAGGGCGCTCTGGCGGGAATGGTGGCGGGTTTTGCCGTGACCGCGCTTTATCTGAGTGCCTCGGGCGCGCCGCTGTTCGGTATCGACACGCTCAATGCTGCTGCCATTGGCGTGCCTGCGAGTTTCATGTCGGCGGCGCTCGTGAGCCTGTTCCTCGGCGCTCCCGACGCACAGGCGCAGGAAGCGGCGGAAGACCTTCGCGTTCCCGCAGGCGAGACGCTTCAATCGCGAATGGTGCGGCTGGCGTCGCGCACGAAGCCTTCGCTTTGATGGGCGGCCCGTGGCTCGCCGGTGCTCGTCAAGCAAACGGGGCGATCATCCCGGCGTTCTTTCGCGATTCAATGAAACGCGAGAAGCCTCTACACTGTTGGCCGCAAATCAGACGCGACAAAGCGCTGTAAATTTTTGTTGTCGATCAGCCTCTCTGCGTCAATTCGAGGTCCCGTTTAACGAAGGCTGATCTAGGATGGCGGAATCGGAGGGTTTTCCTCCGGTTTCGCCCTGAGGATCGCATGCGCCAAGCCGAGTCCCCCATGCCGCCCGCGCCCGGCTCGACCGTCGGGCGGCTGCCGCTGTTCCCCGACATCCCGCCCTATCGCACCGGCTGGCTCAAGGTTTCGGACCGGCACGACATCTATTTCGAGGAATGCGGGAACCCGGCCGGAAAGCCTGCCGTCTGGGTCCACGGCGGACCGGGCGGCGGCTGCAATGCCACCATGCGGCGCTATCACGACCCGTCGAAATACCGCATCGTGCTGTTCGACCAGCGCGGCTGCGGGCGATCGACGCCGCATGCGAGCCTCGATGAAAACACGACATGGGATCTCGTCGCCGACATGGAGCGGCTGCGCGAGCATCTCGGCATCGACCGCTGGCAGCTTTGCGGCGGCTCCTGGGGTTCGACGCTCTCGCTCGCCTACGCCGAGAAGCACCCCGAGCGCGTGAGCGAGCTTGTGCTGCGCGGCATCTTTCTGCTGCGCCGCGCCGAACTCGACTGGTTCTATCAGGAGGGAACGAGCTGGCTGTTTCCAGACGCGTTCGAGGCGTATCGGGCGCCGATCCCGCCCGCCGAGCGCGGCGACATGATCGCTGCCTATCATCGGCGTTTGACCTCCAGCGATGCGGCAGAGCGTCTCACCGCCGCGCGCGCCTGGAGCATGTGGGAAGGGACGACGCTTTCGCTGTTCGCCGATGCAGCGCGGGTCAGCCAGTTCGGCAGCGAATTCTACGCCCTCGCCTTCGCGCGCATCGAGTGCCACTATTTCATGAACCGCGGCTTCTTCCGCAGCGACAATCAGCTACTGGAGGATGCGGGCCGGATCGCGCATCTGCCGGGCACGATCATTCACGGCCGTTACGACGTGGTGACGCCCCTGAAGAACGCGTGGGATCTGGCAAATGCTTGGCCGAAAGCGGAACTTCGCATCGTGCCGGATTCCGGGCATGCGGCGAGCGAACCCGGCATCGTGCATGAGATCGTGCGCGCGACGAACGCCTACGCTCCGGGGAACGGAAGCGGAGGCGAGCGCCCGACCATCGGCGGCATTGTGCGGGCTTGACCCGGTCTCGCGATTTGGTGCAAATCGTGCGCAACGCATCTGTCACGCGGTTGATACATTCCTGCTGTAGCGGCTTTCGACATGCCAAGCTATCTCATGTACATCTTCGACGTGGCCGCGGCCGCGCTCGTCACGCTGAACGGCCTCCTTCTGCTGACGGTCTTTTCCGGAAGCTTCAAGCTTTGGCCGACGCCGGCTGAACGAGGCTGGCAGCACTATACCTTCTGGCCCCTGTTTCGGGGCGGCCTCGGGCTGACGCTGCTGTTCTCGATCCTCACGGTCGGGTGGCCGGAGGGCGGCCCCGACGTTTGGCGCTTCCTCGCGGGCATGATCTGCGTGGTGATCGGCTTTGGCTTCACGATCTACGGCTATTTCGATCTCGGCATCGAAAACACCTATGGCGCGGATGAGGGGCTGGTTACGGGCGGCCTCTATCGCTACAGCCGCAATCCGCAATATGTCGCGTCGATCCTCGGCTTTTTCGGAACCGGCCTCGCGAACGGCTCGGCGCAGTCAGCGGTGCTGTGCGGGCTGGCGATCCTCGTTTACGTGATCCTGCCTTATACGGAAGAGCCCTGGCTGGAGCGCGCTTACGGCGACGTTTACGATGCCTACAAGCAGCGCACGCCTCGCTTCCTCTAAAGCCCGTTCCGATCTGATTGAATCGCAATCAGATCGGTAAAACGGTCTCTTTTCTGAAGTTTAGTCTAGAGACGGGGCGTGCGCGAAAGCTGCGTTTCGCGAACCCTCCGGCCACGCTTGCGTCATAAAGCTGAGGCTTCCTTGCCCGCATGGCAAGTTGCAGTGCGGGCGAGGCGCTTCCGTCCTCGTGGAAAGTGAAAGTCGCAGCCGGGTTCGTCGCCTGGCTCCTCGTTTTCGGTGCGTTCGTCGCCGTGACGACCTGTGCGGAAAGCGCGTGGGCGGCTGCGCAAGGTCCAATGATCCGCAGCGTCAAGGTGGTCGGCACGAACCGGATCGAACCGGAAACCGTGCAGCATCATCTCGCGCTGAGGCCCGGCGACCGCTACGACGCCGCGAAGGCCGACGACAGCATCAAGGCGCTGTTCGCGACGGGGCTGTTCCGCGACGCATCGCTCGCCATGCAGGGCGGCACGCTCGCGGTGACGGTGGCCGAAAATCCGCTCGTCTCCCGCGTTGCCTTCGAGGGCGCGAACGATGTCAAGGCCGACACGCTTTCGACCGAGGTTCAGCTCAAGGCAGGCGGCACTTTCTCGAAGGCGCGCGCGGAAACCGACGTGCAGCGCATTCTCGGCGTTTATCGCAGGCAGGGCTACTACGCGGCGCAGGTCGAAGCGAAGACCATCGACCGCGAGCGAGGCCGCGTCGACGTGGTGTTCGAGATCGCCGAAGGGCCGCAGGTCAAGGTCGTCGGCATCAACTTCATCGGCAACGCGTCCGTCTCCGACGCCGAGCTTCGCCGCGAAATCACCACGACCGAGTCCGGTCTCCTCGATTTCCTGCGCAACTCGTCGGTCTACGATCCCGACCGGCTCAATCTCGACCGCGAAATGCTGCGCCGCTTCTACGTGAAAAGCGGCTTCGCGGACATGCGCGTGCTTTCCGCCACCGCCGATATGGACGCGGAGAAGCAGGGCTTCTTCCTCACCTTCACGCTCGACGAGGGCGCGCGCTACGCGTTCGGCGCTCTCGACGTGGAGGCGACCGCGCACGGCCTCGACGCGAAGGCGCTCGCCGCCGCGATCAAGGGCAAGCCGGGCGACATTTATAACGCCGAACTCGTCGAAAAATCCGTTGAGGCGCTGACGAAGGCCGGCGCGGAGGCTGGCGCGCCGTTCGCGCAGGTGCGCCCGCGCATCGACCGCGACCCGGTGCGACGCATCATTTCCGTGGCGTTCGTCGTGGAGGATGGCACGCGCGCCTATGTCGAACGCGTCGAAATCAGCGGCAACACCGCCACGAAGGACGAGGTCATCCGCCGCGAGTTCCGCGTGGCCGAGGGCGACGCCTATAACAAGGTGATCGTCGAGCAAGGGCGCCAGCGCGTGATGCGCACGGGTTTCTTCAAGGATGTGAAGGTCGAGAGGCAGCCGGGCAGCGCGCCCGACCGTGTGGACCTCGCGCTGAAGGTGACGGAGGCCGAAACGGGCAACCTTGGCTTCGCGCTGGGCTATTCCTCGAACGACGGCATCATCGGCGAGGTGGAATATACCGAGCGCAATCTGATGGGCACGGGGCAGTATCTACAGGTGAAGCTGTCGGGCAGCCTCTCCGGCAACGGCGCGTTCAACGTGAGCTGGACCGAACCGCGCTTCCTCGACCGCAACGTGTCGTTCGGCCTCGACGCGTTCGTGAAATCGGCCGACTACAGCGAAAGCGCGGGCTACACGGTTGCGGGCTACAAGGATTTCCGCGTCGGCGGCACCACGCGTTTCGGCTTCCCGATCACCGAGGAATTCTCTACCGGCATCAACTACACGTTGATGATGGACCGCGTGTACGGCGTGGACGACGACGCCTCGCTCGCCGTGAAGCAGATCAAGGGCACGTCGGTCATTTCGTCCATCGGCTACAACATGATCTACGACACGCGCGACAACCGGAAAAAGCCGACGCGCGGCTTCTACTTCAAGGGCACGCAGGATCTCGCGGGCGTGGGCGGCGACGTGAACTACATTCGCTCCACCAGCGAGGCGCGCGCCTATTATCCCATCTCGCAGGAAATCGTGCTCGCGGGCCGCGCGCAGGCGGGCACCATCACCGGCTGGGGCGGGCAGAGCGTGCGCGTGGTCGATGCGTTCTACAAGGGCAGCGAAACCATCGCAGGCTTCAAGAGCTTCGGCCCGCGCGACGCAACGACGGGCTACGCGCTCGGCGGCACGCAATTCTATTCGGCGACGGCGGAACTGCGCTTCCCCCTGCCCTTCGTGCCGACAGACCTCGGCCTCTCCGGCGCGGTGTTCGCGAGCGCGGGCACAATGTTCGGCACCGACGCGGCCAGTTTCGCGAAGGCCTATGCGGCGGCGAACGGCACGTCGAACACGCTCGTCACCACGAATTCATCGAAGCTTCGCGCCTCCACCGGCGTCAGCCTCATCTGGGACTCGCCGCTCGGACCGCTGCGCGCGGATGTGTCGAGCGTGCTGTCGAAGGCCAACGGCGACAAGACGCAGACCTTCGGCTTCGGTTACGCGGGCTGGTGAGGTTCATCATTATTTGCAGTTACGGAAGAAGTAATTATTGTTGCGATGACGCCAACAAGCATCACTATAGAGCATACCGTTGAGAAAATCCCGAATGTGTCGAAACCGCGCAGCTCGTGCAAACCGAACAAATTGAATATGTACGCAGTCAAAACGACCATGAACCATAATACCAATAACATAGCCCCAATAGATAGTATGTTATATAAAACTTCCATCCAGCGCTCCTTTATAGCACCAAAGGCATAAAGAAGCAGAAGCATCGAAGCGATAACACCAACAAAAGAAAGAAATATAATTCCGGCATTAGCTTGGCTGCTATCAATAATGTTGAATATTGAATGATCTGCCAATAAAGCACTCCTCACAGGATAGACCGACGCCTTTGAAATATAAATTATTAGAAAAACACAAAAGGGGAGAGACAAGGCCCTTATAAATAGATTGACGTTAACACTTCTTAAACCGTCGATCACTATCGAAGAAATATTTCTACCGAAGGATATAAAGTAATACGTAACGATCACCGCAGTATTATAAATCAAACTAACAACAACTGCGATTGCATTCGCTAACAGGAGAGGAATTGCCAAAATAGCTCGAAACGTGCCCCCCTTTTTACTTTGCGCAGGAAACAGTGCACCTTTCATAAGCGATAGCGAGGCTGGACGCTTCTGGAGTATTGTTTTAACAAGAGCGTAGAAAACGACCCATAGGATCGTGATCGCAGTGGCTGCATGCCTTATATCAATGAGGTATAGTTTGAGCCCGCTTTCTTTGATTTTCGCGATCACATCGGGAATGAATAACAAACAAAACGCATAAGTCGCACCGCCCGCGATCCAGAATATCCACAAGATAGAGGATATCGTCTTGGGCAATGAACCGGACATGTCACCCCTAACATAACCGAACAAAGACATGGCAAATATTATAGAAAATATACCGAAATAACTGAACATATCGCCAGATACGAAGAAACTATAAAATACGAAAAACAGAAGTGACCCGCCAAAGGCTAGTCGATACAATTCTATATCTTCAGTTGCAACGCCAAGAGCGAACCACCAAGCAACGACCAGCACCAACAGCAAAACGGGCATAGCATCTGATTGGATCGTGATCCACTCTATCTGAAGGTCTTCCACAACAATCAAGGGTGGAAAGGCGCAATAATACACAACCAGTAAGGCAAATGCCGAGAATACCAAAAAAAACGAAAGAAATTTAGAAAAAGTGCTAATAGCTTGATTCAAGACACACCCTCCAAAGACGTGACGGAAAACGAGAAAATATGGTTAAAATTAGTTACTACATGCCTGAAGCAATGGCAACGTGTTAACGCAAACCAAGCCACGCCGAACCTCAAAGCGCCCTCTCCCGATTAAGCGCTCTTTTCGAAGTCAGAAGGTGACGAGCCACTCGACGCCCTTGTCGCCGAGATAATGCAATACTGCGATTGAATATCCATCTCGCCCATCCCCGAGCCGAACCTCGGCGGAGAATGGGGGCAGCACGGAAAGTTGACAAGTGGTTAACGCGCCCGCGCAGCTTGTGCGAAGCTTGCAGCGCGCAGCATGAAAGGCGCAAGCCGCCGTGCGCTTTTATCCGCAGCCGGTTGGCAGAACGAGGCGTTGCGCTTAATAAGGAGCATTGAACTCCGACTTTTACGGACGCCATGACGCTCGCCATCGCCGACACGAAACTCGACCTGCGCCTCTTGAAGATCGAACTCCTCGCCATCGGGCAGGAAGCGCGCAAAGCGGCGCGCGCACTCGCTCTCGCGCCAACGGAGCAGAAGAACGCGGCGCTTTTCGCTGCTGCTGCGGCGCTTCGTGCGCGCTCGGACGACATCCTGCGCACCAACGCCGAAGACCAGGCGGCGGCGCGCGCCTCTGGCCGCCCGGAAAGTTTCATCGACCGCCTGACGCTGACGCCCGCGCGCGTCGAAGCCATGGCGAAGGGCCTCGAAGACATCGCGGCGCTCGCCGATCCCGTCGGCGAGACCATCGCGGCATGGGAGCGCCCGAACGGCCTTCGCATCAGCCGCGTGCGCGTACCGCTCGGCGTGATCGGCATGATCTACGAAAGCCGCCCGAACGTCACGGCGGATGCGGGCGCGCTCGCGCTGAAGGCGGGCAATGCCGTCATCCTTCGGGGCGGCTCCGAGACCATCGCTTCCAACCGCGCGATCCATGGGTGCCTCGTCGAAGGTCTGCTTGCCGCCGGTCTTCCCGAAACGGCGATCCAGCTCGTCGGCACCACCGACCGCGCGGCCGTTGGGCTTCTCCTTGAGGGGCTCGACGGCGCGGTTGATGTGATCGTGCCGCGCGGCGGGAAAAGCCTCGTCGAGCGCGTGCAAAAGGAAGCGCGCGTGCCTGTGTTCGCGCATCTCGAAGGCATCTGCCACGTCTATGTGGACAAGGCCGCCGACGCAGAGAAGGCGCGCGCCATCGTGCTCAACGCCAAGCTGCGGCGGACGGGCGTCTGCGGCGCGACGGAAACGCTGCTGGTTGACGAAGCGGCGGCGGATCGCCTGCTTGCGCCGCTCGTCATTGCGCTTCTCGACGCCGGATGCGAAGTGCGCGGCGACGCGGCGGTTTGCGCGTTCGATGCCCGCGTCGTTCCCGCCACGGAACAGGACTGGGCGACCGAATATCTCGACGCGATCATCTCGGCTAAGGTGGTGCCGGGCGTCGCGGGAGCCATCGCGCATATCGAGCGCTACGGCTCGCACCACACCGACAGCATCGTGACCGAGGATGCCGCCACAGCCGAAACCTTCCTCGCCGAGGTCGACAGCGCCATCGTGCTGCACAATGCATCGACGCAATTCGCGGACGGCGGCGAGTTCGGCATGGGCGCGGAAATCGGCATTGCGACGGGGCGCTTCCATGCGCGCGGGCCGGTCGGCGTGGAGCAATTGACCACCTTCAAATATGTGGTGCGCGGCGACGGGCAGACGCGGCCCGCATGACCCGCTATCCGGGGGTGAGCGAGGCCGATCTGAAACCGCCGCATGCGGTGTCGGGCATGCGCATCGGCCTTCTCGGCGGTTCGTTCAACCCGCCGCACGCCGCGCATCGGCTCATCAGCCTCAACGCCCTGAAGCGGCTCGGCCTCGACCGCGTGTGGTGGATGGTGACGCCCGGCAATCCGCTGAAGGACCACCGCGAACTGGCGCCGCTTGCCGAGCGGATCGCGCATGCTCGCGAGGTCTCGCGCCATCCGAAGATCGAGGTCACGGCGTTCGAGGCGGCCATCGGCACGGCCTATACGGCGGCGGCGCTGCGCCATCTCCGGCGGCGCATGCCGCGCGTGCGGTTCGTGTGGCTGATGGGCGCAGACAACCTCGCCGGCTTCCATCACTGGAACGAGTGGGAGACGATTTTCTCGCTGGTGCCGGTGGCGGTTGAGGATCGCCCGCGCTGGCGGCATCGCGCGCTTGCCTCGCCCGCCGCGCATCGGTTCGCGCGCTCGCGGGTGCCCGAGAGTTGCGCGGCTGCGCTTCCGAACCTGACGCCGCCCGCCTGGGTTTATCTGTCCGGCCCGCTTTCGACGCTGTCGTCGACGGCGCTCCGGGCGCAGCGCGACGACCGTTGAGAGATGGTGCGGGAAGAGCGGCTAGAATAATTTTCGCCCTGGGTCTATAATAACTCTAGCATATGAAAAATTTTGCTTTCTTCGTCGATATTTTCAGCTTTTCGCGGTCGCGTAAGGTTTGCGCTAGAATTGTTGCATATACAGTCGCGCTATCGGAAAATTTGTTGCTCCTTCCGCGCTCTACACCCTTTCACCCGCGAATAAAATCTTTGATCCGAGCGAAGCGCTGTGAGATGTTCTCGCCACATCGCATCGGGCCCGAAAGACAATGCAGAACGAAATCATGCATAGACACTCCCTCCGGCACTTCTCGGCCGTAACCGCGATGTGTTCCCGCGCGTAGCGCTCCAGCGTTTTCCAAGATCTCATCCAGCTTGAAACGCCGGCTTTCCGGCGAAGGGAACTTCCATGTCCGACGCATATGTCATCGAATTGCAGGGTAACGCCGTGGGGATCATCGTGCGGCAGAAGCACGAGCCGAATGCCTTCCGGTTTTTTTCCGCGCTCCACGCCTTCAACGATCTCGAAGGCCGCGAATTTGCGAGCCCCTTCCATGCGGAAAAGGCCGCGCGCGAGTTGTGGCGCCAGCGCCCCTACATCATTCCCATGAGGAAAGGCGACAAGGCAGCCTGACGACATGCCTTTCAAGATTGCGAGCGTCGCCTGCCGGGGGCTGCGGCGCTCAAGCATGCCTACCGGCAACCACGCTGCGATTTCGGCCGCCGCAGCGTGGTCTTTTTTCGCGCCGCCTTCGGCGCGACGCACTTCCCGCCGATCAATCCCCCGGAGCGCGCAACGGCTCCAGCGCGGCCCTAAACGCAGCGGGCAGCGGCAAGGGGCTTCGCGTCTCGCGATCCACATAGACATGAATGAAGTGGCCTTCGGCGCAGGCTGCGTCTTCGCCTTCGCGGAACAGACCGATTTCATAGCGCACCGACGACGTGCCGATGCGCGCCACGCGAATGCCCGCCGTAACGGCTTGCGGAAACGTAATCGGCGCGCGATAGCGGCACGATGTTTCGACGACGAGGCCGATCACGACGCTGTTCTCGATGTCGAGCGCGCCAGCCTCGATCAGATAGCGGTTCACGGCGGTGTCGAAATAGGAGTAGTACGTCACGTTGTTGACGTGACCATAAACGTCGTTATCCATCCAGCGCGTCTGGATCGGCGCATGATGCGCATAGTCGCGGCGGCGACCCGGTTCTTTCTTGCTGGCATCGCTCACGATTTTACCTCCGCATGCACTTGTCGCACCTCTGTCCGCCGAGTTTACGATGGAAAACGTGCCCTTAGAACTGGACGAAGGCATGACCGACCGCTACCGCCGCTATGCGATCTACTGGACACCGGAGCCGGGCAGCGCATTGGAAGCGTTCGGTTCAGCCTGGTTCGGCGGCGAAAATTTCGGTCTCGAACCCGATCTTGCCGCGCGCGCGAAGCGGGCCCCAGCGCGATACGGCCTGCATGCCACACTGAAGGCGCCGTTTCGGCTTCGCGAAGGCGCAACCGCCGACGACATTGCGCGCGCGCTCGACGCGTTTTGCCGGATACGACGTGCGCCGGAAGCATCGCCGCTCGGCTTCATCCGCCATCAGCGTTACGTCGTGCTCTCGCCCGGCGGAAGGACCGCCGCCATCGATTGGCTCGCCGCCGAATGCGTGACGCATTTCGACCGCTTCCGTGCGCCCATCGGCGACGCGGACCGCGCCGCGCGCGAGATCGACACGATGACGGCGCGCGAGCGCGCACATCTCGAAGATTTCGGTTATCCTTATGTGTTGAGCGAGTTTCGCTTCCACATCTCGCTCGCGGGTCCGCTCGAAAGATGCGAAGCGCTGGCGGTGTGCCGCGCTCTGGAGCCGCAACTCGCGCCGATGCTGCTCGGGGCGTTCCGTATCGATGCGCTCACCCTTCTCGGCGAGCCCGAGGGCGGCGGGGCGTTCCAGATATTGAGCCGCCATCGGTTCATGAGCGCGGACTTGGCCCGACCTTGAGGGCAATCGCCCGGCTGCGTTTGAGCCGGGCGCGCGCGACGCCTCATTCAGGCGATGCAGCCCCTAACGCCGGGCCGCAGACCCCGCTTCGTCGTCCTGCGTTGACTTGGCGACGATGCCGTCGCCTTCGCTCGCAAGCCGACGCCAGAAGCCCGCGAGGCTTCCCACGCGCCCGTCCAAAGCAACGCGTCCCGCGTCATGCTCGGCGATGAACGACATCACGCGCGGCACAACCTCGTTGCGATAACGCGAGCCGTTGAAGATACCATAATGGCCGACGCCGGGCTGGGTGTAATGCTGCTTCATCGCTTCCGGCAGCGCTGTACACAGATGCACAGCCGCCTCGGTCTGGCCGTGGCCGGTGATGTCGTCCTTCTCGCCCTCGATCGTCATCAGCGCCACGCGCCGAATGGCCGACAGGTTCACCGCGTGGCCGCGATGACGCATCTCGCCCCTCGGCAGCAGGTGCTTTACAAAAACCCCATCGATGGTCTGGATGTAATACTCGGCGGCAAGATCCATGACCGCGAGATACTCGTCGTAGAATTCCTTGTGCTTCTCGACCGAGTCGCCGTCTCCCTTCACGAGATCGACGAACAGATCCTTGTGCGCCCTCATGTGGCGGTCGAGGTTCATCGCCATGAAGCCGGTGAGTTGCAGGAAGCCCGGATAGACGAGACGGCCCGCGCCTGCGTTCGGCCATGGCACGGACGTGATGACGGTGCGCCGGAACCAGTTCGTGCCGCGCTCCTCGGCAAGCCGGTTGACGCCCGTCGGGCTGACGCGCGTGTCGATGGGGCTGCCCTTGAGGATCACGCTTTTCGGCGCGAACGGATTGTTGCGCGCTTCCATCAGCGCGACCGCCGCCATGACAGGAACGCCCGGCTGGCAGACGCCCATCATATGCACGTCGCCCTTGAACAGCTCGATCATCTCGATGACGTAGTCGATGTAATCGTCGAGGTCGAAACCGCCCGCACGCAGGGGCACGAGCCGCGCGTCCGTCCAGTCGGTGATGTAGACGTCGGCGTGAGGCAACATCGCTTCCACGGTGCCGCGCAAGAGCGTGGCGTAATGGCCTGAAAGCGGCGCGACCATCAGCACGCGCGGCGCATCGTGTCTGGCGCCGTCCGGCATCGCCTTCTTGAAATGAATGAGGTGGCAGAACGGCTTCTTCCAGACCACCTCTTCCGCAATCGCCACGCTCTGGCCGTCGACGGTACATGAGCCCAACCTGAAGCCGGGCTTCTTGTAACGGCGCGTAGTGCGTTCGAGAAGTTCGGCAGCGGCGGCCGCATTGCGCCCCACCTCGGTGTAGGAGAGCGGGTTGAAAGGGCTTCGCATCATGAGCCGGGTGGAATTCGCTGCCATTCGTGCCGGCGACATGGCCGCATGGCCCAACTCATAGAGATGATAAAGCACCGGATTCTCCCTCGGAAATGCTTGATTGGAGGGGTAACCCGCCAACCGCGCTAAAGATCAACGCGACTAAAGTTGATTCATTAACATCCCGAGAGTACGTGCGCGGATCGCGCTCCGATATTAACTTTTAGTCGAGCCCGAGGTAGTGTCTCGCGAGGCACCGGCCGCGAGCTGCTTTTTTAGTTCCCCGACCATCATGTCCACAGGAGCATTGAACATGAAACTCGAAATAAAATCTCCGTTACGACCCATCAAATACACGAAAGCGGAATGATCGATCGTGTAATCATCACCGCTCCCAGCCTTGCGAAAATAGACACGGTAAGCCTTCGCGGCGCTTGCCACATCGGCGGCATCCCCCGTCAGACCGACGATGCGCGGATCGAAATTCTCCACGTAGCTCTTCATGACAGGCGGCGTGTCGCGGGCCGGATCGACGCTTATGAACACGGGAACGACATCGGCTGCATCGGGCCCGAGTTTGGCAAGCAAATCCGCCGCCTGCTGAAGCCCCGTCGGGCAGACATCGGGGCAATGCGTGTAGCCGAAGAAGACCAGCATCAATTTGCCGCGAAAGTCGGCGTCGGTCACGCGCTTGCCGTTCGTGTCGACGAGCGAAAAGGCACCTCCGATCAGCGGCCCGGTTCCGGTGACTCCTATATTTGAGAGAGCCAAAATTGCATACAGACCGGCCCCGGCGATGCCCAGGAAGGCGAGCGTCATTGCGATAACAGAGCTGCGTTTCATGGTGTACTCGATCGATTGAACAGGGAACGCCATTGATTTCGGCTGCGCTTGGCCTAGAAGAGTCACGGCGGCACAACTTATACCGTCGCAGACATGATCGCGCCGTTCCGATCTAACGCCGGCGGCGCCGTCGAGTAAACAGGTTCGGTCCATGGATATCCCGCGCTTTCCGGCAGACAGCCCTCGTGCACAGGCGAGCCGCCTCAGGCTTCGCACCACGATAAGGCACCGATGGTTTGCCGTGGCCGGGCAGACGGGAACGATCCTGCTGCTCTATTACGGGTTCCAGTTCCCGGTTCCGCTCGGTGCCTGCTTTGTCTTTATTCTTCTGTCGGCCACATTAAACCTGATGTTGAGCCTGGCGTTTCCGCGCTCGCAGCTCCTTTCCACCCGCTATTCGGCCGCGCTCTTGTGCTTTGACATGCTTCAGTTGACCGGCCTGTTGCTGGTCACAGGCGGCATTCAGAATCCTTTCATATTCCTTCTTATCGTGCCGGTCGCCGTTTCGGCTTCCACTCAGCGGCTTCGCGTCACGGCGTCACTGGCGGCGCTGACCGTGGTGCTTGCAACGGTCCTTGCGATATGGCATTGGCCGTTGCCCTGGGCGGGCGAGCCGCCGGTCCTTCCCCCGGATTATCAGGTCGGAGTGTGGGCTGCTGTTGTATCCTGCATCGTGTTCATGGCGGTCTATGCGTGGCGCATCGAGCAGGAAGCTCGCGAGATGGCGCAGGCTCTTTCGGCGACCGAAATGGTTCTCGCGAGGGAAACCCGCCTGACTGCGCTCGACGGGCTTGCCGCCGCCGCGGCGCATCAGCTCGGGACGCCGCTTTCGACGATCACCCTCGTCGCGAGGGAACTCGAACGCGAAATCCCGAAAGACGCCGCCATCCGCGACGATATCGAGTTGCTTCAGACCCAGGCGGCGCGATGCCGGGACATCCTGAGCCAACTGTCGCGCGCGGGCCGCGAGGAAGAGCAAGACGAAATATTCTCGCAGATGCGCCTGCGTCACCTCCTCGAAGAAGTCGTTGCGCCGCTGAGAACGCCGGAAACAGACATCATCGTGACGGTCGGCGATACATCTCCGCACGGTAAATCGGTGGCCGAGCCTATCATCCTTCGCAATCCGGGACTGATGCACAGCCTCGAAAACCTGATCGACAACGCCGCCGAATTCGCGAACACGCGCGTCATGGTGGACGCGACCTACAACGCGGAAGAGGTCAAGGTGCGCATCGGCGACGATGGCCCCGGCTTTCATCCGACGGTCATCAATCGTCTCGGCGAGCCTTACGTCACGAACCGGACCCGCGCCGAGGCGGATGACGAGGAACACGGCATGGGGCTTGGCTTCTTCATCGCAAAGACGCTGCTGGAGCGTTCGGGCGCGTCGATCAGCATCGCCAACCGCACGGCGCCCGAGACGGGCGCGATCGTTGAAATTTCCTGGCCGCGTGACAGACTTGCCGCGTCGCTGTAAGTTGCAGGAAAGATTTGGCTTGTGTCGCTTAAATTTTGTGCGTCGCATTTTTGTGGCGTATAGTGCGACACGATGTGAGATGTGACAAAAAGGTAAATGGGCAGCTCATGGCAACTCTCGCAAGTCCGGAAATCCGGACCGATAACTCTCTTCTGATCGTCGACGACGACAAGCCGTTTCTCTCGCGGCTCGCGAAAGCCATGGAGGCACGCGGCTATTCCGTACGAACGGCCGAGACTCTGGAAGCCGGCAAGCAGGCGATCCGCGAAGCCGCCCCCGCCTTCGCTGTGGTTGACATGCGGCTCGACGACGGTAACGGCCTTGAGGTTATCAAGCTTCTCAGGGAAACCCGGCCGGATTGCCGCTCACTCGTCCTGACGGGCTATGGCAACATTGCCACCGCCGTCACTGCCGTGAAGCTCGGCGCGGTCGACTATCTGTCGAAGCCGGCGGACGCCGAGGATATTCTCGCGGCGCTTACCGCATCCGGCGAGACGAAGCCGAAGCCGCCGGAGAATCCCATGTCTGCGGACCGCGTCCGCTGGGAGCATATCCAGCGCGTCTATGAGCTTTGCAATCGCAACGTCTCCGAGACGGCGCGCCGTCTGCACATGCATCGCCGCACGCTTCAGCGTATTCTTGCGAAGCGGGCACCGAAATAGTCAATCTGCGAAACGGCGAGCCGTTTCCTTAGTCCCGATCCGCCAGCGACGCATCGACCTGAGCGCGCTCGTCGCGACGCTCCCGAAAAAAGGCCCGCAGCAACGTCGCGGCCTCAGCTTCAGCAATGCCGCCGTAGATCTCCGGCGCATGATGGCATGTGACAGCCGAAAAGAAGCGCACGCCGTTTTCCACCGCGCCGCCCTTCTCGTCCCACGCGCCGAAATAAAGCCGCCTCAATCGCGCGAAAGAAATCGCGGCGGCGCACATCGTGCACGGTTCGAGCGTCACGTAGAGATCGTATCCCGGCAAGCGCTCGCTCTGGGCAGCTTCGCAGGCTTGCCGGATCGCCCGCATCTCCGCGTGACCGAAAGGATCGCGCACGGAGATGACAAGGTTGTGACCGCGCCCCGCAATCCTTCCATCGGGCGCGACGACGACCGCGCCCACCGGCGTCTCGCCCAGGGCGGCGGCGCGCTCCGCCTCAACCAGCGCTTCCTGCATGTATCTGTTCGGCTTCACGCGGCTTCAGCCCGACCCTTCATGCGAACATCTTCGGAAACAACCGTCCGGCTCTGACGCAATACGCGTCATAGGCGGCGCCGAACTGCCGCCGCATCATCGCTTCCTCTTTCGGAACGCGAATGAACCACATCAGAGCAAAAGCCGGAAGAACAAGAAATCCCGCGATCCAGTTCTGGACGAGGAGCGGCTGTGCGGCGGCGGCTCCCCAGATCGCTGCATACATCGGGTGCCGGATACGGGCGTAGATGCCGTTCGTTACGAGTTCATGTCCATCCCGCACTTCGAGGCCGGGGCTCCAGTTGCGGCCGAGATCGGCATGGGAGCGCCAGAAGAGCCAGAGCGACAGCGCCATGAGCGCTCCGCCGGCGGCGGCCGCCCAGTCAGGCAGGCTGTAATCGGCGAAAGCGAAAACACCGAGCCCGAGATAGAGAAGCGGCAGAACCATCATTGTAGCGAACATCCCCATAAGAAGGGCCACTTCGACGGCATCCTTTTGCGAAGTCGCGATGGAGTTTTTCGCATTTCGGATCGAGTAAGGCGCGCGGATCACCGTCTGAACGAAGAGGGCGACGAGCCACAGCATTGCTGGCCACCCGATTTCGCGCCAGCGGAGAACGGCAAGAACCAGCAGCACGATTCCAATAAAGGAGGTGATCGCGCCAATTCCACTCCGTATCATCGATTTTTTCTGAGCAACCATCGAAACACCCGGCGTCAATAACCGCACAAGCCCAGGCGGGGCTTTGGCGACTATATAACAATTTGTCGGACCGGTTAAGACGTATCGATGAAAATATCGATATAAAACAGTAGATTAGATCAAAAATAAGAATGGATCGCGACAAAAAAATCCCGGCGCAACGGCCGGGATTTGTCTCTGTCTATATCGCGCGATCAAGCCGCTTCGGCTGTCTCCTTCAGGTCGAGCTGATCCTGAAGGTCGCGTAGAATGTCGGCGGCCTTCGGCATGGGCAGGGCCGACACGCCCGGCGCTTCGAGCGCGAGCCGCACATCGTCGCGTTTCGCGTCGGCGCGCTCCTCGTGCTTGAACTCGATGAGCTGCGTGCGCGGCTTCAGCACTGTGCTTGCGCGCACTTCGCGACCGGCGTCCATCTCTTCGGTGTAGGCACCGGAGCGGAACAGCGTCTCGATGGATTTCGCCACGACGCGCATGGTGCGCTGCGCAAGTTCCTCGCCGATGATTTGCTGGGCCTGCGCCTCCTTGATGCGCGACACGAAGCCCGCAGCCATCATGGCCACCTCGATCTGATAGCGGAAATTATCCTCGGGCGAATATTTCACGCGGTCCCAGACATTGACGAGCAGCGTGCTCATGTCGTCCATGACGACGCCCGCGCCGAAGAAGTCGAACGACTTCGCGCCGCCCGAGTCGATCGAGCCGATGGCGAGGCTCACGCCCATGTCGGGGTGGAGCGCCGACAGCGAACCGTAAAGCTCGTCCATGGAGCGGATGACGTTGATCACGATCTGCGGATCGGTCAGCGACCGCTCTTTTTCCGCGATGAGCACGCGAACGCGCCTGATTTCGCGCTCTACGCCCTGCGCATCGGCAATGACAAGCTCGCCCTTGTCGGTGTCACGCGTAAGAAGTTCCCGCAGCTTCGGCATGACGAAGATGACATTGTAGGCGCCGACGTCGACATCCGACAGGAGCTTCCGATTCACGGACTGCTCGCCGTCGATGAGGCTCGACCAGAACGTGAGGTCGAGCAGCGGGTTAAGCCCGAAAAAGGTCATCAGGTCTTTTTCTTCGTCGCCGAACTGCTGATAGTGGCGCGTGAACTCATTATATGCGAGAAGTATGCGTTGCGTGCGGTTCACGCCATCGGCCTGCTGGCCGGTTCGAGCGACTCGCAGCAACTCACGAATCTGCGCGGCATGAAGGGCTTCCCGCAAACTGTTGACAGCCTTTATAATCCTCTCTCGCCGCATGTCTTTGTCTCCTAACCTCGCCGAATCATTTGCGGTTTTCGGAAGGTTAGCCTTTTTTATTGGTTCACATCATGCCTTCACCGAAAGATGCACGCGATCAGGACACTGCGGGAGCCGAGAGGGTCGCAAAAGTCATAGCTAGATCAGGGCTTTGCTCTCGAAGAGACGCCGAAGTTCTGATTGGGGAAAAGCGGGTTTCCGTCAACGGCTCGATCATCGAAAGCGCCGCGCTGGACGTTTCTCCCGCCGACCGAGTCGCCGTAGACGGCCATCCGCTGCCCGCGCGCGAGCCTCCGCGCCTGTGGCGTTACCACAAGCCGAAGGGCCGCGTGACGACCCACAAAGACCCCGAAGGCCGCCCGACCGTTTTCGAGGCGCTGCCCGACAACCTGCCGCGCCTCATCTCCATCGGGCGGCTCGACTTCAACACCGAAGGGCTGCTCCTCCTCACGAACGACGGCGAGCTTGCGCGCCATATGGAACTGCCGTCGACCGGCTGGGCGCGGCGCTATCGCGTACGCGCTTTCGGCGAAATCGATCAGGCCTCGCTCGACAAGCTGAAGAACGGCGTGAGAATCGCGGGCGTCAATTACGGCCCGGTCGAAGCCTCGCTCGAACGCGAGACCGGCGACAACGTCTGGATCACGCTGCTGATCCGCGAGGGCAAGAACCGCGAGGTGCGTCGCATCATGGAGCACCTCGGCCTCACCGTGAACCGGCTCATTCGCATCTCGTTCGGCCCCTTCATGCTGGGCGATCTGGAGCCGGGGCAAGTCGAGGAAGTGAAGACGAGCGTGCTTAAGGACCAGCTCGGACCGCGCCTCGCCCGCTCGCTTGGCGTGCGCCGCGAGGTTGTCCGGGAGGAAAAGCGCCTTTCGACGCCATCGCGCGGAAAGCCCACCTATCTGCGGCGCAAGGAAGCTGAATCGGAGCGGCCACGCCGCCCCTTCGAGGAGCCGCAGATGCGGCAACGGCGCGTGCTGTCCGATGACGCCTCGGAAGCGCCCATCGTGGAGCTCGTGCAGGTGCCGAAGCCGCCGCGCGCCGAGCGAGGTGAGCGGGGAGAAAAGCGAGATTTTGCGCCGCGGGATCGTGGCGAACGGAGTTTCGACAGACCGCGCGACGAGGCAGGCGGCGAACGGCGCCCGTTTGCGCGTCGTGAGGACAGCGGCGGGGAGCGTCCGGCGTTCCGCAGCCGCGCTGATGGCGACCGCGCGCCACGTGTCGCGAGAGATGGCGATAGCGGCGAGCGCAAACCCTATCCGAAGCGCCGCGAAGGCGAAGGGGAGTTCAATCCCCGCGATGCGGGCGACCGTCCGGCTTTCCGCAAACGCGAGGGCGACCGCCAGGATCGGCCTTCGCGCGCGGGCGGTGGCGAGCGTCCGCCCTTCCGGCGGCGTGATACAGAGGTCGGCGCGGAAAGCGGAGGCGATGCTCCGAAACGTGCATGGGCGCCCCGGATCGACGCTACGACAGAGGATCATTCGACGCCTCGTTTCAAGAGGCGGGAGGAAGGCGGCGAGGGCAGGCCATCGCGGCAAGGTCCGCCCCGGCAAGGCGATGCGCGCGGCGAGCGCCGCCCGTTCAACCGCGATGCACGCCCCGAGGGCCGCTTCGACCGCAAGCCGCGCGACGGCGATGCGGGCGGCGAACGTCGGCCGTTTGTGCGCCGCGAGGATGGTGCGGAGCGCCCGGCGTTCCGCAGCCGCAGCGATGGCGACCGCGCCCCGCGTTTCGCGAGGGACGGGGAAGGCGGCGAGCGCAAGAGTTCGACGGCGAGGCCAGGTTTCCGTTCGCGCGATGCGGGTGAAGGCCGGGGTGACACCAGGTCCGGCGAGGGATCGGGAGAGCGCAGAAGTTTCCGTCCGCGCGAGGGTAGTGGCGAGCGCAAAAGCTTTGGTTCGCGCGATGCGGGCGACCGCCCGGCGTTCCGCAAACGCGAGGGAGACCGCGCGGAGCGGTCTTCGCGCGGCGCGGGCGAGGATCGGCCCCGCTTTCGCAGGGCTGAAGATGGCGACGCCGCGCGCGGGCCACGACCCGACCGGGCTCCCGGCGACCGTCCGGCATACCGGAGCCGCAGCAACGATGGCGGCGCAGGCGGCGAGCGCAAGAGCTTCGACAAGCCGTTCCGCGAGCGGCGCGAAGGTTTCGGCGATCGTGCCCCGCAACGGGAGGGCGAGCGCCCGGCAGGCGGCGCGCCGTTCGAGAAGCGTGGCGGCGCGGGCGGTGCGCGGTCGTTCGGGAAGAAACCGTTTGGCGCGCGCGACGGATCGAAATCGTTCTCCGGGCGCGGCGGTAGCGGCGGCGGCGCTGGCGACAAGCCCTTCGGAGCACGGCCCGGCGGCACAGCGGCGAGGGACAGCAGCGGCGGTGAAGGCGGCGAGCGCAAATCCTTCGGCGCCCGCAAGCCGTTTGGTGCGCGCGGCGGAAAACCCGGCGGCGGCACGGGCGGCAAGCCCGGCAAATCCTTCACCCGGCGCGACGGCCCGTCGAAGCCGCGCACGGGCGGCGGTCCCCGCAAACCCCGTGGCGACAAAGCGTGAGGATCGTCGGGGGGCGATTTCGCGGGCGCGGCATTGCTGCGCCCGATGGCACGACGACGCGGCCCACTTCGGACCGCGTGCGCGAATCGCTGTTCAACATTCTGACGCACGGCACCGAGGGCCCGCCGCTTGAGGGCGCGCGCGTGCTCGACCTGTTCGCAGGCACGGGCGCGCTCGGCCTCGAAGCCCTGTCGCGCGGCGCGGCCTACTGCCTGTTCGTCGAGGACGAAGCAGCGGCTCGCGGCGCGATCCGCGAAAATATCGAGGCGCTGGGGCTGACGGGGGCGAGCAAGCTCTGGCGGCGCGATGCGACGAAACTCGGCACCGCCGCGCCGATGCAGCCCTTTCAGCTTGTGTTTGCCGATCCGCCTTACGCAAAGGGCCTCGGCGAACTCGCGCTGAACGCGGCACTCAATGGCGGTTGGCTCGCGGCGGGCGCGATCTGCGTGCTGGAAGAGCGTACCGACATGGCTGTCGCCCTCCCGGCGGCCTTCGAGCCGCTCGACGCGCGCGTTTACGGCGATACGGCGCTCCATTTCTTCCGCAAAATCTGAGCCGCTCGTCGTCGGCATCGCTCACTTCCCCTGCGAGATTGTCGCTCGACAGTCGGGTGTGGCCGCTCGGCTGGCTACATCGGATGCAAGCGGCAAGCTATTTCGCGTGTTTCGACGGCAGGAAGCCGAGGGTGATGAACGTCCACGTCGCTGTTAAGCCGCAGATCAACTGCGCCCAACCTGCGAGCGGCGTCGGGTAATTCTCGCCGCCGAGCGGTGAAATCGAGATGGCAGTCGCCGCAAAAAAGGGGATCAGGAAAACAAGCCACCACCATCCCGACATCCCGCGATCGTGGAAGCGCTTCGTGTTGATCGCGGCATGCGGAAACAGGAAGACAACCGCGGTTATCCACCCGGACCGGTCGCCAAGGAGGCGGACGAGGTTTGGCCAGGTGCCGTCGATGAAGGGCGCGTCGTCGTTCATGAACCCCGACAGCAAGAAGTTGAAGCTCGCAATTCCAAGGTGAATAAGCACGAAGGCCATCCACCATGTGCGCCGATCGATGCGGCCCTTGAAATTGAAGAAGATGAATTTCAGGGAGGACATGGGTGCTGTTCCCGTCTGGCGCGCGGTCGAAATCGGTGCGCGTCACTTTTTTGCCGCCATGGCAATCTTATTGCGGTTTGCGGAGCGTCGCTCGCGAATTTCAGGTTCAATACGCCGGTCCAGCGTTTAAGCTGCGTCACCGCAACCTATTGCGCAGGAATAGCCGTATCTTTTAGGTTTTCGGGCGAAAAACAACCGAACCTACAGAAGTCTCGGTTCATCGTATCTTACGACCATCGACAGCGACGCATATGTGTGAGTTTTTCATGTCAGGATGTCGCGGTGCGACTGATGAGCAAGCCTCATAGTGCAAGAGAATTAACCGGCCTGCTGAAGGCTCCAACGGGTATTGTCGGTTTTGACGATGTGACGTTGGGCGGCCTGCCGGCTGGCCGTCCCACGCTGATCTGTGGCGCCGCCGGGTGTGGAAAAACCCTCTTCGGCATCACCTTTCTGGTGAATGGCGCCACTTTATGCGACGAGCCGGGTGTCTTCATGACCTTCGAGGAACGCCCCGAGGACCTTGAAGCCAACTTCCGCTCTCTTGGTTACGATCTCAACGGGCTCGCCGCCGCCGGGAAGCTGATAGTCGATCACGTTCGGGTGGAACGGAGCGAAATCGAGGAGGCCGGCGAATACGATCTCGAAGGGCTTTTCGTCCGCCTCGGCTTCGCCGTCGACCGGATCGGCGCCAAACGGGTGGTGCTCGACACCATCGAGTCCCTGTTTGCCGGATTCACCGATCAGGCGATTTTGCGGGCGGAATTGCGCCGGCTCTTCGGCTGGCTGAAGGAACGCGGCCTGACCGCCGTCATCACAGGCGAGCGTGGCGAGGGCCAGCTCACGCGGCACGGCCTGGAGGAGTACGTCTCCGATTGCGTGATTCTGCTCGACAACCGCGTCGAGGACCAGATCGCGACCCGGCGTCTGCGTGTGGTCAAGTATCGCGGCTCATCGCATGGGACCAACGAGTTCCCGTTCCTGATCGACGAGGATGGCATCAGCGTTCTGCCGATCACCGCACCCAGGCGGAACCTGGCCGTATGCAATGAAATTGTCTCCTCCGGGATACCGGGGCTCGACGCGATGATCCGAAACGGCGGGTTTTATCGTGGATCGACCATCCTTGTATCCGGCGTCTCCGGCACCGGCAAGACGACCATGGCCAGCCATTTCGTCAACGCCGCTTGCCTGCGCGGCGAGCGGTGCACCTTCTTTTCGTTCGAGGAGAGCGCCGAGGAAATTTGCCGCAATGCGCGCTCGGTCGGGCTCGATTTACACGCGCACGTCGCAGCGGGCTTGTTGCGTTTCGAGTGGGCGCGACCAAGCCTCTACGGCCTGGAGATGCACCTGGCAAGGATGCAGCGCGATATCGAGACGTTCAAGCCGGCCGTGGTGGTGATCGACGCGATCTCCGCGTTCCGGGGACCGGCCGGCGATGTGCAGTCAATTCTCCTGCGCACGGTGGACCTCCTGAAGAGTTCTGGAATTACGGCGATGTTCACGAGCCTGCGAAGCGGCGCTTCGCGGGACGAGGGCACCGACCACGGCCTTTCGTCGATCATGGACTCGTGGATCAAGCTTGTTGATGTCGAAGAAAACGGTGAGCGCAATCGCATTCTTTATCTGATAAAATCCCGCGGGACCAGTCACTCGAATCAGCTTCGCGAGTTTCGGATGACCGATAGGGGAATCGAGCTGATCGATGCCTATATTGGTCCGGAGGGTGTTCTTACCGGCACCGCCCGGATTACGCAGGAGGCGCGGGACCGAGCCGCCGCCGACCAGCGCGAGCGGGAAAGCAATCGGCGCCAGCGCCAGTTCGCCCGTCGTCGGGAAGCCGTCAGGCGCCAGATCGAAGAGCTGGAGGCGGCGCTTCAAGCCGAAGAGGACGAAGAAGCCATGCTGCTGGGTGAAGACGAATTGCGCGATGCGACTCTTAAAAGCGATCAGGCCGCCCGAGCGATACGTCGGAGGGCTGCGGAATGACCTCGGATGCGGAGCGTCTCGACGAGGGTGCTCAGGAGGCCGGCGAAGATGCAGGTCACTATTACCTGCGCCTCTACGTGGCAGGGCACACGACCAAGTCGACGCTTGCGCTGAACAATCTCAAGCGCGTGTGCGAGACCCACCTCGCGGGCAGGTATGAGATCGAGGTGATCGACTTGCGCGAAAACCCGCAGCTTGCCGCAGGTGACCAGATACTGGCGATACCGACGCTGGTTCGAAGGCTCCCTCAGCCCTTGAAGCGGATAATCGGCGATTTGTCGAACACGGAAAAAGTTTTGGTAGGGCTGGACATTCGCCCGAAAGTCGCGTGCCCATGAATAGCAAGCCAGAAATCCCGGTGGCTAGATACAGACTCCGGCTCGTTATCGCCGGTAACAGCGAGCGGTCCCGCCGGGCAATCGAAAATCTCCAGCACCTTTGCGCCGAGCATCTGAGCGGCCAGGTCGACCTTGAGGTTGTCGACATCTACCAGCGCCCCGAACTCGCGGAAGAATATCAGGTCATTGCCGCGCCCACTTTGGTCAAGCTTCTGCCGCTTCCAGTACGCCGAATCATCGGAGATCTGTCTCAAGAGGACCGTGTCCTGCACGGGCTCGAAATCGTGCCGCTATAAATGATGCGAAAGCGAAACGAACCGGGTCTAAAAGGGAAAGCTGCGCTTCTGGCACGCGTTCGCGAGCTGGAAAGTGAACTCGCGGAATGCCAGGAGACGCTGGAGGCAATCAGGTCCGGCGATTTCGACGCCGTCGTAGTCAAGGACCGAAGCGGCGATCACTTCGTCTACACGCTGGAGACGGCGGACCGCCCCTATCGGTATCTGATCGAGCAGATCCAGGAGGGTGCCGTTACGCTTACGCCGGGCGGGACTGTGCTTTATTGCAATCGCCGCGTTTCGGATATGCTGGGCGTTTCTCAGGAGCGGATCATTGGTCACGAGCTGGCGCGCTTCGTCTTGCCCGCGGATGCCGCCGATTTTGGACGCCTTCTCGAAGAAGCAGAGCGCTCCGGTGCACGTGGTGAAATAGTCTTTTGTCGCTCCGACGGTAGCGAAGTCCCGGTAAATGTCTCGGCGAGCGTGCTGTTGGATGGTGACACGCCACTACTCTGCGGCGTGCTTACAGACCTGACGGAACAAAAGCAGCATCTTCGAATCGCGACGGATGCGTATTCCCGTCTTCTGGAAGAGGTCGCTGAACGCGAACGCGTCGAGGACGTGCTGCGGCAGGCTCAAAAGATGCAGGCAATAGGACAACTGACCGGCGGTATCGCCCACGATTTCAATAACATGTTGCAGGGCCTCTCCAGCAGTATCGAGCTTACGCGACGCCGAATTGCTCAAGGCCGCGCAAAGGAAACCGAGCACTATCTTGACGCCGCGGACCAAAGCATAAAGCGCGCGGCCTCGCTGACCCATCGGCTGCTGGCTTTCTCGCGACAGCAGGCGCTCGATCCAAGAGCGGTTGACATGGACGCGCTTATCAGCAATGTCGCGCCCCTGATAAGGCAGACTCTCGGCCCCGAGATCGCGCTGGAATTGCGCCTCCAGGACGGTGATCGGCCTGTGCTCTGCGACTCAAATCAGTTTGAAAACGCTTTAATCAACCTCGCAATCAACGCGCGCGACGCGATGCTGCCCGCCGGGGGTACGTTGCTGATCGAAACCAGCCACGAAAAATTGACCGCGGACGATGTGCTCGGCTGGAGCGCGCAGCCAGGTGATTATGTCCGGATCAAGGTGACCGACAGCGGAACGGGAATGCCGCCCGATGTTCGTGCGCGGGCGTTGGAGCCCTTTTTCACGACGAAGCCCGCCGGGCAGGGAACGGGTCTGGGTTTGAGTCAGGTCCATGGCTTCGTTGCGCAATCGAACGGAGTCTTGCTTTTGGAAAGCTCGCCTGGGCAGGGCACGTCCGTTCACATTTATCTCGCTCATGCGTTTCGTGCGACGCCTAGCAAGGATGTCGGCTCGGCCGCGCCCCGTTCGCCCATTGTGCGCGCCGGAAAAATTCTGGTCGTCGATGATGAACAGCGCGTGCGCCAGTTTGTGTCCGAAATGTTGAGAGAACTCGGTTGCGCGGTGGTCGAAGCTTGCGACGGCCAAACGGCCCTGAAAGCGTTACATGAGGTGGCTGGCGATCCGACTGCATATTTCGACGTCATGGTGGCTGACATCGGCCTGCCAGGTGGATTGAATGGACGCCAGGTAGCTGATGCCGCGCTGGAACTGCTGCCTGCTCTGCGAGTATTGCTGATAACCGGCTACGCGAAAGACGCGTTGGAGTCGAGGCCATTACCGCCCACCACGGAGATCCTGCACAAGCCCTTCCGGCTCGAAGTCTTGGCCGCGCGGATCAAGACGATGCTGCCGGATCACCCCGAAAAGACCTTGTAGGAATTCGAGAACTTCTCCAATCGCGGGCCTGAGGCTATTCGGATGGATCGCCCCGCCATCGGCTCGGACTTCATCCGGTGGCGGCCGCTTTGACCTGCCCCCGGCAAATCGCTACAAAGCAAGGCTGACTGCGCAGCCAAGAGCCGAGCATCCATGACCAAAGCCGTCAAAGTCCGCTTCGCGCCGAGCCCCACGGGTCGGCTTCACATCGGTAACATCCGCTCCGCCGTATTCAACTGGCTGTTCGCGCGAGCCGCGGGCGGCGTCTTCGTGCTGCGCTTCGACGACACGGATCTCGAACGCTCGAAGGAAGAATATGTCGACGGCATCCGCGAGGATCTGCGATGGCTCGGGCTGACGTGGGACGAGGAATTTCGCCAGTCGGAGCGCTTTGCCTTCTACGCGGCGACGGCGGAAAAACTGAGGCAGGCCGGGCGGCTTTATCCGGCTTATGAGACGGCGGCGGAGCTTGAGCGGCGGCGCAAGCTGCAAATGGCGCGCGGCAAGCCGCCCGTCTACGACCGCGCGGCGCTGAAGCTCACCGACGCCGAGCGCGCCGACCTTGAGGCCGCCGGGCGCAAGCCGCACTGGCGCTTCAAGCTCGACCAGCGGCCGACCGCGTGGGACGACCTCATTCGCGGGCCGCAGGAAATCGACGCGGGCACCATCTCCGATCCCGTGCTGATCCGCGAGGACGGCACGCCGCTTTACACCTTCACGAGCGTCGCGGACGACGCCGACACGGGCGTCACGCACATCATTCGCGGCGAGGATCACGTCACCAACACGGCTGTTCAGATCCAGCTTTTCGAGGCGATGGGCGCTGCCGTGCCGCGTTTCGCGCATAACAATCTGCTCATCGGCGCGCAGGGCGAGGCGCTGTCGAAGCGGCTCGGCTCGCTCTCCATCGCGGGCTTGCGCGAGGACGGGTTCGAGCCGCTGGCGGTGATGACGCATGCGGCGCTGATCGGCACGTCGGAGGCGTTGCAGCCGCAGGAGAGCCTTGCGGCGCTGGCCGCGCTGTTCGGTTTCGCGAAGATCTCGCGCGCGCCCGCCCGTTTCGATCCCGCCGAACTCGCGGGGCTCAACGCGAAGCTTCTGCACGCGACGCCGTATGAAGCAGTGGCGGAGCGGCTGGCGGCGCGCGGCATCGATGGCGGCGAGGCGTTTTGGCTCGCCGTGCGCGCGAACCTCGAAGTGTTCGCCGATGTCGATCTGTGGTGGCGCGTGGCGAAGGGCCCGGTCACGCCGGTGATCGAGGATGCGGCGCTGGTGGAGAAGGCGCTGACGCTGCTGCCGCCGGAGCCCTGGGATCAGACGACCTGGAAAAGCTGGACGGAAGCCGTGAAGCAAGAGACCGGTGCCAAGGGCCGCGCGCTGTTCCATCCGTTGCGGCTCGCCCTGACGGGGCTGGATCGCGGGCCGGAGATGAAGGACTTCTTGCCTCTCATCGGCAGGCGCGAAGCCGGCGTGCGACTGGGCCAAGGCTGAGGCTTTGCTTTGCGCCCTGTTTTCCTCTTCAAAAGGCCGGAATATTTCGTCCCGTAGGAAAACTTTCGAGCAAACTGCATGCGAGCGGTGTTTTCCTTATTCTTGCCGAACGTTGTATCGAGTGTGGGTGCTTTCCTTGACCGAACCTAACCAGTTAGCAGCTTTGCGGGAATTCTTCTCGGATATTGAAGATGATCTTCCGGAGATCGTCGCGCTCATGTACGAGCGTTTTTTCGAGGCGGTCCCCGAAGCGGCGACGCTGTTCAAAGGCAACTTTGCGGCACAGCAGATGCAGTTCACCTCGATGTTGCGCAGCACCATCGCCTTGACGCGCTCAAGCCAGCTCTGGCCCATCGATCCCGAGGCGGGGCGCGCCTCGCTTCCCGAGGTCGAATATCTCGGCTTGCGCCACGCTTGTGCGGGCGTTCAGCCCGAGCACTTCGCGGCCATGAAATGGGCTTTGGCGCGAACGCTGGCGGAAATGTATCCAAGGGATTTCGACCGGAACGTCGAGCATGCGCTGGGTTTCGTTTTCGACGTCGTGTCCATGGCGACAAAAAGGGGCGGAGTTCCCCTCGTGCGAAAGGGGATATGAGAGCGTCAGCATGGCTGGCACCGCTGACGCATTGAACTTCGGCTGAGGCGGCGCTCAATACCGAGGGGTGCTGCCAAGCGCTTCCCGCCTCTGTTGAGCGCGAGCCTTGAGACGAGCCTGCTGGCGTTTCTGCGTCGCCCGCTTGGCTGCCTGCGAGCGGTCGCGAACGGGATTGGCCCTGTTTTGCATCGCCCGCGAAAGCTGCCGTGAGCCTTGAGCTTTGTCGATGCCCTGACCCTTTTGAGCGGCGGCCAACCCGGACGCGGCGAGGAGGATGAACAGAGGAATTGCCGCGAAGACGATGATTTTCATGACTTCCCGCTTGATTGCAAATGAAGGGAGCTTCGGCAGGGATGGCCGCCGAAGCTCAATCGCTCTTGGATCAGCGCCCGCCATACTGGCCGCTGCGCTGTTCGCTGGTGCGGGCCTTGGCGCGACGGTCGCCGGACTTGCCGTATTGGCCGGTCTTGTTCTTCTCCTTGCCCGCGTAGCTCTTGCCAGACTGCATGTCGCGCTTGTCTGATTGACTGAGTTGGCCCTGATTGCGGCTTGCCGCTTCCGCGTTGAACGAAGCCGCTGTGGCGAGAAGGAACACAGCAGCGACCGCAAGCGCTAACGTTTTCATGACATTGCCTCATCGTTGTTGGAACGTTTCAGGCAGGCTAGGCGAGCGCGGATTAACTGAAGGTTACCCGATGGAACTCCAGATTAAAAATAGAATAATGAACGTTACCTGAGAATTTCAATAATAGGAACACTGGTACTTCAGAGGACGGACTCCATGTTCAAAATTGCGGTCATATCCCTGGCTTCGCTCCTTCTTGTGGACTCTCACGCAGAAGCGGCTGAAGATCAGCTTGTTCATGTGGGCTTTTGCCTTCCGAAAACGGTTCGTTACTCTCAATGCATCGAGGGGCGGGTCAATGCATGCATTCGCATTCGGCGCATGAGTTGCAAAACGAAAACCTCCTGCACACCGAGTTCGGAGAGATGCACGAGAAAGCCCCGACTGCTATGGCGATGACCCTCCGCGGCGGCGATAGCGGCCGAAAGCTATGGGCGGGAATGTATTAGGCGCGCCGCCCGCTAATCCTTGTGGGGCGCGGCAATGTGTAGGGCTCTCGCTCTACACGCCATGGACACATGACAAAAATGTAATATACCGCCGGACGCCCCATTTCCGAAGCGCACCGCCGCTTTTATCTCGTAACGTCATGAAATCGCCGCACCACTACTGGCGCCTTGCGCGGAAAGAGCTATATCTTCAGCGACTCTTTGCAGAAGGACGCCGGATTGCCGATGCATCAAGCTTCATCATATGGAACCCGCCCCTGTTCATCTCCATCTAGATCGGGCACACTGACCAAAATCAAACTCCTTGGTGCCCTGCTCATGGCTTTAGCGCTGTCTCCCCTCGATGCCGTCGCCGCCGCGAAAACGTCGACTCCCGCCCGCCTCGCCTATCACGGCACGCTCGATAACGGCCTCGAAATCGTGGTCGTCCCGGATCGCCGCGCGCCGGTGGTCACGCATATGGTGTGGTACAAGGTCGGCGCGGCGGACGAACCGCTCGGCAAGTCCGGCATCGCGCACTTCCTGGAACATCTCATGTTCAAGGGCACGGACAAGATCCCGGCGGGCGAATATTCGAAGATCGTGGCGCGCCTTGGCGGACAGGACAACGCCTTCACCGCGCAGGACATCACGGCCTACTTCCAGCGCGTCGCCAAGGAAAAGCTTCCGAAGGTGATGGAGATGGAAGCCGACCGCATGGCGAACCTCAAGCTCGCCGAGAACGATGTGCTTACCGAGCGCAAGGTCATCCTCGAAGAGCGTCGCAGCCGCGTCGACAACGATCCGTCTTCGCTCCTTCAGGAGCAGATGGTGGCTGCGCTCTACACGGCGCATCCCTACCACACGCCCATTATCGGCTGGGAAACCGAGATGGAGGGCCTCACCCGCGAAGACGCGCTCGCCCACTACAAGAAGTGGTATGCGCCGAATAACGCGATCCTCGTGGT
This sequence comes from Rhodomicrobium sp. Az07, assembly GCF_018619475.1. Classification (GTDB taxonomy): domain Bacteria; phylum Pseudomonadota; class Alphaproteobacteria; order Rhizobiales; family Rhodomicrobiaceae; genus Rhodomicrobium. The sequence goes on from NZ_JAHFZG010000016.1 coordinate 36,178, forward strand.
TACGGGCGATGTGGAGCCGGAAGAAGTTGTCAGGCTCGCGAAGGAAACCTATGGCAAGATCCCGGCGAACCCGGCTGTCGGCGCTTCGCGCCAGCGCCCGGCCGAGCCTGAGCCTGTTGCCGAGAAGCGCGTTCTTCTGCGCGACGGCCGCGTCGGCAAGGCCAAGTTCGAGCGCTATTACACCGCGCCGAGCTTCAACACCGCCACCGGACGAGAAGCCGAGGCGTTGCAGTTGCTCGCGCGCATTATCGGCGCGAGCCACACGAGCCGACTCTACGGCAAGCTCGTACGGGAGGAAAAAAAGGCATCCGCGGCAAGCGCCTGGTACAGCGGGCTTGCCCTCGATAATGGCCGCTTCGGCTTCTATGCGGTGGCCGCCGGCGACAACAAGCTTGAAGACATCGAGGCGTCGATCGATGACGTGATCGATGACGTCGTTCGCAACGGCGTCACGGCGGAGGAGCTTGAACGCGCCAAGACGAGGGAAATCTCGAACCTCATCTATTCTTCAGACAGCCAGCAGAGCCTTGCGCACACCTATGGCTGGAGCCTCGCCACGGGCCGAACTGTCGACGACGTCGAGGCCCGCTCCGAGCGGCTGAAAGCGGTCAAGCGCGAGGACGTTCAGGCCGTCGCGTCGAAATACCTGAAGCGGAAGCGCTCCGTGACAGGTTATCTCATCCCCGAACCTTCACAGGTTGCGAAGGTCGATCCCCGTCCGGCTTCCGCTGGCGGCAGCACGTTGCATTGAGGAGCGGAAGACCCACATGAGATCCATGATTTCCGGCGGTCGACTGGTGATGTCGCTTGCCGCATCGGCCCTGTTTATTTCGCTCCTTTTTGGAGCCGTCCCGCCAGCGAGCGCCATGCAGATTCAAAAAGTCGTCAGCAAGAAGGGTATCGAGGCCTGGCTCGTGGAAGATCACAGCCGCCCCATACTCAGCCTCCAGTTTGCCTTCAAGGGCGGGTCGACGCAGGATCCGGACAGCAAATCCGGCGTGGCAACCTTCGTTTCCGGCATGCTCGATGAGGGATCCGGCAAGCTGGATTCCGAGAGCTTTCAGAGACGCCTCGAAGAGCTGGCCGCCAAGATGTCGTTCAGCGCGAATTACGACAACTTTTCCGGCTCGTTCCAGACGCTGACGCAAAACCGCGAGGAGGCGGTCCAGCTCCTGCGCGGGGCTGTGACCGATCCGCATTTCGACGCGGACGATGCTGACCGCATTCGCGAGCAGCTTCTCGCCAACCGGCGGCTGGAGGAAAAAGACCCCGACAAGATCAGTTCCATCGAGTGGTACAAGCTCGCGTTCGGCAGCCATCCCTATGGCCGTTCGTCCAACGGCACCGTGGAGAGCCTTCAGGCCATCACGACCGACGACCTGAAAGCGTATCGCCAGCGTATTTTCGCGCGCAATAATCTGAAAGTCGCCGCGGTCGGCGATATCGACGCCAAGCAACTCGGCGATCTGCTTGACAGCGTGTTCGGCGACCTGCCCGAAAAGGCGGACCTGAAGCCGGTGCCGGACGTAACGCTCGCGAATGTTGCCAGGCAGCGGGTTGTGACGATGCCCAATCCCCAGTCTGTGGTGCAATTCGGCTTCCAGGGCCTGAAGCGCAAGGATCCGGACTTCATCCCCGCGTTCATCCTCAATTACGTCGTCGGCGGCGGCGGCTTCTCGTCGAAGCTCATGCAGGAGGTGCGCGAGAAGCGCGGCCTCGCTTACGGCGTCTACACCTATCTCTATCCGCTCGACCATGCGGGTATCTTCGCGGGCGGCGTCGCGACCCAAAACAAGAGCGTGGCGCAGTCTCTCGACCTGATCCGCGCGGAGCTTGAGCGCGTTTCGAAGGAGGGCCTGACCGAGACTGAGCTTCGGCAGGCGAAGGACTATCTCGTCGGCTCCTACGCGCTGCGCTTCGACACCAGCGCCAAGATCGCGGCGCAACTTCTCGCGATTCAACTCGACGACCTCGGCGCCGACTACATCGACCGCCGCAATGGCGAGATCGAAGCCGTGACCGTCGACGACGTGAAGCGCGTGGCGAAGCGTTTGCTCGAACCGAAGAACCTCATCGTGACGGTTGTCGGCGAGCCGGAGGGCCTGAAGGAAGTGGGGCTTTAAGCTTCGCCCTTGTCAGAATCGAAGGCCGGGCCGTTGGTCCGGCCTTTTCGTTTCAACCCGGACGATTCTTTCGACGCCCGTCGCGCAAATGACGGCGGCGCGGCAGCGATCCCGTCGAAATACAAAGCTCTGAACAGCCCGCCGCCGGAAAAGATTGCATCGCGCGGCGTTCCTGTCCAAATCTCCGGGCATCCTTAACCAGCCGGAAGACGACGCCCCGCACATGGCCGCACCGCTTCTCACGCTTCAGAATATCGAGCTGACCTTCGGCCGCACGCCGCTTTTCGAGGGCGCGAGCCTTGCCGTGTCCGAAGGCGACCGCGTCGCCATCGTTGGGCGCAACGGCTCCGGCAAGTCGACGCTGATGAAGATCGCGGCGGGCTTGATCGAGCCGGACAGCGGCAGCCGCTTCGCGCAGCCCGGCGCGATCATGCGTTACCTGCCGCAGGAGCCCGATTTCGGCGATCACGCCACGGTGCTGTCATACGTGGAAAGCGGCCTCGGTCCGGCCGACGACCATTATCAGGCGCGGCTGCTCCTCGGCGAACTCGACCTCACCGGCGAGGAAGCCCCCGCCACGCTCTCGGGCGGCGAAGCGCGGCGCGCGGCGCTCGTCCGCATTCTCGCGGCGAACCCGGACGTGATGCTGCTGGACGAGCCGACAAACCACCTCGACATTCAGGTGATCGAGTGGCTCGAAAAGCGCCTCGCCGCGATGAAATCCGCGCTCGTCATCATCAGCCACGACAGGCGCTTCCTCACCAGTTTGACCCGCTCGACCGTGTGGGTGGATCGCGGCACGACGCGAACGCTCGACTTCGGCTTCGGCAAATTCGAGGACTGGCGCGACGAATTTCTGGCGCAGGAGGAACTCGACCGTCACAAGCTCGCGCGAAAGATCGAGCGCGAGGCCGATTGGCTGCGCTACGGCGTCACCGCGCGGCGCAAGCGCAACGTCCGCCGTCTCGGCGCGCTGCACAGCCTCCGCGACGAGTTGCGCACGGCAAGACGCTCCCCCGGTGCCGCGAGGCTGGAAGCGGCCGAGGGGGCGCAATCCGGCAAACTCGTCATCGAGGCAGAGGGCATTTCGAAGTCCTACGGCGGCGGCAAGCCCGTGGTCGAGAAATTCTCCACCCGCGTCATGCGCGGCGCGCGCCTCGGCCTCGCGGGGCCCAACGGCGCGGGCAAGACGACGCTGCTCAAGATGCTCATCGGCGCGCTCGAACCCGACGAAGGCGCGGTACGCCTCGGCACCAATCTCGAAATCGCCGCGCTGGAGCAAAATCGCGACAGCCTCAAACCCGACATGACCGTCGCCGATGCGCTGACGGGCGGCCATGGCGATCTTGTCGTCGTGAACGGCGCGGCGCGCCACGTCGCATCCTACATGCAGGACTTCCTGTTTCTGCCGGAACAGGTGCGCTCGCCGCTGAAGGTGCTTTCCGGCGGAGAGCGCGCGCGGCTGATGCTCGCGCGCGCCTTCGCGAAGCCGTCGAACCTGCTGGTGCTCGACGAACCGACGAACGACCTCGACCTCGAAACGCTCGATGTGCTGGAAGAACTGCTGAACGATTACGGCGGCACCATCATTCTCGTCAGCCACGACCGCGACTTCCTCGACCGCGTGGCAACGTCGATGATCTGCCCGGACGGCAACGGCCAGTGGATCGAATATGCGGGCGGGTATTCCGATGCGCTCGCGCAGCGCGGCGGGCGCGGTTTCGGCTCCGAGCCCGCAAAGACGAAGCCCTCGCAGGAGGCAAAGCCGAAGACGGCGGCGCCCGGCGGCGATCAGCCGAGGCCGAAGCGCAAACTCAGCTTTAACGAGAAGCACGCGCTCGAAACGCTGCCGGCGAAGATGACGGCGCTCGAAAAGCAGATCGGCACGCTTCAGGCGAAGCTCGCCGATCCGAACCTCTATGCGAAGGACCGCAAGGCGTTCGATCAGGCGACCGCCGCGCTCGCGACGGCGCAGGCCGAGTTGACCGAGGCGGAAAACCGCTGGCTCGAACTCGAAATCCTCCGCGAGGAGCTGGGGGTTTAGGCTTCGACGTACTGAATAGGCCGCGCCAATCACGCCGTTCTGAGAGGACAAAAGCCGCCGCATCACGCCCGCGCGCGCCGAATCGGTTAATCTTCAGCAAACGGAGGGCACAAATGGCGAACTTCAACACGCATCTCGCCGTGGCGGCGGTCGGCAGCGGGCTTTGCGCAACGGTCGCGTTGGCGGGCAACGCCGCGCCAAACAACTACCTCCTGACGCTGACGCTCGCTGGCACCATCGGCGGCATCCTCCCCGACATCGACCTCGAAAAGGCGATCCCCTCGCGCATCCTGTTCTCGGCGCTCGGCGTGATTGCGGCATTCATCGCCCTGTTCTCGCTGGAGAAGCATTATTCCATCGCGGAACTCTGGATTGTCTGGCTCGGCGTCTACGCGCTGGTGCGCTATGGCGTGCACTGGATCTTCCACTCCCGCACGCGCCATCGCGGCATCTTCCATTCGCTGCTGGCGGGCGGCTTCTTCATGGTGCTGACGGCCGTGATCTTTGGTCGTATTTTCGGCGAACCGGCCGCGCTCGCCTGGCTCACCGGCCTGTTCGTGCTGATCGGCTTCGTCATCCATCTCGCGCTCGACGAAATCTATTCCGTCGATATCGAGGGCGCGCAGCTCAAGAAATCCTTCGGAACGGCGCTGAAGCTGATCGACATGCGTTCATGGCGCGCTTCCGCGATGATGCTTGCGGCTTTCGTGGGCGTGGTGTTTGCAGCGCCCTCCGCAAAGGAGTTCGAGGAGATCGTGGCGCCGCCAACGGTGTTCACGTTCCTCAAGGAACGGATGCTGCCGAAGGGCAACTGGTTCGGCATCGAACTGCCGAAGTCGGTCGCGGCGACGCCCGTCAAGACAACTGGGACACCTTGATTTTGGTTATTGGACATCATTTTGCAGGCAAGCTTCTGTCTGATTGTAAAGGTGAATTGTGGGGATTGGACAACGCAGAAATTCACCCTGCCACTGCGGCAGCGGAAAAAAGTACAAGAATTGTTGTTTAGGAAGAGACAACAAGCCAAGAATACTTGGTGGGACATTCTCCGTCGCGGAGGACACACTCGTAACAGGTTTCCAGTTTGATGCTAACGGTCGGTTTCAGCTTATGAGCGGGCAAGAAGCAGTTCGCCTAGTTAAACCTACCGCAAATGAATGGAGGGAAAAGAGAAATGGCAAGCTGTCACGGGTATCTGAAATAGGCATTCCCAGCGATGATATTATCGTTGTTCCGGATTTGGCACTGGCCGACGCGGACTATATATTCGGCGTTGACACAAACCAGTTGGTGGTTGGGGGACAAAATTACAGCGTTTCTTGTCTGACTTGCGCTACATCGGCAATCGCCCCGGAGGGGTTTTTAGGTAGCATACAAAGCATAATGGCTGTCGATTTTTGCGACACAGAGTATCAGTCAGAGAGGATAGGATGGGTGTTCGCCATAGAGGCTATACTTCGCTCAGGAATTTCGATAGATCAAAAAGTCATTATATGCACTGATCACGACGTAGGATCGCACAGGGATTTAAACGACCGAAGTCAGGCTCTTATTGAAAGATACGTTCTCCCACTGAATTTTAAAATTGTATATGCGAGAGACAAAGGGATAACGATCCCGAATAAACTAATTTCAGCTTCTCACAAAGGAGCAAATAGAGTCGGTTCCTTGATAAAGAGAAATAGACCCTCTCTTCAGTATATAGTTTCATATTTACTTGGTGGGTCGGATGAAAAACCGCGACTTTGGCATTCCAATGCCTACAACGAATACTTTTCGGCTAAACCTTAAGTGTTGTTCGCCTTGAGCGCATCGGCGAGGCGCGCCGTGGCGGAACCGGGCTTCGCGGGCTGCTGCTGGCTTTCGTGGGGCGACCATCCGCACAGATAGACGATTTCGAACGTCGCGCGCACGCGGCCGTTTTCGCCCGCGAAACGCTCGGCGTAGATCGCCGCCGCGCGAAACAGCGTGTCGCGCCGCAGGAACCGGCGGGACCGGGCCGCGAGCGGGTTCGCCGCGCCCATCGCCTTCAGGTCGCGCATCAACGCGAGCGCATCCGCATAGGTCACGGTGAGTTGCTCCGCGTCGGCGACCGGCAGCGCGAAGCCCGCGCGCTGGAGAAGTCCGCCCATGTCGCGCAGGTCGGCGGTTGGGAAAACGCGCGGCGATACGCCGCCCGCCGTCTCGCTTTCCGCCAGCATGAACGCCTGACGCAGTTCGATCAGCGTGTCGCCGCCGAGCAGCGCCGCGAGGAACAGGCCATCCGGGCGAAGTGCGCGGCGGATCTGGATCAGCGCGCCGGGCAAGTCGTTCGCGAGATGGAGCGACAGCGCAGAGGTGATGAGGTCGAACGCGCCTTCCTTCAGCGGCAGCGCCTCCGCATCGGCGACGGCGGCGGGCTTCGGGCAGGCTTCGGCGAGGGGCAGCGCAAGCGCAAGCGAGACGGGGGCGAGGCCGGGGAAGCGCGCGGCGAGCGTGCGGGCCATGACGCCGTGATGCGCGCCGACATCGGCCACGCGCGAGAACTCCCGTCGAACGCCGCCGAGGCGATCCGCAAGTTCTTCCGCCGCATGCCGGATCAGAAAGTCCGTCGCGGGAAGCGTGCCGGTCGCGCGGGCCAGCGCGCGGCGAATTTGAATGCGGTCGAAAATTCCGGGGCTGGTCAACGCGTTCGTCCCGGATTAGTATCGATTTTAGACAAATTCATTCTTCCTTGCGTTGCAGATGTTCCAGCCTTTTGCCCGTTTCGCCGCCGAGGGCCTGCGCTATTCGGCGGACCTCATCCTTCCCGCCGTCTGCGTATCATGCGGCATGCCGGTCACGCGGCACAACCTTCTTTGCGCGAAATGCTGGGGCGGTCTCGTTCCGATCACCGCGCCGTATTGCGACAGGCTCGGCATCCCGCTTCCCGGCTATGAGGGCAGCGGTCCGCACCTCTCGGCGCAGGCTTTCGCCGAACCGCCCGTTTTCGACCGCGCCCGGGCGGCCTGCGTTTACGGCGGCGTCATCCGTAAACTCGTCGTGCGGTTCAAGTTCGAGGACCGGCACGAGCCACTGCCTCTGTTTCTCCGGCTGACGCGTGAGGCGGGGCGCGATCTCATGGCCGACGCGGATTTGATCGTGCCCGTGCCGCTGCACCGGTTCCGGCTCCTGCAACGCCGCTTCAACCAGTCGGCGCTGCTGGCGCAGGGGCTCGCGCGCGCGTCGGGCGTTCCTGTCTCGGTCATGGCGTTGAAGCGGACCAAGCGGACGAAGGCGCAGGTCGGCCTTCAGCACGACGCGCGGCGGAAAAACGTGGCCGACGCGTTCAGCGTAAGCGCGGGCGGGCGCCGCGCCGTGGCCGGCAAGCGCGTGCTGCTCGTCGACGATGTCATTACCACCGGAGCCACCGCCAACGCCTGCGCGGCGGCGCTTCTTGCGGCGGGTGCGCGCGCTGTGGACGTGCTTGCGGTCGCGCTTGTCTGGCACGGTGCGGCCGCTTTCCTTGACGAAGGCGGCGATGTGCTTTAGCTGACGCTCCCGGCTCTGGACCAGCAGCGCCTTCCACACCATCTGCTTGCGGTTCTGAAGAGCCAGGAAACAAAACATGCAGCCAGTGACCATCTACACCACGCCGTCCTGCCCCTATTGCCGCCGCGCGAAGGCGCTTCTTGCCCGCAAGGGCGTGGCTTTCGACGAAATCGACGTGTCGGACCGGACGAAGCGCGCCGCGATGTCCGAACTCGCGGGCGGACGCACCTCCGTTCCGCAGATCTTCATCGGATCGCGACATATTGGCGGATGTGACGACCTTCATGCCTTAGATGCGAAAGGCGAACTTGATCGTCTGCTGCAAAGCTGAACAAAATAGACAGACTAACGAAGGAGCAGGCAAGAGCATGGCCGAAAGAGATCCGTTTCGAGTGGGCCTCGTTCAGATGCGAGCGGGGAAAGACGTTCGAGATAATCTTCTGGAGGCGGAAGCGCTGATACGCGACGCGGCTCGCAAGGGCGCGCATTACATTCAGACGCCGGAAAACACGCTTCTGATGGAGGTGGACGCGTCGCACCTCATCGAAAAGATCTCTCCCGAGGCGGAAACGGAAGGCGTGGCGCACTTTGCCCACCTCGCAAAGACGCTGCGCGTGTGGCTGCATGTCGGCTCCATCGCGGTGAAGGTCGGCGAGGACAAGGCGGCGAACCGCGCGTTCCTGTTCACGCCGAACGGCGAAATCGTGCTCCGCTACGACAAGATCCACATGTTTGACGTCGATCTGCCGAGCGGCGAATCCTACCGCGAATCCGCCACCTTCATTCCCGGCACGCGGGCCTATGTGGCGCAGCTTCCGTGGGGCGCGCTCGGCGTTGCCACCTGCTACGACATCCGCTTCCCGGAGCAATTCAAGGCGCTGGCCATGGCGGGGGCGAGGTTTCTTACCGCCCCGTCGGCCTTTACCAAGGTCACGGGCGAGAAGCATTGGCATACGCTTCTTCGCGCGCGGGCTATCGAAAACGGTTGTTTCGTGTTCGCCGCCGCGCAGGGCGGACGCCATGCGAACGGGCGCACGACGTTCGGGCACAGCCTGATCATCTCGCCATGGGGTGAAATCATCGCCGAGGGCGACACCGATCCGGGCGTGATCGTCGCCGACATCGATCCGGCGGAAGTTGACCGCGTGCGCGGCCGCATCCCGGCGCTCGATCATGCGCGCGATTTCGAGGTGAGCGTTGTGGAGATGCCAAGGGGCGCGACGCTTCAGGCTGTCGGCTGACGCGCATCCCATGAACGACTGGCGCGCCTTCTTCCGGCTGCTCGAATCGCTCGGCATCGCATCCGAGACGGTGGAGCACGAAGAGGTGCATACGGCGCAGGGGCTCGCGAACCGCGATGTTTCGCGCTGGGAATTTCCGGTCAAGAATATCGTGGTCGAGGACAAGGCGAAGCAGCTTTACCTCGTCACGATGCACCTGCTCACGCCGCCGCTGGATCTGAAGACACTCGCGAAGCAACTCGGCGCGGACGGGCGCTTTTCCTTCGCTTCGCCGGAGACGATGGGCGCGGCTCTGAAGGTGCTGCCCGGCAGCGTGTCGCCTTTCGCGTTGGTGAACGATACGGAACGGCGCGTCCGCCCGGTTTTCGATGAACGCATGCGCGCGTCGAAAACGGTCAGCGCTCATCCGCTCGTCAATATCATGACGACGACGATCGCCATGGGCGAACTGATGCGCCTCATCAGCTTGAACGGACATGAACCGCTCTGGTGCGCACTTCCGCTGAAGCCCCCGCCGGAATCATGATGCCTTCGTGGAGCGGTAATGCCAACCGCAGCCTGAACGCGAAAGCCATGCCGCAGCGGTGTGCGTCACGGGGACGCGGAATATGCAAATGGCATAAAATTGCGCACAAGTGCGACTTGCCCGTTTCACAAGCAGATTTACTGTGAAAGGATGAAACTTATAATGCGTCGCGCGTGACTTTTCCGCCTATCCTGTCAACGCGCTCTTAATCCGTCGAACCAACCAAAAAAGGAGTTTGCATTCATGGCCCTTTCCCGCTGGGTAATCGGTATCGCCCTGTTTGCAATGCCAGGCCTCGTTCAGGCTGAAGAGTTGACCGGTACACTGAAAAAAATCAAGGACACCGGGACCATCACCATCGGCTATCGTGAAACGTCAATCCCGTTCTCGTATCTGGGCGCGGAAAACAAGCCCGTCGGCTTCGCGATGGACATCTGCGAAAAAGTCGTCGACGCGGTGAAGAAGGAACTGAAGGACGACAGCATCAAGACGAACTACGTTGCTGTTACATCCTCCACGCGCATCCCGCTCATCGCCAACGGCACCGTTGACCTCGTTTGCGGTTCGGCGACCAACAACGCCGAACGTCAGAAGCAGGTGTCCTACACCAACTCGCACTACCTCTCCGAAAGCAAGTACGTCACGAAGAAGGCCAGCAAAATCAACTCGATTGCCGACCTGAAGGGCAAGACGGTCGTTTCGACGGCGGGCACCACGAACATCAGGCAGCTCAACGAACGCAACCAGGCGGATAATCTCGGGCTGACGATCCTGACCGCCAAGGATCACGCCGAAGGCTTCCTGATGGTCGAGACCGATCGCGCCGTCGCCTTCGTGATGGACGACATCCTCCTCGCGGGCCTTGCCGCCAACTCGAAGGACCCGAGCCTCTACGTGGTTTCCACGGACTCGTTCTCCAAGGCGGAGCCTTACGGCATCATGATGCAGAAGGGCGATGAGCCGTTCAAGAAGGTCGTCGACTCCGCAACCGCGGAAATCTACAAGACAGAAGGCAAGGCGCTCTACACGAAGTGGTTCCAGAGCCCGATCCCGCCGAAGAATATCAACCTGAACCTCCAGCTTTCGCCCGCACTCGCGAAACAGTTCGAAGCACCGCTCGATGCGGCCGATCCTGACGCGTACAACCGTTAATCGCATCGCGAGGCGCTTCGGCGCCTCGCTTTCATTAGCAGCGCGGGGGCGAAGCCGTGGACAAGGTCGTCGACTGGTTCAGCATCTTCTGGCAGGAGTCCGCGGAGGGAACCGGCACTTATGCCTACACCCTTCTGCTCGGCCTTCAGTTGACCCTCGAAATTTCGGTGATCGCGGCGGTCGTGGCCTTCGTGATGGGGTCCATCGTCGGCGTTTGCCGCACGCTGCCCTCACCGCTCGCGCGGCGTCTGAGCGGCGGCTATGTCGAGTTCTTCCGCAATATCCCGCTGCTCGTCCAGTTGTTCCTCTGGTACTTCGTGCTGCCCGAGCTTCTGCCGCGCGACATCGGCATGTGGCTGAAGCAGGTTCCCTACTCGAATTTCTACACGGCGGCATTCGGGCTTGGCTTGTTCACGTCCGCACGCGTGGCGGTGCAGCTTTCGGCGGCGATCACGTCCATGCCGCGCGGCCAGAAGCTGGCGGCAACGGCGCTCGGCCTCACGACGCGGCAGAGCTACACCAGCGTGCTGCTGCCCATGGCTTACCGTATCGTGTTTCCACCGCTGACGTCGGAGCTTCTCAATCTCATCAAGAACTCGTCCGTCGCGCTGACCATCGGCGTGGCGGAGCTGACGCAAAGCGCGCGCAACATGGACAGCTACACGTTCCAGACATTTCAGGCTTTCACGGCGGCAACGCTGATCTACCTCGCGCTTAATATCCTGGTGACAATGGTCATGCGGCGGATCGAGCACGGCGTCGCCGTTCCCGGCATGCTCGTGGCGAAGTGAGGTAGCGATGTTCTCGAACTTCGACTTTCAGGTCATCATCGACGCGCTGCCCTACCTGTTCCTTGAGGGCATGGTCTTCACGCTGAAGCTGACGCTTCTCGCGGCGCTCTTCGGCACCATCCTGGGCACGATCCTAGCGCTCATGCGCCTGTCGGGTGTATGGCCGCTGCCTCAGATCGCAGGCACCTATGTGAACTTCGTGCGTTCACTGCCGCTGCTGCTCGTGATCTTCTGGTTCTTCTTCCTCGTGCCGTTCATCGCGCAGAAGATCGTGGGCTCGCCGCGACCGATCCCCATCGATCCATTCCTCACCGCGCTGATCACCTTCAGCCTGTTCGAAGCGGCCTACTTCTCGGAGATCATGCGCGCGGGCATCCAGTCCCTGCCGAAAGGTCAGGTCGCGGCGGGCTATGCGCTCGGCCTGAGCTATCCGCAGGTGATGCGGCGCATCGTGCTGCCGCAGGCCTTCCGCAACATGCTGCCGGTTCTGCTGACGCAGACCATCGTATTGTTTCAGGATACCTCCCTCGTCTATGTGCTGTCGCTGAATGACTTCCTCGGCATCGCGGGCAAGATCGGCCAGCGCGACGGGCGCCTCACGGAGATGTATCTTTTCGTGGCGCTCGTCTATTTCCTCATTTCCTTCGCGGCCTCGCAGGCGGTTCGACGCTTGCAGGTGCATACGGCAATCATTCGGTAGGGCTTTCCTCATGAACACGGCAGCGACAACGCCGAATTCGGCCGCGAAACAGTCCTCCGGCGTGCCTGTCATTGAGATGATCGGCGTCAGCAAATGGTACACGCCGGAATTTCAGGTGCTCGATTCCTGCTCGACATCGGTACAGAAGGGCGAGGTGGTCGTTGTTTGCGGGCCGTCCGGCTCCGGCAAATCCACGCTCATCAAATGCGTGAACGCGCTTGAACCGTTTCAGCAGGGCGACATCTTCGTCGAGGGCGTGAAGGTGAACGACCGCGCGACGGATCTGCCGAAACTTCGCTCACGCATCGGCATGGTGTTCCAGAACTTCGAGCTTTTCCCGCATCTCACCATCATGGAGAACCTCACGCTCGCGCAGCGCAAGGTGCTGAAGCGCGGCAAGGACGAAGCCGACGCGAAGGCGCGGAAACTGCTCCAGCGCGTCGGTCTTTCCGATCAGGCGCCGAAATATCCCGGCCAGCTTTCGGGCGGGCAGCAGCAGCGCGTTGCCATCGCCCGCGCGCTCGCCATGGACCCGGTTGCCATGCTTTTCGACGAGCCGACATCCGCGCTCGACCCGGAGATGGTGAGCGAAGTGCTCGACGTGATGGTGGAGCTTGCGCGCGAGGGCATGACGATGATGGTCGTCACGCATGAAATGGGATTTGCGCGTAAAGTTGCGGATCGCGTTATCTTCATGGATTTGGGCGCTATCGTCGAAGACGTGCCCACGGAAGATTTTTTCGGCAGTCCGCGCTCCGAGCGCGCGCAACTCTTCCTCTCCAAAATCCTTTCACATTGAAACGGTAGAAGTTACAGGCGTTAACTTGGTCATCAGCGGCTAACGCCTGCCGGGCTCGCTACTTCTTCTTTGCTGGCCGCTGCGAAAGAGCTGAACCCGCCGCGGTTTTTGTCTTCTTGCTTGCGTCGTCCTTGCCCAGCACTTTTCCCGCTGCGGATGCGGCCTTTTCACTGGTTTCGCCCGACGTTTTTTCCTTGCTCGACTTTGCCATGAGATCCTCGCTTCCCGAAGCCGCGCTCAATGCGCTTGCATTGGAACACAACGCCCGGCGGGAAGAGTCGTTCACGGATTTCGGTCGGGAGATGCCTCAAATTTGCTTTGCGGGATCGATGCGGCGTCACCACGTCCCGGCTCGAAGCTGTCGCCTCCTTCGTTTCCCCGGTTGACACCGCGCCTCGCGGGGTGGACACCGAAGCCGGTCTTGAAAAAGCGCGCAAAATCCGTGCAAGGTGTTGGCGCGCCGGTTCGGCGAAACAGGTAGAGTGATGACATCCATTTCCACGGCCGCGACGGCTAGGCCCGCGAAGATCGCCTATCAGGGCGAACCCGGCGCGAATTCGCATATTGCCTGCATCAATTACGACGCGTCGCTCGAACCGTTCCCCTGCGCCACATTCGAGGAAGCGCTGCTCGCGGTGAAGCATCGCGCGGTTCGCTATGCGCTGATCCCGGTGGAGAATTCGGTCGCGGGCCGCGTCGCGGACGTGCATTACCTCCTGCCTAATTCCGGCGTGCATATCGTCGGCGAGCATTTCGAGCGCATCTATCACCAGCTCATGGCGCTGCCCGGCGTGGATTTGTCCGCGCTGAAGACGGTTCACAGCCACACACAAGCGCTCGGCCAGTGCCGCACCGCGATCCGGAAGCTCGGCCTGCGCCCCGTTCCCGAGGCCGACACGGCCGGGTCGGCGCGCATGGTTGCCGAAGACGGCGATCCGACAAAGGCGGCCATCGCCTCGAAGCTCGCCGCCGATATTTACGGGCTGCGCATCCTGAAGAGCGATATCGAGGACGCCGCGCACAATACGACGCGCTTCCTTGCGCTCGCCGATGAAGCGGTGATGCCCGCGTCCGGCAACGGCCCGACGCTGACCACGTTCATTTTCCGCGTCCGCAATGTGCCGGCGGCGCTCTACAAGGCGCTCGGCGGCTTCGCCACGAACGGCGTGAACATGACGAAGCTCGAGTCCTATCAGCCGGAAGGCAGTTTCAGCGCAACCATGTTTTATGCCGACGTCGAAGGCCACCCGGAAGATCGCCCGCTCAAGCTTTCGCTTGAGGAACTGGCGTTCTATTCGACAGAGGTCGTTGTGCTCGGCACCTATCCCGCGAGCCCGTTTCGCGAGACGTTGAGAAGGGCGCCGGTGGACGACGAACCGCGCAGGCTCGCGCGGTAGGCGTCGCGACGGCTTGCGTGGCCGGGAATGATGGGCGCCGACTTAAGCGCCAAGCTCCGCGAGAAACGCATCGTGCGTCAGCGGACGCGAGAACATCGCGAAGTCTCGCGTCGTGGCGACGCGCTGTTCTTCCTCGCTCAGCGCCGCCGTGCAATCGGTCAGCGTGACGACGCGAAACCCGCGCTCATAGGCCGAACGCATGGTGCTTTCCACGCAGCAATTGGTGAGGAAGCCAGCAAGCACGACGTCCGTCACGCCGCGCTGGCGCAACACGAAATCGAGGTTTGTGCTGGCGAAGCAATCGAGGCCGCGCTTTCCTTCGATGACGATATCGCCCGGTTGCGGCGTCAGTTCCTCGATGATCTCCGCGCCCCATGTGCCTTTCCGAAACGCCTTCGCCCCTACGACGCCCGCGAGGATGCCGTAAGGGTTCGCAGGAATTTCGGGATATCCTTCCGCGAAGCTGATAGCGGCGTGCATGACGGTTACGCCGTGGCGTCGCGCCTCTTCGACGGTCGCGAGCGTATTGGCGAGCATGTTTGTGCTCTCCATCACTTCCTTGACGCCCTCATGATGTGCGCCGCCCGGTTTCACGAAATCGTTCTGGTATTCGATAAGCACAAGCGCTGTGGTTTTCGGGTCCATGCTGATCCTCCCTCATTATTCGCAAATGCTGTTCTTCGAGAATGACCGGGAGATGACAAATGGACAAGTCTATGCTCGCTGCCGGAGAGGCGCGCGCGTGCACCGGCGCTCGCATCGGGCCGCTAAGTGCTTGCTGGGTAAACTTATCCGCGTTCGGACTCGATTTCGCCCTGGACCGATCGAGGTCGATCAACTTTCCGAAATGACGGGGCAGCCCCCTGCCGCACGCTCTCCCCACTGCGAGAAAGGCCGCTTGCAGAGGCTCGCGTTCGAATAGCGAGGGTCGCCGCTGATTTCCGCGCCGATCCAGAGAGGCAGCGGGAAACCGTGGTCCTCGTGCGGAAGTTCGATTTCGGCCACGACGAGACCTTCGTTCTCGCCCTGAAACACGTCGATTTCCCATGTGAGACCGTGCCACGGCAGCAGATGGCGGCGCTTTTCAATGATCGAGCCCTCGCGAAGCTCCATGAGCGCGACCGCGTGATCGGGCGGGATGTCGTATTCGAACTCCAGGCGGCGGATGCCCACGCCCGCCGATTTCATCGTCAGCGTCGCGCGACCGTCTCGCGTCCGGATGCGCAGCGACATCTTCCCGGTGTTAGCGAGGTAGGCTTGACGGATCATGGAGCCGCCGTCGGCATACGCCCGCCAGCTATCGTTCGCCACCAGAAATTTCCGTTCGATTTCGAAGGGCATCAGAGTTTTCCGGCAAGGGCCACGCATCGGAGCAAAGGCTCCGTTCAAGGTAGTTGTACGCGCCCCGGCTGAAAAACTCGCTAAACGAACGGGTGAACAGGCTCCGCCGTATGCTTGGTGGAGATGTCGCCCTTGTCGTTTTCTTCCGTGAGGTGAACCTCGTAGCCCCAAAGGTTTGCGAGGTGCTGAAGCACGCGCTCGGCGTCCTCCTCCTCCAGCATGACGCCGTCGATCACGCTGTGGCGCAGGACGAGGCGGCGGTCGCCTTCAAGGTCCACGTCCACGATCTGGATGTCGGGGTCGTGGCGCGACACGTCGTAATGCCGCGCGAGCGCCCGGCGAACGCGCATATAACCGCGCTCGTCGTGGATGGCGTCGACAGACAGATCCTTTTCGCGGGCGTCGTCCGTCACCAGGAACAGGCCCATCTTGCGGATCACGGCGGGGCTGAGAAACTGCGAGACGAAGCTTTCGTCGCGGTAGTTCGCCCAGATATCCTTGAGCGTCTCGACCGGGTCGCCGTTGCCCGCCATATCCGGGAACCAGGCGCGGTCTTCCGCCGTCGGGTTCACGCACATGCGCTCGATGTCCTTCATCATGGTGAAGCCGAGCGCATAGGGATTGAGGCCGTAATAGCGGCGGTCGTCGAAGTCCGGCTGCGCCACGACATTCGTGTGCGAATGCAGGAATTCGAGATACGAGCCTTCCGTGATGCGACCGCGATCGTAGAGCCGCTGCATGATCTCGTAATGGGTGTAGGTGGCGCAGCCCTCGTTCATCATTTTCGTCTGGCGCTGCGGATAGAAATATTGCGCGATGAGGCGGACGATGCGGATGACCTCACGCTGCCATGGCCGGAGACGCGGCGAGGTCTTTTCGAGGAAGTAGAGGACATTTTCCTCGGGCAACCCCAGAAGCGCGCGGCGACGGTCTCGTTCCGTCGTGCGTTTCTTGGCCTTCTTGCCCTGCCCTTCCGGCACGGTGCGCCAGAGATCGTTGAACAGCCGCTCGCCATGCTCGCGCCGCTCGTGCTCGCGCTTCTGCTCGGAGCGAAGGTCCATCTGCCGCTTGCCGGGATAGCGGTGAATGCCCTGATTTTGCAGGGCATGGGCCGCGTCGAGCACGCGCTCAACCTCGGCCTGACCGTACTTTTCTTCGCAATCCGCGATGAAATTCTTCGCGAAGGCCAGATAATCGAGGATGCCGTCCGCGTCGGTCCACTGCTTGAAGACGTAATTGTTCTTGAAGAAGTGATTATGCCCGTAGGCCGCGTGAGCGAGCACCAGCGTCTGCATGGTCGCGGTGTTTTCTTCGAGGAGATACACGACGCACGGGTTCGAGTTGATGACGATTTCGTAGGCGAGGCCCTGCCAGCCCTTGCGATAAAGCGTTTCGTTGCGCACGAACTGCTTGCCGAAGGACCAGTGTCGATAGAATAGCGGCATGCCGGTTGAGGCGTAGGCGTCCAGCATCTGCTCGGTCGTTATCACCTCGATGCGCGGCCGATAGATGTCGAGCTTCAACTCGTCACCGATCTCCGCCACACCGTCATAGATGCGCGAGAGGGTGTCGAAATCCCAGTTGGCATCCTTGAACAGAAGCGGGTCGTCTCTGCCTGCCGTCGCCGTCGTCATCAGACCCCCGAGGTTGCTGCGTTGCTCTTCCGTTCGAACAACTCCCGGAAGACAGGATAGATGTCGCGGCGGTCGCGAACTTTTCGCATCGCCATAGGCAGTTTCGGCGAGAGGATCATGTCATAGGCGCGCCAGAGCGTGCTGGGCGGCTCCACCGAACGGCGGCGCTCCTCCGGCTCGCGGCCAACCTCGATGTAGGCGTAATACTGGCAGAGCGGCAGGATCGACGTCTTCAGCAGCGAGACAGTCTTTTCGTTGTCGATCGGCAGGTTGTCGCCGTCCGAAGCCTGCGCGGCGTAAATATTCCAGACGCCGGGCGGGTAGCGGTCATGCATGACCTTGATCATTTCTTCGAGAGCGGTCGAAACCACGGTGCCGCCCGTCTCGCGGCTGTGGAAGAACGTGTCCTCGTCCACTTCCTTCGCCTCATGCGTGTGGCGGATGAACACCACCTCGACATAGCGATAACGGCGGCTGAGGAACAGGTAGAGAAGGCTGTAGAAGCGCTTCGCCAGATCCTTCAGATGTTCGTCCATGGAGCCGGACACGTCCATCAGGCAGAACATGACCGCCTGCGCCACGGGTTTCGGCTCCATCTCGAAGCGGCGATAGCGCACGTCGACCGGATCGATGAACGGGATGGCGATAGACCGCTTCGCCTGCTTCTTCAATGCTTCGCGGATTTCGAGGATTTTGTCCTCGTGGCCGCCTTCCTCTTCGAGCGCCTTGAGCTGCGCTTCGAGGTCGGCGATCTCTTCCACCTTCGGACGCCGGAGCGCGATGCGGCGGGCGAGGCTCTTGCGCATGGTCTGCTGGATCGACAGCGACGACGGCGGACCGGACGAGCGGTAGCCCGCGCGGCGCGGCTGCTCCTTGCCCTCGCCCATGACCTGACGCTTGGCAAGGTCGGGAAGTTCGAGGTCTTCGAGGAAGAGGTCGATGAACTCCTCGTCGGAAAGCGCGAAGCGAAACTCGTCTTCGCCGTTTCCGTCCGCGCTCGCGCCGCCCTTGCCGCCACCCGAGGGCGGCCGCTCTATGGCGTCGCCCTCGATGTAGCTCTTGTTGCCGGGCAGAAGATACTCGCGCGTCCCGCCCTTGCTGCTTCGGCGCAGAGACGGCTCATGAACGCCATCCACGGGCACGACAATCTCGCCGCCCTTGCCCGTGTCCGTGATCTTGCGGTCTTTGGATGCTTCCCGCACCGCGTGCCGGACAAGCGCCCGAGCCCGGCGGATGAACCGCTGCCTGTTGCCTAGACTCTTGCCGCTCGCATCGCGACGCCGATCAATGATGTACACGTTTCGTTGCCTAGCCCGCCTGTCTAACTCGCATGTACCATTCCACAAGCCTGCGAACCTGACGCTCTGTGTAGCCTCGCGTCACCATCCGCTCGACGAATTCGCTGTGCTTCTTCTCCGTTTCGCCGTCCTTCTTCGAACCGAAGCTGATCACAGGTAGCAGGTCTTCCACCTGGCTGAACATCCGCCGCTCGATGACTTCCCGAATTTTCTCGTAGCTCGTCCAACTCGGGTTCTTGCCGCCGCGCTGCGCTCTTGCCCTCAGTGTAAACTTGACGACCTCGTTGCGAAAGTCCTTCGGGTTCGCGATACCGGCCGGCTTCTCGATCTTCGAAAGCTCCTGATTGAGAAGCTCGCGATTCAGGAGTTGCCCGGTGTCGGCGTCCTTGAAGTCCTGATCCTCGATCCACGCATCGGCATAGGCGACGTACCTGTCGAACAGGTTCTGGCCGTAGTCGTGATAGGATTCGAGGTAGGCTTTCTGGATCTCGTTCCCGATGAACTCAGCATAACGGGGACCGAGTTCCGTCTTTATGAACTCGATATACGCGCTTTCGATGTCGTCGGGGTATTGCTCCCGGCGGATAGCCTGTTCCAGCACATACATGAGATGCACCGGGTCGGCGCCCACTTCCTGCGTGTCGTGGTTGTAGGTGGCCGACAGCGTCTTGAACGCGAAGCGCGTCGAGATGCCGTCCATCCCTTCATCCACGCCCGCATGATCGCGGTATTCCTGCATGGTGCGGGCCTTCGGATCGACCTCTTTCAGGCTTTCGCCGTCATAGACCCGCATCTTGGCGTAAAGGCTCGAATTCTCGTGAGGCTTGAGGCGCGACAGCACCGAGAAGCGCGCCAACATTCCGAGCGTGCCTGGAGCGCACGGAGCGTTCGCCAGCTCCGATGTGCGGATGAGCTTGTCGTAGATCTGCTCTTCCTCTTGAACGCGCAGGCAGTACGGAACCTTGATCACATAGATACGGTCGATGAAGGCTTCGTTCGTCTTGTTGTTCTTGAAGCTGCGCCACTCGGCTTCGTTCGAGTGGGCCATGATGATGCCGTTGTACGGGATCGACCCGATATTCTCGGAGCCGACATAGTTACCGTCCTGCGTCGCGGTCAGGAGCGGATGCAGCATCTTGATCGGCGCCTTGAACATCTCGACGAATTCGAGCACGCCCTGGTTCGCGCGGTTCAGGCCGCCGGAGTAGGAGTAGGCGTCCGGATCGTTCTGAGCGAGCAGTTCGAGGCGGCGGATGTCCACCTTGCCGACGAGCGAGGAAACGTCCTGATTGTTCTCGTCGCCCGGCTCCGTCTTGGCAATTGCGATCTGGCGCAGCCGTGACGGAGATATCTTCGCGACCTTGAACTTCGTGATGTCGCCGCCGAATTCATCGAGCCGCTTCAGACACCACGGGCTCATGAGGCCCGTGAGACGGCGCTTGGGGATGCCGTAGTCCTCTTCGATGCGGTCGCCCATCGTCTCGCGGTCGAACAGGCAGAGCGGGCTTTCGAAAATGGGAGACAACGCGTCGCCCGCCTTCAGCACATAGATCGGCTTGTGCTCCATCAAGGCCTTGATGCGCTCGGCAAGCGAAGACTTGCCGCCGCCAACGGGGCCGAGCAGATAGAGGATCTGCTTGCGCTCCTCAAGGCCTTGCGCGCCCTGACGGAAGAAAGCGACGATCCGCTCGATCGTCTCTTCCATGCCGTAAAACTCGGCGAAGGCCGGGTAAACGCGGATGGTGCGGTTCATGAAGATGCGGCCGAGACGGGAATCCTTTGAGGTATCCACCATCTCGGGCTCGCCAATGGCGGCCAGCAGCCTCTCGTGTGGAGAGGCGTACATGAGCGGATCTGTTTTGCACCCCTTCAGATACTCCGCCAGACTCATAACGGTTTCGCGTCTTGCCTCGAAACCGCGCGCATAGGTGTCAAACAAGTCAGTCGACATCGCGACCCCGCTGATCTTCGTTGGAGATAAGTCCTGGAGTGAGCGTGAGGAGCCCCATGCACCTTCTCTCTGCCCCAAGAGGGCCAGGGTAAATCGACCCGGCAAGGCTGCTCGGCAGACACTTCATCGCCACGAGATCGGTCGAGAGTGCCCTGATTTTATGTCGGACGTGAGATGGCCAATGGAAGGGGGTCCAGCCGCATGGAGGAAAATTAAACGTCTGATTTGGAGATTGACCCAATGCTGAACCCGTTGCCAATCTGGAACCGATGATGTCCCCCATGCAAACAAGATGCCGAAACCCGCGCATTCCCGCCCGACGCTTAAATAATAAGCATCGGCAAGGCGCTTGAAAAGCACTACCTTTGGGAGAGATGGAATAAGGCACGCACGCCCGGTCAAAAACGACGCCGTGGTTAAGGCATGCTAGTGGAGCGGATTTGACATTTGAGTCCCGGTTTTGCTTGCGAGGGTGCTGCAAACAGATGCAAATGTCGGTATCGGACCACTGCCGCGTTCAGAAGCTCAAGCGCGCCGAAAAGGACAAAAAAAGAGCGCGGTCTCCCGCGCTCTCGAAAAAAAACCGCTGTTTACGCGACCTGCAGATTGCCCGCAGAGGTCTTGCCGGTACGGCGGTCGGTCTGGATTTCGAACGAAACCTTCTGGCCTTCAACGAGACCACGGAGGCCGGCGCGCTCAAGGGCGCTGACGTGCACGAACACATCCTTGCCGCCGTCATCGGGCTGAATGAAGCCGTAGCCTTTTTGGCTGTTGTACCATTTCACGACGCCCATATTCATGGGGAAGTCCTTTCGCTAGATAGAAATTTGCCACGCAGCCGAAGCGGCGCGACGGTAGTCGACGGGTGGAGAGGTAGGAACACGTGGCCTAGCGCGAAAGGCGAGGCGAAACGGCCCAAATCGTCCGGCCAAATCGATAGGGCGAATATAAGAAATCACGCGATTGGAAGCAACCGCTATCGCGTGCTTTTTCCAGCGTGTCCTCAAATAAATACAATTGACATCGATAAATATCGATCGGCAACAGCGAAAAGAACAGTCACGAAATTGTAATAATTCTCGCTCCAGGTTGTAGTCGAGCAAATCGCGTCGGTGAGAACAGGTCCAGTGAGCGTGTCGCCGTAGAGGCGCCTTGCCGAAAGGGATCCCATAGGTGCGACTGCCTCAAAATGAGGCGTTTCTGCCGGGCAGGGAATTCGCCCGCACCGGGCCAACGCCCGAGGAACGTTGCGCGACGAAAGTCGGCTCCAGCCAAGGTCGGAAAACCGCCCGAACATCTTCATCAAATTTTCGCGGTTTTGCCATCTTTCACGGCGCCAGTGAACTCCTATCTGACACCAGAATCGCCTCTCGAACGAAGGGAGGCGGCGCGAGAGGCGGCAGGGCAACGGTTCCGCAGGGGGATCGATCCGCAGGCGTTTCGCACCAAACCGGAGGCACACTCGATGACACCCGAAGAACAGCGTCTTCTTGGCGATCTCGCCCAGCGCGTGCGTAGCGTACCCCCGCAGCAGAAAGACCCCGAGGCGGAAGAGTTTCTGCGCCGTCTCGCTCAGGAGCGCCCGGAGACGGTTTACATCCTCGCCCAAACCGTGATCATGCAGGAATTCGCGCTGAAAAACGCGGAAGCGCAGATGCAGGATTTGCAGCGGCAGGCGGCCGAGGCGTCCGCACCGCGTCAGTCCGGCGGCTTCCTTGGCGGCCTTTTCGGCGGTGGCGCGCAGCCTCAACAGCCGCAGGCGCGTAACCCGTGGGGCGCGCCCCAGCAGCAGGGCTATGGCCAGCAGCCGCCCTATCAGGGTGGCCCGGCTATGCAGCCCCAGCAGCAGGGCGGGTTCCTGCGCAACGCGGCCACGACGGCGGTCGGCGTAGCGGGCGGCGCGTTGCTGTTCTCGGGCATCAGTTCGATGTTCGGAAGCGACAGCGCTGTGACGCAGGCTGCTGCCGCTGCCAATCCCGAAGCGGCGGCCGACGCCGGCGAAAGCTTCCCGCAGTCCGACTATGCCGATAACAGCGGCGGCGGCGACGACAGTTGGGGCTTCGGCGACGACGGCGGCGACTTCGCCTGATCCGCAACATTGCGAAAGCGACAACACGAGGCCGGGCATCGCCCGGCCTTTTTTGTTTGGCGCCCGTCCGAATCGCCCTCACTCGCCCAGAATGCGATTGCCGTCCTTCCAGCCCACGAGCGCCTCGACCTTCGCCGCCAGCTCGAAATCCTTGTCGGTTATGCCGTCCGCGTCGTGCGTGCGCAGCCTGAGTTCCACCGACGAAAACGAAACCAGCAGGTCGGGATGATGCCACGCCGTCTCGGCCAGATAGCCGATGGCGTTGACGAGCATCATCGTCGCTTTCCAGTTCTTCGTCTTGTAGGTGCGGCGCAGATAGCCGTGGGCGTGCGTCCAGTTCGGCAGCTCCGCCTTGAGCCGCGCCGCGATTGTCTGGTCGTCATAAGTCATGCGAATCACCTCGAAACTGCGTTCCGGCGTCACTCTTCGCCGCACCCGGCTTGCCGATCTTGAGACAGGCGGGATGCCCAAACGGCGATAGCCCCGGGCACCTGAATGATATCCCATCCCGGCCGTGCCTGTATTGGGACGCCGTTTTGCGCGCCCCGTCTCCAGCGTCTCGCCCGCCCCTCATCGCAACGATTTGAAGCGGGCCTGCCTCCGCATATTGTCCAGCGCCGCAAGTTGGGTCTATAAGCGCGCATCACAACGCCCCTTCCAAGGAGAAAACAGGTGGTTCGCGGAGAGGCTCCAAGCCCCCGGTCCGGCGTGCTCGCCATCGATCCGTATGTTCCGGGTCGGTCGAAGCTCGCGGGCGCGGGTCCGGTCATCAAGCTGTCGTCGAATGAAACGCCGCTCGGCCCCTCGCCGCACGCGGTCGAAGCCTATCGCGCCGCAGCGAGCCATCTCGACCGCTATCCCGACGGCGCCTGCACGGCGCTTCGCGAGGCCATCGGCGCGGCCTACGGGCTGAATCCGGCGCACATTGTCTGCGGGAACGGTTCTGACGAGTTGTTCCACCTTCTGGCGCAGGCCTATCTCGGCCCCGGCGACGAGGCGATCTACACCGAGCATGGCTTTCTCGTTTACCGAATCGCGATTCTCGCGGCGGGCGCGGAACCGGTCGTCGCGCCGGAGAAAAACCTCACCGCGAGCATCGAATCGATTCTCGAACGCGTGACGCCCCGAACGAAGGCCGTGTTCATCGCGAATCCGAACAACCCGACCGGCACCTATCTGCCGCATCAGGAGGTGCGCCGCCTTCGCGCCGCTCTGCCGGAAAACGTGCTGCTCGTTCTCGACGGCGCTTATGCCGAATATGTGAATCGCAACGATTACGAAGCTGGCATCGAGATGGTGGCGACCACGCCGAACACCATCATGACGCGCACGTTCTCGAAGATTTTCGGTCTCGCGGCCGCGCGTGTCGGCTGGGCCTACGCGCCTGCGGCTATCGCGGACGCGCTGAACCGCATTCGCAGCCCGTTCAACCTCGCGCAGCCCTCGATGGATGCGGCGATTGCAGCGCTCGCCGACAAGGATCATCTGGAGAACGCCAAGACGCACAACAACACGTGGCGCGACATCGTCACGCTTGAGCTTCGAAAGATGGGTTACGACGTGCGGGCCAGCGCGGGCAATTTCGTGCTCATCCCGTTCGGCTTCGAGCCGGGCCGCACCGCGCAGGACGCCGACGCTTTCCTGAACGAGCGGCGCATCATTCTGCGTCAGGTCGGCGCGTACAAGCTGCCGCATGCCCTGCGCATGACCATCGGTCTCGAAGAGGAGAACTACACCGTGCTCGAAGCGCTGCACGAGTTCACCGAACGATGACGGACG
This sequence comes from Rhodomicrobium sp. Az07, assembly GCF_018619475.1. Lineage (GTDB taxonomy): Bacteria > Pseudomonadota > Alphaproteobacteria > Rhizobiales > Rhodomicrobiaceae > Rhodomicrobium. The sequence goes on from NZ_JAHFZG010000016.1 coordinate 60,553, forward strand.
CGCCCATGTTCGAGCGTGTCGCGCTGATCGGCGTGGGCCTCATCGGTTCGTCGTTGAGCCACGCGATGCGCCGCGCCAAACTCGCGCGCACGATTGCGGCAGCGGCGCGCACCGAAGCCACGCGTGAGACCGTGCGCCGCCTGCGTCTCGCGGACGAGGTCTTCGAGCATGCCGCAGACGCGGTCAAGGGCGCGGATCTGGTGATCCTCTGCACGCCGGTCGGCACGTTCGACGCGCTGGCGCAGGAAATCGCACCGCATCTGAAGGATGGCGCGATCCTCTCCGACGCGGGTTCCGTCAAGCAAGCGGTGGTGGACGCGGTCGCCCCGCACCTTCCGCCGCATGTGCATTTCATTCCCGGCCATCCCATCGCGGGCACGGAATTTTCCGGCCCCGAATCCGGCTTCGCGGAACTGTTCGACGAGCGCTGGACCATCCTCACGCCGCTGCCGGATGCGGACGAAGCCGCCGTGGCGAAGCTCAAGGCGTTCTGGGAAGCGTGCGGCGCGCATGTCGAACTCATGGAGCCGAGACATCACGACCTCGTGCTCGCCATCACCTCGCATCTGCCGCATCTGATCGCCTACAACATCGTGGGCACGGTGGCCGACCTCGAAGAAGAAAAAAAGAGCGAGGTCATCAAGTTTTCGGCGTCCGGTTTCCGCGACTTCACACGCATCGCCGCGTCCGACCCCACGATGTGGCGCGACATCTTCATCAACAACAAGGAAGCGGTGCTCGAAATTCTCGGCCGCTTCACGGAAGATCTCGCGGCCATGCAGCGTCATATCCGCTGGGGCGAGGGCGACAAGCTGTTCGACAAGTTCACGCGGACGCGCGCCGTTCGCCGCAGCATCATCGACGCGGGTCAGGAAAGCCCGGCGCCGAACTTCGGCCGCACGCCCCCGCCGAAGAAACCTTAGGCTCGGCTTCCCGACGTTTCGCGGAGCGGAAGTCTTTGCGCGCGGGGCTGCGGCAGTGTAAGAGGCGCGACTCGGGCATCCCGCCCGACGGATCGAGACTGTGGACCTCTGGATTTTCGGTTACGGCTCGCTGATGTGGCGGCCCGGCTTCGTTTTCGAGGACTCCTCGCGCGCGCTGCTCGAAGGCGCGCATCGCGAACTGTGCTGCTATTCCTTCATTCACAGGGGAACGAAATCGGTGCCGGGGCTGGTGCTCGGCCTCGACAAGGGCGGCCGGTGCGATGGCATGGCCTTCCGCGTTCCGCCGCGCCTCGACCTCGATACGCGTCACTATCTGAAGCGCCGCGAGAACATGAACAACGTTTACGCAGCCGTGAAGCGCCCGGTGAAGCTGCTCGACGGAAGCGGCCGCACGGTGCTCGCGCTGTGCTTTTTCATGAGGCGTCATCACCGGCAATATACCGGGCGCGTGCCGCTCGAAATGCAGGCGGCAATGGTAAGACGCAGCCGGGGCCGTGCCGGGCCGAACATCGATTACGTTGTGAATACCGTCCAGCATTTGCGGCAGCTCGGCGTCCACGATCCGCGGCTTGAACCGCTGATGGCGATGCTCGGGCATAGCGTGGCGAAGGACTGCATTCTCGGAGGAGACTGCTCGCCTGCGCGAAAAGGACCGGCTGTCGATGTCGCACGTCCGCTTGCGACGATCCCCTCATGGAAAAGCGGCATTGAACCCGCGCCGCTGGCACGCGATATCTCATCGTGTGATTGAGGAGGCGCGACCATGCTTGACGGATACACCCATCGCGACCGCATCATCAAGGCGGCGCTGAAGCTTGCCGAGACGCGGGGCTGGCGCGATCTGAGCTTAGGCGAGATCGCGGCGGAAGCGCAAATTCCGCTGATCGAGTTTCGGAAAGAATTTCAAAGCAAGGCGCAGATCCTCGCCGCCTTCGTCCGCGCGGTCGATCTGGCGGTGCTCGAAAAATTCCCCGCGCCCGGCCCCGATGTGGCGCGCGACCGCTTGTTCGACGTGCTGCTGACGCGCTTCGAGATCATGCAGCCCTACAAGCCCGCGATCCGCCGGATCGGTGAGGACGCCACGCCCGGCGAGGCGCTTCAGCAACTGCGCCCGGCGCTGAAGTCGCAATACTGGATGCTGGCGGCGGCGGGCCTTTCCGGCGAGGGCGGAACGGGGCTGGTCCGTGTGCAGGGCCTGCTCGGCATCTACGGGCGCGTCTTCCGCGTGTGGGTCGACGACGACGATCCCGGCCTCGCCAAGACCATGGCGGCGCTCGACAAGCGCTTGCGGCGCGGCGAGTCCATCATGCACGGGTTCGAGCGCTTCCGCGACGGCGCGGAGAGTCTGCTGCGCGGCTTCGGCGGGCGACGCAAGCAAAGGGCGGAGCCTCAACCGGAGCCGGCCACCCCGGACGCCGGCATTCCGCCCGCCGCGCCGGCGCAACCGGCATGATAACCGACGCGCCCTTCGCTCGCCGGTAGCGTCGCGCCGCCCAATTATCCGAGGCTGTCTTGAAAATTCGACAAATCTGATGCACATTACGGACTCGGAATGCCCTGCACTCTGACTGGAGCATTTGTAGAAGGGTTTTGAAGCTGACGCCAAACGCGCAGAAACAGGAGTTCACAGAACTCCGCCCGCGCCACGCCAATAGCGCCGTCGCGGTTCCCGCATCCCTCGCCCATCTCGTCGTGGACGCGCTTGAGGACGCCAAGGCTGTCGACATCGTCACAATCGACGTCGAGGGCAAGACTTCAATCGCCGATTTCATGATCGTGGCTTCGGGACGTTCACAACGTCATGTGGGCGCCATCGCGGACCAGCTCATGGATAAGTTGAAGGAAGCGGGCGTCCGCGATACACGTGTCGAAGGGATGCCTCTCTGCGACTGGGTTCTTATCGATGCGGGCGACGTTATCGTTCATGTGTTCCGTCCGGAAGCGCGCGAATTCTATAACATTGAGAAGATGTGGACCTCGGACCGGCCGCAACGCGACGCTGCCGACTAAAATCGGGTTCTGCTCCTATCGGCGGGCGGCCGGATGAAAATATCCATCCTGGCCGTCGGCCGCCTCAAGAACGGTGCCGAGCAGACGCAGTTCAACCGCTATTTCGATCTGTTCAACGCGTCCGCGCGCAACCTCGCCATGGGGCCTATGGCGGTTTTCGAGACCGGCGAAGGGCGCAGCGAAAGCGTGGCGGAACGCAAGGAAGCCGAGGCGCACGAACTTCTCAAGCGTATCGGCGGCGCGCGGCTCGTAGCGCTCGACGAAAGCGGCCAGTCTCTCACCTCATACGAATTCACGGCGATGGTTTCGCGGTTGCGCGATGAAGCGCTGGATGTGGCATTCGCCATCGGCGGGCCGGACGGGCATGGCGAGACGCTGAAAAGCGCCGCGCATTTCAAGCTGTCGCTCGGCAAGATGACGCTGCCGCACGGTCTCGTGCGCATCGTGCTGGCCGAGCAGCTTTACCGCGCGATGACGATCCTCCAGGGGCATCCGTACCATCGCGCCTGAGCAGCAGCTCGAACGTCAGATCGGAAGCCGCATGCCGAGATCGTGCCCGTTGATGCGGCGCGGATAATCGGTCTCTTGGCGCGCCTGCCCGATGAGAGATTGATAAATCTTGATATAGTCCTTCGCCATGCGCTCGGCGGTGAAACGGTTCTCGAACGCGGCGCGAACGCCTGCGCGGTCGAGGCCGGGAAGGCGCGAAACCGCTTTCACCGCTTCGTCGATGCTCTCGACCACGTACCCGCTCACGCCGTCGTCGACGACTTCCGATACGGAGCCGCAACGGAACGCGATTACCGGCGTGCCGCAGGCCATTGCCTCGATCATGACAAGGCCGAAAGGCTCGGGCCAGTCGATGGGGAAGAGGAGGGCGGCGGCATCACCGAGGAACGCGCCCTTTTGCTGCTCGTTGATCTCGCCGATATACTCGACGCCGGGCGTCGCCTTTATCATCGGCTCGATCTTTTCCCTCCAATACGCGTGATCGACCTTGTCGATCTTCGCCGCGATCTTGAGCGGCATGCCGGTGCGCGCGGCGATCTCGATTGCGCGGTCGGGCCTCTTCTCCGGGGATATCCGGCCGAGGAAAGCGAGGTACCCGCCCTTTGGCGCGGGCGAAAACGGAAGACGATCGCGCGGCAGCCCGTGATAGACGTTCCCTGCCCACCGCGCACAAGACGGCACCGGAATACGCTGATGATAGGAAATCGAGGAAAGCGGCACGTTTCGGAACGCCGAAAAGAACGGAGGCAGGTCGGGAAGATCGAGACGGCCGTGAAGGGTTGTCACGGTCTTGTTCGCGAAGGGCGAAATCATGGGGAATTGGATAAAATCAATGTGGAAATGGAGTATATCGAAGTCCCGCTCCCGTTTTCGAACATGTTCTAGCATAGCGATCTGATGAGGCAATGGATTTTGTACTTCCGAGTTGAGGCGAAGACCCATTTCACAGCAGGATACGAGTTCGGCCGTCGTCCTGGAATCGCCACTCGCAAATAGCGTTACTTCATGTCCTTGGCGAACAAGTTCTTCTGTCATATAATAAACAATTCGTTCAGTCCCGCCGTAAAATTGCGGTGGGCAGCTTTCAGAGAGAGGTGCAATTTGTGCGATTTTCATTTACGCAAGACTTTCCTTAATGGCGTTAAACCGCCCGTTTCACGGCTTTACATTCCAAACACGCGAATTTCGAAATGGGTCCGGCTGCGTTCCTGCTATCGCCCAAAATAAAGTCACTGTGGAGAGATGGCGCGAAAATAGGCAGGGCCGACCGAAAAAGCCGGAGACCATGCATCTCACCCCGCTCCGGGGGGTCATGCAGTCCTCGGAAACAGCTTCCGTCAGTGAAAGTCGGGGCGCATCCGTGTCGTTGCTTCTTTTACGTTATAACGTTACATCTTCTGGCATGAGCACGTCTTTCCCCGCCTTTCCGCCGCAGGATCACGACCATTGCGTCTGTCTGAACACAGCGCTCGGCCGCGCCAAGGCGCGTTGCCTCGAACAGGGCATCAAATGGACGGCATTGCGCGAGCAGGTTTTCCTTGAGGTGGCGACGAGCCACAAGCCGGTGAGCGCCTACGATCTGATCGATGTTCTGGCGAAGAGCGGCAAGCGCGTGGCTCCCGTTTCGATCTACCGAATTCTCGAGGTGCTTCAGTCGGCGGGCCTCGTTCATCGCCTCGAAAGCCGCAACGCGTTCTTTGCCTGCATGGCCGATCATGAATGCGCGGCGCATACGATCACGCTTGTCTGCGAGGATTGCGACCGCGTCATCGAGGCTGCCGCGCCGGATGCCTATCGCGCCATCGCGGCGGCGACGCAAGCAACCGGCTTCATGATACGGCGGACGGTCGTGGAGGTGAGCGGCCTGTGCGACGAGTGCGCGAGGAGAAGAGCGGCCACATGCTGACGCGCGCTGCCGATGGTGCCCATGATCGCACGGTGAGCGCGCCCGGCTCGGCGCTGGTGGCGGCGGAGCACGTCTCGATTTCCTTCCGCGGCAAACCTGTGCTTGAGAATGTCGGCGTCGCCGTGCATGAGGGCGAAATCGTCACGCTGATCGGGCCGAACGGCGCGGGCAAGACCACGCTCGCCCGCGTGCTGCTGGGCCTCGTCGCGCCAACCTCCGGCCGGGTGCTGCGCCGCGCCGGGCTAACCGTCGGCTATGTGCCGCAGCGCTTCCCGGTCGAGCGGATCATGCCGCTGTCCGTGCGGCGCTTCATGCATCTGAACGCCGCCATATCGAAAGAGCGCGCGCTCGAATGCCTCGCCGAGACGGGCGCGGCCTCGCTTGCCGACGCCCAGATGACCGACCTTTCCGGCGGCGAGTTTCAGCGCGTGCTGCTGGCCCGCGCGCTCGCCCGTGAACCCGATCTCCTCGTGCTCGACGAACCGGCCCGCGCCGTCGATTTCGCGGGCGCCGCGCAACTCTACGACCTCATCGCAAGCATCCGCGCGCGCCGCCGCTGCGGGGTGCTTCTCATCTCGCACGATTTGCATGTCGTGCTCGGCGCGAGCGACCGCGTCGTCTGCCTCAATCGCCATATCTGCTGCGAGGGCGTGCCGCAACACGTGGCCGCGCATCCCGAATATATGCGGCTGTTCGGCCCGGAGGCCGCCGCGAGCCTCGGCATCTACGGCCACCGCCACGATCACAGGCACACGCTTTCCGGCGACATTTGCGGCGGCGGCGGGGGCAAGGGCTGAGATGCTCGACGATTTCGAGACCCGCGCCGTGCTTGCCGGTTTGGGCGCGGCGGCGCTCGCCGCTCCGCTCGGCTGCTTCGTGGTGTGGCGGCGCATGGCCTATTTCGGCGAGACGGTGGCCTATTCCGGGCTGCTCGGCGTGGCGCTCGGCTTCCTGCTCGGCGTGGACCTGACGCTCGGCGTGATCGTGACCGCCGTCGCCATGGCGCTGCTGCTGTCGGGCCTGCAAACGCAACGCGCGATCCCTTACGACACGCTGCTCGGCATCCTCGCGCATGTCGCGCTGGCCTCCGGCCTCATCGCAGCGAATTTCGTGAGCGGCGCGCGGCTCGACCTGATGGGCTACCTTTTCGGCGATATCCTCGCCGTGTCGCGGGCCGACGTTTTCTGGATCTGGGGCGGCGCGGCGGCAGTACTCGCGGCGCTGGCGCTGTTGTGGCGTCCGCTTCTCGCGTTGACGGTGCATGAGGAACTCGCCGCCGCCGAGGGGGTGCGCGTGCGGCGCACAGAAACCGCGTTCATCCTGCTGATCGCCGTGACGGTGGCGCTCGCCATGAAGGTGATCGGCATCCTGTTGATCACGTCGCTGATGATCTTCCCGGCGGCGGTGGCGCGGCCCTTCGCGAAGACGCCCGAGCAGATGGCGGCGCTGGCGGCGCTGGCGGCGGCGGTGGCCGTGGCGGGCGGGCTGTTCCTGTCGCTGAAGCTCGACACGGCGGCGGGGCCGTCCATCGTGCTGGCGCTCGCGGCGCTATTCTTCGTTGCGGCGGTGCCTGCGCTTGCTTTGCGGGGGCGTTGATCTGTCGGGTTCAAGACGGGTTGGGAGCGGCCTTTTCGCGATTCAATCAAGCCAAGACATCTCCCCTGATCGACCGTTCGTAAGCATACTGAGGAGCGGGGGTACGGTATGAACGCTCCCGGCTGGCCATTCCGGGTAGCAAGTGGCTGGGGCGGACGAAATCTTTTGCTTCCAGCTGCGATTTTGCTAAGTTCGAGCTTGACCTTTGTTGCCATCGGAACCCGGCCGTCCTCGCGAACAAGAATTCATTTCAATCGGGATTTCCCTATGCGGTTTACCTGGTTCGGAACCCTGCTGATCGGATCCATTTCTGTTGCTGCATCACTGCTCGCCATCTACAAAGACCGCGACCTAATTCCCGAGTTTGCATGTTCTCTCGTCAGAGCCATTCATGAACCTCAGAGTTGCCGCCGACAAGTCGCCAGCACTGATGCGACGAAAACTGGGTCAAGCGACGCGGAACCAGAGACAAAACCGGCCAAGTTGACATCTGATAAATCTACAAACCAAGACCAGGAATCGATTAAAGATAACAAAACTCCGCAAGAGCTACGCATTAGACGACCAGATGAAAAAAAAGCATTACCAGAACAGAAGCCATCATCGCCTGCTAGCATCGCAAAACCTAATTATCGGATTTGCATTCTCACAAAGGACACAGAAAGGTGGCCGACCTTGGCCAATGATGCATCTCTCCGATTGGAGGAATTAGGTTTTACTACAGAAACAACCAACCCTTGTCATAAGGTTGACTACATAATATACTTCACCGATTTTATTGAGAATTTCAATGATCGCCGATTTTCAGAAAGAGACGGCTTTTTTGTATCGTCGGTTTCAGTGAAATTAGCACTCAGCGTAACTGATATCAAAAGTGGAAAAACTATCAAGGCCTCTGAAGTTATAGGCGTAAGCGCACCAACTGATGCATTCCCACCTCGAAGGAAAGCCCTTAACGAAGCGATTTCTCAAGTGGTCTCTGCGATTAGCAAATAAAAGCGCTCTATCTTTCTATAGAACCCACCAAATGTTCACCATTCATAATAATAACAAATTCTGTCACCCCTTCCGTTTCTCCTCCAAATGACTGAGTAAAAAGCACTGATTCGTCAGGAAACAGATCAATAGATTCCACTTCTTGGCAGCGGCCATCAAATAAGAAAAACTGAACTGATTCGTGATAAATTTTGAATTTATCTCTCAGTTTTGCGTAGAATGGAATCCCCTTCAAAGGGAATTGAATTCGGTAAGATTTATTTGTTAATACAAAGTTACACGTGATTAATTTGTCGCCGGAACGACAACCAAGGAGCCCTATGTCGACCTGGGTCGAAAAGTAAAGTGTGGAAATACTCGATATAACTTTTGCCTGTTCTGGGTGAGCACAAAGCCATTTTGGCTGATTGCCGGTGTTTTGGGCAGACACACCCACCATCATAGCGGCTGAAACACATATTGTTGCGCCAATGAGCCGAGCAAAAAAATTCTGCTTCATTACAACTGCCCCCTGAACCCGCGCGGGGTATTTAGCACAAAGGTAATTATCTGGCAACGTCGTCGCCGATTTCGAAAGGCGGTCGAGACGGTCCTTAACCCCAGGCGCAGCATCAAAACCTCACCACCCAGCCGCGCCAATTCGAACGCTGGCCTTCGCGCGGGTTTTCTCCTATGACCAAGGCAAAAGAAACCGGCGATCCGGAGAAGGACCCATGAGCGACACGCGTGAACCGAGGCGCATGACAACCGCAGTCAAGGTTGGGGGCGTGACCGTGGGCGGAGGCGCGCCGGTCGTTGTGCAGTCGATGACGAACACAGCCACCACCGATGTCGACGGCACCGTCGCGCAGGTCGCGGCCCTCGTGCGAGCGGGCTCGGAACTTGTGCGCGTCACCGTCGACCGCGACGAAGCCGCCGCCGCCGTGCCGCATATCCGCGACCGACTGCTCGCGCAGGGCATCGACGTGCCGCTCGTGGGCGACTTCCACTATATCGGCCACCGGCTCCTCGCCGATCACCCAGCCTGCGCCGAGGCGCTTGCGAAATACCGCATCAACCCCGGCAATGTCGGCTTCCGCGACAGCCGCGACGACCGCTTTTCCAGGATCATCGAGATCGCGCTCAAGCACGACAAGCCGGTGCGCATCGGCGTGAACTGGGGCAGCCTCGACCAGGATCTGCTGACCGCGATGATGGATGAGAACTCCCGCACCGCGAAGCCGAAGGAAGCGCGCGTGGTCATGCACGAGGCCATCGTCACCTCGGCGCTGAAAAGCGCGCAGCTCGCCGAAAGCCTCGGCATGGGCAAGGACAAGATCATCCTCTCTGCGAAGACCAGCGCGATTCAGGATCTGATCAGCGTTTATACGCTGCTTGCGGCGCGCTGCGACAATGCGCTGCACCTCGGCCTGACCGAAGCGGGCATGGGTTCAAAGGGCATCGTTGCGTCGGCGGCGGCGCTCGGCATCCTGCTTCAGAAGGGCATCGGCGACACGATCCGCGTTTCGCTGACGCCGGAGCCGGGCGGCGCCCGCACGAAGGAAGTCGAGGTCGCGCAGCAAATTCTGCAAACGATGGGCTTCCGCACCTTCGTGCCGATCGTGGCGGCATGCCCCGGCTGCGGTCGCACGACATCGACGCTGTTCCAGGAACTCGGGCAGAACATCGAGAAGCATCTGCATGAGAACATGGCGGAGTGGCGCAAAACCTATCCGGGCGTCGAAACGCTGAACGTGGCGGTCATGGGCTGCGTGGTGAACGGGCCGGGCGAGTCGAAGCACGCCGACATCGGTATTTCGCTGCCGGGAACGGGCGAGACCCCTGCTGCGCCGGTGTTCGTCGATGGCGAGCGGGTCGCCACCCTGCGCGGCCCGACGATGGCCGAAGACTTCATGGTGATGGTGCAGGAGTATATCGAGAAGCGCTTCGGCCAAGGCGCGCCGAAGGGCCAGCGGCTGCCGCTCAAGGCGGCGGAATAATCGCGATGTCGGCATGCGCCCGCCGGATCAGGCGGGCGTCTTTTTGCGCGGCTGGAAAGCATCGGGCGCTTGCACGTCGGCAAGGCGAAGCCGCCGCAGGTTGTAGCGCGGGCATTCCTTATTCACCCTGTCAATCAGGCCGGACTCGGTTCGAGGAACGAGATCCGGCCGCCGTCCGTTTCCGTCATGAGAGCTGACGGCGGCGCTCATGTGCGCGCACTCGACTTTTTACCAATATTGCCCTGCCAACAAAAAAGGATCATGCTGCACTGCAACCAAAGATAAGAACCTGCGGGTTGCCACTGCAAGGAGCAGAAAATGAGTGAGGTGATTGCGTTCAAGCAATCCGCGTCCTCCACGTCCGGGGAGGGCTTGAAGGATCTCTATGAAGTCGGCGAAATTCCGCCGCTCGGCCATGTCCCCGAGAAAATGTATGCGTGGGCGATCCGCCGCGAGCGCCATGGGCCGCCGGAAGACGCCATGCAGATGGAAGTCGTGCCGACGTGGCAGCTCGACAGCCACGACGTGCTCATCCTCGTCATGGCGGCAGGTGTCAATTACAATGGCATTTGGGCCGCGCTCGGCAAGCCGGTATCGACTTTCGATCAGCACAAGCAACCTTATCAAATCGCCGGCTCTGACGCCGCCGGCATCGTCTGGGCTGTCGGCTCGAAGGTGAAGCGCTGGAAGGTCGGCGACGAAGTCGTTGTGCATTGCAACCAGGATGACGGCGACGACGAGGAGTGTAACGGCGGCGATCCGATGTTCTCGCCCTCCCAGCGCATCTGGGGTTACGAGACCGCAGACGGGAGCTTCTCTCAGTTTGCCCGCGTGCAGGATCGCCAGCTCATGCCGCGGCCGAAGCATCTCACGTGGGAAGAGAGCGCCTGCTACACGCTGACGCTCGCCACCGCTTACCGCATGCTGTTTGGCCATCGCCCGCACGTGCTTCGCCCCGGCCATAATGTGCTCGTCTGGGGCGCGTCGGGCGGTCTCGGCTCCTTCGCGGTGCAATTGTGCGCCACCTCCGGTGCTAACGCGATCGGTGTGGTGTCGGAGGACGACAAGCGCGACTTCGTCATGCAGCTCGGCGCCAAGGGCATCATCAACCGCAAGGACTTCAAGTGCTGGGGCCAGTTGCCGAAGGTGAATACGCCGGAATATGCGGAGTGGTTCAAGGAAGTCCGCAAATTCGGCGCGGCGATATGGGAGCACACCGGCAAGGGTAACAACGTCGACTTCGTGTTCGAGCATCCGGGCGAGGCCACGATCCCCGTCTCTATTTTCATCGTTAAGCGTGGCGGCATGGTCGTCATCTGCGCGGGCACGACGGGCTTCAATCTGACGCTCGACGCGCGATATCTCTGGATGCATCAGAAGCGCTTGCAGGGTTCGCACTTCGCCAATTTGTTGCAGGCGAGCCAGGCTAACAAACTCATGATTGAGCGGCGAATTGACCCGTGCATGAGTGAAGTTTTTCCGTGGACCGACATACCGAAAGCGCATATGCGCATGTGGAAGAACGAGCATCGGCCGGGTAATATGGCGGTACTCGTCAGCGCTCCGCATACAGGTTTGCGTACATTCGAGGATGCGATCGAGGCATCCAAGGCGCGGTTCGGTTGACGGCCCGGCTTCGTTCTGACTCCGAGTCCACGGAAAACGAACTGGAGCCAGACATGACGCGAGCATCCGACGACCTACAAAAGGCGCTGAGCGGCCTCAAGGCGGCTGCTTGCGCCGAGCTTGGAGCGCAGGCCGAAGCGGCCACACGCGCCGTTCAAGACCTTGCCGACGCGATCGGGGCGAAAATCCCGCCCAGCGAAGGTTCGCCGTCGAGCTTCGCGTCGGCGCTCGAACTCGCGCGTCTTGCCGTCGAACTCGATCTGCAAGGCAACGCCTTTTATGTCGCCTCGAAGAAGCTCGATGCCGTGCGCGCTTTCCTGCCTGCGTCCGGCGACGATTCGTCAGCGGCGCCAGTAACGGCGAGCGAACCCGAACCCGCCCCCGCAGCCATTGAGGCGTCATCCACAGCCGACGCACCCGAACCTGCGCAGGATGAGAACACGCCGACCACTGCGGCCGAAGAGGCCGCGCCTTCCGAGCAGGCGACCGCCGAAGAAAAGGTCGTCGCCGTCGATTCTGGGTCGGACGAAAGCGTTGCGGCGGAATCCGCTTCCGGCGACACTTCGCCCGAGCGGGAGAGCGAGCAGCCCGCCGAAGCGCCTGCCGCGCAAATTTCGCCGGACGAAGTTGCGGTCGCGAGCTGGCAGCAGCTTCCGGAAGGACCGGGCTTCGATGAGCTTTCCACCGCTTCGAAGGCGCGCGTCGAGGACGCGGCGAAGAGCCACGGCATCGAAACCGTCCACCATCACGAAGCGCCCGCGCACCTGCATGAAAACGTCGCAACGGCAGAGGAAGCCGCTCCCGAGCCGGACAGCTTCGCGCCGGAGCCGCGCGGGGCGAGCTTCGACGATATCGCCGCAGAGGCGAAAGCGCGCGTCGAGGACGTTGCGACGGATCACGGCATCGAGACGGTGCAGAATCGCGACGCGCCGGCCCATCTGCACGACAACGCCGTGATCGCTCAGGATAACGAGCCGCAAGGTGAGGCGTCCGCATCCGAGCCGGAATCCGAGGGCGCACCGGCCTACGCACCCGCCGCCGATCCGAGCATCGAGGGTGTTCTTCAGGGCGGAGGGGCCGACGCGCTGGGCGAAGCTCATGCCCGGGTCGAGGAAATCGCCGAGCACCTAGAAAGCGCGCCAGCGGACGAGGCGAGCGAGCCGCAAGCGCATGCCGAGCATGCGGAAACGCCCGCAGGGATCGATGCGGATCATTCAGAGGCTGCCCAGGAACCGCAGCCTGAACCGCGGCCTGCCGCCGTTGAGACAGCGATGGATGAGCAGCCGGACGGCGCTCAGGCAGTGAACGCGGAGGCAGCAACCGCCGATACGGTTTCCGCGCGCGACGTAGCCGAGGCGACGCACGATCTCGGCTCGCCCGCCGAGGCGGCCGCGTCCGGGCCTGTTCAGGAGTATGGCGCGCGCGAGACGCCGACGGAGCCGCGGCCGGTGCCGGTATTCGAGGCCGCGACGCCGTCCGACGAGGCCGCCCCTGCGCAGCATCAGGAAGCCTCGCCACCTCAACCGACGGCGCACCCGCAACCCGTTCCGGTTTACGAGGCCGCGCCGCCTCGGGAGGCCGCTTCTGCCCAGCAGCAGGAAGCCGCGCCCGAAGCCGGGCCCGGTGAGCGACAAGCAAAGCCGCAGGAACAGAAGACGCTGTTCAGCCTGTGGCTCGACATGGTCTTCGGCAAGAAGAAATAGGCGGACCGAGCACCCACCCGGGGAAGCGTCCCGCTTCCCCGGGTTCTTTTTCCACCTCCACCGGCGCAGACATCCGGCACGCCGCCGCCGCGACAGTTACGTCGCAGCCTCAAGCCTGCGTTGCCGCCTGGACGAGCGGGTTTCGCCCTCTCCTTTCGCGCGCCGCTGCGTTTCTGATCCATCGGTTTCCGGCGGCTGCCCGGGCCGGCTCTCCCCTGCGTTTTAGTCACAATTGTAATTCTCTCTAAACGCGCATGGCCGGTATAAACTTAAGCGCAATTGTGCATCTGCGAAAACGCGCCAATGTGGGATAAATTCCAAGAACCGCATGAAAGGATAAGGCCGATGAGCCAGTCTTCCGCTCCCCTTGTGGCTCCGGACTTGCTTCAGCTCTGCGACGAGGCCGCCGCCAACGCCGACCGCTTGCTTGCCCGCGTCACCGATAATATCCGCGCCCGCGTCACGCAGGACGGCAAGCTCTCCAACGCGTTGATCGAGCGCGAGCAGCACGCCGCCCACGGGCTCGCATGGCTGGCAACCTACGCGCAGGCGCTCCGCCAGATGGCGGCCTACGCCCACCGCCTGACCGACGAAGGCCGCTTCGGCGAGACGGAAGCGCTCCTTACGCAGATCGGCGTCGGCGAATACGCGGCGCAGATTCTCGGCGGCATTCCGATGAGCCAGACCGAGATCATCCGCTTTCACGACCTCGACCTCGAACCGGCAGACCGCGACGCCTTCGCGTCGCCCGCCGTGGCCGCGCTCATCAAGGGCAATTCGCGGCAAGCCCGCGCGCGGCTCGTCGAACTCGTGGAGCAGGCGCAGGGCACGGGGCATTTCGGCGACGGCGGCCTCGACGAGACGCTCGAAGCGATGCGCGAGGAGATGCGCCGCTTCGTCGAAGCCGAGGTGAAGCCCTTCGCTCACGAATGGCACCTCAAGAACGAGTACATTCCGCTCGAAACCATCGACAAGATGAACGAGCTTGGCGTGTTCGGCCTCACCATCCCTGAGGAATTCGGCGGGCTTGGTCTCGGCAAGGAGGCGATGTGCGTCGTCTCCGAGGAGCTTTCGCGCGGATATATCGGCGTCGGCTCGCTCGGCACGCGCTCGGAGATCGCGGCGGAACTGATCCTCGGCGGCGGCACCCAAGAGCAGAAGGAAGAGTGGCTGCCGAAACTCGCCAGCGGCGAAGTGCTGCCGACGGCGGTCTTCACCGAGCCGAACACAGGCTCCGACCTCGCCTCGCTCAAGACGCGCGCGGTGCGCGAAGGCGAGGTGTACAAGATCACCGGTCAGAAGACGTGGATCACGCATCCCGTCCGCGCCGACCTCATGACCGTGCTGACGCGCACCAACCCGGCGGAACCCGGCTACAAGGGCCTTTCGATGTTCCTTGCGGAGAAGCCGCGCGGCACGGACGAAAGCCCGTTCCCCGCCGTCGGCATGAGCGGCGGCGAAATCGAGGTGCTCGGCTATCGCGGCATGAAGGAATACGAGCTTTCGTTCGATGAATTCGAGGTGCCGGTGTCCGGCCTGCTCGGCGGCGAGGAAGGCCAGGGCTTCAAGCAGCTCATGCAGACGTTCGAATCCGCGCGCGTGCAGACGGCGGCCCGCGCGGTCGGCGTGGCGCAGTCGGCGATGGATCTCGCGCTGCGTTATGCGACCGAGCGCGTGCAGTTCGGCAAGACGCTCATCAAATTCCCGCGCGTCTCCGACAAGATCGCGATGATGGCGGCCGAAACGATGATCGCGCGGCAGCTCACCTATTTCGCCGCGCGCGAGAAGGACGGCGGGCGTCGCTGCGACCTTGAAGCGGGCATGGCGAAGCTGCTCGGCGCGCGCGTGGCGTGGGCGGCGGCGGACAACGCCTTGCAGATCCACGGCGGCAACGGCTTCGCGCTCGAATATCCGGTGAGCCGCGTGCTGTGCGACGCGCGCATCCTCAACATCTTCGAGGGTGCGGCGGAGATTCAGGCGCAGGTGATCGCGCGGCGTCTCCTCGAACAGCGGAACTGACCGCTTCCGGTTGCACAACCAGTTTTCAGAAGGCTCCGGGAGCTTCTCGCCGCCGGAGCCTTCTCGTTTAAGGGCGGGCGGGTCGCGCGTCTCGCTTGCGTTCAATTTGCGAAAAACTGTCGCTACGGCGAAACCTGTCACGATCCTGTAATGCACCGGGCGCCTGCTGAAGGGGGTGGCCAGCTCGCGGCCGTATGGCTGTGTTGACGAAACCGCCTACCTCATTTGCCGCCGCCAGCGTAAGCTTTGCGCTACAGCCTCGTGCCGCGATCAGCTTTTCTGCGTCAAATCGAGGCCGGTTAAACGCAGGCTGATCTAGGCGACTTCGTCCATCGAGAGTGTGCATGCTCCTGCAAACCGTTCGCGCACCCCTCCTCCAGCCCATTCCGATTGCCGATCTTCGGCCCACGCAAATGACCATCGGGCGACGGGAAGTCGAACGCCGCGCGACCGAGCTTGACAAGATGGCGCGGGATGAGCGCCGCCGCTATCTGGCTCGGCATGCCATCCCCGTCGTGCAGGGGCCGAAAGAGCGGCTCTATGCGATAGACCGCCATCATCTGCTCGCTGCGCTTCTCCTGTCCGGCGCGCGCGCGGTGCCGACGATGCCGGTTTTCGATTTTCGCGACATCGACAACGGGGCGTTTTTCGAAGTCATGGACAGCCTCGGCCTGGTGCATCCGTTCGACGATGACGGGCATCGCCGCGACTATGACGACCTCCCGCCGAGAATCGCCGACATGACCGACGATCCTTTTCGCAGCCTGGCGGGCGCGTTGCGACGCAAGGGCGGGTACTCGAAGGACAGGACGCCGTTCAGCGAATTTCTCTGGGCCGATTTTCTGCGGCGGCGGATCGCGCGCGCCAAGGTGGAGACCCGGTTCGAGGCGGCGCTTGCCCCGGCTGTGGAGCTTGCGGGCCGCAGCGAGGCGCGGGGCCTGCCCGGCTGGCACGCGAGCGGCGCTTAAGGTCTGCCGTTATTCAGGCGGATTTCGCGCGGAACCTCGGAGCCGTTTTCCATTGCCTCATCGGCTCGCGGGCGGTATTCCCGCGCATCGCTCTCGGGATAAATTCCAATGCATGTGACGAGCGGCGGAAAAGCCACCGCCATCGGCCTCCTCGCCATTCCCCTATGGGCGCTGCTGCCCACGCTCACGGTCCTCGCGGGGGCGATCCCGCCGCTCGAACTGGTCGCGCTCACCTTCACCATCGGCGCGCTGGCGGGCTTCGTCTGGCTGGCGGCGAACGCACCCGCGCGGCGCGGCCTCGGCGCGCTCGGCTGGAAGCCGGTTGCGGTCGGCGTGACGGCGTTCTTCGTCGATCACTTCGCTTTCTTTCTCGCGATGCAGAACGCGCCTGCCGTGGAAGCAAGCCTCGTCAACTATCTGTGGCCCGTGCTGATCGTGCTGTTCTCGACCATGCTGCCCGCGCGCGCCTCGGCTGGGAAGCTGACCGTCTGGCATATCTCCGGCGTGTCGATGGCATTCGCCGGGGCCGCGCTCGCGATCACGGGCGGCGCGGCGTTGTCGCTCGGCGGCAACGCGTTCGGCTATGCGATGGCCGCGACGGCTGCGCTGACATGGTCGAGCTATTCGGTTCTGACGCGACTGTTTCGCGGCGTCCCCAGCGCGGCCGTTTCGATCTATTGCCTCGGCACGGCGATTCTGGCGTGGGGCGCGCATCTCGCGCTCGAAGACTTCGTGATGCCCGCGCCCGGCTTGCAGCTTTTCGCGATCCTGGCGCTTGGAGCCGGGCCGATCGGCCTCGCCTTCTATGTGTGGGACTATGGCTGCAAGCATGGCGACCTGCGCACGCTCGGCGTGCTGGCCTATTTTTCGCCGCTGCTGTCGACGGCTCTTCTGACCGCGACGGGGCTTGGCCCGTCGAAGCCCGCGCTCTGGGTGGCCGCGCTTCTCATCACCGGCGGCGCCATTCTGGCCAGCCGCGACGCGTTCCGCACAAGGCGGGGAGTGCGGCGCGCGCCTGCATCGAGATCAGCCTGCGTTTAATCGGACCTCGATTTGACGCAGAAAAGCTGATCGACAACAGAAACCTCCGGGCGCGAGGCGACAATCTCAGGTGATCGCGGCGAACACCGCCACCAGCTTGGTCGGACCCGACACGATGAGAAGGTCCCCTGGCAGGATCATGGTCTCTGGTCGCGCATAGTTGAAATCGGCCCCGAGCCGCTTCACGCCGACGACGGTGACACCATACTTGCTGCGCAAGGCGGACTCTGAGAGCGTCTTGCCCTCGATCTCGCGTGGGGCGCGCGTCTTGACGATGGCGAAACCGTCGTCGAACTCGATGAAGTCCATCATCTTCCCGGTGACCAGATGCGCCACGCGCTCGCCCATGTCTGCCTCCGGATAGATCACGTGGTGGGCTCCGGTACGCTCCAGAATGCGCCCGTGCTTTGGCCCGTTCGCCTTTGCCCAGATGTCCGGGACACCGAGTTCGCAGAGGGCCAGCACTGTGAGCACGCTCGCCTCCAGGTCGGAGCCGATGCCGACCACGGCCCGTGGGAACTCGTGCACGCCGAGACGACGCAGCGTGTCGCCATTGGTGGTGTCGGCTTGCACCACATGGGTCAGTCGGTCGGCCCAGGACTGGACCAGTGCGGCGTTCTCGTCGATGGCCAGGACGTCGTGTCCGAGCCGCTTCAGCGACCCGGCAACGGCGCCACCGAAGCGGCCGAGACCGATGACGACGATTGCGTCCTCGCGCGGGAATGAACGGTTAGCCGACAATGGGGCGCTCCTCCGGATAGCGATAGGGCAACTGCTTGGTGTTCAGGGCCAGGCTGGTCGCCACCGTGATGGTGCCGACCCTGCCGACGAACATCAGAAAGATAATGACCAATTGCCCGGCAGGAGGCAGGTGGGGGGTGATGCCCGTCGAAAGCCCCACGGTGGCGAAGGCGGATATGGCCTCGAACACGACGTCCTGCAAAGGAAAATCGCTCACGGACAATAGGATCAGGGTTGAGGTCCCCACGAAACCGACGGCCAGCAGGACGATCGTGAGCGCCTGCCGCTGGACATCCCTGGAGATGCGCCGTCCGAATGCAGTGACGTCGGGCTCGCCGCGGATTTCCGCCCAGATCACCAGCACAAGCACCAGGAAGGTCGCCACCTTGATGCCGCCTGCGGTTCCGGCGCTGCCGCCGCCGATGAGCATGAGGCCGTAACTGACGACGTGGGTTTCGGGCCGAAGCTGCCCGATGTCGACGGCATTGAAGCCGCCCGACCGGGTCATGGCCGAATGGAACGCGGCGCCGAGCAGCTTGGCCGCAGGCGCGAGCGGGCCGAGGGTCGCCGGGTTGCTCCATTCGTAGACCAGAACCGCGATGAATCCGGTGGGCAGGAGCATCGCCGTCCCGAGTAGCGTGATCTTCGTGTGCAATGACCATCTGCCGGGGCGGCGCGGGTCTCTGCGAATGTCGTTGAGCACAGGAAAGCCGATGCCGCCGATGATCATGGCCACCATGATCGGGCCCAGAACCATAGGATCGGTCGCGAAACCGATCAGGCTGTCTGAATAGGTCGAGAAGCCGGCATTGTTGAACGCGGAGACCGCCTGGAACAGACCGTGCCACGCGGCCAGGCCCCAAGGCTGCCCATAAGCATGGTGCAGCCAGACGCAGAGGAAAGCAGCCGTCGCCAGTTCGACGACGACCGTCGCCAGAAGGATCCGCCGTAGCACCGATACGATGTCGCCGAGCGCCAGACTGCGGGTTTCCGCCTGCGCCACCAGGCGGTAGGTAAGCCGCAGCCGCCGCATGACCAGAAAACCGAGCAGAGTCGCGCCGCTCATGATCCCGAACCCGCCGATCTGAAGGAGCGCCAATATCACGACCTGCCCGAATCCCGACCAGTAGGTCGGGGTGTCCACGACGATCAGACCTGTGACGCACACCGCCGAGGTCGCGGTAAACAGCGCCGTCAGCAACGGAGCGGCTCCGTCGCCGGCCTTCGAGACCGGGAGCATCAGGAGAGCGGTGCCCACCAGAATGGTGAGCATGAAGGCAATGGGCACCAGACGCGCCGAATGCAGATGCTGAGACGTATGCAGCAAGCGATGATCCCCCGCCAGCGATCTGCGCATAATAGCGATAGGTTTCCAGATGAGAAGGGCTTGGCCAAAACCCCTCTATCGTGCCGGATTTCTTTCCGGTCGTCGCCTGGACGGAATTGCTTTTCCGATGCGTCTTGACCCTTGCCAAGCCGTGCAAAACCCGCTTTATATCGTCGGACCGGCCGCGACGCCGCGCAGCGCCCCCTTCGTCTATCGGTTAGGACGCAAGATTTTCAATCTTGAAAGAGGGGTTCGACTCCCCTAGGGGGCGCCATTCCCGAACAAAAGAGAGAACCGCGGGCGGAGTTTGTCCGGGTTCACCCGATGCGGCTCTGGCGAGGATCGCCTTTGAGCCGGTGATGCGGATTTCCTTATCCTTTACAAGCACTTCGCGCATGAGAAGCCGGGCGTAGGCCTGACGGAACTCTGGCGAGCCGCTCGTGAGCTTGTCTTTCAGGAGCTTCGCGAGGCGATTGATCTTCGCGGGTGTCACAGCGGGTTCGCCGGTAGCCATGCGGCGCTGGAGGTCGGCGATCTCGGCGGCGCATTCGTCGCGCTGGAGCTTGAGGCCAAGAAGGCGCTCCTTCAGGGCCCGGTCTTCGGCCTCCATCATGCCGGTCTCGACGAGTTGCAGGAGCCGCGTGAGGGCGCCCTTCGCATCGGCGTGCTTTTGCCGGAGCTTCGTGAGGTCTTTCTTTTCCTTCTCGGCGCGTTCGCTCGCGCTTCTGAGCCAGGTATCGAGGAGGTGACGAAGTCGGGCCGGATCGAGCACCTGCTCCAGAACCTCACCGATGACCATGTCATCGAGCCGGTCCATGGGGATGCGGATACCCCGGCAGGAGAGCGGCCCTTCCTTTGTCTTCCGTGAGCAGCAGTAATAGCGATAGGCCCCGTTCTTGCCTGTGTTGAGGATCATGGCGGCGCCGCAATAGCCACAGCGCGCGACGCCAGCGAGAAGCGTCGGACCGTTCACGACGCGGGGTGGCGTGTAGCGCGGGTTGCGGCTTTTCAGGAGCCCCTGCGCGGCGTTGAAGGTGGCCTCCTCGATGATCGAGGGAACAGCGAACTCGATCCATTCCGACGGGGGACGTTGCGTGCCGCTCCGTGCATGATAGCGGTTGAAGAAGTACTGGCCTTTGTAAGCGGTCGAGGTGAGGATGTCGTAGACGCTGCCCGTCGAGAAGCGCTGGCCGCGCCTTGTGTTGCCGCGCTCGTTGAGATGGGTGGCGATGGCCTTCACACCCATGGGCTGACCGCGTTCGCCGAGCGCAAGGCCGAAGATCTCGCGCACGGTTCGGGCTTCGTCCTCGTTGATGACGAGAACCTTCTTCTCGCGCGTGCCTCGAACCTCTCTTGTGACCACATCGTAGCCGAACGGCGGCTTCGATCCGTTCCAGAAGCCCTGGCGTGCGTTTTCGAGCATGGCGCGATGGACGTGCTTGGCCGTCTCCCACGACTGATACTCGTCGAAGATGTTCAGCATCTTGCGCGCGACCTCGGCATTGCCGCCTCGGCCCATATCCTGGGTGATGGAGACGAGATCGACGCCTGCCTTGCGCAGCTCGCGGACGTAGAATTCCGAATGCATGGAATCCCGACTGAAGCGGGAGAGCGAGTGCACGATGACGAGGTCGAAGGGATGATCCGAGCGCTTCGCCTTGTAGATCAGCTCCTGAAACACGGGACGGCCCTCATCGAGGGCCGATGCGCCGGGTTCACAGAACACCTCGACAACCTCATAGCCCTTCTGTTTGCACCAGGCCTCGCATCGATGGATCTGGTCGGGGATCGAGAGGTCAGCTTCGGCCTGCCGGACCGTCGAAACGCGTGCGTAGATTGCGGCCCTGCCACTCATATCACTCCCCGTCGTCGTCATTCAGGATGGCATTGATCTCGGACTGGAGAAAGGCGCGCAAGAGCCCGATCTCTTCTTTTGTCGCGCAAGCGTTCGGCATGTCGGCGATGACGACCGTGTCCCCATGATGCCTCTCGCGCAAGGCAGGCACGCCGAGATCGGTCGGGGTTTGCCCGATCCGTCCCTTCTTTCCGAGTGCCTGCCTGTTCTGGTGTTCCATCTCCAATTGTGTACGCGTGATCGCAAACAGCAACCAGAGGGCTCGAAGGGGGGTGGTGTGGATCTCGAACCACCCTGAATGCGCCGCCCAGCAGCGAGTCTACCCGGGTAGACTCGGGACACCGAGAACTCTGAGCAGACACAGAAAGAGAGAAGCGGGCAGCTTTCGCCGCCCGCCGAAGACTTTACTTGCCGTCGATGATCGCCATGAGAGCCTTCTCCTTGCGAAGAAGCCCATTGCCGCTCGGAACGGCGCCATGCGCGATGAGCTTCAGCTTGAAGCGCTCATGCTGCTCGGGCGAGAGGTACAACGTCACCACGCGGGCATCCTCGATCGGGATCTCGCCGCGAAGGCGGGATTCGAGTTCGTAGACCGTGCTCTTCTCCGCGAGTTCGAGAAGATAGTCGGCGTTGTCCTCGGTAAGGTAGCGTCCGACGATCTGGAGTTTCGTCCAGCCAATCGCGTGAAGCCGCTCCTCGGGCACGCCCAGATCGTCGAACTGACGCGCGATCCTCGCCAGCGCATAGGCGACGCGTTTGCCAAGCCCCGCCATTTCCGCGACCTTCAGGAAGACATCGGGCTTCAGATCCTGAAGCTCGCGAAGTTCCTTCGCGGCGGCCAGAAAGTTGATCCCGATGTAGTTGGCGATGATCTCGGCCTTGTCTTCTGCGTTTAACGTTTTCCCACTCATCAACTTATCCTCCTGTGGCAGTGATGATGAGAGGATGTTGCGGCGATAGACTGATGCCGACAATGATTTTATTTAATAATTTCAACCAACAAGTGCTTGGTTCTCTTCGCTTGACCCAAGGTCTTCGCGGATCATGCTTTCCATCAACTTTTGATAGCGCGCGGATGCTTCCATGTTGGACGACAGATCATAGAAACGGGCAGACAGCGGCGAGGCATGCCCCAGCACCGACTTGACGATGCCGACTTCGGCTGGCGCGTGGATGGCGATGTCGGTTGTCGCGCTGTGGCGGAAGGCATGGAGCGACAGCGGCACGCCGAGCGTCTGGCGAAACACCTCGCGCAGTCGGCTCGATATGGTCGCGCCCTGAAGCGGTTCGCCGCGCCGCCCGAGCCACAGCCAGCCTTCGTCCTCGACGTTGCCGAGGAGGATCGGCCGCACCGTCTCGCAATAGAAGTCGAGCCGCGGTGTGAGCCAGGCGGGATACCAGCCTTCGAAGGGCTGGCCATTCTTCATGGCTTCGGGCGCAAGCGCGACGCGATAGCGATCCTCGTCGCGCAGCAGCGTTTGGCCGAGCCGAAGTCCGGCGCAGTTCTTCCGGCGGAGCGGCAGGCAGGTCTCGGCGAGGATCATCAGCCCGTCGCGGAAGAGAAGCGCGCTCCGAGCGGGATCGTCTTCGAGGAGCGCCACGCCTCGTTCCATGAGCGCCTCGGCGACGCGAACGAGATCGGCGGTCGGGCACATGCGATGGCTCAAAGGCTTGACGGGGGTCGCCTTGCGCTTCATTCGTCGCGCGCCCCATAGAGCAATTCCACATCGGCTTCGGGAGCGGTGACGCGCACAATGTCGGCGACGGTACGGACCACGTCCGCAACGGATGACGTTGCGTGGCCCTGTGAATAGTCCCCGATGAAGGCGCGAATGGTCTCGATGGTCGCGCGCGCTTCGGGTGTGGCGTTGGCATCGAGCGAGCCTCGTTCCCTCAGCCACCACAAGAACGTGCCGTAACGATACTCGGTGGTGACGACGGTGGACGGGCGCCAGTCGGCGGCAAGTCCAGAATCATCGAGAAAGCCGCCTTGCGTCCGTGCGTCCTGCCACAGCTTGCGATCGCGCTCCGGCCAGTCGTGAACCTTCAGCGAGGAGAAGGAACCGGAGAAATTACCCGACATCAGGCCGCCCTCCTCGTCTTCGTCATGGCCGCCTTGTCCTCTTCGATCATCCCTTCCAGGAGACCCTGCCAGCGGGTCTGCGCGGTCTTTGCTTCCGCGCCGGTATAAAAGGCTTCCGTCGTCCGCGTGGAGGAATGCCCGAGAAGCTTCGCAAGCCCCTGATACTCGCCCGGCATGGCGTCGAGCCACGCCATGCCTGCGTAATGGCGAAGAAGATGCGGGTTCACCTGAAGGCCGAGTTCGCGGGCCAGGAAGCTGGAATACTGTTTCGACAGGCTCACCGTGCTCTTGGGCTTGCCCGTGCGGCTGCTCGGGAACACGGTGGCACCTCTGCCTTTCGCGATCAGCGGATGGAAGCGCGCGAGATAGTCGACGAGGAAGGCGCTGGCCTCTTCGCTGAGGAGCGCATCGTAGGGCCTGCCGTTCTTCATCTCTGAGGGCTCAAAGGCGATGCGGACCGGGCTTGCCGCCCGCCGGGCGCGTGGTGTGCCGGTCGAGGTCCATGGTCGAAAGATTCGCAATGCGCAGCGGCACATGGAGCAGCAGCATGTGCATCGCCGCCATCTGCATGTCGAGCGCCTGTCCCACTGTCGGGTTTGCGACCTTGACGTAGCGTCGCGCCACGTCGAGATGGAGCGTCCTGAACCGCCTGCCCGCTGTTGGCGTGCTGAGCGCGGCGAGACGCGTGCGGTTCTTCTTCACCATCGAGCACTGCCGGTTACGGACCTTGTTTGCGAGCTTGCGAAGGATGGTAAGCGCCGCCTGCTGCGCGGCAAAGCGCGGATGATCGGGGGCAACCTCGATATGACGGAACGCACTCAGCAACGCCTGCGCCATGGCGTGCAGCGTTGGATGCGACTCCTCGGCGGGCCGCCCCTCACGAACCTGATCGACCGCGCGGCGGATGCGATCGGGCGTAAACAGGGATTCGAGGTTCGGGAAGTCTTCCGGGGAATAGCCCGCCTCGACCAACCGCGAGAGAGTGCGGCGGATCGCACCCTGATAGTTTCGCAGCGTTGCCGGTCGAAGCGCATCGCGCTCATCGTCGAAAGGGGGATGGGCCAGAGCGTCGAGCCATCCCGCGATGTCATCCTGGAGCGCTTGCGGAAACTCGGCAAGCGAGCGGCTCGCCCAGCGCGGCGGGGCGGTGTTGGCCATCTTCGGAAAAGCCGAACCCGGTATTGCCACGACCTTGTTCCAGCAGCACCGCGCCTCATGCCAGCGCTGACGCACATTGCGCTGGATGCTCTGGGTCTCGAGATAGACAAGGAACGCCGAGAAGGTCTCGGCGCTGACTGTGCCGGGCGACATCGCTTGCGACGAACACCAGCCCGCAAACCGCCTCAGCCGCTTGACCGCGTCCTCGGACGGCAGCGCGTTCAGAAAGCTCTGCCATTCGGGGATGAGCCCGCTGCGGCGATGGCGTCTGGCGACATCGATCCCGGCAAGTTCGAACGACCGTGTCACCCGGCTCAGAATGTTCCGCCACGCCTGTTCGCTGATACTGGCGAGTTGCCATGAGGCGCGCGCCCGAAGGCAGCGGATCGCCATGGGGTCGGCGGGCACCTGTCCCGGCTCGACGCCCGCGATCTGGCAGAAACGCTTGATGGCCGACGCAAGTTCTCGTCGCGTCTGGACCGGAAGATCGTCCCTCCCCGCCATTGCAGCACGAAGCTGATCGAGGTTCAGGATCTGAAGGCGGACAATGGTCATGGTGATCCTCCGGTGTTGATCGATTATGACTGGTGAAGACCCGGTGAGAAGGGCTTCCCTGATTGTGAGATATACACCATAATTTCCGATTTGTTATTTGGGGATACCATATCACTACTTGGCGAGCGGAGGCAAAAATGGCTCGACAGCAGAGGACAGGCTGCGTCTCACGTCCGGCGTGTCGCCTCGTAGATCGCCACGCTCTCGGCCGCGATCCGGATCGACTTGCCGAAGCGATGCGCCTGAAGGTCACCAACCTCGATCTCGCGCCGCACATGCCGGGCCGACATGCCCCAGCGCGCCGCCAGTTCATTCACGGTGTAAAACGGCTTGAACCTCGGAGACTTCTCTTCACTCGCTGCCCGGGCCATCGCGCTTGCCTTCCTCTCAGGGAAGCAGCCGATCCGGCGCTAGGCCGCGCTTCCCTGGTAAGCGGTGTTCTGACCTCACCTTCCATTTTGCTCGAACGGCTGCGAGTGTGACGGTTCCTTGAGGGATCGTCTTATGTCTAATCCTGGTCGTAGTCCTATCACTGAGCT
>NZ_JAHFZG010000017.1 GCF_018619475.1 Rhodomicrobium sp. Az07
CAAGACCGTAGGCGGCATGACTGAGATCATGTATCGCGGCATCGAACGCGTCCGGTCGCGGTTCATCCTGACAATGGCAGCCAACAATCTGGCACGACTGCCCCGACTGCTCGCCGCCTGAGACCGAGGAACGACGGCCCGGCAGGGCACACAGCCCCGGAAATTCTCGGAAACGGAAGATCCTTCCCGTCGGCCGACTATTTCAGCGGCCTGTTAGAGGCGTAACCTCATACTGCCCGTTTACCTCGCGGCTTCCGAGTGTCTGAATCGTCCCGGCCTGGTTGAACACGACAATATTGTTCGGGTCCAGCGTGTCGTCCAGGCTGACGATGACCTTGTACTCGGCGATCGTGGCGCTCCCGACCGCCGCATCAACTGCCGCAGTCGTATTATTTGTACTACCCAACAGCGTATAATTTGTGCCATCGAAGTAGTAAATATATTTGGTGGTTCCCGCTATATCGCGGCCCTATACTTCTACTAGTTGGTCGGCCATACCGATACCCTTTTTTACTATTTAAAACCGAGCGTATACGGAAGATGTACTTATGCTATACGCGCGCATTACTGGCGATTGCAAAGTATCTCGCTGTAGTTTCACACGGATTAATTTCACCACTCTGGATTGGAAAAAACGATGCGCCTGCAAAAAAAGAGGCGTCCTGGTGCGTCGCGCTATCGAGGTACCGGCAGGGCGTGCCCACGGTTGTGTAGCGCAGCTGCCTCGTTTGGGGGCACGGTTGCGAAAGGCGGGGAGCAGGGTGTTCGGGCTATCGATGAGGTGCTACCAGGACAAGTCGCCGTGCACGCTCGCTAGTGGAGCGAATTTGACATTTGAGTCCCGGTTGCTGAAAGCTCTCGCTCAAATGTCAAATTCGCTCCACTAGAGACTGAGATTTGAACTTGAGGGCCGTGGGCCGCGCTACACACAACAGCTCTGGACGGTACTGACTTTGCTCTTCTACTACAGATAGGGTATAAAAACCGTAAACTACCTAAAATTGCAAACTGTCGGCGCAGCAGACCAAGTTTCGTTGTACTTCAATAAAACCGGGATGCAGTATAGGTTGAGTTCGCTCCCAATACCGAGGTGAACTGCCTTCCGTGCTGCATGTTGCTGTTGCGGGCACCACACATCTGGTTCGGCCGCGCGACTTCCACGCCGCGCAGCAGATAGGGGCAGACCTTATGCCCCGGCTCCGGCTTCGTCGTGCGCGGACGCCGGTACAGCGCCTCGATCCCCAACCGCTATCACGCTGCCGCACGCATCCCCAACGTCTTGCGCACTTCCACGCGCAGCAGGTCGATCGGCGCGAGCCCGTCCGTCGGCTTCTCGAAATGCCAGAAGGTCCAGCCGTTGCACGCGCCGCGCCCCTGCGCCTTCGCGCCGACCGCGTGAATGGAGCCGCGCGTCCCGTTCCACATCAGCGACGCGTCCGCCATCACCTGCGCGCGGATTTCCGCCTTCGCGTCGAACAGCACATCGCCCGGCCGCAGCATGCCGCGTTCCAGCACCATTCCGAAGGGCACACGCGGCTCGGCGCGCTTCGAGGTGATGAGCGCGGCTGCCTTCTCGTCGCACGGCTCGATGGCGTCTATGCGCGCGCCGGCCGCCGCCACGTAATCCGGGTCGCGCTCGATACCGATGAAGCGACGCCGCAACAGCTTCGCCACCGCGCCCGTGGTGCCGGTGCCGAAGAACGGGTCGAGCACGAGGTCGCCGGGCTTCGTCGTCGCCATCAGCACGCGCGCGAGGAGCGCCTCGGGTTTCTGCGTCGGATGCGCCTTGCGGCCGCCATCGTCGCGCAGCCGCTCCGGGCCGGAGCAGATCGGGATGAGCCAGTCCGAGCGCATTTGCAGGTCGTCGTTGAACGCCTTCATCGAGTCATAGTTGAACGTCGGGCGCGCCTTCTCGTCGCGCGCCGCCCAGATCAGCGTCTCATGCGCGTTGGTGAAGCGCGTGCCCTTGAAGTTCGGCATCGGGTTCGTCTTCAGCCAGATGACGTCGTTCATCAGCCAGAAGCCGAGGTCTTGCAGCGCCGTGCCGAGCCGGAAAATGTTGTGATAGGTGCCGATCACCCAAAGCGCGCCGTTCGGCTTCAGGATGCGGCGGCACTCGGCGAGCCAGGCGCGGCTGAAATGGTCATAGGTGGCGAAATCCGCGAAGCGGTCCCACGCGTGGTCTACGCCGTCGACGCGCGTGTTGTTGGGGCGGAGCAATTCGCCGCCAAGCTGGAGATTGTAAGGCGGATCGGCGAAGACGAGGTCGACCGAGGCGGACGGCATGCGCCGCAGGATGTCGAGGCAATCGCCCTGAAGAATACCTTCCGCGGCAAGGGGCGCCGCCCCGCCGGACACAACACAAGAACGCATGACTCACCACTGCAACGGATACCGGAACACGTGGGAATTTAGCAGAATCCGACGCAAAAAGGGTTAACGAGATGGGGAAAGCGCGCGGCGCTTTTGCGAGCAACAGTTACATGTTAAAGGGAAGTGGCTTAACAGAAGGCATGGCTTGCAGGTATCTTGAAAGCAGGAAGGTTGCTTTCCAAATTGTTGATGCGCCGGTTAAACCGAGAAAAAATTGACGCCGCCCAGCGCTCACAGTAGGCGCCCCATAACTTCGGATGTGAAATCTCTCACTTTGGATCATCTCAGATATGAACCTGGATAGATATTCGACAGACAGACTGCAGAGACTTTCAAATCTGAAAAATGTCGGAGCGAAGCAAATATTTGTGAGCGAACGCGTTATTCGCGATCTTCCGATGGAAAAGGTATTTATTCAAGGCGCCGGTTCGAGGAAGCTTCTATCAGCCATACCATTTCATGAGAATGTCTATTGCACTGTTTGTCCGGTTTGCATTGACAAGAAAAATTCAATAACTCTGATAAAATTAGGCGATATTATAGTTGACGTACCCAGCGAATCGCATGAGAGATTGCTATCCAAAGCAAACGGAGAAGCAATCATGCCAAGCAGCACTTATGCGGTTTTTCGGGATGCTGTCCTAAAGAGGAAGCAGGTCGTCTGCATGTACCAAGGGTACGAACGGCAGCTTTGTCCGCACGTTCTCGGCTATAAAGACGGCCGTGAAAAAGTGCTGTCGTTCCAGTTTGGCGGCGGTAGTAGCAAGGGTCTGCCCCATGGTGGGCAATGGCGCTGCATGTTTTTGGAGGAAATCACCGACGCCAGAGCGCAGGACGGCGATTGGTACACAGGGACAGGGCATAGTAGGATACAAACCTGTGTTGATGACGTTGACGTAGAGGTTGCCTTTTAGGCTCAATACTTCATAGCCGCGTATTCTCTGGCGCGCTCCTCGGAGTCCGGTCCATAAAATACGGCGGAGTAGACAGCTCCTTCGTGCTCATTGTCGACCACCTCGACCGACCAAACGCCGGGAGCGTCATGCCTTTCGACGATGGAAATCTGCATTTTCGCGTCTCCGCGTTCTTTTATATCCTGATTCATAGACTTCTCCCTTAAGTTGATTGGGGAATGATCTCGTGACCAAGCCGTTCCAATATGCGTAACCGCTCATGGTCTCGAGATTAAAAAACCCGCTATTTGCGGGTCTTTTTGGTCTTTGGCTCAGGCTCTTTCGTAGGCTTCGGCGTCTTTGGCGGCACTATCTTGCCGAAGGCGCGCTCGAAGGCTTCGCCTGTCTCGTCCGCTTCGAGTTCCCGCGCGGTTTGACGGAAGCGCTCACTTTGTTCTTTAGATTCAATCTTCTTCATCGTGAAGCTCCAGCGCCTCCGCGTCTAAGTTGCCATCCTTATAAGAGAAGATATCCAACTGCGGAGGCGTCTGAGGATCGGGCGGCAACGGAAGTTCATGCAGTCCGCAAACCCTCAGACCGGCCTGCTTGGCAAAGTTCATAAGCACCCTGTCGCAGGCATAAAGCACCTGAACGCCAGCCATTTTGCATATGGAGACAATCTGTCTGTCTACTTTTATCTTCTGATACGGAGCCTCGCTCTTCGCCGTTTTGTTGCCTTCTGCGATTGCGCGCCTATTGATTTCTGACAGTTCAATCGCCGCGATTTCATCAAACGGCCTGATGTCAAAAAACTCAGATTTTTGAAGGAGATGGATATATCCCAATCCTTCCTTTCCGGTTCGAACGAGAACTTCGCTCAGAACCGGAGTTGGTATCACAATCTTCCTATTCGCCTGCTGCAACGTCGCGAGAAGGTGGTCAACCCGATCTTTAGCACGGGGAATAGGCTTGCCCGTAACAGGGTCACACGGGCTCTTGGCTTCAGGATGAAGCACCAATGTTAAAACACTGGCATCCATCCCATCCATTAATCATTCCCTTCATCTAAAATGCTCCCGATTGGGTCATCAACCCAATCCGCCTTCACCTTCCGCAAGGCTGCAACAACATCCAATAAGGATTCATCGGACATTTTATCGAAGGAGTCGACATGGAAACTATCCATTGCCCACTGTCCTGTCGCGGACAGGCTCCAACTGCCACGCCCCCAGAGCCTGACAGGCTCAAAGAGGTGCCCACTTATTTCCTTCGCCAAGTCTCTTTTCGCGTAACATCCGCTTATGGTGCTACCATCTAAAGTTCTAAGCTGGATCGGGACCATAGCCTTGGCTCCGCCAATCCGTTGCAGCCTACCGTCGACCTTTCCATGTTGCTGCACACCCTTAAGGAGAGGGGGTAATTCGGATATTCCAGGAAATGGAATGATCTCAGCGCTCTTTTCTCCGTCAACCTCAACAAGGCTCGCTCCGGTCTTATCCTCCTTGAGCATCCTGTTGATGTTTCTATAGCTCTGCATGGAGGCTATTGGCGCGACGCCGCGACGTATTTCGTCGCTTCGTCTCTTGATATCAGGCAAGCCACTTTCGTCGATACGAAGCACAGGAACCGTGCTTCCACTCTCGACGCGAAGCAAATGCATCTGCTGCGGCTTACCCAAAAGCGTAGCCAATTCAGTAAGATATTTGGTCAAGCGGTCAAGCGGCATAGTCTCAGCCGTATACGCCTTGATCTCCCATCTAACTTCGCTGTGCTTGTTCATGGGGACGAATCTTAATTGATGACCGATTCGCCGTCCAGCGACGAGTCCCGGTACTTCAAACGCTTTCCCTGAATGCCAAGCAACGCCTTGGTTGCCCGTTCGCCATCATTCACACCCTTCGCGACGCGGTTGTTGTAGCGAAAATCGAATTCGGCGAGATAGCGATGCAGATGCTTCTCGTCGCAGTGCTGGTACACGCCCTTCATGCCGCGCTTGAAAATGGAGAAGTAGCCTTCCAGCGTGTTCACATGGACGGAGCCGCGAACGTATTCGTCCTTGCCGTGCTCCACGGTGAAGTGGTGCTTAAACTCCTTGCCGATCTTGCCGTAGATCGCGGCCTCGTCCGTCATCAGCATGCTTTCCTTGCGAAGGTTCGCGTCGATGATCGGCTTCACATTGGCCGTGTCCGCCTTGTCGATCACGAAGGAGCGGATTTCGCCGCCGCGTTCGATCAGAGAAAGCGCCGCTTGCTTGTGAGCATAGCCGCGAGCGTTCGGATGCTTCACCGCGCCTTCCTTCTTGCCGATGAAGGTTTCGTCCGCTTCCACGATGGAGCCGGGGCCGCCCATCGGGGCAAGGCTTCCGCTCCGCATCGCTTCGCGAATGCGATGGCTCATGAACCAAGCCGTCTTCAGCGTCACGCCGAGCGTGCGGTGAAGCTGGTTGGAGCTGATGCCCTTCTTGCTGGAGCACATGAGATAGATCGCCTGAAGCCAGATGTGCATTTTAACGTGGCTGTCTTCGAAGATCGTACCAACCTTTACCGTGAAAGGCTTGCGGCAAGCATAGCACTTATAGGTGCCAATGCGGGTGCTCTTGCCGCCCATCTTGCCGATGCGATCACCGCCTCCGCACTTCGGGCAAACCGGACCATTCGGCCAAACGTGAGCCTCAACCCAAGCGTAGGCGGCTTCTTCGTCGTGCAGGTGTTCGGCGTTGAGTGCGGACATGGCTTTTCTCCAGTAAGATCAACTTACTAGAGTTCGCTGGGTACGTCAACTATAATATCGCCTAAAATTAGCTCGCGCCGGACTTG
The DNA here is from genome assembly GCF_018619475.1 of Rhodomicrobium sp. Az07. Lineage (GTDB taxonomy): Bacteria > Pseudomonadota > Alphaproteobacteria > Rhizobiales > Rhodomicrobiaceae > Rhodomicrobium. The sequence goes on from NZ_JAHFZG010000017.1 coordinate 6,083, forward strand.
TTGTTCCTGTATTGCTATCAGATTATGAACAATATAATGATTATTTTTGCAAAGGAATCCGGGGAATTGATCATATATCGGCTCACGAATTCGATTTTTTCTCCGAATTGCGCTGGCTTTCTGCATCTGATTCTCATATATGCCGCTCATGCGCTTGGAAAAAGATAAGCGAATCTCTTGATTCGATCAAAGCACAGCGCCGCGCGCGGTATGCACAAGAAAATTTGGAGGCAATATTTGATAATTCGTATCCATATATTAATAGGGATGAGCATATTTTTATGCTTGCAGAGAAAGCGATCAAAGATGGCAACTTACGCTACCTAGAGCAAATTCGAAACATAGCATTTACCCTTAAAGCATTTCGCTCAGCTGACATCCTGAATGCAACATTGATGCTAGATCCTGATGAAATTATTCCTGAAGAGGTAGCAATTATTAGTAAGGATCAACGTCAGTTGCGGACTCAGTTGAGATCGGAACTGCTCGAAGGTCTCGCGATCAACGTTCCGATCAATTTGCCGATCGACGATTATATTGATCTTATAAGGGAAGTTCGTCCTCAGATAAATGATTTGGTTCAGGAAGAAATCGCCTCACCGCCTCGAAGGGGGGCCGAGCACGCCATTACCATGATTAAGAAAAGGGTTATGGAAATCAATCGGCAGATTGAGCGTCTTGAGAGTTCCACACGTTACGCTGCGGTAAACGCCCTAGGAACGACTATTAAAGACAACCCCATTATGTTCGGGAGCATCCTCTCCGCAGCGGCCCTTGGCCTCGCAGGTAGCCTGATCGGTTGCTCAGCCACACTTGCTGGCGGTTACGCCGCTCGAAAAGTCGCGCGGTGGGCAAAATCATATCCGACAATTTCAAGTTCTGAAAGTAAGCGCTTTGGCCGCTTTCTACGACGAGATTTGCAGCCCGGCGTGGATACGCTTATTGCGAAATATATGGGTGTTGAGAGGTCAGCGGTTCGGGTTCTTAGCATTAGAAAACGCCTAATATCGCGGACCTAAGCCGCCTTCTTCATCCGCGGCCGCGTGCCGAAGCTCCTCTGCTCGATATAGTCGAGCACGAGGCCCGCGACATCGACGCCCGTGGTGCGCTCGATGCCTTCGAGGCCGGGCGAGGAGTTCACCTCCAGCAGCAGCGGCCCCTTGGACGAGCGCAGGATGTCCACGCCCGCGAATTTCAGCCCCAACCGGTGCGCGGCCTTGATCGCGAGCTTGCGCTCCTCGGCCGTGAGCTTCGCCTCGAAGGCAAGCCCGCCCTTGTGCAGGTTCGCGCGGAACTCGTCGCCAGCCGCGCGGCGCACCATGGCCGCGATCACCTTGCCGTCGAGCACGATGCAGCGCAGATCCTGCCCCGCCGCCTCGGAGACGAATTGCTGCACGAGGAAGCTCGTTTCGGTGCTGCGAAGCGCGTCGATCAGCGACACGGCCGATTTGCGGTTCTCGGCGAGCACCACGCCCTTGCCCTGCGTCGATTGCAGCAGCTTGATCACGAGCGGCGCGCCGCCCACCATCTTGATGAGGTCGTCGGTGTCGTGATGCGAGCTTGCGAACGCCGTGTCCGGCATCGGCAGCTTGTGCATCGCGAGAAGCTGATGCGCGAAAAGCTTGTCGCGGCTCTGCACGATGGATTGCGCGGAATTGAGCACGCACGCGCCCGTCATCTCGAACTGGCGCACGACGGCGGTGCCGTAGGCGGTGATCGACGCGCCGATGCGCGGGATGACGAAATCGTAGTCCGGCAGCGTCTTGCCTTCGTAATGGACCGCGCTCGCGATGGACTTGATGTTCATGTAGCAGCGCAGCGTGTTGATCGGCTCGATGACGTGATCGCGCTTCTCGGTTTCCTCGATCAGGCGGCGGTTCGAGACATTGCCGGGCTCCATGGTGAGGAGCGCGATGCGAAGCGAGCGCTTCTTCGGCTTGCCCGCCTGCTCGCCATACACGTCATAGGAAAGCTGCGCCTGACGATATTCCGACCATGGCAGGATTGTGGCGGACGCGCCTTCGAGCGCCGTGCGGCCGAGAAGCATGCGATGCGCCATGGTGTAGCGGTTCGAGAGCGAAATCTCGATCGGCCATTCGCGGTCGCCGATCTTGATCGGGGTTTCGATGATGAAGCGGTTTTCCGCCTGACCGTTGGAGCTGCGCACCATGCGCCGGTCGACGATCTTCGCCGTGCACCAGATTTCGATGTCGTCGCTGTAATCGGCGGGATGGACGCCGAAACGGACACGGGGCGCATCGATCGGCCCGAAGGTCTCGATCGAAAAGGCGTGCAGCGCGGAGGTGCGCGCGCCCGTGTCGATCTTGGCCTTCACCGCGGGCAACCCCAGTTCGGGAAGCGCAACCCATTCGCGCCAGCCTAAAACGAACGGCTCCATCGAAACCTTCTCCGGTTATGAGAATCGGTTGCTGTCTGTAATTTATATCAACGGCTTGCGCCTACCGCTGCACCGTCTTGCGACCGGGTGGGGAGAGCGCTCGGACTAACGCTATGTGCTTGTCACTTGTTCCGCGAATCGTTCGTAGGTGGAATGCTACGTAAGTCAGGCTGCGATTTTATGACAAGACGGAAAGGCTGTTCTCGGTCGAACCGCGGACGCGCAACGCGACTCTGGGAACGACCGAACGGGACTTCAAATAAGTGTCGCGATTTGGCGGTCTCGTCGAGTGTCGCGCTTTTTTATGCCAAAGATCAGCGGCATCGTGTCTTTTGCGCAACTTTGACAAAATCCGGCCCGACAAAAGGCGCAGCCAAAGCGCGCGACACCGGCCCGGCGCGTGACAGCGACTTCGCTCGCGGGCGCTTTCATTCACGCCAGAGGGAGAAGCCAATGGACACATCAACTCATATCCTCGTCGTCGACGATCACAAGGACATCCGCGACCTCCTCGCAAAATTTCTCGTCAAGCATGGCATGCGCGTGACGGTCGCGGCAGATGCGGCGGAGGCGCGGCGACATCTGAAGGCCGGCGCATTCGACCTCTTGGTGCTCGACATCATGATGCCGGGCGAGGACGGGCTTTCGCTGTGCCGCGACATTCGCGACAGCAACAGCGCCCCGATCATCTTCCTGACGGCCGTGGCGGAAGATACCGACCGCATCATCGGTCTCGAACTCGGCGCCGACGATTACGTCACGAAGCCCTTCAATCCGCGTGAACTCCTGGCGCGTATCCGCGCCGTCATCCGCCGCGCGCAGAGCATGCCGCCCAGCCGCGACACGCCGCCCGGCGAGCGGCTCAAGTTCGGACAGTTCATCTTCGACGCCGACCGGCGCGAACTGATCGACGCCAACCAGATGGCGACGCCGCTGTCCTATGGCGAGCATCTTCTGCTTGCCGCGTTCCTGCACCGGCCGAATGTGGTGTTGACGCGCGACCAGCTTCTCGACATCACGCGCGGACGGGCGGCCAACCTGTTCGACCGCAGCATCGACAATCAGGTAAGCCGACTGCGTCGCAAGATCGAGGAAGATCCGAAAGATCCGAAGATCATTCAGACCATATGGGGCGGGGGCTACAAATTCGTCGGCGCGGTCGAGCGCGTATAATGCGGATCTTTCCAAAAAGCCTGAAGGGGCAGCTGGTCGTCCTCGCCATCGCAGGGCTGCTTCTCGCGCAGGCCGTGGGGTATGTCGTCATCATCCGTGACCAGCAGTCCCGCATGATGAGGGACTGGCTCAACAGCATTTTCTCGCGCATCGAAACCGTCGCGGAAATTGTCGATACCACGCCGTCGCAATATCACGACACCATACTCAAGGCGGCAAATTCGCCCGTCGTCCAGTTTACGATCGACGATAAGGCACGTGCGCGAGAGACCGTCGGCGACGCTGAGGTTGAGCCTGCGGGCGCGCGCGATGTTTTCGGAAATCGGGCGAAGAAGGTCGTCGTCGCCTATTACGATCCCTTCCGCGCGGAATTTCGCCTCGGAACGCTCGCGCGCGGTTTCCAGCGTGTCTATGAACGTCTGCACGGGACGAGCGACACGAGGAGCCCTGCCAACTATCCTGTGTATGCGCGCGTTTCGTTGCCGCTCGAAAAGGGCACATGGCTGAATGTGGCCGTCAGACCTCGCGGCGCGCCCACGCACGCGCCGACCCTCTTCGTTCAGTTTGTTATCATGGCCGCAATTGGCGCCTTCGGCATCATGTTCATCATGATCCGCGTTGTGCGCCCGCTGAAGGAACTGGCGGACGCGGCCACAGCGCTCGGCAGGCGCGAATATACCGCGAAGCTCGAAGAAAAGGGCCCGACCGAAGTCGTCGAGACGATCCGCGCCTTCAACGACATGCAGGACAAGCTCTGCACTTTCATGCAGGAGCGGACGAAGATGCTGGCGGCGTTAAGCCACGATCTTCGCACGCCGATCACCAGCCTCAGGCTTCGCGCGGAATTCATCGAAGACGACGAAATGCGCCGGAAGATCCTCCAGACACTGGCCGAGATGTTCCAGATGACGGAATCCGCGCTCGCCTACGCCAAGGGCGGCGAACTGGAGGAGCTGGAAGAATCGCGGCTCGTGGATGTCGGCGCCCTCGTGTCGTCGGTGTGCGCCGACCTCGCGGACATGGGCGCTCCGGTCGAATGCAGCGACACGCCGAGCTTCAGCCTCCATTGTCGCGCTTTCGCCCTGAAACGCGCGTTGCGCAACATCGTGGTGAACGCGGTTGCCTACGGCACCCACGCGCGCGTCACAACGAAGCTCACGGGCAGCGAAGCCTTGATCGTAATTGAGGACGACGGTCCCGGCATCCCCGAAGACGATATGGAAAAGGTCTTCTCGCCTTTCGTTCGCCTCGAAAACTCCAGAAACGCCGACACGGGCGGCATGGGGCTCGGCCTCGCGATCGCGCGCGGCATCGTCCGTTTTCACGGCGGCGACGTCATCCTGAAGAACCGGCCCGAGGGGGGCCTCCGCGTGACCATCGCCCTGCCGGGCGCGTCGGTCATCGAGAAGCCCTCGACGGCACTGCTTGAGCCCGCGCGGGCTTAGAGCCCGTTCCGACATTTGCATCCGCTTGCAGCACGCTCGCGAGCAGATGTCGGAATCGCGCGGACTACTCGCAACCTACTGTTTCCATTACAGTTTCTTAATTTTACATTCGAGCGAGATCTGGCGGCAACCGGAACTTGAATGTCAAGTTCGCTCCGCCGGCGCCTCACGCTTGGCATAAGCGTCACATGCGATAAACGGCGGCGGTTGCGGTCTGCCATCAAGAGGATGTGATGTACCAGTTTTCTTATTCTTTCATCTGCGAGGAACAAGCCTCGCAGGATGTCCCGACCGCGCGCAGACTGGCAGACGCCCTCGAATTGTTCGACATCACGAACGGCGCCGATACGCCTTTGCATCATCGTCAGGAGGCTCTGTCCGAGTTCCGGCGGATCTGGATTTCCGTTGCCGACAATGTCGCCGAGGCGGACGACGCGCGGCACGATGCGGCAGAAGTCAGAAGCGCCGTTCTCGAAGAGGTGGAGCGCCGTCGCTTTTCGCGCGCCAGAAGGATGCTGGCATCGCGTTTTTTTTCCGCGAGCGGCGCCCAATGACGACAGAGGGTGCATTCTTTGCCGAAAGCGCCCCGGATCCGGAAGCGGACTTCGCCGCCATGGAAAGAGTTCTGGGCGCCGCATTTGCCGGCTTCGCCTCGGAACTCCGTCTCGTCGATGCGCTCGACTTTGCCGCTTTCATCCGCATCGGCCAGATGGCGAACCTCAGGAGCCTGGTTCACTCCTCGGCCGAACCCTATTTCAAGCCGGGGACGATCGAACTGTGTGAACTCGGACAAGCTCTGCTTTCGTGGACTGAGCCACCGGAAATCCTCCTGCCGATGATGTTCCGGCACGCGCGGGTTCGCGTCTACTTCCGTCTGAGGCTGGCGGCTCGATCAGCATCGGTCGAACTCGAATCCGTTGCTATCGAGGACGACGACAGCGGCAGACTCGAAGACAGGTTGAAGCATGCGCTCGAGACGGCGGCAAATGACCGGCGGCGACCTCTCGCAGGCAGCGCTACCGATGTTGCTACCTAAGGTCGCATATGAACCGGCGCGTTCCATTTACCATCGGCAGGAATTGACGCCAAGGACGCCAATTACGATAATCCAACTACAATCATGAGTGGTTGTCCCTGCCTCTCGGCCGGTTCTCATGCATTTGCCTAAAGTTTTTATAAAGTTTTCTTCAATGGCCGGTACTATGTTGACAGAGGCCGAGCCGTACGTATGAAAAATCGGCATAAGAGTTGCGCCCTGGTAGTCAAAAAATGAAGACGGTGAACAGGCGTGCCTGGCAGTTTGAACGGCGCATTGTCACGATCATGGCAACCGACGTGGCGGATTATTGCCGCCACATGGCAGCGGACGACGAACTGACATTGTCGCGCTTTCTAGCCTATCGCCAGGTCACCGAGCATGTCATCCGCTCGAACCGGGGCCGCATGTTCGGCGTCGCGGGCGATTCATGGATGGCCGAGTTTCCGCTCCCCCTCGACGCGGTGCGAGCTGCGATCGAGACGCAGCGCGCCATCGAGCGGCGCAATTTCCTCCTGCCGGAAGAAAACCGCATCCGCCTTCGGATCGGCCTCCATATGGGCGATGTCATGGTGGATACGTCTGGCCTTTTTGGCGACGAGGTAAACATCGCGGCACGGTTGCAGCAGATCTGCGCGCCCGGTCATCTCATGCTCTCGGAAGCGGTGTTCCATTCCGTTGAAAGCCAGATCGATGTCTCTTTCAACGCGCTCGGACCGCGTCAACTGAAGAACATCTTCGCTCCGGTCTCGGCATTCTCCGTAAATCCCGGCGTCACAAACGGCGAAACTGGGAACGTTTCGCGCGACGCAGCGATCGAGCAAGCGCAGCGCCACGACCGCACATCCGCGCTCGCAGTTCTGCCCTTCCATGTCCACGGGGACGGCCCAGCGGATGAATTCGGCGGTGAGGCCTTCGCAGGTTCCCTCATCAACGGTCTTTCACGGCTGCGCTGGCTTCCCGTTCTCTCGCAGTGGTCCAGCTTGCGGTTCATGTCCGGTCGGCATGGTCCCTGCGAGATCGGGCGGGCGCTCGGCACGCGCTATCTCGTGACGGGTCGCCTGAAACTATCCGGGTCCGAGCTTCGCGTGACGATCAACCTGATCGATGCGGGCTGCGGTCACAACCTTTGGGGGCGCACGTTCGCGCTCGATCCTGCGTCGCCCGCCACCGCGCAGGACGACTTTACGACCGCGGCGGTCAGCGCCCTCGAAGTCGAACTCGAGCGCGCGGAGTTCGCCCGCCTCAGCGTGAAGAAGAAGGCAGACCTGAACGCGTGGGAACTGTCGCGCCGTGGCACCTGGCATCTCAAGAAACTGACCAGGGAGCACCTCGACATCGCGGTCGAGTGCTTCAGGGCGGCCGTTGAGCGCGATCCCGGTTCGAGCGAAGCGCTGATCCAGCTTGCCACCTGCGGGTTTGCGAAGATCTGGATGCACCGGCACGATGCCGCGCTCCTGCGGGAAACCGAAACCCTCGCGCGCAAGGCCTGCCTCCTCGATCCGCAAGACGCGCGCGTTTACCTCGTGATCGCCTTTCTGAAGCTGGTCACAAGAGCGCCGGAGCGAGCGCGTACCTATCTCCAGCGTTCGCTCGACCTCAATCCGAGCTTCGCCATGGCCCATTGCGGCATGGGAAGCAGCTACACGCTGGCGGGCGAACCTGCGAATGCGATCGCTCATTATCAGCGCGCGATGCGTCTCAGCCCGTGCGATCCGCTGACCTTTCACTTTCTCGGCGAAACCGCGCTCGCCTATCACCTCCTTGGGGAATGGGAAGCGGCGGTCGACCATGCCGAGCGCGCTCTCAATATTCGGGCGCGGTATCGGCTCGCCAAGGTCGTCCAGATCGCCACCCTTGGGCGAACCGGCGAGGTGGCGAAAGCGCGCGCCGAAGTGAAGGCGTGGTCTGGTGCTTTCCTTCATCGTGGGATCGAAAGGTTGCCATTTAGCGACGGACGCTGGAACAGCACCATTATCGAGGGGCTCAGGCTTGCGGGGTGCGATGCCGATGAATGCGAGCGGGAGAAATAGAACCGGCGAACCGTGCTCGGGTTCTTGCGGGCGCGCCTGTTCACAGAGAGCTTTCGGGCAAGGGAGCGCAGCCCTTGCCCTTTAGAATGGCCACTCTCAAGCGCTGCGAGATTCTGAGAGACCTTCCCGACGCGGTCGTCCGCGATGTCGCGCGCAGTTGCACCTGGCATTCCGTGCCGGCCGGCAAGCAGATCGTGATGGCCAACGAACGCACGCGAGACGTCTACTTCGTGACGAAGGGAAAACTTCGCGCACTTCTTTATTCGGCGGCGGAAGGAAAGCCCGTTCTGTTCGCAACCATAGGAGCGGAGGAAATGTTCGGCGAACTGTCGGCCCTCGACGGAGAGCCGCGTTCCGTCACCATCGAGGCGAGCAGCGATTGCATGCTTGCTGTCCTTTCAAAGGATCAGTTTCTGGGGCTGCTCAAGAGCCACCCGGAATTATCGCTTCTCATCATGAAGAAGCTCGCGGGAAAGGTCCGCACGCTTTCGGACAGGATCTTCGAATTCAGCACGTTGAGCGTTCAGGCGCGCGTACACGCGGAACTGTTGCGGCTTGCGATCCTCGCGGGCGAAAGGGATGGGCGGGCGCTGATTTCTCCCGCGCCTTTGCTCGCGGATTTCGCGGCGCGCATCAGCACCCATCGCGAGGCGGTATCGCGCGTGTTGAGCCGTATTCAGGATATGGGGATCGTCCGGCGCGAAGGGCCGGATTTGCACGTTCTCGACATGGAGAGATTGCGCGCGCTGCACCGGGACTCGCGCGGCGAGTAGCGGGGCCGCCGGCGGCCTCAGTGCCCGTCGAAGGCGATCAGGGCATGACAACGAACGCCATGCGCGGCGAGTTTCGCGACGCCGCCGAGTTCCGGCAGATCGATCACGAAGGCCGCACCGGCGACTTCGCCGCCCACAAGCTTGATGAGCTTGACCGCTGCTTCCGCCGTGCCGCCCGTGGCGATCAGATCGTCGACGATCAGCACCCGCTCGCCCGGCTTCACGGCATCCTCGTGCATCTCGATGATGTCGGTGCCGTATTCAAGCTGGTAATCCTGCCCGACGGCGCGCCATGGCAGCTTGCCCTTCTTGCGGATCGGGATGAAGCCGCAGCCGAGGCGATCCGCGACGGCGCCGCCGACGATGAAGCCGCGCGCTTCGATGCCTGCGACCGCGTCGATCTTTTCACCCTCGAAAGGAGCGGCGATACGACGGATCGCGGCGCGAAAGCCAATCGCATGACCGATCAGCGTCGTGATGTCCCGGAACATGATGCCGGGCTTCGGATAGTCGGGGATCGTGCGAACCAGCGCTTTCAGATCGAGAGTGTCAAGGCTCATGGTATCCCCCTTCGACAACAGAAACGCCGCCTGTATTGCAGGCGTATTCTTGGCGTTTAGCAGATGCGGCCCCATGTCTTCAATGACTTTCGGACGACCGTTTTGCCGCGCCTCGCCAATGCGGAACCGCTTTTCGTCCGTGACGTTCGTATCACTTGAAGTCATGAAGGGGTGCCGAAAGATGTTTCAGCTTATCATCGTTTCGTCGCTTCTCGTTATCGCCGCTCTCGCGACCGTCGCCGCTTCCGGCTTCGCAAAAATAGCCGCCCGCGCGGAGAAACCCAAGCGCTGAAGCCTCGCGCGAATACAAACCGGCAAGGATCGACATGACATTAACGATCATCGTAACCGTGGCCATCGTTCTGGTGGTCTTCATTCTGGGCGGCATCGCGAGCCGTCCCGGCGAGTGGTATCGCAACCTCAGGAAGCCATCGTGGAATCCGCCGAACTGGGCTTTTGGCCCGGCGTGGACCATCATTCTTTCGCTGGCAGGAGCGGCGGGTGTGTTCGCGTGGACGGCGGCCGCCGATAGCGGAGAGCAAACCCGCGTCGCCGTGCTGTTCGCGATCAACATCTTCTTTTACGTCATCTGGAGCCCACTGTTCTTCGCGGCGAAGCGGCCGGACTGGGCGCTCGCCGAGGTGCCGTTCCTGTGGCTTTCCATCCTGGCGCTGGTGATCGGCCTCTGGGACATCTCATCAACCGCGTCGTGGCTCCTCGTGCCATTTCTGCTCTGGGTCACGTTCGCGGCGTTCCTCAACTGGAGGATCGTGAGGTTGAACGCGCCTTTCGGCTCCAGAGCGGGCGCGTCTCCCGCGCTTCATGGCGAACATGCGAGGGAGCGTCCTTGAGGCATCGACGCGGCGGGCGCTCGGAGCATACCCGTCGCGCCCAAGCCGGTTTGCCGCCTCGCTTTCGCGCAGCGGTATCGATTTCGCCTGAAAACGCTGTAAACCTGTTTGGCACGCCCCGGACAGGATCCCGCCATGACATCGGCTCCATCGCCATCCGCTCCCGCCATCATCCTCGTCGAGCCCCAACTCGGCGAGAATATCGGTGCTGCCGCGCGCGCGATGGCGAATTTCGGACTGCGCGAACTTCGCCTCGTTGCGCCGCGCGACGGCTGGCCGAACGAAGCCGCGCGGGCCTCGGCGGCGCTCGCGGTGGAAATCGTCGACGGCGCGCGGCTTTATCCCGATCTCGCCGCCGCTGTGGCTGATCTGCACTATATCGTGGCAACAACGGCACGCAGCCGCTTCCTCGCCAAGCCCGTGCTGGCTCCCGACTCCGCCGTTACCGAAATCGCAGAGCGGCAAGGCGCCGACCTGCGCTGCGGCGTTCTCTTCGGCAAGGAGCGGACGGGACTTGAAAACTCGGACGTCGCCATTGCCGACGCGCTCATGACGGCCCCGGTCGATCCGGCTTTCGCCTCGCTCAACCTCGCGCAGTCCGTTCTGCTTTTCGCCTATGAATGGCGCAAGCTGGTGAACCCGCATTCGCTCGGCCGCGCGCTGCCCGACGCGCCGCTGGGCGCGGGACACCGCTTCAAGGCGAGCCGCCCGGCGGAGCGCGGCGAACTCATCGGCTTTTACGAGCACCTCGAAGGCGAACTCGACCATTGCGGCTTTCTCTTCCCACCCGAGAAGCGTGAAACCATGGTCAACAACATCCGCACGATGTTCGGGAGAATGGCGCCGACCGAGCAGGAGGTTCGAACGCTGCGCGGCATCGTCGCCATTCTTCGGCGTGGACCGTGGCAGGGTTCCAACAAGGCGTGACCTGCGTGCAATGAGGCCATAGTGTTGCCGCGTTTCTCCCGTTGCCATGAGCCGGGGTTTGACGCGTCGGACGCCGAAGGCGCGGCGCAAAATGTTCAGTCAATCAGGGGATTCGGGGCCAGCATGATTTTGCGATCGATCATCTTCGCTGCCACGTTGCTTGCCACGCCGGTTGCAGTCGCGCAGACGCAGACGGCAAAGGGCGAGATCAGCGACAAGACACTCAAGACGTTGAAGACGCTTGCCTGGCAGTCGCTGCCGAACAAGATCCTCCAGCCGGACAAGTCGGTGACGGTCATCGACAAGTCCGATCCGTCGAAGATCATCATCCCGGACGCCGACGCGCGCGAAGTGATCCGCGCCGCCTATCTCAGCGCCCGCGCCCAGAAATGCGACCTTCAGGAACTGGTGATCGCGAACCGCGATGCGCTGCTCCTCCGCGAGAAGAACACCGGCAAGTGGTCGTCGAGCCAGCTTCAGTATATCAACACGCTTCATCTGTTCACCGTGCAGCTTCTGGTAGGCAAGGTGGAAGTCGTCGATCAGGAAGAGGCGGCGAAGCGCGATCCGAATACCATTCCGATGCCACCCGCGAACACCGTCAACTGCAACGAAAAAGAAAAGCAGGATATCTCGGCCGCCGTCGCGGCGAATGAGAAGCTCGTTCTCGGGAAGTCCTGATCCGCAGCTGAATGCTCGAACGGCGTGAAGCCCGGCCGACCACCGGCCGGTCTCTGCCCGACTGGCGTTGAGGCTGGCGAATTGGCCGGATCGTCGCTGCCGCGGCGGGTGGGCGCCGGCGGGGGCAAAGCTCGGGCTTGCATTTTGCCACCGGCGCGGCTCATAACAACGCCTCGCACCATCAAGGCCAGCACGACAATGAAAGAGCTTGTCTTCTCCGGCGTTCAGCCGACCGGCAATCTGCATCTCGGCAACTATCTCGGCGCCATCAAGAACTTCGTCGCGTTGCAGGATCGGACCGACTGCATCTATTGCGTCGTGGATCTGCACGCGATCACGGTGGCGCAGAATCCCGCCGATCTTAAGCGCTCGACGCGAGAAGTGACGGCTGCGTTCATCGCGGCGGGCGTCGACCCCAAGCAACACATCATCTTCAATCAGTCGCAGGTGAGCGCGCACGCCGAACTCGCCTGGGTGCTGAACTGCGTCGCGCGCATCGGCTGGCTCAACCGCATGACGCAATTCAAGGACAAGGCGGGCAAGGACCGCGAAAACGCGAGCGTCGGGCTTTACGTGTATCCCGTGCTGATGGCGGCCGACATCCTCGCCTATCGCGCGACGCATGTGCCCGTCGGCGAGGACCAGAAGCAGCATCTGGAACTGTCCCGCGATATCGCGCAGAAGTTCAACAACGATTTCGCGGAAACCATCGCGGCGGAAGGCTTCGCGGACGGCTTCTTCCCTCAGCCCGAGCCGATCATTTCCGGCCCCGCGACGCGCGTCATGTCCCTGCGCGACGGCACGAAGAAGATGTCGAAGTCCGACCCGTCCGACCTCTCGCGCATCAATGTAGCGGATGACGCCGACACCATCGCGAAGAAAATCCGCAAGGCGAAGACCGATCCCGAGCCGCTGCCGACCGATCCGAAGGGCTTCGAGGGACGCCCCGAGGCGGAGAACCTCGTCGGCATCTATTCGGCGCTGTCCGGCGAGAGCGTTGAAAAGATCCTCGGAGAATTCGGCGGCTCGCAGTTCTCGGCGTTCAAGAACGCGCTCGCCGACCTCGCCGTGGCGAGGCTCGGCCCCATCGGCGACGAGATGAAGCGCATTTCGGCCGACGCCGCCTATATCGACGCGGTGCTGGCGGATGGCGCGGAGCGGGCGGACGTGCTCGCGTCCGAAACGCTGCGCCATGTGCAGAACATCGTCGGTTTCGTTACGAAGCCGCGGTAGGAATTCTCCCGACCAAGAAAACGCCGTTTGCGGGCGCGCCGTTCATGGTAAGCTCAACCCTCCAAAGGGGACGCAAACCATGGCGAACCGTCAGCCACGCGATCTTTTCACCGTCGGTCACAAGCGAAAATTCCTCGTCATCGTGGACGAGTCGCCGGAGGGCGAAACCGCCCTCTATTACGCCGCGCGCCGTGTGCATCGCACGGGCGGCAGCCTTTCGCTTCTGTTTGTGATCGAGCCGATTGAAATGACGCACTGGCTCGGCGTCGACGAGACCTTTCGCGAGGAGCAGTATCACAAGGCGCGTGCCGTGTTCCGGCTTCGGGCGCGCAAGCTCAAGACGTGGGGCTTCGAGGAGATCGTGCCGGAGGAGATCATCCGCGAGGGGCCTCTCGCCGAGGAAATCGTGAAGCTCATCGAGGAGGACCGCGAGTTCGGCATCCTCGTGCTCGGCGCCTCGACCGATCCAAAAGGACCGGGTCCGCTCGTGTCCTCGCTGGCGGGTGCGAAAGCGGGCACATTCCCGATCCCTATCGCAATCGTGCCCGGCAATCTTACCCTCGAAGAAGTGAACGGCCTCGCCTGAGGCGAAGGCGGGTTTCCGACCTCAGCAGTCGGCTTTTCTCTTGAAAGGCGGGCGCAACCCTGCCTTATTATCTGGCGAATGGTTGTTCGCGCCCGAGGGGAGAGAGGGCGCAAAAGAGGAAAATCATGTTCATTCAGACCGAGATAACGCCGAATCCGGCGACGCTGAAATTTCTGCCCGGCCGCACGGTAATCGAAGAGGGCACGCGCGAGTTTCTCACGAGCGACGATGCGGCAGGCGTTTCGCCGCTGGCATCGCGACTGTTCGATATCGAAGGCGTCACCGCCGTTTTCCTCGGCTCGGACTTCGTGTCCGTGACAAAGGATCGCGGCGATTGGGAGAGCCTGAAGCCTCCCGTCCTCGGCGCGATCATGGAGCATTTCATGTCGGGCCAGCCGGTCCTGTCGGACGAAAGGCTCGTCGCGGAAGATGAGGATTTCGACGTCGCCGACACCGAAGTCGTCACCACAATCAAGGAATTGATCGAAACCCGCGTACGCCCCGCCGTGGCGAGCGACGGGGGCGACATCACCTTTAAAGGGTTCCGCGACGGTGTCGTCTACCTCAAGATGCAAGGCGCGTGCTCAGGCTGCCCGTCCGCGACGGCAACGCTTCGCCATGGCATCGAAAACCTGTTGAAACACTTCGTTCCCGAAGTTCAGGAGGTTCAGCCCGTCTAGTGCTGCGACCTGCGATCCTCTATATGTTGTGCTGCCCTGGGTTGGAGTACACAATAAGAGGTAATGCATGGGGCGCCCCATCGTCGCGGAATGCCTTGACCAGATTTTTCTGAAGGCCCGCACCCAAAGCAAATGGCAGGACAGACCCGTCGCGGACGACATTCTGCGGCGGATCGTAGACCTGACGGCCCTTGGCCCAACCAGCGCCACTCACTCGCCCGCACGCTTCGTTTTTCCGAAGGGTGACAGCGCGAAGGCGCTCGCCGTTCATTTTCGGTGGAACGTCCATCAAATCGAACTTTCTGTGCAATTTGGGCTATGGCGACCCCGCCGCGTTGCGCGCGCGTTTACCTCGCTTTGCCTTCGATGAGATTTCCGAAATCGTATAGTCGTATTCTATCCCTTCCTGCGACAAGCAATTGTCGTTCCCGCCAGTAACAAGAGTTGTGTCCTTCGGTCGTGAGAGTTCTAGCAATCGAAACAAGCATGGGCCGCACCTCGGTCGCCGTGACAGCGGCTCGCCAAGGTGAACCTGCGCGCGTCAAAAGGCTTGAAGCCGTGCGCGGCCAAGCGGAGCAGCTCATTCCGCTCATCGGGACGCTGATGGCCGAAGCGGGCCTTGCTTTCGCCGGTCTCGACCGCATCGCCGTGTCGATCGGACCCGGCGGGTTCTCCGGCATTCGAACAGGCGTCGCGGCCGCGCGGGCTTTCGGGCTGGCCGCGAAGCTTCCCGTCGTGGGTGCGACGAGCTTCACGATCATGGCCGCCGCCTACGAAAAAGCCGGACATGCAAAGGGCGCCTATGGACTTGCGGCCCCTGCGGGTTTGAACGCGGTCTTCTGCCAGATTCTGAAACCGGGGCGCGAAGCCGTGACCGACATCGTGGCCATGCCTCAAGCCGATTGCGCGGCTTTCTTTAACGGAAGAGCCGACGGCCTGTCCGGCCCCGCCTCTTCGGCACTGATTGACGGGGGCTTCGTAGCCCTTCCGCTCGTTGCCCCCGATCTCTTCCCGGACGCACTCACGCTGGCGGAGCTTGCGCCGTCTCTGAGCCCGGCGCGCGATCTCCCCACGCCCTTCTATGTTCGCCCGCCCGACGCCAAGCCGCAGAAGCGCAATATCATCGCCCGCAAAGATGAGTGAGCCATCGGATTTCCCGATTAACCGCGCCGCACCCGAGGACGCCGCCGAGATCGCTGCCCTGCACGCGCAAGCCCTGCCGCCCGGTTGGCCCCCGTCCGACTTCGCCGCCTCGACCATCGACGCGAATCGCGCGCTTCTGAAAGCCGCGAATCGCGAGCGCCTTTGCGGCTTTGCGCTGTTCCAGTTCGCCGCCGACGAAGCGGAAGTCCTTGCCATCGCAGTCGCGCCGGACGCACAAGGTCGCGGCCATGCAACGCGGCTGATGCAAGCCGCTTTCGAGCTGTGCCGCGAGCGATTCATCGCTTGCATTTATCTGGAAGTGGCGGAAACTAATCGCAAAGCGCGCGGCCTTTACGAAAAGCTCGGTTTTCGCGTCGTCGCGCGGCGTGACAATTATTATCGGCACGAAAGCTCTGCGTCGGAAACGGCTCTCGTCATGAGGCTGGATTCGCTGCGTTCGGCCGTTGACCCGGAGATAAGCAGCCCGTAATGAAGCGAACGTTGAACGCGCTCGGAAGTGAAAGCGGCATGGATGCTCTCGTTTTTCATGGATTTATGATGCGGATGCTCGGTTCAATTCGGGCGTCGATCCTGCTTGCGGCTTTCGTCGCGGTCACGTTGCCGCTCATGCTCCTGCAATGGCTGTTCCTGAAACTCGGGCTCAAGCAGGCAAGGACGCTGCCGAACGGCTATCACAAGCTTGTCTGCCGCATCCTCGGCATCCGCGTCCATGTCGAGGGAAAACTTGCCAACGATAGCCCGGTTCTCCTCGTCTCGAATCACATTTCCTGGCTCGACATTCCCGCCTTGTCGACCGTGGCTCCGCTGAGTTTCGTCGCCAAGGCGGAGGTCGGTGTGTGGCCGTTCGTCAGCCTGCTCGCCAGACTTCAGCGCACGGTGTTCGTGGATCGCACGCGGCGCACCCTCGTCAGGGACAAGGCCGGCGAGATCGCCGAGCGTCTGGCCAAGGGCGACACCATCGTTCTCTTCGCGGAAGGCACCAGCAGCGACGGCAACCGCATCCTTCCGTTCCGAAGCTCGCTTTTCTCCGCCGCATCGCTGGCGCCGAACGCCGCAAACGACAACGGCCCGGAAGCCGTGGTGCAAACCGTTTCCATCGCCTACACACATCTTCACGGCCTGCCGATCCTGCGTCACGAGCGCCCGCTCATCGCGTGGTACGGCGACATGGACATGATGAGCCATGCGTGGAACGTGCTCAAAAGCGGCCCGATCGATGTAACCATTCGCCTTGGCGAGCCGGTGCGGCTGGCTTCGTTGCGCGACAGGAAGGCGCTCGCTGCGTTCTCCGAGGCGCAAATTCGCCAGTCCTATATCGAGCAGGTGACGGCGCGTCCGCGCGCGGCTTGAGACATGCAGGACGCTTGCGCTCCCGAGACTGAGGAAGACGTGCGGCCCACTGGCGACACGCCGGAAAAGCGCGTCTTCATCAAGACGTTCGGCTGCCAGATGAACGTCTATGACAGCGAACGCATGGCCGATGCTCTCGGCTCGGCCGGTTTCGCCGAGACGGATGCGCCGGAAGATGCCGACCTTGTCATTCTGAACACCTGCCATATCCGTGAGAAGGCCGCCGAAAAAGTGTTTTCGGAGCTTGGCCGCCTGCGCGTGCTGCGCGAGACGCGCCGCGAACTCGGCGGCGGCAACCTCATGATCGCGGTCGCGGGCTGCGTCGCGCAGGCCGAGGGCGAGGAAATCGCCCGCCGCGCGCCTCTGGTCGACATTATCGTCGGCCCGCAGAGCTATCATCGCCTGCCCGAACTGATCGAAAGGCGCGCCGGAACGCGCGGCGTCGTGATCGAAACCGAATTTCCCGCCGCCGAGAAATTCGCGAACCTGCCCGCGCCGAAGCTTCGCTCCGCGCCCGCCGCGTTCCTCACCGTGCAGGAAGGCTGCGACAAGTTCTGCACGTTCTGCGTGGTGCCCTATACACGTGGCGCGGAATATTCGCGCCCCGTCGCGCAGATCGTCGATGAGGCGAAGCGCCTTGCCGAGCGCGGCGTGCGCGAGATCACCCTTCTCGGGCAGAATGTGAATGCGTGGGCGGGGGAAGGCCCGTCGGGGAAGACATGGACGCTGCCGGATTTGCTGGCGGCGCTATCCGAAATCGACGGCATTGCGCGCCTTCGCTTCACCACAAGCCACCCGAACGACATGAGCGAGGCGCTCGTCGCCGCGCATCGCGACTTGCCGAAACTGATGCCCTATCTGCATCTGCCGTTCCAGTCCGGCTCGGATCGCATCTTGAAGGCGATGAACCGCAAGCATCGAATCGAAGATTACCTCCGCATCGTGGACCGGCTCCGCGACGTGCGCCCCGACCTTGCGCTGTCGACGGATATCATCGTGGGTTTTCCGGGCGAAACGACCGCCGATTTCGAGGAAACCATGCGCGTGGTAGAACGCGTTCACTTCGCGCAGGCTTATTCGTTCAAATACAGCGCGCGGCCCGGAACGCCCGCCGCCGACCGCCCCGAACAGGTGCCGGAAGATTTGAAATCGGAGCGCCTCGCCCGGCTTCAGGCGCGCCTTTTCGCCCAGCAGACGGCCTTCAATGCCGCGATGGTGGGACGGACGCTTTCCGTGCTGTGGGACTCGCGCGGACGCAACGACGGCCAGATCGTGGGTCGTTCGCCCTATCTCCAGTCGGTGTATGCCGAGGGCGACCCGGCGCTGCTGGGCAGCATCGCGGATGTGGAAATCGTGGCAGCAAGCCAAAATAGTCTTCGCGCTGTCATAAAAAATCTGGACGAAGACGCTACATAAAGAGACAATAGTGAAAGAGCGCTCGGCAAGCAGAACGCGGAGAAATACTTTTTGCCAGGTGTCGACATACCGCCAAGGCGATCGATGAACGCTCCCTCGCGTCAGGCTTGGCGTGCCGGTTCGAAACCGTCGCAATCCGCGCAATCCCTTTACCGGATTGAAATCACGTTCGACGATAACCGAAAGCTCGCCGATGTGTTGGGCGAGTTCGATTCAAATCTCGCCCTTATCGAAAACAGGCTCGGCCTCCGCGCGGTGGTGCATGGCAATGTCGTCGTGCTCGACGGCGACAAGGAGACGTGCCTTCAGGGGAAAACGGTGTTGGAAGCGCTGTATGGCCGCGCCAAGGGCGATGGCACCCTGTCGCAGGGCGACGTGGATGGCGCGATCCGCCACCTGACGGGCGGGCCGGGCCTCGGCGGCTCGGGGCTCGCGGTGGCGCAACCGGTGCCCAATGTCGGCGAACTCAAGACGCGCAAGCGTACCATTGTCGCGCGAACCCCCGCGCAATCCACCTATATCACCGCCCTTCAATCGCGGGAGATGGTTTTCGGCACCGGCCCGGCGGGCACGGGCAAGACTTACCTCGCCGTCGCCTATGCGGCGGGTTGCCTCGAACGCGGCGAAGTCGACCGGCTCGTGCTTTCGCGTCCGGCCGTGGAAGCGGGCGAACGGCTCGGCTTCCTGCCCGGCGACATGAAAGAGAAGGTCGACCCGTATCTTCGCCCGCTTTACGATGCGCTTTACGATGTGCTTCCGCCGGAAAAGGTGGAGCGCGGGCTTGAGACAAAGATGATTGAGATCGCGCCGCTCGCCTTCATGCGCGGCCGCACGCTCGCGCATTCCATCGTCATACTCGACGAGGCGCAGAATTGCACCGTCATGCAGATGAAGATGTTTCTGACGCGCCTCGGCGAGGGCAGCCGCATGATCATCACCGGCGATCCGTCGCAGATCGACTTGCCCGCCGGCCAGCATTCCGGCCTCGCCGATGCACTTGGCGTGCTCGACGGCGTGGAAGGCATCGCGCACGTGGCATTCACGCGCGCGGACGTGATTCGTCACCCGCTCGTCGGGAGAATTATTGAAGCTTACGAAACGAAGCGCTAAATTAAGAACGCTATGACACCTCCACTGACCGATGCAACGACGAATGCCCCCTCGGATCCTGGTCCGAGCGCGGAAGGCGAGCCCTACCGAATAGGCACGGATATCTCGATCGAGGACGATCGGTGGGTATCCGTCGCGGGGCTGGAAGAATTGATTCCGAAACTTGTGGCCGAAACGCTGCGCGAGGCCGGATTCGCGCCGGACGACACTTGCGTCAGCGTGGCACTCATGTCCGGCGAACAGGTTCGCTCGCTGAACAAGATGTTTCGCGGCAAGGACGCCGACACCAACGTGCTGTCATTTCCATCGGGGGAGGCGGTGCGAGCCGCCCGTTTCGACGATGAACCGGCGTTTCTCGGCGATGTCGCCCTGTCATACGACGCGGTCGTGGGCGAGGCGCAAGCCCAGGCGAAAACCCCTCTCGATCATTCCGCTCATCTCGTGGCCCACGGTGTTCTTCATCTGGTCGGCTTCGATCATGAAGCGGACGCCGATGCCGACGCTATGGAAGCCGCCGAGCGCGTCGTCCTTGCCCGCTTCGGCATTCCCGATCCTTATCGGGACGATGCGAGCGCTTCAGTTCAGACACTTTGACCTCAATAACAGGGCCACTCACCTCAAAGCCATGCCACCACAAATATTGCTCGAAACGGGAAAATCGAAACCATCCGCTGGCTGGTTGCAGCGGATGGCGGCCAATCTCGGCTTCGCCAATAATGAGAATTTGCGCGAGACGCTTGAAAGCGCCATAGCCGAAAGCGTTGCCGAAGACGACAAATCCATGTCGCAGCAGGAGCGCATGATGCTCCTGAATGTGCTGGGTTTCGGCGAATCGAAGGTGTCCGAGATCATGCTCCCACGCGCGGATGTGGTAGCTGTGGAGGAACAGCAAACGGTCGGCGACCTGCTCGCGCTTTTCGCGCGGGAAGGCCACGCCCGTATCCCCGTGTATCGCGAAAGCCTCGACGATGTCATCGGCATGGTTCACATCAAGGATGCCATGGTCTGGGTGATGAAGCATGGCGCAAAACAGGGCCAGGTGGATCTCAGTCAGGACGTGCTCAAGACGACCATCGCGGATTCGAAGCTGATGCGAGAGGTGCTGTTCGTTCCCGCTTCCATGCCGGCGCTGGCTCTGCTTGCGAAGATGAAGGCGAAGACGACGCATCTCGCCATCGTGGTGGACGAGTTCGGCGGCACAGACGGCCTTGTCACCTTGCAGGATCTCATGGACTCCATCGTGGGCGACATCGCCGACGAGCATGACGACGCCCAGCAATTCTCTATCGCGATCAAGGACGAGACCTTCGTTGCGAGTGCCCGCGCCCCTATCGAGGATGTGGAGCAGGTGCTCGGCCTGTCTCTCTGCACGCCCGGCGTGACAGACGACGTCGATACGCTCGGCGGCCTTATCCTCGCGATGGTGGGAAGCTTCCCGAAGCGTGGGCAGCTCATTCATCACGCCTCCGGTGTAACCTTCGAGATCATGGAAACAGGGCCGCGACGGCTGCACACCGTGCGCATCTTCAAGCAACGCGTGCTCGGCGGAGCGGACAAGCCGCTTTTGCTGCCAGCGCCGGACCATGACAGCAGCCATGGCGAGGAGCCCGCCTCGCGCGCGGAACTTCGCGACGCTCGGGCGGCTTGATCAGCCTGCGTTAATCGCTGGTGTGACGCGGGGGCGAAACTCGCGTCACGCTGCGATTGACCGCGACCGTCCAGCGGCTCACGAGGCTTGCGTGGCCAATCGCTCGAACAGCGCTTCCCATTCGGCCGCGCGCGCATCCCATGTGACAAGCGCGTCATCAGCAAGGCATGCGCGGTGCATCCTTGTCCACAGCGCGTCGTCGGAGAGAAGCGCCGCGCTGCGCCCGATGAACTCGTCCCTGTCCTTCACGACGAATCCGGTCTTGCCGTCGCGCACGCGCTCGCTCAACGATCCAGCGCCCAGCGTCACCACCGGCACCCCCGATGCGACGGCTTCGGCAGCGGCGAGGCAGTACGTCTCGTCGCGGTGTCCGGGGATGAACTGAATGCGCGCACCTGCCAGTTCCTGCACGAGAGCGCCCCGCGCGATACTCCCGCGAAACGAGACGCCATCCAGCGCCCGCTTGGCGGCATTGGCGTTCGCCTGATGTGCCTTCGGCGCGAACACGTCGAACCTCGCATGCGGCACCCTCGCGCGCACCTCCGGCCAGAGATCGAGAAGCCAGTCGAGTCCGCGATAGGGTTGCGAGGTGAAGATCGCGCACGGCGGCGGCGCGGCTTCGGCGGGGACCTCGCGCCGGAAAGCATCGGCGATACCGTGATGGATGATGCTGCGCCCGCCCGACGGCAGCCATCGCGGGACTTTGCGGCCGTGATAATCGCCGAGCAGCACGAAATGAGGCCGCGCCTTCAGCATCGGCAGCACGGCCCCTTTGCGGATCTGTCGAAACCCTTTCAGCGGGTTGTGCAGCCAGAGAACCGGCACGCGGAATGAGGTATTCCAGAAGACCTTCGGCGCCGCCACCGAAATGCCGATGTCGCCCCGCGTTTGCCTGCCGGTGTCCGTCATCGGCAAATACGCGACGCCGAACATGCGCTGCGGCCCCGCCACGCCGTTGAACACGCGTACATCGTGCCCGCGCGCCGCCAGCGCTTCCGCCAGCAGGACGACGGAGCTTTCCGTGCCGCCCATCGCGCCCGTTCTCGGCGTGTTGCCGGTGTACGTGCGGGCGGGATCCAGGAAATCGATTGCATAGGAGGTGCGGCTGCGGCGCTTCCATGATGGAAGTTCTAGAGCCGGTGCGGAACGCGTTAGCGCATCGGGAAAATTGAGGGTTGTCGCCATGCCTGACGCATATGACCCCAGACGTTACCGAAGCTTGCGGCGCCATCATTGTGCAATCAGAAGTGGTGTGTTAACCATTGCCGGATGATGGAGGGATCCAGCCTTATGCCCAACCCGCCGATTTTCCTGCTCAACCTCGACAGCGCGCAGCACCGCCTCGCCGCGATGAAACAGCAGCTCGACGCGCTCGGCCTCGCCTTCGAGCGCTTTCCCGCCGTGGCGGGCAAATTACTGAGCGCGGACGAGCTTGAGGCCGTCGCCCCGTCGCACCTCTGGGAAGGAAGGCGACGCCGCAATCCGGGGGAAATCGGCTGCTTCCTCAGCCACCGCGCGATCCTTGAAACCATCCTCGCGCGAGACCTGCCCGTCGCCTGCATCCTCGAAGACGATGTGCGCCTTTCCGCCGATTTCGCGGCCATCCTCGACGCCGCGCGGGTTCTTCCCCCGCAGGTCGATGTGCTGAAGCTGGAAATCGCGCTGCCGCGCGCGAAGATACCTTTCATAAAGGTCTCCGCTTTCGCGGGCCGCGATCTGGTGTTTCTGCCAGCGGGAGGTTGGCCGGGGACAGCCGCTTACGTGGTGACTCGGCGTGGAGCGAAGTCGCTTCTGGCTCGCATGCCCGTCATGATCGCCTCGAACGACCGTCAGGCGTTCGATCCACCCGCAGCGGACCTCGCGATCTTTCACCTGTTCCCGCTCCCGGCGGTGCAGGAGGGCGAAAGCGAGATGGGTCGCCCGCGCAACCCGGCAAAGGCGCCGAAGCCGCGCCGCTCGCCCGCGCGCGTCCTGAGTGATGCGGTCCGGAAAGGCCTGCGCTCGGTCAGCAGACGCACCGCGCACCTGCGTTTCCAGATGAGCCTCCTCGGCGTCAAGAAAGCGCTGTTCGGTCGCCGCACCCGCAAGCGCGCCGATCTCGTGCGCGTCTGAGGTTCCCGTCGAGCGAAGGCCGGATTCTCGTGCGGTCTCGCTACGAAATCTTCCGCCGGAACAGCCATCCCGCCGCCGTCAGCGTGAACGCCGCGATGAACAGCATCGGCCAGATGCGCTCCGCGACCAGCGCCATCGGCATGTCGCGCAGAAAGACGCCGCGCACGATCACCAGAAAATGCGTCAGGGGATTCGCGAGCGCGACGGGCTGGAGCCAGTCCGGCATGTTCTGCACGGGGCTCGTGAAGCCGGACAGCATCATCGCGGGCATCATGTACACCATGGCGCCCAGCATCGCCTGCTGCTGCGTCGAGACGAGCGAGGAAATGAACAAGCCCACCCCGATGATCGCAAGCAGGAACACGAACAGCCCCGCATAGAGCACCAGCGGCGAGCCGAGCATGGGGATGCGGAAAAACTGCGTCACGATGAGCATGATCGCGGTCGCCAGCCCGAAGCCGACGATGAGGCCCGGCACAGCCTTGCCGATGAGAATTTCATGCGGCTGAAGCGGCGACACGAGAAGCTGCTCGAAGGTGCCGAGTTCGCGCTCGCGCGCCACCGACATGACCATGATCATGAGCACGGTGGTCATGGTGAGCGTCGCGACGAGGCTCGGCACCATGGTCGTGGCATAGTCGCGGTTCGGATTGTACCAGGAGCGCTCCACCACGGTGCTGATCTCGGGCGGCGCTGTCCCTCCCGTCCCCTGATCGATGGCGAATTGGCTCACGATGGTGCCGATATAGCCGTTCAGGATCTGCGCGGTGTTCGATCTCCGCCCGTCGAGGATCACCTGTACGGTCGCGGGCTCGCGTGCGGCCACCCGCCGCGAAAAGTCCTGGCCGATGCGGACGACGGCCACAACGCGCTGGCTGTCGATGACGGGCGCGATCTCGCGGTCGCTCTTGAGCCAGAGGATCGGCCCGAAGGCGGATGAGCGCTCGAAGCGGTTGACCAGCTGACGCGAGGTTTCGCCCCAGTCCTCGTTGACGACCGCGATGGAAGCGTGCTTGACCTCAAGCGTCGCCGCATATGCGTAGAGGAACACCTGCATCAGCGGCGGAATGATGAACGCGATGCGCGCCTTGGGATCGCGAAACGCGGCGAGAAGTTCCTTGACGATGAGCGCGAGCAGTCTCGGCGGCAGCATTTCAATCGAGCCTCATTTTCGAGAATCGCGCCGTCAGCAGCATCAGAACCAGGCTCATGAAGGCGAGGATAAGGATCGATGGCACGAGCACCGCGGCCACATCGCCCGCGAGGAAGATCGTCTGGAGGCTCCGCACGTAATATTTGGCGGGGATGAGCGCTGAGAACGCCTGCAACGGGCCGGGCATGCTCGAAATCTCGAAGATGAAGCCCGAGAAGAACAGCGCGGGAAGGAAGGCCGTGATCATCGCGATCTGACTCGCGAGAAACTGCGACCGCGCAAGCGACGAAATGAGAAGCCCGGAACTCAGCGCGACCAGCAGAAAGGCAGTGGAAGCGGCCAGCAGCGCCGCCACCGAACCGCGCATCGGCACGTCGAACACGAAGATCGCGAACAGCACCGAAACCGCCATCGCGCAGAGCCCGAGCACGAAATTCGGCACGACCTTGCCGACGAGAAACTCCGTCACGCTCGCGGGCGTGGCGAGCAGCGCCTCGATGGTGCCGCGCTCCCATTCGCGCGCAACGACGAGCGCGGTCAGCAGCGAACCGATCATCATGAGGATCAGCGCGATGGAGCCGGGGACGAGGAAGCGGCGGCTCTCAAGCTCCGGGTTGAACCAGAAACGAGGGTCCGTGGTGATGGCTGCCGCGCCTTCCTTGCCGCCCGACAGGGCGAGTTGCGCGAGCCAGCTTTGCCACGCGCCCTGCGCATAGCCGTTGACGAGCGAGGCTGTGTTCGGGTCGGTGCCGTCGGTGATGATCTGCACGGCGGCGGGATCGCCCCGCGCGATCCGCTCGGAGAAGTCGCCCGAGAGTACGATCACGCCTTCAAGGCGCGAGGCAGTGAGGTCGTCGAGGAACGCGCGCCGGTCATGCGCCACCTGCACCCTGAACCATTGAGTGTTGGCAAGCGAAGCCTCGAACCTCGCCGTGTCGGGCGTCGGCTGCTCGATGACGAGGCCGATGCGCATCTTCGTCACGTCGAAGGAAACGCCGAAGCCAAACAGGAACAGGAGGAGGATCGGCAGGATGACGGCGATCACGAGGCTGCTCGGATCGCGCACGATTTGGAGCGTCTCCTTGCGGATGAGCGCCTTCATGCGCCGGAAGCGCCCGCTGCGGTCGCGCGGCGCGGCATCGGCTTGCGCTGTGGCGGCTGCCAAGGGGACCGCGTCTGCCGGTGTGTGTTCGAGCGTCGTCATGCCGCCGTCCCCGAGCGCGCTCCCGCGCCTTCCGCCTGCCGCTGGCTGTCCTGTTCTTCGACGAGCGCGATGAATGCGTCCTCAAGCGTGGGATTGGGCAGCTCGGGCGTTTTCACCCGCGCCTGCAACGCGTCCGGGGTGTCGAGCGCGATGCAGCGCCCGCGATAGATCAGCGCCACGCGGTCGCAATATTCGGCTTCGTCCATGAAGTGCGTCGTCACCATGACGGTCACGCCGCCCGACACCATGGCGTTGATCGTGCCCCAGAACTCGCGGCGCGTGATGGGGTCGACGCCGGAGGTCGGCTCGTCGAGGAACAGCACGGGCGGGTTGTGCAGGATCGCCGCCGCGAGCGCGAGGCGCTGCTTGAAGCCGAGCGGGAGTTGCCCCGCGTTGGCGGAAAGATGCGGGCCGAGGTCGAACGCGGCAATCGCGCGCTCGATGGCCTCGCGCTTTGCGTGGCCCATGAGGCCATAAGCGCCGCCGAAGAAGTCGAGGTTCTGGCGCACGGTCAGATCGCCGTAGAGCGAGAATTTCTGCGCCATATAGCCGAGACGCGACCGCGCGGTCGCCGGCGCGTTGTAGAGGTCGTAACCGTCGACGCGCGCGGTGCCTGACGTGGGCCGCAACAGGCCGCACATCATCTTGAAGGTGGTGGACTTGCCCGCGCCGTTCGGGCCGAGAAGCCCGAAAATTTCCCCGCGCCGGATCGCGAAGGAGATGTTGTCCGCGGCGGTGAAGCTTCCGAACCGCCGCGTGAGGTTCAGCGCCTCCACGGCGGGCCCGTCGCGGTGCTCGATCTGCCCGTTGGACTTCATGTCGCGCGTGCGCTTCGGCTGGCCGCCAAGCATGACGACGAACGCGTCCTCGAAGCGCGGTTTCGCGGGCTCGATGGTGATCGGTTCCGCCGTCTCGATGTCCTCGGGCTTCGGCGGCGGCGCGCCTTCCTTCGTGACAAGGCGCACGGCGGCGCCTTGCAGCACGCCGTCGATGATGTCGGGCCGTTCCAGCGCGCGTTCGAGCACGACGCGCCGCTCTGCCCCTGCGCCTTCGAGCAGGAAAACGCGGTCGCCGATACGCGCCGTCATCGCCTTCGGCTCGCCCTGATAGAGCAGCTTGCCCTCGTTCAGAACGATGACTTCGGCGCAATTCTCCGCCTCGTCGAGATAGGCCGTGGTCCAGACGACCGCGACGCCCTCGCCCGTCAGTACGTGGACCATATGCCAGAGTTCGCGCCGCGAAATCGGATCGACGCCGACGCCCGGCTCGTCGAGAAGCAGGATGCGCGGCGCCTTCAGCATGGCGCAGGCAAGCCCGAGCTTCTGTTTCATGCCGCCCGACAGCGCGCCCGCGAGGCGGTCGGTGAAGCGTGCAAGATCGGTGAAGGCGAGGAGGCGCTTGAACGTGTCATCGCGCTCCTTGCCGATAACGCCGCGAAGATCCGCATAGAGCGCGAGGTTTTCGAGAACGGTCAGGTCTTCGTAAAGGCCGAAGCGCTGCGGCATGTAGCCGATGGATTGATGCAGCGCGATTGAGTCGCGGATCGTGTCGAACCCGCAAACGGTGAGCGAGCCTGAAGTGGGCGCCAAAAGCCCCGCCATGAGCCGCATCAGCGTCGTCTTGCCCGCGCCGTCCGGCCCCGCGACGCCCGTCACCTGCCCCGGCCTGATGGCGAAGGACAGCGTGTCGAGCGCGGGCGGCCCGTCGGGCGTGAAGCGCTTCACGAGGTCGCGCGCAATCGCCATCGGCGCCGCGTCCTGCGTTTTCGCTTCGATGGCCGCATTGCTGGTCATGGCGCCTTGCTCGCAACCGGCGTGCCTTCGGGGGCGGGCGCTAGCTCCACCGTTACCGGCATGCCCTGACGAAGCTCTTCGTCGTTGCCGTCGACCACAACGCGCAGGCGATAGACGAGCGACGTGCGAAGCTCATCGGTCTGCACCGTTTTCGGCGTGAACTCGGCGGCCGTCGAAATAAAGCCGATCTTGCCGCGATAGACCTTCCCGCCCGGCGTGTCGGTATGGACCGTGACCGGCATCCCCGGCCTTATTCGGCCAAGGTCCGGCTCGGTCACATAGGTGCGAACCCACACGGGAGTCGTGAGGCTCACCACGAACACAGTCTCGCCCGGCTGCACGATGGCGCCGACCTCGCGAACGCGCGAGAGCACGGTGCCGTTGCCCGGCGCGATCAGATCCGCGTCGGCAAGCTGGCGCTCTATGGTGGCTGTAACTGCCTTGCGCTCGTCGAGCTGCGCCTTGGCGTAGGCGATGTCTTCCTTGCGGTAGCCCGCCTCCTGAAGCCGAAGCGCCTCGCGCGCCGAATTGAGCAGCGCTTCGCCCTGCCGCTCCGCCGCCTGCGTGTCGTCGAACACTTTCTGAGATCCGGCGGGAGTTTTCAGCAGCGACTCCGCGCGCTTGCGCGTGATGGTGGCGTTCGCAAGCATTGCCTCGCGCTCGGCGACAGCTGCCCGCGCCTGCGCGATTTCCTCGACGCGGTAGCCCGCCTTGAGCTTCGCATAATTCGCCGCTGCCTGATCGGCCTGCGCGCGCATCTGCGCCAGCGTTTCGCGGAAGTAGATCTTCTCCAGCGAGGCGAGCGTCTGCCCGGCCTGAACCCTGTCGCCCTCGTCAACCGCAAGCGTCTCGATGCGCCCGGCCACCTTGAAGCCGAGGTTCACCTGCCGGACCTCGACATTGCCGTAAAGACGCAACTCGCCCGTATCGCGGTGGCTCGCTCTGTACCACCACCAGCCGCCGCCTGCCGCGACAACGACAAGGGCGATGAGAAGGATGCGTTTCATTCCGGCTTCTCCTTCTTGACGAGGCCGAGCAGATCGCGATGAGCGTCGACGGCGGTGGCAACGTCGATCGGATCGAAACGACCGAACAGCGACCGCCAGATGACAATTCCGAGCATCGGCCAGAAAAAAAGCTGCGGGCATTTCACCAGCGCGTCGCTGTGAAGTTCCCCGCGCTCGAACCCGCGCGTGGCGACGTCGCGAATTGCCGCGAGCCCCTTGGAAACGACCTCGCGATGATGGAATTCGGCGATGCGCGGAAAACGCGGACCTTCCGAGATCAGGAGATGAAGCATCTTCTCGCGCTCGGTCCCGATGAACTGCGTCTGGAACATCGTGAGGATGTGATTGAAAATCATGGGCGCGGGAAGGTCGGGCAGCGCCGCGAGAGCATCGATGCGGGCCAGTACCGGCTCGGCGAAGCTGAGAAGAAGCTGCTCGAACAGCGCTTCCTTGTCCGGGAAATAGAGATAAAGCGTGCCCTTCGCCACACCCGCCTTGCGGGCGACGTCTTCGAGACGCGCGGCGGCGAAACCATGTTCGGCGAAGACCTCGAAGGCGGCGGCTAGGATGGCCGCGCGGCGCTCGTCGGCCGATGGCCGCTTGCGGTCCGGCGTGGCCGTGTCCGTCTCGCTATGGGACGCGGTATCCTCGGGGCGTTCATCCTGTGTCATGATGCGCTCAATATGACTGACTGTTCAGTCAGACTATACCTATCCCGCCTGCTCGCAACGCCTTTCCTCGCTGCCCCGGTCTTGTTGCCTGCGACAAAACATCAAATATCCAGGGTAGTGCTTCAATCGCCCCCGGGTTGGGCGGCTTGGAGCGATGGCGCCTTGCGGAGGGTCGAGATGAACATCATAGACCGGGTTTTCGAAGCCGGGAGCAACGCTGCCCTTCGCGCGGAAATCCGCAAAGCGACGCGCGCCCCGGAGCCCGACATCCTTCCGCCGCTTGTCGACCGCGCGCGCCTCGATCTCGAAACCGCAGCGAAGGTTGCGGCCCTCGCGCGCCGCCTCGTGACCGAACTTCGCGCGGAGAAGCAGGACGGCTTCGGCGTCGAGGCGCTGATGCAGCAATTCGCGCTGTCGAGCCGCGAGGGCGTGGCGCTGATGTGCCTTGCCGAGTCGCTGCTCCGTATTCCCGACGCCCCGACGCGCGACCGTCTTATCCGCGACAAGCTCGCGAAAGGCGACTGGGGGGCGCATGCGGGCAAAAGTTCGTCGTTCTTCGTGAACGCCTCGGCTTGGGGGTTGTTCGTCACCGGGCGGCTGGTCTCCGCGCATGAGGCGCAAGGCTTCGGCGCGGCGCTCACACGGGCGCTGGCGAAGGGCGGCGAACCTGTCATCCGCAAGGCGCTGGATCTTGCGATGCGGCTTGTGGGCCGCCAGTTCGTCACCGGCGAGACGATCGAGGAAGCGCTCGACCACGCGGCGCCCTTCGAAGCCCAAGGCTTCCGCTATTCCTTCGACATGCTGGGCGAGGCGGCCATGACCGACGCCGACGCGCTCGCCTATCTCGCCTCCTACGACCATGCCATCCGAACCATCGGCGAGCGGCGGCACGGCCGGAGCGTCTACGAAGCGCCCGGCATTTCGGTGAAGCTCTCGGCGCTGCATCCGCGTTACACCTACGCGCAAACGGACCGCGTCTCGTCAGAGCTTTACCCTCGGCTCCTGCGACTTGCGGCGATGGCGGCGGAGCGCGACATCGGCTTCAACATCGACGCGGAAGAAGCCGACCGGCTTGAGCCGTCGCTCGACCTCATCGAACGGCTCGCCTTCGAACCTGTGCTTTCCGGCTGGCAAGGTCTCGGCTTCGTGGTGCAGGCGTATCAGAAGCGCGCCGCGCCGGTGATCGACTGGGTCGTCGACCTTGCGGAGCGCTCGGGCCGCCGCATCATGGTGCGGCTCGTGAAGGGCGCGTACTGGGATAGCGAGATCAAGCGCGCGCAGGTGGACGGGCTTTCGGGCTTCCCGGTCTTCACGCGCAAGCCTTATACCGACGTAAGTTATCTCGCCTGCGCGAAGCGGCTGTTGGCGGCGCGCGACCGCGTGTTCCCGCAATTCGCGACGCACAACGCGCATACGCTGTCGGCGATCTACCACCTCGCGGGGCCGGATTTCCGCGTCGGCGACTTTGAATTTCAATGTCTGCACGGCATGGGCGAGGCGCTTTACAGCCGCGTTGTCGGCGCCGACGCGCTCGGCCGCCCTTGCCGCATTTACGCGCCCGTCGGCACGCATGAAACGCTGCTCGCCTATCTCGTGCGGCGGCTGCTCGAAAACGGCGCGAACTCCTCATTCGTCCATCAGCTCGTAGACGAGACGGTGAGCGTCGACGAGTTGATCGCCGATCCCATGGAGGAATCCGCGCGGCTCGGCGGCGCTCCGCATCCCGAGATCGCCGCGCCCGCCGATCTGTTCGCGCCGCGCCGGAACTCGCGCGGGCTCGATTTTGCCGACGCCGGGGAGCGAAACGCCTTCGCGCATGCCGTCGAGACAAGCCGGGGGGAGTCGTTCAGCGCCGCGCCAACTCCGGCGAGCGACGCGAGAGAGGCAGGTGTGGCGCGCGCCATCATCAATCCGGCAAACCCCGCTGACATCGTGGGCCATGCCGCCGATTCCACCGCCGCCGACATTGAGGCCGCGCTCGCAAAAGCCAGCGATGCGGCATCGCGCTGGGCCGAAACACCCGCCGCAGACCGCGCGGCATTGCTGGAACGCGCCGCCGACCTGATCGAAGACGCGCGCCCACGCCTCGGCGCGCTCCTCGTCCGAGAGGCGGGCCGCACGATGCCGAACGCCGTCTCGGAAATCCGCGAGGCGGTGGATTTCTGCCGCTATTACGCCGCCGAAGCCCGAAGCCTCGCCACCGCCGCGCCGCTCGGTCCTGTGGCCTGCATCAGCCCGTGGAATTTCCCGCTCGCCATCTTCACCGGCCAGATCGCGGCGGCACTTGCGGTTGGCAACACCGTGCTGGCCAAGCCCGCCGAACAGACGCCGCTCGTCGCCGCCGAAGCGGTGCGCATCCTCCACGAAGCGGGCATCCCGCAAGATGTGCTGCATTTTCTCCCCGGCGCGGGCGATGTCGGCGCGGCACTGGTGGCAGACGAGCGTGTGAAGGGCGTCGTCTTCACCGGCTCGACCGCCGTCGCGAAATCCATCGAGCGCGCGCTTGCCGAGCGGGGGCCGGTGCCGCTCATCGCCGAGACGGGCGGCCAGAACGCCATGATCGTCGACTCGTCGGCGCTGCCCGAACAGGTGGTGGCGGACGTGCTCGCCTCCGCCTTCGACTCGGCGGGACAGCGCTGCTCCGCGCTTCGCGTGCTGTGCCTTCAGGACGACATCGCCGACGACATGCTTGCAATGCTGCAAGGCGCGATGGCCGAGCTTCGCGTGGGCGATCCGGTGCGGATCGAAACGGACGTTGGCCCGGTGATCGACGCCGAGGCGCGCGACGCGCTTGCGGATTACATCGAAATGAGGCGTGAAAGTATGCTCTACCAGACGCCGCTTCCCGAGACGGCGAAGGGCATCTTCATCGCACCGACCCTCATCCGCATCGACCGCATCGCGGACCTCAAGCGCGAGGTGTTCGGCCCGGTGCTGCATGTGCTGCGCTTCCGCCGCGAGGATATGGCCGCGACGCTCGACGCCGTGAACGCGACCGGCTACGGCCTCACGCTCGGCATCCATTCGCGCATCGACGAGACGCAAAGCTCCATCGCGGCGCGCGCCCAAGCGGGCAATATCTATGTGAATCGCAACATGATCGGCGCGGTCGTCGGCTCGCAACCCTTCGGCGGCGAGGGTCTTTCGGGCACGGGGCCAAAGGCGGGCGGGCCGCTTTATCTCCGCAGGCTGATGCGAGTCGCGCCGCCGCTGCGGCATTCAGGACCGCGTGATGAAGCCCGGCTTGCGGCTTTCGACGATCTCGCGGACTGGGTGAGGCTCGGGGCGAGCGGTCTGCTTGGCTCGGGGGATCGGGAGGCGCTCGGAGCGTTCCTGCGCGCCTGTCGTCAGGACACGCCAATCGGGCGCGACCTTAACCTTCCCGGCCCCGTCGGCGAGGACAACCGGCTCCTTTTCCTACCGCGCGGGCGGGTGCTCGGTATGGCTGATGCCATTGCCGAACTCATCCAACAGTTCGGCGCGGCGCTCGTTACCGGCAACGATTTCATAGCGCTCGACGGCAATGCGGCGGATTCGCTTTTCGCCAAGCTTCCGTCTGCACTTGCGTCGCGATGGTCGATGGCGCGATCGATTCGCGGAGTGGGCATCGCGGCCGTGCTCGCCACCGAAGACCTTGCCGCGTATGCGGCGCGCGCGGCTTCGGAGCGCGAAGGGGAAATCGTGCCCGTGCTGGCCGGACCGCCCTACCTTCTCGCGATGCTCGTGCGCGAAAAGACCGTTTCGACCAACACAGCGGCGGCGGGCGGCAATGCGAGCCTGATGGCGCTCGGCAAATAACCCGTCGAATCTTACTAAAAGCGCGGCACCGGCACAGGCGGGAGCATTAAAGCCTCGGCATTACGCTTCGACGTTCCCCAGCAACGGAGTGTCCCATGAAGCCTCGCGCCCTTGCCCTGCTCGCCGCCGCGTTCGCGCTGACATCGGCGGGAACGGCGACCCCTTGCACGCGCATCCTGTTCACCGGCGAAGACAAGACCGTGCTCACGGGCCGCACGCTCGACTGGATGGAGGACATGTCGTCCGACCTGTGGGCGTTCCCGGCGGGCCTTGAGCGCGACGGCGCGGCGGGGGCGCGCTCGCTGAAATGGACGTCGAAATATGGCAGCGTCGTCACCTCGAGCTACAATGCGGGCAGCGGCGACGGGTTGAACGAGAAGGGCCTCGTCGCGAATTTGCTCTATCTCGCGGAGTCGGATTACGGCACGCCGGACGGGCAGAAGCCGCTGCTTTCGAACGTCGCGTGGGCGCAATACGCGCTCGATAATTTCGCCACCGTCGCCGAAGCCGTCGAGGCGCTTCGCAAGGAGCCGTTCACCCTTCTCGCGCCGACCTTCCCGAACGGCTCGGAATCCGCGCTGCATCTGTCGCTCTCCGATGCCTCGGGCGATTCCGCGATCTTCGAATACATCGGCGGCAAGCTGCACATCCACCACGGCAGGCAATACACCGTGATGACGAACTCGCCGACATACGACAAGCAACTCGCGATCAACGGCTATTGGGTAGATGTCGGCGGCTACTCATTCCTGCCGGGCACGAGCCGCGCGGCCGACCGTTTCGCGCGCGCGTCCTTCTTCCTGAACGGCCTGCCGAAGAAGGTCGACCCGAATTATATCAAGAGCGTGCCCGACCACAGCTTCGACAATCAGGCGGCCGCCAGCGTGTTGAGCACGGTGCGCAGCGTCAGCGTGCCGCTCGGCCTCGCGCCCGAGAAGGACAAGCCGAACATCGCCTCCACGATCTGGCGCACCGTATCGGACCAGAAAGACCGCGTTTATTTCTTCGATTCCGCCACTCGCCCGAACACGTTCTGGGTTTCGGTCGACAAGCTCGATTTGAAGCGCGGTGCGCCCGTGAAGAAGCTCGCGCTGGCGAACGGCGAGGTTTATGCGGGCGAGACGGCGGACAAGTTCAAGGACGCCGCGCCGTTCAAGTTCCTGGAAGCGACGGCCACGGCCCGCGCCGATGCCGGCGAGAAGCGCGCCGATACAGCGAAGCGGCGTGAAGAACGCCGCGACGAACGCGCCGTTGAACGCGTGCGGTAGACAAGGCGAAGCGAGCGGATCGGCCGCTCGCTTCACGGATCAATCGTCCTTCGCGAACGTGTGCCAAACGCCGTCCGGGCTGATCTCGACGCGATACCAGCCGTATTTTCCGGCGGCCGCCATTTCCTTCAAGCGCGCGGGCGAAAGGAAGCGGTAGATCTCCACCTCCTGACTCGGCGTCAGCTTGTCGAGCGGAAGCGCGGCGTGATAGGGCCACACGATCATCTCGTTCTTCGTGCCCTGGTTTTTGATCGCGTAACCGGTGGTAAGAAGACTGTAGAGCACGGCGAGCATTTCGCGGCCGTTGCCGTCGGCCGAAGCTCCTTTCAGATACGCGATCCGGTCGGGCGTGCGCTCCTTCGCGAAAATGGGGGGAAGCTCGTTCATGTCGATGGGGAGCCGCAGCGCCTCGATCTCTCCGCTCGTCGCGGCCCGAAGGATGGCCTGCCGCATGCGCTGAACCGGCTCGGGCAGCTTCGTCGCGTCGCGCCCGAGCTGTACCTCGGCCGGTTGGGCGGGCTTCGGCGCGGCCGGCTCGTTCGCGGCCTGCGAAAGCGCGGGCAGAGCGGCAAATGGCATCAGAACGAGGGCGAGCGCCGCCGCGAATATCCTTGAACGCGGGCGCAAGCGGCCACTCATCCTAAAGAAATTTGTTTTCGGCGATACCTTCACGTTCGTCTCCTGTTGCATGACGTCCCCGTTTCGCGGCATGCATGTGTGCTTGCGGGCGCGGCGAATCCGGTCGTGACCTCGCGGGCGTTTTTGGGCGCGAGGATGGCGAAAGCGCTCCTTCTCGTGACACGGGACTTAACGAGAGCTAGAAGCGGGCCTATGTGGGCAGAGTCGATCATCGATCCGACGCGATTTGCCATCATCGGCCTGGTCATCGGTGTGCTGATCGCGGCTCCCGTGGGGCCGGTGAACATCGTCTGCATCCAGCGAACGCTTGAGCGCGGCTTCTGGGGCGGTTTCGCGGCCGGGCTTGGAGCGGTGCTCGCGGACGGGCTCATCGCATCGGCGGCGGCCTATGGCGCGACGGCAATCTCCGGCTTCATGCGCTCGCACCAACTCAAGATCGAGCTTGTCGGCGGCATCATTCTGATCGCCTTCGGCTTCAGCATCTACCGCGCGCAGCCGAAGATCGTGGCCACCGCGTCGACCAATATCGCGCGCCTCCGGCGGCTGTCGAACACGATCCCGCCCTTCCTCCGGCCAGCCATGCGCTACCGCATCTGGCGGATCGTGCCGCATCTCAACATTGTGCCGCAGACGTTCTTCCTCACCATCACCAACCCCGGCGCAATCCTCGGCCTGTTCGCACTTTTCGGCGGGGCGACATCGATCATGGGCGGCATCGACAGCTGGGTTCAGGCGGTGACGGCCGTCACCGCGATCATGACCGGGAGCCTGTTGTGGTGGGTGGGCCTGTCGAGGCTCATCAGCCGCGTTCGCCACAAGCTGACCGAGAGCCGTTTGAAGCGCATCAATCAGGCGTCGGGCGTGGTGCTCGTCATATTCGGGATGGCGCTGTTCGCGCAGTTCGCCTACGGCCTCGCGGGGCATCGTTTCGGCGAATCCGAGGCCGGCGCGGCGACTCCCGTGACGGCGTTGTCGATCCTGCGATAGGTCGCGACGCGAGAGCGTGTCGCGGCCGGGGACAATCTCGGAAAAAGATCCGCAAATGTCTCGAATCAGGTTCTAGATTGGAAGACGTTAACTTGACGGGTGGTTCGTCATCCGCCGGTTGCAGACAGCTCTTGCATACGCGGGCGCGGATCGCCTAAAAAAGTTAATGATGCCACTTCAGATGTCAGATCAGGCGCGTCTTGCAGCCCTCGCCGTCAACAGGGCGGGCCGCTCGGCGCTCAGGTTCGCGCTGACATCTTCGCTTTCGCGCTGGATGTCGGGCGTTCCCGCCGCCTACCACCTCCTCATCCTGCCGCATGACCTGCGCACCGGCGACCCGAGTTTTGCGGTCGAACTATACGACGGGTATTTCGGGCTCGCCGGGGCGACCGCTCCCATCGGCTCGGAATCGCCGTTCCGGGTCATTCCGCCGACGGTTCCCTGGCAAAAGGAGCTTTACGGGTTCGGCTGGCTCCGCCACCTGCATGCCGCCGAGGACCAGATCGCCCGCGAGAAGGCGCGCAAGCTCACGCTCGACTGGATCGCCTTCGCAGGCAGCGCGCCGCCGCTCGGTCACGACCGGGAAATCACCGCGCGGCGTGTTATCGCGCTGCTCTCCCACGCGGCTTTCCTGCTCGACGGCGCGGAGCCGGACTTCTACGACGCCGTGATGCGCGTGCTGTCGCGCGACCTGCACGAACTCACCGTCATCTATGGCGACGGGTCGGGCGTGCCCAAGCTCAGGGCGCTGACCGCCATTCTGCTGGCCGGCCTTTGCATCGCCGAGCACGAAACCTACCTGACATCCTATCTGCCCGCGTTCTCGGCGGAACTCGACCGGCAGATCCTTGAAGACGGCGGCCACATCACCCGCGACCCGGGCGAACTCATCGAACTGCTGCTCGAACTTTTGCCGCTGAAGCAATGCTTCGTCGCGCGTCAGCTCGACCCGCCTGAAAAGCTCTTCTCGGCGTTGAAGCGCATGCAGGCCATGGTGCGCTTCCTGCGTCTCGGCGATGGAAGCCTCGCACGGTTCAACGGCATGGGGCCGACCTACCTCGACCAGGTCTCGGCCGTTCTCGCCTATGACGATCTCGGCGCCACCTTCCCCGACCTCCACGCGCCGAATTCGAACTATGCCCGGCTTGCAGCGGGCCAGGTCGTCGTCATCGCGGACGCCGGCGCGCCACCGCCGCTGCATCTCTCGGCGCGGGCGCATGCCGGTTGCGGCGCGTTTGAAATGAGCGTCGGGACAGAGCCGCTGATCGCCAATTGCGGCGCGCCTCAGGACGAGACGGGCGACTGGTACGTCGTTTCGAGGTCGACGGCGGCGCATTCGACGTTGAGCATCGACGATCTCTCGTCATCGCGACTCATCAAGGCTCAGGAAAGCTCCGCCGGGCGGGAGCTGTTCTGGCTTTCCGGCCCTCGCGCCGTCCATCACGAGATCATCGAGAACGAAGCCTCCATCGGCGTGCGCATCGGCCACGACGGCTATCGCGAGCGCTTCGGCATGAACCACCGCAGGCAGATTGCGCTTCACAAATCCGGCAATGAATTCGCGGGGCATGACCAACTCTTGCCTGTCAACCAGACGGCCACGGAGGCCAATGCGCGTTTCTCGATCCGCTTTCATCTGCATCCGCGCGTCGCGGCGCAGCTTTCGCGCAATACGAACGCGGTCACGCTCACCTTGCCCTCGGGCGCGACGTGGCGCATGGTAGCGGAAGGCGCGGACCTGAACATCGAGGAGAGCATTTTCTTCGCGGATCCCATCTGCCTGAGACGCTCTCTCCAGATTGTCCTCAAGGGACCGTGCTCGGCGGCAACGTCCGTCCACTGGAAATTCGAGAAGGTGGCGGTGCAGCAGAAGCCCGTGATTCAGGGCGCCCGCCGACTCGTCTGATCTTGATCTTCTTTCACAGCCTCACACTTACGAGCCATGTCCGCACAATCCACCAATCCGCAGGTTTTTCCGGTGCGCCGCGCACTGATTTCCGTTTCCGACAAGTCGAAGCTTGCGGAATTTGCCAAGAAGCTCGACGCACTCGGCATCGAGATCGTCTCCACGGGCGGCACCGCCGCCTTCCTGCGCGACAATGGGATCGCCGTTGTGTCGGTGTCCGATGTGACGAAGTTTCCCGAGATCCTCGAAGGCCGCGTGAAGACGCTGCATCCCGCCATCCACGGCGGCATCCTCGCCAATCTCGAACAGTCGAGCGCGCGCGAGGCGCTGGCGCAGCATAACATCGCGCCCATCGGCCTTGTGGTCATCAATCTTTACCCGTTCGAAGAGACGCTGAAGAAGCACGCGGCCGACTTCGACACCATGATCGAGAACATCGACGTCGGCGGCCCCGCCATGCTGCGCGCGGCGGCCAAGAACCATAATTGCGTGACGGTCGTCACCGATCCGGCCGATTACGAGGCGGTTGCCGCCGAACTCGCGGGCGAGGGGCGCGCGACGGGCGACGCGACGCGACGCCGCCTCGCGGCCAAGGCATTCGCGCGCACCGCCGCCTACGACACAGCGATTGCCACGTGGTTCGCGGGGCAGACGGGCGCGGCGCCGTCGTCCTGCACCATCACCGGCACGCTGAAGCAGAGCCTGCGCTATGGCGAGAACCCGCACCAGAAGGCCGCGCTCTACGAATCGGCCGAGCGAAGCGGGCCGGGCATCGTCGGTGCGGAACAGGTGCAGGGCAAGGAACTCTCCTACAACAACCTCACCGACGCCGACGCGGCCTTCGAGCTGATTTCCGAGTTTCCCGGCAACGAGCCAGCGGTGGCAATCGTGAAGCACGCCAACCCGTGCGGCGTGGCGCTGGGTTCGTCGCTTGTCGAAGCCTATCGCAAGGCGCTCGCCTGCGATCCTGTGAGCGCATTCGGCGGCATCGTCGCCCTGAACGGGCGCCTCGAAGAGGAGGCGGCCCGTGAAATCCTCAAGATCTTTACCGAAGTCGTGATCGTGCCCGAAGCGTCCGATGCGGCGCGAGCGGCGTTCGCGGCAAAGCCGAACGTGCGGCTTCTGGTGACGGGCGGGCTGCTGCCGGTCGCGCGGCAACCCTATTTCCGCTCCGTCGCGGGCGGATTTCTCGTGCAGGATGCGGATGTCGGCGGCTTCGAAGGCAAGACGCTGCGCACGGTCACGAAGCGCGAGCCGAACGATGCGGAGCGCGCCAACATGGTCTTCGCCATGCGTGTCACGAAGCATGTGAAATCGAACGCCATCGTGTTCGCGAAAGACGGCGCGACGCTGGGCATCGGCGCGGGCCAGATGAGCCGCGTGGACAGCGTGCGCCTCGCCGTGTGGAAGGCTCGCGAGGCGGCAGAGCACGCCGGGAAAAACCCGGACGAGGCGCTGAAGGATACGGCTGTCGCGTCGGACGCGTTCTTCCCGTTCGCGGATGGCCTCATCGCCGCAGCCGACGCGGGCGCCACCTCGATCATCCAGCCGGGCGGCTCGATGCGCGACGAGGAAGTGATCCGTGCGGCCGATGAACGCGGCCTCGCCATGGTGTTCACGGGCGTGCGACACTTCCGGCATTGATTGCAACGGCGTGTGGCGGTTGTCGGTCGCCGGAAAGCGGCTTGGAGATTGCGCCTCGGATCGGCTTCTTCTGCTTCTCTAGCCAGGCTCCTGTTCCCCAGGGGCCTGCCTTCCGTTAAACCCTGCGGCGTGATTTCCCTCGACATTTCCTGACATCGCGCCTATTCGTGTCGCCCTCGCAGCATAAGCAGGCTTGATCGATGATAGAGGCCGAAACGCCAGCCGTCTGGTCGCCCGAAGTGGCCGAAGCCCTGCCTCGGGATCTCTGCACCGATTGCGGCGTTTCGCGCTCCTCCGATCCGCGCCGTTGCGGTCGCGCCTGCCAGTTCATCAAGCCGGATTATCCGAAAATGGAAGCGCGTGTGCATGGCCGCGCGCGCAATCCGCACCGCGAGGACGAGCGATTCTTCGGCCCTTACAAGCGCATGGCTCGCGCCGCGATGAAGCGCCCGCGCGAGGGTGCGCAATGGACCGGCATCACCACGCGCATCGGCGAACGCCTTCTCGAAACAGGCGCGGTCGACGCCGTGCTGACGATGGTCGCGGACGACGCCGACCGCTGGCGTCCGAAGCCCGCCCTGATCACGCGCGCCGCCGACATGGCGAAGGCGCGCGGCATGCGGATGGGATACGCGCCGCTGCTCGCGCTGCTGGAACCGGCGCGCGAGGCGGGCCACAAGCGCATCGCGGTCATCGGCGTGCCATGCCAGATCTTCGCGTTGCGCGGGATCGAACACGACCTCGGCTTCGATCGCGTGTATGCCATCGGCACGCCCTGCTCGGACAACACGACGACCGAGAATTTTCATACGTTCCTGAACCTGCTGTCGGATAAGCCGGAGACAATTACCTATCTGGAATTCCGGGCGGATTATCATGTCGAATTGCGCTTTGAGAACGGCAAGGTGAAGGAAATTCCGTTCCTCCTGCTGCCCATCTCGAAGCTCCCCGCCGATTTCTTCCCGCTGACTTGCCGCACCTGCGTCGATTACACGAATTCGCTTTCCGACATCACGGTCGGATACATGGCCGGACAGGGCCAGCAATGGCTGATCGTGCGCAACGAGACGGGCGAGGAACTGCTGCGGCTGCTCGGCGACGAGGTTTCGCTCTCGCAGCCCGGCACGGCCGGAAAGCGAGACGGCCCGGTGAAGGGCTTTCTCAAGAACACCGAACTTGCTGCGGGCGGTCTTCCGATGCGCAGCATGCCGAACTGGGCGCGTCCGATCGCCGGATGGCTCATGCCAAAAGTCGGCCCGCGCGGCCTCGAATTCGCGCGCGCCCGCGTCGAGATGAAAGCGGTCGAGACTGTGCTTCATCTTCGCGCGAAGCTGCCAAGACGCATTCACAATATGGTACCGGAGCATGTCTGGACGCTTGTCGAGCGTTATGGACTGGCTCCAAGCTTAGACGAGAGAGTTTCGTCCAGGCGGCACGGGACCGGCGATCTCTAAAATTGATCGCTAGACTTATTGTCGCAAATGACGTTTTCTTTCTCGAAAAGCTTTTACGGTCGTGTAATCACTGAAATGTGATTTCACCGTCGCCAAAAACTGTCGGGTGGAGGGGAACGGTTTATGAGGAACGTAGAGCGAGTTTCTGGGTCTGCTTTTTTTTCGTCCGATCAGTTCTCCGGCGTCGCCCGCTCCACAAAACCGACAGCTTCCGATGCGCATGAACGCCAGAAACGTCTGGCGTCCGTAATCGCTCAAGAAATCATTCCCCGGCTCATCCAGATCCACCACGACGTGTTGAAGCCTTGCGCCTGCGAGCCGTTCGTGCCGACGCGGGCCGAAATCGAGGAGCTTGCGCTTCTCGTGCTCGGGCCCGACATCCAGGCCGCGCACACCTACATCCAGCGCGTGAAGCGGCGGGGCCTTTCAATCCATGTGCTCTTCACCGAACTCCTGGAACCGGCCGCCCATCATATCGGCCGCATGTGGGACGAAGACCGCTGCGACTTCCTCGATGTGACGCTCGGAGTCGCCCGCCTTCAGGAACTGCTCGCCGTTTTCAACGACACGCATAGCGTGCCCGCCATGGGCGACATGCGCCGCATCATCACGCTGACGGCTCCAGGCGAGCAGCATCGCTTCGGCCTCGCCGTCGTCGAGAAATTCATGCGCGCGGCGGGGTGGCATGTGCGCTCCGAGGCGGGGGCTTCGCTCGAAACCGTGATCAAGGCCGTCCACGCGGAATGGTTTGCAGTGGCGGGCATTTCGCTGAGTTGCGACTCGCGACTCGACGTCATTGATGACACCATCAAGGCGATCCGCCAGCACTCCTGCAATCCTTCGATTACCATCATGGTCGGCGGCACCGCGTTCAAGGAGTGCCCTCAGCACGCAAAAGCCGTAGGGGCGGACGGCGTGGCCGACAGCGCGGCAACTGCGGTGCTTCTCGCGCAGAAGCTGCTCGATCAGTCGCTGACGCGGCGCGCCTCCTCGGCCGCCTGACGCCGCGTTGCGGACAGCCACACGCGGCCCGGCTCGCGGTCGGCAGCAGCTTGTTAACCCTCGTTGTACGAAAAATTTACGGCACCCGTGCAGTATCAGGCGACGCTCGCGCAGGGATCACCGTTATGCGTTCACTTTGCCTTCTCGCCTTCGGCTGCCTCGTAGGATTGTTCGCCTACACATACGACCTGAAGATCAAGACGCGCGCGCTTGAAACCGATGCGCGCGAACTGATTACCGCGCTTCAGGACGAAAGCGACTTTCTCGCCCTCATGCGCGCCGAGGTGAGCTACCTCTCGCGCCCGGAACGCATCGAGGAGATGGCGAAGAAGACGCTGAAGCTCGAACCGATCTCCTCGCGGCAGCTCGTGCCGTGGAGCGCCGTCATCGCCGGACCCGGCGCAAGCGCAATCGTGCAGCCGTCTTCTTCCTTCGCCGTGCCCGCTCGCAAGGACGGCATCGCCGCGCTCATCGAGAATGTTTCGCTTCAGTCGGCGGTGACAGGAGCGCGTTAAGCCCATGATAACGCTGGCCTCGCTGTGTCGCAGGATCGGCGGCGCGCAAAGCGCCGAGCGAGCCGCGCAGAATGCGCGGCGCGCGCAGACGTTGCTGGCCGTGTTTTTCGCGGGGGGCTTTCTCACCCTCTCGCTGCAAATCGCTCGCTACGGCACAGCGCCCGCCGAGATGCCTTCGCTCTCGTCGCAATCGGCGCCCGCCGAACTGGCGAAAAGCCGCCCGGACATCGTCGACCGCAACGGCAGGCTTCTCGCAACGGACATCCGCGTTTACTGGCTGGTGGCGAACCCGAGTCAGATCGTCAACCCTGACGAAGCCGCGGAAAAGATCGTCGCTCTTTTTCCCGATCTCGACCAGGGCTCGCTCGCGCGGAAATTTCGCGACAAGAACAGCCGCTTCGAATACGTCAAGCGCGGGCTGACGCCGAAGCAGGCCGAGGCCGCGCACGCGCTCGGAATACCGGCGCTCTCGCTCCTGCCGACCGTGCAGCGCGTCTATCCCGCCGGAAGCGTCGCGGCGCACATACTCGGCATCACGAATGTCGACAATGAGGGTCGGAGCGGCGTCGAATGGTATATCGACCAGAAGCTTGGCGCGCAGCTCACGCCGACATCGCTCGCGGAACGACCCATCGTGAAGCTCTCGCTCGATCTCGGCGTGCAGCATGCGCTGACGGACGAACTGTCGAAGGCCATGGAGCGCTACACTGCGCAGGCGGCCATGGGGATCGTGCTCGATGTGAAGAACGGCGAGGTGGTCGCATCG
The DNA here is from genome assembly GCF_018619475.1 of Rhodomicrobium sp. Az07. GTDB lineage: Bacteria > Pseudomonadota > Alphaproteobacteria > Rhizobiales > Rhodomicrobiaceae > Rhodomicrobium. The sequence goes on from NZ_JAHFZG010000017.1 coordinate 49,066, forward strand.
GCGTCGCTGCCCGACTTCGATCCGAACCGCCGCGAACAGGCCGCCGGGCAGAACCGGCAGAATCGCGTCGTGACCGACGTGTACGAACTCGGCTCGGTGTTCAAGTCTCTCACCATCGCAATGGCGCTCGATCAGGGCGTCGCGACCCGCTACGAGGTGTTCGACGCGACCCCTTTCAAGCTCGGGCGCTTCACCATGCGCGACCCGCACGCAAGCCGCCGGATGTACTCGGTGGAGGACATCTTCATCCACTCGTCGAACACGGGCTCTGCGCGCATCGCGCTGGCTGCGGGCGGAGAGAAGCAGCAGGCGTTTCTGAAATCGCTCGGCCTTTTCGAGAAGTTGGAGACGGAGGCGGGATCGTCTCCGACGCCGGTCATTCCGAAGGTGTGGCGGCCCGTGAACGTGGCGACGGTAGCCTATGGACATGGCATTGCGGTGCCGCCGCTGCTTTTTGCGTCGGCGATGGCTTCGCTCGTGAACGGCGGCGAGCGGGTGAAGCCCACGTTCCTGATCGCCGGGAGCGGCGCGAGCGATGAGCCGCAGCGGGTGATTTCGCCGGAAACGAGCGCGACGATGCGCGATCTCCTGCGCGCTGCGGTGGAACGGGGCACGGGGCGCAAGGCCGCGGTTCAAGGTCTGAGTGTGGGAGGGAAGACGGGAACGGCGCTCAAGGTGAAGGAGGGGCGCTATTCCTCGGACGTCATCAACAGTTTCGTGGCGGCGGTTCCGATCGATGCGCCCCGATATCTCGTCATGGTCACGATCGACGAGCCTCACGCCGAGGCGGGAACCAAGAGCAACGAAGCATCGCAGAATGCCGCTCCGACGGCCGGAGCCATCATCAAGCGCATCGCTCCCATGCTCGACATTCTGCCCACTCCCCTGTTTGACGAAGCGGCCGCGACCTCCTATGAACAGCCGGCGCCCTACGACGCGCGCCGCGCGCCATACCGGAAGAATCGTTATGAAACTGGCGGATCTGATCAGGGATATTCCGCTTACTCTCAGCCGCGACGGCCTCCCGCATACGGCGACGACCGAGGCGGCTCGCGCGCTGACGGCGGATACCGATATAGCGGCGACCCTCGAGATTTCTGGTCTTACGGCCGATAGCCGACAGGTCAGGCCGGGCATGCTGTTCGCAGCGCTTTCGGGCACAAAGGCGGATGGCATGGCCTATGCGAAGGCGGCGGAAGGGGCCGGTGCCGTGGCGGTGCTCGCGAGCGAGACGGCGAACGCCGACGGGCTTTCCGTGCCCGTGCTTCGCGCCGCCGAGCCGAGATGCGCGCTGGCGCTTCTGGCCGCGCGGTTCTACCGCGTCCAGCCCGACACCATCGCCGCCGTCACCGGCACCAACGGCAAGACGTCCGTCGCGGCGTTCCTGCGGCAGATATGGGCGACGGCGGGCCACGACGCGGCAAGCCTCGGCACCATCGGCATCGTCACCAATGCGGGCGACCGGCCGCTGTCGCATACGACGCCCGATCCCGTCGTGTTGCACAAGGCCTTGGCGGATCTCGCGAACGAGGGCGTGACGCATCTCGCGCTCGAAGCTTCGAGCCATGGGCTCGACCAGTACCGGCTGGACGGCGTGCGCTTTTCGGCGGGCGCGTTCACGAACATCACGCGCGACCATCTCGATTATCACCCCACGTTCGAAGATTATTTCAACGCGAAGATGCGCCTCTTCCGCGATCTCCTGCCCTCGGGCGCACCCGCAATCATCGACGCGGATGGCGATCATGCGGACGATGTCGTGGGCGCGGCGCGGGCGAGGAAGCTCGACGTGATGACCGTGGGCGAACGCGGCGCCGCGCTTTGCCTGAAGGGTGTCGAGCGCGACGGTTTTCGCCAGCGGCTTTCGATCATCTATCGCGGGCGCCTTTTCACCGTGCTGCTGCCGCTCGCTGGCGCATTTCAGGTGTCGAACGCGCTTGTGTCGGCGGGGCTCGCGCTCGGGCTCGGCAGTTCGCCGGGCGGCGTGTTCGAGGCGCTGGAAGCGCTTCGGGGCGCGAAAGGCAGGCTCGACTATGTCGGCGAGACAGTGGACTGCGCGCCCGTCTTCGTGGACTACGCCCACACGCCCGACGCGCTGGTGAAGGCGCTGGAAGCGCTGCGTCCTTACGTGACGGGGCGGCTGCATGTGGTGTTCGGCTGCGGCGGCGACCGCGACCGGGGCAAGCGCCCGGAGATGGGCCGCGCGGCGACCGCTTACGCCGACGTCGTTTACGTCACCGATGACAACCCACGCAGCGAAGACCCCGCCGCGATCCGCGCCGCGATCATGACCGCCGCACCGGGCGCGGCCGAAATCGACGGGCGCGCGGACGCTATCGCCACCGCCATCGGCGGCCTTGAGCGGGGCGATGTGTTGCTCGTCGCCGGCAAGGGCCACGAGACGGGGCAGATCGTCGGCACGAAAATCATTCCCTATTCCGATCACGAGGCGGTCGCCGCCGCGCTCGCGCATTCAGGCGAACGGAGAGCAAGCCATGGTTGAGATGGCTGAACCGCTGTGGACCGCCGCCGAGATCGCCCGCGCGCTCGGCATCGCGCCGCCAGCCTCCGATGTCGCCGTTTCGGGCGTCAGCATCGACAGCCGGACGGTCGAGCGCGGCGATCTGTTCGTCGCGATCAAGGGCGAGCGTTCGGACGGGCATCGGTTTATCACTGCCGCCTTCGACAACGGCGCGGCGGGCGCACTCGTCTCGCGCGACTACATGCCGCAAGTCCCGTTGGCGACCGATGAGCCGCTGTTCCGCGTGGACGCACCGTTCGCGGCGCTCGAAGAGCTGGGACGCGTCGCGCGCGCCCGCACGGATGCGCGCATCGCCGCCGTGACCGGCAGTGTCGGCAAGACGACCACGAAGGAAATGCTGCGCACGATGCTCGCCGAAACCGGGCCGACGCACGCCTCGGTAAAGTCCTACAACAACTTCATGGGCGTGCCACTGTCGCTCGCGCGCATGCCCGCGCACTCGCGCTTCGGCGTGTTCGAGATCGGCATGAACCACGCGGGCGAGATCGTGCCGCTTACGAGGCTCGTGCGTCCGCATGTTGCCATCATCACTTCTGTCGCGCCTGTTCATATCGAGTTCTTCGCCTCGGAAGCTGAGATCGCTCGCGCGAAGGCCGAAATCCTTGAAGGGTTGGAGCAAGGCGGGGCGGCTATCCTGCCCGCAGACAATCCGCATTTCGAAAGCCTCGCGGCGTTTGCCCGCGAAAAGAGTGCGCGCGTCGTGCCGTTCGGGCACAGCTCGAACGCCGAGGCGCGGCTCGTGAGCTTCGAGCGCACCGAGGAAGGGTCCGTGGTCACGGCCGACATTTTCGATCAGCGCGTCACCTTCGCGCTCGCCGCACCGGGGCGGCACCTCGCGCAGAACGCGCTCGCGGCGCTGGCGGGCGTGTCGCTTCTCGGCGGCGATGTCGAGGCCGCCGCCGCATCGCTCGCGCGCTTCGAAGCGCCGGAGGGGCGCGGCCGCAGCGCCACGTTCGAAACGCCGCAAGGCCCCGTGCTCGTCATCGACGAAAGCTATAACGCCAACCCGGCGTCGGTCCGCGCCGCGCTCGACGTGCTGGGCGAGATTTCGCCCTCGCGCTATGCGCGGCGCATCGCGGTCCTCGGCGATATGTTGGAGCTGGGCCACGACGCGCCACAATTTCACGCCCGCCTTGCGAGCGCCGTTGACTCCAACGCCATTGATCTCGTTTTCTGCGCCGGTCCTTTGATGGCGAACCTGCATGAAAGCCTGCCCGCCGAGAAGCGCGGCGGATGGGCCAGCGCCTCGGAGGATCTTCGCGGGGCGGTGCTCGATGCCGTGCGGGGGGGCGATGCCGTGATGATCAAGGGATCGCTCGGCAGCCGGATGGGACCGCTCGCGGAAGCGCTCAGGACGCGCTTCGCTTCCTCTCGGAGCGCCTGATCGCGAGATCGCTCGGTGCCCTGGATCGCCCCGCCCCGGATGCGCCGGAGCGGCAGAGCCGAGCGTAAAACAGAAACAGGACGGTTCGCCGCATCGGCGGGCGCGCTCCGAGGTTGGACATTTGCATGCTTTATCTGTTGGCCGAACTGAGCAACCAGGCGCCCGTCTTCAATCTGTTCCGGTACATCACCTTCCGGACGGCAGGGGCGGTCGTTACAGCAATGCTCATCGTGTTTCTGCTTGGGCCGTCGCTCATCAACTCGCTGCGTGTGCGGCAGGGCAAGGGCCAACCGATCCGCGAGGACGGTCCCAAGTCGCATTTCTCGAAGAAGGGCACGCCGACCATGGGCGGGCTGATGATCCTTCTCGGGCTGTGCGTGGCGACGCTCCTGTGGGCCAACCCGTATAATCCGTATGTGTGGATCGTGCTCGCCGTCACGCTGTCCTACGGCCTGATCGGCTTCTACGACGACTATCTCAAGGTCACGAAGCGCAATACGTCCGGATTTTCCGGGCGCTTTCGTCTGTTGCTCGAACTCCTGATCGCGGGCATCGCCACCTACGCGATCATGGTCGCTACGGCTCCGTCGATCTCGACGAGCCTCACCGTGCCGTTCTTGAAGGACGCGGTGTTTACGCTCGGACCCGTGCTGTTCGTGTGCCTCGGCGTGTTCGTGATCGCGGGCGCGGGCAACGCGGTGAACCTGACGGACGGTCTCGACGGCCTCGCCATCGTGCCGGTGATGATCGCGGCGGCCACCTTCGGGCTGATCGCCTATCTCGTCGGCAACCGCATCTTCTCCGAATATCTGCAAATCCATTTCGTGCCTGGCGCAGGCGAGCTTGCCGTCGTCTGCGGCGCGATGCTCGGCGCGGGACTGGGCTTCCTATGGTTCAACGCGCCGCCCGCCATGATCTTCATGGGGGACACCGGGTCGCTGGCGTTGGGCGGCCTCCTCGGCTCCGTCGCCGTCGCCGTGAAGCACGAGATCGTTCTCGCCATCGTGGGCGGGCTGTTCGTGCTCGAAACCGCGTCCGTGATCGTGCAGGTGCTGTCGTACAAGCTGACGGGCAAGCGGGTCTTTCGAATGGCGCCGCTGCATCACCATTTCGAGCAGAAGGGCTGGGCCGAACCCACCGTCGTCGTGCGTTTCTGGATCATCGCCGTGATTCTGGCCCTCGTCGGGCTGGCCACGCTGAAGCTGAGGTAACGCCCGTGATCGAAGCGCATGCGTTCAAGGGCCGGAAGGTCGCCGTCTTCGGCATGGGGATGTCGGGGCTGGCGGCTGCTCGTTCGTTGATCGCGGGCGGCGCGGAGACGATCGTCTGGGACGACGGCGAGAAAGGGCGCGATGCGGCGATTGCGGCCGGGCTTTTCTTGCGCGACCTGCACGAAATCGACTGGCGCGCGCTCGACAGCCTCGTTCTCGCGCCGGGCGTGCCGCTCACGCATCCCGAGCCGCATTGGACCGTGAGGCTCGCGCAGGCGAACGGCGTCGAGATCATCGGCGACACGGAGATCTTTTTCCGCGAGCGCAGGCGCGTCGGTGCGCGCTGCCCGGTCATCGCCATCACCGGCACCAACGGCAAATCCACAACGACGGCGCTTTCGAACCACCTGCTCAACGCGGCGGGCCGTTCGAGCGTCTGCGGCGGCAACATCGGCACGGCGGTGCTCGACCTGCCGCCGTTCGTCGACGGCCGGCATTACGTGCTCGAACTGTCGAGCTTCCAACTCGACCTGACGCCAAGCGCCGACCCGGACGCGGGCATCCTTCTCAACATCACGCCGGACCATATCGACCGCCACGGCAGCCTCGAAGGTTACGCCACCGTGAAGGAGAAGCTGTTCGCGAACATGGCGGGCGGACAGACGGCGGTCATCGGCGCGGACGACGCGCCGTGCGACGCCATCGCGGCGCGGACAGAGGCGCGCGGCGTGCGGACGCTACGCATCTCCTCGACGAAGCCCGTTGCGACCGGCATTTACGGCGAGGGCTCGGGCCTGTTCGAGGTGACGGACGGCGCGCTCAAGAACCGCGCCTCGCTTTCCGGTATCGGCTCACTTCGCGGCGCGCACAACGCGCAGAATGCCGCCGCGGCACTCGCCGCGGCGCGCAGCCTCGGCCTGCCGTGGTCAGCGCTCGTTGAGGGCTTGAAAAGCTTCCCCGGTCTCGCCCACCGCATGCAGGAAATCCGCCGCATCGGGCGTGTGCTGTTCGTGAACGACTCGAAGGCCACAAACGCCGACGCCGCCGAGCGCGCGCTTCTCTCCTTCACCAACATTTACTGGATCGCGGGCGGCAAGCCCAAGGAAGGCGGCATCGAACCGCTGGCGCCCTTCTTTTCGCGCATCAGGAAGGCGTATCTCATCGGCGTCGCGGCTGAGGACTTCGCAAAGACCATGGGCGGCCGCGTGCCGGTGTCGATGGCGGGCACGCTGGAGCGCGCGGTGGCCGAAGCCGCCGCCGACGCCGCGTCGCAAGCGTCCGGCGAGGATGCCGTGGTGCTGCTCTCGCCCGCCTGCGCATCCTACGACCAGTATCCCAACTTCGAAATTCGCGGCGATGCCTTCCGCAAGGCCGTCGCGGCCCTGTCAGCGCCGCCTGCCAAGGAAAATGCGGCATGAGCTTCAGCCGCGCGGAGCGCGCCGTCGTCACCGATTGGTGGATCACGGTCGATCGCACGCTCCTTGCGCTGATCCTCGTGCTCGCCGTCGCCGGTCTGGCGGCCTCCTTCGCCGCGAGCCCCTACATCGCGCAGAAGCTCAAGCTCGAACCGTTCTATTTCGTGAAGCGGCATGCGCTCGGCATGATGGCGGCGCTCGCGATCGTGTTCATCGTTTCGCTTGCAACTCCGCAACAGGTCAAGCGGCTGGCGCTGATCATGTTCGGCGTCGGCCTCGCGCTGATGGCGCTTGCGCTGCTGCAAGGCATGGAGCGCAACGGCGCCGTGCGCTGGCTCAACATCGGCGGCGTACTGCTTCAGCCGTCGGAGTTCGTGAAGCCGGGTTTCGTGGTGCTTTCGGCGTGGCTGTTCTCGGAAAGCATCAAGCGGCAGGACATGCCGGCGCTGGAACTGGCGGGTTTGATGCTGGTGGCTTTCGTTGCGCTGCTCGTGCTTCAGCCCGACATGGGACAGACGCTCATCGTTGCAGCGGTGTGGTGCGCGCTGTTCTTCCTGTCCGGCTATTCGCTCCGGTTCGCGCCGATCTTTCTTGCGCTCGCCGCCGGTGGCCTCCTCGCCGCCTATTTCACGATGCCGCACGTCATGTCGCGCATCAATCGCTTCGCGGGCGGTGGCACCGAGTCGCTTCAGACGGTGCTCGCGATGAACGCCTTCCGCGATGCGGGATGGCTTGGACACGGCTTTGGCGAAGGCTTCGCGAAGGGGAGGCTGCCCGACGCGCACAACGATTTCGTCTTCGCGGCCATAGCCGAAGAGATGGGCGTCGCCGCCTGCCTTTTTCTGGTCGCGATTTATGCCTTCATCGTCTGGAAAGCGCTGACAGCCGCGTTTCGTGAGCGCGACGCCTTCATCCGGCTGGCGGCGGTCGGTCTGGTAATGCTTTTCGGTTTGCAGGCGCTGGTGAACATGGCTGTCAACCTGAATCTCATTCCCGCGAAGGGCGTCACGCTACCCTTTATTTCCTATGGCCGCTCATCGCTCCTTGCGACGGCCGTTACATTGGGCATGATCGTTGCCCTGACGAGAAGATCGGTGTTCAAATACTCTGCCCAAGTGCTGCCCCCTTGGGTCTCACGGTGACATCCGGAAGGGAGACGCGTTCATGAGCCGCGGTTCGATCATGCTGGCGGCCGGTGGAACCGGCGGCCACCTTTTTCCTGCGCAGGCGCTCGGCGAGGAACTCGGCCGCCGGGGCTATGAGGTGGACCTCATCACGGATACACGTGGAACGGTCTACGGCGCGGAATTTCCTGCGCGCAAGGTTTACAAGGTCGCGGCTGCGACATTCAAAGGCCATTCGCCGATCGAGGCGACGAAGACGCTCGGCGTGCTCGGGCATGGCTTCCAGGCGTCCTATCGCATCATGGGCGAGGCGCAGCCGCGCGCGATTATCGGCTTCGGCGGCTATCCGACGCTTGCGCCCGTGCTCGCGGCCATGGGCCGGGGCATTCCGTCCGCCATCCACGAGCAGAATTCCGTGATGGGGCAGGCGAACCGCTTCCTTGCGCCGATGGTCAAGGCCATCGCCTGCTCGTTCGAGAACACAAAGTATCTCGAAGGCCGCATGCTGCAAAAGGCGCGCATGACCGGCTCGCCATTGCGCGGGTCGGTGCTCGCGTTGAAGGCCATCCCCTACCGCCCGCCGTCGAGCCAGGCGCAGCTCAATCTTCTGATCGTCGGGGGCAGCCAGGGCGCGCGCTATTTCTCGGACATTTTGCCGCAGGCGCTGCAATTGCTGCCGGATCAGATGCGCGACCGTCTCTTCGTAATGCAGCAATGCCGCGAGGAAGACATCGACCGCGTGTTCGACACATACGAAGGTTGCGGCATCGCCGCCGAACTTGCGACATTCTTTGAGGATCTTCCCAGCAAGATGTCGAATTCGCATCTCATCGTGGCACGCAGCGGCGCGACCACAGTGGCCGAGGTTTGCGCGCTGGGCAGGCCCGCCATCATGGTGCCGCTGCCCCACGCCAAGGATAACGATCAGCTCGAAAACGCGACGCGCATGGAAGCGGCGGGTGCGGGGTGGTGTTTCCCGCAGGCGACGCTTACGCCGGAGAACCTCGCCGCCACGGTTCGGCGCCTTTTCGAGGATCCGACGGGCCTCGTCCGGGCGGCGACCAGCGCGCATTCGCTGGCGAATTACAGAGCTGTGGAGAATCTCGCGGATCTGCTCGAAGAACTGGCGGAAAAGCATGAATTTACCGCCGGCGCGGCAGCGACCGCTTAATATCCGCACCGTATCATCGTGGGGTTGAACATATCGGGGATGGGCATCGACTGGCTTTTTCGGCATTTCCACTTGTGGTGGACAGTCTATCCGATGAAAACCGGGGTAATCGGATCGTTTTGCGACGCGCCGGGTTCCGGCCCGAGGGGAAGAAAGGACATAAGATGATCGATCCGCTTTCCGGCGGCCGGATTCATATCATCGGCATCGGCGGCATCGGCATGAGCGCCATCGCCGAGATCATGCAAGAACGCGGCATCCCGGTTCAGGGCAGCGATCAGAAAGAGGGCGCCAACACGCGGCGGATCGCGGCGCAGGGCATCAAGGTGCTTATCGGGCAGGACGCGGCCAACCTCGAAGGCGCTTCCGTCGTCTGCATTTCGTCCGCCGTCAAGGAAGGCAATCCCGAACTTCAGGCAGCCCGCGAGCGCGGGCTTCCGGTGTTCAGCCGCGCCGAGACCCTCGCCGCGCTGATGCAGGGCTATCGCACGATCTGCGTGACGGGCTCGCACGGCAAGACCACGACCACGTCCATGATCGGCTGGATCATGGAGACGGCCGGGCTCGATCCGACCGTGCTCGTCGGGGGCGTCCTCAGCTCCTGGGGCACGAACGCGCGCATCGGCGCAAGCCGCTGGATGGTGGTGGAGGCGGACGAATCCGACGCCACCTTCATCAAGCTGCCGACGGAAATCGGCGTGGCCACCAATATCGATCCGGAGCACCTCGACTATTACGGCTCCGTGGAGGCGCTGCATGAGGCGTTCCGCACCTTCCTCCGGCAAATTCCCAAGACCGGCGTCGCAGTGGCGGGCATCGATCACCCCGTGGTGCGCGCGCTGACGCAGGAACTCGCGGCATCGGGCGAACTGCCGCCGCTCACCTCCTTCGGCCGTGCGCTCGACGCGCGCGTGAAGATCGACAATATCGTGAGCCAAGGCCCCTCCGTGATGTTCGACGTGTGTATCGCGGGCGAACCCGGCGAGCCTCCGCTTCGGCATGCGGGCGTGCAACTTCGGGTGCCCGGCGTGCATAACGCGCTGAACGCGGCCGCCGCAATCGCGGCCTGCCTCCATGCGGGCCTATCCGCCGACCAGATTTTCGATGGTCTTTCATCGTTTGAGGGCGTGGACCGCCGTTTCTCGCCGCGCGGCGAATGGAACGGCGTCGCGATCTACGACGACTACGCCCACCACCCCGCCGAAATCGCCGCCGTCCTAAGCGCCGCGCGCGGGGCGGCGCGGGGTCGCGTCATCGCCGTGGTGCAGCCGCATCGCTATTCGCGGCTTCAGTCGCTCTTTGGCGAGTTCTGCGCCTGCTTCGCCGACGCCGATACCGTGGTCGTGACACCGGTCTATTCGGCGGGCGAGCAGCCGAACGGCATCGACCGCGATACGCTCGTCGACGGTCTGCGCCAGCAGGGTCACGCCCGCATCTATCCCGTCGATGGCGAGGACTCGCTCGTGTCGACGCTGGCAGCGGTCGCCCAGCCCGGCGATCTGGTGCTCACGCTCGGCGCCGGCACGATCTCGGAATGGGCGCGTGCGCTTCCCGAAAAGCTGCACCTTTACCCCGCCTTTGCTGGCGCGGCGGAGTAAGGCCGTGTTCGCGGACATCGCACCAGCGCTTCAGGCCGACGCGCCTGAGCTTCGCGGCAAGCTCCTGCCGAACGCGTCCATGAGCGAATTGACGTGGCTTCGTGTCGGCGGCCCCGCGCAGGTGCTGTTCAAGCCCGCCGACGAGGAAGACCTCGCCTATTTCCTCGCCCGCTGCCCGGCAGACATCCCCGTGATGGCCGTCGGCGTCGGCTCGAACCTTCTCGTTCGCGATGGCGGCGTCCCCGGGGTGGTGATCCGGCTCGGGCGCGGCTTCAACGACATCGAACCGCAGGACGGCGCGCGCATCCGTGTTGGTGCGGCCGTGCCGGACGTGCGCCTCGCGCAGGCGGCGGCGCAGGCGGGCATCGCGAAGCTCGCCTTCTATCGCGGCATTCCGGGCACCGTCGGCGGGGCGCTGCGCATGAACGCGGGCGCGCATGGCGGCGAAACGAAAGACGTGCTCGTTGAGGCGCGCGCGGTCGACCGCAGCGGCGCGGTGCATGTCTACGACAACGCGGGCATGGCCTTCACCTACCGCCATTGCGGCGTGCCGGACGACCAGATTTTCACGCAAGCCGTCTTCGAGGGCGTTCCCGGCGATCCGGCCGAGATCGAGCGCGAGATGCAGGGCGTGGCCGACTATCGCGAGGCGAACCAGCCGATCAGGAGCCGCACCGGCGGTTCCACGTTCAAGAACCCGCCCGGCAAGAGCGCGTGGCGGCTCATCGACGAGGCGGGTTGCCGCGGCTTCCGCGTCGGTGGCGCGCATATGTCGGAGATGCATTGCAACTTCCTCATCAACGATCAGAACGCCACAGCCGCCGATATCGAGACGCTGGGCGAGACCGTGCGAAAGCGCGTGTTCGAGAAGACGGGAATCATGCTTGAGTGGGAGATCAAGCGCATCGGCGTAAGGTGCGCCGGACAGCAACTCGCCGCCGCCGAATGATGAAGAGCGTTCACCATATCGCCGTGCTGATGGGCGGCTGGTCTTCGGAACGGGAGGTTTCGCTGAACTCGGGCGAAGCCTGCGCGGGCGCGCTTGAAGCGCAAGGCTACCGCGTCACGCGCATCGACGTCGGCCGCGACATCGCCGATCGGCTCGCCGCGCTCAAGCCCGACGCCGCCTTCAACGCGCTGCATGGCAAATGGGGCGAGGACGGCTGCATTCAGGGCATCCTTGAGACGCTCGAAATTCCGTATACGCATTCAGGCGTGCTGGCGTCCGCGCTGGCGATGGACAAGGCGCGCGCCAAGGTCGCGATGAAGGCGGCGGGCGTGCCCGTGGCGGCGGGCGTCGTCGCGAGCCCGGCGAAGGCCGCGCAGCGCCATCTGTTGCCGCCGCCCTATGTGGTCAAGCCCGTGTGCGAAGGGTCGAGCGTCGGCGTGTTCATCGTGCGCAACGATTACGAGCACCCGCCGCAGGAACTGACGCGCGCCGACTGGACGCATGGCGACGTTCTCGTCGAGCGCTATGTCGCGGGCCGCGAGCTGACATGCGCCGTTCTCGGCGACCGCGCGCTGGGCATCATCGAGATCATGCCCGCCGAGGGGCTCGTTTTCTACGATTACGAAGCAAAATATGCAAAAGGAGGCTCTTACCACATTCTACCTGCACGACTTTCACCGGAAATTTACGAAAATATCCAGAAAATGGCAGTCGACGCGCACCACGCGTTGGGCTGCCGGGGCGTAAGCCGGGCCGATTTCCGTCTGGACGATCGGCCGGAAGGCACGGGCGAGCTTGTCTGTCTTGAGGTCAATACCCAGCCGGGCATGACCGCGACATCGCTCGTTCCGGAACTCGCCGCCCATGCTGGATTGTCGTTTGGTGAACTTGTGCGGTGGATTGTGGAGGATGCCTCTTGCAATCGTTAGGTTCGGGTACGGTTGGCGCGAAGGGTCCGGGTATCGGGTCGGCACAACCGGGTAAGGATGTCGCCGAGGCGCCGTCCCTGTTCGGCTTCGGTCTGACGAACGCGGATCGTGCCGCGCGCGCCGGCTTTGTCGTCAGCATGGCGTTTCTGGTCGCGACCGCCTTTTACGGTCTCTATCTGTCGGGCGCGACGAAATCGCTGTTCGACGAGGCGTCGGCCTTCGCAGACAAGGCAGCATACGACGCCGGGTTTCGCCTCGAAGACCTCGCCGTTTCCGGCTCCGACAATACGCCGAAGCAAACGCTGCTGAAGGCGCTTAAACTCCCCTTCGAGCATTCCTCGCTGTCCTACGACGCGGCGGAGGCACACGACCGCCTTATCGCGCTCGGCTGGATCGAGACCGCCGAGGTGCGTCGCGTGCTGCCCTCGCGCCTCGAAGTGGTTCTGACCGAACGCGAGCCCTTCGCGCGCTGGAAGGATGCGGCGGGCGTCGTTCACGTGGTGGACCGCGAAGGCCGTTTGCTCGGGCCGTCGGAAGGGCAGTTCGAAACGCTCCTGCTGTTCTCGGGCGAGGGTGCGCCAGCCGAAGCGGCGGTGTTCATCGAATCGCTCGCCGACCGCGAGTCCATCCGCTCGCGGGTGGCCGAGGCAAGCTTCGTCGCCGAGCGCTTCTGGCAGGTGAAACTCGACAGTGGCGTCACCCTGAAACTTCCGCGCAAGGTGGGTGAGTTAACACTTTCGAGACTGGAATCGGTTCTCGCCAACTCGAAGATTGCGGAAATGGCTCTCGACACCATCGATCTGCGACTGACGCATCGCACGATCCTCCAATTGCGGGAGCCGACAACGGCCAATCGCGACAAAGCCATCGCGCTTCTCTCCTCTGTCCCCGCCCCGCAACCGGCCTTGCCGCCGAGAAGGGGCAGGGCCTTATGACGGACGAACGGCGGCAGGCCTCGCGCGGTCCGTCGCGGTTATGGCCGTTCAAGGGGCGAGACGACATCATTACCGTGGTTGACCTTGGCGCTCAGAAAGTCGCGTGCGCGGTCGTTCTGCTGACTTCACCCCGCTTCGGTTTCGATGTCGGTGCGCGCAACATCCGCGTGATCGGCAGCGCCGTTGTGCGTTCGTCCGGCATTTCCGGCGGCCGCATCGCGAACCTCGCAGCCATCGAGACAAGTATTCGCCGCGCGGTCGGGCAGGCGGAAACGCAGGCGGGCGTGACCGTGGAAGACGTCCTCGTGACGGGGCAGTTTTCCGGGCTTGTCGCGGAGGTTTTCGAGGCGAGGCTCGGACATGCCGGTCTTGTGAGGGAGGATGTCGAGGCCATCTCGGCAGCGGCCGACGAGCACTGCGCGCGGACACAGCGAAAGCTCCTTCATCTCTTCACCTCGTCCGGCGAATCGGACGCGGAGGCGGCCTTTGCGAGCCAGGCATCGGGCGCCGAAACCGACGTCATCGCCATTTCGATACCGCTTCGCGTGCAGCGTCAGCTCGGCACCTCGTTCGGGAAAAGCCTGCTGAACGTGCGCAGCCTGCTGGCCGGGCCGCTCGCCTCGGGCTTGAGCGTGACAAACGCGCTCGAACGCATGTCGGGAGTGCTCGTCATCGACATGGGTGCGCAGACGACCGGCGTCGTGCTGTTCCAGCGTGGCGTGCCGGTGTTTCTCGAATGCCTGAACTTCGGCGGTCAGACCGTCTCGGAGGAGATCGCGCAGGTCTTCTCCTTGCGGAAATTCGAGGCGGAACGGCTCAAGGTCCGGTACGGAAGCGTCTACGACAATTTGCAGGCCGACATCGATCTCCCCGTCCAGAATGGCGACACCGGGGAACCGGTGTCCAAATTTTCCCTCAATCGTATCATTCGATCAAGGGCATCGGAGCACCTCGAGGCCGTTAATGAACGGTTAAAAGGTGCGGGATACTCTGTTCCTAATGGGGGCGCTGTGCTGACTGGCGGCGGCAGCTTCCTGCCGGGAATCCGCGAGCTTGCTTCGCATCTGTTCGCGGCGGAGGTCAGGACCGCAAAGCCCATGACCTTGAGCGGTCTCAATGCGGGGAATGTGTTGAGTGCGCTCGTGGGGGGATGTCTTTATGCAAGCCGGCATCAGTCCGCGGGCGAAATGCCCTATGCGCCTGAGTTGCCGTCTCAAGACAGTAGCTACGCGTCTCGAATCGGCCAATGGCTGCGGACAAGCTTTTCGTGAAGGTTGTCCGCGCAATCGGTCGTCGCATATGAGCGGACGAGCATTTCGCCACGTCCGAAAGGGAAGCTGACGAGGCTGCCATGGGAATTAACCTGCAACTTCCTGGCCTGACGGAGTTGCGGCCGCGCATCACGGTCATTGGCGTGGGCGGCGCTGGCGGCAACGCCGTGAACAACATGGTTGAAGCCGGGCTCGAAGGCGTGGAGTTCATCGCCGCGAACACCGACGCCCAGGCGCTCGCCTCATCGGGGGCCTACACCACCATCCAGATGGGCGTCGGCATCACCGAGGGCCTCGGCGCGGGCTCGCGGCCGGAGATCGGCGCGGCGGCGGCTGAAGAAGCCATCGAGGAAATCCGCTCCCATCTCGACGGCGTGCATCTTCTCTTCATCACGGCGGGCATGGGCGGCGGCACCGGGACGGGCGCGGCGCCCATCATCGCGCGTACGGCGAAGGAACTCGGCGTGCTGACGGTCGCCGTGGTAACGAAGCCGTTCGAGTTCGAAGGCCAGCGCCGCATGCGCACCGCGGATGTCGGTATCGCGGGTCTCGCGCAGCATGTCGATACGCTCATCGTCATCCCGAACCAGAACCTGTTCCTCGTCGCGAGCGAGCGCACCACCTTCGCTGACGCCTTCTCGCGCGCCGACGACGTGCTGCGCTCCGGGGTTTCCTGCATCACCGATCTTATGGTCAAGGAAGGGTTGATCAACCTCGACTTCGCTGACGTGCGCACCGTCATGCAGAACATGGGCACCGCGCTCATGGGCACGGGCGAGGCCGAGGGCGAGAAGCGCGCGCTTCAGGCGGCGGAAGCCGCGATTTCGAATCCGTTGCTCGGCGAAGTGTCGATGCGCGGCGCGAAGGGGCTGCTCGTCAGCATCACCGGCAGCTTCGACATGACGCTTTACGAGGTGGAAGAGGCCGCGTCCCGCATCCGCCGCGAGGTCGATCCGGAAGAAAACCCCGACGTGAACATCATCGTCGGCGCGACGTTCGATCAGTCGCTCCAGAACAGGCTCCGCGTGTCCGTGGTCGCAACCGGGATACAATCCGGCGTCGCCTCCCAGCATATCGCACCGCCGCCACCTGTGGATAAGGACGCGGGGCTTGCCGAGCGGATGCAGTCCGTCCAACAGGAAGCGCCGCGCCGCGCGCCGTTCGGCGGATTGCGCGAGCAGCCCGCGCGTCAGGCACCGGATCGGCGAGTGGTGCTCGAACCGAAGGGCAGACGCGGCCCCGATGACGGCGCTCCGCCCGTTTCGGCGGATAACGGCCAGCGTTTCGAGCCGATGCCGCCCGCGAAGACCGCCCGCGCGCCGCGGCGGCCACTCACATTTTCGGATTTTCCGGAACTCGGGCAGGCCGACAGCGGCGGCAACAACGCCGCCTCGAATCGAAGTTCCGGCAAGCCTCGCGGCTTCTTCGACTGGATGGCGGGCCGCGATCGCAACGCGTCGAAGGCAAGCCCGCCTTCGCAGACCAAATCTGTTGCTCTTCAGCCACGCTCAAATCATGAAAAATCTGTGGCAGAACAAGGGCATCGGAATGGCGCAAGCCATGACGACGCGGGCGAAGACCTGGAAGGCGACCCTGCCGCCGCTCGGCAGAATAGCGACGAAGCCATTGAAATTCCGAAGTTTTTCAGGAAGCCGACGTCCTGATCGCAGGAGGCCTTCCTCAACCTCCGTGCACGGCGCTCCGGCCCTCACCCGAGCGCCGTTTTTGGTTGTATCGACCTGTCAGCGCTATCCGTAACAGACTGTTAAAAAGCGTGATTTGAAGCGCGCTGAGTTGCGCGGCTAACTTTGCCGCAGTCGGATGTATTGGACTTCCCGCGTGCGTACCGGCAGACCGCCGGCCCAAGAGTAGCGTGTAGCTACCGATGCTCGCATAGAAGCCATGGGCATCGTCCGGCGCACGATGGGGGGTGCTTTCCTTCGGCAAAGGAAGGCACCGTGGCACAAAAGAACGGCGCACTCTTATGAGCTTTCGAAGCTATTCGAACAGGCAGACCACACTTGAGCGCGATATTGTCCTGAAAGGGACGGGCGTGCACAGTGGCGCGGAAGTATCGCTGATCCTCCACCCGGCCGAGGCGAACACCGGCTATAATTTCTACGTTTCCGGCGGAAAGAACGCGGGCCACGTCCCCGGCGATTTCCGTTCCGTCACCAATCTGACGCTCTGCACCGTGATCAGCGGAGCGGGTGGCGCCTCCGTCGCGACCGTGGAGCATCTGCTTTCGGCGCTGCGCGGCATGGGCATCGACAATGCGGACATCGAGGTGGACGGCAACGAACTGCCGATCCTCGACGGCAGCGCGGAACCGTTCGTGGCAGCCATCGATGAGGCGGGCGTCCGCGAACTCGACGAAGCGCGCCGCTACATCAAGATCCTCCGGCCCGTCGCGGTCAGGGACGGCGGCTCCATCGGCGAATTCTTCCCCTATGACGGCTTTCGGCTCGACATCGAAATCGATTTTCCGACGCCGCTGATCGGTCGCCAGCGCATCGACCTCGAAGTGACCCCGGCATCGTTCAAGAAGCACCTGAGCCGCGCGCGCACCTTCGGTTTCATGAAGGACGTGAAGCAACTCTGGGCCGCCGGGCGCGCGCTCGGATCGTCGCTGGAAAACACAGTCGCCATCGGTGACGACCGCATCCTGAACCCGGAAGGCCTGCGCTATCACGACGAATTCGTTCGTCACAAGACGCTCGACGCGGTTGGCGATTTCGCGCTTGCGGGCGCGGCGATCCTCGGCCTGTATCGTTCGAAGCGCCCGAGCCACAAGCTCAACTCGATGATGCTGCACGCGCTTTACGAGAACCGCGACGCGTGGACCGTCGTCGAAGCCGCCGACAAGACGCGCCGTCACTATGTTTCGCCGCGCGCCGATTTCGGTCTGGCCTTCGCGACTCCGAATTTTGCGCCGGAGAACGCCTGATCGAATCCGTATGAATGAGTGGCCGGGGTTTTCCCGGCCATTTTGCGTTTTGCGGGGTTAGGACACTCGCCCAGGAGCGCTACGGCGGCGGCTGATTGGCCACGTTGCGCGGACAGCTTTTCCCCAGTGCAAAAGCTTTGACTGAAAAACTCCTCATTTCACCATCATTTTGCGGCTTTTCGCCGTACAAGAACGTAACAATAGCGGAAGCCGAGTCGCGCATTGCTGCTCGAACTCGAAATACGGGGCCTGGAGCAAGGACGATGGGATTGCGATCGATCGGGCAAACTCTCGCAGCGGTAATTCTCGCGACGACGTTGAGCAGTTCTCTTGGCGGCTGCGGGTCGATGGGTTCTTTCTTCTCGAACTCGGATTCGTCTCAGCTCGATCAGCGCCCGCCGGACCAGATCTATAAAGAGGCCGACGAACTTCTCGGCCAGGGGAAGAACAACAAGGCCGCCGAGTTGTTCGAGCGCATCGATCAGCTCTATCCCTATTCGGAAGAGGCCAAAAAGGCCACTCTGATGGCGGCCTACGCCTATCAGAAGGCAGGCAAGGGCCCGGAAGCCGTCGCCGCCGCGCGCCGTTTCCTCGCGCTGCATCCCGGCAGCAAGGAAGCCGCGCTGGCGCAGGAAATCATCGCCAGCTCCTATTTCGAACGCATGTCGGGGCCGACGCGCGATCAGGGCGAAACGAAAAAGGCCATAGCCGAACTCGAAACGCTGATTCGCCGCTATCCCGACAGCCGCTACGCCGACGATGCGAAGCGGCGCATCAAGCTCGCCCGCGATACGCTCGCCGCATCCGAAATGAATGTCGGCCGCTACTGGCAGAAGAAGGGCAATTATCTCGGCGCGGTAAATCGCTTCAAGACGGTCGTAACCGAATACCAGCAGACGACGCATGTGGAAGAGGCGCTGATGCGTTTGACGGAATGCTACATGGCGCTCGGCATCGTGAACGAGGCGCAGACGGCGGCGGCGGTTCTGGGGCACAACTTCCCCGACAGCCCGTGGTACAAGGACGCCTACGCGCTTCTGCAATCCGGTGGCACCGCGCCGCGCGAAGACACCGGCTCATGGATCAGCCACGCGTGGAAGCGCACCGTCGGCAGCGTCGCCGGGTAGCATTTCTTGCAGCGCCCTTGCCGGCAGAGCGGAAAGCTCATTTTCATAGCACCGCCTAGGTTTTGACATCTGCCACCGGGGCGGCAACCATTCCTAATGGACGTCCGTCTGCGCTGGGGCGGATGATCGGCGAACGATTCGGGCACTGACCGAGATGATAGTGGGGCTGCGCTCTGCGTCATCGGCGCGCTACCAGGACACGGGTGCCCACGCGTCGAGAATCGCGTTAAGGAAACGGCATGCTTGTTGCCCTGTCGATCCGCGACATCGTCCTTATCGATAAGCTCGACCTCGGTTTCGAGAAGGGCTTCACCGTATTCACGGGTGAGACCGGCGCGGGCAAATCCATCATCCTCGACAGCCTGAGCCTTGCGCTCGGCGCGCGTGGCGATGGCGGCCTCGTGCGGCGCGGCGCGACGAGCGCGAGCGTCACGGCTTCTTTCGACCTCCATGACGCGCACCCCGCTATGGCGCTTTTGGCCGAGCAAGGCTTCGACAGCGAGGACACGCTGATCCTGCGCCGCGTGCAGGGCGAGGACGGCCGCACCAAGGCTTTCATCAACGACCGCCCGGTTTCGACGGGCCTCCTGAAGCAACTCGGCAAGATGCTCGTCGAAATTCACGGCCAGCACGACGACCGCGCGCTGCTCGATCCGGCCACGCATCGACATCTGCTCGACCAGTTCGGCGGTCTCATTGGCGAGGTGCAGGACGTTTCGCGGCTCTGGGAGGCGTGGCGCGAGAAGAACAAGGCCGTCGACGAGCTTGAGAAGGCGCTCGCCGTGGCGGAGCGCGAGAAGGATTATCTCACGGCGGCCTGCGAAGAGCTGAACCAGCTTGCGCCGCAGCCGGGCGAAGAGGACGAGCTTGCCACGAAGCGCGCCGCTATCGTCGCGGCACAGAAGGCCCGCGCCGACCTTGAAGACATCTCGGACGCGCTGAACGCGCCGCAATTTCCCGCAGCGAAACTCAGCGCCGCGCTTCGCCGTCTGGAACGCACGCCGAATATCCCGCAAGCGCTGAAGCCGATCCAGTCTGCGCTGGAACGCGTGCTGATCGAGGCGGAGGAAGCGCGCGAACTCGTGGAAGCGCAGTTGCGCGGCGAAAGCGGCGACAACGTCGAAGCCATCGAGGAACGGCTGTTCCGGCTGCGCGCGGTCGCCCGCAAATACCGCGTGACGGTGAACGATCTGCCTGCGGTGCATGCCCGCTTCCGCACCGACCTCGCGCGCATCGAAACCGGCGAGGAAGACCTGATCGCCGCGCGGAAAGTCGCAAACGAAGCAGCCGCGATCTATGCCCGCGCCGCCGACGCGCTGACCGAAAAGCGCCGGGCGACCGCCGCCTTGCTCGACGCCGCCGTACAGGCCGAGCTTGCGCCGCTGAAGCTCGACAAGGCGCGCTTCGCCACCGAAATCGAGCCCATGCCGGAAGACCGCAGCGGCCTTCGCGGTGGGCCTTTCGGGCGCGAGCAGGCGATGTTCTACGTGCAGACCAATCCGGGCGCGAAGGCGGGACCGCTGATGAAGGTGGCGTCGGGCGGCGAGCTTGCCCGTTTCCTGCTCGCGCTGAAGGTGGTGCTTGCCGAAAAAGCCACCGCGCCGGTTCTGGTGTTCGACGAGATCGACACGGGCGTCGGCGGTGCCACGGCGGCGGCCATAGGCGAGCGGCAGGCGCGGCTTGGCACGCGCGCGCAGGTGCTGGCGGTGACGCACTCGCCGCAGGTGGCCGCGAACGCAAACCAGCACATCCGGCTGCACAAGGCCGCGCGCGGCGAAGGCGACGCCATCGTCGTCACCACCAGCGCCGAGACGCTGAGTATGGATGGCCGCCGCGAGGAAATCGCGCGCATGCTCGCCGGCAAGGAGGTCACGGCAGAGGCCCGCGCCGCCGCCGAAAGCCTGATCGGCGCGCGCCACGTCGGAGCGCATCATGTCGCCTGAAGCGGCGGGGGACAAGCCCGCGAAGAAGGCGCGCCGTTCCCGCAAGACGGACATGGCGGACGCCACGCAGCCTTTGCTTGCAGCGACGCAAGGCGCGGAAGGTGCGGCGGCGCCCGCGCCGGAAGAAGCTGCCTTCCGCGATGAGGCGCTGAAGCACGCCGAACATCTTTCCGCCGAAGACGCGAAGGACGAGCACGACGCGCACGCCGCCGAGATCGCGCGCCACGACCGGCTTTATTACGATAACGCCGCGCCGGAAATCTCCGACGCCGAGTATGATCGCCTGCGCCTGCGCCTCAATGCGCTGGAAGCGGCGTTCCCGTCGCTCATCACGCCGGAAAGCCCGTCGCAGACGGTCGGCGCGACACCGTCCGAAAAATTCGCGAAGGTGCGCCACTCGGTGCGCATGCTGTCGCTCGGCAACGTGTTTTCCGACGAGGATGTCGCCGACTTCGCGGGCCGTGTGCGCCGCTTCCTGAAGTTCGGCCCGTACGACGCGCTCGAAATCACCGCCGAAATGAAGATCGACGGCCTTTCTGTGTCGCTCCGCTATGAAGACGGGCGGCTCGCGGTGGCCGCCACGCGCGGCGACGGCTCCGAGGGCGAGGACGTGACGGCGAACGTCCGCACCATCGCCGACATCCCGCAGGCGATCCGCGCGAACGACATGCCCGCCGTGTTCGAGGTGCGCGGCGAAGTCTATATGAGCCACGCCGATT
Source organism: Rhodomicrobium sp. Az07 (assembly GCF_018619475.1). Classification (GTDB taxonomy): domain Bacteria; phylum Pseudomonadota; class Alphaproteobacteria; order Rhizobiales; family Rhodomicrobiaceae; genus Rhodomicrobium. The sequence continues at coordinate 70,331 of NZ_JAHFZG010000017.1, forward strand.
TTCAGGCGCTGAACGAACGGCAGATCGACAAGGGTGGGCGCATGTTCGCGAACCCGAGGAACGCGGCGGCAGGCTCGCTCCGCCAGCTCGACCCGGCGATCACGGCCGCGCGGCCGTTGCGTTTCTTCGCTTGGGGATGGGGGGAGGTTCGGGGG
>NZ_JAHFZG010000018.1 GCF_018619475.1 Rhodomicrobium sp. Az07
GTGGCGGGGATTTCGGCGGCGGCGGCGCATCCGGCGACTGGTAGGGGAGGCAAACACATGATTTCGCACGCCGAGCAAAAGGCCATCGAACACGCCATCGCCGAGGAAGAAGCGCGCACCTCGGGCGAGATCGTCGTCGTGATCGCGCGGGCGAGCAGCGACTATTATTATGTGCCGTATATGTGGGCGGCGCTTGTCGCGCTCGTCGTTCCGTGGCCGCTGATTCACTGGACGTGGATGCCGGTGCAGACGATCTACATCATCCAGCTCGGCGTTTTCGCGGCTCTGGCGCTCCTCCTGCATTATCCGTCGCTTCGCTATGTGCTTGTTCCGGCGAGCGTTCGCCGCCAGCGCGTACATCAGCGCGCGGCGCAGCAATTTGTCGCGCAGGACATTCACACGACGGCCGGGCATACGGGTGTGCTCGTTTTCGTGTCGCAAGCGGAGCGCCGCGCTGAAATCCTCGTCGACGCGGGCATTCACGAGAAAGTGCCCGACGCGGAGTGGAAAAAGATCGTCGACCGGCTAACGGATCGGATCGGGCGGGGCGAGCCTGCGGCGGGCCTTGTGGAAGCGGTTCACAAGATCGGCGCTCATCTTGCAACCCATTTCCCTCCAGATGCGGCAAAAGAAAACCTTTTGCCCAACCACCTTGTCATGTTAAACGCGGAATAATTCCAGCAAGCGGCGTTCGTCGCAGCTACAAATTCCCGCCGCCATATTGTCTCCGCATAGCAGCCATGCTATCTGCGGCGCGGCAGAGAATTGACAGCCATGTAATATGGCTCAACTAACGACACCGGCATCATCTCGACAGGGAAGTTCTGCAAATGGGCGCGTTCTACGAAGAAAAAGTCTTGGCCGTGAAACATTGGAACGGCGACCTTTTCACCTTCCGGACCACGCGCGATCAGACATTCCGCTTCCGCAACGGCGAATTCACGATGATCGGCCTCAAGGTCGACGGCAAGCCGCTGCTCCGCGCCTACAGCATGGCCTGCGCGAACTACGACGACACGCTCGAATTCTTCAGCATCAAGGTGCAGAACGGCCCGCTGACCTCGCGCCTTCAGCACATCAAGGACGGCGATACGATCCTCGTCGGCAAGAAGGCCACGGGCACGCTCGTCATCGACAATTTGAAGCCCGGCAAGCATCTGTATCTTCTGAGCACCGGCACGGGCCTTGCGCCCTTCCTCAGCATCATTCGCGATCCCGACACCTACGAAGCCTACGAGAAGATCGTCCTCGTTCACGGCGTGCGTCAGGTGAACGACCTCGCCTACAATGAATGGCTCACGAGCGAACTGCCGCGCGACGAGTTCCTCGGCGAGGTGGTGCGCGAGAAGCTCGTCTATTATCCCACGGTCACGCGCGAGCAATATCGCAACATGGGCCGCATCACCGATCTCATGGTGTCCGGCAAGCTCTACAGCGACATCGGCCTGCCCCACCTCAACCGCGATGACGACCGCGTCATGATGTGCGGCAGCCCGGCGATGCTCGCCGACATCAAGACGCTGCTCACCGGCCTTGGCTGGGAAGAAGGCAATCACGGCGAGCCGGGCGACTTCGTGCTCGAAAAGGCGTTCGTCGAAAAATAGAGGCGGCGCGCCCTCCTCGCTATCGCATCGCAGCCCCGGAGCGTTCGCGCGGCCGGGGCTTTTCGCGTCCGGGCGCGCGATTTCGTCGTCGTCCACAGGCTTTGCAAGGTCGCGCCCCGCATGAAGGATCTTTAAGTGGAAGCGGGCATGCTGCGTGTCTACCTTCAAAATAGCTGAAAAGAAGGTCGCAAGCCTCATGCCCCATTTCGTGCATTTGCTGTTCGCCGCGCTGATCGGATTTGCCGTCGCCGCGCCCGCGTTCGCCGAGCCTGAAAAGCACCACGCGCTTTCGCTGGTGCGCGAGCCGAAATATCCGGCCGATTTCAAGCATTTCGACGGCGTCAATCCGCAGGCGCCCAAAGGCGGCACGGTTCGGCTCGCCTCCGCCGCGCCCTATGACAATCTCAATCCGGCGGTCTTTCGCGGCAACATCGCGCCGGGCATGTCGCGCGGCGCGGACCTCGTTTTCGAAGCGCTCATGATAACGTCTCGTGAGGAAGGCTCCACGCAATACTGCCTTCTGTGCGAGTGGGTCAGCTTCCCGGAAGATCGTTCGTCCGTCACGTTCAAGCTGCGGGAAGGCGCGCGCTGGCACGATGGCGTGGCCGTAACCCCGGAAGACGTGATCTTCAGCATGGACGTCGCGAAGGGCAAGGATCCCGAGACGGGCGCGCCCTGGCAGCCGCTCCTTGCGCAGTATTACAAGAACGTGGTCAAGGGCGAGAAGACCGGCGTGCATGAGGTGACGTTCACCTTCGATGTCTCCGGCAACCGCGAATTGCCCTTCATCGTGGGCGAACTCGTGGTGTATCCCAAGCACTGGTGGGAGGGCCGCGACGAAAGCGGCAACGCGCGCGACATCTCGAAAACTTCGCTCGAACCGCCCTTGGGCTCCGGGCCCTACAAGGTGAAGGCGACGCGGCCGGGCGAGTGGATCGCCTTCGAGCGCGTTCCCGCCTATTGGGGCCGCGACCTTCCCGTGCGCGCGGGCGAGAACAATTTCGACACGCTCGAATTCCAGTATTACGGCGATCTGAACGTGTCGATGGAGGCGTTCAAGGCCGGGCAATACGACTTCCGGCGCGAGTCGAGCGCGAAGACATGGGCCACGGCCTATGATTTCCCGGCATTGCGCGAGGGGAAGGTGGTCAAGCGCGAAGTAAAGCTTGAAACGCCGAAACCGATGCAGGGCTTTGTGTTCAATATCCGCCGCCCGAAATTCGAGGACGTCCGCGTTCGCCGCGCGTTCAATCTGGCTTTCGACTTCGAGTGGACGAACCAGAACCTTTTCTATGGCCAGTACACGCGCACGAACAGCTTCTTCGAGGGGCAGGAACTCGCGGCCAAGGGTTTGCCTTCGCCCGCCGAGCTTGAGCTTCTGGAACCGCTGCGCGACAAGATCCCGCCGGAAGTGTTCACCGAGGAATTTCGGAACCCGGTGAACAAGGACCCGACCGATTTTCGCACTAATCTTCGTCAGGCCGCCCGCCTTCTGAAGAAGGCGGGATATAACGTCGTCAACAACAAGCTGGTAAGTCCGACGGGCGAGCCGTTCACGGTGGAATTTCTCATTGCATCCGAGACGTTCCAGCGCGTGATCCTGCCCTACGTGGAGAACCTTCGCAGGCTCGGCATCGACGCGAATGTGCGGCTCGTGGATTCCACCGAGATGAAGCGCCGCGAAGACACGTTCGACTTCGACATCATCGTGAGTGTCTTCGCGCAATCGGAATCGCCCGGCAACGAGCAACGCGAATTCTGGAGTTCGGCGGCCGCCGACCAGACCGGAAGCAACAACCTGATCGGCATCAAGAACCCCGCCGTCGACGCTCTCGTCGACAAGATCATTTTCGCGCCGAACCGCGACGCGCTCGTCACGGCCTGCCGGGCGCTCGACCGCGTCCTTCTCTGGAGCGCTTTCGTTATTCCTCAATGGCACTCGGCAACGGAGCGCATCGCCTACTGGAACAAGTTCGGCTCGCCTAATCCCCTGCCGAGGATCACAATCGGCTTCCCCGATGTTTGGTGGTTTGACGCTGAACTCGCCGCAAAGAACGGTTTGAAATGAGGACATATGAGGCTCCCAGGCTGCCGCACGCGTGGCGCGGACGCGCGTTTGTCGCCGCGCTCTTTTCAATGGCGATGCTCGTCTTCGCGGTAACCGCAGATGCGGCGGAGCGCACACACGGGCTTTCCTCCTTCGGCACGCTGAAATATCCCGCCGAGTTCAAGCACTTCGACTATGTGAACCCGGACGCCCCGAAAGGCGGACGGCTGGCGACGATGCCGACGAGTTCGATCAACACGTTTAATCACTTCAACGCCTACATTTTACGCGGCGACGCGCCGGAAGGCGTCGGCGTCCTGTTCGACTCGCTTATGGCGCGCGCGATGGACGAACCCGACGCCGTTTATGGCCTTGTCGCGCATTCGGCCGAAGTGGCGGACGACAGGCTGTCGGCGACGTTCTACCTTCGCCCCGAGGCGCGCTTTCGCGACGGCAGCCTGCTCACGGCGGATGACGTGGTGTTCACGCTCGACAAGCTGAAGAAGGACGGCCATCCGCGCTATCAGATGATGCTGCGCGATGTCGTGAGCGCTGCGGCGGTCGACCCGCAGACGGTGCGCTACACTTTTAAGGGCGATAACCTGCGTGACCTGCCGCTTATGGTGGCGCAGTTGCCCATCTTTTCGAAGGCTTTCTACACGGCGAACGACTTCCTGAAGGAAAGCCTCGACCCGCCGCTCGGCTCAGGCCCCTACGAGGTGGGCGAGTTCCGGCAGGGCACCTTCGTCAGTTACAATCGCCGCAAGGACTATTGGGCCGCCGATCTGCCGGTCAATCGCGGGCGGTACAATTTCGATACGATCCGCTTCGAATATTATCGCGACCGCGCGGTGGGCCTCGAAGCGTTCAAGGCGCGCGCCTACGATCTGCGCGAGGAATTCACCTCGAAAAGCTGGGCCACCGAATATGATGTGCCCGCCGTCCGCGAAGGCAAGATCGTCAAGCTGACGCTGCCGGATGGCCGCCCTTCCGGCGCGCAGGGCTTTTTCCTCAACACGCGTCGCGAAAATCTCGCCGATAGCCGCGTTCGCAAGGCGCTCGACTACGCCTTCGACTTCGAGTGGACGAACAAGGCGCTGTTCTTTGGCCTTTACACCCGCACGGCGAGCTACTTCGAAAATTCCGACCTGAAGGCCGAAGGCAAGCCGTCTGACGCCGAACTTGCCCTGCTCGAACCGTTCCGCGAAAAGCTTCCGCCCGAGGTGTTCGGCGAGCCGTATACGCCGCCGGTCACCGATGGTTCGGGCCGCTTCCGACCGAGTATTCGCGAGGCATCGCGACTTCTCGACGGGGCAGGCTGGAAGCTCGACGGCGGCGTGCGCAAGAACGCGAAAGGCGAAACGCTCGACCTTGAGTTCCTCGTTGACGATCCCGTTACCGAGCGCATCGTCGGCCCCTACGCGGGCAGGCTCTCCGACCTCGGCGTGAAGGCAACGCTTCGCCGCATCGATCCCGCGCAGGAACAGGAGCGGCTCCGGCGCTACGATTTCGATATCAGCACGCAGCGCTATTCCCTCTCGCAGACGCCCGGTCCGGAGGTTCGCGCGTTCTGGAACAGCGAGGCGGGCAAGGAGGACGGCAGCTATAATCTCTCCGGCATTGCCGATCCTGTCGTTGATGCGCTGATCGACAAGGTGCTTGCCGCGAAAAGCCGCGACGAGCTGCGCACCGCGTGCCGCGCGCTCGACCGCGTGTTGCGCGCCGGGCATTACTGGGTGCCGCAGTGGTACAAGGCTGCGCACCACATAGCGATGTGGGACAAGTTCGCGCGTCCCGCCGTCAAGCCCGCATACGATCCGGCCATTCTCGACACATGGTGGATCGACGCGGAGAAGGCCGCCAAGCTCGGAGGATAAGCGAAAGGGCGGACAGAGAAAGCCGCGCGTGCGTGCGCCTTTGTCGGCGTGTCGCTTCGAAATGCAAGTCTATCCCTTGCGATTGCGAGCAGCTTTCCATACGGTGTTGGGCACAACCGACAAACCCCGGACGGCAATGCTTCAGCCTATGCTTGCAACACACTGAAAGTCGTTAAGAGGATCTTACCGCCGTTTACCATAGTGGAGATATATGGGGTGGCCGCAAGTGTTTTGGCGGACATAGTCTCGCGCCGCGCAAACGCCGCCTCAGCCCGTAAAGGATGGGGCAAGCACCGAGGCGCACCATGGGGCTGAACGCGCGCCCGTACGCGCCACGTGACGCCGCAAGGACCGACCGTCGCGGCTTGAGAATTCAGCGGGTGCGATCCGCCGCAGAGCCGCGAACGAAGTCGCCGCCAGCGGAGGCCGCGCCAAGCCAAGCAACAAGGGAAAGATGACCGCATATATCGTCCGACGCCTGGCCCTGATGATCCCCACGCTGCTCGGCATCATGCTGATCAGCTTCATCATCATCCAGTTTGCCCCCGGCGGCCCGATCGAGCGAATCATCGCGCAACTTCAGGGCACGAATGTCGATGCCACCGCGCGCATCGGAGGCTCCTCCACCGGCGACTTCTCGAAAATGGCCGCGCCCGGTCAGGATGCGGGTGGCGGTGGCTCCTATCGCGGCGCGCGCGGGCTCGACCCCGAGCTTATCAAGAGCCTCGAAAAGCAGTTCGGCTTCGACAAACCGCCCGTCGAGCGCTTCCTGCACATGATGACGAGCTACCTCACCTTCGACTTCGGCCAGAGCTATTTCCGGGATGTCAGCGTGCTCCAGCTCATCAAGGAAAAGCTGCCGGTGTCGATCTCGCTCGGGCTATGGCTGACGCTTCTCACCTATCTGATCTCGATCCCGCTCGGCATCCGCAAGGCGGTGCAGGACGGCTCGCGCTTCGACGTGTGGACATCGAGCGTCGTCATTATCGGCTATGCGATCCCAAGCTTCCTGTTCGCGATCTTCCTCATCGTTTTGTTCGCTGGCGGCTCTTTCCTCGACTTGTTCCCGCTGCGTGGCCTCGTCTCCGACAATTTCGCGCAGCTTTCGTGGCCTGAAAAGATCCTCGATTATTTCTGGCATTTGGCGCTGCCCATCACCGCGATGGTGATTTCCTCGCTCGCGACCATCACCTTCCTGACAAAGAACTCGTTCCTCGACGAAATCAGGAAGCAATATGTGATGACGGCGCGCGCGAAGGGCCTCACCGAAACGCGCGTGCTCTACGGCCACGTGTTTCGCAACGCGATGCTGCTCGTGATTTCGGGCTTTCCGGCGGCGTTCATTTCGGCGTTCTTCACCAACGCGCTCCTGATCGAGACGATCTTCTCGCTCGACGGGTTAGGCCGCCTCTCCTTCGAGAGCGTCCTGAACCGCGATTACGCGGTGGTGTTCGCCACGCTCTACATCTTCTCGGCCATCGGCCTTTTGCTCAACCTGGTGTCGGACCTCGTTTACACATGGGTCGATCCGCGCATCGATTTCGAGACGAGGGAGGTCTAGGCCATGGACATTCGCGTCGACCGCGCGCCAGACGCTCCCGAAGAAACAGGCCCTGCGGATGCCGCCGCGCCCGTGACGCAGAAGCGCGGCCTGTTCCACCTCTCGCCGCTCAACCAGCGGCGATGGTGGATCTTCAAGTCGAACAAGCGCGGCTTCTACAGCTTCATCCTTTTCACGGTGCTGTTCTTCGTGACGTTGTTCGCCGAGTTCGTCGCGAACGACAAACCCTTCCTCGTGAAGTACGACGGCGCGATCTATACGCCGATCTTCAAGATGTACACGGAGAAGCAGTTCGGCGGCGAGTTCGAGACCGAGGCCGATTACCGCGATCCCGAGGTGAAACGCCTCATCGAAGAGAAGAACGGCTGGATGGTGTGGCCGCTCATCCCGTATAGCTACCGCACGATCAAGCTCGACCTGCCGGTGCCCGCGCCCGCGCCGCCATCGTGGGAAAACTGGCTCGGCACCGACGATCAGGGCCGCGACGTGCTCGCGCGCGTGATCTACGGCTTCCGCATCTCCGTGCTGTTCGGGCTGTTCCTCACCATTTTCTCGGCGCTGATCGGCGTGACGCTCGGCGCGATCCAGGGCTATTTCGGCGGCTGGACCGACCTTCTCATGCAGCGCTTCATCGAGATCATCGGATCGCTGCCACGGCTTTACATCCTCCTGATCCTGTCGGCGATCCTCGCGCCCGGCTTCTGGTGGCTGTTGTTCATCATGCTCCTCTTCGAGTGGACGGCCTTCGTCGGCCCCGTGCGCGCGGAGTTCCTGCGCGGCCGAAACTTCGAATATGTGCGAGCGGCGCGCGCGCTCGGCCTGTCGAACGTGCAGATCATGTTCAAGCACATCCTGCCGAACGCCATGGTCGCGACCGTCACCTTCGCGCCGTTCATCCTCGGCGGCGCGATCACGGCGCTGACGGCGCTGGATTATCTCGGCTTCGGCCTGCCGCCCGGCTCGCCGTCGCTCGGCGAACTTCTCCAGCAGGGCAAGCAGAACCTGCAAGCGCCGTGGCTGGGCTTGACCGCGTTCTTCACCATCGCGCTGATGTTGAGCCTGCTCGTCTTCGTAGGCGAGGCCGTGCGCGATGCGCTCGACCCGAGGAAGACCATGCGCGTGAACCATGTCGCGACGGGGAGCTAGGCCGATGACCGAAACGCAAGCGACACAGACAACGCCCGTCGAAACCGCTCCGGCAGAAGCGCCGTTGATCGAAGTGCGGAACCTCGCGGTGAAATTTTCCGGCACCGCGCCGGACGTTTTTGCCGCGCGCGATGTCTCCTTCGACATCAACAAGGGCGAGACGCTCGCGCTCGTCGGCGAGTCGGGCTCCGGCAAGACCGTGTCGGCGCTTTCGATCCTGCGCCTGCTGCCCGTGGGCGACGCGACGAACCCCATCGGCGAAATCTGGTTCGAGGGGCAGGATCTTCTGAAGGCGAAGGAAGCGGACATCCGCCGCGTGCGCGGCAACCGCATCTCCATCATCTTTCAGGAGCCGATGACCTCGCTCAATCCGCTTCAAACGGTGGAGACGCAAGTCAGCGAGGTGCTGAAGGTCCATAAAGGCATGTCGAACACGGCGGCCCGCAAGCGCACGCTGGAACTCCTAACCAAGGTCGGCATCCGCGACCCCGAAAGCCGCCTCGGCGCTTATCCGCACCAGCTTTCGGGCGGCCAGCGCCAACGCGTGATGATCGCCATGGCGCTCGCGAACGAGCCGGACCTGCTCATCGCGGACGAGCCGACAACCGCGCTCGATGTGACCATTCAGGCGCAGATCCTCGACCTGCTGAAAGACCTTCAGCGCGAACTCGGCATGGCGCTGCTGCTCATCACGCACGACCTCGGCATCGTCCGCAAGATGGCGGATCGCACCTGCGTGATGAAGGACGGGCTCGTCGTGGAGCGCGGCGCGGCGGAGGAGGTGTTCACCAACCCGCAGCATCCCTACACGAAGCAGCTTCTCGCCGCGCAACCCAAAGGCGAAGCGCCGCCGCTCGACGAAACCGCGCCCGTTGTGCTGAAGGCCGACGACCTGAAGGTGTGGTTTCCGATCAAGCGCGGCTTCCTGCAAAAGACGGTCGATCACATCAAGGCGGTGGACGGCGTGTCCTTCAAGCTGCGCGCCGGGCAGACGCTCGGCATCGTGGGCGAGTCGGGCTCCGGCAAGACGACGCTGGGCCTCGCCATGCTGCGGCTCATTTCGAGCGAGGGAAAGATCGTCTACGCTGGCCAGCGCATCGACGGGCTGAAGTCGCGCGAGATGCGGCCGCTCCGGCGCGAAATGCAGATCGTGTTTCAAGACCCGTTCGGTTCGCTCAGTCCCCGCCTTTCGGTCGGCCAGATCATCGAGGAAGGGCTGCTCATCCAGAACCCCGACATGAGCCGCGAGGAGCGCCGCGCGCGCGTTTCGGCCGCGCTGGATGAAGTCGGGCTCAACCCCGAGTGGCAGGATCGCTACCCGCATGAATTCTCCGGCGGCCAGCGTCAGCGCATCTCAATCGCCCGCGCCATGATCCTGGAACCGCGCTTCCTCATGCTCGACGAGCCGACAAGCGCGCTCGACGTTTCGGTGCAGGCGCAGATCGTTGACCTCTTGAGCGGCCTCCAGAAGAAGCGCGGCCTCGCCTATCTCTTCATCAGCCACGACCTCAAGGTCATGCGCGCGCTCGCGAGCTACGTCATCGTGATGCGCAACGGCGTGGTGGTGGAGGAAGGACCGACGAGAGAGATTTTCGAGCATCCGAAGAGCGATTATACGAAGGCGCTCATCGCTGCCGCGCTCGATCATCGCACGCTCGCGGTTCAGGCGGCCTAGGTGACAAACTCCACGTCGCATTCCGAGCCCCGCGCGTTCTGGCATGCGCTGGCGTAGCGCGACCCGTTGGACGTTGACGGTTCCCTCCCGCAACCGGTAATGTTCGGAGTGGCCGAACAATAAGACGAACACAACGATTCCCCCGGGAGAAATGATGGCCCGAAGTCTCGTAACATACGAAACGAAGGACGGCGTCGGTGTCATCACCGTCGACAATCCGCCGCTGAACGTCGTCTCGAACGAAGTGCGCGACGGCCTCATGCTCGCTATCGGCAAGGCGGAGGCGGACCCGGCCGCGAAAGCGGTCGTCCTGATCGGCGCCGGACGAAATTTCGCTGCGGGCGCGGACATTTACGAACTGACGCATCCCTATTCGGGCGCGGACATCAATGACATCTGCGCCGCCCTCGAAGATCTGCCGAAGCCCGTCGTGGCGGCGCTTCACGGCACCCCCGTCGCGCGCGGCCTCGAGGTGGCGCTGGCCTGCCATTACCGCATCGCCGCAAAGGACGCTTTCCTCGGCCTGCCCGAAGTGAAGGTCGGCCTTTTGCCCGGCGGCGGCGGCACGCAGCGGCTGCCGCGACTCGTCGGCGCGAAGCCCGCGCTCGATATGATCATATCCGGCGACCTCGTCCCGGCGGCGAAGGCCAAGCTGATCGGCCTCGTCGACGACGTGGTCGACGGAGATATCCTGTCCGCCGCCATCGCCTTCGCGAAATCGAAGGCTGTCCTGTCGAAGCATCCGAAAACCCGCGAACAGAGCGCGAAGATCGCTCCGGATCGCGGCTCGCATCTGTTCGAGTCGCGACGCGACGAGCTTCGCCGCCGCCAGCCCTTCCAGCACGCGCAGTTCCGCTGCGTCGACGCCGTCGAAAGCGCGGTGCATCTGCCGTTCAGTCAGGGGCTGAAGCGTGAGCGCGAACTCTTCAACGAAGCGCTCGACGACGATCAGAGCAAAGCCCTGATCCACACGTTCTTCGCCGAACGCGAGGCCGCGAAGATCCCCGGTTTCCGCACCGACCTCACGCCGCGCGACATAAGAAGCGTTGCGGTGGTTGGTTCGGGACACATGGGCGGCGGCATCGCCATGGCCTTCGCCAATGCGGGCTTTCCGGTGATCGTGCTCGACCGCGATCAGGCGGCGCTGTCACGCGGGCTTTCCGTCGTCGCGAAGAACTATGAAAGCATGGTCCGGCGCGGCCGCCTCGATCAGCCCGGCATGAACAAGCGCCTCAGCGCGATCCGAAGCACAGTCAATTACAAGGATCTCGCCGACGTCGACCTCGTGGTGGAGGCTGCGTTCGAGGATATCGGCGTCAAGGAACAGGTGTTCCGCGACCTCGACCGCACCTGCAAGAAGGGCGCGATTTTCGCGTCCAATACCTCGACGCTCGACATCGACGAAATCGCAAGCTTCACGCGGCGTCCCGGCGACGTGATCGGCATGCATTTCTTCTCGCCCGCAAACGTGCAGCGTCTCGTCGAAGTGGTGCGGGGCAAGCAGACGAACGCGGACGTGCTCGCCACCGCGTTGTCCGTGGCGAAGAAGATCGGCAAGATCGGCGTCGCGGTCGGCAATTGCGACGGCTTCGCGGGCAACCGCATGCTGGAGAAATATGTCACCGAGGCGATGATCATCCTCGAAGAGGGAGCGACTCCCGCCGAGGTCGACAATGCGCTGACGCGCTGGGGCCTTGCCATGGGGCCGTTCGCCGTGTTCGACCTGACCGGCATCGACGTCAACTGGCACATCCGCCAGCGCCGCCTGAAGCAGGGCAAGCCCTATGGATCGGCGTTGCTGGACCGCTTCTACGATGCGGGGCGCTTCGGGCAGAAGACCGGCAAGGGCTTCTATCGCTACGAATCCGGAAGTCGCGCCCCGCTTCCCGACCCGGAGGCGGACGCGATCATCGAAGCTTATCGCGGGGAAGTTGGCCCGCGCGTGAAATCGGTGTCCGAGCAGGAAATCGTGAAGCGCACGGTTTACGCGCTCGTGAACGAGGGGGCGAACATCCTCGATCAGGGCGTGGTGTATCGCTCCGGCGACATCGACACGATCTATATCAACGGTTACGGCTTCCCTGCCTGGCGCGGAGGCCCGATGAAATACGCGGAGTTGCGTGGTCTCGCCGAGGTGCTGTCCGACATCGACATTTTTCACATGCGCTTCGGCGACCGCTGGAAGCCCGCGCCGCTCCTCAAGTCGCTCGTCACCACGCGCAAACCCACATGGCCGCGCTGACGATGCAAGCGACCCTCCCGAACGGCGCGGACGCCGCTTCGCACAAATAACAAGGTGGCGGCAAAAGACCGCCTCAACATTGGGGAAACGTCATGGGCCTGTTCGACCTTTCGGGCCGCGTCGCCGTGATCACCGGATCGTCGCGAGGCATCGGTCGCGCCATCGCGCTGGAAGCGGCGCGAGCGGGCGCAAGCGTCGTGGTCTCGTCGCGCAAGATCGATGCTTGTCAGCGTGTCGTCGATGAAATCCGCGAAAGCGGCGGTCGCGCGACGGCTGTCGCCTGCAATGTCGGCGTCAAGGCGGATCTCGAAACGCTTGTCGCGCATGCGCTGCGCGAATATGGCCGCATCGACGTGCTCATCCCGAACGCCGCCATCAACCCCGCTTATGGTCCGTCGTCCGAGGTGTCGGATGAGGTGTGGAACAAGGTTCTGACCACGAACCTCACCGCGACCAACTGGCTGTGCCAGCTCGTGCTGCCGGGCATGGCGGAAAACGGCGGCGGCTCGGTGATCCTGCTGTCGTCCATCGTGGCCACCGTCGGCGCGGCCAATATCGGCGTCTATGCGATTTCGAAGGCCGCAGAAGCGCAACTCGCTCGGAATCTCGCGGTGGAGTGGGGGCCGCGCGGCATCCGCGTGAATTCCATCGCGCCCGGCGTGGTCAAGACCGATTTCGCAAAGGCTTTGTACGACAATCCGAAGGCCGCGGCGACGGTCGCGCACATGACGTGCCTCAAGCGCCTCGGCGAGCCGGAAGACATCGCGGGCGTGGCCGTGTTTCTCGCATCCGACGCCGCGCGCTACATCACAGGCCAGTTCCTCCTCGTGGACGGCGGCGCATCCATCTTTACCCCCATCGGGTGATCACCATGGCAGAACTCATTGACATTCCCGAAGGCCATCGTTTCGACGAAGCGAAGCTCCGACATTACCTCAAGCGGCATCTTCAGGATTTCGTGGGCGATCCGACGATCCAGCAATTTCAGGGCGGCCAGTCGAACCCGACCTTCCTCATCACGACCGCATCGCGGAAGTACGTGCTGCGGAAGCAGCCGCCGGGCAAGCTCCTGCCCTCCGCGCATGCCATCGACCGCGAATATCGCGTGCAGATGGCGCTGAAGGACACGCCCGTCCCTGTGGTCTCGATGCAGCTTTTCTGCGAGGACCCGTCCGTGATCGGGACGCCGTTCTACGTCATGGACTATTACCCCGGCCGTATCTTCGCGGACAACAAGCTGCCGGAACTCAATCAGAACCAGCGCCGCGCGGTTTACCTCGCCTTCGCCGAGACGTTGGCCGCGATCCACGAGGTGGATTTCCGCGCGCTGGGCCTTGCCGATTTCGGCCGCACCGATGGCTACGCGGCGCGGCAACTCAAGCGCTGGACCGAGCAATACGAGGCGTCGAAAACCGGGCCGAACGACGCGATGGACAAACTCATCGCGTGGCTCAACGCCAACCTGCCCGCCGAGGATGAGCCCGCGCTTACGCATGGCGACTATCGGCTGGACAATGTCATGTTCGAACTCGACGCGCCGCACGTCATCGCGGTGCTCGACTGGGAGCTTTCGACGCTGGGCAACCCGCTGGCGGATCTCGGCTATGTCTGCATGGCCTACCGCACGCCGAAGGAATTGCCGATCCTGAAGGGCCTCAAGGGCGTGGACCTTAACGCGCTCGGCATCCCCTCGGAGGATGAAATCGTCGCCGCCTATTGCCGCCGCGCGGGCCGCGACAGCGTGCCGGACCTCACCTTCTTCATCGCGCTGTCGTTCTTCCGCTTTGCGGCCATCGCGCAAGGCGTCTATGCGCGCTTCCTGCAAGGCAACGCCGCCGACAAGCGCGCGCCGCTGGCCGAGCAGGCCGCGCAAGTGCTCGCGCGGGAGGGCTGGAAGATCGCGGCGAACGCAAATATCTAGAACTTTAAATTCGAAAAAATTATAAGGCTTTGTTATGACCAATAAATTGAGTGCCACACAGGAATTGACTGTCAGGGGCGACACAATAGAGACTGTATATCGCAACTACCGAAGTGAGAAATACTGGGTAAATCGTCGCTACCAGAGAAAATTGATTTGGACTCTTGATGAGAAGAGAAGCTTTATTGACTCAATTATAAGAGGATATCCCGTTCCTATAATTTTACTTGCGGAGAATGCTGGACGCGACCCATCGGCTTACGAAATCATAGACGGCATGCAGCGATTAAATTCAATAGTATCGTTCTTGGAGAACGAATTTTCTGTAGATGGCTGTTATTTCGACCTGAATGCGATGGCTGGCACAAAAGAATTACTAGATAGAAATCTAATAAAACAAAAGTCACCGGCGTTAGATAGGAATATCTGCGTTCAGATAGCCACTTATTCTCTACCTGTATCTATTTTTGAATTCAGCGAACCATCCGCTGTCGACGAAGTTTTTCGTAGGATCAACTCCGGAGGTAGAAAACTCTCCCGGCAGGAGCTGCGGACAGCAGGCGCAACGGGTCATTTTGCAACGGCCGTGCGCAAGATAGCCGCGCAGGTTCGAGGAGATGAGAGCTATTCGGACTCCCTTAGCCTAAATAAGATGGCCAAGGTCAGCATTACGAATAGAGACTTAGATTATGGCATACCAGTTGAAGAGATCTTCTGGGTTAATCAAAATATACTTACAAAAGAACAAGTTAGGGAGAGTCGAGACGAGGAGATAATCGCCGATATTGTCGCGTATATGGTGTTGCCCCAACCTCCTGCATCGCGCTCTGAGCATTTTGATGATTTTTACGGCGTAACAAAATCTGATGCATCTCAGAAAAGATTTTCGGAAATCGAAGCTGCTGTACAACAAAGATCCGTGGAACTTGTGATACACGACTTCAGGCGTGCGCTGGATGAATTGCGTGTTACGCTGGAGGCGTCGAAAAGAACATTCGGACAGTTAATGTTTGAACAACGGCCAGATAGAGCGCCTAGATATTTTCAGGTCGTGTTTCTCGCTTTTTACAAGTTAATTATTAGAGATGCACTTGAAGTGTCAAACAGAGATCTGCTTATATCAAGGATGAATAACGGCGCTAACAACATCACGATTCCCGAGGGAGGACGCTGGGGCGGGGATGATCGGCATGCAAAAGTTCAATCTATTTCTGGTCTATACAGGGAAGCATTCGAACCAGCTAGCGGCGATAGCGATCCTGCAAAAATCCATTGGATTACACAGTTAAACAACTTGCTCTCGCAATCGCTCACCGAGCAATCGTATTTCGATTTTAAGCAGGGCTTTTTGCGCCTTGATGGAAGCCAAGCTTTCGACGAAGAAAGCTTCGAGAAAATTCTGAAGACGTGCGCTGCAATAGCTTGCATTCGGAAAGGACGAAAAGGGTACGTAATCGTTGGCGTTTCCGACAAGCAAAGTACGACCGAAAGGATATGCACTCAGTATAATATAACTCCGAGGAACCAGCTTGGATTTTCTGTTTCCGGCGTAAACCATGAATGGACGGCGTTGGGAAAGACGCCTGACCAAATGTTTCAAATGATAACTGACAAGGTTGCAAATTCGAGGCTTTCGAGCCCACTTAAGGAGTATATTGCGAGACATATTAAATCGGTCCAGTATTATGATAAGACGGTTTACGTATTTGAAACCGAGGGGCAGGAGGATGTAAGCCACTATGATGGTGAATTCTATGATCGACGAGGAAATCAATTGGAGGTCGTTTCAAAGGATCGATTATCGCAATTCATTCGCCGTTATCTGGCTGGAGGCTAGCTGAACTACGATGGCGGACATCCTTCAGCTTTCGCCGAAAGCCGCCGACTACAAGGCGCGGCTCGAACGCTTCATGGACGAGCACGTCTACCCGAACGAGGCCGCGCTGTTCGAGACGGCGGACACGCAGGCGGATCGCTGGGAGCCGCTCGCGCTCATGGAAGAGCTGAAGGCGAAGGCGCGCGCGGAGGGGCTCTGGAACCTGTTCCTGCCGGATAGCGAGCTTGGCGCGGGCCTCTCGAACCTCGATTACGCGCCGCTTGCGGAAATCATGGGCCGCTCGCACTGGGGGCCGGAAATCTTCAACTGCAATGCACCCGACACCGGCAACATGGAAGTGCTGGTCCGCTATGGCACGGAAGAACAGAAGAAGCGCTGGCTGAAGCCGCTGCTCGACGGCAAGATCCGCTCCGGTTTCGCGATGACCGAACCGAAGGTTGCATCGTCCGACGCGACCAACATCGCGATTTCCATCGTCAAGCACGGCGACGACTACGTCATCAACGGCCGCAAATGGTGGACGTCCGGCGCGGGCGACAAGCGCTGCAAGATCCTCATCCTGATGGGCAAGACCGACCCGGACAATCCCGACCGCCACCGCCAGCAATCCATGATCCTCGTGCCGATGGACACGCCGGGAGTGAACAAGGAGCGCATGCTGCCGGTGTTCGGCTATCTCGACGCGCCGCACGGCCACGGGCAGTTGAGCTTCCACAATGTCCGCGTGCCGCAGGAGAACGTCATTCTCGGCGAGGGACGCGGCTTCGAGATCGCGCAGGGCCGCCTCGGGCCGGGCCGCATCCACCATTGCATGCGCACCATCGGCCGAGCCGAGCGTGCGCTCGAAAAGATGTGCCGCAGGCTCGACGCGCGCGTCGCGTTCGGCAAGCGCATCTCCGATCAGACCGTGTGGATGGAGCGCATCGCGGAAAGCCGCATGGCGATCGATCAGGCGCGGCTGCTCACGCTCAAGGCCGCGTATATGATGGACACGGTCGGCAACAAGGCCGCGCAGGCCGAGATCGCGATGATCAAGGTCGTCGCGCCGAACATGGCATGCAAGGTGATCGACTGGGCCATTCAGGCGCATGGCGGCGCGGGCGTGTGCGACGATTTCGGCCTGCCGTATGACTACGCGACGATCCGCACGCTTCGCATCGCGGACGGCCCCGACGAGGTGCATCGCAATCACATCGCGAAGATCGAGCTTCGGAAATATCGCGATCCGGGCGTCGAGCGGCATCGGAAGCAGTCGGCGGATTGATCGCAACGCGCGAGCCTAAAGATAGAACCGCGTCACGAGAGCCGACAGATCGCCCTTCGCGGCCTCGCCCGCCTCGATGCGGTTGAGGATTTCGCGCGGCCTGAGCCAGAATGATTCGATGAAATCGTCCCGGTTGTAGTCGGGCGTTTCGTCGCCGCTTATCTCGTAGACCTTCATGAATTGGCGCGGGCGAACGCCGCCCGGTGCCGGACTGAGGTAGGCAAGAAGCCGCCACGGCACTTTTGCGATATCGATCCTGAGTTCTTCGAGCGTCTCGCGGGCGAAGGCTTCATCGTAGGTCTCGCCGCTTTCGACGTGGCCGCCGACGCTCATGTCGAGCGCGAGCGGAAAGATGCGCTTGTGCGCTGTTCGACGCGGGGTCCAGATCTCTCCTTTGCCGTTGACCAGGAAAGCGTTGATCACCCGAAAATTATGCAGATTTTCCGCATAGATTTCGGAACGCGGCCGACTTGCGACGACGATGTCGTTTTCGTCGACGAGATCGAGAAATTCATCCGTTTGCATACGGAACGATTTATCAGAAGTCGGTCGCCTTCTCAACAAATACTTACGTAGATCGCGTCGCGTTGCCTGTTTCGTTACAGGGCGCGGAACAATCGCGACGCGCGGCAGGTTGAATTGCGCGGGAGACACGTAGAGAGCCGATGCAGGATCGAGTTGAGCCGCCCTTCTGGATGCAAGGTAATTTCGCGCCGGTGACGGAAGAAATCACCGCGTTCGATCTCGCCGTCGAAGGCGCGATCCCGCCGGAGCTTTCCGGCCTGTACATGCGAAACGGCGCAAACCCGCGCCACGGTCAGTCGAGCCACTGGTTTCTCGGCGACGGCATGCTTCACGGCGTCGCGATCGATGGCGGCAAGGCGCAGTGGTATCGCAACCGTTATGTACGAACGCCGATCTTCGAGGGCGCGCCGCGCCATCCGCTGTCCGGCCTCGACATTCGTTACGCCCTTTCCAACACGAGCGTTGTCGCGCATGCGAACCGCATCATGGCACTCGTCGAGAACGCATTGCCCATGGAGATTTCGCGCGAGCTTGAGACGCGCGGCTTCAACGATTTCGGCGGCCGCCTCGAAACCCCATGCACCGCGCATCCGAAAATCTGCCCGACGACGGGCGAAATGCACTTCTTCGGCTATCGGGTGATCCCGCCATACCTCACCTATCACGTGGCGGATGCGGCGGGTGCGCTCGTCCGCAGCGTCGAAATCCCCGTGAAGGCCGCGACCATGATCCATGATTTCGCGCTGACGGCCCGCCACGCGATCTTCATGGACCTGCCCGTGGTGTTCGACATGCCGACGGCCATGGCGGGCAGCACGATGCCGTTTCACTGGAGCGAAAGCCACGGCGCGAGGCTCGGCGTGCTGCCGCGCGGCGGCGGCGCGGAGGGCTTGCGCTGGATCGATATCGAGCCGTGCTTTGTGTATCACGTGGCGAACGCCTTCGAGGAGGCGGGCGGTGCTATCGTTCTCGACGTAGCCCGCTATGACGAGCATTGGCGCGATGGGCCGAAGCGAAACGCCTTCGACACCGCCTCGCTCATGCGCTGGCGGATCGCGCCGGGAGCGACCCGCGCAGATGAAACGCCGCTCGACGACCGCAGCATCGAGTTTCCCCGCATCGACGAGCGCCGCACGGGATTACCCCACAACGCCGTCTACGCGCTCGCAACCGATGGCAGCCTCGCGGATGGCGTTTTCACCGAGCTTCTGAAATACGATCTGAAAACCGGCCGTGTCGACAGCCGCCGCTTCGACGGCGAACTCCCGAGCGAGTTCACCATGGTACCCGCGTCGGAGGCGGCGGGCGACGACGAAGGCTGGCTGATGGGCTACGTCTACGACCGCGCGCGTACGACGAGCGATCTCGTCATCCTCGACGCGGGCGACATCGGCGGCAAACCCGTCGCCCGGATACGGCTGCCGGTTCGAGTGCCCCAAGGCTTTCATGGAACATGGATCGCGACGGAGATTCAAGGCGGGCACCGCACCGCCATGAAAACGCCCAGCCTTTGATCGATGGTCGCGCCGGGGTTGAGGTTCGTTGCGGCGATTGCAGAAGTGATGACAGGCATCGAATACCCGCGCATAAGCTCTTGAGAACGCGGGACGTGCCGTTGTTTGGCTTAGGGTCGAGGCGCGAATCGCTCCATTGTGCGCGGGTGGGGATGCCACCAGAGCGCGAGGGCAGCCATGACTTTCAGACATAATTTTGCACTTGCCGCATTTGTTGCACTCATGCCTGCGTCGGCCCATGCCGCGCAGAATTGCGACACACGCGCCTTCAGCCAGCAGATCGATCAGACGGCACAGGCGCTCCGCACACTCAACCGTGACAGCGAGACGCGCTTCCAGGATCGGCTTATGGCCATCGCCAGGGCGAAGGGCTGGAGCGATGGCGAGCGGGCCGATCACGCCGCGGCCGCGATGGACGACACCAAGCTCCAATCCTTCAATTCGGATATTGAAGATCTGGTCGGCCAACTCGACACGCTCAACGCCACGCCGAAGAACGAAATTTCGTGCGACCGGCTGAACGAACTCAAGACGATCAATGACAAGCTCATTGGCGTCATGAGGCGGAAGGCTGGTTTCATCCTCGCGCAACTCGAAGCCGAGGCGGACAAACCGGCGCTGAATCCCTACAAGATAGCAAGCGGCAAGAGCGACGCCTTGCCGAAGGCGGATGCATTTCCGCAAGCCGATTCGGCGACGCCCATCTCGCGCGATCCGGTACGAACGGCCGAAGCGGCGGGCGAGAATTCGCCTGTGACGCCTGACATCGCCGCCTCCACGGACGTGCCGTGGTCGGCCAACGTATCGCAGGCGTTGCGCAATCCGCAACAGCCGCCGCCGCAACAGCAGGCACGCCCCGCCGCGACCGTTGCGCCTCATCCCAATGCGCCTTTGTCGCTCAAGCCCGCGCCGAAGCAGGAAGAGAGGGTCGCGGCGCTGACGCCGCCTCGCGGAATCGACACCCTGCCGCCGGTGACCTTCAGCTCGCCGCCGCCATCCTCCTATTCACCGCCGTTCGCTCCCATTTATTCGGTGCAGGAAATCCGCGACGCCGGCCGTGGCGTGTTCGGTTCGGTCACGTCGGAACTTGCCGCCGTCATGAACTACGCGTTCCAGAAATTCGGCCAGCCTAACGCCTATATCGTCGGCGATGAGGGCGGCGGCGCGTTCCTCGCAGGGTTGCGCTACGGCGACGGAAGGCTTTATTCGCGGGTGAACGGGGTTGAAACCGGCCCGACCAAAATCTACTGGCAGGGTCCGTCGTTCGGCGCGGACATCGGCGCAACGGGATCACGCGCGCTGTTTCTCGTCTACAATCTGGATAGCCCGCACACCCTCTACCGCCGCTTCCCCGGCTTGGACGGTTCGGCCTATGTCGCGGGCGGCGTCGGTCTGACGGTCTACAAGAACGGCGACACGCTCATCGTACCGATCCGCACCGGGCTCGGCCTTCGGATCGGCGCCAGCGTCGCCTATCTCAAGTTCACGGAGCGCGCGAGCCTGAACCCGTTCTGATATCGCATCGCGGCAATCGCGCGATACAATCAGAGATAAGGTCTTCATTTACGCACGAACGCAGCGCCGGTATTCATATCGGCGCTGTTTTGCTTTTGTGCCGAACCTAACTTCGGTCCCCCGAGTTCACACCAGATGCTTGTCAAGTCCGACGACGCCTCCCCGCCGCAGGCGACCCGATTCCCTCTCTCCACACCGGAATTCGTAACGCTCATCGCGTTGCTGACCGCGCTGACGGCGCTTTCCATCGACATCATGCTACCGGCGTTACCGAAGATCGCCGGTGCGCTGGGCGCGACGACAGAGAACGAGCAGCAGCTTGTGCTGAGTATCTACTTCGTGGGCTTTGCCATCGGGCAATTCCTTTTCGGGCCGCTTTCGGACTCCTACGGGCGGCGCAATCCGCTGCTCCTCGGACTTGCGCTTTACACCATCGGAACTGTGCTGGCCGTCACGGCGACATCCTTCGCGATGCTGCTGTTCGCGCGCGCCTTTCAAGGCTTCGGCGCTGCCGCTCCCCGCATCGTTGCCATTGCCGTGGTGCGCGACCGCTTTGCCGGGCGCGAGATGGCGCGCATCATGTCCTTCGTGACGATGGTCTTCGTGATCGTGCCGATCCTTGCGCCGACGCTCGGCGAAGCGATTGTCCAGTTTTCGGACTGGCACATCATCTTCTGGGTTCTGCTCGCCATGGGGCTTGTGGCAACGCTCTGGTCCGGCCTGCGCCTGCCCGAAACATTCGACAAGAGCGACCGGCTTCCGTTCAATGTCCGCACCATATGGGCGGCGTGCGCGGCGGTTGCGACCACCAGACAGACAGTCGGTTATGCGGTCGCGCTGGGGTTTTCATTCGGCCTGCTGTTTTCGTACATCATCACGTCGCAGCAGATCTTCGTCGACGTGTACGGGCTTGGCGCCGACTTCCCGATAGCCTTCGGCCTCATCGCGGCATTCCTCGCGGCGGCTTCGATCATCAACGCGAAGCTTGTGCGCCGGGTCGGCATGCGCGGCGTCTCCCACCGTGCGATCATCGGCGGCCTTGCCGTCTGCGGCGTGATGGCGGGGTTCGGATTTCCCGACAAGCCGCCGCTCTGGGCGTTCGGCACCTTCATGGCGGCGGTGTTTCTATGCTTCGGCCTGATGTCCGCGAATTTCAACTCGCTTGCGATGGAGCCGATGGGACATATCGCGGGCACGGCCTCTTCGCTCATCGGCTTCTACACCACCGTTGCCGCAGCGGCGCTCGGCACCATCGTTGGCCAGTCCTTCGACGGGTCGGTGCGCCCGCTCTGCATCGGCATCAGCATCATGTTCGCGGCTACGCTCGTCACCGTGCTGGTGACGGAGCGGGGGCGTCTCATGAAGCATTCCGACGCCCCCGATGTGAAGGTGAAGGCGCCATGAGGCTCGCGAATTTTATCCGAACGTCACTGTGTCGTCATTTGGTCTAAAATCGCATTTGAAAGAGCAATTGTAATCGTCTATACCGATGTTGCATTAGATATCCGTCGCCCGCCAGCGAGAGTTCGCCCGCGGGTGCGTTGTCTGTTGGAGCATGCCCACAGCGCCGGCATTGAAGGAAAACAGGACCGAGACCTTTCGTTTCAAGGCGTGGATGACGCGCCGATGACAGAAAAACCGGACCTCCGCCAGAACCGAGCGAAACGCGAAAGCCCCTTATGTTCGACTCCCTATCCGACCGCCTCTCAGGCATCTTCGACAAGCTTACCCGACGCGGCGCGCTGACCGACAGCGATGTTTCGGAAGCGATGCGCGAAGTCCGCCGGGCGCTGATCGAGGCGGACGTGGCGCTCGACGTGGTCAAGAGCTTCACCGACCGCGTGAAGGAAAAGGCAGTCGGCCAGGAAGTCGTCCGCTCAGTGACGCCCGGCCAGATGGTCGTCAAGATCGTGCATGACGAACTCGTCCGCACGCTCGGCGCGGAAGCCGATCCCATCGACCTCCAGTCCATTCCGCCGGTGCCGATCATGATGGTCGGCCTGCAAGGCTCAGGCAAGACCACGACCACCGCGAAGATCGCGAAGCGCCTCACCGAACGCGACAAGCGCAAGGTGCTGATGGCCTCGCTCGACACCCGCCGCCCGGCCGCACAGGAGCAGCTCGAAGTTCTCGGCCAGCAGACCGGCGTAGACACGCTCCCCATCATCAAGGGCCAGACGCCGCAGCAGATCGCGGCGCGCGCCATTCAGGCGGCGAAACTCGGCGGCTATGACGTCGTCATGCTCGACACCGCCGGTCGCCTGCATATCGACGATGAGCTGATGCGCGAAACCGAGCAGGTGCGCGACATCGCCAAGCCGCACGAGACGCTGCTTGTCGCCGACAGCCTCACCGGTCAGGACGCGGTGAACCTCGCGCGCACCTTCGACCAGCGCATCGGCATCACCGGCATCGTGCTGACCCGCATCGACGGCGACGGACGCGGCGGCGCGGCGCTCTCCATGCGCGCCGTCACGGGCAAGCCGATCAAGCTGCTGGGCACGGGCGAAAAGCTCGACGGCCTCGAAGACTTCCACCCCGAGCGCGTCGCGGGCCGCATCCTCGGCATGGGCGACGTCGTGAGCCTCGTCGAGCGCGCCGCCGAGACCATCGACCAGGAAAAAGCGCAGGCCATGGCGAAGAAGCTCGCCAAGGGCCAGTTCGACCTGCAAGACCTCTCCGACCAGTTCCGCCAGATGCAGAAGATCGGCGGCATGTCGGGCGTGCTGGGCATGCTGCCCGGCATCGGCAAGATGAAGAAGCAGCTCGACGCCGCCAACCTCGACGACAAGCTGCTGAAAAGGCAGACCGCAATCATCTCCTCCATGACGCCACAGGAGCGCCGCAACCCGAAAGTCCTGCAAGCGAGCCGCAAGCGCCGCATCGCAGCCGGGTCCGGCACCACCGTGCAGGAGGTGAATCAGCTTCTCAAGATGCACCGGCAGATGGCCGACATGATGAAGGTCGTCGGCAAGGGCAAGGGCGGACTTGCGAAGTTGTTCGGCATCGGCGGAAAGATGCCGGAACCCACGCCCGAAATGATTGAAGCAGCGAAGGCGGGCAAGATGCAGCTCCCGCCGGGCATGAAGCTGCCGGGAGTTCTCGGAGGCGGCGGCGGCGGTTTGCCGGGCCTTCCGGGTATGCCGGGTGGCGGACGTTTCGGCGGCCTTCCGGGCCTGCCAGGGAAAAAGAAATGAGAGCGCTCAGAGTGCTGTCAACCGCGCGGGCAAGGCTCGTGCAGAACAGAATTTTCGCAAGATCAGAGATCGAACGTTTAACGGAGACGAACATGCCCCTGAAGATCAGACTGTCCCGCGGCGGCGCGAAGAAGCGCCCGTACTACCGCATCGTCGTCGCCGAGGCGACCGCTCCGCGCGATGGCCGCTTCATCGAGAAGCTCGGCACCTATAATCCGCTGCTTCCGAAGGACCACACGGACCGCGTGACGCTCCTTGAAGAGCGCGTGAAGCATTGGCTCTCGGTAGGCGCCCAGCCCACCGATCGCGTGCTTCGTTTCCTCGACGCGCGCGGCCTTGCCAAGCGCCCCGAGCGCAACAATCCGAATAAGGGCGAGCCGGGCACGAAGGCCGTCGAGCGCGCCGAAGAGCGTCGCAAGAAGGCCGAAGAGACGAGCGAAGCCGCGTAAGCAGCACGCTTTACGCACGCTTCGTGCGGGATGTGGAATTGCCGGAGCGCTGCCGCATCGCGGAGGCGCTCCGCTTGCGTATCGGAGCCGCGATGGACTTCCGGTTGCTTGTGTGTCTTGTACCGCTTTTCCATGCGCTGAAGGAGAAACCCGTGGCCGAAGCCACCGCCTGGCCCCTGAGGTGCAAAGCGCATGACGCAAGATAAGGTTCTGCTCGGCCGGATCGGCGGCGCCCATGGTTTGCGCGGCGAAGTGAAAATCGCGACCTTCACCGCCGCGCCCGAAGACATCACGGCTTACGGGCCGCTTTCGAGCGCCGACGGCACGCGCACCTTTGTCATCACCGGCATGCGGGCCGCGTCCGCCGGTTCCGTCATCGCGCGCCTGAAAGGCGTTGCCGACCGCACGCAGGCCGAGGCGCTGAACGGCATCGAGCTTTACGTTCCGCGCGAGGCGCTGCCGCCGCCTGAGGACGAGGACGAGTTCTATCATTCCGACCTCATCGGTCTTGCCGCCGTTTCGCCCGAGGGCGCGGTCGTCGGCAAGGTGATCGGCGTCCATAATTTCGGCGCGGGCGACTTGCTCGAAGTGCGCTTCGGAGACGAACGCCAGCCGGTGCTGATCCCCTTCGACAACGCGCACGTGCCGCATGTCGATCTCGGCGCGGGCCGCGTGACGGTGATCCGTCCGGCGTTTGAGAGCGCGGAGGCGGATGGGGCGGATGGCGAGTCCCACGAATGACCGTTCTCGGCCTCATCTCCGACACGCACGGCCTGCTTCGCCCGGAAGCGGCGGCGGCGTTGGCGGGTGTCGACGCGATCCTGCACGCGGGCGATGTCGGCCGCCCGGCTGTGCTCGCGGCGCTTCGCAGCATCGCGCCGGTGTTCGCGGTGCGCGGCAATGTCGACGGCGGCGAGCTGGCGGCCCTGCCGCTCGACACGATTGCAAGCGTCGGCGGCTTCGACATCTATATGCTGCACATCCTGCGCAATATCGCGATTGACCCGGCAGCTGCGGGCATGGCTGTCGTCGTCTCCGGCCATACGCACAAGCCGCTGATCGAAGAGAAGGCCGGCGTGCTTTATGTGAACCCCGGCAGCGCCGGGCCGCGCCGCTTCGGGCTGCCCGTGTCGCTGGGGTTCCTGCGGCTGGCGAGCGGGCAAAAGCCCGAAGCCTGGCTCAAGATGCTGGATTGCTGAGATGACCTGGCATGCCAGCATACTAACGCTTTTCCCCGAGATGTTCCCCGGCCCGCTCGGCTTGAGCCTGTCCGGGCGCGCGCTTTCCGACGGCCTGTGGCGGCTCTCGACGCGCAACATTCGCGACTTCGCGACCGACAGGCATCGCTCGGTGGACGACACACCGGCGGGCGGCGGCGCGGGCATGGTGCTGCGCGCGGATGTGGCGGCGGCGGCCATCGACGCGGCCAGCGCAGACGCCCCGGATCTGCCGCGCATCTATCTTTCGCCGCGCGGCGCGCCGCTCACGCAGGCTCGCGCCCGTACGCTCGCCGCAGGGCCGGGCGCGCTCCTGTTCTGCGGCCGCTTCGAAGGGCTCGACCAACGGGTGATCGACGCGCGCCAGCTCGAAGAAATCTCCATAGGCGATTACGTGCTGTCGGGCGGCGAACTTGCCGCGATGGTGCTGCTCGATGCGTGCGTGCGTCTGCTGCCGGGCGTGATCGGTGCCGAGGCGTCGCTCGGCGAGGAAAGCCACGAGAACGGCCTGCTCGAATACCCGCATTATACGCGGCCGCGTGTGTTCGAGGGCAGCGAGATTCCGGACGTGCTGCTGTCCGGCGACCACGCCCGCATCGCGCGATGGCGGCGCGAACAGTCGGAGGCGTTGACGCGTGAGCGGCGCCCTGATCTCGCTGCGCGCCTCAAGCGCGATTGAGCTTTAAGCGACGCAGCGGTCGCCTGTGGAAAGCTGCATTCACCGCACCTGAGACACCGGTGGGAACCGCGTCGGGTGGCCGGATCTCACCATCGATTTCACACCTGATCGCGGATCGACGAAGACCTGCGTCTGGCCGAGCCGTCCCGCCGCCCCGGGCACGCCGCCCTGGCAGCGCGCGAGCGGCGGTTTCCGCCGGAATGCCAGCGCCCGAATGCGCTGCACGGCAATCTCGCCCGTCACCGTCTTGAGAGTGTAGGTCTCGGGCTTGCGCAGATAGCACCAGCCGGCGAAAGCATGTCCAAGCGGCGCAGTCACGTCGAAATAATCTGCGATGTTCGCTTCGAAAGACTCAGGCGAGGGCGCGTGCGTCTGAGGCAGCCAGATGTAAAGGAATATGAGCGACCCATCGGCCTGCGGCTGCGGAAGCTGAATTTTCTCAAGATCGGGTATATTCAGAGAAGAAAATTGCAATGCAACGGCTTCAATCTTGTCGTGGAAAATATCGGGCACTTCTGCCGGATACGAGTCTTGGGGAGCCACGAGTAACGCCGCGACTATAGCAACAACAAATCTCATAATCTCCCCTTCCGCATCGAAACCGGCGAGATCGAGTCCTACCTACTCTTGATTGTAGCTAATTTCCGCGTGGCGGCCAATAGAAATAAGCGCACCGGATGCGTTGCGCGAGGCGTCGAGGAGAAGGCCCGGCGGCTTTAAAGTTGGAGCGGTACACCGCCTTTCGAAGGCGCGTAAAATCCAGCGCGACCCCGTGAGTCGCATCCCTCAAAAGCGATGACGCCCCTCCAGGCGCGCACTCCGCGACCCTGTCACGCTGCCTTTTCGGCCTTCTCGACGTCCGCGAGCTTGCTGTCGACGCGCCTGATATCCGCCGCCAACCCGTGCAGCCGAACGAGCAGCTTCTCGGAAATGTGCTGCGCAAGTTCGGGCCGTTGCTCCATCGTCGCGCGGAAGGCGTCGCGAGAGAACGCGAGCGCGCGCAGCCGCTCCCGCGCCGTCACGGTCACGCTGTGAACGGTCTCCACCAGCATGCCGAGTTCGCCGACGAGCGTGCCGGGCCAAAGGTCTTCGACGAAAAGCTCGCCGCCCTCGAAACGCGGGCACCCCGCCTTTCCGGTCATGATCAAGTAAGCGGTGCTGCCGGTCTCGCCTTCGGTAATAAGCTCCGCGCCAGCCTCGAAGAATGTCTTCTGGCCTATCGCCGCGATCGCTTCGAGCAGCTCGTCGGAAAGCCCCGTAAATAGGGGAACCTGCTGTAAAAGCTCGATTTTATGGTCGAGCATTGAACCACCCGTCTTTGCTTCTGCCAAAAGTCTCCCACACGTTTACAACTACAGAAGTAGAGTTTTGTTTGATTCGTCCTCATTCGCAACGATATTAACGAAAGCTTAGTATTCTCCGCCAAAACGGCGTGCGGCCCCTCGCGCGCGACTTTCATCGAAGGCCGCGGATGACACGGCAATTTCGGTCGCCGTCCGCGCTTGCGCGGCAGGAGGCGAGGCATCTTCCTTTTGTTCGAGCTGCAACTCGAAATGGCGCAAATCCCGCGCGAAGGACCGCAATCTGAGAAGAAGATTGTCGGCCAATTGCCGCGCAATGCCCGGATCGCGCCGCATGACGCGAGTCAGCCGGGAGCGTTGCAGGGCAAGCGCGCGCACTCGTTCCGTCGCTTCTACGGTGAGCGGATAGACGGTGTCGACCAGCATCGCCATCTCGCCGACGAGAGCACCCGGTCCGATAGGCTCGCTGCCGGTTGCCATTCCGGGAAAATCCTTGCAGCGGACCGCCCCGGACAGGACGAGAAACGCGCAATCGCCCGCCACATCTTTCCTTGTCAGAACATGCCCAGGCTCGAAATACACCTTCTTGCCGACGTCAAGTATCGCGGCGAGTTGCTTCTCCCCAAGGCCTCTGAAAATGGGCAGTGCTCGAAGAAGCTCGATATGCGCATCGAGCATAGCTGAGGAACCTATCGCTTGAGTGGCCGAACTCCTTCAAACCCATACGAACGGTTCGGACTTTGCGCGATTCGGTTATGCAACTCAAGGTTGCGCTTGATTCAGGCTCGTTACGGAACGAGCTTGTAGCCGCCCGCTTCGGTGATGAGGAGTTCGGCGCGCGACGGATCCTTTTCGATCTTCTGCCGGAGCCGGTAGATATGGGTTTCCAGCGTGTGCGTGGTAACGCCCGCATTGTAGCCCCAGACCTCGTGCAGGAGGACATCGCGCGAGATCACCTTTTCGCCCGCGCGGTAGAGGTATTTCAGGATCGACGTTTCCTTTTCGGTGAGCCGCACTTTCGACCCCTTCTTGTCGACGAGCAGTTTCGCCGATGGCCGGAAGGAATAGTCACCGATCGTGAACACCGCTTCCTCGCTGTGCTCATGCTGGCGAAGCTGCGCGCGGATACGGGCGAGAAGCACGGCGAAGCGGAACGGCTTGGTGATGTAGTCGTTTGCGCCGGATTCGAGGCCCAGGATCGTGTCCGAATCGGTGTCGTGGCCGGTCAGCATGATGATCGGGTTCTTGAATCCGTTCTTGCGAAGGATGCGGCACGCCTCGCGGCCGTCCATATCCGGCAACCCGACGTCGAGGATCACGAGTTCGGTGTGCTGCCCCTTGACCGCCGTAAAAGCTTGCGCGGCGCTGTGCACGACATGCGGATTGAACTCTTCATGAAGCGCAAGCTGCTCGATCAGCGACAGCGCAAGGTCTTGATCATCATCGACAACCAGGATATTGCGCTTATTGCTCATTTTTAACTCCGGGCGGAAGATCGCGCTTTTTGATTTAACGACGGTACTGGCCGACGCAACGGGTGACCTTTGGTGCCAAAGGCGAATGTACAGCAAAAGCACCGCCTGAAAACGCGAAAACGCACATACGCACGCGTTCTAACACTATCGGACGCGGCGGCGACGGGGATAATGACATACGGTCATTTACAGTTTTCCGTCGCCCTTGGGAAGTCCGGTCTTCGCGCCGCGAAGCGTGAAGGCGACGGTGCTACGCCATTGGGCCGATGGCGGATTCTGACGGTGTATTATCGACCCGACAGGGTGCGCAGGCCGGTTGCCGCCGTACCAGTGCTCGCCAACCGCCCCACCTACGGCTGGTGCGATGCGGCGACAGACCGCAACTACAACCGCAGGGTGACGATGCCTTATCCGGCGAGCGCGGAGCGGCTTTGGCGAAACGATTCGCTTTACGACCTCATCGCGGTGCTCGACTACAACATTGCGCCGCGTGCGCAAGGTCGCGGCAGCGCCATTTTCATGCACGTCGCGCGCAAGTCGTTCGCCCCGACTGCCGGCTGCATCGCGATGACGCGCGCCCACCTCATCCGCTTTCTGGCGTCGATGAAGGCGGGAACGGTCGTCGCGACCGGGCGAAACGCCGCGCCTCGGCCCGAAATCAGCGCGGCCGCCTCGGGTTCAGGTAAAGGTCGGCTTCCTTTTTCTCGATTGCCAGCGAAATGGCGCCCTGCCGGACACCACGCACCACGCGGCCGACATGGCGCCGCGCCGCACCGTTGAACTTCAGCATGCCGCCGATGAGTTGCAGCGTCGTCGCCAGAAGCGGCGATGGTGCGCCGTCGAGCGTCACGTCCCAACGACCCGCCATATGGAACACATGCCCGTTCAGATGGCCGATCCGCGCGCCCGTCTGATCGTAGAGCGTATAGTCGCCGCCGAAATTGATCCAGTCCTGCCGCAGCCGATAGAATCGCGCCTCACCGCCTTCCAGCAGGAAGAACGAAAACTCTTCCGGCATGCCCGGCCATTTGCGCGCCGAACGCTCCACCTGCACGATCTGATCGTGGCCGTCGACGTTGAGCGACCACGACGTCACCGGAAAGCCGCGCGCGCCGGTCGAAAGCTGCACGCTGCGTCCCACGAGCAGATCGATGCTGCCGCGCCACGTCATCGACGGGCTGAAGAGCTTCAGCACCACACGCTTCGCGCCGGGATCTTCGGATTTCCACAGGCCCTCGCGATAGGTGATCAGGCCGACGCGTTCGCCGCCTTCGAGCACCTCGCCGATCACATCGCTGTCCGCCGTGAATTGCCGCGACTTCGCACGGTGCCGCGAGTGCACGAACAGGCCGACCTCCACATCGTTGAGGCCGGTCCACCACATATCCACGGTGAAGTTTCTGGCTGCCGCCTTCGCCCGTCCCATACGTGCCCCCTGAGAATCGCCTGCGCGGAGCTTGCGCCAATTCGCGGATTCGGGCTGCGGGAATGCGCCGCAATCCACAACGGCGTCGCGCGCGAGCCGGACGCGCTCAAGCGCCGGGGCGCGGCTTCTCCGGCGGATCGTCTTCGAGCGCGCGCCAGGCCGCGCCGTCGAGGTCTTCGTACTGGCCGGACTTCAGCGCCCAGATGAACCCGGCGAGGCCGAGGCCGCCGAGAAACAGCGCGATGGGGATCAGCCACGCAAGCGAGGTCATGCCTTCAACTCCAGTTTCGCCGTGCGCAGCCGGACCGCGTTCAGCGTGACGAAGATGGACGACGTCGACATCGCGATGGCCGCCACGAGCGGGTTCACGAAGCCCGCGATGGCGAGCGGAACGAACACGATGTTGTAGCCGAAAGCGATGGCGAAGTTCTGGAACGACATGCGCCGCGCCTTCTTCGCCGTGGCGAGCAGTTCGATCACCGGCGAGAGCTTCGCGCCTTGAAACACCGCGTCCGACGCCGTCTGGCTGATGTCTGCGGCGGTCGACGGCGACGCCGAGGCGTGCGCGGCGGCGAGCGCGGGCGCGTCGTTCAGCCCGTCGCCGACCATGAGCACGCGGCGGCCTTCGGCCTTCAACTCGTCGAGTCGCGCAATTTTCTCGTCCGGTTTCAGCCCGGCTTGCCAGTCCGCGATGTGCGCGGCGGAAGCTGCGGCGGCGACGGCTTCGATGCGGTCGCCGGACAGAAGCTCCACGCGATAGCCCGCGCGGATGAGCGCATCCACGGTTGCGGCGGCGTCCTCGCGAAGCTTGTCCTCGAAGCGGAAAGCGACGGGGGCAGCGCCCGGGCGCGTGTACCAGAGTGAGGCGGCGGAGGCTTGCGCGTCATCCACACCGCACCACGCGGCGGAGCCGAGACGTTCTTCGCCGCCATCGGTCGCGCGACGCAGCCCGAAGCCCGGCTTTTCTTCCACGCCGCCCGCCGCCGACACCGCGCCGAGGCGCGCTTTCGCCGCCTGCGTTACGGCCTGCGCGTAAGGATGGCGACTTGCGGCGGCGAGCGCGGACGCGGCCATCAGCGTTGCGTCGTCGATTGCATCGCCGTTCGCGAGCGAGGGAACGCCCGCCGTCAGCGTCCCGGTCTTGTCGAACACAGCCACGTCTGTTTCAGCGAGCCGTTCGAGGCCGTCCGGCGCTTTCAGCAAAATGCCTTTGTCGAAAAGCCGCGCAGACGCCGCCACCTGTACGGCGGGCACGGCAAGCGCCAGCGCGCACGGGCAGGTGATGATCAGCACCGCAATCGCGATGGTCAGCGCATGCTCCCAGCCCGCGCCCGCGATCATCCAGCCGATGAAAGAGGCCAGCGCGAGGCTATGCACCATCGGCGCGTAAAACCGCGCGGCACGGTCGGCGAGGCGGACGTAACGCCCGCGCGCCTGTTCCGCCGTCGCCATGAGCCGCGCGATCTGCGCGAGCAGCGTATCGTTTTCGGCGGCGCGCGCCTCCATCTCGACGGGCCCCCCGAGATTGACGGAACCGGCGTAAACGACCGCGTCGGCGGCGGCCGTCCGGGGCGTCGTCTCGCCCGTGATGAGGCTTTCATCCACGATTGTCGTGCCGCTGGCGATCACGCCGTCAGCGGGGAAGCGTTCGCCCGCCGCAACCGCGATGCGCATGCCGGGCTCGACAAGCCGCGATGGCAGCCGCTCGATGGTGCCGTCCGGCGCGATGACATGCGCCCAGCGGGATTGCAGGCCGATCAGATTTTCCGCCGCGCCCCGCGCCGTGATGCGCACGCGCTGATCGAGATAGCGGCCGATGAGCAGGAAGAACAGCAGCGTCACGCAGGCGTCGAAATAGACCTGATCGGTGCCGCGCATCGTCTGGTAGAGGCTCATGATGGCGGACAGCCAGATCGCAAGCGAGATCGGCACGTCCATGTTCACGCGGCCGCGCTTCAGCACGCCCCAGGCCGAACTGAAGAACGGCTGGCCCGCATAGGCCACCACCGGCAGCGCGATTGCGGCGGACAGCCAATGAAACAGCGCATGGGTGGGATCGTCCGCGCCGCCGCCCTTGCCGGACCACACCGACACCGAAAGCAGCATGATATTGGCGGCGGCGAAGCCCGCCACCGCCAGCCGCGCGAGGAGGGGGCGCGCGGGGTTGTCCTTTTCATTGTCGATGGTGTCGGGCGCGAGTTCGGCGGCCTTGAAGCCTGCCTTCTCCAGCGCGTCGACAAGGGGGGCGGCCGCGCCCGCGTCGCGGTCGAAGATCACGGTTGCGCGGCGGGCGGAGAGGTTCGCGCGCGCGGCGGCGACGCCCGGCACGCCCAGAAGGGCGGTCTCGACCTTCCGCATGCAGCCGCCGCAATGCATGTTCTCCACCGCCAGCGTGATCGTGCGCGATGATGACGGCGCGCGGCTGCCTGCGGGCGATGCGCCCGCTTCTCGCTGCTTGAACTCGACTAGTTCGTCTGCTGCGATGGTTCGAGCCATAATCTTTCCTTCACGCGGTAGATAGCGGGCGCGCTGCCCGGCCGCGACTTCTCGGCGTTGAACGCCAGAATCCATTTGCCGGTGCCGACCTTGCCAAGATCCGCTTCGTAAAGTCCGGCGTCAGCCTCCCTGAACGAAACGCCGTGGCTCTTCTCGCTGGAAGCCGGACGCTCGATGCGGCCGGTAATGGCAAGCCCGGCGACAGGCTCGCCGCCCGCGTCCGTCATCGAGACGCGAAGCCGTTCGCCGCGAAGTTCGACCTTGTGATGCCAGCCGAGAGCGGCCTGCGCCTTGGCTTCAGCCAGCGTCTGATTATAGCGCAGGCCCGCCTCGTAGCTCGCGCCCGTCGCCTCGCCGGGCTTCGTGGAGATCGCCATATAAACGAAGACGGCATTCACGGAGGACATCAGCCCGAAAAACCCGAGAAGGATCAGGAGGACGTGCTTCCCGGTGAGACCGCCGCGTTCGCTCGTCGTCGTACTCATCGTTCCGGTCCCTTGAAGGTGGTCTCGCGCGAGGTTTCGGTGCCGTCGTCCGTGTCGCGCGCGCTGATCGTTACCGGCGTTGTCGCGCCGAGAGTGGCAGCCTTTTCACGGGGCACGCTCACATAGACCTTGATCGAGCGCAGATCGTCCGGCGCGACCGTGAGCGGCGGGTTTTCGCCATCGATGCCGACGACGTTTATTTTCGCTTCCGGCAGGCTCACGGAAAGCGCGAAGGTGCGCGTCTCACGCCGCTTGTTGAGCAGGCGGATTTCGTAGCCGTTGCGGATGCTGCCGTCGCTGAGTTGCACGAAGAGCGGATTGCGGTCCGGCACCACGTTCATTTCAAAGATGGTCTTTTGCGACAGGCCGAAGAGCATCAGCCCGCCCACAAGCGCGGTCAGACCGGCGTAAAGGATCGTGCGCGGGCGGATCAGGCGGATTCGCGCGCGCTCGCCATGAGCCTCCGCCTCAAGGTTGCGATAGGTGTCGTAGGCGATGAGTTTCGTCGGGCGGCCGACCTTGGTCATGACCTCGTCGCAGGCGTCGATGCACAGCGCGCACTGGATGCATTCGAGCTGCGCGCCGTTGCGGATGTCGATGCCCGCCGGACACACCACCACGCATTGATTGCAGTCGATGCAATCGCCGCGCCCTTCCCATGTGTCGCCCTTCTTGTGCGGTCCGCGCGGCTCGCCGCGAAAGCCGCGATAGGTTATGAGGAGCGAATCCGCGTCGAACATCGCGCCTTGAATGCGAGGCCACGGGCACATGTAGGTGCAGACCTGCTCGCGAGAGAGGCCGCCCAGCACGTAGGTCGTGGCGGTGAAAATGCCGATGAAGATATAGGCGACGGCCGGAGCTTCGAAGTTCACGAGTTCCATGAAAAGCGTCGGCGCATCGGCGAAATAGAAGACGAGCGCGCCGCCGGTCGCAAGGCCGATGAAGAGCCACGACACATGTGTTCCCGCGAGCCGCCATGTCTTGTCGAGCGACCATGGAGACTTCGCGAGCTTCAGGCGCGCGTTGCGGTCGCCCTGCCAGATACGCTCCACCGCGATCATGAGATCGGTCCAGACCGTCTGCGGGCAGGCATAGCCGCACCAGACGCGCCCCGCGAGCGCCGTCACGAGAAACAGCAGCAGCGCGGATATGATGAGAAGGCCGGTGACGTAATAGAATTCCTGCGCCCAGATTTCGAGGTCGAAGATGTAGAGCCGCTGATGGGCGAAATCGAGCAGCACCGCCTGATCGGGCAGCGTCGGCCCGCGATCCCACCTGAGCCACGGCAGCAGGTAGTAGATGCCAAGCGACACGGCCATGAAGATCCACTTGATGCGTCGAAACTTGCCGTGCACCAGCTTCGGATAGATCGGCTCGCGCGCCTTATAAAGATTCGTGCTCTGCGTCGGGGGAGACACCTCGGCGCGCTTCTTGCCCGGAGTCGGGCTTGCAGCAGGAGTGATGGACGTCGAGATGTCGGTCATGGTGTGCTCCAGAATAAGGGCACGGGCGTAAATCGAATCGCAGCAGCTCATGGCTTGCTACCTCGCTTCTGCTCGGTTCCCCCGCCGGGAGGGTTGGGCAGAGGCCGGGAGCCGGCCACTTTCCGCCCGTGTCCCTCGCCAGCGGTCGGGCGACGGTGTTATTGCCCGCCACCGAGCGAATGAACGTAGATGGCGAGCTTCTTGAGCGTCGCGGGATCGAGGCGCCCCGACCATGCCGGCATGACGCCGCCGTGGCCCGTGGTGATCTGATTCATGATGGCTTCTTTCGTCCCGCCATAGAGCCAGATATTCGCGGTGAGGTTCGGTGCGCCCACCTCCTGATTGCCCTTGCCGTCTTCGCCATGGCAACTCGCGCAGGCACCGTCGCCGTGAAAGACCGCCTTGCCGCGCTCGGCAACAGCGCTGTCATGCGGGAGATTCGACAGCGAGAGGACGAACTCCGCCGTATCGCTGATCTGGGAGGGCGTCAGGAGACCGTCAACCCCGAATGCGGGCATCTGGGAAATCCGCGTCTCGGGATGGTCGCCGCGAACGCCGTACTGGATCGTCTGGAGGATCTGTTCGAAGGATCCGCCCCAGATCCAGCTGTCGTCGTTGAGGTTCGGGAAGCCGAGCCCGCCCTGCGCGCCGCGTCCA
Organism: Rhodomicrobium sp. Az07; assembly: GCF_018619475.1. GTDB lineage: Bacteria > Pseudomonadota > Alphaproteobacteria > Rhizobiales > Rhodomicrobiaceae > Rhodomicrobium. The sequence continues at coordinate 35,595 of NZ_JAHFZG010000018.1, forward strand.
TGACAACCCGCGCAGTTGTCGCCGAAAGCGACCTTGCCGCCCGCCATGGCGAAATTGAGAAGCAGCGGGTTGGCCTTGATGTCGGCGAAGCTGTCATTGACGATGGCGTCGTTCAGCTTTGCCTGGCTATTGCGCACGGCCTGAAGGCTTTCGGTCACGTTCATCCGCTCGCTGTAGCCGAGCAGCCCCTTGGTGTAATCGGACACCAGCGGCCACGTCGGATAGGCGACCCAGTAACCGACCGACCAGATGATGCAGGCGTAGAACGTCCACAGCCACCAGCGCGGCAGAGGCGTGTTGAGTTCGGCGATACCGTCCCACTCGTGACCTGTGGTCGCAGTGCCGGTGTGGGGATCTACTGTTTTCTCGTGCTTATCGGCCATTGTTGCCCCCAGCGCCAAAGTCGTCCGAATCCAGCGGAATGCGGCTCGCCTCGTCGAAGCCCTTCTGGTTGCCGGGCCAGAACACGAAGACCAGCACGCCAATGAAGAGCGTCACGAAGATGAAGAGACCCGTCATCGCGGAGAGTGATCGAACCGTTTCGTAAGTCATGGTGTCCTCCTCCTCAGCGCAGGTTCGGGCCGGATGCGTCGTACTTCGCGAAGTCGACGAGCGTTCCGAGCATCTGGAGATACGCGATCAGCGCGTCGAGTTCCGTCACATCGCCCTGCTTGGCGTCGAACTTGCGAACGACGGCTTTCGGGTAACGCGCGGCGACAGCGGCGGCTTCCGGCGTGTCGGGCTTTGTCTGCGCGATGATGTCGAGCTTCGCGTTTTCGATCTGCTCGTCGGTGTACGGCACGCCGACTTTGCGGAGCGTCTTCAGCCGTTCGGAAATGTCGTCGTAGTCGAGCTTGCGCTTCGCCAGGAAGGGATAACCCGGCATGACGCTTTCCGGCACGATCGAGCGAGGGGCGGTCATGTGCGCGACGTGCCACTCGTCCGAATATTTGCCGCCGACGCGGGCGAGGTCCGGCCCCGTCCGCTTCGAGCCCCACTGAAAGGGGTGATCGTACATGCTCTCCGCCGCGAGGCTGTAATGACCGTAGCGCTCAAGCTCGTCCTTGAGCGTGCGGATCATCTGGCTGTGGCAGGCGTAGCAACCCTCGCGGATGTAGACATCGCGGCCCTTGAGTTCGAGCGGCGAATAGGGGCGCACCCCGTCCACCTTTTCGATGGTCGATTTCAGCCAGAAGAGGGGCGCGATCTCAACGAGGCCGCCGATGGAGACCACGAAGAGAATGCCTACGAGGAGGACGAGAGAGTATTTCTCGAACGGTGCGTGACTGAGTTTCATGTTCGCCTCCTACACGGCTGGAACGGTTTGCGGGTGGCGAATCTCAGGCGCCGCTGCGATCCTCGGTTGGTCGGCTACGTCCACCGGCTCGTCGCCGCGGATGGTGCGGAAGACGTTGTAGGCCATGATAAGACCGCCGGTGAGGTACAGGAGACCGCCAATGGCGCGGATGACGTAGTAGGGGTGCATCGCCTCGACGCTTTCGACGAACGAGTATTGCAGCACGCCGAGCGCGTCCGTCGCCCGCCACATAAGGCCCTGCATGATGCCGGACACCCACATCGCGGTGATGTAGAGCAGGATGCCGATTGTCGCGACCCAGAAATGCCACTCGACGAGGCGCTGCGAATATAGCCCCTGACGCTTCCACAGCCACGGAACGAGGCAGTAGATCGCGCCGAAGGACACCATGCCGACCCAGCCGAGCGCGCCGGAATGCACGTGGCCGACGGTCCAGTCGGTGTAATGCGACAGCGAGTTGACCGAGCGGATGGCCATCAGCGGACCTTCGAAGGTCGACATGCCGTAGAAGGCGACCGACACGACGAGGAAGCGGATCACGGGATCGGTGCGAAGCTTGTCCCACGCGCCGGACAGCGTCATCAGGCCGTTGATCATGCCGCCCCACGAGGGCATCCAGAGCATGATCGAGAACGTCATGCCGAGCGTCTGCGCCCAATCCGGCAGCGCGGTGTAATGCAGGTGATGCGGGCCGGCCCAGATGTAGAGGAAGATCAGCGACCAGAAGTGTACGATCGAGAGTTTGTATGAGTACACGGGTCGTTCGGCGCGCTTCGGCACGAAGTAATACATCATGCCGAGGAAGCCCGCGGTCAGGAAGAAGCCCACCGCGTTATGACCGTACCACCATTGCGTCATGGCGTCCTGCACGCCGGAGAAGGCCGAATAGCTCTTCGTTCCGAGGAAGGACACCGGCACCGCGAGGTTGTTCACGATGTGCAGCATCGCGATGGTGACGATGAAAGCGAGGTAGAACCAGTTCGCCACGTAGATGTGCGGCTCCCGGCGCTTCATGATCGTGCCGAGGAAGACGAGCAGGTAAGCCACCCAGACGATGGTCAGCCAGAGATCGACGTACCATTCCGGTTCCGCGTATTCCTTGCTTTGGGTAACGCCCATCAGGTAGCCCGAAGCGGCCATCAGCAGGAAGAGCTGGTAGCCCCAGAACACGAACCACGGCAGCCAGCCGCCGAAGAGCTTCGCCTTGCAGGTCCGCTGCACCACGTACATCGACGTGGCGAGCAGCGCATTGCCGCCGAAGGCGAAAACCACCGCCGAGGTGTGAACCGGACGCAGACGGCCGAAGTTCGTCCATGGCAGGTCGAAATTCAGCGCCGGAAAGGCGAGCTGCCAGGCGATGATGTCGCCGAGCATGAAGCCCGCCACGCCCCAGAACACCGTTGCGATCGTGCCCGCCTTGATGACGTTGTCCGCGTAGAAGTCTGCCGGTTGGCTCGGCGCGCTCGAAAATGCCTTGCCCGCCAGGAAGATGGTTCCGGCCAGCGCAAAAAGCGCGAAGAGGACGGCATGAAACTGCATCACGGCGTCGTGCGAGAAGAGGGCTACGAAAATACCGAGGGCCATCCCTACAAGGGTTAGAGCGAGCGCTCCCCAATCGAGAAACGCTGCGCCGCCTGTCTTAGTGCTCGCAACTTCCATGATGTTCTCCCCGTCAGCCGGCGAATGCGGGCATACGTTTGCGATCTTTTGCGAGAATTCCTACGCAGCCGCTTCGCGGCCTTGATTTCGATCAAATCCAAGGGTGGCCTATCACACATCGATCATGAAGTTGCAGGATTGACAGGGATTTATTGGCTTCACTTTTCCGAGAGGCGCGCCCTTGACAGAGAGAAAAGGCGAGACGCTTCGTCTCGGCTTCTTGACTTCGACAAGGCGCGAGGTTGTGGGCGGCGCATTCTGACGAAAACGAGACTGGGGAAAAGATGGCGCGCGCCCCGGGAAACAGCCGCGTGGGCACAAGTCCCAAAGGCTCTCGGCGAGGCGTTTCTCTGCCTGCTCGAACACCGCCAGACCCCGTCGGTCCGGGGCGAGCCTTTCTGAAGCGCGCTTGGCTGGTTCCCGCTGCAATCTTAGATTGCACTTGCGTAAAGGTGCGCGCCGGGATAGAAATTATGCGGGAATTTTGCTCGTTTTGCGTCAATCGCCATGTCTCAATCGCTCTTGCGCGTTTCCTTCGATATCGGCGCCGAACGCGACGATCACGCCACCTATGTGGAGGAGCGTGTCGCGCTGATGGTGCGGAAAATCGGCTACGTCGCCGCCTGCATCGATCTGTTTCACTGGAGGCACGTCATCGATCAGGCGCTCCGCGAGGTCGAAGCGGAGCGTCCCGCCTGGCGGTGAGGCGCACCCCGCGCAGTAGCCTCGCCTCTGGCTCTGGCGCATGCGTACGGTCCACCGCTCTTTTACCGGAAACGAAAAAAGCCCGCGTTGTAACGCGGGCTTTTCCATTGCTTGCGGCGGAGGCTTTGAAACCGAAGGCCCAAAGACTCGCTTGCCTTAGTTGGCGATATCGCGGCCCTTCGTCTCGCGGAGGAACAGCACGCCGAGGACGAGGGTCATGATCGCCACGATGACCGGGTACATCAGGCCGGCGTAGATATTGCCGGTCGAGGCCACGATGGCGAAGGCGGTGATCGGGAGGAAGCCGCCGAACCAGCCGTTGCCGATGTGATAGGGCAGCGACATCGCGGTGTAGCGGATGCGGGTCGGGAAGAGTTCGACGAGCATCGCCGCGATCGGGCCATACACCATGGTCACGAGGAAGACGAGGTAGACGAGGATGGCAACAACCGCCCAGCTCACGCCTTCGAGCGCAGACTTGGCCGGATAGCCTGCGGTCTGGAGTGCTTGCGAGAGTTCTTTCTTGAAGCGCTCGCCCTCAACCTTGGCATTGGGGCCAGCCGCGTCATAAGACTGGATCACCGTATCGTTGATCTTGATCACGGCTGCGCCAGCCGGACCCGTTTCGTTGATGTAAGGCACGCCAGCCTTCACGAGCGACGCCTTCGCCACGTCGCAAGGCGAGGTAAACTTCGACTTGCCCACGGGGTCGAACTGGAGACGGCACTGGTCCGGGTCGGCGACGACCGTCACCGGAGAGGTGTCGATGGCCTTGGCAAGCTGCGGGTTGCCGGCGTGCGTCAGGATTTCGAACACGCCGGGATAGGCGTAGGAGCCGAGGCCGAGCGGCTTGAGAAGACCCGTCGGGTAGTAGGTGAGGATCGCGAGCAGCAGACCCGTCATGATGATGGGCTTGCGGCCGATCTTGTCGGAAAGCCAGCCGAAGAAGACGAAGAACGGCGTGCCGATCAGAAGCGCGATCGCGATCATGATGTTCGACCAGTAGGGGTCGACCTTGAGCGTCTGCGTAAGGAAGAACAGCGCGTAGAACTGGCCCGTGTACCACACGACAGCCTGACCGGCGGTAAGGCCGAACAGCGCGATGAGCACGAGGCGGCCGTTGGTCCAGTTGCCGAACGCTTCAGAGAGGGGAGCCTTGGAGGTGCGGCCCTCTTCCTTCATCTGTTTGAAGACCGGCGATTCGTTCAGGGTCATGCGGATCCAGACCGAGACGCCGAGCAGTACGATGGAGACCAGGAAGGGAATGCGCCAGAAGCCGTATTCGGCCGCGAACGAGGCAGCCTTTTCAGCGGCCGTTTCGCCCGGCGAGAAATAGCGGCAAAGAAGGATGACAATGAGCGAAAGGAACAGGCCGAGCGTCGCCGTCGTCTGAATCCAGCTCGTACGGTAACCGCGCTTGGTGGGCTCCGCATGCTCCGCCACGTAGATCGCCGCGCCGCCATATTCGCCGCCGAGCGCGAGGCCTTGCAGCAGGCGCAACACGATCAGGATGACAGGGGCCGCGACGCCGATCGTATCGTAGCCGGGGAGGACACCGACCAGGAACGTCGACAGGCCCATGATCATGATCGTGATCAGGAAGGTGTATTTACGGCCGACGAGGTCGCCGAGGCGGCCGAACACGATGGCGCCGAAGGGGCGGACAAAGAAGCCCGCCGCGAAGGCGAGAAGCGCGAAGATGAACTGACCAGACTCTGTCAGGCCGGAGAAGAAGTGCGAGCCGATGATGGCCGCGAGCGAGCCGTAAAGGTAGAAGTCGTACCATTCGAAGACCGTCCCGAGCGACGACGCAAGGACCACCTTGCGTTGTTCCGCCGGGCTTATTTCCCCGGCGGGCGTGTATGCTCTTCCTGCTGCGATGTCTGTCACCAAACCCTCCTGATTGGATATGCGTCTGTTTTCGAAAAACCGGACAAATGGCGGTTGCCGGAGACGTTTCCGGCGCGCGAATACATCGCAGATCTAGCATGGCTCCCATGCGACGGAGCTAAGACATTGGGGCTAAGACTTTGGGAGTACCGTTGAAAACATTAAAGAAAATGAGAAAAAATCCACGAGAGAGGGACGACAAGAATCGGTGAAATGACCGCGAGGAATGCGGACACGGCATGTCTGGCATAACAAATGCAAAACCTGCTTTCCGTGTCAGCGGCTCGTCTGGCGCCGACATATATCTGTGACAAGTACGCAGTAAGACCCTAGGCTCCGGCCGACCGGTTGGGCAGCCGTTGGGGGGCACGATAATGTCATTACGACTCTTCGCGTTGATCGCGTTTCTTGCGGGCATCGCAGCGATCTTCATGACCGAGAAAGAACCCGTCGTGAAGCGGGCTCCGGACAATTATTACCTCGCGGCGAAAGCCGATCTCGAAAAGATCATCGCACGTCAGCCCAATACGAGGACTGCCAAGAACATCATCCTTTTTGTCGGCGACGGCATGTCGATCCCGACGGTTACTGCCGCGCGTATCCTGGATGGACAGCGCCGGGGTATTGACGGCGAGAGCAACTCGCTCGCTTTCGAGACGCTTCTACCCTATGTGGCATTGTCGAAAACCTATACGCACGACGCGCAGGTGGCGGATTCCGCTCCCACCGCGACGGCAATGGTCTCGGGCGTGAAGTCGGTGAACGGCACCATCGGCGTCGATCAGCATGTCACGGCCGGCAACTGCGCGAGCCAGAAGGGCACCGAGGTCACGACAATCTTCGAGCTGGCCGAAAAGGCCGGGCTTTCGACTGGCATCGTGTCGACGGCGCGCATCACCCATGCGACGCCCGCCGCGGCTTATGCCAAGACGGCGGGCCGCGACTGGGAAGTCGACAGGAACCTCCCCGGCCCCGCGAAAGCGGCGGGCTGCAAGGACATCGCCGCACAGCTCATCGAATGGCCCGCAGGCAACGGTTTCGAGGTGATCCTCGGCGGCGGGCGGTCGTATTTCCTGCCGAAGGAAGTCGCAGACCCCGAAGCCGAAGGCAAGACGGGCGCGCGCGCGGATGGCCGAAACCTCGTCGAAGAATGGCAACGCAAATACAACGACGCGGCCTATGTCTGGAACAAGGCCCAGTTCGACGAGATCGATCCGGCGAAAACGGGCCATGTGCTCGGCCTTTTCGAGCGCGGCCACATGCAATACGAGGCCAAACGCGCGCAGGACAAGGCGGGCGAGCCGTCACTCGTCGAGATGACCGCCAAGGCAATCGACCTCCTCTCGAAAAACAAGGACGGCTTCGTGCTCCTGGTGGAAGCTGGCCGGATCGACCACGCTCATCACGACGGCAAGGCCGGTCTCGCGCTTCTCGACACGCTCGCGCTCGACGAGGCGGTGAAGGCCGCCTACGCCAAGGTCAATCCCGAGGAGACGCTGATCATCTTGACGGCGGACCACAGCCACGTCTTTTCCATCGCGGGATATCCGAAGCGCGGCAATCCGATTCTCGGCCTTGCGGGCTACGGCCTCGACGGCAAGCCTTACACCACGCTCGGCTATCTTAACGGGCCTGGCGCCAGGGCGAACGAAGCACGCGCCGATCTTAACGGCGTAGACACCACGGCCCTCGACTACCGTCAGCAGGCGCTGGTCCCGATCTACGCGGAAACGCACGCGGGCGACGACGTGGCGGTGTTCGCGCAAGGGCCTTCGGCGCACCTGTTTCAGGGCGTGATCGAGCAGAACATGATCTTCCATGTCATGGCCCATGCATCGGGCATTCTGGAGAAAGCGGGCGTAGAGTCGCCTTCCGCTAAGTGAGACATTTGCGGCTTATCTCCCGAACGCGCGATCAGAAAAAGGCCAACAACGGTGGCCGATTTTTCGTCCGACGTCAGGCCGACATCAGCCGCGCTTCGATGAAATCGAGTTCGTGGACGAACTTGCGCGCGACTTCCTCCGAAATCTGACGGGAACGCCTGAGGCGAAGAATCTCCACGCGCTCCGCCCTGATGGCCGCCAGACGAAGCTCGCGCTCGATCTGATAGGCCCGGCGCACCGCCTCGCGCCCCTCGCCGTCGGCTGTCTTGTCGCGGATGCGCTGACGGTAAAAGTCCCCGATGTTCGCCGCAACATCGGCGTAGAGAGCGGCGTCTTCGATAGTGTCTCCGCCGGTGCGCTTGTGCGTCTCGACGGCTCTCAGCGCGGCCTCGGCGACGAGGCTGCGGGCCTTGTCCTCTTCTTCTTCCCGCGCGGGTTCTGGCGGAAGCTGAAGTTTGCCGAGGAGAAACGGCAAGGCGATGCTGGCCACGACGAGCGAGACGATGATCACGCCCGCCGCGAGGTAGATCGCGAGGTCGCGCGCCGGGAATGGCGTCAGCCCGTCTTCCATAAGGAGGGGAAGCGAGAGCACGCCCGCGAGAGTGATCGCGCCGCGCACGCCAGCGAGCGCGGTGACAGCGACGATACGCCAGCCGGGCCGCTGCATGACCTCGCCCCGGAGCGCCGCCCGAAAGAGCGTGAAGCGAAGCGACACCCACACCCAGAGGAGACGAAGGACGATCAATGCAGCACTGATGGCAAGGACATATCCAATGAGCCATGCCGGATCGCTATGTCCCGTCTCTTGCACGGCCTTCGCCGCTCCCGCTCCGATCGTCGGCAACTGCTCCCCGAGAAGCACGAAAATGACGCCCTTCACCGCGAACTGCACCGTGTCCCACACGGCGGCCCGGCTCACCCGTGTCAGGGCGAGCGCCTGCCCCGTCTGTTCCGCGTAGCTCATGGTGATGCCGGCGGCCACCGCAGCCAGGATGCCTGAACAATGAAAGTGTTCGGCCAGCAGATAAGCGCCGAACGGAATGAGAAGGCTGATGAGGATCTGCGTGCCGGGGTCTTCGCCGAAGGTTCGGGCGAACCAGTTTTTCGAGCGTGTTACCGCCCATGTCACGCCGGTGCCGATGGCGATGCCGCCCGCCGCGAGCCAGAGGAATGTGCCCGCCGCGCCGATCAGCGAGAACGTTCCCGTGAGCGCCGCCGCAACGGCAAACTGCATGCAGACGAGGCCGGACGCGTCGTTCAGGAGCGACTCGCCTTCGAGAATATGCATGAGCCGCTTCGGAACGGGCACGCGCTGGGCGATGGCGGACACTGCGACCGGGTCCGTCGGCGATATCACAGCCGCGAGCGCGAAGGCCACGGCGAGCGGCATCGACGGAATGAGCCAATGCACGAAAAGCCCCACGCCGAGGACCGTGAAAATCACGAGGCCGAAGGAGAGTTCGAGGATGGCCGTTGCATCGCGAAACAGACCTTCCTTCGGGATTCGCCAGCCGTCGAGAAAGAGCAGCGGCGGCAGGAACAGAAGGAAGAAGATGTCCGGCTTCAGCTCCACGCCGAGATCCGCGACGGTGGCGATTGCGGCGCCGAGTGCGATCTGTACGAGCGGCAGCGGCAGCGCGACAGGAAGCGCACGCGAAACCCATCCGCTCAACACGACGGCGAGCGCGAGCACGAGGGCGGTCGTGATCGTGTCCATTTGTTCTTCGGACCTTTCCACGGCGCGAGCGGCTCGGGAGAAGCTCGTGCCGAAGCGTTGTGCGTGACCGGATGCGGCGGCGGCGAAAGCCCGCGACGCACCCGGCCCGACCTGCGTCAGGCTACCGTATGGAAGCCGTTATCGGCGAACACCACAGAGCCGTTCGTCGACGCGCCCGCATCGCTCGCAAGGAAAGCCGCGACGCGGCCCACATCTTCGATGCTGATGAGGTGATGACCGGGCGTGCGGTCGCGAACTTCGTCGAGAAGCTCGTCGAAACGTCCGATGCCGGAAGCCGCGCGGGTTTTGACCGGACCTGCCGAGATGGCGTTCGCGCGGATGCGCTTGTCGGCGAGATCCGCCGCGATATAGCGCACGGTCGATTCGAGCGCGGCCTTCACCGGACCCATGAGGTTATAGTTCTGCACGACGCGTTCCGATCCGTAGAACGTAACCGTGAGCAGCGAGCCGCCGTCACTCATCAGCGGCATGGCGAGCTTCGCCACGCGGATGAAGGAGTGGCACGAGATATCCATCGCGAGCGCGAAACCCTCCGCCGAGCAATTCACGACGCTTGTCTGCAAGTCCTCGCGCGGCGCGAAGGCGATGGAATGCAGCACGAAATCGAGGTGTCCCCATTGACGGGAGATCGTCTCGAACACCTCTTCGAGCTGGCCGGGCACGCGGACGTCGCAGGGAAGCATGATCCTCGCTCTGACCGCCTCGGCGACGGGGCTGACATACCTCAACGCCTTGTCGTTGAGGTATGTGACCGCGAGTTCTGCGCCGGCCTGGTGAAACGCAGCCGCACATCCGGCCGCGATACTGTCTTCGTTCGCGATGCCGATAACAAGGCCGCGTTTTCCGTTAAGATCGACGATAGCGGGCATGGCAATTCCTTTTCGAGTTTGAACACGTTCCTTTCGCGTTCTCCCCTGAACGTCTGCCTGTTCCGCTTTCTGATGTGCGGTTGACGGTCACTCGCGCGCCGTGTCTTGAAGTGCCGGCTTGCGCGGTGACATGCGCCCCTGGCGGGACGAGCATGGCCTCGATGGCCCTTGGACCATGTCTTCCGGTCTCCGCATTCGCCTTCCGCGAGGAGGGGAATCAGGAGCGCGTTCCTGATAACGCCCAAACCTGACAGGAATGCGATGATCGCGGCAAAATCGCGCGTCGACCGGCTCGCCCATCTTGTCGGCGAATTGTGCTCGGGCGCGGAGTTTGAGATCGTGCGGAAAGGCGGCGCAAACCTATGCGCCGGGCACTGGTCCCGTCTTCCAAGTCGGATTTGGAAAGCGGGGATTTCCTACTGCGGCAGCGAGGTCGGCGCGTCCGCGACGTGATCGCGTCTTCCCGCGCCGGCCATGTCGACAAAAAGATGTTTGCGGCTGTCGTAGTCGATGGCATGGCGGTCCATCCACGCTCGCACGCTTGCCACGCCGCAGAAGACGAGCACGCCTTTTCCTCGCCGAAGGCGATGAAGTGCTTCTCGACGCAGGAGTTCGTCGCCATCTCGCGCATCGTCCTCCATCAGAAGCGAGGCAGGAACACGCAGCTCGCCTATTCGTATGCGGCCGAACGCCTGGTATGCCGGGGCATGTTCGAGCCAGAACACATCGCCGAAGTCCTTGCAGACGGCACGCTGCGTGATGCAGACGGTGTCGAGGCTGTCGCGGCCGGATTTTTCGAGATGGCGCCGCAGTTCGGTTCTCGCTTCCTTCCCCGCGTCCCGGCGGAAGCACGACCCGGTGGAGACCTCCGAATAGACGAGCGTCGTCCGCCCGTCTCCAATGTCGATGAGCATGGCTCCGCTGGCCGCAATAATGTCGATCTTTCCCACCATGACGGCCTCACCTTTCGCCCGAAAACGCTGTCTACCCCGTTGAAAGACAAGGAGAACGAGATTATAGTTCAATTATGCGTATAATTTGACGACCCGTCAAGAAACTTGATCCGTAGGGAGAGCGAATTTGGATAAGGCGGACGAGCGCCTGCGCTGGGGCACAGAGCAACGTCTGGAGTTCATTGAGTTTCGTACCTTTTGGGAAGGGGGAATTCGCCGCGGCGACATCACCGGGCAATTCGGCGTTTCCGTCCCTCAGGCCTCCAACGATCTGGCGCTTTATCAACGTCTGGCGCCGCTTAACCTGCGTTACGATGCAAGCGAGAAGCGCTATGTGCCCACGGCCGAATTCGCGCCGCGCTTCATGAAGCCGGACGCGGACCGCTATCTCGATCAACTCTGGTGTGTCGCCGATGGGCTCATCGGCCTCGACGAGACGTGGATCGTGCGCGCGCCGGAGGCGGGCGTCGTACCGGTGCCGAGGCGCCGCATCGATTCCTCAGTTCTGAAGCGCCTCGTCGGTGTCATCAGGGATCGACGTTCCATCGAGATCCTCTATCAATCCATGACATCGAGGCGCACGGACGGACCCATCTGGCGACGCATCACCCCCCACGCCTTCGCGCATGACGGGATGCGCTGGCATGTGCGGGCCTTCTGTCACATGGATAAGAAGTTCAAGGACTTCCTGCTGTCGCGTTGCCGCGAGGTGCGCGCCGAATGCGAACCAGGCGCGGCTGCCGCCGACGATCGGCTATGGCATACGCTTTTCACGGCGGTTCTGGTTCCCAATCCCGAACTTGCGCCAAGCCAGCAGCAAACCATCGCGCTCGACTACGGGATGCAGGATGGGGAGGCCCATATTCCCGTCAGGTACGCGCTGCTCTACTATTTCAACAAACGCATGCGTCTCGACGTGCCGGCGGGCATCGACAAACCGGCGGAGCGGCCGGTCGTTGTGGCAAATATCGAGGCATTCAGGCGCGCGCTTGCCGAGGCATCGGGTTAATCAGATCGGTGCGCCTCGGCTGCAAATGTTCAGTGTCGCCCTTCCTTCTGCTGCTTGGCTGTCGCGCCCTCACGCTCCTTCTTTTTCGTCTGGCGAAGGTTTTCGCGATTTTTCTGCGGGCTGTTCCGGTTCGACGCGCCTGCCTCGTTAAGCGCGATTGCCACCGCCTGCTTGCGCGATTTGACGGGCTTCCCGCTTCCCGACTCCAGCTCGCCATGCTTGTATTCGTGCATCACGCGCTCGACGACTTCCTTCTGGTCGGCTGATTCCTTTGCCATTGGACTGACCTCCGGAGGTGAGCGGCCTCGGGCCGCTCACCGCGCTTTAACGACTGTCGTACATCTGCTCGCGGTCGCGGGTATTTTCGCTCCTGCGGACGAGCGGGGTGTTCTGGCGTTCGCGCCGCTTCTGCATGAAGCGAGCGAAATGCACACCCGCGAACACGAGCACGATGCCGAGCGTCATGAAAGCGAGTGTTGGAATGATGTATTCGTTGCTGATCAAAGGCTTTCCTCCCTGTTGGCCGCTGATTTCGGCACCCTGTCAGAGGGAGGAACGCGGGGCGATGTTGATTGATCCGCAAAAAAGGCGTTTTTGCAAAAAGACCAACGCCATTGTGTCAATAATTAATTTAAAATACTTTGCAATCCGGGCAAAAAAAGCGGCGGATCGAACCGCCGCTCCTTTCTCTAACCTTACTTATTCTCGTGGCTCTGTTGACCAGCTTTCACATGCTGCTCGTGCGTTCCGCCCTGCGGGGAACGGCTATCCTGGCCACCCTGTGACTGTCCGCCGTGGGACTGCTCGGCACCCTTCCTGCCTGCTTCGGAGGCGCGCTCCGGATTGTCCTTGAAGTTACCGAGATTTTTATCCTCAGGCCGTTTTTCTTCCATGACGTACACTCCCAACTGGAACATGCGACTTTGTTTTCGTATCGCGTAGGAAGGAAAGGCGCTGGAGCGCGGTAGGTTCCGTGGAGAGGTTCGGAAAAGTATCGTCTCGGCCTGACGTCGCAGTCAGGAAAGTATTTCGAACGATAGAAGAAGGCGCGTTTCAATTACTGCGGATGGTTCGGCGAATGCTGGATGCGTCTTCGCATTTGTGACGCCTGCGGATGAAACCAGAGTTCTTATCCTTTGGAGTGTGACGCCTGACTTGGCCGTATGCGTCCTACTGTGACGATTGCTACGCGGTGCCGGAATTGTCGCTTTCGGGACAGAAGGGAACCTTCGCGGCGTCCTGACCCGAGGCAAGAATAAGGCGGCCAAGGCCGCCCTTTCATTGCCGGAAGGATCGGGAACGCGTCGCTCAACGGCTCGCGGGCGCGCCATAGAGGCGTTGCACACCCGCGATGTCGGAGGGCTGCAACGTCCGCACCCGCTCATCGTAGCGATAGCCCATGATCGCGCCCGTCGCGTCGGGATGGTCGAGGCCGATGGCGTGGCCCACCTCGTGCGTGAAGGTGTGACGGAGGTCGTATATATTGAGATTTCCGTCGAAGCCGATCTTCCAGGGCGATTTCGGATTAAGGCAGACATAGGCCTGCTCGATCGCGACGGCGTCGCCGCCATGGGCAATCGGCGCGCGTCCGCTCTGCGCTCGCATACCAGGCTTGCCGAGCGCCATGGCTACGGGCGTGGCGACGCCCTTTTCGCTGCGATAGCTGAGATTGGCGAAGGCGCGCCCTCCGGGATCGTCCGCCGCACCGATGACGATCTTGGCCGCGCCAGGATCGGAAACCTCTTCGAACGCGATGTTGGCGGCACTCTCCCAGGTGCGCAGGGCCTCGCGCAGCTCGCTCTTTGCGGCCTGCTCCTTCACGTCTGGCGAAACCGCAACGATGTCGGCGAACGGGCGCATACGCGCGCAATTGCTTGGGCTGAGGATGCTTCGATTGCTTTGGACCCTGTACGGTGCGGAAAGAAGTGTATAGGTGATAACGGTCTTCTTGCCCGGTTCTTCCGGCGACCAGCGCATGGGGCGGTCATCCACCTGCAAGAGCACCCCAGCCTGTGTTGCTTCCGCATTTCCGACGCAAAGCGCCAGAATGCCCATCAGCAAAGCTCGTCTCATTTCAACCTACTTACTTCCCCTGCCCCCGCAGGATTAAGCGACACCGCCATTTACTCACGCTTAACGCTAATAAATCAAGAACGTGATTGGCCACATGGTGAATGCAAACCTTGGGCCAAACCCGGCGACCGCAGTCTGTTACGGCTTGTGAGGGGAGAAATCCGACTTGTCCCGGTCGTGTTTTCGCGGAAGCCAAGGTTGCGAAGTCGTGCCTCATGGGGCATAGCTTCAGGTGCGGTGGCCGCCTTGCCGGCCTGCGATCCGAACGCAACTTCCAAGAGAGAGCAGCATGGATCATCTCGCGATTGGCGACCTGTTAGCAAATGCCGATCCCGTCGTCAAAGGTGTGATGGCGATTTTGGTTATTGCGTCCATCGCCTGCTGGACGATCGCGATCGAAAAGCTGGCACGCTTTCTCGCCTTCTCCAGGGAAGTCGCCGCGCTTGAGCGCGCAAATCCGGCGGGCGGCGCGTCGCCCTCATGGCTTGTCGAGCGCATGCGCCAGATCGTGGACGAGGAGCCCCGCTCCAGTGGCGAACGGCCGTCCGAGTTCAGCGCGCGGCTCGAAAAAAGCTTGCATGTCGAAGCGGCGGCGCAGTTGCAGCGCCTCCAGGCCGGGCTTCCCTTCCTCGCGACGGTTGGCTCGACCGCGCCTTTCGTCGGCCTGTTCGGCACCGTGTGGGGCATCATGCGAAGCTTCGCGGGTATCGCGGCGGCAAAGGATACGAGCCTCGCCGTGGTGGCGCCGGGCATCGCGGAAGCGCTGTTCGCGACGGCTGTCGGCCTTTTTGCTGCCATCCCCGCCGTCATCTTCTACAATCAGAGCAATGTGATGCTTGGCCGCGTAGCCGAGCGCCTGTCCGCCGCCTCGACGCGCTTCGCGAAGCTCCGGGTTTACGGGGCGGGGCAAGGCGAAGCGCCGCGCGAGCCTGTGCTGGCTCAGGCGGGGCGCTGAGATGGTGGTTCGGTGCGCCGACAGGGCGAGGGCTGAATGGCAGGTTTGATCCCCGGAGATGGGTCGTCGCGCCCGCAATCGAAGATCATGGCCGACATCAACGTCACGCCCATGGTGGACGTGATGCTCGTGCTGCTGGTGATCTTCATGGTGACGGCGCCGCTGCTTATGGCGGGCGTGCCGGTGCAATTGCCGAAGACGTCCGCGCAGAAGATCGCCAAGCCCGAAAAACCCGTGATCGTGTCGCTTACGGCCGAGCGCCGCCTGTATATCCGCGACGAGGAAGTGAACGCCGGTTCGCTGATCCCGCGCCTGTCTTCGATCCATGCGGCGGAAGGCGACGGCTTCGTGTTTCTTCGCGCCGACAAGACGATCCCTTACGGCGAGGTGATGGAGCTTCTGGGGCGCCTCGACGCGTCGGGCTACAAGCGTATCTCGCTGTTGTCGGAGGCGTCCGCCGAAAGCGCGCCCGCTGGCTCGCTCCCTCAAAAAGACGCGGCAGCCCCGCAGGCCTCGCACGGTCCGCATCCGCCCGCGCCGCGCTGATCCGATGACCCGCGTCCGCCTCGCATCCGCGCTTGCCGCACTCGCCCTCCATGCAGCGCCCTTGGCGTTGCTGATGACCGGCGCCCCAGACCTCGACACGAACGCGATCCAGTCCGGCGCGGGGTTCGACGACCTGACCATCGTCGCCACCATCTCGCTCGACGATGTGGAAAGCATCGGTCCCGATGCGGTGAACATTGAGCAGAGCGCGGCGTCGGCCGGAAGCGAGCAATCGCCGCCGCCCGAGCCGGAGCCGGTGCAAGAGGCCGAAAAGATCGAGGTGCCGCAGGAGGAGGCCGAGGTCACTCTGCCGACCAAGGAGGAGGAAAAGCCGGAGAAGCCGCAGGAGCGAGCGCCGTCCACACCCGCGCCTTCGAGCGCGGCGCAGGACGAAGCCCGCGCATCGACACGCGCCTACGAGGCCCGCCTCGCCCAGCTTCTCGCCGCCTATAATCAAAAGGTCCATCAGGCGCTCATGCGCAATGCGGCCCGGCCGAAGAACCGGGAACGGGGTCGCGTCCTGCTCGAACTGACCATCGCGCCGACGGGGGAGCTTTTATCGCACCGCGTGGTGAAAAGCTCGGGCGCGCGCGATCTCGACGAGACGGCGATGGCGTCGCTGAAGCGCGCTGCGCCGTTCCCGCCGATCCCGGCCGACATCGCGAAAGGGCCGCGCACGCTGCTTGTGCCGTTCGATTATTCGTCGAACTGAAGTGTCGGCCCATTTGCCCTTCGCGGCGCGATGCCTGACGAAACTGTCAGAAAGCCCCGGAGAGCCTTTTCAGGAGTGGGCGTTCATCCTATCTTGCCTGGAAATGCCGCTGATCGCGTCATTGGTGGCGGCAATGCGGGAGGACGGCAGCATGACCACTCTTGAGGCTCCGGATGTCAAACCGCAGACCCGCCTTGCCGAGGTTCTGGATCTCCAGCGCGCGGCCTTTCTGCGCGACGGTGCGCCGAGCCTCAACGAGCGCCGCGACGACCTCAAGCGCCTTATCGCCGCAATCAAGGAAAACGTCGACGCCATCGCGACGGCCATTTCCGCCGATTTCGGTTCGCGCTCGAAGCAAGAGTCGATCGTCGCCGATACCTGGCCCGTGGTGGCGGGCGCACGCAACGCCGCGAAGCACTTGCCGGGCTGGATGAAGCCGAAGAGCGTCGGCGTCGGCATCGAGCTTCTGCCGGGGCGGGGGCGTATCCTTTATCAGCCGCTTGGTGTTGTTGGCATCGTCAGCCCGTGGAACTACCCGTTCCAACTCGCTATCGCGCCGCTGGTCGCGGCCCTCGCCGCCGGCAATCGTGTCATGCTGAAGCCATCGGAGTTGACGCCGCGCACGTCGGAATTTCTGGCCGGGTTTCTCGCGAAGCTTTTCCCGGAAGAGAAGGTCGCGACGGTGCTGGGTGGCCCCGAAGTCGGCGCGGCGTTTTCCGCGCTGCCTTTCGATCATCTCTTCTACACCGGCTCGACCGAGATCGGCCGCCGCGTCATGCGCGCCGCCGCCGAAAACCTGACGCCGGTCACGCTCGAACTGGGCGGCAAGTCGCCGTGCATCATCAACGCTGACGCAGACCTCGCCGCCGCCTGCCGAAGCATCGCGTTCGGCAAGCTTCTGAACGCCGGACAGACGTGCATTGCGCCCGACTACGCGCTGGTCCCGAAGCCGATGCTCGGCGATTTCGTCGCGGGTCTCGAAGCCGCGATCCGCGCGCTTTACCCCACGCTTCGCGACAATCCGGACTACACAAGCATCGTGAATGCGCGTCACTATGCCCGTATCGCGCGGCTCGTGGATGAGGCGCGCGAGCGCGGGGTGCGCGTCGTGGAGATCAACCCGGCGGCTGAGAAGCTCGCGCCCGAGGCCCGGAAATTCGCGCCCACACTGGTTGTGGACCCGCCCGCCGACCTCGCAGTGATGCGCGAGGAAATTTTCGGGCCGGTGCTCCCGATCCTGTCATATGACGCGTTCGACGACGCCATCGCGTTCGTGAACGCGCGTCCGCGTCCGCTTGCGTTGTACTATTTCGGCGTGGGTACGGCGGGCCGCGACCGCGTGCTTGCGCGGACCACATCCGGCGGAGCGGCGGTCAACGAAACGCTACTGCACGTCGCGGCGGAGAACCTGCCGTTCGGCGGCGTCGGTGCTTCCGGGATGGGCGCCTATCACGGCGAGGCCGGGTTCCGTACATTCAGCCACGCGAAGAGTGTGTTTTTGCAGAGCCGCCTCAACGCGACCAACCTGCTGCACCCGCCCTATGGCCGCGCCGCTGATTTCATGCGCAAGTTTCTGGTCGGGCGATAGCGGCGCGGGGCGTTTTGCGCCCACGAGTTGCCGGGCGCTCGCTATAGCTCAGGCTGCCAGGCGGCGGGGGCGGCCTTCTCGTCGCGCGCCGGCTCGCGGATGATTTTCCCGAGGCGCAGCAACGCGTCCCTCACACCCGCTCCCGAAACGCCCGATATGAGCAGCGGGTTCTTTCGCGCGACCGCCTTGAGCGCGGCGGCCTTCTCGGCGGCGACCTCCGGCGTCACCGCATCGCATTTTGAAAGGGCGACGATTTCGCGCTTTCGCCCGAGGCCCGCGCCGTAAGCCTTCAATTCGCCGCGGATCGTGCGATAGGCCGCCGCGACATCGGGTTCGGTGACGTCGACGAGGTGCAGGAGAACGCGGCACCGCTCGACATGGCCCAGAAAACGGTCGCCGATACCCGCGCCTTCATGCGCGCCCTCGATCAGGCCGGGAATGTCGGCGAGCACGAAATCCGTGTCGCCCGCCTTGACGACGCCGAGGTTGGGATGGAGCGTGGTGAAGGGATAATCCGCGATCTTGGGCTTTGCCGCGCTGACGGCCGCCAGAAAAGTGGATTTGCCTGCGTTAGGCAGCCCGACGATGCCCGCATCGGCGATGAGCTTCAGCCGAAGCCAGATCGTCAGCTCTTCGCCCTGTTGGCCGGGATTGATCCGCCGGGGCGCGCGATTGGTCGACGACTTGAAATGCGCGTTGCCGAAACCGCCATTGCCACCCGCCGCGATCAGGGCGCGCTGGCCCGGCGTAGTGAGGTCCGCGATCAGCGTTTCGTTGTCTTCGGCGAAGACCTGAGTGCCGGGCGGCACGCGCAGAACCGTGTCGGAGCCGCTCGCCCCGTGCCGATTCGCGCCCTCGCCAGGGCGGCCGTTACCGGCCTTGAAGTGCTGCTGGTAGCGAAAATCGATAAGCGTGTTGAGGTTCGTGACGCATTCGACATACACGTTACCGCCGCGCCCGCCGTCCCCTCCATCGGGGCCGCCGAACTCGATGAACTTCTCACGCCGGAAAGAGAGGCACCCACTGCCTCCGTCTCCAGAGCGAATGTAAACTTTTGCCTGATCAAGAAATCGCATAGCTCGCAGTTAAGGAGATTTGCGCTCCGACGCAAGCGACACGGTGAGGTTTTTCAACCCCGCAGGAGGATTCGCCGATTTGGTTAGTCGGCGCGCTCAAGATTGACCGCCTTCGGACCTTTGCCCTTGGGGTCCGGCTGGGTTTCGTAAGTCACCCGCATGCCCTCGTCGAGCAGCCCGACGCCCGAGCGTTCGACCGCAGAGATGTGAACGAACACATCCTTGCCGCCCTCGTCCGGCGTGATAAAACCGAAGCCCTTCGCCTGATTAAAGAATTTGACCGTTCCGGTCTGGCGCATGGGATGACACTCCTCTTCCCCAACGAACAAAACATGGTCTCGCGCCATGTTTTAACCTATGCGAGCAAGCGGTATCGGGGGAAGTCATGCGTATCCTGGTCCGCTATTGCGGCATTCTATTAAACGCGCAGTTCCACGGGTTCCGATATTTGCCCGATTGCGGCGGATTATGCGCGAAAGGCCCGAATTCGTAAAGTGTCGAGCGATAAGTTTTCAAACACTTTTGGACAACTTGCGACGACTGGTGCTGAACAGCATCAGTTATTCGGGCTGTAGTCCGAGGGGAATAGGTCGTCTTTTTCGCGTGGGCGGCGGAACTGTTCCCCGCGAAACCGGGGAGGAGCGAGCCAGTGGGGTCCGGCGTGGCGTCCGGCGCGGCGGCCGAAACGAAAAACACCCGCCGTATCGCCACGGCAGGCGCTCAGGTCGATGTCGAGCGGGATAGCAATGCCAGCTCGCAGGATTCCGACATTTGAGCGGGAGCCTCGCGGCACCCGTCGCCATAATGTCAAAATCGACTAGTGAAGGCGCTTCTTGATGCGGTCAAGACTGGTGGCGATTGTGTCGTCGGCGATCTTGCCGGTAACCTTGTGCTGAAGAAGCTGTTCCGCAGCTGAAACCGCGAGTTCTGCCGCTTGCGCTCGGATCTGTTTGCGAGCCTTTTCCTCTTCAAGCTTGATCTTCTGCTCGGCGACGGTCAGGCGCCGGGTGATCAATTCATCGAACGAAGCCCGGGCTTCCGAAGCGTAGGCGGCCGCTTCCCGCTCGGCCTGAGCGATGATTTCCTGCGCTTCGACCTCTGCGTTTGCCGTCCGGCGCCTGTAATCCGCCAGAAGCGTCTCGGCCTCGGCGCGGAGCTTCCTCGCTTCTTCCAGCTCCCGGCCGATGGCGGCGGAACGCTGGTCAAGCGCTTTCAAAGCCATTCCGGGAACGTTGTAGTAAAGGATGAGGCAGATGAAGAGCACGAAGGCAATAGCAACCCAGACTTCAGGATCCATCAACATGCTATCTACTCCTTCGATCTCTGACGAAGCGCATCGCGAACCTCGTTTTCGGTGACGTCGATGCCCGCCAATTCCTTGACGATGTCGCTGACCACATCTGCGGTCATGGCTTCCATCTGGCCGGACGCCTTTTCGAGGACGGCCTTGACCTTTGTCTCGGTTTCAGCGGCCTTGGCCGCAAGCTCCGTTTCGAGCACCCGCCGCTTTTCGCCAAGTTCGGCTTCGAGCTTTTCGCGAGCGCTGCGGATCGTCCCGTTGCCCTTCGCCTTGGCGTTGGCGAGTTCGGTCTCGTAGCGTTGAGCTTCCTGATCGGCCGAAGCCTGAGCCTCGCGAGCGGCCGAGAGATCACCGCCGAGTTTCGTCTTGCGGTCGGCAAGCACTTTCGCAATGCGCGGCAGCGCGAGGCGGGAAAGCGCGATATAGAAAAGCGTGAAGATGATCGCCAGCCAGATCAACTGGGGTGCGAAATCGCCGGGTTGCAGTTGTGGCATGGAAAAGACCGCCTGTGCGCTAAGAGACGGCGCCTCTGGAGACGGATCACCTCATCGGGTTGCCAGGCAATCCGATGGGACCATACTCCCGGGCGCCGCCAGTCTTCGATGATTAGAACACGAACAGCAGGATAAGGGCGACCACGAGGCCGAACAGACCCGTCGCTTCGGCCAGCGCAAAGCCGAGAAGCAGGTTCGGGAACTGGCCCGGAGCGGCGGACGGATTGCGAAGCGCGCCCTGCAGGAAGTTGCCGAAGATGCTGCCGATGCCGATGCCGGCGCCGATCAGGGCCGAGCAGGCGAGGCCCGCGCCGATGAGCTTGGCTGCTGCTGGATCCATAACGAAAATCTCCTATTCGATCGTTCGGTTGAGTGGCTGGGAGTTAATCAGTGCGAACCCGCATGAAGTGAGTCGCTGAGGTAGATGCAGGACAGCACGGCGAAGACGTAGGCCTGCAGGAAGGCAATCAGGATTTCGAGGCCCATGAGAAGGACCATGAAGATCAGAGGAACGCCGCCAGCGGCCAGACCGACATTCACACCCAGCCCAACCACGAAGCTGCCGAATACGGCGAGCATGGTATGGCCAGCCATCATGTTCGCGAAAAGTCGAACGGAGAGGCTGATGGGGCGCGTGAAGTAGGAAATGACCTCGATGACCGAAATCAGCGGCAGCAGCGCGATCGGCACGCCGGACGGCACGAACAGCTTGAGGAAGCCGAAGCCGTGCTTGAAGATACCGATGAGCGTGACGCCGAGGAACACGAAGGCCGCGAGCGCGAACGTGACGATGATGTGGCTCGTCACCGTGAATTGCCCGAGGCCCGGGATCGGGATCATGCCGAGCAGGTTCAGCGAAAGGATGAACATGAACAGCGTGAAGATGATCGGGAAATAGGGCATTCCCGACGTCCCGGCGTTCTGGCGCACCATGTTCGCCACGAACTCATATGAAATCTCGCCGAGCGATTGAAGCCGCCCCGGCACAAGCTTCGCGCCGGCCGTGCTGAAGACGAGAAACGCCGTAACGAGCGTCGTCGCAATCACCATCCACAGCGACGCGTTGGTGAACGAAGCGTCGTAGCCGAAAAGTTCAATCGGCGTGTAGCGGTTGATGACGAACTGGTGCATGGGGTCGAAGCCCCCGCCGCCGTGCTGGCCGCCTTCTTCCGTGGCGGCGTGCGCCGCACTGATAAACCAATCGATCATAGCAATCCCTGCCGAGCCGGATGTCTCAGCCGTTTCTACTTGCCGCCCATCCTCCGGGCCTCACGGATCACGTTCAGGAACCCGGCAGCGATGCCGAGAAACAGGAACACCACTACGAAGAAGCGGGTGTCAAGCCACTGATCCAAGACCCAGCCGATAAAGCCCCCTACGAACACACCTGCCACCATTTCGGTGGAGATCTTGAACGCCCTCCCGAGCATGGAACTGCGTTTTTCCAGTTCCTCGTCGGACATGCCCTCGCGCTTGTTGCCCTCCGGATCGAGCTTTCGTTCCAGCTCCCTGAGCCGCTCTCGCAAGCTCTCGCTTGTCTCGGGCAAACCTTTTCGCTTGCCCGGATCGCCGTCGCCGGAGGGATTCATGGAAGCCCGATCGCGTTAGGAATAATAAGCGCGTATAAAATTTCAGGTCGTTTCTAAGCTACGCTACAAAGCGAAGTCAACCGCCGCGTTGCGCTGCGGCAAGGAATTTCACCGCGCCTCCCGCACAACCGCAAGGGCGAGGCCGTCATGAGACTTCACGCCCACCGTCTGGATGATGGTTGCGTCGACGGCCGGATGAGCGGCAAGCGCGTCGGAAAAGCGCTTCACGCCCGCCACAGCCGGGATTTCCGCGCGAGCCGGATCGATAACCGCGCCATGGCGGATGACATTATCGGCGACGATCATTGTGCCCGGTTTCGAGAGCCGCAAGGACAACTCGAAATAGTCGAGATAGGGCTCCTTGTCGGCATCGATGAAGATGAAGTCGAACGGCGGCTCGCCCGAGGCAATAAGGCGCGGCAGGATGTCGAGCGCTGCGCCCTCCCGAACCTCCACCTTTCCGGAAAGGCCGGCGCGGGCGAGGTTTGTCCGCGCGACAGCCGCGTTTTGCGCATCGAGTTCCAGCGAGAGCATGCGGCCTTCTTCGGGAAGGGCGCGGCCGAGCCAGATCGCGCTGTAGCCGCCGAGGGTGCCGATCTCCAGAATGCGCCGCGCGCGCACCGCCTTCGCGAGCACGGACAGCAGCCGCCCGAGGACGGGCGAGACGCTGATTTCCGGCATCCCCGCCGCCTTCATGTCTGCGACTGCTGCGGCGAGCGCTTCGTCCTCCTTCGCGAACAGACCCTCGATATAGAAGTCGACGGCGGAGAAGATGTCGGTCATCGGAGACTCCTTGCGTTTTTGACGAGCGGGGTTTTGCATTGACAAAAGCGGCCCGTGCTCAAAGCTCTTCGTAACGATCCGTTATTCTAGAGGCATCCTTGACGAACCCGAACCACAAGACGCCGTCCTTTTCCCGGGAAATGCGATTCGAATACGGCAAGCTGGAGCGGATCGCGCCCGGCGTTCGTCGTATCGTATGCGAAAATCCGGGACCGTTCACCTTCAAGGGCACGAATATGTATGTGGTCGGTGAGGGGGATGTCGCCGCAATCGATCCCGGACCGGCGGATGGCGCGCAGATCGACCTGCTGCTCGCCGCGCTCGGGCAGACGGGTGAGCGGGTGGCGCACATTGTTCTGACGCATTGCCACGCCGATCACAGCGGCGCGGCGGCGGCGCTGAAGGAGCGAACGGGAGCGCCGACTTACGGGATGGCGCGCAAGGCCGACGATCCGATCATCGGCAAGCGCGGGCCGTCCGGCGGCGGCTTCGTGATTCCCGTCGCTTTCGACGTGCCGCTTCGCCATGGCGATACGTTGCGCGACGCGAGCTTCGAACTCCATGCGGTGCATACGCCGGGACACGCGCCGGATCACCTCTGTTTCCATCTCACGGACGGCGACATTCTCTTCTCGGGCGATACGGTGATGGGCTGGAACACGAGCGTTGTCGCGCCGCCGGAAGGTAACATGGGCGATTATCTCAGGTCGCTCGACATGCTGATCGGACGCAGGGAGTCCGTTTATTTTCCCGCGCATGGCGGGCCGGTGCATGAACCGCAGCGCTTCGTTAAGGCGCTGATCTTCCACCGCCGCTGGCGCGAAATGGAGGTGCTCGAAGCCCTGCGGGCAGGCGCTACGAACATTGGCGACATGGTGCCCCGCATCTACAACAGTCTTGAGCCTGCGCTCATTCCCGCCGCCGCGCTGTCGGTGTTCGCGACGCTTGAACATCTCGTCGAGAAGCGGATGGTGGCGGCAACAAGGCCCGGCGCGCTCGACATGGCGCAGGAGTTTGCGCTTCTCGCGTGAGCGCCGACTCGCGCGCTTGGCGGAACGTAACCTTCGCCCGGCCGGTTTTCCTTCTGTGACACGGATTGTCGTTGGAGGACTTTGTGTATTTTCTCGCCCTTGCCGCCGATTTCGACGGCACCATCGCCAGAAACGGCTTTGTGGACGATGCGACTTCCGAAGCCCTGAAAAGCCTCAAGGAGAGCGGCCGTCGGCTCATCCTCGTAACGGGCCGCCAACTCGGCGAACTCGCGGATACCTTTCTCGGATATGGCGTGTTCGATCGCATCGTCGCCGAGAACGGCGCGGTGGTTCACGACCCGACCGCGAAACAGACGACGCTTGTCTGCCAGTCGCCGTTGCCCGGTTTCGTCGCGGCGCTGAAAGCGCGCCATATCGAGCCGCTGTCAATCGGCGATTGCATCGTGGCGACGTGGGAGCCGAACGAAAAAGCCGTACTCGAAATCATTCGCGAGCAGGGGCTCGGCCTTCAGATCAGTTTCAACAAGGGGGCGGTGATGGTGCTCCCGTCGGGGGTGAACAAGGCGACGGGGCTCAAGCGCGCGCTCGACGATCTCGAACTGTCGCCGCACAATGTCGTGGCGGTCGGAGACGCCGAGAACGATTTCCCGTTCCTTCGCATGTGCGGATGCGCGGTTGCGGTCGCGAATGCGCTGCCGAGCGTCAAGGAGGCTGCCGATGTCGTGCTCGACAAGCCGCGCGGCGACGGTGTGCGCAATCTCGTTGACCGGATATGCCGGGATGATGCGGCAATCGCGCCGGGCACGAAGCGCGCGATTCGCGTCGGACAGGATCGCGATGGCCGCGCTTTCACTATCGATCCCGAAGAAGGCTGCGCGCTGGTCGCCGGGAGTTCCGGCATCGGCAAGTCGACACTGGCAACGGCTTTGACGGAGCGCATGCAAGAGGCGGAGTTTCAGTTTTGCGTCTTCGACCCCGAAGGCGATTACGACGATCTCGATCACGCCGTATCGGTGGGCGGGATCAAAGAGCCGCCGAACCGCGCGCAACTGCTGAAGCTTTTGCACAAGGTGGACGCAAATGTCGTCGTGAATACGCAGGCGATTTCGGTGGAGGATCGGCCGCCGTTCTTCGCGAAGCTTTTTCCGCATTTTTCGTCGCTGCGCGCCGAGACCGGGCGTCCGCACTGGCTCCTTATCGACGAGGCGCATCACCTCTTGCCGCAGCGCCGCGAAGGACTCGAGCGCGTGCTGCCGAACGATTTGCGCGCGGCGATCCTCATCACCGTTCATCCCGAGGCCGTGGCGGTCGAGGTTCTCGACAGCGTGAAAACCGTGTTCGCGTTGGGCGAAGGTGCCGCGGATGTGATTTCATGCTTCAGCCGGGCAATCGGCGCGGCGCCGCCCGCGAGTTTTCCGGCGTTCGACCCCGAAGAGGAGGTGCTCGCCTATTCGGTGCGCGACGGTCGCGTAACGCCGGTCATTCCGGATCGCCCGAAGCATATGCAGAAGCGCCACAGCCGCAAATATGCGGAAGGCCAACTAGGCGAGGATCGGAGCTTCTGGTTTCGCGGGCCGGACAATGCCCTCAATCTGCGCGCGCAGAATCTGACGATCTTTCTACAAATGGCCGATGGCGTGGACGACCGCACTTGGGAGTTTCATCGGCGCGCCGGTCATTATTCCGAGTGGTTCCGAACCGCGATCAAGGACAAGGGGCTCGCCGATGAAGCGGCAGGCATCGAGCAGGACGCGAGTTTCGATCCGAGGGAAAGCCGCAGCGGCATCCGCGAGGCCGTTCTCGCGCGCTACACCGCGCCTGTGAAATCCGATGAGCATTAGGTCAAGGCAAGCGGCTGCTATAGCCGCTCGCCTTCGCCATCTTTACACGCCCGCGCTGTCCCGCCCGAGATGCCTGAACATGTGACGGCGTGCCGCGTCGTCGGTCTCGGTCGTGAAGGTGAAGCCGTCCTTCAGCGCGAGCGCGCGTTGGGCGGCGGGGCGCTTCTCGATCTCGTCGCAATGGCGCTTGAGATAGGGAAACTTCGCCCACGCGCCTTCGCCCAGCACGCGTTCGAGGTTCCGCGACCAGCCCCACACGGCCATGTCCACGATGGTGTAGGCGTAGCTCACCATGTGGCGGCGGTTCTTCAACCGGTCGTCGAGAATGCGGAAATGCCGCTCCGCCTCGAAGAAATAGCGCTTCTCCGCATAGGGCACCTTTTCCGTCGCGTAATGCCGGAAGTGGGTCGCTTGGCCGCTGAAAGGCCCGACGCCGGTGCCGACGAACTCCAGCCATGACAGCATCTCGCCGCGCGCCGCCCAGGTGTTGTTCGGCGGCAGGAACTTGCCTGTCTTGTCCGCGAGATAAAGCAGGATCGCGGTCGAATCGAACACCGCGTGTCCGCCGTCCACGATCACAGGCACCTTGCCGTTCGGGTTCAGCGCGAGAAAGTCCGGCTCAAACTGCTGCCCGAGCCGCACGTCCACGGGGATGGCCTCGAAGGGAAGCACGGCTTCCTCCAGGAAAAGCGCCACCTTCATCGGGTTCGGCGTGGGGTTGAAATAGAACTTCAGCATCGGGCTCTCCTTGCGTGACGCGTTTTCTGCACGGAAGGTGGTTGCATGCGGCGCGCACAGCAATATATTTTAGATCGAACGCTCTAATTCAATGGTAAACGAACCCGCATGAGCCGTCCGCGTGCATTCGATGAGGACAAGGCGCTTGAAGCGGCCGCCGCCTGCTTCTGGGCGAACGGCTTCGCTGCGACGTCGGTGCGCGATCTCGCGGGCGCGATGGGCATCACGGGCGCGAGCCTCTACAACGCCTACGGCGACAAGCGCGGTGTGTTCGAAGCCGCGCTCTACCATTTCTGGAATGCGGGGCCGCGCGCCCGCATGGCCGCCATCGAGGCCAGGACGACCGGGCTTGGCGCCATCGAGGCATTCTTCGCCGCCGGGATCGAGCGCGCCACCGCCGACAGCGAGCGCAAGGGCTGCCTGATCGTCAATTCCGCGCTCGATGTCGCGCCTCACGATCCGGGCCTTGCCAATGTGATCGCGGGCTATCTGATGGAAATCAAAAGTTTTTTCGTGTGGCACATCGAAACCGCCATCGAACGCGGCGAGTGTCGCGCGTCCATCGATCCTCAGACGCACGCGGCGAACCTGCTCGCGGTGCATATGGGGCTTCGCGCGTTGTTCCGCTGTTACCCGGAGCGCGCGTTTCTCGAAGCGGCCGTAGCGCCCGCGCTCGCCGCGCTCCGCAACCAATCTGACAAGGAGGTCGCATGATCGAGCTTTATTATTGGCCGACGCCGAACGGCCACAAGATTACTCTGTTTCTCGAAGAAACGGGGCTTCCGTATGAAATAAAACCGGTAAACATCGGCGCCGGCGATCAGTTCAAGCCGGAATTTCTGGCGTTCTCGCCTAACAACCGCATGCCCGCGATCATCGACCGCGAGCCGAAGGATGGCGGCGCGCCGGTTACGGTCTTCGAGTCGGGCGCGATCCTGCTTTATCTCGCAGAGAAGACCGGGCAATTCCTGCCCGCCGATTTGCGCGGACGCTTCGACGCGCTGCAATGGCTGTTCTGGCAAATGGGCGGACTTGGGCCGATGGCCGGGCAGAACCATCATTTCGTGCAATACGCGCCGGAGCGCATCCCCTACGCCATGGATCGCTATGTGAAGGAGACGAACCGGCTTTACGGCGTGCTCGACAGGCGGCTCGCCGACCGCGAGTTCGTCGCGGGCGACTATTCCATCGCCGACATGGCGAGCTATCCGTGGATCGTGCCGCACAAGAAGCAACAGCAAAACCTCGACGATTTCCCGCACCTGAAGCGCTGGTTCGATGCCATCAGGGCGCGGCCCGCCACGGAACGCGCCTATGAGAAGGGCGCGGCGATCAGCAGCACGTCCGTGATGACGGAGGAGGGGAAGAAAATCCTCTTCGGTCAGACGGCGGGCAACGTGAAGCGGTAAGCGAGCCGGCCACCGCAACGGGGGCGAAGACAGCGCTGCCGCCGAGTCCCGATCTTTTCAGGCGATGACGGCCCGCGCGGTTGATAAGTTCGCGATTGCCGCAATCTACGCGCAAGGCCGCCACGCCACGGTCAAAATCGCGGCGGGTCTTTCTCCCCGCATGAGAAATACGCATTCTGCAAACAAGGCTACCATGCGGGAGAACGGGATGATCGATCGTCGGGCTTTTTTGATGGGAACGGCTGCCGCGGCGCTCGCCTCGAAGGCTTTCGCGGCCGAGGGCGCGGCGATCTTGTCCGGGCCGAAAATTCCCTTCTCGTTCGTGAAACTCATCGCCGATGCGAAGGCGCTGTCCGAAAAGCCGTTCGAGAAGCCGCAGGTGAAGGACCGCGATACGCTTGAGCGGCTCGATTTCGACGAGCATCAGCAGATTCGCTTCCGCTCCGATTCCGCGATATGGGTGAAGGGCGACGGCCCCTATCCCATCGAGCTGTTCCACCCCGGCAAATGGTTCAAGGAACCGGTGCGCATCTTTGTTGTGGACGGGGCGAGCGCGCGCGAAGTGAAGTACAGCCCCGACCTCTTTTCTTATGGCACCAGCGAATTCGCCAAGGCGCTACCGGCGGATACGGGCTTTGCGGGGTTCCGCGTTATGACCGCGCCGGGCGTGCCGGACTGGCTCGCGTTTCTCGGCGCCTCCTATTTCCGCAGCCCCGCCGAGACGGGGCAATACGGCCTTTCCGCGCGCGGCCTCGCCATCGACACCGCGCTCAACCGGCCCGAGGAGTTCCCGCGCTTCACGCAGTTCTGGCTTGAGAAACCGGCGGACGGGCGGAAGGCCGTGATCGTGAATGCGCTGCTCGATTCGCCGAGCGTTACGGGTGCCTATCGCTTCGACGTGGAGCATCCCGACCGCACGGTTATGGACATTCGCGCGCATCTTTTCCCGCGCACGGATATAGAGCGCGTCGGCATCGCGCCGCTCACCAGCATGTATTGGTACGGCAAGCCGAACCGGAAGGTGGCGATCGACTGGCGGCCGGAAATCCACGACAGCGACGGCCTCAGCATCTGGTCGGGCGGCAACGAACGCATCTGGCGGCCCATCAACAACCCGCGCTCGATCCAGACGAGTTCGTTCTACGATACCAACCCGAAGGGGTTCGGCCTCCTCCAGCGCGAGCGCAACTATTCGCAGTATGAGGACGACGGCGCATTCTACAACAAGCGCCCTGACGTGTGGGTGGAGCCGCAAGGCGACTGGGGCGAAGGCGCGGTGCAGCTCGTCGAGATCCCGACCGACGACGAAATCCACGACAACATCGTCGCATACTGGACCCCGAAGGAGCCGTTCAAGCGCGGGCAGCATCGCGAGGTGCGCTACAAGCTCTACTGGAGCCTCGAAGAACCGTTCCCGTCGCCGCTCGCGAAGGTGGTGGCGACGCGCATCGGGGCGGGAGGGATTCCGGGGCGGCCGCGTCCGCGCGGCCTCGTGAAATATGTCATCGACTTCGAGGGCGGCAAGCTTTCGGAGCTTAGGCGGCGCGGCGACATCGATGTCGTCATCACGGTCCCGACTGGCCGCGTCGAGCGCGAGGCGGTTTATCCCGTGGTCGATAGCGAGCGCTGGCGGGTGATGTTCGACTACACCGCCGCGTCCGAAACGCCGGTCGACATCCGCGTTTACCTCAAAAAGGGCGATGACGCGCTGAGCGAAACATGGCTGTTCCAGCACCTCGCTTCGCTCGCGACATTATAGGTGGCGGTCGTCAGGACCTGAGCCTCTTGAGAAGCCGGAGCGTGGCGGCGTCCGGCTCGCCCCCGCAAAGTCCCTCGATGGCTTCGGCGAAGATCGGCTCGCCGGAGCCTGCCGCCTTCGCGAACAATGTCACCGACGAGTGGAATTTCATATCGTCGGGCGCGGGAAAGATCGCGCTTACGGGTTTGCCTGCGTCGAGGACGAGCCGCGTGCATTCGACAAGGCGCGGCCCGAGAACGCCATCGGACAGATAGGCACGCGCCTCGTCCAGCGATGCGATCCCGTAGCGCCAGGCCGTCGGACTGCGCCCGAGACCGCGCAGTTGCGGAAAAATGTACCACATCCAGTGTGTGAGCTTCAGGCCGTGCCGCAACTCCGCCACCGCGCGGGCGTAGGAGTGCTCCTGTGCGTCGACGAATCGCCGCAAATCGAAAGCTACGGGGCTTTTTCTTGTCATGAACTCCGCCATGGCCGCTCTTCCGCCGGACGTATTTGAGCGCGCGAGCGGGTTGTCCTCAATCGATTTTGCACGGGCAAGAGAAAACTGTTCAACTTTGCCGCGAAGCAGATAGATTTCGCGAGTGTCGTCCTTGGCCAACATCGCTCACAACCTTCGCATTCCGGAAGCCGACTCCGGACATGCCGCGCCAACGGGTCGCGGCTGGGGCGGCTTTTCTCTCGTGGCCGAACGCGCGACGCTGGCGGCCGCTCGCGCGGGTGCGGTGTCTTCGCCGCTTTTCGCGCGCACGCCGATCCCATCCGGAGCGTTGCCGCGCGCTTGCGACCTTGTCCCCGAACGGAGCGCGCTTCCGCCGCTCCAAGGTTCGCGGCGGGCGATCGTCGCGACAATCGTTGCCGCGCTGGCGCTTCACCTTCTTGTGATCGCTCCCCTGATTCCGCTGTCGGCTCCTACTCCCGATGACGACGCGACCCATCGTATCGGCATGGAGACCGGCGAGCCGTTGAATGTTTCCGTGATCTCCGTGGACGATCTGAAGCGCCTCAGCTCCGATCCGCTCAAGCAGCAGGGCAGCGCCGCGCCCGAGCCCGCGCCTCCGGCGCCGCCGCAGCCTGAAGTGCAGGCGGAGCCGACGCCGCCAGAGCCCGCGAAGGATGCGCAGCAGTCGCCTCAGCAGCAAGAGCAGAAGCCAGAGCCTGTTCCGCAAGAGCAAAAAACCGCATCGGCATCGCCTCTGGAGTCCAAATCCGACGAAAAGGAACGGCCGTTCGATCCTGAGAGTTACGCCGTCGCCGCGACGAAGCGTTTCTCCCAACAGCTCGATCAGGCGTTTCAGAAGCCGCAGCAGCGCAATGCGCGTCGCCAGGCCACGCGTGCGGGTAATGTGAAGGCGTTTCGGCCTGGCGCGTCGTCGAGCGGCAAATCGAACGAGTTCGAACGCGCAGTGATCTGGGCGTTGGCGGCGACGAAGCCCATGGGCAATGGCAAATGGGGCAGTGTCGTCGTCACCTTCGCCGTGGGCGAGAGGGGGCGCGTTGACGGTCTGCGCCTGATGAAAAGCAGCGGCGACAATTGGCTCGACCAGGGCGCGCTGATGGCCGTCCGGCAGGCGAGATTACCGGCGCCGCCGTCCGGTTTACCCCCCGGCGACCGCACTTTCGTGGTAGAGTATATTTCGATGCCGGGATTATAGCCGTTAAGCTTTCGCGAGACTGACCGCGCTCCGGCGTTTTCCGTTTTCCCACGAATTCCACAACAGCACGTTTTAGGCGTTGACAGTGGATTGCTCTGTGGCTAGAAAGCGGCCTCCAGCGATTGACCAAGTCATTGAGAAATCGTAGGAAGCGTTCCGAAATCAAGGATACAATGATCGGTCCCCGGATTGATCGGCGGCTCGGCTTCGGGTTTCGAGCCGGCGCAGAATTTCAGGAATGACCTTCTTGACAACGCTGGCAGGCTTGATTAAATAATACTCCCCCAGCAGCACACCGGTCATTCGGTGTCGCCGGGTCAAGGCTTCCTAAGCAGGGTATGGGCACAGTCCAGCCGAAAGGTTGGCGGCAATTTCTATGCCTGGGGAGAGTTTGGCGCGTTTCCGTCGGGTTGTTTTTTGAGAAGAAAGCGCTTGACGGGGTTAGCTGGCGGGGTTAGGTAGCGTTCTCTGCGGTTTTGAGGTATTCGAGGCTGCGGTTACTTCGGGGTTACTTTGAATTCTGGGTTAGTCTTCTTGGATTGGCTCTGGTTTGATTTTCCTGAAGGGGCTGAGGATCGGGGTTCGAGAAAAAAGATCTTGACAACGATTTGAGGTTTGGTTATAAAGGTTGCTCTGAGGTATTGCCGGGATGGCGAGGCTGAACGGGTTTCCACCCTGGTTGAGGGTTTGATTGGTCTGAGAGGATCGATTGCTTTCGCGGGGTTTGAGATTTGGGCTTATGGCCTTTGACCGGGACTTATGTTTCGGGTTCTTTGACAAGTTGGACATTAGAGGAAAGAGAAACGTGGACGGCGGAACTCTGGCGCTCTGGCGGTA
>NZ_JAHFZG010000019.1 GCF_018619475.1 Rhodomicrobium sp. Az07
CAGTTTCGACGCATCGCTACGAGATATGAAAAAACCGCCCGAAACTACCGCTCCATGATCGCTCTCGCAGCAACCATCTTGTGGATCCGATAAATGTCCACACTTCCTAGCGCGCGTTCGCGGGGGCGACGTCTTCGATGTGAAACTCGATGCGGCTCTTGCCGCCCCACTCGTCGCGCTCGACGCGGCCCGCCACGTGGCAGGCAAGGTCGCGCCCGTCAGTCAGGGCCGCGCCGATCTCCGTTTGCGCCGCGCGGAAGGCGACGGCGCTGATCTGGCTGCCGTCGATGTCCTGAAGCGCAAGGCGCAGATGGCCGCCCGTGATCTCCTTGATCATGGTCGGCCGAACGGACGCGAGGCTGAAACGCGGCGCGGGATTTCCCTGTCCGTAAGGGCCGGCTGCCTCAAGCTGCGCGCAGAAATCGAGCGTCGCTGCGCGCGGCCTGAGCACGCCGTCGACCGGAAGCTCCGGCGCGGCGCTTGCCACGCGATAGGCGGGGTCAAGCGCAGCGCGCAGGAAGGCCGCCAGTTCGTGCAGCCGCGCCGTGTCGACGGTGACGCCCGCCGCCATGGTATGACCGCCGCCCTTCTTCGCGAGGCCCGCCTCCACCGCGGCGCGCACGGCCGCGCCGATGTCGACGCCGGACACCGAACGCGCGGAGCCGGTCGACTCGCCCGCATCTTCGTCCTGCGAAAAGATCAGGCACGGCCTCTGAAACCGCTCGGCGAGGCGGCTCGCGGCAAGCCCGACAAGCCCCTTATGCCAGACGGGCGAACCCGCGATGATGATCGGGCAGGCCGGGTCTTCCATCAGCGTGCGGTCGGCCGACGCGGCGGCTTCCTCGACCGTCTTGATTTCGATCTCGCGGCGCTCGCGGTTGAGCCGGTCGAGCGTCTCGGCGATGCGGCGCGTCTCGATTTCGTCCTCGGAGGCCAGCAGCCGCGCGCCGAGGCTCGCGTCGCCGATGCGCCCCCCCGCATTGATGCGCGGGCCGAGCACGAAGCCGAGCGTGTAGGGCGACGGCGGCTTGTTCACCCCCGCGGCGTCGGCAAGCGCGCGAAGGCCAGGATTGCGGCGATTGCGCAGCACCTTCAGCCCTTGCACCACGAAGGCGCGGTTGACGCCGGAAAGCGGCACCACATCGCACACGGTCGCGAGCGCCACGATGTCGAGCCAGCCGAGGAGGTCCGGCGCGGCCGTTTTCGCGTAGGCGCCTTTGGCCCGCAGCCGCCGCTGGGCCGCGACGCACAGGAGAAAGGTGACGCCCGCCGCGCAGAGGTGCCCCTGCCCCGACAGGCAGTCCTGCCGGTTCGGGTTCACCACGGCATGCGCGACCGGAAGCTCATCGTTGACCTGATGATGGTCGACCACGACCACCTCGACGCCGCGCTTTGCCGCCACGTCCAGCGCCTCAAAGCTGGTGGAGCCACAGTCCACCGTCACGATGAGCTGCGCGCCGTCTTCGATGAGTTGCGCGATGGCGGGGCCGTTCGGGCCGTAGCCTTCGGTGATGCGGTCGGGGATGTAGATGCGCGAATCGAGGCCGTGCCACGCGAGGAAGCGCTTCATGAGCGCCGACGATGACGCGCCATCGACGTCGTAGTCGCCGAAGATGGCGATGCGCTCGCCCTTCTCGACGGCCCGAGCGATGCGCTCGGCGGCCTTGTCCATGTCGGTGAAGGTGGAGGGGTCGGGGCAGAGCGCGCGCAGCGTGGGGTTCAGCACGTCGGCGACGTCGTCGAGCGAGACACCGCGCGCGGCGAGGATGCGGCCAATGATCTCCGGCAAATCATGACGCTGCGCAATCGCCGCCGCGATATGGGCATCCTGCGGCGCGAGGCGCTCGATCCATTTCAGTCCGCGCGCCGAACGCTCCACGCCGAGGAAAGCCGATTGTGCGCGGGGTTGCTGTAACGGCAGGGACAGGGAACGCACTCGTTAAGCTCCATCTTGACCAGGAGGGCGAGTGTATCCGATTCGTTCGATGTGAAACGGGCGTGAAACAAAAATGACGACCGTTTTCCACGGTTGTTCTCATGGATAAGCTGGCGTTAACCGCCCGGCCTCAGGCGTCCCCCGGCTTGACGTGGAGCCGCTGGCAAGAAATCTAGAAATTCACGTTGTTGACGACCCACGATCCGGCGGCGGCGGTGGCGCCTGCGATGAGGATGGGGGGCAGGGCGCGGACGAAAACCTGAAAGAGCGTCATGATCGCCGCGAACGCCTTTTCCCCCGCCGCCAGAAGCTCGCGCGTCGCTTTCGAGATGAAATAGAACACGATCGCGGAGCTGCCCAGGAGGATGATCACCTTCGAGCCCGGCATGTCGCCGAGCCTGTCCCAGGGCACGGCAATGATCTGCGTCAGGCACCATTGCCACGCAGCATTGGCGACGCGCGCAATCGCGTAGATGCTATCCTGAACGAGTTGCAGAATCTGGACGATCACTTGCATAGCTGAAGCTCACTTGTTTCAGTGTCCAGGAAACGTCTTTTATCATGCACCAATAAACCTGTGGCGAGCTTGCCGCCCGCGCCGCGCCGAGGCCGCCGCTGAAGCCATGTGCCCGCGCGATTTACGCAGCCGGAAACCTGCGGCCCGATTTGCGGTTCATCCCGTTATCGAAGCAGGAACGCTGACAGCACAAAGAGTTGTCTTCGGCCGGAATTCTTCAAGTCGCATCTTCACAACCAGCGGGCGGAGGCGCTACCATAGGGCATGGCAACACGACACGGTTACATGGGCTGCTTGAAAAGCCACGGGTATCTCGACGGGCAGTTCCTCATCGCAATGCCTTCGACGACGGACCCGCGCTTTCATCGATCCGTGATTTACGTCTGCGCCCATTCCGAAGAAGGCGCGATGGGATTGATAGTCAATCAGCGCGCATCGCACATCACGATGCCGAAGCTGCTGGAACAGCTCGACATTCCCATGAGCTGGTCGCGGCCGACTTCCATTCGCATGGATGCGATGGCCGTTCATCTCGGCGGCCCCATCGACATCAGCCGCGGATTCGTGCTGCACAGCTCGGATTATTTCGTGGCGGATGCAACGCTTCCGATCAACGGCGGCGTGTGCCTGACAGCGACGGTCGACATCCTGCGCGCGATTGCCAGGGGACGAGGTCCGAACAACGCCATTCTGGCGCTCGGCTATGCAGGATGGGAACCCGGCCAGCTTGAGCGCGAGATTCAGGATAATGGCTGGCTGAATTGCCCCGCCGATCCGGACATCATCTTCGACACCGATCTCGACACGAAGTATCATCGCGCGATGGGAACCATCGGCATCGACCCCTCGCACCTCGTTTGCGCCGCCGGTCGCGCATAACGCTCGCCGCGCTATCTCGTCTCCCGCTCGCCAACACGCCTCGCCGCGGTCGCCGCTCATGGGTTCATGAGCCGGATCAAGCCTATTTCTTCCCGATCTCCGCCACGCGGCCGAGGATCGCAGCGTGGCTCAGGATGCCGTTCCTGAGGCATTTCAGCTCGAACTTCTCGTTCGGGCTGTGAATGCGGTCGTCGGAGAGGCCGAAGCCGACGAGGATCGAATCGAGGCCGAGCCCCTTTTGCAGAAGCCCGACGACCGGGATCGATCCGCCGCCGCCAACCATCGCCGCTGGCTTGCCGAACACGTCCTGAAGCCCGGCGCGCGCCGCCTGCATGTACGGCCCTTCGACCGGCACGAGAATGCCCTCCGAGGCCCCGAACTGGCGGATTGTCCATTTCGAATCCGGTGGGGTGCGCGCGTCGAGGAACGCCTTCAGACCGTCGAGAATCTTCTGCGGATTCTGGTCCGGCACGGTGCGGAAGCTGACTTTCGCGGAAGCGCGGGCGGCGATCACCGTCTTCGAGCCTTCGCCGGTGTAGCCGCCCCATATGCCGTTGATGTCGGCAGTCGGGCGCGCCCAGATGCGTTCGAGTGCGGTGAACCCCGCTTCGCCCGTCGACTGCGTAAGGCCGATTTCGCCGAGGAAGCCTTTTTCGTCGAACGGAAGGGCTGCCCACTCGCTCCGCTCGGCGTCGGACAATTCCGCAACGCCATCGTAGAAGCCGGGAATCTGCACGCGGCCATTCGCGTCATGGAGTTGCCCGAGCACTTCGGTCAGCGCGTTGATCGGGTTGACAACCGCGCCGCCGTACAGGCCGGAATGAAGGTCGTGCGACGGTCCCCGAAGCGTGATCTCGACATAGACATTCCCGCGCAGCCGGTAGGTGATGGCCGGCGTGTCGATGTCCCAGGCGTTGGTGTCGCTGATGAGCACGGCGTCGGCGCGGCGGAGCGTGTCGGCATGGGCCGCGAGAAAGCCCGGAAGCGAGACGCTGCCGCTTTCCTCCTCGCCTTCGAGCAGCACCGTAACTTCGGCGGGCAGCGCGCCATGCACCGTTTTCCAGGCACGCAGCGCTTCGAGTATGGTCGCGACCTGCCCCTTGTCGTCAACCGCGCCGCGCGCGACCACGCGCTTGCCGTGCGGACCGTCGACGATGGCGGGCTCGAAAGGCGGCGAGGTCCATTCTTCCAGCGGCTCGACCGGCTGTACGTCGTAATGCCCGTAATAGAGGAGGTGCGGCGCGTCGGCGCTCGCGCCTGCATGATGCGCGACGAGGATCGGATGGCCGGGCGTCTCGTGCAGCGTCGCCTCGAAGCCGAGCGCGCGGAACTCGGAGGCGAGCCACTCGCCCGCACGGCGAACGTCGCTCGCGTAAGTCGGATCGGTCGAGATCGATGGTATCCGCAGGAAATCCAGATAGCGCGCGACCGCGTTGTCGAAATCGGCTTCGGCTTGCGCGAGCACGGGTTGAACGTCGAATGTCTTGGGCATCTTCGCCTCTCTTTCCCGGTCGCCGCAGCGTTTGGTAAACCGCATCGGGTGCGTCTTCGTTGCCACGCGCCGAGCCGCCCCCCGCTTACCTAAACCATGAACCTTTGCTTGAACTTATAGCAGCGAGACGCGCGCAAAAAGCAAAATGGCCGCCCGAAGGCGGCCATCTCAGCAGGTATTCAGGGGATTACATCGGGCCGTTCCGAGAGCCGTCGCCCGCAAACCTTTATGTCGACGGCTGAGGCTCCATGCCGCCGAGATCGTCCTTGCGCGGCGCGCGCCCGCCTGTGGTAGGCACCGCGGAGCGACGCTTCGGCTGATCTTCCTTCATGGTGAACTCGCGAACCGGCGGCTTGCCGT
Organism: Rhodomicrobium sp. Az07; assembly: GCF_018619475.1. Lineage (GTDB taxonomy): Bacteria > Pseudomonadota > Alphaproteobacteria > Rhizobiales > Rhodomicrobiaceae > Rhodomicrobium. The sequence continues at coordinate 5,185 of NZ_JAHFZG010000019.1, forward strand.
TGAGAAGATCGCGCACTTCCTGCCCCGAAAGCGTCTCGTATTCGAGAAGACCCTTGGCCAGAGTGTGCAAGTCTTCGAGATGCTCGGTGAGGATGGAGCGCGCGCGTTGCTCGCCTTCGTCGATGAGGCGGCGGATTTCGGAATCGATAAGCTGTGCCGTCTCCTGCGACATGTTTTGCGAGCGCGCCACCGAATGGCCGAGGAAGACCTCCTCCTGATTGTCGCGGTAACGAATGCGGCCCAGCTTGTCGCTCATGCCGTATTCCGTCACCATCGCGCGCGCCATGTTGGTCGCCTGCTTGATGTCGTTTGTCGCGCCCGTTGTCACATTCTCCGGGCCGAATATCAGATCCTCCGCGATGCGCCCGCCGAAGACCATCGAGAGATAGGCCTCCATTTCGTGCTTCTTCATGCTGTAACGGTCGCGTTCCGGCAGGTTGAACGTAACGCCCAGTGCTCGGCCACGTGGAATGATCGTGACCTTGTGGAGCGGATCGTTGCCCGCCGCGAAGATCGAGACAAGTGCGTGGCCCGCTTCGTGATACGCGGTGAGGCGCTTTTCTTCTTCGGTCATGGCCATCGAGCGGCGCTCGGCACCCATCATCACGCGATCCTTCGCGTCCTCAAACTCGTGCTGGGTAACGACGCGCTTGGAGCGGCGCGCCGCGAGCAACGCGGCTTCGTTGACGAGGTTGGCGAGGTCGGCGCCCGAAAAGCCGGGCGTGCCGCGCGCAATAATTTTGAGGTCGACGTCGGGAGCCAGCGGAACCTTGCGCACGTGAACCTTCAGCACCTTCTCGCGTCCAACGATATCGGGCGCAGCAACGACCACCTGACGGTCGAAACGGCCGGGCCGCAGCAGCGCGGGATCGAGCACATCGGGGCGGTTCGTGGCGGCTACGAGAATGATTCCCTCGTTCGCCTCGAAGCCGTCCATCTCGACAAGAAGCTGGTTCAGTGTCTGCTCGCGCTCATCGTTGCCGCCGCCGAGCCCGGCGCCGCGATGACGGCCGACCGCGTCGATTTCGTCGATGAAGATGATGCAGGGCGCGTTCTTCTTGGCCTGTTCGAACATGTCGCGCACGCGGCTCGCGCCGACGCCGACAAACATTTCAACGAAGTCCGATCCCGAGATTGTGAAGAAGGGCACGTTCGCCTCACCGGCGATGGCTCGCGCGAGCAGCGTCTTGCCGGTGCCGGGAGGGCCGACGAGGAGCGCGCCGCGCGGGATGCGCCCGCCGAGCCGCTGGAACTTTTGCGGATCGCGCAGGAATTCCACGATTTCCTCAAGCTCTTCCTTGGCTTCGTCCACGCCCGCCACGTCGTCGAAGGTAACGCGGCCCTGCTTCTCGGTCAGAAGCTTCGCCTTGGATTTGCCGAAGCCAAGCGCGCGGCCGCCGCCCGACTGCATCTGCCGCATGAAAAAGACCCAGACCGCAATCAGAAGCAGCATCGGGAACCAGTTCAAAAGTACACCGAGAAGCGACGGCACGTCTTCGGTTGCCGGCTTCACGTTAATCGCGACGCCCTTCGAGTAAAGACGGTCGACGAGTTGCGGATCGTTCGGAGCAGTCGTGATAAACGGCTGCCCGCTGTTCAGCGTACCGGCGATCTGATTGCCGGCGAGCGTGACAGACCGCACGTTCTTGTTCTCGACGTCGTTCAGGAACTGGGAATAGTTCATCTCGTTCGCGCGAGTACTGCGCGGATTGTTCTGAACCAGATTGAAAAGCGCCACGAGAAGCAGCGCGATGATGACCCAGATTGCCAGATTGCGGAAGTTCGAGTTCATGGAGGCGATGGTTTCCCTGGTGCCGTCTGCGCGGCGTGAAGGCGAGACTTGACAACCGGCCTTGAGCCTTCAAGCCACAGAGCAAGGCATTACAAGCCGAGCCTTTCAAAGATAGGGTATGGGTGTGTCTTTGCCAAGCGCACTTGAGGTCGTGTTTGGCAGCCGGGTTAAAAAGCGCGCGAGCGGAGCAGCAAGCGTTGCTTTGACGGGTGGAACCCACGGCAAACGGTCTTCAACCGAAAGCACAGGGGCGGCGACAAGCCTGCCTTCGCGCCAGAGCGCCGGCGTGGTGAGCGCGGCGAGCCGGTTGACTTCGGCGGAGAGCCTGAGTTCCTTGCGCTCCCTGCGCCACGCGGTCCAGCCGGGCTCTCCGAGCGGGCGGACCTGGCCATCGCAAGCGGCTGCGTTCGGCACGGAGACGAGAAAGCGCCGGTCCCACAGCACGGCGGCCCGTGGTTCCAGAGAAACGGGCGCGGGCTTCGTGCGGCCCGGCTCGCGGTAGAAGGAGAGGCGTCCCGCCGCTGCGATCAGGAGCGAGCCTCCGAGCGTCGCCTCGCTTTGCCCGGTCCTCAGGCCTTCGAGCAGACGCTCGAGGCGCATCATGCGCGGCGGATCTGCCCGCCCGCCGATCAGCGGCAGCACACGCGCCAGCACACGAAGCGCGATGTCGTCGGGCAGCGCGTCGAAAGCTTCACGGTCGATTTCGCCATGAGCGAGGGGCGACACCCGGAAGAAACCGTCGAGGAAACGCTCGGCGGCTTCGTCGAGCGCGGCGCGACTCCGTCCGAGGCGGGCGGCACTGAGCGCGAGCGCGGCTTTCGACACTCCGGCATTCGCCAGCGCCCTCATCGCGATGCGAAGTCGCACGCGCTCGAAGGCGGTATTTTCGTTGCTTGGGTCGCGGACGAACGGCACGCTGCGCGCGCGCAGACAGGCGGTAAGCCGCGTCTTTGAAAAATCGAGGAGCGGGCGGGCAAGGCGCACGCCATCCCGCATCGAAACAGGGGCGATGGCCGCCAGTCCGTCGACGCCGCTGCCCCGCGCCAGCCGCATGACGAGCGTCTCGGCCTGATCGTCGCGGGTGTGCGCCGTGACGAGGCTGGCGCCGTTAACGCGTGCCTGCGCCGTGAGCAACGCGTATCGGGCGCGCCTCGCCGCTGCCTGAAGTCCGGTCGCGGGCTTCTCGCCGCTCCAGACAAGGGTGACATGTTCGAAGCCGAGAGCGCGGGCGTGCGTCCTGACGAAAGTTGCTTCCTCGACGCTTTCCGGGCGCAGCCCGTGATCGACGGTTGCGACCGTGATCGTGTCTGCCTGCCGGTTCGCCAGCGTCGCCCAGCGGCGGGCAAGATGCATAAGCGCCATGCTGTCCGGACCGCCGGACACCGCAAGCACAAGGGCAGGAGACGCCTCCACCAGAGCAAAGGCTTTCAGTATTTCGCTATCGCTTATAACAGTCGGCAAAGTAGTCCCACCGTTGCTCGTGATCGCGCGGCATAGGAAGCGCATCGGCAAGTTGCCCGCATTTTCAGACTAAACGACTTAATCCCTGATCGTGCAAAGACCAAAATGCGTGGCATGACGTATCTATAATAAATCGGAAGGTATCAGGAAAAACAGAGGCCGATGGGAACCGGCCAACTCTCGCAAAATATTCAATCCTCGTCGTCGGGTCTGACGAGATCGCTTCCTCCATCCGATGCTGTGACGGCTGGCGCTAACCGCACGCCGCCCGTCTCTTCTCGACCTCCGCACGCTGAAGGACGGGTTTCGGCCCTTGAGGATAGCGCCGCTGCAACTCCGCAAACGAATCGCACGCGGCAGCTTTTTCCCCAAGCCTGCGAAGCGAAATGGCCAGTTTCAGAAGCGCCTCCGGTGCCCGCTCGGTGTCCGGATAGGAGGTGAAGGTCTTCAGAAAGCGATCGGCCGCCGTCCGGTACTCGCCGCTTACGAAAGCCGTTTCGCCAAGCCAGTAGTGCGCCGACCCGGCAACCGGATCGTTCGGGTACTGGTCTACCACCTGCTGGAAATAGGTCTCGGCCGCAGCATATTCGCGTCGATTGAGCGCGCCGGTGCCCTGCTCGAACAGTGCCCGCGCTCCGCCCGAAGCTGGCAGTGCGGCGGGCGTGGCGTCGGTGCCGACGCGGGGCGCGACCGAGGAAGCCGCCTGTCCGGCGCTTGCGGTCTGGCGTCGCGCAAAGGCATCGGGTTGCGAAGGTTGTGTCGCGCCGTGTCGTCCGGGCGTCGCAACCGGTTCGCCGAGTGGCTTGAGCGGCTCTTTCGCCTCGAAGCCAGCCGCTGGCGTGAAGCTATTGTAACCCGTTTCCGTGCGGGGTTGAGCCGGATCGGCGCCCGGCGAAGCGGCGGCGAGGCGTGCCTCGAGTCGCTGGATGCGCTGCGTCAGATCCGCGATCTGCGCCGAGAGGCGGCTCAGGTCGGCCGCATTCGCGCCTCCCCCTGCTGTCGCGCCATAGCCGCCGCCGCTTTTCGCAAGCGACTCGACGGCTGTGACGACGCTCTGAAGATTGTCGAGCCGCTCTTCCAGCCGGTCGACGCGCTGTGCGGTGTTGTCGCCGCGCGTCTGAGCGTGGGCTGCGAGCGGCACGGCTAGGGCAAGAGAGAGAACGGATGCAGCAACAATGCGTCTCATGGTGGCGCCCTCGCTGGTTCGCTGGTCGGCGGTTGCATCTTTCTCCGACGGTCCGGCCAAGCTGTCAACCGCTTTGACTTAAGTAATTTTTAACGAATGTGACACTCATCAACACGGCGAGAGCGAAAAGGCGCTGTCGCGCCTTCCCGGTCGAATTCGATGCGGGCGCGATTAATAAGATGCAACCGAGCCGCCTCCTTCGAGCACCGTCACCGTGCGGCGATTCTGAGACCAGCAGGAGATGTCGTCGCAAACCGCCACCGGGCGCTCCTTGCCGTACGAGATGGTGCGGATGCGCTGCGGGCCGATGCCTTGAGCGATGAGGAAGTTCTTGGTCGTCTCGGCACGGCGAGCGCCGAGCGCGATATTATACTCGCGCGTGCCGCGCTCGTCGGCGTGGCCCTCGATGGTGATCGGGTAATTCGTGTACTGCCGGAGCCAGACAGCCTGTGCATTCAGGATCTGCTGCCCTTCCGGCGTGAGTTGCGAGCTGTCGGTGAGATAGCGAACCGTGTCGCCGATCTTGCCGTTGAACTCCTGCTTGCTGCCCGGTGAATAATTCTCGCCGCCAGCACCAAGCCCGAGGCCCGCGCCGGGGGCGTTCTTGTCGCATCCGGCAAGAGAGACAGCAGCGGCGATGATGAAAAGGACAGCGAACAGGGAACCTAGGCGCGGTCGCATCAGATTTTCCTCCAATCGCGCACAACTTGAGCGCGAGCTTGCCCGGGAAATCGTAACGGAATGCTTACCAAGCAAACTGTTTCTCGGGCCGTTTTGTGACCTGCAACAGATTTCAGCATGAAAAGGCGGGAAAAGCGAAATTCGCCGTGTGTTCAGCGAGCCTGCCAAACCTCATTTCAAGAGCGGAGACCATGCGGGATCGGATGCAAAGGACGGTGTCTGCACCTGCCGCTCGTTGTAGCCGGTGAGGTCGATGCTGAAGAGCTTCGCGCCGCCGTTCGCGCCGCCGCTTTCGCGAAAGAACAAGATGACGCGTCCGTTGGGCGACCACGTCGGCCCCTCATTGTGGTAGCCCTCCGTCAGGAGCCGCTCGCCGGAGCCGTCGGGACGAATGACGCCGATGGCAAAGCCGCCGGGCACCCGCTTCGTGAAGGCGATGAGGTCGCCGCGCGGCGACCAGACCGGCGTCGAGTAGCTTCCGTCTCCGAACGAAAGACGGCGCTGGCCGGAGCCATCCGCGTTCATCACGTAAAGCTGCTGTTTCCCGTCGCGGTCGGACTCGAACACGATCTGGCGGCCGTCCGGCGAGTAGCATGGCGCGGTGTCGATGGCGGAGCTTTGCGTCAACCGGGCGAGGCGGCGCGAGCGCAGGTCCATCTCGAAGATCGAGGAATTGCGGCCTTCCTGAAGGCTCATCACCACGCGGTCGCCCTGCGGCGAGATGCGCGGCGCGAAGGACATGTTCGGGAAATCGCCCAGCACCTCCTCCTGCCCTGTCATGATGTTGCGCAGGATCACGCGCGGCGCGCCTTCGCGATAGGCGGTGTAGGTGATCTCCTGCGAGAGCGGATGGAAGCGCGGCGTCAGCACGAGTTCGCGCCCCTGCGTCAGAAGGCGGAGGTTCGCGCCGTCCTGATCCATGATGGCGAGGCGCTTCACCCGCTGGTTTTTCGGGCCGGTTTCATCCACGAAGACGACACGGCTGTCGAAATAGCCGCGCTCGCCCGTGAGGCGTTCGTAGACCGCGTCGGCGATGATGTGGGCGAGGCGGCGTGACGTATTGCGCGGGATGAAGAATTGCTCGCCCGCGATCTGGCGCCCGGTCACCACGTCCCATAGCCGATATTCGCCCTTGAGCCGCCCGTCGCCGGTATCGGTCACGCGACCCACCACCAGCGCCTGAATATTGAGGACTTTCCAATCCTGAAAGCGGGGAGGCATGTCGACATTTGCGCCGCGCTCAATGAAGGCGGAGTTCGACACCGGGCGGAAGAGACCGGAGCGCTGGAGGTCGGCCGTCACGATCTGCGCGGTTTCCACGGCTATTGCATCGCCGGTGAAGTCCGCCACCGCGATCGGGATCGCGCGCACCTGCCCGCGCCGGATTTCAACCTCAACCTGCGCGGAGGCGAGCGAGGGCGCCAACAAGGCGGCCGCCAATATTGCTGCAAGAAGCGTCGTCAGTCTGCGCGAAACCATATCAGCCGCCATACATGTCGCGGGGATTGAAACGAAGGATCATGTCGCGGCACCGCTCGTACTGCGCGGGAGGTATGGAGTACGGCGCGCCGCGCATTGCGGCGCGAATGGCGGCGTCGGCCATGGCCTGCCCGGTGGGCGACATCGGCGCGTCCATCACCATGGGCGGGCGCAGCAGGGTGCCGTCGCGGTTCAACTCGATGTGAAGGCGCACGAGGCCCATTTCTCCCAGCGCGGCACCGAGCGGCAGATCCCAGTTCTGTTCGATGCGGCTCTGCACGAGGTCGGCGCAGCTGCCCGCGTTCATCGCGCCACGAGCCTGCGGCACACCCATCGCCTGATCCTGAAGCGAACTGGCGGGCCGCCACGGTTTGCCCGGCTCGAAATCGCCGGATGGTGCGCCCGCGTTCGGGTCGCGGTTGAGGACGGCGGTCTGCCGGTCGGACCAGGTTTTCGCGGGCTGCGTGTCCATGGTCGAGCGCGAGGTTTGCGGGCGCGCGTCCTGCGGCTGATCCTTCTTGATCAGCGAAGCGATGTGGTTCGGGTCGAAATTGCGCTCGGGCTGCTTCTCGGCGGCGGGCTTGGGGCGAACCTCGCTCTTCGCTGCAACTTCCGCCTTGGGCTTCGGCGGCGGCTCCTTCTTGACCACCGGCTTCGGCTTTTCGACGGGCTTTTCAGGCGCGGGAGCGGGCCGCGCCTTGGCATGTTCGACGGGCTTCGGCTGAGGCGCGGGCGTCGGTTCCGCCTTCGGAGGCGGCGGCGCGAGCGCCTCCTTCTCCGTCACCTTGGGCGACGGCTTCTGCTCGACTTCCCTTTTCGCGGTCGCGGGCGCCTCGGGCGCTTTCAGCTCGGCGAGCGGCGCGGGCGTTTGCGCCTTCGCGTCGACCTTGCCCTGCTGGCGTTCGCTGAAATCCTTGGGCGTCAAGATCTCGACCGAGACCGGCGGCGGCGGCACGTCTTTGTCCCCGCTGCTGGCGAAGTTGAAGATCACCAGCCCGAAGACCAAAAGATGCAAGATGACGGAGCCGATCAGGCCGTACCGCACGATATCCTCTCGTCAGCGTTTGTCGTCGAGTTCCGTCACGAGCGACAGCTTCTTGTAGCCCGCCGCCGCGATTCGTCCCATCACGCGCATCAACTCGCCGTAGTTCGTCGTCTTGTCGCCGCGCACATAGATCGCCTCTTCCATGCCCTTGCGTGCTTCCGTGATGGCCTGCAACTTCGCCTGCAACCCTTCGAACGGAATTTCCGTCTCCTGAATGAAGATGCGGCCCTGCGGATCGACGGTCAGCGTCAGCGGCTCCGCGTCGCTCTGGAGCGCCGCGCCCTCGCTCTTCGGCAGGTCCACCGGCACGCCGGCCGTCAGGAGCGGCGCGGCCACCATGAAGATGATCAGGAGCACGAGCATCACGTCGACGAAAGGCGTCACGTTGATTTCGGCCATGGGACGATGCTTCCGGCCCCTGCGCCGTCTCGCGCCGGACGGTCCGCCCGCTCCCGCCTGCAATGACATACCCATGTGCGGCCCCTCGTCGTCGCGCGCTTACGTTTTCAGATCAAGCTGGCGCGAGACTATCGCGGAAAATTCGTCGGCGAAGCCTTCGAGCCGCTGCGCGAGCCGCGACGCCGATTGCTGGAAGGCATTGTAGAAAATCACGGCCGGAATGGCGGCGAGAAGGCCGAGCGCGGTCGCGAACAGCGCTTCCGCGATGCCCGGCGCGACCACCGCGAGATTGGTGTTCTTGCTGGTGGCGATGCCCTGAAACGCCGTCATGATGCCCCAGACCGTGCCGAACAGGCCGATGAAGGGCGCCACGGCGCCGACGGTCGCGAGGAAGAGAAGCCGCGCTTCGAGCCGCTCCATCTCGCGCGTGATCGTCACTTCCATGACGCGCTCGATGCGCATCTGGACGCCGGGCAGCGGTTTCGCGGTGCCGTCGATGGAGCGCCGCCATTCGCGCATCGCCGCCTGAAACAGCGCCGCCATGGCGCTTGTGGGCTTCTGCGGCATGGCGAGATAAAGCTCGTCGAGCGACTGACCCGACCAGAACACGCGCTCGAATTCGTCGGTCTGCTTTTTCGCGCGCCGGAAGGCGATGGTCTTCTCGATCACGATCGACCAGCACCAGATGGACGCGAGAATGAGCCCGATCATGACGAATTTCACGACGGGGTGAGCCTGAAGGAACAGGCCGAGGAATGAGAAGTCGCTTTCTGGCGTCATATCCGATTGAATTCTATGGCCGCGTTCAAGGCAGACGTGGAGGCTTCACTCTCACGCCGCAACCTTGCTTGTGGGGTTTATCGAAGGGTTTAGCGCGAAGATTGTCCAAAGTGAGGATTCCCCGCCACAAAGCTGGTGACAGTTTTTTCCAACTTCTCGGCGCGGCATCAGCTGGTTTCAGAGCAGCCCGGCGTTTTCAGGTCCGAGCGTTTCAGCTTGCCGTTCGGCGTCTTCGGCAGGCGCTCGACGAGCACATAATGGCGGGGGCGCTTGTAGGCGGCGAGGCTGGCTTCCGCGCGGGCGGCGAGTTCGGCTGCGAGGTCCGCACCGCCTTCGCGCGCAACGACAAACGCCGTGATCGCGGTTCCCCCGTGCGGTTGCGGCACGTCGACGACACCGGCCTCCGCCACCAGCGGGTGCTCGCGCAGGACGGCCTCCACCTCGACGGGCGAGACGCGATAGCCGCCCGCGTTCATGAGATCCGACGCGCGGCCGAGATGGGCGATAGCGCCGTCCTCGTCCATGCGGCCGAGATCGCCGCCCGTGAACCACTCGCCGCGAAACATCTCGCGCTCTTCGTCCGGGCGACGCCAATAGCCGAGCATAAGGCCGGGGTCGCTCCGATGCACGGCGATCATGCCGGCCTCGCCCGGCGGCTGCGGTGTCTCGCCGCCCTCTTCCGGCAGGATCGCGACGCAGCGCCCCGGCTGCGCACGCCCCACCGTGCCCGGCTTTCGCGGAAAGTCCGGCGCGCTCGAAAGATAGGTGGAAAGCTCCGTCTGGCCGAAGCCCTCGTAAAGCCGCGTGCCGGTTCGCTCGCTCCATTCCGTTTCGAGCGCGTCGGGAAGCGTGTCGCCAGCCGTGAGGCCATGCCGCAGCCGCGCGAGGTCGAGCCGGTCGTCGCCCGCCTGTTTCAGCATCTGATGATAAAGCCCCGGCACGCCCGCGAAGATGGTCGCGTCGAAAGCGCGGATCAGCCCCGGCCATATCGACGGGTGGCGCTCGCCCGTGTAAAGCAGCGCGGTTGCGCCGTTCGTCAGCGGATCGGAAAGCCCCGTCCCCATGGCGTAGGTCCAGTTGATCACGCCGGAATGCAGAAGCCTGTCCGCCCCCGTTATGCCGTACCAGCCGCGATACATCGGGCGTCGCCCCCAGACGCTGCGATGCGCGTGCAGCACGCCCTTCGGGTTCGCGGTGGTGCCCGATGTATAGATGAGGAAAGCCGGATCCTCGGCCGCAGTGTCGGCAAACGCGCCTTCCGGCCCGCCTTCGATGGCGGCGAGAAGTGATGCTTCCGTCACGACCGCGAGGCCCGGCGCGAAATCTCCGTGCGGAAGCGTGTCGTCGAGCACGATGGCCGCCGCTTCGCTGTCGTCGAGCAGGAAGTCCAGTTCGCGCGCGGTGAGGTCTGGCGAGGCCGGGATGGGCACGAAGCCGCCCGCGATCGCGCCGAAGAAGGCGAGCGCATAGGCCGTTCGATTCCGAAGCCGGATCAGCACGCGGCTGCGCGGCGCAAGGCGGCGCTTCGCCCGAAGCTCGAACGCGACGCGCAGCACCGCGCTTTCGAGCGCGCGATAGGTCCACGTCTCGGCCTCGCGGCCTTGCGGATCGTGGATCACCACAAGCGCGGCCTTGTCGCTCGCCGGACAGCCCGCGCGCAGCACATGCTTCGCCATGTTCAAGGTGCGCGGCGGAAGCTCCCCGCGATAACCGTCAGCGCTCAACGTCCGAAGTCCCCGCGCCCGTCGCCGCGCTTTTCGATGGCTCGGCCCACCAGGTTTCGAGCCGCGTTCCATAGAGCGTCGAAACCGGCGGCTGGCGCAACTGCGCCCAGGCGGCGATCCACTGTTTCGGCGCGTAGTAAAGCGGGATGGCGTAACGGCCCGAAAGCAGAATCCGGTCGAGCGCGCGGACAGCGGCGACGAACTCTTCGCGCGTTTTCGCCGAAAGCATCGCCGCTATCATCGCGTCCGCGCCTTTGCTCTCGACGCCCGCATAGTTGAAGCTGCCGTCCTGCTTCGCCGACGCGCTCGACCAGCGAAAGCTCTGCTCGTTACCGGGCGAAAGCGACGAGCCCCATATCGTTTGCATCATGTCGAAGTCGAAGGACGTGGCGCGCCGCTGGAACTGCGCGGAATCGATCATGCGGACGCGCCCCTCGACGCCGATCTGCGCCAGCGCATGCGAATAGGCGAGGAGAAGCCGTTCCTGCTCGCGGCTGACGCAGATCATTTCGAAGGAAAGCGGCGCGCCCGTCGCTTTCGACACCATGCGCCCGTCGCGAAGCTCGTAGCCCGCTTCGTCCAGAAGCTGGATGGCGCGCCTGCGGCCATCCCGGTTGGTGCCGGATGCATCGGTCGCGGGCTGGCTGAAGGTGCCGTCAAGGATGCCCGGCGCCAGTTCGGCGGTATACGGCGCGAGCAGCGCGCGTTCCGCATCCGTCGCGGCGCGGCCGTGCGAGGACAGCTCCGAACGGTCGAAGAAGCTTTCGGTGCGCGCGTAAAGACCACGATAAAGCGCCTTGTTGAGCCACTCGAAATCGAAAACCTCGGTCAGCGCTTCGCGCACGCGCTTGTCGGCGAACACGGGGCGGCGCGTGTTGAACGCGAGCGCGGACATGGGCGCGGGCACGCCGAGATCAAAGGCAAGCTTATTGACGAGGCCGTTTTCCACGGCGGGGAAATCGAACGAATCCGCCCAGCGCACCGCGTCGATGGGATCGCTGTCGCCGAGTACATCGAACAGCCCCTTGCGGAACGCCTCCATCATGGTGGTGCGGTCGCGGTAATAATCGATGCGGATGCGCTCGAAATTGTACTGCCCGCGATTGAACGGGAGGTTGCGGCCCCACCAGTCCGGGTTCTTGCGATAGGTGATGCTCGCGCCCGGCTCGATCTCCTCGATCACATAAGGGCCGCTCGAAATCGGCTTGTCGAAGCTGGTCCTCTCGAAGCTTTCGGGAGTCAGCGCGTGGCGCGGCAGCACCGGCATCAGGCCCATGATGAGCGGCATCTCGCGGTCCGCGCCGTCGAAGGTGAACTTCACGCCACGCTCGCCGATTTTCTCGGCCTTGACCACCTTCGAGTAATAGCCGCGATGGTTTGGCCGGCCGCGTTCCTTCAGAAGCTTCCACGAGAACAGCACGTCGTCGGGTGTTATCGGTTTTCCGTCGGCGAAACGTGCCTCCGGGCGCACCTGGAATGCTACGGAACTGCGATCTTCGGGCGTGTCCACGGTCTCCGCGATCAGCCCGTAGAGCGAGAACGGCTCGTCATAGGTTCGCGCGAGCAGCGTCTCATAAAGATATTCGCGCGCCCCGGCGACCGGCGCGCCCTTGATGATGAAGGGGTTCACGCTGTCGAACGAGCCGAGCACTGCCAGCCGGAGCGCGCCGCCTTTCGGCGCGGCGGGGTTGACATAGGCGAGGTTCGCGAAGCCGTCCGCATATTTCGGCGCGTCGTGCATGGCGATGCCCCCGCGCGGTTCGGCAGCGGTCGAAACGGTCATCAGCACAGCCGCGAAAAGTGCCGCGACCATCCTTGCGGCGCTGTGTCTTTTCAGTCGCGGTGCGCGAGCGAAACGATCAGGTTTTCTACATTGCAAGGCGTTCTTTTCCTTCGGTTACGTCTGCTTGCCCACCCCCCTCGAGCGACGAAACTCACAGAAAGAAAGCGTTTGGGCAACCCTTTCCGGGAAAAGAGCGACTCCTGCCGCCCCTCCCCACCCCATCGGGGCACCTGTCACGGAGATGCCTCAATTTCGAGTATGCAAGCAACAGTCGGTCCGGGAGAGGGGCCAGCGGAATTCGGAACAGCCAACACGATTGAGTGAAAGGTTCGGGTTAATGGTTTTCACAAAGCTCGCGAGAGCGGCGGTGATCGGGGCCGTCGCAGCGTCTGCGTTCACGCTCGGCGCGACCGGCGTCATGGCGCAGGACAAAGGCAAGGCCAAGGCGCCTGCGGAACAGAAGCAGGCCGCTGGCGACCAGAAGCCCGCGGATATCTGGTACAAGCTCTGCATCGACGTGCCGGTGGCCGAAGCCACGAAGCCCGGCGAAAAGCCGAAGCAGCAGAAGCCGGAAGACATGAAGAAGGTCAACGTCTGCCTTACGCAGGTTGACGTGCGCGACAACGCGACAGCCATCCTCATCGGCAAGATCGCCGTTCGTCAGGTTTCCGGTCAGGACAAGCCGCAGCTGCTCGCCATGCTGCCGCTCGGCTCCGCCCTGCCGCCCGGAGCGCTGGTCAAGGTTGACGACAAGGAGCCGATCAAGCTCGCTTACACGACCTGCGATCAGGCTGGCTGCTACGCTGAAGCCAATATCGAGCCGGCCCTCATCGACCAGTTCAAGAAGGGCAAGCAGATCGCCTATCTCGGCATCGACGTGACCGGCCGCGCACTCAGCATCCCGCTGCCCCTCGAAGGCTTCGCCAAGGCTATCGAAGGTAAGCCGGTTCCGGTCGACAAGTACAACGCCGACCAGCAGAAGATCGCCGAAGTGATCAAGCAGCGCCTCGCCGCGCTTCGCGCCCAGCAGGAAGCTGCCGCGAAGAACCCGCAGGGCGCGGCGGCTCCCGCTCAGAAGAAGTAGACCATCTGTTGAGACACGCGCCGCCATCACGGCGCGTGACGCGAAGCCCCGCAAAGGAGCGGGGCTTTTTTATTGGCCCGCCAGGCGTTCGCGGCGCTTCGTAAGCCGCGATCGCACCGACAGACGGTATTATATCAGGTAGCGAGACAGCCACGGCAAGCCGCCCCGGCGCGATGTTGGCCTAGGTCACCAGCGGCGCGACGACCGCGTTCAGCACCCCGGCGGCATCGCGAGGCGCAAGCCGCACCTGTAACCCGCGCTGGCCTCCATTGATGAAGACGAGGTCATGCGTCATCGCCTGCTCTTCGATGGTGGCGGGAAGCTTCTTCATCTGACCGAACGGACTGATGCCGCCGACCTTGTAGCCTGAGATTCGTTCCGCATCCGCGGGCTTCATCATGTACGCCGACTTGCCGCCAAGCGCCGCCGCGAGCTTCTTCATCGACACCTCATGGTCCGAGGGCACGATCACGAGGACCGGCTTGTCGTCGACGAGCGCCATCAGCGTCTTGAGCACGCGCGCGGGCGCTTCGCCGAGAGCCTCCGCCGCCTGCATACCGATCCGGTCCGCGTTGGGATCGTATTCGTAGGTATGCACGGTGAAGGCGATCCCGGCTTTCTCCAGCATCTTCGTCGCGCGGGTGGATTTCGACATTGTTTCTCTTGCCCCAAGATATCGGCATGACGCAACTTATCGGGGCGATGCGTCATGTAGACACTCATAAAATTCAAGGCTTTCTCGCCTGAAAGCCTTGAATATCGGTCTGACGACTAGTGTATTTCGAGCTAGTAGATCACCTTCCTGCAAGCGGGCCTGAGTTCCTTCCGCTTCGACTTCAGGCAGGCGACGATCTTGTCTTCCTGCGGCGGCATCACATACTCGGCGCAGAAGCGATAAACGTCGGGCTTGCATGCTTCCTGTTCGTCCTTCGTGCCCCGATGCCCGCCATATTGCGCCATGGCACCCGCGCTCGTCGCCAGGAAAACCGCCGTCACCACCGCACACACTGCATTCCGCATCGTTAGAATCTCCCTCTTGAAGTGCCATGAAGCGGCAACAGGTCACCTTTGACGCCGCACGAACATAAGCTAGGTGATTCGTCAAACGCGCGCCGCTTCTCCCGAAGTTCTGGCATGGATCACTGCGTTTTGCGTCGTGAGTGAGGCGCTTTCCCACAAATGAGCGTTAACGTCTTGCCGTTGCGGCGAGGCGCCTATTTGCGGTCGGCGTACCAGTCGCAGATCTGCTGGGCCATGGCGGCGCTGATGCCGTCGACCGCCTGAAGATCCGAGAGACCCGCGCGGCTGACGGCCTTCGCCGATCCGAAATGCTTCAGGAGCGCGCGCTTCCTTGTCGGCCCGATGCCCGGAATGCCGTCGAGTTCGTTTTCCGTCATGGCCTTCTTTCGTTTCGCGCGATGGGAGCCGATGGCGAAGCGGTGAGCCTCGTCGCGAAGGCGCTGCACGAAGTAGAGCACCGGGTCGTTCAGCGGAAGCGAGAAGGGCGGCCTGCCCGGCATGAAGAAACGCTCGCGGCCCGCGTTTCGGTCCGGCCCCTTGGCAATGCCCGCGATGGCGAGGCCGTGCAACCCGAGTTCGGCCAGCACCTCCTGCGCGGCGGAAAGCTGCCCCGCGCCGCCATCGATCAGCAGGAGATCCGGCCACGCGCCGACGTCGCCGCCCTGCGCGGCCGCGTCGCCGTTTTCTTCTTCGGCGTATTCGTCTTCGATGAGCGATGGAGCGGAGGGCGTATCGGCCGCCGCGACTGTCTCCGGCGCGGGATCGCTCGCCGCGCTCTCACCGGCCGGAAGCCCGTGCTCTTTCAGAAGCCGCTTGAACCGCCGCGTCAGCACCTCGCGCATCATGCCGAAATCGTCGCCCGGCGTGAGGTCGACGGTGCGGATGTTGAATTTGCGATAATGGTTCTTCGCGAAGCCTTCCGGCCCCGCCACGATCATGCCGCCAACCGCATTCGTGCCCATGATGTGCGAGTTATCGTAAACCTCGATGCGGCGCGGCACCCGTTCGAGGCCGAAAACCTGCGCCGCACCCGCGAGCAGCCGCGCGTTGCTCGATGTCTCGGCGAGCTTGCGGCCAAGCGCCTCGCGCGCGTTCTGGTGGGCGTAGTCGACAAGTTCGCGCTTCTCGCCGCGCCTCGGCGTCACGACATCAACCTTGCGGCCGAGCTTCGTGGACAGGGCCTCCGAGATGAGCGCCTGCTCGGGCACCTCCTCGGAGAGGAACACGCAGCGCGGCACGAGCTTGTCGTCGTAGAATTGCGAGATGAAAGAGCCGAGCACCTCGGCGGGCGAAAGGCTCTTGTCGGCGCGCGGAAAATAGGCGCGGTTGCCCCAATTCTGGCCGCTGCGGAAGAAGAAGACCTGAATGCAGGTCTGGCCGCCCTGCTGCGCGATGGCGAACACGTCCGCCTCCTCGACGCCCTTCGGATTGATGCCCTGATGCGCCTGCACATGCGCCAGCGCCCACAGCCGGTTGCGGTATTTCGCGGCGCGCTCGAACTCCAGCGCTTCGGCGGCCTCCTCCATCAGCGTGTTGAGCTTCCGCTGCACGGCATCCGTCTTGCCGGACAGGAACGCCGTCGCCTCGTCCACGAGCTTCGCGTAGTCTTCGAGCGGAATTTCGCGTGTACAAGGCCCGGCACATCGCTTGATCTGGAATAGCAGACAAGGCCGCGTGCGGCTGTCGTAGACGCTGTCGGCGCAGGTGCGGAGCAGGAACGCGCGCTGAAGCGTGTTGATCGTGCGGTTGACCGCGCCCGCGCTCGCGAACGGCCCGAAATAGTCGCCCTTGGCCGCGCGCGCGCCGCGATGCTTCGCGATCTGCGCCGCTTCCTGATCGCGCCGGATGACGATGTAGGGGAACGATTTGTCGTCGCGGAACGACACATTGTAGCGCGGCTTGAAGCGCTTGATGAGATTCGCTTCGAGAAGCAGCGCCTCGGCTTCGGTGCGCGTGTTCACGAATTCCATCGTCGCCGTCGAGCGGATCATCGCGGCGATGCGGTTCGTGTGCCCGCCCATGCGCGTGTAATTCTGCACGCGGTTCTTCAGGTTGCGCGCCTTGCCGACATAAATCACCTCGCCCGCGAGATCCATCATGCGATAGACGCCGGGGCCGGTGCCGAGATGCTTCACATAGCGGTGGATGACCTGCGGGCCAGTCTCGGGCGCACTCGCCGCGTCTTCGGGCGCGAGGTCTGACTCGACTTCGATTGTGTCCTCAATGTCGGGCATGCCCGTTATGTAACGCGGATGTCAGGCGTTTGCCACATCAGATGCTGCCCGCCATCGACGGCGATGGTCTGGCCGGTGATGGACGGCTGATCGAGCAGGAAGCCGACCGCGCGCGCAATCTCGTCCGGGTTCGCGCCGTGGCCGAGCGGCATCGCGGCCTCTTCGCGGGCGAACTCGTCATTTGTCTGATGGATGCTTTTCAGCGTCGGACCCGGCGCGACGGCATTGACGCGGATACGCGGCGCGAGCGCTTGCGCCATGGTCTTCGTGGCGGCGTGGAGCGCGGCCTTGCTGATCGTGTAGGAGAAGAATTGCGGGTTGGGACGCAGCACGCGCTGATCGAGGATGTTGACGATAGTGCCGCTTGCCCCGGCCGGAAGCTGCGCCGCGAAGCCCTGCGCAAGAAAGACCGGCGCCTCGAGATTGACGGCCATGTGCCGCCGCCAGCTTTCGGGCGTGAGGGACGCCAGACAGTCGTCAGCGAAGGCCGAGGCGTTGTTCACGAGGCAGGCCAGAGGGCCGAGCGCCGCGCTTCTGGGGATAAGCTGTGCAACGTCCGCGGACGATTCCAGATCCGCTTGAAATGCCGACGCCTTGCCCCCGGCAGCGGTAATCGCCGCTACCGTGGCATCCGCTTCCGGCCCGGACGTATGATATTGAATTGCAATAATAAATCCACGCGCTGCGAGGTGAAGTGCGATCGCGCGCCCGATACGCACGGCACCTCCGGTGATCAGCGCAACGTCCGCCATCAACCCCTCACTGTGTGTCCGTTCCGCAACTTTTCGGCGAATCCGATAAAAAGACACGCAAAAGTAGTTGCGCCCTGGCATTTCTCGCTATAGTTGTATTTCTAACGAGGCAAGAGAGTTACACGAACTTGTAGCTCAGCCGGTTAACAGGGTCGTCGCTCAACTCATTGGAGAGCATGCTCTCGTGCATCGTTAGTGGTCCCAGCTCATCCATGCCCAAGGATGACTTCGACCATTTCCCTCTCAAGTGCCCAGAAGGCCGGACCCCTGCCCCACCCGGGTCCGGCCAACTCTATTTCAGGCGCTCCACAGCTTCAAGCTGAGATTGTGGTTGCTCGTTCAGCAAAGCTGCCCTGAAGGCGGACACCTCCATTTTCGGGAACGGTCGATAGCTCCGAAGTCAGGGATGCCGCGCAGGCGACAGCGGATGCTCACACCCATCAATAGCGTCCAGCCCGGCGTCGCCGAGAAGATGACCAGCCTTGTCGCGCTTCGTCGTGAGGTACTTCACATTATGCGCTGTCGGCCGCGTCAATACCCGGTGGGTGGACAGGACGTCGAGCCCGCCGTCGCGCAGCGCCTTGATCTTGAGCGGGTTGTTCGTCATCAGCCGCACAGACGTAAAGCCCAGAAGCCTCAGCATGTCCGCCGCGAAATCGAAGCGGCGCTGATCCTGCCCGAAGCCAAGAAGCTCGTCCGCGTCGTAGGTGTCGAAGCCCTGATCCTGAAGCCGGTACGCGCGTATCTTGTTCGCTATGCCGTTGCCGCGCCCCTCCTGGTCGAGATAAAGCACCGCGCCGCCGCCCTGCTCCGCCATGGCCCGCACCGTGCCTCGAAGTTGCTCGCCGCAGTCGCATTTGAGGCTGCCGAACAGGTCGCCGGTAAGGCAGGCCGAGTGGATACGCACGGATATGGGCTTGCCCGGCGTCGGATTGCCGACGAGGATCGCGATCTGGTCGCGAAATCCATCGCCGCCGCGAAACACGACGAACTCGCAGCTGCCAGCGCCTTCGAGAGGCACAAAGGCGCGCGACACGATCTTGAGCGCGTTGGCCTCGCGGTCGCGAAAACCGAAAACGTCTTCGGCGTCGACGGTCAGGAGCGGCAGCGCATCCTGTGCGCTCGCGCCTCGGTCGGCAACAAGCACGGCGGGTAGAAGAAGCGCCAGATTTGCGAGCGCAAGGCCCGCAACCTCGGCGCGGTCGGCGGCGCGGAAACTCTCTTGGGCGGCGGCCGTCGCACGCTCGTCACGGCCGAAATAGGCGTCGAGCGTCTGCATTGTAAACGGCTCCAGCCTCAGCGCCGCAACCGGCCTGATCCATTGGCCAGCGGAGAGGATCTTTTCGCCCGGCACGATCAGGCGGGCGCTGCCGTCCCCGCGCTGCAAGAACGCCATCGCGGCTTCGGTCGCGCCGTCGACGGGAAATGCCACAAGAGCGGCGCTTCCAGAGCGGACCGCCACCGGGCGTGCCGCGCGAAACTCCGCGATCGCGCGTTCGACCGCGATCTGCCGTGCGTCGCCGAAAGGAGAAGAGGCATTAGCGCTTTCCATAGCCTACCCTGTTAAAGCCGCCGGATGCGCGGACGCAAAGCCCGTGCATTCGAACGGAAACAAACCAAGCCGCGCGCGCAAGCGCGGAGGCGAATGATGGTGAATGGCAACCCTGCGCCGCATCTCGCGCGCAAGGCTCGTTCGCACGATTTCGAGCGGCGTGCCCCAAGAGTAAGAGTCGCCCTTCCGCTCCAAAAGCGCAAGCGTTCCACCGAGCACCGTCGGCCCGCCGGTAAAAACCGGCAAGCGGGCTGATGCGCCTGCTGGAAGCGCAAGCTTTGGTCCGTCTGAGATCATGCAACAGTGTTACATAGGAGGCATAGCGTCGCATTGGAAGCTTTGCCATGGGGTGTCACGCTTTTTTTATGAGCGCGATTTACGCGGCATTTACCCTGTCCCGTTCGCAGGCCACGCGTTGAAAACGTAGATGACCGCGAGAATGAAGGTGCCGAACGCGATGCGGTAATACGCGAAGGGCGCGAAGCCGATGCGCGTCACGATGGCGAGGAACGGCTTGACCACGAGCATTGCCGCGATGAACGCAGCGACAAATCCCACGGCGATCACGCCCGCGTCGCCGCTCGAAAGCTCGTGGCGGCTCTTGAAGGCGTCGTATGCGAATGCCCCCGTCATCGTCGGGATCGACAGGAAGAAGGAGAACTCCGCAGCCGCGCGCCGCTCAAGGCCGAGAAGCAGACCGGCGATAATGGTCGCGCCCGAGCGAGACACGCCGGGAATCAGCGCGAGCGCCTGACCGCAGCCGACGAGAAAACTCGTCTTGAGCGGAACATTGTCCGCCTCAGTGTAGAGCACGCGCTTTTGTGTTTCTTCCGCGATCAGGATGACGATCCCGCCGACGATAAGGGCGACCGCCACGACGACCGGCGAGAAGAGCACGGACTTGATGAAGCTGTGGAGCGTCGCCCCAAGCAACAGCGCGGGCAGGAACGCGACGAGAATCGACAGCGCGAATCGTCGCGCCGCCGGGTCGGTCGGCAGGCCGAACAAGGTGCCGAAAAGCTTCCGGAAGTAGAGGATGATCAGCGCGAGGATGGCGCCCAGCTGTATCATCACCTCGAACGTCTTGCCGGGTGGCCCCTTGAAGCCAAGAAGTTCGCCGAAGACGATCAGATGACCTGTTGAGGAGACGGGCAGAAACTCGGTCAGCCCCTCTATGACGCCTAGCACTGCCGCTTGAATATAAATATCCACCTTGTGGCCTCGCTTGTCCCACCGCGAAGCGGTTTAGGCGCGAGGCGTGGGCGGCGCAACCCCGATGGACAGGAAACAACCATGTTCGCAAAGAATTTCACCAGACGGGGCAGCATGGCCGCACTTGCGTGTGGCGCGGCTTCAATCGCAATGCAGGATGGAAGCGCTGTCGCCGCGCCGGCCGCGCCAGCCGGACTCGTGGTCCTCACGGTCGGCGGCCTGGTCGGCGCGCCGAATCGCCCGCCCTCGGAGCAGAAGCGCGACCGCCTGTTTTATTCCAACAACATAGAATTCGAGCAGGCACGTGCCTTTTCTTACGGCGATCTTCTCAGTTTCTCGCCCGCCGTTGTGACGGGCCTGGACGAAGCAGGCATCGCTCACGTCTACAAGGGACCGCTGCTGCACGATGTTCTGGCGACCGCCTTGCCGCTTGCCGACGCGAAGACGGCGCGCCTGTCCGCGCTCGACGGGTTCGCGGCCGAACTGTCGCTCGACACGGTCTATTCCGAGCGATGGGTTCTCGCGCTCGAGGCGGACGGCAACGCCTTCGGCCTTGGCGACTTCGGCCCGATCTATCTCGTGCGCGAACTTCCGGCGGGAACCAAGAGAACCGAGGAAGAGGAGGCGCGCTGGGTTTTCGCCCTTTATTATATCGACCTATTGGCTTGACATCCTGACTTCAGCTTCGAAGATGCGCCGACTTGAATTTTGGCGCGGCTGGAGCGGGACATGACGAAGTCGTTTCTTGGCATAATCGGCGGATCGGGGCTGTACGATCTGCCGGGACTGGAAAACAAACGCAAGGTGAAGGTGCCTTCACCGTGGGGCGAGCCGTCGTCTGACGTGCTTCTCGGAGAGATCAGCGGTCTTTCGGTCGCGTTTCTGCCGCGTCACGGCGAGGGCCATGTCCAGTCGCCGTCATCCATCAACTACCGCGCCAACATCGACGTCCTGAAGCGCGTCGGCGTGACCGACCTCGTTTCGGTTTCGGCCTGCGGTTCGTTCAGGGAAGAACTGCCGCCCGGACATTTCGTGCTCGTGGATCAGTTCATCGACCGCACCTTCGCGCGCGAAAAGTCGTTCTTCGGCGCGGGCTGCGTCGCGCATGTGCCGATGGCCGACCCCGTAAGCCCACGCCTTGCGGACCGGATCGAAGCGGCCGCGAAGGCCGAGGACATCACCCATACGCGAGGCGGCACCTATCTCGTGATGGAGGGCCCGCAGTTTTCGACGCGCGCCGAGTCCTTCATGTACAAGGCCTGGGGATGCAGCGTCATCGGCATGACGAACATGCCCGAAGCGAAACTCGCCCGCGAGGCAGAGCTTTGCTACGCCACCATCGCCATGGTCACGGACTTCGACTGCTGGCACGAGGAGCACGACGACGTCGACATGAAAGCGATCATTCGCATCATGAAGGAGAATTCCGAGAAGGCGAGCCGCCTTGTGGCACGCCTCGCCGCCGACTTCCCGCGCGAGCACGAGCCTTGCCCCATCGGCTCCGACCGGGCGCTCGAACATGCCATCGTCACGTCGCGGGATGCGCGCGATCCCGCGCTGCTTGCGAAGCTCGACGCCGTCGCCGGGCGCGTGCTGAACAGATAGGGCTCCCTGACAAAGTAAAGGGCGGACCGTCGTTTCCAACATGCCCGCCCGTTTCAAACGCCGCTTGAAGTTCAGAGCTTACGCAGGCCGATGCGCGCCTGTCTCGGGGAGCGTCTCGTCCGCGCCACGTTCGCGCGCGCCAAGCGCCGCGAAAATCAGGCTGAAGCCGGTCAGCAGCAATTCGATGCCGACAAACAGGCCGAGCACCCACAAGCCGGTCGAGGGCCACCCCGCAATCACGAGCGCCGCGATCAGGAAATCAACCAGCGCGACGAACAGCAGGAGAACCCACCGTCCCGTGTCGGGCTTGATCGAGAAAGCGAACGCGATGGTCGCGATGCCGTGCGCGATGAAGTAGGCCGTCATCACAAGCGTGAGCGAAAGCGAACCCTGCACGGGGAACAGCGCGAGGACCAGGCCGAGAATCGCCATCAGCGCCGAAAGCAGGATGCGCCAGACATAACCGGGCGCCCGCGGCGAGCGGATGGTCGAGACGGCCGAGAAGACGCCCGCGAAGAACAGGAGCCAGCCGACAAAGGCGGCGACCGCGATGGAGGCGAGCACCGGCACGGCTATGGCCGCCGCGCCGAGCAGCACGAGAAGGACGCCCTCCGCCGTGAACCATTTCCAATGTTCGCGGAGGCCCTTTTTGACAACGGCTTCCAGTTCCTTTTCAGCGGCTTCGAATTTCTTCGGGTCGAACCCTTGCGAGCGGTCTGGGACGGAACGTTCGGGGATGCTGGGGGAAGTCATGGGCAACTCCTTCGGTGTCGGGGCGGATGCACGCTTGCTCGATCGGTCTGGCAAAAATCAAAGTCTGTGAGGGGTCGGGAGGCGGCGCCCCTCTGGACGCCTGTCGCTTTCACAGGCACCATCCCGTTTTAGAACGCGCGCCGTTTCGGCAGGCTTGCGCGAACCTGAACAAATCGATCAATCGAACGGTTAATCGCGCGGCGCGATCCGACCGGCAGCGAAGACGGCTTCCATGAACTATCGCCACGCTTTCCATGCGGGAAACTTCGCGGACGTGATCAAGCACGCCGTGCTCGCTTTCTGCGTCGACTACCTCTTGCGGAAGGAGAACCCGCTCTGTCTGGTCGATGCGCATGGCGGCGCGGGGCTTTACGATCTGCGCTCGGAAGAGGCCGAGAAGACGGGCGAGTGGGCGCGCGGCGTCGGCGCGCTGATGCAAGCCGCTCCCGGTGCGGCGGAGGGAGCGGCGGCGGCGCTGGAGCCGTATTTGCGCCTCGTGCGGGAGGATGCCGCGGAAGGGTTCTATCCGGGCTCGCCGCTTCTGCTCGCGCGGCGGCTTCGCCCGCAGGACAGGCTGATCGCGAACGAGCTGCACGAATCCACGCGCGATGCGCTGCGCGGCACGTTGGCTGAATTTCCGGGCGCGCGCGTGACCGGCGTCGATGCCTATGAGTGCATCCGCGCAGCGATCCCGCCGAAGGAGCGGCGCGGCCTCGTGCTGATCGACCCGCCCTTCGAGGAAAAGGACGAGTTCGAAACCTTGATCAGGCAGATGCGCGAATGGAAGAAGCGCTGGGCGACGGGGGTTTACCTGCTGTGGTATCCGATCAAGGCGACTTCGCCAACCGGCTCACTCAAGGCTGAAGCGGCGGCGCTCGGCCTGCCGCGCACGTGGTGCGTCGAAACGCTGATCTATCCGCGCGGCCGTGCGTTGAGCCTGAATGGCTGCGGGCTGATCCTGTTCAACGCGCCCTATACCGTGCCCGAGGCGGTCGAGACGGCGCTTCCCGCGCTTGCCGACGCAATGCGCCTGCACGAGACGCACACGGCGTGGCTCGTCCCCGGCGCATGAAGCGCGGACGAAAAAATCAATAGCCGCCGTCGTTGCTGGAGGCGAAGACATCGCTGTTCGAGGCATTCAGATCGAGCACGGCCTCGCCCTGCGTCTTCACCGGCGCGCTGGGCTCATCGAAGGAGCGCTCATCCTCGGTCCAGCGCAGCGTGCCGTCGTAGCGCGTGCCCATTTCGATGCCGATGCCCTGATGGAAGATGTCACCTTCGACCTTCGCCGAGGATTGCAGCATGACGCGGCGGCCGCGAATGGTGCCGTTCACCTTGCCCTGCACGGTGACTTCCTGATTGGCGATGATGCCGCCATTCACACGACCGTTCGATGTCACGATGAGCGAGGTGCAATAGATGTTGCCCTCGATGACGCCGTCAAGCGTCACGCTGCCGGTGGAGGTCACGTCGCCGATGATCGTGAGATCGTTCGAAATATTGGAATCGCCGGTGGAATGCACGCTGCGGCTCGGCGTGACGGGCGAATAATTCGGGGCAAACGGTGTCGCCATGGGTGACCTTCAAGCGTGACGAGTGGCGTTGATCCAGAGCGGATGCCGGCTGCGTTTTTCGCGGCCGTTCCGCCTGTCTAGCCGGTCATTCCGGGCATTTGCAAGGCAAAGCTTTGCCGATTTTAATAAAGCGTTAAAGGCTTGCCACGCTTCGGACAGGCGCACATGAAAACGGCCGGGTGAGTCCCCGGCCGCGACTTGCATCTGTCCGAAAGTCGGGAATTACGCCCGCTTCTCGATAAGCCCGCGATTGATGATCAGCTCCGCGATCTGCACGGTGTTGAGCGCCGCGCCCTTGCGGAGATTGTCGGACACCACCCACAGCGACAGGCCATTTTCCACCGTCGGATCTTCGCGGATGCGGCTGACATAGGTCGCGTAATCGCCGACGCATTCAACCGGCGTGATGTAGCCGCCATCCTCGCGCTTGTCGATCACGAGCAGGCCCGGCGCTTCGCGCAGAATGTCGCGCGCTTCCTTCGCGGAGATCGGGTTCTCGAACTCGATATTCACCGCCTCGGAATGGCCGACGAACACCGGCACGCGGACGCAAGTGGCGACGAGCTTGATCTTCGGATCGAGGATCTTCTTCGTCTCGACGACCATCTTCCACTCTTCCTTGGTGAAGCCGTCATCGAGGAACACGTCGATATGCGGGATCACGTTGAACGCGATCTGCTTGGTGAAGACCTCGGGCGTCGGCTCGTCGGTGACGTAGATGCCCTTCGTCTGGTTCCAGAGTTCGTCCATCGCTTCCTTGCCGGCGCCGGACACGGACTGATAGGTGTCGACAACGACGCGCTTGATCTTCGCGGCATCGTGCAACGGCTTCAGCGCCACGACGAGCTGCGCGGTCGAACAGTTCGGGTTCGCGATGATGTTCTTCTTGCGGAAGCCCGCGACGGCGTCGGCGTTCACCTCCGGCACGATCAGCGGCACGTCCATATCGTAACGCCACGCGCTTGAATTATCGATGACCACGCAGCCCGTGCGCGCGATCTTCGGCGCCCACTCCTTCGAGACATCGCCGCCCGCGGACAACAGCGCGAAATCGCAACGCGAGAAGTCGAACGTCGCCAAATCCTGGCATTTGAGCGTCTTGTCGCCGAACGAAACTTCCATGCCGACCGAGCGGCGCGACGCAATCGCGAAAACCTCTTTCACCGGGAATTCGCGCTCGTCGAGGATGTTCATCATTTCGCGACCCACATTGCCCGTGGCGCCGACGACAGCGACGTTATAACTCATGGTCTCGTCCTTTTCTGAGATGCGCGGAATGTATGCGTGCTTTGCCTTCGTGAAAAGAGTTTTTGCAGCGGGAGGATTTCCCTCTCCGAGGACGTTGCCCGCTTTTTCGGCAAGTTGAACAGTAGATGTGCAAAATGTTGACGACAGCAAAAAAATATCCGTCGCGACAAAAGCCACGGTTTCGGTAAATTTACACTTAGTGTAATTTCAGACCTCGCAAGGTCGGGCGATCCGGCAACGAACAGCAGTCTCGTGCTCCGGCGCGAAAAAGGAGATACCATGGCGAACATTACATTTTCTTCCCCGAGCCTGGCGAAGGACGTCACCGTCTACGCTGTGGCGGGCGACCGGGGAACCATCCTCGCCGTTGCCAAGGAACACAAAATTCCGATCCCGTTCGACTGCCAGGATGGCGAATGCGGCTCGTGTCTCATCGAGGTGAAGCAGCTCGACCCGCGGCGCATGCACGCCATCTCGCTCACCGAGAAGGAAAAGGAGCAGCTCCGTCAGCTCGGCAAGATCACGGCCGAGGAAATCAAGAACGCCGAGACCAACGACGTTGCCCCGCGCTTTCGCTTGGCATGCCAGTATATCGTGCGCGACGAGGACATCATCGTTTCGTTCGTCGGCGACGAGACCCTGCCGGCGAAGGGGCCAGCCGTATCCAGCGCGGCGCGCATCTACAAGGGCGGCACCGAGATCCGCAGCCTTGATGAGTTTTTCGGCTATGCGGTGAAGGTCGAGGAAGACGCGGCCATCCACTACGATCAGCTTTCGAAGTCCATGGCGGATGTCGGAAACACCGAAGTCGCCGAACTCTTCGCCAAGCTCGCCGAATTCTCGCGCCTCCATCTGGCGGAAGCGCAAAAGCGCGCGGGCACCATCGACGCGAGCCTGCATATCCCCGCCGACTATGTCTGGCCGGACTATGTGACACCGGAGCGCACAGCGCTTTGGGCTGCCGATCCGACACTTTCGCGCCTCGATGCTCTGAAGGCGGCCCTTCAGGGCGAAAAGCGCGGCTACGAGTTCTATTACGCGGTCGCGCACGTGTCGAAAGATCCGGCCATCGTCGCCGAAGCGAAGGAATTCGTGAAGGAAGAAGCGGAGCACGTCGCGCAGCTCGAAAAGTGGATCGCCCGCGAGGAATATGCGCGCAAGGCTTGATCGCCTCCGGCTGAACATCCATCGCCAACCGAAAGCGCCGCCTTCCAGCGGCGTTTTTTTTGCGGCGATCTTGAGCGTCCTATTTGCTTCGGCGATCCGAACCGAAGAGGCTCAACACGCGCACGAGAAGCCAGATCGGCACCACAATGGCCGCGCCGAGCGCGATGTAACGCACGATTTGCTTCAGCGTGTCGAGGCCGAGCGATGAGATCCAGTCGCCGAGACGCAGCATCGCGTCGTAGATGTTCGCCGGATCGAGGCCGAAGAACGACAGCGTTATGCCGATGATGAGCGATGCGATTGCGAGCTTCAAAATGACGGTTGCGGGACTGCCGCCGAAAAAGCGTTCCATGGAGGCCTGCACTCGCTGTTGCGCAATGAGCGCGCCGTGGTTGAAGACGAACGACACCACCGATAGCGGGCAAGCCGGGAAACGAAAAGCGAATTTCGTAGACTCCCCGGACCGAAATTGCCCGCTTCGGGCAAATGGCCGGCAGACCTTCTCGCGCGCCGAAAGATTTCTTAACCGCCAGCGCAAAAACCTGAAGGTCTCCCATGAAGCGCCGCTTGTCAGGAGACTATCGCCGCTGCCAGCGCCGCCGTTCAGATAATAGCGGCAAATAGGTTTCGGCGTTGGAGGGAACATTGGCGGGTTCGCTTTGTTTGCCCTTTGTTTACAGGATTATGACCTGACTGTTAAGGCAACCAGGAAACGAAGGCTACGATGGCTCCGAAACCTTATCTCAGAGAAGCTGACGACGGCACTTTCGAACTGTTGGTTCCCGCCGGGTTCGATCGCGTGCACGTTCTGCCCTATTGCTTTCACACGGAGGAAGACGCCGCCCGCTGGCTCACCAGCCGCAAGGGGAAAGAAAGACTTATGAACCTGGGCGGTCAGATCGACCAGGTGGCTGTTCGCCAATCCTTCCGATCGATCGAGCAAAGCCTTACGTAAATCATGCGGGCAAAACACGGGCTCAATGAAGCGTTCGACCAAAGATCGAGGACCGCCCCCAGGCGATCCCGATCTTTTTTTGTGTCCCGAAAGCGCGCGCGTCTAAAAAGTTAGATGCGCGTGTTGTAAAGCCAGTCGTTCCGCTCAAGCAGTTTCGCGGGCGAAGACTTCTTGATCGCCAGATCACGGATTGCATCGAACGGCTGCGCAACGTGATAGATCCGGCCGATAAGGGCGGAGCGCTCGGCCACCTGCCACACGCGAGCGGCGCGCTTCTGGCGGAACCGCGCGAGCTTGTCTTCGATGGATCCTTTACCGGCAAGAGCGGATGCAAGCGCTGCCCCGTCCTCGATAGCCATCACGCCGCCGGAGGCGAGATAGGGGCGCATCGCGTGCCAAGCGTCGCCGATACACTGGATGCGTCCATGACCGCCGTCCCATTTTTCAAGGCCGCGCAACTGCCACGGGAGCCACGCCCTCGTTGACGAAACAGCCTCGCGGATCTGCGGCGCCCAGCCTTCGAGCCGGTGCAGGAGATAAGGCAGCGGATCGTTCTTGTCCGGCTCGCCATGGTTGCGATAATCGTCGTCGAGGACGAGCACGCCGTTCAGCGACGAGCCGCCCGAGACGGGGTAATGGACGAAATGACCGCCCGAGGCCATCCAGACGCCGATATTCTTGCGCGCCGCCTCCGGCACCGCCGTGATCGGCAGGATCGCGCGCCACGCCACGGCGTTCGCGGAGACCGGCTGCTTCGTGCCCCATGCGAGCTTGCGCACGGCGGAGCCGATGCCGTCCGCGCCGATAAGCGCATCGAGCGTGTAAGGGCGGCCGCCCGCAGTGACCTGAAAACCGTCCTTCGTGAGTTCGGCGGCTGTCACGGGCGAGGAATATTTCGGAACCGCGCCGAGATCGCGAGCGCGGGACAGGAGCGCGTTCTGCAAGTCTTTCCGCAAGAGCGTCACATACGGCGCCCCATAGCGGGCACGGGACGCTTGACGCAGCGGCACCGTGTTGAGCAGCGAGCCGTTGCGAGCGCTGTGAATTTCGATGTTCTCGGGCTCGAATGCGGTCCCGAGCAGCGCGACATTCCAGCTTTCAAGAATGCGCGTAGCATTCGGGCCGATCTGGATACCGGCACCGAACGGTTGAAGCTTCGGCTCGGCCTCGAAGATGTCCACCGGGTGGCCGGAGAGCCTGAGAGCGATGGCCGCGCTCAAACCTGCGATGCCCGCGCCGGCAATCGCGATTTTTTCTTTTTGTGCGCTGTTCGTCATCGCGCGTCAGCCTCCTGTGGCTCGAAAAGGCAATAGGGGGGGTCCGTTTGATCGGGCCGCAAATTCGCATCATAGATGAAGAGGGTCGAGCAGTAGGGACATACGATCTGATCGTCCGCGCCCATATCGAGGTAAACATGAGGATGGTCGAGGGGCGGCCTCGCGCCCACGCACTGAAACTCTTTCACGCCGATGTGGATTTTTTCGACTCCGATGTCGTTATGGAAATGCGGTACTCCAATTTTCGCCATCAAAACCGCCTGTCTGCTGCGCGGGCCGCACCATACTTAAAAGAGCAAGGCTTGCAAGTGGCGTGAGGACGCTTAGGCAAAACGCCGCGCCTCGTTTACCGATTGAGCCCTGGGCCTTTTTTTCGGATACGGCGAAGCCGCTATGCCTCGCCCTGTGTCAGATGAATTCTAAACCGGCTTATGGCACCTTGCCCATCAATTTCAATCCGTAATAAGCCGCAGCGCCGAAACCGCCGCCCACTGCGAGCAAAAGCAGCGTGCGCAGCAGGCTGCCGAAGCCGCGCCAGAAATTCCCGCGAACCTGCACTTTCACCGCCTGATCGGGAACATGCAGGTCGACAGCGGTTCCGTTCGTGTCGATGTCGCGGGCGGAAAGGGAGACGATGAGCGGGTACGCGCCCTTTTCGTTCGGCACGACAATCCAGACCCAGCTGCCGAAGTGTTCCTCCCCGAGAAGGGCGGGGCGGTCGAGAAGCCATTGCGTTTCCGGCGACTGCCCTTCGATGAAGAAGCCGCCCTCAGGCGCGCTGAGGCGCACCGTTACGGCCCGAACAGGCGCGTGCGGCTCCGTTTCGGCGCCCGGGGCGCCTTGCGGTCGCGCGCGCGCAAACAGGGCCCACGCCTCATCCCTGGAAAGGAGAAGCTCGACGGTTTCCGGCGCCGCGATGCGCGTCCGGCGAGGGATCGGCTGGAGAATTTTTGCGATAAGGCCCGTGGCTGCGTCGGCATTTCGCGGGCGCCGTTTTCCCTTCTTGTCGCCCCTCGGGTCGACAGGCGCGCGGGCTGCCTCGGGCGACAGCGGCGGCAGACGCGGGGGCGCCGCGTCAAAAGGTGGCGGCGCGACCGGCCGTTCGAGGTCGAAGGAGAGTGGCGCGGGTTCTGGCCGCCCGGAAGCTGTCGGGTGCTTGAGATCGAACCTCGGTGCCTCCGGCTCATCAAAGCCGATGCCGCCGCCGTGGTTGCCTGAAGCGTGCGAGCCTTCGGGCGCGCGGAATGTCCATTCCGTATCGTTGTGAGCGGATTGTTGCGGCGGTTCCATCCTGAGTTCAGGCCCTGTGCCGAGGCCCGGCTCAAGGGGCGGCGCGTCGCGGAATGGCGACAGCGCATAGCCGCTTTGCGGCGGGGGCGGCGGCACCTGCGCGCGGAGCACCGGGCCGAGAGATGGCGGATGGGGCGCGGCCTTTGCGGGCGCGGCCGGCGACGATGTCCCCGCAGCTTCCTTTCTCTGTTCAGCTTCGAGGAAGTCGCGGACGCTGGTCAACATGTCGTCCATGCCGTCGTCGACTGCCGGCGCGTTATGGGGTGTCGCAGCGACAGGCGCCTGTTTTCTTTCCTCGGGCCGCGAAACGGCCTTGGGCGGCGGCGGCAGATCGGTCTGCGCATGCAACGACGAGCGTGATGCGGCGATCGCATGAAGCGCGGCCGCCGGGTCGAAGCCGTTCGCGCCGAGGATCGCGGAGGCGTTGCTTTCCGGCTCGCGCGCGACCGCGAGCAGGGCAAGGGCGCCGTCGATTTCATGGCGACCGGCGCGCGCCGCGTCCTGCGACGCCGAGATGAACAGCGTATCGAACTTGTAGCTGAAATTCGGCGCGCGCCCGTCCGGCACGGCGAGCGAACCCATCCTGTTGTTGACCGTGTCGGTAATCGTGGCCCGGATGACGGCGACGTCCGCGCCGACAGTCGACAGCAATCGCGACGCGTCGGGGTCGTCGAGAAGCGTGAACAGGAGATGTTCAAGCGTGACATAGCGATGCGAACGCTGCTCCGCCGCGCTGCGCGCCCGTCTCAGCGTGTGATCGAGATAAGCTGTCCGCGGCAGTTCCACGGTCGCTGCGGAATGGTCGTTCATGGTCCCCACCACCGGCCTTCCGGGCGAATACGCGTTTTAGGCGCAGCCCACGCCGACTAAGATCTCCCGGCTCGATCATCGGAACTCGGCTCCCGGCCACTGCGCCGGAGGCAGCAATCACATTTCACCTTCCACAATAGGCGGAGGCGACGGATCTGGAAAGCACAACCTGAAACGGAAGTGAAGCCGATCCGTCTCTAAACTAAATAGAAGAGACCGTGCTACCGATCTGTTTGCGATTCAATCAGATCGGAACGGCTCTAGCGGATGTCGGCACCCCTGCGCGGCATCTTCGTGCTTGCCCCTTGCAACCGGCTCGCAGCCACGCCCTTGACCGCTCGACGTTGCGAAGGGGCATTCCGAAAAACGGAAGGCCGCCCATATCAACAGTCAACCAGTCAGTTCGGAGAAGTCATGGAGAATCCCGTACGTCCGCCATCGAAAAAGGAGCAAACGCCGCTCGAACAGGAACAAAGCAACCGCTCGGAAATCGACGCTTTCCTCGACCGCGTGCGCTCGACGCCACCGCCCTCTTCGGGGCATGGCCGACTGATCTTCGCGATGGACGCGACCATGAGCCGCCAGCCGACTTGGGACATGGCGCTCAAGGTTCAGGCCGACATGTTCGATGCGGTGAAGGCGGTCGGCGGCCTTGACGTGAAGCTCCTCTTCTTTCGAGGCACCGACGAATGCAAGGCCAGCCGCTGGGTGAATGACGCAGCCGCGCTTGCACGGCTCATGACGGCCGTTTCGTGCCGGGGCGGCTTCACGCAGATCCGCAAGGTTCTGAAACACGCGCTCGCCGAGGCGGGGGCGGGCAAGGTAAGCGCGCTTGTCTATGTCGGCGACGCGATGGAGGAAAATGTCGACGAGTTGGCCGACCTCGCCGGAAAGCTTGGGCTTCTGTCCGTGCCCGTCTTCCTTTTTCAGGAAGGTCAGGATGCAACCACGCAGGCGGCATTCCGGGAGATCGCGCGGCTGACGGGCGGCGCGACCTGCCGTTTCGGTCCGGGCTCGGCGGCCGAGCTGCGCGAGTTGCTCGCCGCCGTCGCTCATTACGCAGCCGGTGGACGGCGCGCACTTGCCGACTATGCAAAAGGCCGCGCCGCACCTACGGTGCTGCTTGAACAGATGTCGAAGCCGTAACGCGGTCAAGCCGAGGGCACAGCGATCTTACAGCTTTTTCTCCTCTTGGTCGGTCTGGGGGTAGCCCTTTATCTGCTCGGCTACCTGTCGCGCGCCGACATGGGCAAACTCGCGGTTTATCTCCGCAAGGGGAGCGTCGTGCTCGTGGCGTTCGGAGCGGCTTTCGTCGCCACGCGCAATATCGGCGTGGCGTTGCTCGCCGGAATGACGGTCTGGTCCTTCATGCAGCGGACCGGCTGGTTCCCCGGCAAAGGCAAGATCGGGGCGGGCGGCGGAACCTCGGGTGTCCGCACGCCCTGGCTCGACATGACGCTCGACCATCGGACCGGAGCGATTTCCGGTCGCCTGCTGAAGGGGCGGTTCGAGGGCAAGGCGCTCGCCGACCTCTCGGAAGCCGAGCGGGGCGAGGTTCTCGCCGAGCTTCGGGCCAATGACGCGGAGGCGGCGAAACTGTTCGAGGCGTGGCTCGACCGTGTCTCGCCGGACTGGTCGGCAGGCGGGGGAAGCGGAAACGCCGGTTCAGGGCCGTCGCGGGCCATGACGCTCGATGAAGCTTACCTCATTCTGGGTTTGAAGAGCGGGGCCAAACGCGACGATGTGCTCGCGGCTCACCGCAATCTCATGAAGCGCTTTCACCCGGATCAGGGCGGCTCGAATTATCTTGCGTCCCAGATCAACGCGGCGAAGGACGTGCTGTTGAAGAACATCAAGGCATAGACCCCGGCAAGCGCGCGAGCTTCCCAGGGCGTAATATCCTGGAACTCAGTGACGAAGCGTCAGCGACGCCGAGCCGCCAGGCGCGCTGAGTTGCACGTTCTGGCTGCGGCCGTTGACGGTTACACGCATGCTGCCGCTCACGCCATGCTGCGGATTGTGAAAGCTGCCGACATAAGTGTTCGCGCCGACCCGGCGAAGACGAGCGGTCTGGGAAACGCGGCCTGAAGCGGTCGCGCAGGTGCCGTTCATCATGACCGTATTACCGCCGCCCGAATAGTTGGCCCGGCAACGCGCCCGTTCGGCCTGGCCGCCGATCATGACAGTGCCCCCGCCGCTCCACGAGCCCGACAGCGAAGATCTTCCGGCGCGAGGTTCCGCCGAAGCATTGAGCGAGAACACAAGGGCAGCAGCTACGGCTGCACCATAAACGGCACGCATTACATGGATTGGTTTCACGGTACGCCTCCTGATTGTGTACTCGTCATAAGGTCGCGTCTCTAAATAAAGGGTTCCAGGAGAACGACGCCCTACTGTGCTGGTTCCGCCTCCGTTGCGGCTTCAACCCTATTTCGACGTGTGAGGCGCAAGAGAAACATAATGATTGGACGCAGCACGAACAGGTCGGCCACGAGCGCCGCGATCATGGCGAAGGCCGAGAGCCAGCCGAACAGCCGGAGCGACGGCAGGTCGGAGAACACCGTGACGGCAAGCCCGCAGGCCAGAACCACAGTCGTCAGGATCAATGCCGGGCCGACGAGCACGGTCGCGCGCTCCACCGCAAGCTCGGGCGGCTGTCCGGGCCTGTCCTCGCGCCTGAGCCGGTTCAGGAAGTGGATCGTCGCGGAGAGGCCGAGGCCGAAGGACACCGTCAGCGCGACGATGCTGGCGAATTGCAGCCCGCTTCCGACCAGCCAGAGCAGCACGCCCGAAGCGAGAATGGGGATGATCGCGGGCAGGATCGCCGACAGCATCACCACGAATGAGCGGAACGCGAGACCGATGAACGCGGCCACGAACACGATCTCGATGGTGAGCGCCGTATTCAGCCGCTGGATCATGAGCGCGCTGTTGCGGGCTGCGACGGCGGAAAGCCCGGTCACGGCAACCGTGTAGCCGGGGTTCGCTTCGCGAACGGTGTTCAGTGTCGCGTCGAGCTGGTTCACGAGCGGAAGCAACTCGTTCGCGTCCTCGTCCGGAATATAGCCCGACACGACGACGGCAGCGCCGTCCTTCGCCAGGAAGCGATGCACGAGATGCTCGGGCAGATAGCCGATATAGCGCTGCAACGTTTCGATGTCGGAGCGGCCGAGCTTCTCCGCGATCCAGCGGCGCAGCGTCTCCACGGACCAGACATTGCCGACGCCCTTCTGATGCTCCACGGCGGCATGCACGTCGGCGAGCACCTTCAGCGCCTGGGGATCGTAGGCCGAAACGCCCTTCGGAAGCTCGATCAGGACGTTGATCGGGTTCGAGCCGGTGAGCTTCGCGTCGAGGCGCTGGCTCGCGGCGACGGCCTGCCGCTTGTCCGGCACCTGATCGGCGAGCCGATAGCGGGTTTCGAGGCCGACATAGATCGAGGCGAGCCCCAGGACCGCAAGAACGGCGATGGCGCTGTAGAGCCCCGGCCGCGAAACGACGCGATGCGCGATCCAGCCGCAGAAGGCGCGGAGCGCATCGACGGCGGTGTCGGCTCCCTTCATGCTCGCGGCGAAGGTTGTCTCCTTGCGCACGAGCAGAACGCCGAGCACCGGCAGCACGGTGATGACCGTAAACAGCGCGATCACGGTCGCGATGATGCCGCCTTCGCCGAAATGGCGGATCATGTCCGAGCTTGAGAACAGGAGCGCCACGAAGGAGAGGGCCGCCGTTGCATGCGTAAGCACGCAGGCGGGGCCGACGATGAGGATGGCGTTGCGGAATGCCTGATACTTGGTGTCGCCGCGGATGAGCCTGTCGCGCGCCGCGAACGTGAGCTGCATGCTGTCCGAGAACGAGATGACCATGATGAGCGGCGTCATCACGTTCAGAAAGGTGTTGAGCGTGAAGCCCATCCAGCCGAGCACGCCTTGCGCGAACAGGATCGCCAGCAGAGGCGGCGCCGCCGCGATCACCATGAAGGAGAGGCGGCGGAAAAAGATGATCGCGATGAGGCACCCGGCGAGAAAGCCGATGCCGTTGTAGAGAAGCTGGTCGCGCTCGACGGCGGTCCTGATTTCGAGGCGCATCACCGGCACGCCCGACAACTCCGCCTTGAGGCCGGAGCCTTCGAGATCCTGCGCGGCGGTCTCGCGGATTTGCTTCACGACGTCGGCGATACCCTCTCCATTGGCGACGGCGGGATCGATGGCGATGACGATGAGCACGAGCTTGCCGTCGTCGGAGATGAACTTGCCCTTGATGATGTCGTTGGCGAGCACGCGCTTGATGAGAGCGTCGTATTCCTCGCCCTCGGGCAGGTCCGCCGGGAACAGGGGGCCGGGAAGCTTGCCCGCCTCGGGGGCTTCGCGCGCGGAGAACAGGGACAGGATGCCCCGCGTGCCTTCGATGAGCTGGACGTCGGTCACGAGGTCGCGCAGCTGATCGATGGGGCCGCGCTGAAGGAGGCGGTCGCCCTCGATGACCATCAGCACGTCGAATTCATGGGAGG
This sequence comes from Rhodomicrobium sp. Az07, assembly GCF_018619475.1. GTDB lineage: Bacteria > Pseudomonadota > Alphaproteobacteria > Rhizobiales > Rhodomicrobiaceae > Rhodomicrobium. Next base: position 40,558 of record NZ_JAHFZG010000019.1, read on the forward strand.
GAAAGCGCTTCGTCAACTCCTCGAACTGGCGAAATTCGGGCGTGTCGGACCGGAACAGCGAACTGAGGGAGTCGTCCACTTGCAGCCGGGCCACGCCGAAAGCGGCAACGACGGAAAGCAGGGCGACAAGAATGGCGGACAGGATTGGAGCGCGAAGCGCGATCAACCCGGTACGCTCCACCCCAAGGACGAGGTCATCGGGCTTCGCGGGAGGCAGGGGAGCAGGGCTTGTGGCCTCCGGGCCTGCGTGTCGCTGGTTCCCATCCGTGCCGTTCATCAAGCATGCCCTCTCAAAATCCGATTGCCCATCCGGTAAACCGCCATGCAAAGCACAAAAGACCGCCACCGCGTTGCTGCATAACGTTGACAGTCGTCCGAAATAAGGGCTGCGGCGAGCGATGAGTTAAGAGACGCGTTGTCTCACACGATGAATTGAGCGCAGCGCTGGATCGCCTCACGAGTTGTCGCACTGGCACCATTGCCGAGTTAGATTAAACCTCAATGAAGCAAGCTCTGCGGACGCGGCGGCCGCTCAAGCCGGATTACGGGATCGACAAGCCCAAGGCATTGGCGCGGCTTTTCCTCGCGGGGATGGCGGCACTCGCGTCGGGGTATTTGCTGCCGTCATACGATGTCGCGGCGACGGCTCCCCTTCTCGGCCCGACGTTCCTTGCGCTCGGCTGCCTCAGCCTCGGCGCTTGCGTGCTCATGCTGGCCTGGTCGCTCAAGGGCAAGTTCGTTGTGCGCGATCGCATGCTGAACCTCGTTCGGTGGCGCGGGGATGAAACCGTGCTCGACCTCGGGACCGGGCGCGGCCTGCTTGCCATCGGCGCGGCCAGTCGCCTGAAAACCGGCATGGTTGTCGGTATCGACGCGTGGGAAAGCGAGCGGGCGTCCGCGACGATCGAAGAAGCCCAACGCAATATCGATCTGGCGGGCGTGGCCGACCGGGTCGAATTGCGCAACGACGATCCGCGCGATATCGGGTTTGTCGACAAGTCGTTCGACGTGGTGCTGTCGCTCTCGTTTCTGCACACGCTCGACAAAGAGGCGGCGCGGCCCGCCACATGCCGCGAAATCGCGCGGGTGCTGAGAGCGCGCGGCCTCGTCGCCATCGCCGATGTCGGCCGCGGTGCCGAATGGGCAAAGGCGCTCGAAGCTGCCGGTCTCAAGGTCGAGAAACCGCAAAGGCTTCCCCCGCTGGCGTTTACGGCGCTGGAACTCGTCGTCGCCCGCAAGACCTGACAGCATGGGAAGCACATTCCCCCGAGCGCGAGGGCACTTAGGGCCGCTGCTCTTTCTTTGCAGCGCGGAAACCGGCGGCGGCGGTGTTTTTCTCGCAGATGTACGCGCCGCGCTTGGTCTTGCCGTAGGTCTTCGCGGTCTCGTAATGATAGACCTTCGACGAGAGGTTCGCCCAAACGACGGTGTCGCCGGGGCAACTGGCCTTCGCTTCGGCCTCGCTTGCGAATTGGCCGGAGCCGAGCGCGGCAGGAGCCTTCGTCTTCTTCGGAGCGGGAGCGGCCTGCGCGGGCGTGCCCGTTTGAGCCGTGCCGCCGAACGGATTGGGAGCGGTGGTTGTCTGCGCCGCAGCCGGTCCGGCCGCAAGGCCGAATGAAAGAAGAAGTGCGGCGCCGTATGAATAAAATTTCACGATTAACCTCATCGAATACTTGGTGGTGGTGTATCTGTCGACCGTCGGACTGCAAAGCGTCAATTTTGAGGAAACAGGGGAAAGCCGATTCCCGCATCGGTCGCTGTGGAGGCGGCGCGAGGCGAAGCAGGGGCGCCAGAGCCCGAATCCGGGCCGTGCGCGTTGGCTGGCATGATGCGGGCCGGAGCATGCAGGATCAGCGTCCTTACCAGCAGGTAGAGCACCGTTGCATTGAACAGATGCCAGAAGTAGTGGACGCCGATCGGGATGTCGTTGCACAGCGGCATGTCGAGCGTTCGCGCGGTGAATGACAGAACAAAAAGCGCCGCCGCCGCATAGAAGGCCCGGCCCGCCGCCGCGTTTCGCATCCAGATCCCCGCGCCCGCCGCGACCATGAAGACGAGCGAGGGCAGATACATCGCACCGCCCCAGAGAACGGGCGCGAACTCCTCCGCCTCAAGATAGAAGGTAGCGGCGAACAGAAGGCCGCAGGCGGCTGTCTTGAGCCATGCCGGCCATTCGAAGAACACCGTCAGGATCATCCAGCAATAGAAGATCATGAAGACGAGAATCGGAATGACGTCGACCCATTCCGCCCACTTCGTCGCGATGGTGTGGAAGACGAAGCTGCCGATTCCCACGACGCCGATCAGGATGCAAAGCGCCTTGATCGCGGCACTGTGCGCCCCTTCCGGGCGCCGGGCCTGAAGCTTCCATGCGGCATAGGCGGCGATCAGAAACGCAAAATTGGAGATCGCGTTGAGCGGTTCCGCGTCGAAGACCGCGCTGGTGCGCTCGCAATAGATGTCGACGGGACGGGACAGAGATACGAGCAGGGGGCCGAAATCCATGGTGCGCTCTCCTGTGCCTTCATCGCCCGAGCTTTAGCCCAGCGGCGCGGCGCGGGCAATAAGCCGCTCGCATGAGACGCGCGATGCGCAGGGATTTGCAATGCGCGCGCATGCAGCGCCATTCTTGGCGTATTTGTGTCCACACATTCCTAATCCACAGTTTTTCCACATTTAATTTGTCTAGCATTGCAGCTTTTTCGAAGTTCGACAGATATTTCAACAATTCAACAGCGGGGGTAACTGTTAATTGACCATTCGTCAGCTTGCTTCCCGCCCCGGTTATGTTACCCGGTCAAGCTGGCGGAAGCTGAGCGCCGCAGCCTTTTACAGTCGGAGAGCGGGGGGGCATTGCCAATGATTGCTTGCTTGTCCGTAGTGATAGCTTTGCTCGGAAGATGGAGTGAAACATGCGATTTCTAGCAGTATTGTTGGCCCTGGCGGTGACAGCCACGATGAGCCTTCCCGCGTCCGCGCAACACCATGGGCGCAAGTCCAGCCAGTATGAAAGGGAGAAGGCAGCGCGCGCTGCCTGCCGCGAGCCTGTGCGCGCCGCTGGCGATGCCTATCACCTGATTCGTTCGGCGCGCCGTTCCGCCATCAAGCGCTGGCAAGAGCAGGTTATCAATGCGCATGGCGAGCGCTTCATTACCTTCGAGAGGGCGAGGGTCATCGAATATCATTGCGACCCGGCGCGCGTGGGCGGCGGCCATCAGGTCTGGAATCTGAAGCGCTGCGTTATCGTCGCACGCCCTTGCCGCAACGACGGATACTGAGCGGAAGACTTTGCAACAAAACGTGACTTGCTCGCAGAGGCAGGAAACGGAAAAATCTGGACAAGCATCCCCCCAAGGTGCTTTCCCCACGAGCCTGAAGCTGGACCCCGTTCGTTTGGACGAGCGGGGTCTTTTATTTGTTTCCGCGCGTTAGGAGCCGGGACGGGGAGTATCCGCACCGGGCCGGCTGAGGTTTTTCGCTATCCGGAGAATCGAATCACATAAGCGAATCGGCGGCGCCGACGTTGATCGCGAACGCGCGGGATCAGGCCGCGTTTTCGGCCAGTCCGGTGCCCGCGATGTCGGCGCCTGCCGTCGCGTCGCCGCGGGGTTCGTCGGCCGTCACGTCCACGCCCAGCACGTCGATCCCGTTCGGCTTGTCAGTCAGCCATTTCAGGTAAAGCGGCCCGAACGCCCGATCCTGCCGCAATTCCAGGTACCCCTCGCGCGCAAGCTCAAGCGTCGCGCCGAAGCTCGACGCCGTCACTGTCTTGCCGAGCGTCGGCGACGGCTTGTATTCTTCGAGGAAGGTGTCGAGTTCGGCCCAATCCGGCAACGGCCCTAGCAGCTTCGAAAGCCGGTCGCGCGCCATCTTGATCGACCACACCACGCGCGCGCCCCACTTCACCTCCATGACGGCGGTGCGCTGGCGCTGCTCGGCATAGGCCTTGAGCAGGTCGAAGATGCTCGCCTGATAGATGCTCGACCGCACGATGCGAATGCCCTCCGGCATGCCGCGCGCGAAAAGGTCGACGCCGAGGCGCTTCCGCCCCATCAGGCTCGCCAGCGCTTCGCGCATCGCTTCGAGGCGCTTCAGGCGAAAAGCGAGTTGCGCCGCCAGCTCCTTGCCGGACGGGCCGTCCTGCTGCTGTTCCTGTTCCGGCAGCAGAAGCTTCGACTTGAGGTAGGCGAGCCACGCCGCCATCACGAGGTAGTCGGCGGCGATTTCCAGCCGCAGCGCGCGCGCCGCCTCGATATAGGCGAGGTACTGGTTCGCGAGGTCGAGGATGGAAAGCTTCGCGAGATCGACCTTCTGTGTGCGCGCGAGTTGCAGCAACAGGTCGAGCGGGCCTTCGAAGCCGTCGAGTTCGAGAAGGAAAATGTCCGCCTCGTCTTCCGGCTCGACGCGCTCCGGCGAGTCCCAGCTATCGGCGGCGTCGGCGCCGCCATTCGGCCGCTCCGCCCGCGTCTCGTTGGTTCCGCCATTATCCGTTTCGTCGCTCACGCGAATCTCCGCTTGACACCTCGCTCGATCACTTTGAGCGATTCACGCGAGCCTCGCCAGCGATTTGGCGCGCGCTTCCTCAGCCCCCGCAACGTCGAAGCTTCTCGGCGCCTTCACGCGGGCGAGCGCCGCCTCGAAACGCCGCCGCGCATCGCCTTCGAGCGCAGGCGACTCGGCAGCCACGGCGCGCATCTCGTCGAGAACGCCGTTGCAGTGAAGCGCGAGGTCGCACCCCGCCGCCAGCGCCGCGCGCGCGTTCTCGCCGGGCGTGCCCTTCAGCGCCCTCATGGTGAGGTCGTCGCTCATGAGAAGGCCGTCGAAGCCGATGGTGCCTCGGATTACCTCGCGGATCGCCTTCGCGGAGATCGTGACGGGCGCGGCGGGATCGACGGCGGTGAACACGACATGCGCCGTCATCGCCATCGGAATATCGTTCAGCGCGCGGAAGGGCGCGAAGTCGTGCGCTTCAAGCTCCGCAAGCGGCGTGTGGACCACAGGCAAAGCAAGATGGCTGTCCGCCATGGCGCGCCCATGCCCCGGTATGTGTTTCATGATCGGCAGGATGCCCTGAGCGAGAAGCCCGTCTGCCACGGCGCGGCCAAGCGAGATCACCGTCTCCACGTCCTCGCCATAGGCGCGGTCGCCGATGATGTTGTCCGCGCCGGGGATCGGCACATCGAGCACGGGCGCGGCGGTGGTGTTGAAGCCGAGGGTCGCGAGGTCCGCCGCCATGGCTTGCGCGCAGAGGTTCGCCGCTTCGGCGCTGTCCCCGTCGTCGATTGCGCAGAACGCGCGCGCGGGCGGGTATTTCGGCCAGTACGGTTCGCGAAGACGCTGCACGCGCCCGCCTTCCTGATCGACCATGACGATCATGCGCCCGTCGCCGCCGGCAGCGTCCTGCGCCTCGTCGATGAGCGCCGCCACCTGCTTCGGTGTGTCGACGTTCCGCGCGAACAGGATGATGCCTGCGGGCCGTGTTTGGCTGAGGAAGGACCGCTCGTCGCGCTTCAACGAATGGCCGGCCAGCCCGCAGATGAATGCACGCCGTGTCACAATGCCTCCAGTGTCGCATTTCATTGGGGCAGGACTATAGGCGCGTTTCGGGGGCGCGACAACGAGAGCGACAACGCGAGGTTGCGAGGGACTTCGCGAGGGTTAATGCCTGGGAAGCACAGCGCCCCTTCAACGCAGGAGTCGGCGCGTTACACCACGCCGAGAACGAAGGCTGCCAGAAACGCGAACACCGCAACCGTGGTTATGCGGACGAACTCGATCGACAGAGACATCGGCGTGTATCCTTCGAAACGTTGGCAACTTTGAAATGATCACGCCGATTGGAGCAAAGCGCAAATGTTTTCGGTTGTGCAGCGCAGCTAACGCGCTGCAACAGCTGGAACTCATTTGCGCCGAAGCGCACCGAAAGACAAAGCCCTCGCCTTCCAAGCGACTCGAGGGCATCGTCATCCCTTCTTGAGCGGCGGTGTTAGCGCACACCTGCTTTTCTTGGGGTCCGCACAGCGAACGGTCGCGGCGGCATGTCGCGAAACACCGCGAAAGTTTCTATAGTCGCCAAAGCAGCCCCGCTGCTGGCAAACCGTTTCAATCGCGAGAGTTCGGCCATGACGGAAAAGTTCGAAGCGCTTCTTCTCACGAAAACCGAAACCGGTCAGGCCGTCGCGTGGATCGAGCTTTCGGACGCGGACCTTATGCCCGGCGATGTCACCGTGCGCGTCACGCATTCGACGGTGAACTACAAGGACGGCCTCGCCATCACGGGCAAGGCGCCGGTGGTGCGCCGCTGGCCCATGGTGCCCGGCATCGATTTCGCAGGGATCGTGGATAGCTCGTCGCATCCCGGCTTGAGGCCCGGCGATGAGGTGGTGCTCAACGGTTGGGGCACGGGCGAAACCCATCTCGGCGGCTACGCGCAGTTTTCCCGCGTGAAGGGCGATTGGCTCGTGCCGCTGCCCGCCGGGCTTTCGCGCGCGGAGGCGATGGCCATCGGGACGGCAGGGTATACGGCGATGCTGTGCGTGCTGGCGCTCGAAGCGCATGGCGTGACGCCCGACAAGGGACCAGTGCTCGTGACGGGCGCTTCCGGCGGCGTCGGCAGCGTCGCGGTGGCGTTGCTGTCGAAGCTTGGCTTCCCCGTGCATGCCGCCACCGGCCGCCCGGAAGAGGAAGCCTATCTGAAGTCGCTCGGCGCGTCGGAGATCGTGGCGCGGCAGGAGCTTTCGGCGCCGGGCAAGCCGCTCGGGCGTGAGCGTTGGGCGGGCGCGGTCGATTCAGTCGGCAGTCACACGCTCGCGAATGTGCTCGCGCAGACGAAATATGGCGGCACGGTCGCGGCTTGCGGGCTCGCGCAGGGCATGGATCTGCCCGCGAGCGTCGCTCCGTTCATTCTGCGCGGCGTGACGCTGGCGGGCATCGATTCGGTGATGGCTCCAAAGGCAAAACGGCTCGAAGCCTGGGCGCGGCTTGCGCAAGACCTCGACCGCGCCAAGCTCGCCACGCTGACGACAACGCATTCGTGGAAGGATGCTATCGCGCTCGCCGGGGACATCGTCGCGGGGAAGATTCGCGGCCGCGTCGTGCTTGAGGTGGCGTAGGCGCGCGACAGCTTCGAGCGGTTTTCAAGCCGCGTCGCGTCAGAACAGCCGCTTGCGCATGAAAATCTCATCCGACTCGTCGATCGCGAGCTTGTCGAGTACGCCGACATCCTCGAAACCGAAGCGCAGGTAGAGTGCTTCCGCGCGCGTGTTGAACGTGGAGACGCAGAGCCAGAGCTGACGCGCGCCGCCCTTTAGCGCCTCGTCCTCCATCCATTGCAGGAGGCGATGGCCGAGCCCGCGCCCCTGAAATTCCGGCAGGACGCAGAAAAGCTGAAGATAAGGCCCGTGCAGGAACGGGTTCTGGATCGCGACGATGCCCGCGAGTCGCCGATCTTGGAGGACCTCAAACCGCGTCAGGGCCGGAACCTCCCGCTGGAGCGAAGCGGCGATGCTGGGCGCGCTCCAGTTGACGACGGACCATGGCGGGATCGCCGCCATCGCCGTGCCGAGCGCTTTCGCGTTTTCGGTCGTGAGCGGGCTCAAGACGACCCCGTCGTCGAGATCGTGGCGCATGTGCTCGAACGGTACGAGCGGCGAGGCGGTCATGGCTTGTCTGCCGTGATTGGCGCGGCGGGGTGCGACGCCGCCGGGGCATTCCTGACACCGGCGCCCCAGCCGGTCGCGGCGGGTGCGGGCTTCGGAGCGGGCGGTGGCGCACTGTTGTTTGCCGCCGGGAAAAGCTTGTCGTATTTCAGATTATCCCCCGGCTTCAACTCGTAGCAGCTATCCTTGATCACCGGTTCGCCCTTCGCGATCAACTCGCTCACCGTGGCGAACCCGAAGCCGCGCTTTCTGAACTCCTCGATCATGCGCGGCAGCGCTTCCGCCGTGTGATGGCCGCGCCCATTCGCGTGCATCACGATGATCGCGCCGGGCTTCGCGGTGGCGGCGCTTTTGGCGATGGCATCGGCGCTCTGGGCGGGCGCCGGGTCGCCGGTCGGGATATCCCACTGGATGGCGAGCAGGCCAGCGTCGTTCACGGCGTCGAGCGCCTCTGTGTTGCAGGTGCCGAACGGAAAGCGAAAAACGAGCGGGCGGCTTGCGTCGACCGGGCCGGTGCCGGGGCGGTAGCAGCTTCGGCCGGAAAGCGTGCGGCGGAGTTGGCTGTCGGCGCTGAGATTGAGCGCGAGATCGCGTCGCATCTCGCCCGGCGGCAAGAGCCGGAAGTTTCTGTGCGTCCAGCTATGCGCGCCCACCTCGAACAGCGGATCGGCCATCAGTTGCTGGGCGCGTTCCTTGTGATCCATCAGCCACTTTCCGCTCGCAAAGAACGTGGCGTTTACGCCCGCCTTGCGCAATGTGTCGATGATCGGAGCGTCGTAGCCCGATACTTCCCACGCGTTCTCGCACAGGTCGAAGGTGAGGGCGACGAGCTTCTCGCCCGGCGGAAGCTTAACGCTGCGAATGGACCCGCGAAGCGCCGGCGCCACGGGCGCGAGCGGCTCTGCTTCGGTGCGCGGTTCGACGGTGGGATCGTAAGTCTCTCGGTGGGTTGCCTTTTCGCCCGCCTTGCCCGCCAGTTCGGCCGCCGACCAGCACGCCCCGAGGGCCGCCCGACCTTCCGCCCGGGCGTCCGACGACGAAGCAACGGTTGCTGCTATACATAGGGCGGTCAAGTGCGCGAGGCGGCTCATGCTCATTCTTCTCTCAGACGGGAGCAGCTTCTACTGCCTGTCACAAATTTGTATTGCGCTAAGACGAGGTTGCTCGCACACTCCGTGATGCGCCTAATCGATTTGGCGCGTTCTTCAAGGGTGATACGACGATGGCAAAGAAACCTGAAGCGAAGCCGAAGGAAGCCGCCAAGCCGAAAGGCAAAGCCGAGGCGAAGGCCCCGCCGAAAAAAGGCGGCAAGAAATAGGAATTGCGAGTGAGGAAAAGGCGGAAGAGAACCCTTCCCCTTTTTCCGCATTTCCTTGTAAGCATAGCCCGTATCACCGTCGTACCATCTGCCTCGAGGGAACCATGCGGCTTGCTTGCAGGATATTCATGATTGCGCCCTTCGCGCTGTTGCCAGCGTCTGCTCTGGGGATTTCCGTAACCAATCGCGACGCTACCGATCAAACCTTGATCGTGATTGAAGGCGACAAACAGACGGAACAGGTGATCAAGGCGGGGGAGCAACTCACGCTTTGCGAAAAGAGTTGCGTCATTCGTTTGGCGGATGGCGAGGATTACGAGTTCGACGGACCCGAAATTGTTTCTCTGGAAGACGGGTTGCTGTTCCTCGACAACGCCGAAGGGGAAGGCAAGGCGGCGCAGTAACCGCCGCCTTTTGCTGCTTCAGTTTCGGTAGTCCTGAACCTTCGTGGCCCGCAGACCCGGCAATCCGTGGCGGTCTATGAGGCGCTGCCAGCTCAGAAACTCGTCGATTGTCAGCTTGTAGCGCTTGCAGGCGTCGTCGAGGCTAAGGAGGCCGCCGCGAACAGCCGCGACCACCTCGGCCTTGCGGCGGATAACCCAGCGTTTCGTGTTCGGAGGGGGAAGGTCGGCGATAGTCAGCGGACTCCCGTCAGGGCCGAGCACATAGCGAAGGCGAGGGCGGAACAAGTCGGTCATAGTACTCTCACACGCGATCAAAGACCTGAGGTGAACTTTATTGCGACCTATTTAAAACGTGCTTAACCGGGTCGGTATAAAAAGCTTTCTTCTTTGCCACCTTCGGTTGCTTTGCTAACTTATACACGCTGAAGACGTATTTTCGATATGGATCTTTACTGGTCAAGTGAAGACATCGCGCTTCCTTCTATCAGCCTGTAAGCGGGGAGCGTCAGAAACGCATTGAGTTCCCCGTTCATCACGAGGTCGCGAAACAAGCGGATTGCTTCCTGAAAGCGCCCGTTCTCGTAATCGGCGCCGAGCTTCTCGTGCAACTTCAGCATCTCGTCGGAGATGATCGCCTCGATCAGTTCGGGCGTAACCTTGCGTCCATCTTCCAGCGTGGCAGCGTGATGGAGCCACTGCCAGTTCTGCGTGCGCGAAATTTCGGCCGTTGCAGCGTCTTCCATCAGATTATACAGCGGCACCGCGCCATTCCCGCGCAGCCAGGCCTCGATGTATTGAATGCCCACGCGGGTGTTGACGCGAAGCCCCTCCTCGGTGCGGGTGCCGGCATGCGGCTGGAGAAGCTCCTTTTGCCCGGCTGCGACATCTTCGCGCAGCTTCGAAAGCTGGTTCCTTTGCGGCATGTGCTCGTCGAAAACCGCGAGCGCGACCGGCACGAGGTCGGGATGCGCCACCCACGTGCCGTCATGGCCGTAGGCGACTTCGCGCAGCTTGTCCTCGCGCACGGCGGCAAGCGCCTTTTCGTTCACTTCTGGGTCTCGGCGGTTCGGGATGAACGCCGACATGCCGCCCATGGCGAACGCGCCGCGCCGATGGCACGTCTGAATCAGGAGTTCGGCGTAGGCTTTGAGGAACGCCTTGCTCATCACCACCTGGCCGCGGTCGGGCAGGATGCGATCCGGCTTGGTGCGCAGCGTCTTGATGTAGGAAAAGATATAGTCCCAACGCCCGCAATTCAGGCCGACGACGTGGTCGCGGAGCTCGTAAAGAATCTCGTGCATTTCGAAGGCGGCGGGCAGGGTTTCGATCAGAACCGTTGCCTTGATGGTGCCGGTGCGAAGTTGCAGGTGCTCTTCGCCGAACAGGAAGACGTCATTCCAGAGCCGCGCTTCGAGGTGGCTTTCCATCTTCGGGAGATAGAAGTAAGGGCCGCTGCCCTTTGCCAGCGCGGCTTGCGCGTTGTGAAAGAAATAGAGGCCGAAGTCGAAGAACGCGCCCGCCAAAGGCTGACCGTCCACCGTCACATGCCGCTCGAAGAGATGCCAGCCGCGCGGGCGCACCATCAACACGGCCGGGTTCGGCCCGACCGCATAGGATTTGCCGGTGTCTTCCTCGGTGAAATCGATCTCGCCGCGCCAGTAGTCGGCGAGGTTGACCTGGCCTTCCACGACATTCGCCCAGGTCGGCGACAGCGAGTCCTCGCAATCGGCCATGAAAACCTTCGCGCCCGAATTCAGCGCGTTGACGATCATCTTGCGCGTCGTCGGGCCGGTGATTTCCACGCGCCGGTCTGTGAGGTCGTCCGGAATGCCCGCGATGGTCCAGTCCACCTCGCGGATCTTCTTCGTTTCAGGCAGAAAGTCGGGCAGCGCTCCGCTGTCCCATGCCGCCTGCCGTTCGCCGCGCGCCTGCATGAGCGCAAGCCGTTGCGGCTCGAAGCGGCGGTGCAATTCGGCGACGAATTCGAGCGCGGGCCGGGTGAGCACGCGGTCGTAACCCGGTGCGATCGGCCCCGCGATCTTCATCCCATCGGGAAGAGCGAGGTGCAGGATCGGGTCAGCAGGCATGGTCGTTCTCCCTTTCGAGGGAAAGCCTCGTTTTGATCCATTCAAATGCAGTCGACCAAGCGCGTCCATACCCCCTGAGTAGTACAACCGAATGAAATCTTCGGTCTATACGGGGTAGCGAATTTGAGCGGGCGCGCCAATAAATGCAAAGGCCGCGCTTTTTGGTCCGAATGGCGCTTCCGAAAAAGGAATGAAAAAAAGCCAGCGCAAGGCTGGCTTTCATCGGTCGCGAGCGATGATCTATTGTGCCGCCGAAGCCGAAAAGGCCGGCATCCCGCCCGGTGCCGGGCTGCGCGGCGCTTCCGCCTTCATTGCTGCCTTCTGCACGGCCTTCTGCACCTTCTCGAACGCGCGAACCTCGATCTGCCGGATGCGCTCCCGGCTGACGCTGAACTCGGTCGAAAGTTCCTCAAGCGTGAGCGGATCGTCGGCGAGGCGGCGGGCTGTAAAGATGCGGCGCTCGCGCTCGTTGAGACCGTCCATCGCCGCTTCGAGATATTCGCGGCGGCGGCTGAGTTCCTCGCTTTCGGCGAGTTGCGTTTCCTGATCCGGACCTTCGTCTACGAGCCAATCCTGCCACTCGCCGCTTTCGGAGTCAGCGCGCAACGGCGCATTCAGCGACGCGTCGCCGCCAAGGCGCCGGTTCATCGAAATGACGTCTTCTTCCGGGACGCCGAGATTTGTCGCGATCGTCTTCACCTGATCGGGCCGCAAATCGCCTTCCTCCAGCGCCTGCAACTGGCTCTTCGCCTTCCGCAGGTTGAAGAACAGCTTCTTCTGGCTCGCCGTGGTGCCCATCTTCACGAGGCTCCAGGAGCGCAGAATATATTCTTGAATGGCGGCGCGTATCCACCACATAGCGTAGGTGGCAAGGCGGAAGCCCTTATCGGGATCGAAGCGTTTGACAGCTTGCATCAGGCCTACGTTGCCTTCGGAAATAACCTCCCCGATCGGCAAGCCGTAGCCGCGATAGCCCATGGCAATGCGCGCCACGAGGCGAAGATGCGACGTGACGAGCTTCTGCGCCGCTTTGGCGTCTTCATGCTCTTGCCAACGCTTGGCAAGCATGTATTCTTGCTGAGGCTCAAGCATGGGAAAACGCCGGATCTCTTCGAGATAACGGGCGAGGCCACCGCTTGCAGCGACTGACGGCAATGAACTCATGCTTCAAACCCTCCGCATCGGATAATCCGCTGCCTTTGGAGAACTCGTTCGCGTTTCCGGAACGATTGAACCCACCTTACGCTTCCCGACTTCCGTCCGCATCTTAATTCTTGGACAGTTTTGCATCGAACCTTTCAAGAGCCTTACACAATTGCGCGATGTCTTCGGGCATCGGGCTCTGGAAAGAAAGAACCTTTCTCGACGAAGGATGTTCGAACCTCAAGCCCGCAGCGTGGAGTGCCTGTCTTTCGGCACACGCAAACTGTCTTGCCGCTTCATCCGGAAGGGCAAGGGCTTTCGTTCTAAACCCAGCGCCGTAAACGGAATCCCCTATCAGGGGAACGCCGATATGAGCGAGATGTACCCGCACCTGATGAGTGCGGCCGGTTTCGAGCTTGCATTTAAGGACACTCAGCGCGGCTGTATTGTTCCACTTCCCTGTTGCCGCGCCGCTCTGGCTTTCCTCTTTTCCGAGGCGGAAGACGCGTTCCGTCGTATAGACCGTCGCGGCCTCGCGTCCGCCGTTCCTCACCACCGCCATCTTGACGCGCGACCCTGGATGCCGAGCGATAGGCGCATCGATTCGTCCCGCTCTCGGCTGGGCCTCACCCCACACCAGCGCCAGATATTCGCGGCGGAGTGCCCCCGTCCGCCCGTGGTCGGCGAATTGCGCCGAAAGGCTGCGATGTGCAGTGTCCGTCTTCGCAACGACCATCAGCCCGCTCGTGTTCTTGTCGAGCCGATGGACGATGCCCGGCCGAGTCACGCCGCCGATGCCGGAAAGGCTGTCGCCGCAATGCGCGATCAGCGCGTTGACGAGCGTTCCGCTGGGGTTGCCCGCGCCCGGATGCACGACGAGCCCCGCCGGCTTGTCGATCACGATCAGGCTCGCATCCTCATAAACGACCTTGAGTTCGATCTCCTCGCCCTCGACCGCGTATTCCTCGGCGGGCGGCGTGGTGACATCGAACGCGTCGCCGACGCGAACCTTCTGGCTCGGGTCTGTCGATGCCTCTGGCGCGCGCCCGATCGCAAGGCGCACCACGTGTCCCGCGCGAATAAGCTCTTGCAGGCGTGCCCGGCTTTGTGTCTCTATCCGGCTCGCGAGAAAGCGATCGAGGCGCATGCCCGCGTCGTCTTCCGAAACTTCGTAGCGGGCGGGAGAAAATACGTCGCTCGTCATCGAACCGATTGCCTTGCCTCTTTGAAAGCCGTACCCGGACTGGATCCCCACCGATGACAAACGCGCAAAGCCCGGTTCCCGGCCCCTGGACACCTGAACGCGTCCGCATGCTCAAGATCGCCGTCACGATCATGACGACCCTACTCATCGTCGGCATCATTGCGCTCGTCTACGGCGTTGCGCGGCAGGCGGCGAAACTCAGCTCCGGCCCGGCATCTCCGGCGAGGCCTGTGCTGTCGAGCCCGGCCGCAGCGCCATCGGCCACACCTTATGCGCAAACGCTTGCGTTGGGGCAGGGCGAACTCAAGAGCGTATCCGCCGACAACGGATCGGTTATCTTGCATTATAAGGGGGAAAATAGCGACACGATTGTCGTACTCGACCCCCAAAATGGGCAGGAGCGTGGCCGGTTTCAAGTTCCGCGCCGATAGACCCGCCGTTGGGATCGGCTCATGAGACCGCCGCGACCGCTGGGATGACCGTTGGCATATGCAGTCGGCGGAGGCAGAGTGAGACGCGAACAGCCGGATGTCGCGGCCCGTCGCGTGCTCCGGAGCGCCTCGTCTGGACCCGAAGCGCTCTTGACCTTTTGGCGAACCGCGCTCTAATGAGACTGAAGTCCTCGTAGCTCAGCAGGATAGAGCACCAGATTCCTAATCTGGGGGTCACAGGTTCGAATCCTGTCGGGGACGCCAATTATTCCAATAACTTATGCGGGGAACAATCGAGAACGTAGACGCCGTTTTACAATTTCGCGCCCGGCGTTTTACAAACACCGGGTCTTATCGTTCTTCGTTCGTCCCTATCCGTCCGGCAGCCTGCCACTTCAAGACGGCCGCAGCGGCCAGCTTTTTCTTGTTCACCTGGCGTGCGTAGTGGACGACCATGCCGCGTGACTGGCCGGTAATCGCCGAAACTTCGGCATCGGTGCATCCCGCTTCGAGCAGGAACACCACCGCTGATTTGCGCAGACCGTGAAATACGAGTTCCTTTTCGGACAGCTCCTTGACACGTCCCGTTTCAACTCATCACCTCAGGACGATTTGAAGCCGTCCGCCGTCCAAGGCGTACCGCCTGAATTCGTGAGGATCTGAACGCTGCCCTTGGGCATTTCGCCTAAAAGCGCGCTCAGGTTAGCATGCACGGGAATCCAGAGTTTCTTGCCGGTCTTGCCTTGGGTCACCGCCAGCAAACCGTCCTGGATGTCCGACCACAACATCTTGAGGACGTCCCCTTGCCGCTGACCTGAGTAAAGGGCCAAGGCAGCGGCCCACCAGAGATCGGCGCGCGCATGCGTGCGAAATCTCTCAATGTCCTCCCAAGACCAAGGAGCATACCCCTCGCCAATGCGAAGCATCCTGACCTTGGCGCACGGATTGTAGGTCCGCCATCCCCGGCGGATTGACCACGACATCAGCGACGACAAAGAGCGGACGACGTTGTTCGCCTCTCCGGGCGTAGCCGCATATTGATCGCGCAATTTCAGTACATGGCGGGCCTCGAGACCGCTAACGACAAGGTCGCCCCAGGCAGCCTCGATTTTTGCGAGATGCCGCTCCCGCTCGGAACGAGTTCTCACCGACAGTTCGCGCCATTCCGGGCTTTCCTTGTAAGCCAGGATGACCGTCGATAGAGTGCCACGCTTTGGCCCCGAAGACGCTTCTCCAGACAGAGACCTGGTGCAAGCTCGCTCAAAATGGCGCGCTGTGTTACCGCATGCGGTTGCCAACCGTTTGGCATGCTTAGGCGGGATAATGCTTCCGAGATCGAAAATATTCTTTCAGAGCAGTCGCGGCTATGGGCCCCAACCGCTCCAATTCCGATCTGATGGACAGCCGACCGTGCTTCCCAGAATGGCAGCTTTCACTCGATTATTGTGCGCTTCGGCTTTACTTTAAGACTCCAGAACTTTCCAATCACAAAGCCAGCGATGATAAGCGCGGCACCGAAGGCAACCTCATATAGCTTCATTCCTGGGTCTGACAGCAAATTCTCAGAGCCGAGGCCAGCAGCCAAGAAGGGAAGGCCGGTTAACATGAGAAAAAGCCCGATGATTGTTCCGAATAATCCCATCGCAGGAAGCCTTTCATAGAGAGGTGATTAGTACGACTGTACTTCTCTCTAGTAACGCCAGCACCAGCGCTATTTCAATTATTCAGTTTGTCGCATCTGATAACATCAACGGTGCATCCAATGCAAATGCTTATGTCTATAATATAATATATCGGCTTCCACGCTCCGAGATAAAAAACTGCGCACAGACGTGGCTGATCGTCTGTGCGCAGGTAAACGCCCGTTAGGAGGTCGGGCCTGGAGTACGTATATGGCTGAACTACGTACTTCATTTCGTTGCCAGGATGTCCCCTGGCGCTAAGGCGAATGCCGCTCGACTTTGAGCGCGCAACTGTAAGCTTCACATGCGCCACCGGCGAATGTAACTCGAGTGCGAATTTCACCAGCAGAAGCCAAAGGTATCTGGTTAATCTGCGTCGGCCACTACGGTTGTTCTTCTACAGCTCTTCAGTGAAGCCAGGGCGTGAAAGCGTAAGCGAGAAAGTGCGCAAACAGCGCTATCACGCCAAAAGCCCGCGTGCCGCTTAGAACGTAGCTGTGCAACTCCTCGGCTTCTGCGAGCGTAAGGCCACTCTGATATACTTTCACTGGGTCCGCCATGATCTTAAGTCCTCGAAGGTTGTAGTAAGCGCCGTCCAGAGCCCGCGCACCAAGTTCGTTCCAGCACGCCACGTAGCTCAAAGCAAGTCCTTAACACTGCTGATGCCGTATTAGTTGGCATACGAAGATATTAATTAACGTTCTGTCGCGCGACAAGCATGAAAAACACTCAATCTTGTCAGTATTATCCACACAGGCACAACGATAGTTGTAATATAAAATCAGTTTTCTACATAAGAAATGTGTATTGACTTAAATACGCCTAATAATCATCGCATCAGAAAGCAGTTTCTATAACGCCACTGAAGCGTTTCACGATTAGAAAATCAAGCATACGAAACGCAGCTAAATTGAATCCCGCGCGCAAGCGGCGTTGAGGCAGCTGCACGCGGGAAGGCTCGGCCCTGAAGCTATCTCCAAGGCGCGAACTTCTGGCCCGCGCTTACGAGTTGCTCGGCAGGACGTAGCTGATCGAGGCAGCCTTCAACTTTTCGCCATTGAAGAACTTCTTGAGCAGCGTTGTGTGGCCCAGAACTCCCAAATGCACGACCAGGGCGATCATAGCGACCGCGCCAAGGAAATGCGGAATTCCGATCGAGGGTCTCACATACAGCCAGATGGCGGCTTGTCCGTCAGTATCGGCCATGAGTCTTTCTCCTTCTTACAGGGTTAGTGGAGCCAAGGGGTGTAGACATAGGCAAGAACGTGAGCGATGACGGCGATGGCGCCGAAGACGCGCGTGCCGTTGATCACGTAGCCATGAAGTTCCTCGGCTTCAGCCAAGGTCAAACCGGTCGGATAAACTTTTTTTGGATCCGCCATGATGGTACCTCCAAAGTATTTCGTGCTGAACCTGCACGAAGGTGTGCCACTGCAATCGCCGAGGAAGATGGAAACCCATCTCCTCCTACGGCGACACTACAATGTGCTGAGAAGTGCTAGGCGTTCGGAATGACGCGTTCGATCGCGACCTTGGCCTTGCCTTCGATGAAGGTGGGGAACCACTTCGTGTTCGCCAGCAGCACCGCATGCACAAGCACCGCCGTGAAAGCGACGCCGCCAAGAAGCCACAGCAACCCAACCTCAGGTTTCACAACGAGCCAGATCTTGGCTTGTCCATCAATATCGGCCATGTGTAGTTCTCCTTTGAGATCAGGTTAATGAAGCCAAGGCGTGAAGACGTAGGCAAGCACATGCGCGAGGACCGCGATGGCGCCGAAAGTCCGCGTGCCGTTGATCACGTAGCCGTGCAGTTCCTCGGCTTCAGCCAGCGTAAGACCGGTCGGATAGACCTTATTTGGGTCTGCCATGGATATCTCCAATAAAGAATACTCGTGCTGAACCCGCACGTTAGGTTGCGCTAACAGCCCGAAAGCGGAACGGTGCCGTAGCAGTGTCAGCATAGGCATACGATGAGATGTGTCAATTCGAGTTGACGCAACAATACTGTGGCACGGCGACACAACCGTAGTTTATACATACGTCATATATTTTTGGTGCGTAGTTTTACTTATGCTTGTAGTGGTTTCCGATCAACGTCACGTACGTATTAATACTGACGGACGAGGGCATCGCCCTTACAGCCAGATCGAAATCCACGCAGCTTTGGTAAGCATTCGATTTGTGAAGACGCGCGCGCCCGGAACGGCGGCACGCCGACGGCCAGCTTCAGCGCGCGTCGGCTCGCCTTGCGCGAAGGGCGGCGGGGGCTTTAGCCGGTCTCGCCGCGTTGCGCGCATCGGCAATCCAGCAGGACCACGCCTCAAGTGGGCCTCGAACCCATCCCAAACGTCGTTCGCGTGCTTTCCGTTCCTCGTATCGCATGGCGGCAGTTTGCCATGTCGCCTGAGTCCCTTGCGTCGAGTACGCTCCAGGTTGTGTCTGCTCCAGGTCAGCTTCGCACTTTGATTTACCCGGGTACCGCTATGACCGAGCCATGTCGCCTCCGCGTTTTCATTGCCGACGATCATCCTGTGGTGCTCGCTGGCGTTCGTTCCCTGCTTGATCGCGATCCCGAGGTGGAAATCGTCGGCGAGGCGCTAGACGGAGAAACGACGCTTCGAATGGCTATCGGGCTTAAGCCCGCCATGATCTTGCTCGATTTGTCCATGCCTGGGCTCAATGGCGTGGAGGTTGCACGGCGGTTGCACGCTCAACTTCCGGATTGCAAGGTCGTTGTCTTGACCGTGCATGAGGATCGCGCCTACTTGCGCAAGCTGATCGAAGTCGGCGCGGCCGGTTACGTGCTCAAGCGGTCGGTTGCCGAAGATCTCCTTCGAGCGATCCATGCTGTTGCTTCTGGCGGTATGTATCTCGATCCAGCAATCGCCGCGCAGGCTGTCGATTGGACACTTGAAAGGCCTTCCGAGATTGCGATGGCAGGAGCCGATCTCAGCGAACGCGAAGTCGAAGTGCTGCGCTTGGCCTCGGTGGGGCACAGCAATAAGGCGATCGCAAATATCCTGAGCATCAGCGTCAGGAGCGTCGAAACCTACAAGGCGCGAGCAATGGATAAGCTCGGCTTCGACAACCGGGTCGATTTGATGGGGTATGCGATCGGGAAGGGCTGGCTTGCCGCAAGCTGATCGAAAGGGCGTTCCGCTTCAAACCGCTCGCAAGCTCCTGCAAACTCGACGCCCTTTTGTAAATTTGTCGCGAATATCCCGTAAGTGATTGCCGCAATTTGTAGGGTTTTCATCGACGACCTTGTCAGGATTCACCGCATAATCTTCATGGGCTCTCCCTTCTTGCTTGCTCCTTCCCGGGCGGCTGAGTTTAGATTGGTGCAGCTCTAACCCAACGATTGCGAGGGTAGCAAAGCCTGTCCCAAGCTCGCACCTTAGGGAAAGCTCTTCGCCGCTCGCTTCCGAGGCAGAACCTATGCGGTCCAGAAAAAAGGTCGCAGGCGGCGAAGGCGGCCTTGCCGCAAACGGTGGCTTAAGCGGCGCCGCTCCCGCGTTTGGAGCCGATATATCGAACTGTGATCGCGAGCCGATCCATATACCAGGATCGATACAGCCCCATGGCGCTTTGCTCGCTGTCGATCCTGCAAATCTCGAGATCCTTCAGGCTGGCGGAGACACAGGGAGAATGCTCGGCGCCGAGCCGGTCGACCTGCTGGGCCAGAGTCTGTCCGATTGGATCGCTGAAGACCGCGTATCGCGCCTGAGAACCCTGCTGGATACCGAAGGATCGTTGATACGGCCCGTCCATGCCTTCGACATTCTCGGCAAACACGACGGGACATCGATCGACACATTTGTCTATCGCAGCGGCAACCATGTCGTGCTGGAGCTGGAGCCTCTGTTACAGGACAGCCCCGAGGATACCTTGGCGCTGGTACAGACCATGCTGGCGCGCGTCCAACAGGCTGAAAGCGTGCATGCCTTCTGTCAGGCTTTAGCCGTCGAGATGCACCGCGTGTCGGGCTTCGACCGCGTCATGGTCTATCGCTTTTTGCCGGACGACAGCGGATGCGTCGAAGCAGAGGCGCGCAGCGAAGGGATGGAGTCTTTTCTGGGGCTCCATTATCCCGCCTCCGACATTCCCCGGCAGGCGCGCCAGCTGTATCTCACCAACTGGCTACGATTGATCCCCGATGCCCGCTACACGCCCGCGCCGATCCTGGCCATGGACGACGCCCGCAATGCCGAGCCGCTCGACCTGAGCCAAAGCCGGATCCGCAGCGTCTCGCCGATGCATCTGGCGTATCTGGCGAATATGGGCGTGGTGGCATCGATGTCGCTCTCGATCATATTGGGAGGGCGGCTTTGGGGGCTGATCGCATGTCATCATCGTGAGCCCCGCTTCATCTCTCATCGCCTGCGGATGGCGTGTGAGCTGTTTGCGCAAATGGCTTCTTCGAGGCTCGAAACGAGGGTCGGCGCTGAGGAATTCGAGGCGCAACTTCGAAGCAAGCGCATCCACGAAGAACTCGTGACCCACATGAGCAGCGTGGCGGGTATGGCCGAGGGGTTAACCCGTTATCGGCCGAACCTGCTCGATTACATCCCCGCTGAAGGCGTTGGACTGTGGCTCGACAACCACTATACGAGACTTGGCCGCACGCCGCGCAAAAAGCAGATTGCGGCGTTGGTCGGCTGGCTGAACGATACGGTTGCCGCAGGTGTCTTTCATACGGACAGACTGCCCCTCCTCTATCCGCCCGCTGTCGAGTTTGCCGACGTTGCCAGCGGCCTTATCGCGCTTTCGGTGTCGAAGACGCCGAGGGATTACGTGCTCTGGTTCAGACCGGAAGCGCTGCGCACCGTCATCTGGGCTGGCGATCCTAACAAACCCGTCGAGACCGTCAACGGAGGCCAGCACATATCGCCGCGCAAGAGCTTTGCCGCCTGGAAGGAGTCGGTCCGGCTGCATTCTCACCCTTGGCGGAGCGTCGACGTAGAGGCCGCAAAGGTGTTGCGCCTTTCGCTCATGGAGGTGATCCTGCGGCGCATCGATCAGCTTTCCCGCGAACGCGAGGAGGCTCGAAGCAGACAGGAAGCGCTGAGCGCCGAACTCGACCGCCGCCTCGAACAATGGCAAGCCGTAGCCGCCGAACTCAAGGAGGAGGCCCGGCAGCGCGCTCTGGTCGAGACCGAGCTATCGCAGGTGCTTCGCTCCACCGTTGAAGAGCAGGAAGCCGAGCGGCGCAGGATTGCGCGTGAATTGCATGACAGCCTAGGACAGACGCTTACGCTGCTACAGCTTGGCCTTGATGAGCTTGGGCATACACTCCCCGAGAGCGATAAGATCAGCCGCCAGCTCAACGCGCTGAAGGGGATTGCCAATGGCTTCGGTTCACAGATGAACCGGCTGGCTTGGGAAATCCGTCCCACGGCGCTCGACGATCTCGGCTTGGAAACCGCTATTCGTCACCTGGTCGAGACCTGGGGCGAGCGTTTGAACATGCAGTTCGACCTGCGCCTGCCGTCCATCGAACGGCGGCTCGATCCCACGGTTGAGACCACACTCTACCGAGTGGTGCAGGAGGCCATTACCAATATTGCGAAGCATGCAGAGGCAACGCGGGTTGCGGTACTTCTGGAGGTAAACGAGAAGGAGGTTCGCCTGATCATAGAGGACAACGGGCGCGGCTTTTCGCCCGGCGAGCGCGACCAACACGGCGCACCCGTGCGACGCCTCGGCCTGTTGGGTATCCGCGAACGCCTCTCGCTGGTTTCCGGCACCATTGAGGTCGAGTCGTCCCCGGGGCACGGGTGCACGCTTTTCATCGCGGTGCCGGTATGATCCAACCGCCGTTGCGGGGACGCGGTGTGCAAAGGCTGGCATCTGGCGGAAGCAAATGTTTAAAGCGACGGCTTCGCAATCGCTGCTTGCGAGACGGTTCCCGGCATTCGCAAACATTCTTCAAAGGCGGTGAAGGTCGCCAAAGCGGAGTGTTCAATGATACGCGCGGCGTCCGGCTCCGCACCCACATCGTTTAGGGCGTTAACAAAGTCGCGCCACATTGCGCCGGTGGTCCTGCCATAGCCGTTGAAAAAGCGTCCCGCCCAGACCGGGCTTATATGCAGGCTCGGCTTAAGCTTGCCCAGCATGACCTCACGACCGAGGCTTGACCCCTCCAGAACGTACAGCACGCCGAACGCCTGGGGAATATCTCTCGGCCGATGCAGGCACGAACCGGGCAAGCTGTTGAGACTTGCTGCGTCGTGACCGAGGTCTCTGAGATCCGCCTCAAGCAAACTCGATTTGCGCCTCGACGAAAAATCGATCCCGAACGTCTTCAAATCCAACGCACCCAGCGCGTCTTCGATTGGCCTGAGAAAACGAAGGAAGTCCTCAAGGAGCGACCGATAAGCTTCCAATGAGGTCAGACGCCTGTCGAAGTCCATCTTGGCCTCGAGCCGCAGATGGGCAGCGCGCGTAGCCAGCCGGACTTGATCTCGGACATTGACTGCGATGCGAGTCTGGGCAGACATCGGATAGACCTTTCTCGGACAACGCAAATTATATCTTTACGACAAAAACTCAAACCCTCGCCGGCGCGAGGAGGAGAGCTGACGCTGCCAGAACCAAGCCGCGTTAAGAAGGTCTAAGGTCTATTATGGTTTTACAAACGGATGCGCCGTGTCATGAATTTTCACGGCCCTTTGTGAATCCGTTGTAAAACGAGTTTCTATGCGAATAGAAGTTTAAGCCAAAGCATGCATATTCCTAATCTGGGGTCACAGGTTCGAAGCCTGTCGGGGACGCCAACGGCGCTTTCGATAAGAGCGGATCGGACTCCGGCGATGTTTGCTTTCGATCTCATAGCGGTCGTTTCGCGGGAGGGCGAGCGTCGGACAAATTGACGAGGGCAGAGAACCCGACCACCCAGAAACCGCGTTGGCGACATTGAGGCTCGTGACGTTCAGGTCTGCTAGCAAAGGGGGGGCGCCGTCATGTTGCCTCCCTTCGAATCGCAAGGGTAGGCAATCACGATCCGCCCACCTGCGGAATCGCAACACCGCAACACGAGTCAGACGTTAGCGGTGTTCTCAGACCATGGGATCAGCGTTTTGGCTGGCGGCATAGGCCCAAGGCATGAGTTCATCGATTTTGCGCATCGGCCAGCCGTTGACGAGGCGTGAGAGA
>NZ_JAHFZG010000020.1 GCF_018619475.1 Rhodomicrobium sp. Az07
GCGCCCGCCTTGCGGTTGGTCGGGCTGCGGCTTCGGCCGTCCCTGCTCCTGTGGCTTCCTGCTGCCCGGTGTACCTTGGGGCGTACCCTGCCCGAAGCGCCCGCCTTGCGGTTGGTCGGGCTGCGGCTTCGGCCGTCCCTGCTCCTGTGGCTTCCTGCTGCCCGGTGTACCTTGGGGCGTACCCTGCCCGAAGCGCCCGCCTTGCGGCTGGCCGGGTTGCCTCCGATCCTGCTCCTGCACCTTCTTCTGGTCGGGCTGCGGCTTCGGCCGTCCCTGCTCCTGAACCTTGCGCGGCTCAAACTCCTGCCGACCGCGATCCTGCGTCTGCCCGCGCTGTTCCTGCTGCTGGCCGAAACGCGGCTTCTGGCCTGGCTCCGGCTGCGTCCGCTGGAACTGGCCGCTGCCGACACCGCGCTGCTGCTGGCCACCGCGGGGATCCTGCGGCTGCTGCGCGCGCTGGTTCGGGCCGCCACGTTGCTCCGATCGACCGCCACCGCGGGGCTCCTGCGGCTGTTGCGCGCGCTGGTTAGGGCCGCCACGTTGCTCCGATCGACCGCCGCCGCGCTGCTGATCCTGCTGACCGCCGCGTTGGGGCTGCTGACCGCGCTGTTCATCGCGCGGCTTCTTTTTCTGGTCGTCGCCCTGCTGCCCTTGCGGCTGAAATTGCACAAGCTGCACTTGCGCTTCGGCGGTGCCCGGATCTCCAAACGCGATAACGCACGACGTTATACTCGTCAGGAGAAGCGGCATGACCATTTTCGGTGACATGACGGTTCCCTTTCGTGGAGCCAGCGCGTAGCCGAGGACTTGAAGCTCTCATGGAGAATTCCGAAAAGCCGGAACCGTCCCGCGCTAGGTTGTTTGCTCCAGTGGCTGAGGAGATGATTGAACGGGTGTTTCGGGCGGAATTTCGGCGGGAATAAATGCCTCGAGGCGTGCGAGACTTTCGGGGTCGGACAGTAAAGCCGCCTTCTCACCCGGTTTCAGCAGGTTCAGCAGTCCAGCCAGATTTGCGGAAACGTCAAGTTTAGCTCGTCCAATGGCGAGATTCGGCGAAATTCTTGACTCCAGCGTGATCGGTTGCATTTGAATCAACTCGCGATGGAGACGGCGAAGCTTCGGGCTCTTTACAAGTTGCGTGATGGCCTCATGCTCGGATGCGGCCTTTTCAACTTCGGCCTGCGCGCGATGCGCTTCGCCCGCGATTGGCGGCGGAGATTTCTCTTCCTCGATCTGAAGCAGCCCGAAGCGGCGGAATCCTTCGCCGGCCGAGCGCTGCGCCGACCACCACGACAGCGGACCGGCAAAGACGAGGCCGAGCGACGCGGGCAGCATCCAGAGGAACAGGATTTTTGACGAATACCAGGTGCCGATCGCCAGCGCGATGCCGATGATCATGTGCAGGCGGTGGAACTGCATGATTTCCCGGAACGGGAGCGAACCGTCGTCGCGGCGCTGGGGTTTCCATCCGCTGTCGCGGCCTCGGAACACGTCCACCACGGCGCCCGACTGGAGCAACATCATGATGTGCGCGAAAAGCGACGAGAGAATCGTCTCGACCAGCACGCCGATGAAGAGAAGAAACGGCCCGCCGAAGCCCTTCCGCTGGCGGCTGTCCATCAGCGCCAGCACATAGGCGAAAAGCTTCGGCAGCAGCAGCACGCCGAGCGTCAGGATCAGAAGTTGCAACGAACGCTCGCTGTCCTGAATCGGCCATTTCGGGAAGAGCGAGAAGTCGTCCGTGAAATATTGCGGCAACGTGTAGATGGATTGCAGCGTCAGTGCGAGCGCTATGATGATGAACAGAAACCACACCAGCGCCGACACATAGGCCATGATGCCCATCGCCATATGCACGCGGCTCACCCAGTGCAGGCCGTCCGCGAACATCACGCGCGAGTGCTGGAGATTGCCCTGCGCCCAGCGGCGGTCGCGCATGGCGAAATCGATCAGCGCGGGCGGGATCTCTTCATAGGAACCGGGGAGGTCCGGCACCATCACGACGCGCCAGCCCGCGCGGTTCAGAAGCGCCGCTTCGACGAAGTCGTGGCTGAGGATCTGCCCGCCGAAGGGCGGCTTGCCCGGCAGCATCGGAAGCCCGGCGCTCTCGATGAAGGCTCGCGTGCGGATGATCGCGTTGTGCCCCCAGAAATTCGACGTGCCGCGATGCCAGAACGCGAGGCCGGTGGCCAGCATCGGCCCGTAGAGCCGCCCCGCGAATTGTTGCAGG
This sequence comes from Rhodomicrobium sp. Az07, assembly GCF_018619475.1. Lineage (GTDB taxonomy): Bacteria > Pseudomonadota > Alphaproteobacteria > Rhizobiales > Rhodomicrobiaceae > Rhodomicrobium. Next base: position 2,231 of record NZ_JAHFZG010000020.1, read on the forward strand.
CGCGCGAACAGCGTGTTGCGGCCGATGGAAAGCGGCACCGTCTGCACGAGGCCGAAATCCGGGTTCTTCTCGATGATCGCCGCGAGCTTCGCCACCGACTCGCCCGTCATCAGGCTGTCGGCGTCCAGCACCAGCATGTATTCGTAGTTAGCGCCCCAGCGGCGGCACCAGTCGGCGACATTGCCTGCCTTCTTGCCGGTATTCTGGGAGCGGCGGCGATAGAAGATCCGATGGCCGCACGCCTCGCGCTCGCGGACGGACTGGAACGCCGCTTCCTCTTGAACCCATATGTCGGGGTCGGTGGTGTCGCTCAGGATGAACAGGTCGAAGCTCTTGCCCTGCCCGAGCTTGGCGACCGAGTCCAGCGTGGCGACCGCCATGCCGAAGATGCGGGCGGGCGCCTCGTTGTAGGTGCAGACGAGGATCGCCGTGCGGCCCGTCAGCGGGGCCTTCGCGTCGTAATCCTCGTGTTTGACGAGCGAGCGCCGCATTCCCGTCGCGATGACGAAAAAGCCGGCCAGCGCCGTCATGAACGACAGCGAAAGCCAGAAGATGTTGATCGAGAACAGCACCATCAGCGCAACGCCAAGGCCGCCGAAGCTGCCCACGCTCAACACGAGATAAAGCTGCACGATCAGATAAGCCGTGATCGCAAACGCAGCGCCGAAAACCAGGAAGCGGCGCAGGGGCGCCTGCACGTCCATCGGGGGCTTGCGGCGCGTGGCGCGGTCGAAACTTTCGAGGCTTTGCGGCGCGAACACCGATTGAACGCGCGAGGCCGGTACGGCGGGGGTCTCGGCGGGTGAAAGCGTATCGTGCATGCTTGACCTCAGGCCGTCCACCGGTAGATCCAGACTTCGGAAATCGGTTTGCCATCCGAAACAAGCGCGCATCGCAAATCGGCCTCGACCGAACCCTCGGCGGGCTCATATTCGAAAGCGACACGATGGCCCCCGGAAACCCGGTTTCGCCGGATGATAGCGTTCAAGATAGTTCCTGCACTCGCGGTTAGTTCCATGATACGGCTCTTGTCGCCGCAAAATTCGACGGAGTCATCGCAGAGCTTGAACTCTTCGGTTCCGGCAAAGTCAATGTTGAACAGCCGCCGTCCGGCGTTCTGCAACGATGCGCCGACGAGCGTCTGTGCCACGGTAGCGTAATTGATGCGTAGCGGCGGAGCGTCGCACCAGGTCAGGCGATACTTGTAGGCGTAGCTTTCGCCCGCCGCGAGCGGCTCCTTCGGGTGCCAGAACGCGACGATGTTGTCGAAATATTCGGTTGTTGTCGGTAGTTCGACGAGATCGACCGAACCTTGGCCGAAGCTTTCGCGCGGCTCGACCCAGAGGCTTGGGCGCTGCTCGTAATGAGCCTCGAAATCCTCGTAGCGATCCCCGCGCCGCTCTCGCTGCACGAGGCCGAACCCGCGAATGGCGTTGTCGACGAACGCCGAGAACTGCACGCGCGGCGGATTGATGAGCGGCCGCCAGATATGTTCGCCCTTGCCGTTCCAGATCGCGAGCCCGTCGGAATCGTGGACGCGGTCACGTACTTCGTCTGCTTGATATGATGTGCTTGGCGCGAAATAGAACATGCTCGTCAGTGGCGCTATCCCTGCATAGGTCATGGACTTGCGAGGAAAGAGCGTGCAATCCACGTCCATCACGGTATTAACTCGCGCCGAGATAACAAACTTGTAAGCGCCCGATACGCTTTCGCTATCCAGAAGCGCGAAGACTGTGACCGAGGCCGCGCCGGCGCGCGGGCGGACGATCCAGAACGCCCGGAACACCGGAAACTCGTCATGCGGCGGCAGCGCCGTGTCGATGGCAAGACCGCGCGCCGAAAGGCCGTAGCCTTGCCCCGGCGCTTTCGCCCGGAAATAGCTCGCGCCCTGGAAGACGGCGAACTCGTCCATCTGGTTCGCCTTGTCGATGGGCGTATGGATGCGGAAGCCCGAAAAGCCGGGCGCTGTCCCCTCCGGCGGCGGCGTCACATTCTGCCCATATGCGAAAAAGTCCGGGCTATATTTTATTTCGGTCGCCCGGCCGCCCGCCACCGTGAAGATCTGTATCGGCGTCGTGTAGAGATAGCCCGCGCTGAAAAGCTCCGCCGTGAAGCCGAGATTGTCATTCGCCCAGAGCGCTTCCTCCCGCTTGAAGCGGATATCGCGATACTGATCGTAATTGAGATCCTTGTAGTTGGCCGGGATGGTGTCCGCGGGCGGCGCGTAGGGCGACAGCGAAAGCAGGCGCGCGCGCTCGATCAGCGTCGCGAAGGAAAACGGCTCGCCGTCGTCTGCGCGCGCCTCTCCGACGACATCCGCATGCCGAGCCAGATAGAGCGCGGCTGCAAAGCCAGCGCCAAGCTTCAGGACATCCCGTCTGTCCATGGTGCACTGCCTCGCAAATGCCTGAGTCTTAAAAATGCTCGATGAGGTCGGGTAACGCCTCAGCGCGCCCACCTGAAAATCCAGGTTTCGGAAACGGCCTTTCCGTCGACGAGCAGTTGCGCGCGCAGATCGGCCGGATCGCTGCCCGATGGCGAATATTCGAAGCGCAGCCGCTGCATGCCCGCTTCCGGTCCCGCAGCGACGCGGGCATTGCGCACCTCGCCGACCGAGGCCGTGACCTGCGTGGCGATTGTCGACGGATTGCAGCCCTCGCAGCGCTCCGTGTTCGCGAAATCGACGATGAAAGCGATCTCGCCCGACTTCGTGTCGCCTATGCGCGTCTGCGTCACGGTCGCGCGCCGGTTCTCGACAGGCGGCGTCCAGCACCAGTGCATGCGGTAGCGGTAGCGATGGCCGATGCCGGGGCCGAGCCCGTCCTTCGGCCGCCAGAAGCAGACGATGTTCTCGTTGACTTCTTCCGGCGCGGGAAGTTCGATCAGGTCGATGGAGCCTTCGCCCCAGTCTCCGACCGGCTCGATCCAGAGCGACGGGCGCTTTTCGAACTGCGCGTCCGTATCTTGATAGGCTGCGAACGAGCGCTCCTTCTGGATGAGGCCGAAACCTCGCGGGCCCTTGTCGACGAAGACCGAGAATTGCAGCCGCTCGGGATTGAGAAGCGGACGCCAGATCTGCTCGCCTGCGCCGTTGAGGATCGCCAGCGCCTCCGAATCATGCACGCGCGGGCGGAAATCCCGGCGTTTCGGCGCGGCGGAGGGGCCGAAGAAGAAGCGGCTCGCGATGGGCGCGATGCCCGCATAGGCAATGCGGCGGCGCGGGTAAATCGTGGCCTCGGTGTCGATGATCGTGTCGAAGCCGGGCGTCACGGTGAACTTGTAGCGGCCGACCGCGCTTAAGCTGTCGAACAGCCCATGCACGACGAGCGACTGATCGACCGGGCGCGGCCTCTCGATCCAGAACGAGCGGAACAAGGGGAAATCTTCGCCGCCCGTCTGCCCGGTGTTGATCGCAAGCGCGCGCGCCGACACCCCGAAGACCTGACCGCTCGCGATGGCGCGGAAGTTCGTTGCGCCGAGGAACCGCAGGAAGTCGCGAAACACGCCAAGGCGGTCGATCTGCGCCTGCGCATGGAACCCGGCAAAATCGGACTGCGCGGGCGTTGCGGGCGCCTTCGCCGGCGGGTTGAACTCGAAAGCATCCGCCGCATAGGGTATCTTGGTGGCTCGTCCGGCCTCCACCTGAAACAGCTCGACCGGAAACGCGAAGATCGCGCCCGCGGTGTGGTAAGGTTCGAGACGGAAAGGCGCGTTATCGTTGCGCCAGATGGCCTGATCGTCCTTGTAGACGATGGCCCGGTTGTACTGTTCGTAGGTCAGATTCGTGAGCGCTTCGTCCACCTTCTTTTCCGGCGGCTTGAACGGCTCGTCGGCGCGGCGCCGCGCGAAGGCATCAAGCAGCTCCTCCGAAAAAGGATAGGAGTCCGGGCTATCGGGCGAGAGGTTGATCTGCGCGAACGACGGCATCGGGAACGCAGCAGCGGCGGCTGTGGATGCGGCGAGCTTGAGCCACGTGCGACGGTCCATTCCGTACTCCTGAAAGCAATCTGCCGTTGCGCGAAAGGATTTCCAGAACAGGTCAGATGCGACCGGCCGGCGCCACGACAAGGTGTCCGTTCACGACCGGATACAAAAATTCCTACCCCGCCTGATCAAGAGACGGTTTGGGGTCTTTTGGGGCGAATTTGAGGCGCTTTCCGGGGTTTCCGAAAGGAAGCGACAGGCGGTGTCAACGGGCTTCAGAAAAGCGTGAACACGCGCTCTTTCAGCCGCTCCGCCCAAGCCTTCCGAGGTCGCGCCCCTTGATCTTGCGTGTTATGGAAGACTATCTGACCGGCTAGGCCACTCATTATGTGAGCCTTCCAGACTGCAAGCGGGTGTGAATGACAAACTGGGTATCGAAATCCGTGCGCGGGCTTTTCCTGGCGTGCATCCTTCTTGCAGGTGGCGCGTCGGCGGAAGCCGCTCCGAGAAAACACGTCGAAGTCGATCTTCTTGCCGGGAACACCGCCGTTGTGCCCGGCGAAACGATCACAGTCGCCGTGCGCGAGCGGATCGAGCCGGAATGGCACACCTACTGGCTCAATCCGGGCGATTCCGGCGAGCCGACGACCATCGCATGGTCGCTGCCGCAAGGCTTCGAGGCCGGGCCAATCCAGTGGCCGCTTCCCGATATCATCCCCACGCCACCGCTCGTCGATTATGGCCACAGGGGCGAACTCCTGCTTCTCGTCGACATCGCCGCGCCGAAGGATGTGGCGGGCGACAGCGTGACGCTTGCCGCGAAGGTGAATTATCTCGTCTGCAAGGACGTCTGCGTTCCTGAAGAAAGCGACGTCCGGCTTACGCTGCCCGTCGCGGCGGCAGGCGGCGGAGCGCCATCGGACCACGCGGCGGCCATCGCGACGGCGCGCGCAAAGGTTCCGGTGCCGCTGCCCGGTACGGCTGCCTACTCCGTCGACGCCGCGAAGGGCGATCTTCGGCTGACGGTTAGCGCTGATGCGTCCATCCTCGACGGCGCGACGGACGCGCGCTTCTTCCCCCTCGACTGGGGTGCTGTGTCCAACTCCGCGCCACAGAAAATGGCGCTCGACGGCGGCAGGCTCACGCTCGACCTGAAGCAGGGCGAAACGAAAGAGACGCCGGACAAGCTCGAAGGGGTTCTGGCGCTCACCAAGGGCGGCGAGCGCAAGGGCTATGTGATCGCGGCGACGCGCGGGCCGGACGGCGCGGCGCTCGGCGCTCCCGCGAAGCTTGTCGAAGGCGGCGCGTCCGGTGGCGGCATCGCCGCGCCGCGCGCAGATACGCCTGCCGTGAACGACGGCGGCGTTTCGAGTGTCGGCCTCGCCATACTCTTCGCTTTCATCGGCGGCGCGATGCTGAACCTCATGCCATGCGTCTTTCCCGTGCTCGCGATCAAGGCCCTCGGCTTCGCGAAGAAGTCGGAAGGCGGCCACGTGCAGCAGGGGTTCGCCTATCTCGGCGGCGTGCTGGTGTGCTTCGCTGCGTTGGCCGCGCTCCTCGCCGTCCTGCGCGAAGGAAGCGCCGCTTTCGGCTGGGGCTTCCAGTTCCAGTCTCCCGCCTTCGTGCTGGCGCTGGCGATCCTGTTCTTCGTCATGGGCTTGAGCCTCTCCGGCGTCGTGTCTTTCGGCGGCGGCCTTATGAACGCGGGCGACGCGCTGGCGCGAAAGCCCGGCAATGCGGGCTACTTTTTCACGGGCGTCCTCGCTGCCGTTGCAGCGACGCCCTGCACGGCCCCGTTCATGGGCGCGGCCATCGGCTACGCGCTGACGCAGCCGACGGCGGTTCTCGCCGCCGTCATGCTCGGCCTCGGCCTCGGCTTCGCGGCGCCGGTCGTGCTCCTGAGCCTCAGCCCCGGCCTCCAGCGCGTGCTGCCGAAGCCCGGCGCGTGGATGGAAACGCTGAAGCAGGTGCTCGCCTTCCCGCTTTATGCCACCGCCGCGTGGCTCGTGTGGGTGCTGTCGATCCAGACGGGCAGCGACGGCGTGATGGCGGCGGCGCTTGCCTTCGTCGCCGTCGGCTTCGCGGCCTGGCTTGCGGGCAAGACGGCCTACGCGCCGCTTCGGACGAAGCTCGTCGCGCCCGTGCTCGGTGTCGCGGCCTTCGCGGTGTCGCTGTCGCTCGCGGAAACGGCGGGAAGCGTCAACATGGCGGCGACTTCGGAGAAGGCGGCGCTTTCGGGCGAGACCTTCACCAAGGCGCGCCTCGATGGCCTCGTCGCCGACGGCAAGCCCGTGTTCGTGAACCTGACCGCCGCCTGGTGCATCACCTGCAAGGTGAATGAACGCGTGGCGCTGAAATCCGACGCGGTCGCCGATGCCTTCGCGAAGCGCGGCATCATCTATCTCGTCGGCGACTGGACGAGCCGAAACCCCGAAATTACCGACCTGTTGCAGAAATTCGGCCGCGCGGGCGTGCCGCTCTACCTGTTCTATCCCGGCGGCGGACAGGAACCGCGCGTGCTGCCCCAGATTCTGACTGTCGGTCTCGTCCTCGACGAGACGAAAACGAAGGCGAAAATCGCCGGTCCATCCTCGAACAAGGGAGCCTGACGATGTCTTTCCTGAAACCTTTGGCCGTGCTGTTCGCAAGCGCTGCGATGACCGTCGCCGCGACCGCCGCGCCGGAAGTCGGCAAGCCCGCGCCGGACTTCTCGGCCACCGACTCCAACGGCAAGACGGTGAAGCTCTCCGACTATCGCGGCAAGACGGTCGTGCTCGAATGGACGAACGACGGCTGCCCCTACGTGCAGAAGCACTATTCGACGAAAAACATGCAGGCCCTCCAGAAGGACGCGGCTGCGAAGGGTATCGTCTGGCTGTCGGTCATCTCGTCCGCGTCGGGCGAGCAGGGCGCCGTCTCGGGCGCGGAGGCGAACACGCTCAGTGAAAAGCGCGGAGCCGCGCCCGCCGCCGTGCTTCTCGACCCGCAAGGCAAAGTCGGCCGCGCTTACGATGCACGCACGACGCCGCACATGTTCATCGTGAACGGCGACGGCACGCTCGTCTATATGGGCGGCATCGACGACAAGCCCACCGCGATGACGTCCGACGTCAAGGCCGCGAAAAACTACGTGCGCGCGGCGCTCGACGAGCTTGCGGCGGGCAAGCCGGTGGCGACGCCGGTCACGCGGCCCTATGGCTGCTCGATCAAGTACAAGCACAGTTCATAGCTTTAGCGCCGGGAACCGCCTTGACTCGGCGGCGAGAGGCCAAGCGCTTCGAGGCCCGACGCAACCGCCTTCTTCATGATTGCAGGCAGGGCGAAAGCCGCGAGTTTGTCGAGCGGCGCCCACTCGCCCGAAAAGGCCGCTGCGGCCGAGGCATCGGCGTCCGCGTCGGCCGCGAAAACGCGAAGCTCCAGATGAAAATGCGTGAATGTGTGCTGAACGATGCGCGCCTTCCGCCATGCCACCCTGGCAGGCGCCCCGACGCCTGAAACGGATGCATCGGCTTGGGCGGCATCCACCCATTCGGACGTAGGCACTTCCATCATGCCGCCGAGCAGGCCCTTGTCCCCGCGGCGCCGAAGCAGGATGCAGCCGCCGCGCACGATCACGAAAGCCTCGCCGCGCCGCGTCGGCCTCGCCGCTTTCGCCGCGCGCAATGGAAAACGCTCCGCCTCGCCCGTCGCGGTCGCGGCGCAGAAAGTCCGGACCGGACAGACCAGACACGAGGGAGAACGCGGGCTGCAAATGCCCGCGCCGAGGTCCATCATGGCTTGCGCGTAGTCGCCGGGGCGCGACGCGGGCGTCAACCCTGCGGCGAGCTTGCGCAGTTCCGGCTTCGCGGCGGGAAGCGGCGTCTCGACCGCGAACACCCGCGCGAGGACGCGTTCGACGTTTCCATCGACCACAGCGGCGGGTCGGTCGAAGGCGATGGCCGCAATCGCCGCCGATGTGTACGCGCCGACGCCCGGCAGCGCGCGAAGGCCCTCCTCGTCGGCCGGAAAGCCACCTCCGGCGAGCACTTGCGCGCAGGCGTGAAGGTTCCGCGCCCGGGAGTAGTAGCCGAGCCCCGCCCAGGCCGCGAGCACCTCGTCGCGTGTGGCGGCTGCCAGTGCATCGACGGTTGGCCAGCGCCGCGTGAATGCCTCGAAATAGGGGACGACAGCCTTCACGGTCGTCTGCTGAAGCATGATCTCCGACAGCCAGACGCGATAGGGATCCGCGCGCTCGCCCGGCTTCGCCCGCCATGGCAGATCGCGCCGCGCGATGTCGTACCAGCCAAGCAGCGCGTGCCGGAAGCTCTCGGCGGCGAACGGGGGCCGCATACTGTGCCTCTTCTGCATCAGCCGCACATCGAACGGGAGCACCCGGCGTTTCGCGCCTTCATGTCATGCCTCGAATCAGCCATCGCCCAAGCTATGGCGATCTTAAATCAACACGGCAAGAGCAGCGGCGCGAGTGCGTCGGCGGTTCCCTACAAAGGTCCGGTTTCGGTCGGACGGTTCATCGCGCCGGTCGCAGGCAAGACGCTTGCGCGGGGCGGCACGGTCATGGCCGAGCTTCTAGCGGAGTGGCCCGCTATCGCGGGCGCTGGTCTTTCGGCGCACACCAAGCCCGAGCGCCTGACGAAGGGCGCGCCGCAGCCGGGCTTCGACGGACGCACGCCGCCGTCGGTGCTGCATCTCAAGGTCGATCCGGCGAAGGCGCTCGACGTTCAATATATCGCGCCGCAACTGGTGGAACGGATCAACAGCATGCTCGGCTTCCGCGCGGTCAGTGCGCTGCGGATCGTGCAAGGGCCGATCGTGGCGAAGCCGGTTCGCCGCGCGCCGACCCGGCCCGCGCCCTCATCGCCGGGCGCCTCCGCTCCGGTTGCGTCCGCATCGACAAGCGGCACGCCCTCCGCGACGCCCGAACCTCAAGCCGCAATTCCGCAACCGCAGGATCGTCTCGCCGCCGCGCTCGCCCGCATGGCCGAAGGGCGAAAGGCGCGCGGTCTCTGATCGCTATCTCCCAGCCTCATGCGATGTCGCGCTTGAATTTTATCGTTCTACGCTCCAAAACATCGCGAACGCGGATTTGCATTTGGGAGAAAGCGCTCGTGTCTTCGAAACTGAAATTGGCAGTCTTCGCCCCATTGGCGGCTTTGGCCCTGGTGCTGGGCTTATCTTCTCTGACCGGCGGTCGCCTCGTTTCCCCTGCCGCGGCGCAGGACGCGGCGGCGCAGCCTGCCCTTCCGGACATGGCGCTCGGCAAGGCCGATGCGCCCGTCACGATCATCGAGTATTCGTCGCTCTCCTGCCCGCACTGCGCGACCTTCCACAAGGATGTCCTGCCGGAACTCAAGAAGCAGTTCATCGATACCGGCAAGGCTCGCTATATCCAGCGCGAGTTCCCGCTCAACGACGCCGCGTTTGCGGGCTCGGTGCTTGCGCGCTGCCTCGATACCAGCCGCTACTTCGCGTTCAACGATCTTTTGTTCAGGAAGATGGACGATTGGGCGTTCAAGCAGGACGCGCTGACGCCGCTCAAGCTTTACGCGAAGCAGGCGGGGCTGAACGACGCCGAATTCAACAAGTGCCTTTCAAACGAAGACCTTCAGAAGAAGGTGCTCGCCGTCCGCGAACTTGGCGAGAAACAAGGCGTGCGCGGGACGCCGACGTTCTTCATCAACGGGAAGAAGCTCGACGGCGCGGCAACGATCGAGGCATTCGCCGAAGCGATGAAGCCCTATCTCAGCACGCAATAAGCGACAACGGCGCCGCGAAAGCGGCGTTTTTCTTGTATAGAGGCCGCAGCGCGCCGGAGGGAGGCGCGCCCTGGTTGTACGGGTGGGACCGATGACATTTTCCAACGTGGCGCGTCTTGTGGGCGCGGCATCTTTCGCGGCTCTTCTGGCCGGCTGCACCGGCGGCGTTTCGTTGCCCGACATGCCATCCATGCCCGCGCTTCCGTCTCTGTCGCTTGGCGCGGAAGAACCCGTGAAGGTGGACGCGGACAAGCCGAAATCCGAAAAGCAGATTTCGGCGGCCGATCTCGCGGAGCCCGGTCCGCTCGGCGATCAGGTGATCGGCAAGGCGAACGCGCCCGTAACCGTCGTGGAATATCTTTCGCTGACCTGCACGAACAGCGCGAAGTTTCACGCCGAGACGCTGCCGAAGCTGAAGAAGGCATATATCGACAAGGGCAAGGTGAAGCTCGTCCTGCGCGATTATCCGATCGGCAAGGCCGCCGCTTCGACCGCTGTTCTGAGCCGCTGCCTGCCGCAGAAGGACTATTTCAAGGTCGTGGAGAAGCTTCTTTCGGCGCAACAGACATGGGCTGCGCGGGAGGTTAAGCCCGACGACATTTACAATGCTGTGAAGTTCACAGGAATAAAGCGGGACAAATTTGACGACTGCCTCACGAATCAAAGCATTAATGATGCGTTGGTCCTGGTAAAACAGCGGGGCAGGGGCTTTGGCGTTTCGGGAACGCCGACATTCTTCGTGAACGGCAAGAAATTGGCGGGTGCCGTGTCGTTCGAGGAAATGCAGCCGGTTATCGAGGCTGCGCTGGCGAATCCCGCCGCACCGGCGACGCAGCAGCCCCAGCGCTCCGCCAATCCGGCCTGACGCGATCCGCTCGCGTCGCGGTCTGGCGGGCGTGACCGGGCGGTGAAACGGAAGGGCGAGACTTGTGCAGATCACACGGCTAAGGCTTCTTGGCTTTAAATCCTTCGTGGAGCCGACCGAGCTTCTGATAGGCCCCGGCCTCACGGGCGTCGTCGGGCCGAACGGTTGCGGCAAGTCGAACCTGCTCGAAGCGTTGCGCTGGGTGATGGGCGAAACGTCCTACAAGACCATGCGCGCATCCGCGATGGACGACGTCATCTTCGCCGGCACCGACAAGCGCCCGGCCCGCAACATGGCCGAGGTCATGGTTGCCGTGGACAACACGAAGCGCACCGCGCCCGCCGCCTTCAACGACGCAGACGTGCTCGAAATCTCGCGCCGCATCCAGCGCGAGGCAGGGTCCGTCTACAAGGTCAACGGCAAGGAAGTGCGCGCGAAGGACGTGCAGATCCTGTTCGCAGACGCAGCGACCGGCGCCCGCAGCCAGGCCATGGTTCAGCAAGGCACCATCGGCCAGCTCATCAATGCGAAGCCGCAGGATCGCCGCCGCATCCTCGAAGACGCGGCGGGCATCGCGGGCCTCTATACGCGACGCCATGAAGCCGAGCTTCGCCTGAAGGCCGCCGAGGCAAATCTCGAACGCCTGAAAGACGTGCTCGGCCAACTGGGCAACCAGCTTGCGAGCTTGCGCCGACAGGCGCGGCAGGCGCAGAAATATCGCGAATTGACCACCGAGCTTCGCAAGCTCGAAGCCATGCAGCATCACCTGCATTATTCGGCTTCGAACGCCGCTGTTCAGAGCGAGGAGGCGCAGCTTCTCGAAGCCTTGCGCGCGGTCGGACAGTTCACGCAGGCTGAAGCGGCTGCCCTGCGGCTTCAGGCCGAGGCGGCGGACGCGCTCCAGCCCTTGCGCGACGAGGAAGCCACGCGCGCGGCGGTGCTGCATCGCATCGAGGTGGAACGCAACACGCTCGACCGCGAGGAAGCCCGCGCGAAGGAGCGCGAGGCGGAGCTTCGCGCGCGTCTCGTGCAGGTGCAGGCGGACGCCGAGCGCGAGGACGCCGCCATCGCGGAGGCGCGCGAGCTTCTCGAAAAATTCGACCGCGACGAGGAGGCCCTGCGCGCGCTTGGCGACGGGTCCGAGGCGCGCGCCGAGACCGAGGCACGCGCCGAAAACGCGATGGAAGGGCTGAACGAGGCGGAGGAGGCGCTCAACGCGCTCACTTCGAAGGTGGCCGAGCTTCGCGCCGAGCGCCGCCAGCTCGAAGCGCAGATCGCCGAACATGGCGGCCGCGCGGGCCGCTTCGCGCAGCAGGAGGCGGAGCTTTCGCGGCAGTTGGCGGAGCTTCGCGCGCGGGCCGGGGCTGCCTCGCCGGTGGAAGATTTGCGCGAAGACGTCGCCATGCTCGAAGCGCAGATCGAGGCCATCGAGGGCGACATCGTCGCAGCGGAAGACGCCGTCGCGGCTGCGCGGCTGCGCGAGAAGGACACACGCGATGCGGCGGGCGCGGCGCGGCTTCGCGCGAGGAGCCTCGAAACCGAGGTGGCCACGCTCATCAAGCTGTTGAAGCCGTCCGACGCGGGCCGGTTCAAGCCCATCGTGGACCAGATTTCTGTTTCGCCGGGATATGAGGTGGCGCTCGGCGCGGCGCTCGGCGACGACCTCGACGTGACGGCCGATCAGACATCGCCGACGCGCTGGACGCTTGTCAGCGATGCGGGGGGCGATCCGGCGCTACCTTATGGCGCGGAACGGCTGTCGAATTTCGTGCGCGGGCCGCTGGAGCTTTCGCGTCGCCTCGCACAGATCGGCGTCGTGGCGAGCCGCGAGGATGGCGAGCGACTGAAGGCGAGCCTCGCCGTCGGCCAGCGTCTCGTGACACGCGAGGGCGATCTCTGGCGCTGGGACGGGTTCGTGTCGGCCGCCAATGCGCCGTCCGCCGCCGCGCGGCGGCTCGCCGAGAGAAACCGCCTCGCGGGGCTCGAAGTGCAGCTCGACGAGGTGCGCGAAGCCGCCGATCGCGCGGAAGCCGACCGGCTCGCCGCGCAGAATGCCGCCACCGAGGCTCAGGCAGCCGAAAAGCGACTTCGCGAGGCCGTCCGCGCATCGCAGGCGCAACTGGCGCAGAAGCGCGCGACCTTCTCGCAGGCCGAGCGCGCCGCGATGGAAGAGGCGAACAAGCTTCGCAATATCGAGGAGGCCCGCGAGCGCGCAGCCTATGCCCGCGAAGAGGCCGAAGCCGCGCGAGAGGAGGCGCAGGCCGCGCTTGAGGAGGCGCGGCCCGTCGATCAGGCCGAAGCCGAGTTGGCGCGGCTCAAGGAGCGCGCCGCCGCTGCGCGCGACGTTTACACACAAGCCAAGGCCGCGCTCGACGGCATCGACCGCGACATCCGCGCCCGCGCCTTCCGCCTCAAGCAGATCGGCGAGGAGCGGCTTCGCTGGCTCCAGCGCACCAAGAGCGCAAACGCGCAGATCGACAGCCTCACCGAACGGCTCGATGGCATCCGGGCGGAACTTGCCGAGGCCGAGGAGCTTCCGGCGAAGATTGCGGACCGGCGCAACAAGATTCTCACCGAGATCGGGCAGGCCGAAACCGCCCGCAAGGCCGCAGCGGATCAACTCGCGGCCGCCACGAACAGCCTTCGCGACGCCGACCGCGCACTTCGCGACGCGCAGTCGGGTCTATCCTCCGCGCGCGAAACGCGCGCCCGCATCGAAGCGCGCCTTGAGGCCGCTCGCGAGCGCCGCGCCGAATATGCCAACGCGATCCGCGACACGTTCGAATGTCAGCCGCCCGAGATTTTGAGCGCGGTTGGCCTTGAGGACGGGGCGCCCCTGCCCCCGCCGCAGGAGATCGAACAGCAGATCGTGAAGCTCAAGGCGGAGCGCGAGCGTCTCGGCGGTGTGAACCTGCGCGCGGAAGAAGAGGCTGCGGCGCTCGGCGGCGAGTTCGACGGCATGGAGAAGGAGCGCTCCGACCTTCAGGAAGCCATCGGCAAGCTGCGCACGGGCATCGCGAGCCTCAACAAGGAGGGCCGCAAGCGCCTGCTCGAAGCCTTCGAAACCGTGCAGGCGCATTTCGAGCGGTTGTTTCAGGTGTTGTTCGGCGGCGGCGCGGCGGAGCTTCAGCTCATCGAAAGCGACGATCCGCTGGAAAGCGGCCTTGAGATCTTCTGCCGCCCGCCCGGCAAGAAGCCGCAGGTTCTCACGCTGCTCTCTGGCGGCGAGAAGGCGCTGACCGCGCTCGCGCTGATCTTCGCGGTGTTCCTCACGAACCCGTCGCCGATCTGCGTGCTCGACGAGGTGGACGCGCCGCTCGACGACGCCAACGTCGACCGGTTCTGCACCATGATGGAGGAGATGGCGCGTTCCACCGAGACGCGCTTCCTCGTGATCACCCATCACCCGATGACCATGGCGCGCATGAACCGGCTCTACGGCGTCACCATGCAGGAGAAGGGCATCAGCCAGCTCGTCAGCGTGGATTTGCAGGCGGCGGAGCGGTTCCGCGAGGCGAGCTAATACGCGTTTGCCTCGCAAGCGTCAGCGCGGGAGTGCCTCCGCTAGAGGCGCAATCCATGGTAAGATTTTCTTAACGCTTCGCGCGCGACGGTGACGCTCCATGTGTGAGCCTTGAGGCAAGCCGAATCATTCCATGGTGGGCCCGGTGATGAGGTGACGGAATGAGAACTCGGTCGATGGCTTTGGCGCAGAAAACTCCCCATTGGGGCAGCGTAGCTGTCGGCACAGGCGCCGCCGCCGCCGTGACACTGTCTCTCGCGGGCCTGGGTGAGGCGGCTCTTGCCCTTCTCGCGTTCGTCGGGGCCGCCGCCGGGGTTCTGTTCGCGACCGGCCAGATACAGTTCAAGCCCTCCGAGGTAACGACCGGCGACGCAGCCCACGATATTCTGCGGGCGCTTCCCGGCGCAATTGCCGTCACCAACAGGAAGGGCGTGATCCAAGGCTGTAGCGACAGCTTCATGGCCATCGTCGGGGGGCTTGGCGTCGATCACAATCTCTCCCGGCTCGGCGACCGAGACCGCGAAACGGCGGCTGCCGTTTTCCGCCTCCTTACCGCCGGACGCGAGGGCAGAAAGCACACCGAGACCATCCTTATTTCGAATGTGGCGGGCGGTGAAACTGCGGTGCTCGGGATAGCTCCCCTGGGCGAACAAGGGAGCCGCGCGCAGCTTCTTCTCTGGCATATCGAGCATTTCCGGAAGGATGCCTCGGGCGAGCGTCGCGCCCCCGATCTGCTCGAAAGGCTCCCGGTTGCCGCGCTGACGGTCAGCAAGGATCTCAGCGTGCAAAGCGCAAACAAGGCGTTCGAGAAACTGGCGGGAGGTTCGCCCATCGGCCGGGAGGCCTGGTCGCTTTTCAGAACGCGGCGCGGCAATCCGCTCACCCGGGCGAGACTTCGTGACGTCATCGCGAAGGCCGGTGGCAATATCCAGATTCAGGTGGTGAGCGCCACGGGTTTCACCCGGCAGGCCTCGCTGCATCTGGCCGACACACTCAATGGCGGCGGCGTATGGCTCGTGACGCCGACAGACGCCGCAGCCGGACGACTCGACGAGGCCTTCGAGACGATTGTCGCCTGTGCCCCCGAAGCGATGGCAATCCTGAGCACGAAAGGTGTCATCGTCGGCGCCAACGACGCTTTCCGTCAGATGTTCGGTGCCGAAAACGTGGACGGATCGCAGATCGACATTCATGGCAAGACGCTGGCCTCGCTCCTGGCCGAATCCTCCGCGCAGACGGTGAAGGAAAAGATCGGCGCATTGCTCTCCGCGCCGGATGCGAACCCCGCCCCGGTCGAGCTTCACGCCGCCCCAAAGGACGCGATAAACCGCCGTATCCGGCTTGTGATGTTTCCGGCGGCGGATGGAAACCACCTTGTCGTTACCGCCGCGGAACCCGTAGCCAGCGCGCTCACCGACGAAAAAGCCGCCCAAGGACAGAAGCTTCAGGCCGTGGGTGAGCTTGCGGGCGGCATCGCGCATGATTTCAACAATCTGCTGACGGCCATCATAGGCTTTTCCGACTTGCTTCTGCGTCGCTTCCGCGCGTCCGACCCCGCGTTCAAGGACTTGATGAACATCAAGAACAATGCGACCCGCGCGGCTGAACTCGTCAAGCAGATCCTCGCCTATTCGCGTCGCCAGACATTGCGCCCGGCGATGCTTCGACTGACCGACGTCATCGAGGAATTCCAGGCGACGATGGGGCGAACGCTCGGCGAAAAGGTCAAGGCCAAGGTGCAGCACGGTCGCGACCTGTGGTTCGTGAAGGCCGATGAGGGGCAGCTTTTCCAGGTCATCATGAACCTAGCGGTGAACGCGCGGGATGCGATGCCGGACGGCGGCGATATCACAATCTCCACTGCCAATGTGAGTGAACGCGAGTCCCTTCTCCTCAAGGATCGCGGCGTCGAGCGTGGGGAGTATGTCACGGTGGAGGTGCGGGATACCGGCACCGGCATCAAGCCGGAGATTCTGGAGAAGATTTTCGACCCCTTCTTCTCGACGAAAGAGGTCGGCAAGGGGACTGGCCTCGGATTGTCGACCGTTTACGGCATCGTGAAGCAGACGGGCGGCACAATTCTCGTCGACAGCGAGATTGGAAAAGGGTCGTCGTTTCGGATTTTCCTGCCGCGCTATGTCGAAACCGAACTGGATCTGAAGACGCTCGAAACCCGCACCGAGGCGCCGGAACAGACCGTCGATCTCACCGGCAAGGCAACCGTTTTGCTGGTCGAGGACGAAGACGCCGTGCGCTCCTTCGCCTCTCGCGCGTTGGCCACGCGCGGCTATACCGTGCTGGAAGCCGCGAGCGGCGTCGAGGCTCTGGAAATCATGGACAGGCATGAGGGGCAGGTCGATCTCGTGGTGAGCGACGTGGTGATGCCGGAGATGGACGGCCCCACCCTGTTGCGCCACCTGCGTCAGCGCAATCCCGACATTCGCATTGTCTTCATGTCAGGCTACGCCGAAGAGGCGTTCCGCAAGAACCTTGGCGCCGACGAGAATTTCATCTTCCTTCCGAAGCCCTTCACTCTCAAGAAGCTCGCAGAGACAGTGAAAGCCGCCGCTGCCTGAAAGCATGATCGGTAAGGTGGAACCGATTTTGCGGCGAGCTGGTGCTCAAACCCCGGAGCGCGCTCCGCTTTTCTCGGACGACGGACAATCACAATGGAAGTTGCAAATCAGGCGATGATGTCGGGGAGAAGCTGATCCTCGAACTGCGCAATCTTGTCCTTGAGAAAGAGCTTGCGCTTCTTGAGACGGGTAAGACGCAGCTGATCGCGATCCGGAGCCCCCTCCAGCGCCTTGATCGCATCGTCGAGATCGCGGTGTTCCTGTCTGAGCTGGGCGAGCTTCTGGCGCACGCCCCCGTCTTCCGAAGTGTTCATGAACCCCCCGGGGATGACGCCAAAAATACTCGGCCCCGAAAAATCGCTGACGAATTTCATCATAGCACGAATCCCGAATTTCCGAAAAAGCGCAATCTCCACGATCCCGTACGTGTAACACGGAATGGAAAGATTCTCATGAGATTTTGCAGAGGTTTAAAGGGTTTTGTTAAGATATGCCGCTAATTTGCAAAGGATTTCCGGTTGCGCGTCAGCGACTTCGCAACCGCGACATATTTGGCTCGTAATTTTGTCATCTTTTCGCCACAAATTGGAGTTGCGATAGGAGGGTTAAACAAAAGTGGAGGCCGGAAATGAGCCTTATTGCGCATATCGACGAACTCAAAGAGAAGCATCAGACCATTCAGCGGCAGATCGAGCTTGAAATGGCTCGCCCTCTCGTCGATGGGTTGAAAGTTTCCGAACTAAAGCGCCGTAAGCTCCTTCTCAAGGAGAAGATCGAAAAGCTCAAATCCGGGCAGGACGTCGCCCTCCGGGCGTAGCGCCTCCGAAACGGGCCAAGGCGGCAGGGCATGAACCTGCCGCTCAGGCCATAGCCTCATCCCTCCTTTCCAAGCCAATCTTTGTTGCTCCGCGCCCCATCCACCACGTCGTCTTTGGTCGCCGCGCGTCGCCTCAATCAGCACAAAAGTCTTGCGCTCGCTCGCGGTCGGCTTCATTCCTTTCCGCATGAGCGACAAGAAGCCATCGAAATCCCAGGTCAAGGCGCGACTGCCGAAAGGCATGCGCGACGTCGAAGCGCAGGAACTGCGCGCGCTGAAGCACATGCTCGACACTATCAGCGAGGTGTATGAGCGCTACGGCTTCGAGCCGCTCGACACGCCCGCGTTCGAATATACGGACGCGCTCGGCAAGTTCCTGCCCGACACCGACCGCCCGAACGAGGGCGTGTTCTCGTTCCAGGACGAGGACGAGCAATGGGTGTCGATGCGCTACGACCTCACCGCGCCGCTCGCGCGCTATGTCGCGCAGAATTTCGATGCCACGCCGAAGCCGTTCCGCCGCTACCAGACGGGCTATGTCTACCGCAACGAGAAGCCCGGACCGGGGCGCTTCCGGCAATTCATGCAATTCGACGCGGATACGGTCGGCACGGCCAACCCCGCCGCCGACGCCGAGATGTGCATGCTCGCGGCGGATACGCTGGAAGCGCTTCGCATTCCGCGCGGGTCTTACGTCATCAAGGTCTCGAGCCGCAAGATCCTCGACGGCGTGATGGAAGGGATTGGCCTCGGCGGGCCTCAGAACACGGCGCGCCGTCTCGCTGTGCTGCGTACAATAGATAAGGCGGATAAGTTTCCGTTGTCTGAAATCAAAAAATTACTCGGTACTGGCCGGATAGATGAAAGTGGAGACTTCACGAAGGGTGCTGGCCTTGACGAAACGCAAATAAAAATACTATGCGACTTTCTGTTTGCTGCTGAAATTAAGTTTTATGATTTAAATGATGCACATCCGTATATTGTATCCGGTGACGAATATATTAATGATTGTGGTTGGACTTACTCAAATATTGCTACATTAGCTAGCCTTTCCCCCTTCTTGCAATCATCTAAGGTCGGTGAGGCGGCTGTCTATGAACTCGAAAAGATTTTCCAACTTTCAGCCATCAGCGGCTACGGATCAAAGCGCATCCGTTTCGACCCAACCGTGGTGCGCGGCCTCGAATATTACACCGGCCCCGTCTTCGAGGCGGAGCTGACCTTCCCCGCGACCGACGAGAGCGGCCAGACCGTGCGCTTCGGCTCGGTCGGCGGCGGCGGACGCTATGACGGCCTCGTGTCGCGCTTCCGCTCGCAGCCCGTACCCGCCACCGGCTTTTCCATCGGCGTGTCGCGGCTTTATGCGGCGCTGTCGCATCTCGGCAAGATCGGCGCTGCGAAGGCGGCCGGACCTGTCGTCGTGCTCGTCATGGACAAGGCGCGCGTCGGCGACTACCAGCGCATGGCGAAACAGCTCCGCGACGCTGGCATCCGCGCGGAGATGTATGTCGGCGATGCGGGCATGAAGGCGCAGATGAAATACGCCGACAAGCGCGGCAGCCCCTGCGTCATCATTCTGGGGGAGGACGAGCGCGCCAAAGGCGAGGTCACGATCAAGGATCTGCTCGAAGGCGCGCGGCTTTCCGGCGAAATCTCCGATCATTCCGAATGGAAAGAAGCGCGCCCGGCGCAATTTTCCGTGAGCGAGGGCGATCTCGTCGCCGCCGTGCAGAAACTTCTCGAACAGCAGGCCAAGGCGTGACGGCGGAAGGCGCAAGGGAATTCGAGGCGCTCGAAGCGCAGGCTGCGTCCATCATGACGCTGTTCGCGGCGAAGGGGTACGAGCGCGTGGCCCCGGCCTTCATCCAGCCCGCGAGCCTGTTTCTGGACCGCATCGGCGAGCGGCTGCGCGCGCGCACCTACATCTTCAGCGATCCGAGCGGCGTCGAGCTTTGCCTTCGCCCCGACCTCACGCTCCCCGTGGCGCGCGTGTTCCTTGAGCGCGGCGGCGCCGATGGCATTTCGAAGTTCTGCTACAACGGCCCCGCCTTCCGCATTCAGGCGAAGCCCGAGCGGCTGCGCACGCGCGAATTTCGCCAAGCCGGCATCGAATATTACGGCGCGCGCGGCATCGACGCCGACCTCGAAGTGATGGCGCTGACGCTCGATGTCGTGCGATCCTGCGGCGTTCTCGATTTCACCATCCGCGTCGGGCATATCGGCCTCGTCCGCGCGCTGCTCAACGCGCTCGACATGCCGCAGCGCTGGCGCGACCGCCTCGCCCGCGCCTTCCGGCGGCAAGCCTTCGCGGAGGAACTCGACATCCTCTCGCGCTCGCAGGCGGACCGCGCTCCCGCGCTGCCGGAAACGGCGCTCGACGAAGACGGCTTGCTCGCCCATCTCGACGCGCAAGGTGTGCCGTTCATCGGTCTTCGTCGCCCGTCGGAAATCGTGAGGCGGCTGCAAGATCGCGCCGCGGACGTACAGGAAGCGCCGCTTTCCGCCGAAACCGTGCGGCTCACGCGCGACTATCTCGACACGCGCGGCGACGTGGATACGGCGCTCGACCGCATCGCCTCCCTCGCCGCCGACGCCTCGCTCGACCTCGGCCCGGTGATGGACGATGCGCGCGCGCTGCTCGACGGCATCAAGAAACTCGCGGGCTGTGCCCCGGTGATCTTCGAGGCAGATTTCGGGCGGCATTTCGAATATTACACCGGCATGGTGTTCCGCATCGACGCGGCGGGCGTGGACCGGCAAATCGCGGGCGGCGGGCGTTACGACGGCCTCATCGCTGCGCTCTCGGGCGGCGCGCGCGACCTGCCCGCCGTGGGCGCGGCCATCCACACCGAGCGGCTGCTCGTCGCGGCGTCGGGGAGATAGCGCATGGACAAGCTCATCGTCGGCGTGCCGTCCAAGGGGCGGCTGATGGAAGACACGCTCGACCTGTTTCGCGCGGGCGGCATCGCCATCGAGAAGACGGGCGACGCGCGAGGCTACAAAGGCGCGATGGCGGGCGTGCCGGATGTCGCGGTGGAATTTCTTTCGGCGGGCGAGATCGCGCGGCACCTGCAAAGCGGGCGCGTGCATCTCGGCGTCACGGGCGAAGACCTCGTGCGCGAGCAGATCCCCGATGCCGACGAGCGCGTGGACCTGCTGGTGAAATTCGGCTTCGGCCATGCCGATGTCGTCGTTGCGGTGCCGGATTGCTGGCTCGACGTGGAGACCATGGCCGACCTCGAAGAGGCGGGCGCGCTGTTCACGGCCGAGCACGGCAGGCGGCTTCGCATCGCCACGAAATATCCCATGCTGACGCGCCGCTTCTTCACCGACAAGGGCGTCGTTCACTATCGCACGGTGGAGAGCCTCGGCGCGACCGAGGGGGCGCCCGCCGCCGGCATGGCGGAAGGCATCGTCGACATCACGAGCACGGGCGCGACGCTCCGCGCGAACGGGCTGCGCATCCTGAGCGACGGGCTGATCCTTCGGTCCGAGGCCAACCTCGTGGCCGCGCGTGCGGCGCTCGCGGAGCCCCGGCTCGCCGCGCTCTGCACCGACATCGCGGAGCGGCTCCGCGCCGCGCGTGGGAGTTGACACGCTTTTAGTTCAAGCACCCATTCTGCGCTGTCGTAGCGGCCTTCTGACTGACAAAGCTGTCGCCTTGGCGGGAGCTTTGTCAGCAGTCAGAGGCGTCGTGTCGTAAATCGACACGACCCTCTGCGTGACGAGGAGTGATTCTTATGTACGGATGCCCAGCAGACGATAAGCGGGGCAGAAGCCGATAAGTGCGGAAGCGAGCGGAATGACGCCGAGCCAGCCCCACGGTGTCTGCGGTCCGACGAAGACCAACGCGATGAGACCCAGGCCCACGACGATCCGCAGGATACGGTCGAGTCCGCCGACATTGCTTGTCATGTAATCCTCCACATTTCCTAGATGTTATCTGATGAACGGCAGGCTATGCGTTCCCTGTCGGCGGGTCTGTGACTTAGTCACTTGAGCGGAACTTTTCGTCATTCTTATCGAATGCGTCATTTCACTTCGCCCGAACACTCTGCATCACCCGAGTTTGATCTTGGTCTCGCCGATAAACTCGTAGGGCGGAATGTCGAGGTTGCGCGGCGCGGGACCGCTTCTGACGCGGCCGAGCGTATCGTAGACCGAGCCGTGGCAGACGCAGAAATAGCCGCCGAAGGGACCGCGCGGGTCGCCGGGGTTCTGGCCCTTCGGCACGCAGCCGAGATGGGTACAGATGCCGACCGCGACGAGCCAGTTGTCCTTCCCGGCCTTGGTGATGTTTGCTGCCGTCGCAGGAAGCTCGGCCGTCGAACCCAGAAGCCGCGCGACGGGGTCCTTCAGGTCGGAGACATCGGCAGCCTTGCCCTTTTCGACTTCCTCGGCGGTGAGATTGCGGACGAAAATCGGCATGCCGCGCCAGAGAACGGTGACTGCCTGCCCCGTCTGCACGGGCGTGATATCGATCTCAATCGTCGCCAGAGACAGGGCGGACGCATCGGGGTTCATCTGGTCGACCAGCGGCCAAAGCGCCCCGGCTGCCCCGATCGCTGCAAATGCGCCGGTGGCGAGATAGAGAAAATCGCGGCGCGATACGTCGCCTCCGATGTCTTCAACAGTCGCGTTCATCAAGCGACCCTCCTTCTCGAATGGAACCGATTAAAGAGAAGGTGGGCGCCGAATAGCCCGCTGTCTGTGACTAAGTCACAGAACTGTGATCGTTCGAGCGGGCGAAATCGAAGAGCGCGCTGTCGGCCGGGACGGAAACCAGACCGCGCCCGATCTTCACCCAGCCTCGCCGCTGGAATTCCTGCAATTGCCTGCTCACGACCTCGCGCGCCGTGCCGAGTTCGGTCGCGAGTTGGTGATGCGTCGCCTCGACATCGCCATTTGCATTCCGAAGCTGCGCGAGCTTCTGCGCGAGCCTGATATCCACGCGCGAAAAGGCGATTTCGTCGATGATGCGAAACAGGTCGGTAATGCGGTCGCTGAAGGTCTTGAACACAAACCGCCGGAATGGAGGCGACTGGGCGATGAGATCCTCGAACGTCGCGCGCGGCGTGGCAACGGCTTCGACCGCCGTCTCGGCGATGGCCTCCGCGCGGTAATCCTCGTAGCCGAGAATGCAGGCCGTCGTAAGCGCGCAGCTTTCGCCCGCCGCAATGCGGTAGAGCACGATTTCGCGCCCGTTTTCCGAAACCTGCTGAACGCGGACGCTGCCGCTCAACAGAATGAGGAAGTTGGATGGCGCCTGGCCGGGTCCGAAAATGCGTGTGCCCTCGGGCAGCGCCGCGAGCCGACTTTCGTTCACAAGCCGCGCGCGCAGGGTTGGCGGAAGGTCATCGAGGGCGGGAAATCGGCCGATCCAGTCGGTCATCGGTGTCCATCTTTCTCTACAGCCCGTTCCGATCTGATTGAATCGCAATCAGATCGGAACGGGCTCTTCTTCGAAGTTTAGAGACGGATTCACCGATCAGGTTGCGTCAACCTGATCGGATCCGGCTCTAGCGATCATGCGGTGGCGCCTGCGAATGCGGATTAGATAGCCATTTTCGCAGCTTTGCCCCGATCTGAATCAAACTTCCATGCACATAATTTAGGCACCCGCTCCGCGCAGCACCGGGTTATCTGGTGAAAACCGATGCATCGTCACACAAATGCAACTCTCGACAAGCTTCAGGCAAGGAATCAGCATGCCGCCGTTGCGGCTGCTCCGTTGCCGCGCGATAGTTCACTTGGGTGCATATGGGCAATTCAAGACGGAGTATATACAAGTGGCACTTGGGGGTGTTTCGAAAATTGGGGCGGGCTTGCTGGCTGGCGCGGCGCTTGCTCTTTCTTCCACGACGGCGATGTCGGCCGACCTGTACAGCGGCGGCCTGAAGGATGGCCCGATGGAGGTCAACCCGTTCACGTGGTCGGTCTGGGCCGGCGGCACGAGCGACTACATCTTCCGCGGCATCTCGCAGACCCGCCGCGACGGCACGCTTCAGGGCGGCGCTGACGCTTCCTACGGCATCTTCTATGTCGGCACGGCGCTGTCGGGCGTGAACTTCGACTCGCCTTCTTCTGCTCCGGCGAATCAGGTCGACACGCATCTTGAAATCGACGTCTATGGCGGCATCAAGCCGGTGTGGAACGGTATCACCTTCGACTTCGGCATCATTTCCTACAACTATCCGAACCAGGAGGCTGGCCCCGAACTCAACTTCGTGGAATTCAAGGCTGGTGCAAGCAAGACGCTGTTCAGCGACATCACCGGCGGCCTGACGTTCTTCTATTCGCCTGACTATACGGGCGAACTCGGCGGCGCGCTCGCCATCGAAGGCACGCTGTCGAAGCCGATCTACACCTATTCCGACGTCGGCTTCACACTGAGCGGCACGCTCGGTCATCAGATGTTCGAGGAGGACTATGCCACGCCGACTTCGAAGCTGAACGACTACACCTACGGCAATGTCGGCGTGACGGCGGCCTACAAGGCGTTCTCGCTCGACCTGCGTTACTGGAACACGACGCTCGAAGAAAACGAAGCTCCGGCAGGCGTAGACGTCTTCCAGGCGGGTTCAGCATTCGTCGCGACCGCGAAGGTCACGTACTAGTCGCTTCTACGACCCCTTCCGAACATCTCTGAAGGCCGGGCAACCCGGCCTTCAGACTGCTGACAAAGCTCTCGCCTTGGCGGGAGCTTTTTGATTCATTGGGTCATGCTGAAGAAGCCGATTCCGCAACAGACCGCGCTTGAGATGGTGGGCATCAAAGGCCTCGCCCCGTAGGACCACCTCTGCGCAAGATGGAAGCGGCGGTCGAGTTCTCCTTCATCCGCGACCGGGTTGCTGGCCTCTACTGCGCCGACAACGGACGCCCCGCGCTCGATCCCGTCGTGATGTTCAAGGCTATGTTCATCGGCTACTGTTCGCGGTCCGCTCGAAGCGCCAAATCGTGCGCGACATCGAGGTGAATGTCGCCTATCGCTGGTTTTGGGGCTGAAGCTCACCGATCCGCTGTTCGACGCCTCGACCCTGTCGCAAAACCGCCTCCTGCACATCGAGCGCAAACGCGACCCGCCTCGTCACCCGCCATGTCTGGGAAGGGGCGCGCGAGAAAGCCGACAGCCACCGACTCACAGCCTGGGTTCCTTCCAGCGTGTTCACGTGAACGGAGCCGCGAACGTATTCGTTCTTGCCGTGCTCCACCGTGAAGTGGTCACTCATGCCGATCTTGCAGTAAAGCGTGGCCTCGTCGGTCATCAGCATGCTTACCATAAGCCGGTTGACCAGTAGCGCTACATCGCGCATTTCCTGCTCTTGTGCGGCGGCCATACAACCTCCGGCACCAGCACATTCACACCTCAGCCGGCGCGGCGACGTTGGCCGCCGAGAGCCCGTTCTAAACTAGCAACTTGCTTCAAATAACCTTGGCAACGCCGATAAGCCGGATATGCGCACCAAGGGCATCGCTCGCGTTTCCGAACGAACATATATGCGCACGCGGAATGAAGAATCGCGACAGCATGGATTGCGTCTCCCCGACTCCGATGATAGAAACGGCGAACTCGAAGGCTGGCGGTTCACCGTTCAGGATTCGACGTGGAGACGTGGCCGAGAGGCTGAAGGCACTCGTTTGCTAAATGAGCAGACCCCCAAAAGGGTCTCGAGGGTTCGAATCCCTCCGTCTCCGCCACTTGCCCTTGCGAAAGCGTTCTCCCGATCCGGCTGCGGCCGGATTTTCTCGTTGTTTTCGAGGGTTATGCGCGAGGGGCTGAGCACTGGCCCCGGTGCGCGATGGCCCGGAAGCGTTCTCTTAGGGCCGATATTCTCCGGACCTGATGACTGCGCGGATTTGGTGAACTTCTTGCAAGGCTCTGAAACTAAGTGGCTTTCGGCGCTGTAGGCTGAACACTTCGACGTCAGTGGCATCCGATGAAATGGAACAGAAATCGAACATTTGCCAAAAGTGGGGCTGGAAGCGGCGGCTCGCCGCCCTCGCGATCGTAACGAGCTTGCTCAGCGGCTGCGCGACGGTTCGTTCTGAGAACGGGAAGCTGGCGACATGCCCGCCCGTGGTCGAGTATGGCAGGGAGTTCCAGGCGCGGGCGGCCGAGGAGCTGGCCCTGCTGCCACAGGGATCTGCGCTCGCCGAGATGTTGAGCGACTACGCTGTCATGCGCAACCAGGCGCGGGCCTGCGGATAGCGCAGCTCGGTCAGCAACGTCGCTCGATCACCAAGGTGCTGGTTTCATGGCGCGGAAGGAAAACGGACCTTCCGCTCAGGATCGACGTGCGTTGTCGTCGCCAATCTCGATCTGAAGTTCTTCTGTTCGCAGCCAGATCGACAGGCTTTCCGTAGAGGCTTCCACCTGTTCCGGCTTCCGCAGGGCGCACTCCCATACCGTCGCCACGCGCCACCCGTCTTCGAGGAGTCTTGTGCGAACGGCGCTGTCTCGAGCGGTGTTCGCATCGAACTTCGCCCGCCAGAACTCCGGCCGGGTTGCCGGTACGGTCGCGTAGCAGCACCCCTCGTGTCGGTGCCAGAAGCAGCCGTGCACGAAGACCACGGCGCGGTACTTCGAAAGGACAAGGTCCGGTCGGCCGTGAACCTTGCCGGAATGAAGCCGGAAACGAAAACCGCGCGCGTGCAGTGCCCGCCTGAGAGCCAGCTCGGGCTTGGTGTTCTTTCCCCTGATCCCCGACATCATCCGGGAACGGGTCTGCTGGTCCACGATATCGGTCACATCCGTCCTGGTTTTCGTCCCTGAACCTGGTATACACCGGCTGAATCAAATTCGTCAGGAGCCTGATTTGCCTTCCACTTTCGGCATTGTCGATCTGTTTGCCGGCCCGGGCGGACTTGGCGAGGGGTTTGCTTCCCTCGTCGAGGACGGCCATGCGCCGTTCCGGATCGGCATTTCGGTCGAGAAGGAAGCGTCGGCCCATCGGACCCTGACGCTGCGTGCCTTTCTGCGCGAGTATCGTGCACGTCATGGCGTCTTGCCGAAAGAGTTCATCGATTTCCATGCCGGGCTGGCATCCGAACCGGACTGGTCAGCCGTCGATACCGAAGCGTGGCAGCATGCCATCGACGAAGCCCGCGCGCTCGAGCTCGGCACCGGGGCTGCGGCGACCGCCATAGATGGCGCCATCGCGACGCTGAAAGCAAAGTACGACGACACGATCGTGATCGGCGGCCCGCCCTGTCAGGCCTATTCCCTGGTGGGACGCGTTCGCTCCAGAGGCAAGGTCGGTTACGTCCCGGAAGAGGATGCGCGGCACTACCTCTTTCGCGAGTACATCCGGGTCCTCGACAAGCTTCGCCCGGCCGCCTTCGTGATGGAAAACGTGAAGGGCATGCTTTCGTCCACCGTCGAGAGCCGACTTGTCTTCGAGATGCTGATGGAGGATCTGTCCTCGCTCGGCACGGGCCATGCCCATCACTACGAACTTCGTGCCGTCCGGGTCGAGGATGGCAAGGCCAGCCTGCAGGAGGCGGCACAGCCTTCGGATTTCATCGTGCGCGCCGAGGCGTTTGGCGTTCCGCAGCGTCGCCACAGGGTGATCATAGTCGGGATCCGTTCGGACCTCGCAGGACGGGCCGCCGATGCGGAGATCGCTGTATCCGGGATGGCGCGGACCGTCCGCGATGTCATCGAGACGATGCCCGCCTTGCGAAGCGGTATCAGCCGCGGGCGCGACGACGCGGCTGCCTGGCGAAGAGAAGTCCTCGACGCTGCGAAGCTGCTGGCCGGTATCTCCAAGGGGAAGGAGAAACGTGCGATCCGTGAAGCGTTCCTGACCGTTTCGGAGCGAGTGAAGGAAAATCCGCCTATCGTTCGGGCCGCGTCACGGTTGCCAGACGGCTACGGCACTTCGAACGATGAGTTGCTGCAGTGGATCGAGCGACCGGAACTTCGCGCGATCGCCCAGCACGAGACGCGCGGGCACATGGCATCGGATCTGGGTCGCTACCTGTTCGCTGCCGTGTTCGGGACCGTCCGTGGCTACAGCCCGAAGGCCGCCGATTTTCCTCTGGTGCTCAGCCCCGATCACCGCAACTGGCACAGCGGTGTGTTCAATGACCGCTTCCGGGTTCAGCTGGCGGACGAGGCATCGACCACGGTCACGAGCCACATCTCGAAGGATGGGCACTACTTCATTCACCCCGATCCGATCCAGTGCCGCAGCCTGACGGTTCGCGAAGCTGCTCGTCTGCAGACCTTTCCCGACGATTACCTGTTTCTCGGCAACCGAACGCAGCAATATGTCCAGGTTGGAAATGCCGTGCCGCCGTTCCTTGCAAGGCAGATTGCAGCGCTCGTGCTATCTACGCTGAAACGGTGAACACCGATCTGTCATGCGGTGTTCGACGCATTAAATGCGACAACACCGCATGACAGGCATCATGATTGTCGCACCTCCTGGATTGAACCCCGCGGAACTGGGAATTCAGCGGCTCTCACCTTCGCCCACGTGTCCGCGCGCTTCGCAACCTCCGAAATTTGCTGGCCCGGGGCGATCCTGTTGAACTCGGCGTTTACGACGACGGCCCAGTCCCAGAGCAGGTCCCGCAGGCCCGCTGAAATCCCTTGCCGCATCCATATCTGCTCGAGGTCGAGCCGGTCACCAAGTCGATCGGCAACCACCGATACAACGTAAGTCGCGATGTTGACCCATCCCTGGCGAAACACCTCTTTCGCCTCCTTCGTCTTGATCATGCTCTCGATCGCCTTGAACAGAATGACCTTGGCGATCATCGCCCGATACCAGCGGGCATCGAGCGGGCTTGGGACAATGGTCGGATCGTCATCGAGAGCAGCCATGAAGGCCGCGAAGTTCTTCTCGCCAGCCATGGCGACCTGGTTCGGCTTGCAGCGCCACGCTTCATGGTACTTGGCGATGTCGTTCTTGGTCAGCTTGCGTTTCGGCGGGATCATCTCCTTCAGGTTCCGCCTCTTCGCGGGCGTGGTGCCTTCCCTCAGCAGCATGACGTTGTAGGCGCCAGCTGCGCGCTCGTAGAACCATCGCGTTGCACCGTCGGGGCACCACGTGTCGTTCGCGAGTTTTTCAAGCTCTCGATGGAACGGGCGGTTTGCCGACAGGTCGGACATCTTCACCGCGTTCTGACTGTTCGCATACCGTGACACGTTGCTGATCAGTCTCTCGCGCGCTTCGTCCTGCGATCCCTTGAGGATGATGATCTTGGCCGGGACCATGACATGGCTTAGATCGATCGTGCGATCATCGCGGGATGAGAAGTAGATGGTCGAGGTCGTCTGGCCGCCGTTCACGATCTGCAGACCTTTCAGGAAGGACAGGCCCAGATTCCCGTCGTCGGTCCGCTCGAAGGCCGCGTCGTCGCAGACAAGCACGAGGCCATTGTTGAAGGCGAGGAAGTGCTCCGGTTCCTTTCGCAGTGTTTCGACGATGCCCTTGTTGACCGCGCGCTTGTTTCCCAGAAAGGTGCGAATATTGGCTTCGAGCAGCGTCGTCCCGTAGCGCAGATAGAGATCCCGAATGAGCTGCCCTGGAATGGCGGTTAGGGCATACTCGTAGTCAGCGTCAGGGTCTGGGACATGTACGCAGGGAAGCGCCCGACCGATCGACTGGACGAAACTTACGGCCAGTTCGTCTCGCGGTTTGCCCTCGGTGTGGCGGAACAGCCTCTCCATATCCATGGCCTCGACAGCCACCATCTTCTGGTGAACCTCTTTGTTCGAGAACCGCTTGGTCTTGGTCTTGCCATCGGTGATCACGAACACACGAAGTCGGTCGATGTCGCCCCAGCGAGAACGAATGGTCGCAACCAGATCCCTGACCGGATGCGTCGGATCGATCCTTGCATCGAGGTTGCCGCTTGCCGCTCGAAACAGAAAGCGAACGCCTTCGCTCGCGGTTGCGGTGGCATCCGAGTCCCTGAGATCGTTCAGTTCTTCGGTCCCGAAATAGTGGGTCACGAAGAGGTCGAGAGCCGTTTCATCGGAGCTGAGCGCATAGCCTGTAATGCGAAGTTTCGCGTTGCCGACCTTGCCGCTCCAGTGGCAAACGGTTGGTGCCTCGCAGATCCCGGTTTCTGCAACATGCTCCATGACCATTTCCGCAAAAACGAGCTCATCCGAAGGAAATGGGCCTTCGCCGGCCTCTACGCGCTCGGCGATGATGGTCTGCAGATCGGAACGAAAGTTGCGGTGAAAATCATCGAGGCTCATGTCAATCCAGTCCAAATTCGTTGATCAGCTCCGAAAGTCCGATCGAGGGAACTTCGAGCGCGTCGAGGTCGAGCACATAGGCAGCTGAGCGGATGGCAGCTGGAAGCGCCGCGCGCGTGAGACGCGGCATGTCACCTTCCGCGCGGAACGCCCTTGCGTCCTTCAATGTAAGTGTGCGCCCGTAGAGCGCTGCATGCTCGTCGAGGTACCCCATCACCATGAGCAGTGCTTCGAACCCGCGTTGCACTCCGGCCAGTCCGAACCTTTCTCGGAGTTCAGTCACAAGACCGACGAGCGAGACCCCATCGGTATTCTCCTCGAAGCGAAAGGCGCACAGGAAGTTGGGCGCCCGGTCACCATCCAGCTGTTCGATGCTGTTGATCCGCGCGAGGAAGCTGCCGGTCCGGACCGTGCTCTTCACCTCTATCGCGCCACCCCGAACGTGGAAGTCCTGTGCAGCCCGCAACGGCCCCTGCCAGCAGTCGAGAGCACCAGCTCCGAGGGAAGTGTCCGTGAGCAGCCTGAGCATCCAGAGTTCGCCGAGCAGGCCGATCTGCGCATCGGACGAAAGAGGACGGTGCGTTCGGGCCATGAAAGCCTGCCACTCCCGGACCCGTTCGAGGAAGGCGTCCGCAACGTCGCGGCTCGCGCTGTTGGCTGCAGTCTCCAGCGTTCTCAAGACATCCACGACCATTATGGCGAAGATATCAGGTGAGCCCTCTGGCCGCCTCACGAGGGCGATCGCCGTCTTGCCCGCGAATACGGTTTGACCCTCGATGCAGGAGACGTCGAAACCCTTGCCTTCGGGCAGCCGTGCCGGATTGACCGGCCACGATCCGGGAAAGGAGACGATCAGGGCTTCCCGACCGAGCGGAAAGTGACAGCCTGCTTCGACCGAGACGGCGCCCATCCCTGTGAGGTGGACAAATCGCCAGTCTTCCGCCGCTTCTTGGCGCGCGAGAGCTCGCCAGGCACGCGCGATTCCCTCTTCAGTCCACCCACTCATTGAGGCCTCCCCACAGTACGCTGTTGGCGATGTACCTCGAATTGGAGACCCTTCTCTCGGAGTTGCTTGACGGAAAACTGATTGCCCAGGCGACGACGGGATCGGCATCCTTTAGCTCTTCGACCTCGGCACCCTCGGGATCGAGCAGGTAGAGCATCAGGAGACCACGCTCCCGGCGCGCCTGGACGCCTGCTTCGGTGTCTCCTTCCCCGAGAATATGACGGATCTGCGGACCTCTAGGCTCTGACGGAGGCTCCTTGCCCTCATTGCGATCGGTATCGTTGCGCCACGTTTTCTGGCTGAGGTCGAGCGCAGCCTTCCATTCTGCTTCCGTCAGATCGATGGCCTGATCGCGTGGCGAGATCAGGGTCTTGATAGAATATCGATCTGCATGTTCGGTCGTTCTCCTCCGCTTCAGCATGTTGACCGAAGAGCCGCCGACCTTGCGGTACTTGTCGTCCGGGCCCGTATCCTTTCCGATCAGCGCAACTGTCCAGCTCGTGAGCTCGCTATCCTTGTTCATCTCCTCGATGAAGTCCGCAATCAGCGGACTCATGATCCGGAAACTGGCAGGGTGGGTTCTGTAATCCCGCAGGAACGAGATGACGCTCAGGGCCGGCACATCTCGCCAAAGGTGACCGTTCCACTTCTGGCCTTGTGGAACGAAATGCTGATCATTGAGATCCGTCGATGGACCGAGTGCGTTGATGAACCGATCCGTGGCCTTGAAGTTCGCCGTGATGTCGTCCTTGCGGTTGGGGAACACGATAGTCTGCAGAAGGTCGCCCGAATAGGTCAGCTGCATCGCTCGAGCGTTTCTCATCTTGGCCCGAGAGGTCACCGTCAGCACCGAATGCGATTTCACCCGCAGACCGAACTGTTTTGGCGTGGCGCCGGCCGCGACCATGTTGTCGAACTCTTGGCGCAACTCTTCGGCGGCATCGGCGATATGGCCGAACCACTCCACCATTTCCTGCGACGTGTAGAGGCGGCAGACATCAAGGTAGCCGTCGCGGTAGCCGAACCAGCGCCCCATCTGCATCAGTGTGTCGTACATGCGCGCGGTCCGAAGGAAGTAACTTGTGCAGAGACCCTCCAGCGTCAGACCGCGCGCCAGCTTGTCGCCGCCGATGGCAATCACCTTGAGGCCGGTGCCATCATTTTCGGCGTAGTCGAGTGCGTCCTTCGCCGTCCCGTTAATTTCGCGCACGCGAATGTCTGACAGGACGTCGGGGAGGACGCCACGAATGTCCGCCCACGAGAAGTCCTCCAGCGTTTCTCCTTCGACGAGGGCGGAACGGATCCTCTGCATCCCTGGCAGAAAGGTTTCCTGATACTCCGTGCGCATGGACGCCTCGAGGTTCTCGAGCTCGATGCCGCGGGTGTAGCGGCCCTTCAGATCTCGCACGTACTCTGCGACCTGGTTGACGACAGCGTTCTGCACCGAGGTGAAGCGGGTAACGTGGATGAGCATCGATGAGTGCTTGCTGCCTTGTCCGCGCAGTTTCCTCACGGCACAGGCATAGACGAAGGAGCGGATCGCTTCTGCGAGCGAGTCCGGCACACGATCCTCTCCCTGCCATCGCGGCCGGTAGCCGTTCTTGTGTCGTGGCGGCATCCACGGCTGGAACTCATCGTCCAAAAGCGGGCGCACCAGGGGCAGGTCTTCGGGCGTGCTGGAAGCCGATCCGAAGACACGACCTGGTCCGACATAATTCGATGGCGCCGCAAGGCTGGTGATGAAGGCTGCGGGGAATAGGTCCGGTCCGTACTCCTGAGTTTCCCCACGGTCATGAATGAAGATGTTCGCAA
Organism: Rhodomicrobium sp. Az07; assembly: GCF_018619475.1. GTDB lineage: Bacteria > Pseudomonadota > Alphaproteobacteria > Rhizobiales > Rhodomicrobiaceae > Rhodomicrobium. Next base: position 34,727 of record NZ_JAHFZG010000020.1, read on the forward strand.
AGGGTGTCGCCGTGTAGCCGACATAAGCCTTCCGCGAGAAATGGTGGAGGATCGACCGGATCAACCTGTTGATCGTCTTGGGCTCGTGTTCTAGATCCGGATTGCCGAACTCGTCCACGACATCTTCACCGGTGTCGACAGATCCGTGATCGGACTCGTCGTCGATCACCATGAGGGGCAGGTTGGTGACGAGTTTGCGACCTGTTTCGGGGTCGACGTGATTGGCCACACGGTTGCGGATCCAGTGCAGCAGGCGCTCCAGCACCGTCTTGTTCTTCTTGACGACGAACAACCACGGTCGCTGTTCCGGGCTGATGTTCATCTTCGCCGCAACGGCCGTGTTGAAGTCGCCCTTGTCGCTCCGATTCGTTGCAGCATTGGGACGGACCGACATGTCCCTGTCGATCAGTCCGACCCCCACTGCTGGGAGCTCGTCAGCATCCGCGATGGTGGCAAAACCGAGAAACCCCTCGTCCAGGCGGATCTGGGTCTGTGCTCTCAGGTTGTTGTGCAGGCCGGCGAGCACGATGATGATTTTGTAACCTGCGTCGGCGGCCTTGCAGATCAGTCCGGTATAGTTGCCTGTCTTCCCCGACTGGACGTGGCCCACGACCAGTCCGCGACGATCCCAGGCGCCTTCCCGTGTCGGGTCCTCGAGCTGCGAAAGGACTTCGTCAGTGGCGACATCGAGAGCATCTAGGGCCGTCCAGGGGATCCGCGCTTCCATGTACTCCGAGTAACGCTGCCAATAGGTCCAGCCCTTTTTCCTTTCTGCATCAAGCCAGGCGACATGGTCCTCACCGCTCGACAGGGTGGCGTTCTCGCCCACAGTGCGGCTTGAACGGCGGATCAGCTCGTCAACGAGCGCGTCCCTATCAACAAGGGCGAAATCGTCCTCCATCATGATCGACAGCTTGGTCAACTCCTTCTCGATCATTTCCGGAGTGACAGGGCTCTGAGCGCGTTCCGCAGCAAGGCGGAGCATGTTCTGGGCCATGGAAAGGATTGAATCGAAGGCCTTCTGGTTTGAAATCGTCATTGCGTGTCTTTCGCTTCAAGGGCTGCAACCAGGTCGAGGTGCCGGTCGAATGGGGGCGTGCGACCGAGCCGCTCGCGTGCCTCGGTCGGGCTGAGCCCGCGGAACTTCACCAGTGCTTCAAACATCGAGGACAGGGTCTCCATCACCTCGTTCTCGGCCGCTCCGGTGAAGCCAGTTCTCGGCGTCTCCTTGTCTTCCGCCGTATCCAGCCAGATACGCTGCACGGGCACTGTCTCTTCGATCAGCCTCAGAAGAGCGAGGATGTCGGACTTGAGTGGACCGGCGCGATCGAGGATCGAGGCGACAAGATCATGGTCACGAGCGATCCGGTAAGACGTTCCTTGTGCCGAACGCCGCGCTTGCCATGCTTCGGCGACTGCGTTCGGGCGCGTGCCTGAGGCCGGGGTCACGTGTCCGCGGTGGGCGAAGACCCGCCGCGCCGTGTCGCGTGTTTCTGTTGCGAGACGATGAAGCTGGGATCGCAGACGCACCGGGGGGCTGGCCGTCGATTTCAGGACATTGATCTTCCAATCGGCATCCGCGCTGTTCGGTATGTCGAGCCGAATACGTGCGAGCCTGTGAGCTTCATCGCGCGGCCATGGTTTGCCGCCATCGCCGAGGCCAAGCCACCCCCCAGCGAGAAGGAGACGCTTGTTGCGGTAGACGTAGAAGCCCTCCTGCTGCGTCCATCCCCCGGGCCCCGCCGCCGCTTCCTGCTCGGCAGGTTTGAGCATGTCGCGATGCGGAAGGACGTGGCATTGCACGGTCACACCGGTGGTGTGGAGGATCCGATACTCCGGACTTTCGAGCGCCTTGCCGGGATGACCGATGAGGTACGGATCCCAAGGCTTCAACCCTCTGCCATTGAGCGAGAGGCGCAGAATAGGCTGTTGGCCATCGATGAGGCGATGGAAGGTCATCGCAAGATGCGCCTCCACGCGATCCGCGAGCTCGATCATGTCGGTGGCCAGGAAGCCATCCGTCACGATACGGTCCAGTTTCTCCCAGAGTACGACGGTGCCGTGGGCCATCTGATCAAGCGGCGCGAGCAGATGCTCTGATCCCGGCGCCGGTCCCTCGAAGAGCGGCCAGTCTGCCCCGGGTTCCTGACCGATGAGATCGAGGTCCCAGCGCAGGCAGACGACCGGTCCACCTTCCTTCCGACTGGCGACGGTGAGGCGACGAGCCTGAGAGAAGCTGGCCGTCTTCAGGCCCAGCCCGAAGCGCCCGAGGTCGGTGGCGGCGCGTTCAGCCCTCGGATCGCGAGCGCCAAGGCGCATGCCAGCCTCCAGAGCCGCGTCGTCCATGCCTTCACCGTCATCGACGATTCTTACCCAGCTCTCTGGACCGGCCCACTCAAGATGAACGGCGACGTCGCGCGCATTTGCGGCGATGGAATTGTCGACCAGATCGGCCAGTGCGGTGGAAGGCGCGTAGCCGAGTCCACGAAGGGACTCGAGCATCGACCCGGCATGAGGAGGAGCATTTCTTACACCCATCCCGTCACATCCCCAGCAATTCCTGGAGCCGACGCTTGCGACCCGGATGGGAAAGTCGATCGAGGCCCTTCGCTTCGATCTGACGAATGCGCTCGCGCGTCACGCCGTAGATCTGACCGATTTCCTCGAGGGTCATGTCGGAATCGCGCCCGATACCAAAGCGCATCCGGATCACATCAGCCTGACGTTCCGGCAGATCAGCCAGTGCGTCTGTCACGATCCTTTCGGTTTCTGCCTGGTCGAAGACATCCACTGCTGGAGGTTCGGGCAGCAGGTTGTCCCAGTCGTCGAGGCTTGCGGGATATTCGGCTTCACGCGGGATGCCGCGGAACTGTCTGACCTCGTCGATTGCCCATTCCAGCTCTTCGGCGAGATCAAGGTCGGAAACGGCACCGCCGACCCGAACGTCCAGCCTGTCGAGGGCGCGATCAAGCTTGGTGACCTTCTCGTTCCGATGCACCGGGATGCGGATCGCCGCGCCTTCATCAGCGCGCCATCGCATGATGGCCTGTCGCATCCAGTAAGTGGCGTAGATGAGGAAGCGATAACCACGTTCGGGATCAAATCGCCTTGTGGAACGCTGCAGACCCATGAACGCGACCTGAAAGACGTCCTCTGGATCCTCGCCTTCCTCCACGTTCCGCGAGGCAAACCGCCGCACGTAAGGCAGGTGCTCGCGGATAAGGTGTTCGGTAGCGGATTCGGAGATCAGGATTTCGGCTTCCAGCTGACTGGCCTCGGCTTGGCACGCTGGGAACTGCTTCAGTCTGCGGACCAACTCCTTTTGGAATGCCAGAGAGAGATCCAATGCCTCGAGCGCAGCAAGTGCCTCTCTTCGTCGTTTGCCGTCCATTACCCGGCCAGTAGTGTTCCAAGACCTCAGGGCGTCCGCGGCGGCCATTACTTCGGACGTCTCCGCATGGCCCGGTCGCGAGGGAATAATGGTTCTCAGGGAGACCGAGCCGGGGTCTCGCGAACCGTCGCGGATGCGGTCCATGACGTCGAGGATCGTTTCGACGGCGGTCTCGGAGGCCAGGATGCCCAGCTGGAGTTCCTGCTTGGCCCGCATCATTGGCTCCAGCAGTTGCAGCTCTTCTGATTTGTCCATGACGAAGCGCTGTGTGCCGGGAAGCCGCGTCCAACGCGTAAGGGCTGCCTCTAACGCGTCAGCAAGGTCATCGGACGATGTGTCTGAGACGGCGTCCCAGATGTCGGCATCATGCCCCGTCGCTTGAGCGAGATCGAAGCCAGCTGCTTCCAGGTTGCGCTGGAGATTGATGCGCAGTTCCTCGAGATCACCATTCCCTTCGCAATGGGCGACCAGGCGGTCGATATCGTCGAGGGAGCACCGACCCTTTGCCAGAATCTCCTCTGCCCAGGTGAAGCAGAGATCTGGGTCGATCGACATCCGCGTGCCGGTCTGGACGACCGCTCGTTTGACCGATTGCCGGCCGCGGTTGCGGACCTGCAGGAAGTCACTCTCTGCACCGTGATCGGCGGCCGCAGCGGCACTGGAGCCGATGCCCTCTCCGGAAATTGGTGCTTGTGAAAGGTCGAGATCCCAATCCCCGTCCTCGTTATCTGAAACCACTGGTGACGAACTGATGAGCGCTACGAATGTCCCCGATGCCGTATCGCCCGCGTACTGATCGAAGAACTCCTCTGGTTCTGCCTCAGCTTCGAAAGTCAGCAGGTCATCTAGGTCGTCGGTCCTATCGGCTGGCTCCGTCTCCTGAAGCATGGCGAGACGGTGCTCCAGAACTGCATCGGGCCCGGTAACGACAGTCTCGACCTCAAGTGAAACCTCGCGATCGCCAACCGTCTCCGCTTCCGTCTCCGGGGACCCCGCAACAAGCGAAAACAGGAGCTGCGCGGCGAGACCGTGACCTTCGGCAAATGCCACATCCGCCGGTGTCTGTCGGTCGTGGTTCAGTGCGCCGGGGTCAGCTCCCGACCGAATGAAGAGATCGCAAACGGCAAGATTGCCCATGCGCGCAGCAAGGTGGAGCGGCGTATCTCCCTTAGGGTCGGCCGCGTGGAGGCTGGAGGATGCCGCAAAATCGGCAAGCCTCTCGAGCTTCCCTTCGGCGATCAGCCGGATCTCGAAAGGCCCAAGAACATGGCTTTCCGGTTCGCTCTTCGTTTGATCGCGACTGCCGAGGATGCGGGACAGTCTATCCATGATCTTCATGAATGACCTCCCTGTTGAGAAGCACGATCTGCTGGTCCTGAGGCTTTCTCGCGTCGGGATCAGTATCAAGCCCGAGACGCCTGAGCGCGTAGTACAGCAGCGCGCGCCGGACCTTGATCTTCACCTTGCCGCCACGCATCCCGTAGTCGAGCGCGATGACCTTGGCCTGGGTTTCGGAAAGGGCGGGGTGGGGCCCGATTTCCAGAGTGGCTTCAGTATTCCAGTCGCGGTCGTCCATCGCGGACACATCGCTTTCCCGACACTCTCGAATCTCGAGCATTCGCGAGAGCAGGAAATCCTTGAAGGCTTCGTCGGTCAGGCAGAACGCCCGTGTGTGCCAGCGGAACCCGTCGAACCCGATGGCGTGCGGAGCGATCCAGCGCCAGCGCGGCTCCGGACTGGACAGGGACTGGTACTTCACTTCGATCGCCTCGGACCGGCGTATGGCGCTGACCACGGAGCGGAGCGTCACGGGATTGACGCCGCGCACCGGGGTCGGGGCTGAGGCGTAGGGTGGGAGATCGGCAATCCAGGAGTCCTCGCGGTCGAGGATCCCGTCCGCCACCGACCGAAGCTGGGCGAGGTAGCGGCTTGCGTCGGGTTTGAGGAACCGGGGCTTGAACTCGGGGCCACGGACGTAGGTCCGCGCGCTCTTGTCGTAGACCATGTTGTCGGGCGCGAAGCCGATGTAGCGGTTCAGGTCGGTGGACGCCTGGTTCACCGAGACCCCGAACTGGTCCATCAGGTCGCTGCGGTTCACATGTCCCTCCCAGAACAGGCGGAACTCTATGAACTCGAGACGCTGCTCGACTCCCCAGCGAAGTTCGGACCTCTCGTTGTCCACCGTGGCCTCCCAGCCCCCTGATGCGCATGGTAACTATGCGCGCCCATTTTCTGGGTTGTCGTGAGGCTAGCCAGGGGATGATGATCTGGCAATGGAAATGCGTCTCCTTGCAGCATCAATCTCGATCCAAGCGAACAGCGGCCATAAAGGGCTTAGGCAGAGGAGAAGCACTCAGTAGCCCCAGCCAGAGCTGACGGGGGGATCGCCGAGCGGATCTTCAAGCTCGTCGACTGCCGGGAACAGATCGCCTTCGCCCGCAAAGGATTTCGCAGCATCCAGTCCGGTTCGACGATCAAGCTCGGCCAACCGGGACTCTACCCACTGCAGCATCCGGCCCAGATCCGAGTCGACGGACAGGCTGGCTTCCTGCGGCAGGCCGGAGATCCATTCGCGGATTTCGCGGGCCTCCCGACGCAGCTCAATGATCTGCCGCAGGTGAGAAAGTCGCATCTCCTCGCGTTTGAGGCGGGCCTGTGCGAGCTGTCGCCGGTGCTGCAGGATTTTCCACTGCCTCTCGCGCTCCTCACGCTCCTCGCGGCGCACGCGAATGGTCTCTAGAATGAGCTCTATGCCGGCGACTATTTCGGGGACCATCCGTTCCACGCGTTGCGTCTTGCCGTCACCCCACGTCTTCCGCAGGCCGTCCGCCCACGCGTCGATCGAGAACACGAGCTCGCCGGTCCACGCAGTCACATATTCCGGCCAAGGCGGTCGGCTGCCGAACGAAACGCTGTCCCAATCGTTGCGCCGAAGGGACCGTGCCTGTTTCTCTTTCCTCTTCTCCTCCCGAGCGGTTTCTTCTGGAGTCGGTACGTATTTCAGCCTTCTCGTTCGTTCGAGCAGGGTGAAGCTGATCTTGTCCGCGCCCTTCTGAACGGACATCTTCTCTCCGTTCGCTATCAGGCTCAGCCCGACCTCGTCGAGCGTCCGCGCCAACGCGTCGAGGAAGAAGCAAGCCCGTTCGGCGGACGCAGCGCCGACGATCACGCCACACTGGCCTGGCGCCGTGGCGCTGAGGACGCCCTCCTTGTCCGGCTTCCTGGTCCGAAGGAACTTCACCGTTTGCGCCACCGAGGAGTGTGGGTTTTCCATCAGAGGCATTGGGGATTCTGGCGTCGCCTTGATGGTAGCAGCCCGGACTTCCCGCTCAGCCTTTCGCTTGCAGGCAAGTTCGGCGATGCCGTCAGGGAGAGCTGAGGTGGCCCCGCGAATGCTTACCCGATCGAGGCTTCGATCCCTCAGTTCGAGGAACGGCGGCACTTTCGGTTGTTCTCCGGTAGCAACCTTGGCCCAGTACCCCCGGGGCGGTACGGGAATACGATGACGACTGCAGACCTTCGCGAGCCCCCGATCCGATATCCCGAATTCCTGTGCAAGCGCTGTCATCGGCTTGCGCCAGACCAAGTCGTAGAGGTCTCGACGGCTAAGTATCTGTGAAGGCGACAATTCTTGAACTCTCCGCAATACAGCTTCGCGCGGAAGCAATATCCCGCAGCGCCGTTTTAGCTGTCATCGCCACCCGGATGAAACCTGGAGAAGGTTGGATATCAGGCCCATCCCCTCCGCCAACCTTTTTTTGCAAAAATCCCGTAAGTGCCCGTCTTAATTCAGCTTTTTGCCGTAGCGCAAATTGTTCAGCGCTGCTTCGCCCAAATGTGCTATACATTTCGATGCACAATTTGGGAGAGGCGCGGCTGTGAAAGACACAACCATTTTCAAGCGGGCCGATACGTGGCAACTCCGCCGCCGCGTGCCCGCGCGCTATGCCCCCGTCGAAGAGCGCAAGGTGATCTGGCTCAGTCTTCACACCGATTCGGAGAGCGTGGCGCGCCGCAAGGCCGCTGCTGCATGGGTGCAACTCGAAGAGGCCTGGGAGGCCCGTCTCGCGGGCGACACGAACGATGCGGAGAAGCGTTACGCCGCCGCCCTCAACCTTTGCGGAATGCGCGGCTTTCGCTACCTGCCTGCCGAAAAGATCGCGGCGGAAACTAAAAGACGAGGCTCTTCGAGAGCGCTGAGCTTTTAGAACCGCTCAAAAATGCAACCTCGACCGCATTTTGATGTGGCCTCTGCTTGTCTGTTAACCGATACGGACCATCGCATTTAACGCATGAATGTGCCTGCAGGCGACCTGGCGGGCGCGGCTTTGAATAAGGCAATACGGGCGATCGATGCTCGGAACCGCCGAAGCAATCCTTACGCACGTTGGAATGACATTCCATGATCGGCGATCCGACAGTGGACGCCCGCGCAGAAGCGCGAAGCTGCTTCCGCGAGTAGGGATTCTTGCTCTCCGATGTTTTTTGAGATGCCGCAAAGCACTCCTGAATTAGGCTCCGGAAGCGCTGCGGTCGTCGCGTGACGAAATCCGAAGAACGAGAGAATGAGACGGCAGCGCACTTTCGTGAAACGCGGCAATCCCCAGAACCAGTGAGATAACACACATGACGTCCTCCGAGCGAACCGATCCCACAAAGCAGCATGCCAACGGCGACGCTAACCCGAGCAGCAGTCCGACCACGGGCGGCTCTCCGTTCACGCTTCCGACGCCCGGCGGCAAAGACAAGACGGTCGCTACGCTTCTTGGCGAGGTCTGCTGGCTGTTTTCGCAAAGCCCGAAGCACAAGAATTTCTTCATCTCCGATCTCGAGTGGCTGGTGATGACGCCGATCCTGCTCAGGCAGATTCGCGTGTTCTATGCTCCCGACCGCCCGATCGGCGTGGCGCTCTGGGCCTTTGTTAACGATCTGGTCGAGGAGCGCTTGAAGAGCGGCCATGCGCGCCTGGCGCCCCGCCGACTGGAAATCGGGCAACAAGCTGTGGCTCGTGGATATCGTCGCCCCCTTCGGCGGACAGGACGCCATGCTGACGGATCTGAAGGAAAAGGTGTTTCCCGAACGGGAGGCGAGTTTTTTGGGAGTAGCTGAATGGACGCAGTAGAAAAGCTAAAGTAAGGAATTAATGGAACTGATACCGAGATGTCTCTACGGAGCCTGAGATCAAATCGGATGTTCGCCGCGATCGCAGTTATCATCATAGCTTTTTTGATCTATAATGATTTTTAACAAAAAATAAATTGTCGTAACAAATTCTTATGCTCGATAGCGCATGAATACTATTTTTACATGAAAAGGATGACGCCTAATGAAACCACGGATGCATTTGATATTATAACAAAGTATAGAAACGTATCGACTGATATCGATTTATACCACATGCTATTACGATTCCGCTCAGAACCTGGCTTCAAAATTACGCAGAATGGTGCCAATGTAATAATATCTACGTATTTTAGGATTTATTATGCAGCTTATATCCCAATTGTATCTGAGATGATTATTATATAATTCAGTGATACTGGGGTGACTGTGAGGCTAGTCTCTGCAAGCACAGCAATTATAGCGCTGTAGGTATACAATATGACCGAGAATATTGTAGTAGGTTATCATGCTATTGGCACAACTGGAGATATAGCCCATCATAAATTTATAATATATTATCGCGCTGACGGCACTGCCATGCAGATACATGGAGAAGGCTCCCAAAACTATGGTTGGTCTCCGATAGATGAGTTATCGCCGATGCGAAGGCCGCCCTCACGCGGCTCCCGCACCGGTCAGGCGAGGGAGGTTGCCCGCGAGCACCTGCGTTCGATGCGGATGGGCATCGACCCGCGCGATCTGAAGCGGCAGGACGAAGCCATGAAGATCACGCTCAGGCAGGTGGCGGACGCCTATTTCGCGCGTCCCGGTATGCTGAAGGAAAGCACCCGCGCGGAAATGGATCGGCACATCGAAAAAGTGTTCGAGGCATGGAAGGAGCGACCCATCGCTTCTATCACGCCCGCTGAATGCCGGAAGCGCTTTGAGGAGATGGCCACGCACGGCTTGCGCGGGAAAGGCCCTGCGCCGACGCAAGCGAGCCTCGCGCTGGTGACGCTTCGGACCCTCATCAACTTTACCATAGGCGAATATAAGCAAGCTGACGGTAAGCCCCTTATCGAACATAACGCCGTCGACATTCTCAAGAAGGAGCTGAAGCCATCGGTCCCTCGCACCCGCCAAATCGACCGCCGCAAGGTCGGCGAGTTTTGGCACCTGCTTGCCGAAGCACGCCATCGTGCTCTCGACGACGACGCGCTCGCGGGCGTCGACCTCGTGAGGTTTTTGCTCCTTACCGGCGCTCGGCGAAATGAGGGTGCTGAGCTCACATGGGACCGCGTCAACATCGATGACGACGATCCGACGAATTGCTGGTGGCATCTTCCTGATCCAAAAAACCGGAATCCGGTCTGGCTTCCCCTGTCTTCGCAAGCGGTCGCAGTGCTGAAATCAAGGAAGCGGGTGAGCGGGAACCCGCATGTGTTTCCTTCGCGGAGCAGGACCGGCCACATCATGGACACACGCGGGCCGCTCGAACGGTTGAGTAAGCGAATCGGCATGGAAAGGCTGTCGGCGCACGACATGCGGCGCACCTTCGTCACGCTCGGCGTCAAAGCCTGTCGGCTCGACGTTGCGAAGCTGGAGCTTCTCACGAACCACGTGCCGCAAGGCGTGACCGCCCGCCACTATCTTGAAACCTCGGACCTTCGGGATTATCACCCTGAAGTTCAGGCAATTGGCGATTTGATAGAAGCGGAAGCCGCCGTTGCGGCAGGCCGTATAGCGCCGCGCACAGCGGCGTTGTTTGGCCCCGCTACTACCGCGGCGGCCCCGTGCTGATCGAGGCGCTAGCTGGCGCTGTGCCGCCCCACTAGCGGGGCAGGGGCATCGCGGCCTTTGGCGCAAGCGTACGCGCGGAGGTTGTGCTCTTTTGGTAACAGGCGCGCGGGAAATTGTGCGACTGCGCAAATCTTCGCATACAGGCACGTTAAGTCTTTGTTAACATAACCTTGCTGGCCCGCTTCTATCCAAGTGTGCGCCGTCTCACATCGGCTCCGCCCTTGCGCGGAGTGTTCACCCTAAATCGACCGTCCGGGTAAGCGACGGCAGGATTTTTCCTGCCGAAGGTATAATACCCGGCAGGACTGGCGGAGGTTTGCTATGTCCCATTCGGTTGATCTTGACGACTTATTGACGAACAAAGAAGCCGCCACGCTTCTCGGTATCAACCCCAACACCCTCGAGATTTGGCGCTGCAAAGGCCGAGGTCCGGCGTTCATCAAGCTGGGCACCTCGCCTAAAGCGGGCGTCCGCTATCTCCGCTCCGCTCTGTTGGCATGGCGCGCGAAGCAGTCTTTCACCAGCACGAGCGCCTACACGGCGACCCTCAGACAGCCAATCAGCAAGCCCTCCGACGCGCGCCCCATGAAAAAGCGGGCTGTTTCTGCGTAACGGAAGGTCGTGGCAAGCCAATCGTAAGTTCATTCACAAAAAAACGGCGGGAGTTTGGCAATCCCGCCGCTAGTGATTTCAACTATACCTGGAAAGATAAGCTGTATGGAAGACGTTAAAGAAAATACGGTTGTTCCACAAGCTAATATTTTAACTGATCAGCGGGCGAAGATACCACAAGAGCTCAAGAATTTACCTCAGTGGGCGCTTGCTGGCGCCGATAAGCGACCGTTGAAGGTTGACGGAAGTAACGCCAGTTCAACGGATCGCGCCACATGGACAACCTTTGAGAGCGCATGCTCCGCAGCCGCGGAACGCGGATGGAATATCGGCTTCATGCTAAACGCTGAAGACCCTTTCACCTGCATCGACCTCGACGTGAAGGACAAGGATACGCATCCAGACGAACCACGACTTTGGACGCCACCCGAACAATCCAATCGCTTCCAAAAAATTATTACGTCTTTCAACTCCTATACAGAGCGCTCCCGCAGTGGGAAAGGCTTCCACATATGGGTCCGCGGGAGCATTGGGCGCGGGCGTAAAAGAGATGGCGTGGAGGTGTACAGCCAAGATCGATTTATCATTTGCACGGGGGACGTATATAGCGAGAAACCTATTGAAGATCGAGAGACACTACTTGGCATACTCGTTCGTGAGATAAACAATGGTAAAGAACCGGCGCTGATTGAGCTAGCAGATGGCGGAGTTCCGAACCTCGCGCTCGCCAGTAATTTGAATGAAGATAAAGGAGACATCGGAAAACTGTGGCGAGGTGGCTGGCAAGATATGGGTTATCCGTCACAGTCGGAAGCCGACCTTGCCCTTGTTAAGAGGCTTATGACTGAATGCAATTCATCCGAAGACTGCTGGGCGACCTTTCTCCTGTCGGAACTGGGTAAACGCGACAAAGCTAAACGACCGGATTATGCGAGAAGAACAATCAGCGTTGCTATACAACACTTGGAGAATGACGCCGCCCAAATTCAGCACGGGAGGCAGATGCTCGAAGTTGGGTTCATGTGCAAAGATACGTTGATAAAAATTATTCACGGTCGAACGAAAATGTTCAAAGTGGATTCGGAAAACGATAATGACAAAGCCTTCGCGGTTCCGGCAGCTTGTGCATTCCATGACCGAACGCCGCTAAATTTCCTTGCCACACCCAGTGCCCCAGCACTCGACCCGGCGCACCTGCCTTCCCCGATTGCGTATTTTGCAAACGCATATGCCGATGCGAACGGCTTCGACCGAAGCGGAGTTATCATGGCGGCAATTTCTGCTGCCGCTGCCATGCTCGATGACAGTTACACCCTTGAGGCGAAGCCTGGGTGGCGCTTGTCACCGCGTCTTTGGACCGTGCTGATCGGCAAATCCGCTACGGGGAAGAGCCCGACAATTAAAGCGGCGACGGAACCTGTGAAGCTTAAGCACTCCGAAGTCGTGAAATGCTTTCAGGCTACCTACAAACCGGACCCAGATCGCCCTGACGCACGTCCTCCGGAACCCGCTCTCTACAGTAGCGACGCGACTATTGAAGCCCTCTCTGAAAAACTGCGGCACAACCCGCGCGGATTGTTGATGCTGACAGAAGAGTTCTCTAGCTGGATCGGCGCTATTGATTCGTCGGGCCGGGGAGAAGCCGCGAAGAACCGAGGGGCATGGCTTCAGCTATATGACGGCGGACCTTACCAAATAGACCGTATTGGACGAAAATCATATCAAGTGCCGAACTGGGGAGCCTCCGTCCTGACGGCGACGACGCCAAGCGCTCTTGCCGAGCACTTGAAGCACTTGCCTGAGGACGGGCTGATTCAGAGGTTCATACCTGTCATCGTTGCCCCGCGTGACTTCGACAAGGATGGTGATGCATGTGCCGCGCAGGATCACTGGAAAAAATACCTAGACTATCTTTTCAGAAATTCGAGGACAACGATTCAGTTCAGCCCTGAGGCCCGCCGCCTGTTCAAGGAGAGCGAGACGGAGCTAGGAAAGATGGCGACGGCGATGGATGACGTTTCCTCGGCGCTGGCTTCACACATCGGAAAGCATAGCGAGATGATAGCACGCATCGCGCTCGTGTTCCACGCTTTCGAAGAAAAACCTAGCACGACCTTGTCGGCCGAGACACTGCAAAAGGCGATTAACCTCATGAGACAGGTGCGCAAGCACTCAGTTGTCTTGTTCACCGACATTCTTGCTCGGTCGCCTGCAACCGAGGTTGCAAGAGCCTTGGCTCGCTCGCTTGCCGCTGCGGACCCCGCAACGCAGACGATAGGCCGCGATTGGATGACACAGCATTGCCGGGCCTTTGAGAAGGCGAAGGATGATCGGACTCGCCGAGAAGCCGTGCAACTTCTTGAAGACCTAGACTGGCTTCGTGACGCCAGCAGCCGCACCTATGGCGGTTGGCCGACGAAGTGGGAGGTTAACCAAAACATCTTCCGCCTCTACGCACAAGAGGGTGAAGCCCATCGTGCCAAACGAGCTGCCGTGCAGGAAGTCTTTGGTGAGCAGGCACGAGCGTGAGCTAAGGCCAGGGGAGGGGGGGGGATAATGCGCTAAATCTCTGGCATCTCTGGCTTGGGTGTGTGTCGCTTATGCTATAGAGGGATTGTAACCTTTTATTTCCGACGCGTGCCCAAGCCAGAGATGCCAGAGATAGCGCCGTGGCTGGTTCTCGCTCACTCTGTTGTAAATGCTCCACACCGTGCCCCCGCCAAAGGGAGCAGCGCGCGCTTCGGGGGCGCCGCACTTTTGACGCACGCCGTGGGCCGCACGCTGCCGCGTGCGCTCGCGTTAGCGCAACCACCGCCACCCATGTAGCGGGAACCGCAACCCCGGCTGTAGCGGCCCCTGCGCCCCGTAGCGCGCCGCCCCCTGCCCGCGTATGCATGCGCCCCGTGTGGTCATCGTCGCATAAGGTCCGGCCCACAGATTTGCAATTTGTGGTTCACTGAAGCATAACAAGAAGTGAACCTATTGTTTTTGCGCGTTTTTTGCAGTTTACGCTTGTTGACCCAATTGTTAACCAAGTAATATGCAAGCACATCATAAGTTTCAGCTCCAAACGGGGAAAACAAATGTCCGAAGTAGACACTAGAATTAGTCCATCCCTTCATCCAAGCAATATGGCGAGTGTCGAAGGATATGACGATAGCACCGCGCATTGCGTCGCGCAGATCGAAAGTGCTTTCACAACGACATATGAGACCTTGCGGAAGGTTCATAATGCTCGCGAGAAGGCGAAAACGAACCCGACTTGGAACGAAGCCCAGCAGATCGTCAACACGGCGGATTTTGCGGACAAGGTGATGCTTGACGCCACCCGCGCCATTGACACGGCGCTGGCAAATATGAAGAAAGGCATTGCCTCGCATGAAGCGAAACTTGCCCAACCGATTGCGAGCAGGTCAAGCTCGGTCGTTGCGGTGGAAATCCGTTCGCACCTGCAGAAGCTCTCGTCCGAAGATCGACGCAAACTCATCCGCGCGGCCATAAAGGCGGGCGATGCTGAGACCATGTCGAGCGTGCTTGGCGCACCAGCCTACCTCTCCGGCCTCAACCCTGAGATGCAGACCGCTTACACCCGCGAGTGGAATGCGTCGCAGTCGCCCGACGTTTTCAAGCAGCTCACGGTGATGCAAGGCGCGTACGGCCTGCTTTCCGAAAGGTCGGCGCTTTTTTGGGGCGAGATGCAAAAAGCGGTGGGGGCTCCTTGGGAGAAGGTCAACGAGCTGCGCACCGCCAAGAATAAAGCGGAGAAAGCCTTCGCTCTCTGATCGCAAGCTTGATGATATCAAGGAGGCTTCACTCATGGCGGAATATGTTCAGCCTGACTGGTTAAAGGGCCACATGCCTAAAAGGGCGGGCGGAGCTGGCAATGCGAACTGGAAAAAAGGCATGCCGTCGCCCAATCCCGCCGGTCGACCAAAGGGTATCATCGACAAGCGGCAAAAGGTTTCGCAGGCGCTTGTCGATGATGCGCCTAAGGTCACGCGTGTGGTCATCGACGCCGCGCTCCAGGGCGACATTCAAGCTGCCGGTCTTGTCCTCTCTCGCGTAGCGCCGACCCTTCGTGCGCAATGCCAGCGCGTGGAATTTGATTTCGACGCCACCGCGCCCGCCGCCCGGCAGGTCGAGCAGGTATTGCAGGCTATCGCTGAAGGCAAGGTTGCGCCGGACGTGGGCAAGCAAATTATCGAAGCGATTAGCGCGTTGAGTTCGGTTCGCGCCGTGGAAGAACTCGAACACAGAATTATCGAACTGGAAGCGAGGCAAATCTGATGTCGATCATCAAGACGAAACGAAACTTTGTCAGCGCCTACCCGCCGGAGCCTCAGGATTTATGGGTGAAGACGATAATCAAGAGCCCGGAAGGTTATCGGACCCTGCTTGTGCAGCCCATCGCAAAGTACGAGGAGGCGGTGGCGTGGGCCGTCAGCATGGCAGACCAGTTCGCGCACCCGATAGAAATCCTTCCGATCGATTTTTGCGACTGGGTGAGCTCGAAATGGACGAAAGGAGTACTTGACAAGCTATCGCTCGATAAGACGCAGAGCTTCGAACGGATGGCGCGGGACGCGCTGCTTGACAGTCAAGACCCCATAGTGCGGCGAAACGCGGATAAGGTTCTTGCCGTGCTTGGGAGCCGCATACAATGAGCAGGCTCACCCCATTCGGGTCCTACGCGGCATGGGAGATGTCGGAGCGGGAGAAAAAGGTCCCCGCCGTCGACCCCGCACCTGCCGTCGACCCTGCCATCACGTGGCATCGGGGGCGGGCTTATCGCAATGAACGGTCCCAACGAAGCCTCAAGAACAGCCCCACGCCTGAGGACATGGAAGCCATCAGGCAACGGTATGTCGAAAAGAAGCTGCTTGAGAAGGAGACAAGCGAAAGAATGTTTGCGCGTACCCTTGCGTTTCTAAGAACCCTATCATCAATGGAGAAGGACGATGAGCAACGTGCGGTACAGCGACGTTGAGAATCCCAAGTTCGACGGGCCGAAGGCGGACGACGATATCAAGCCCGCTCCGGGCGTAACGGTCGAAGACATGGAGCAAATCAGGCTTCGATATTTCGAACGCAAACTCGGCCGCGAGGGCGCAGCACGATTTCTGGCAAAGCCCGATGAAAAGCCAAAAGCGGAATAATGCCATGCTGGACCCTAAGCGGCAGCTCGCGATTGCAAAAAAGCTCAAAGAACTTGAGGCGGCGGCGGAGAACCGCGCTTACATGCTCAACCTCGTAAGACTGATCGACGGCATCAAGCGGAGATGACCACATGGTGGCCACACGATCCATGTTGGCGCGTGTGCGCCGCCTTGAACGCCCGCGAAGGTCGACGCTCGCCGATTACATTCTTTCGCCCGAGTACGAGGCGGAGGTGAAGGCTGGCATTGAGGCGGGGACGCTGGACCGCATCGACATGCCGGGTGTCTTGGCCGCCATGCAAAAGTTGGTGCTCGAATACGGAAGTGCGTCGTGCCGAACAACCATCTCTCGCTAATCGCAGGATTCATGCAACAAGGTCTACTATAACCCTTCCGCAAGAATCAATAAAATCAGTCATATTTTTACATTCAAGTGAACAAATGGGTGTTTTTTGGTTGGTTATTGGGTCCATATCGGACTCGTGAACAATCGCGTTGCGCCGCATTGCGATTAGTTTCATTTGAGTGCTAGCGAAATGTCCCTGCACGCCCATCTTCGTACCGACTTTTTCCCATTTATTGCTCTCTGGCCAAATTAAAGAAAGGCCATCGCTAATTTTATTTGGATGCTGAAAAGCCATATATCTCAGCTTGGCTACGATCGCACTCTCAAAGAGATGCTCTTTCGGCGGAACCGTAGCACCAACCAAATCAGTGTGAAGTTGAATTGAAATATTTTCGCAATGATATTTTGGTGTCGGAGGTCTGTCTCCCTGAAATATCTGACACATACCGATTTTTATTATGTCGTGCATAAGCTTATCAAAAGCCGCCACGGCCACAACAAGTTGACCTCTCAATAGATCATCGAAAGGCACGGGTGCTCTAACTTGAGATTTTAGAAAGTCGTACAAAACAGACTGTTCGCGGGAATTGTTTATATTCGTTTTAAAAATTTCCAGTGCATTATGCATGGTCGATCATCGAAACGATATTATTAGAGATATTCAAAAACTGCTCGCGAAACCGAGCACGACGTTCTAGCGCATTCTGAAGTATTGGTCCTGTTTCTTTAATTTCGTCATCGCGCAAAGCGAATACAGGAACGCCTTCGACACGTGACTTCGGGAGTAGACCTTGAAAATCTGGGATATTGCCAAGGCAGTAACCTAGCTCTGAAATGCCTGGGGATATTGATCCAACTCCAGTGTCATCCCTACGCGTTTAAGTTCTGGAAAAAGACGGTCGCCTACTCGGGAGTTGATTTCATTTATATTCTCCCTATATGGCCGCGCGGCCTTACCGTTGCGAACGTTAAATCTTTGAATTAATGTTCCGATAAATTTGGGAGTTCCATCAGGCAGAGGGTAAGCGGAATCTGCAAATAGCGATAGAGACGACTTCTTCCATGCGACCCAGCGCGGAAGTATGGTCTGGAGCGTCTCTAGAGCCATTAAAGAAAATGGATCTGGGTTTGTAGGTATAATGAATGCATCTGATATCAAAAAAAGGTTTTGGTTTATTGAGCTCAATCCAGGGTTTAAGTCAATGATAGTTACGTCTATCTTATATTTTTCTTCTGTCAGTCGAATCAATTCAAAAAATGCACCCGGTAGATTTTGAAGAGCTGTTATCGCATTATTGGAAGTTTGAGCAAATGTTAAAGCTGCATCATACTCGGACAAATTGGCGTGCCCGGCGAGAAGAAACAGGTTAGGTGCTCGCGGAGGACTGATGCAATCAACAGCCCGAATGGGAACCGGCTTGCCGCCAAAGGCGGGAGCCACGCCATCCTTGATATTTTCTGACTTTGTTTCGTCTTCGAAATAGTATTCCTCGAAGCTATCTCTCAGAATTAATCCCGTAAGATTACATTGAGGGTCGGCATCAACCAGTAACACTCTCTTATTCTCAGCTATCATCCACCCAATGTTATAGGCAGAGGTCGTCTTGCTAACGCCACCTTTGTGATTAAAAATAACTAAACGCTTTGCCATGCGGTGCTCCAAAGATTCTTTAATACCTATATATCGATTAAATTGAGAAAGCTATATCTATCGGCGCTCTCGCGCGGCGCCTCACCCTAACAGGCTTAAGGCCGAGCTTATCGGCACAAACGCGCGCGCTAGTGCTTTATTTTGTGGGTAAGATATCAAACTAATTGATTCAGAAAAGTTGCCGTGCAATCGACGCATGTAGGGCCTACACTTTGCTCGCGAAGCGGGCAGAGATCAGACGGAGCCGTGCGCATGGCCGATCAAAAAGCACCGCCAAAATGGCGTCAGTTGACCGGCAACTCTGGCCTGAACTACGCCGCATGGCAGCTATCGCGGCGAGGCTGGCACGTGATGCCGACCATTCGAAATGCGCGAGGATCGGACCTTATTGTTACCAATACCGATGAGACAGTATTCTTCGGTGTGCAATCGAAAGCCCTTAGCAAGCGGTATGCCGTCCCGCTCGGTGAGTTCATTCAGAATCTGCGTTCTGACTGGTGGGTCATCACCATAAACGCAAACTCCGACAATCCAATTTGCTACATCATGAAAAAGGATGAGGTTCGGCAGCTTGCATCGCAGGACAAAAACGGTGGCGCATTCTGGCTTGAACCCTCGGCCTACGACCGCGACGAGTTTCGTGAAGCTTGGCACCGCATGGGCGCGCAACCGGACCCGCTATCGCTGACGCCGTAGGACGACGGCACGCCACTCCCCTCACCCTAAAAGGCTTACGGCAGGCTTATCGCACAAAACGCGCGCGCTTTAAACCTGCGCTTGCGCTGCGTAACCCATTGTTTTTACTAGGGAAAAATGGCGCACCGGGGAAGATTCGAACTCCCGACCCCCAGATTCGTAGTCTGGTGCTCTATCCAGCTGAGCTACCGGTGCGGAGCAGGCTCGCAAAAGCGATCTGCGAAGGCCCATATCTCTAGCGGGTAACGCGCGGGGGCGCAAGCATTCCGTGGCGAAATTTCGGACCATTTTTCGCCCCTCGCACCCGGCGAGCCGAAATCGAAGCCACGCGAAGTGCGTATCCGGCGTAGCGCGAGGTTCAACTCGCATCGCCGTCACAGGCCCGCGAAAGGACTTTCGCTTGATCGCAGCGATTCTGAACGAAACAGGAGCCACAGCATCGCGCGACGCCACGGTAGCATACCAAGGCGGGATCGAAACAGCCGCAGCTTCCGGATTGTTAACAAGTCGTATCAAATGATACTCCACATTTGACAATATACGGATCTGACGTTAAGCGTTTTTCATTCTGAAGACCAGAAGGTCGCGTTTTGGAAGGCGTTGCCAGCGGGAGTTTGGTGACTTGATCAAAATTGGTGTTAATCATTCGGGGTATCCGGTTCAACGGAACATCATGTCCTTGCAACATCGGGACGTTGTATTTAAGAAGTGTTATGATCTATTTAAGGTGCCGGAATACCTAATTTTCAGAGCGAGCAACAGAAGCGTCCAGTTATTATTGAACTCATTTTGCGATTTCGGCGCAAATCGTAGCGTTGATTTGTATCATTTCTTCAATGTTGTGAGTCTATCTGCCAAACCCTGGATATCCACTTTTGAAACGATCGTGCCGAGGCTAGGGATCAAAAACTCGGCTATCACAGACTTCTACGTAAAGAGGTTGGCAAATGATAGCTGCAAGAGCTTGATTGCGATCTCGGATTGCACCGCGCAAATCCAGATGAGCTACATCGAGAAGGCCTTCCCAAAATACGCCGATAAAATTCGTCATAAGCTGACTCGAATTTATCCCCCGCAAAGGGTCCAAGACCTAGCCACACCTAAAGACCGTGACCGAGATGAGCTTCGGTTTATTTTAGTCGGACACCAGTTTTTTGGGAAAGGGGGGTGGGAGGTCCTGCAGGTGTTCGACAATCTATTTCCAGCGCACCAAAATCTCCGGCTAACAATCGTCTCGTCACTAGAAACTGACAACTACGCTTCAGTTACGGGTATAGCCGACCAGAACAGGGCGCTTGCGTTAATCGCAAAATGGCCGGAACGCATCACACACTTCAAGCGACTGCCGAATAGAGAAGTGCTACAGTTGTTCGCGAGTTCGGACGTTGCCCTGTTACCGACATACGCAGAAACATTCGGTTATTCCGTTCTGGAAGCACAATCCTTTGGCGTTCCTGTAATTACAACCGATATAAGGGCGCTTCCGGAGATAAATAACAACGAAGTCGGTTGGATAATAGAGGTGCCCAAGGATGAGTACGGTTACGGGATACTGGGAAGCACCGCGCAACGCAGCGCTTTCTCCCAATCGATAGTCGCCGGACTGAAGACGATCGTTTTGAATATCCTGTCCGGAGCCGGCAAGGCGAGAGAAAAAGGGCAGAAAGCTCGAGCCCGGATCATCCAGCATCACAGCCCGGATACTATCGCTTCACTGGTGCGTGAGCACTATCAAAAAGCACTTTCATAAGGATCCGGCGCTGAGACTACGGCGCAAACCCACCGTCGGCGGCGCTGTCGTTTCTAAACAAGGCATTCTGTAGTGAGGAGCGCAAAGATATGGGAATGATAAACGATATGGCCCTTTTCTGGTGTCGAACTGTGCCGGTTGAACATGGAAAGGATAGGCTTGAAAGGTTTATTCGACGACCGAGCAGTTCGGAATCGGCCCCTTTTCGTGGACAGCATGACGTTACCTATGAACTGGATTGGGCGGATGGCACGCCGTCGATCATGTGGAAGATTTATACACGAGGAATTCACGAAAGAAATACATATAGACATATTGTCTCTATGTTCAGAGGTGGACTATTCGGCGAAAAGCCAGTGTTCCTTGACATTGGCGCCAATATTGGTTCCTACGCGCTTAACGTGGCAAAATTGGCGCCGCATTCGACTGTGCATGCGTTTGAGCCAAATCCCATCGCGATCGACTACCTGGAGCGAAACATAGCTCTTAATGGGGTCTCGAATGTTCGGGTTCACAAATTCGGACTTTCCAGGGAAGTTGCGTCGTTTCCACTTTATAATGATAGCTTGTCGCAAGCTTCAATCCACAAGAAGGGAGGGACCGGTCGCTTTCTTGAGATCTCGGTCAAGCCGCTGGACTTGGTAGCTGAGGAAGAAGGTATCGATAGGGTGGATCTGATAAAGATTGATGTGGAGGGGCATGAATCCGCAGTTCTGGACGGTGCGCTTCGTACGTTTGAGAAGAACAAGCGACTGGTTGTGATTATGGAAATTGATCGCAACGCCGATCTTGTTGGGACGCGGGAACAGTTGTTCGAGCGAATGCTGAACATGGGATTTTCAGCATATCTGCCCAAAGGTTATCCGTTTTCCATGAAACGGGTTCGCGAACTGGCGCCCACCTACGAAGACAACGTCATATTCCGTCGGGGGTTCTGACGGAACGGAATGCTTCAGCCGATTTGACGCAGAGATGCGATCATGCGGCGGCGAGTCGGATCTGATACCGCCGTATCGAAAGTCTGACTCGTGTTGCGGTGTTGCGATTCTGCAGGTGGGCGGATCGTGATTGCCTGCCCTTGCGATTCGAAGGGAGGCAACATGATGGCGCTTTCGATAAGAGCGGATCGAACTCCGGCGATGCTTCGCAAACTGGCCGGGTCTGAAGTCAATCCGCGGGGGGGCGCGGCGGTTGCTTGCGATCGCCAATGCGCGTTCGGGCGTGAGCCGCAAGGAGGCTGCGGAAGCGGCCGGGATGGACCGCCAGACCTTGAGGGACTGGGTCATCCGCTATAACGCGCAAGGCCCGGACGGGCTTTACGATTGCTGGAGCGACGGGCGACCGCCCCGCCTTGCGCCGCACGAGCAGGCCGAGTTGATACGCATTGTCCTGCGGGCCCCGATCCTGAGGCCTCGGTTTCTCTCGGCAGAAGGCAAGACCCGGCCATCCGCAAAAAGACCCAGGCCTTGCTGAGGCCTTTGAAAAGTTAGCGGTGTTCTCAGACCACGGGATCAGCGTTTTGGCTGGCGGCATAGGCCCAAGGCATGAGTTCATCGATTTTGCGCATCGGCCAGCCATTGACGAGGCGTGAGAGAATGCTGGCGAGATAGGCCTGTGGATCGACGCCATTGAGTTTGCAGCTCTCGATCAGGGAGGCGACGATTCCCCAATGCTCTGCTCCGCGGTCGTGGCCGGCGAAGAGTGCGTTTTTCCTGTTCAGAGCCAGAGGCCTGATGGAACGC
>NZ_JAHFZG010000021.1 GCF_018619475.1 Rhodomicrobium sp. Az07
TTGATCGTCTCGAAGAACCAGACGGTCCAGAACACCCATGGCTGCCTCCCAAATGACAGCCTTGAATCTGATTTGCTTGCCCTTGGGAATCCCAAGAGTCCACACTTCCTACAGCCTCGTGCCGCAAATCAGACGCGCCACGACGCTGTAGGTTTCTGTTGTCGATCAGCTTTTCTGCGTCAAAATCGAGTCCGATTAATCACAGGCTGATCTAGTTCGTGAGCTTCAGAGCGGCAAGGTCGATAGAAAGCTTCACGTCCTTCTCGACCGCGTAGCCTGCAACCGTTTGCGGGCCGACGCCGAATTCGAGGCGGTCGATGACAGTCTCGCCTTTCACGGATGCCGCGCCGTTCGACGTGGCAATCGAAAACGGCAGGGACACGGGCTTGGCGACGCCCTTCATTGTGAGGCGTCCCTCAAGCACGTATTTGCCTTTTCCGGCAGGCTTCGCGCTCCGCGCCACGAATTCCGCCGTGGGAAAGCGCGCCGGGTCGAAGAAGTCGGGCGACAGAAGCGCCTGGTCGACGTCGCCTTGTCCGGTGCTCACGCTTCTGACGTCGATCAGGACGCGAACCGAGGTTTGTTCAGGCATTGCCGGGTCGAACTCGACCTCCGATCGGAACGCCTTGAACGTGCCCTTCGTAACGAAGCCGCTGCCTGTCGCTTCGAAAGCAATCGCGCTCTTCTGCGGATCGACGCTCCATTCGGTCGCCCGCGCGTCGCTCGCCCCAAGAAGCGCGACCGAACCCGCAGCCGTCACCGCCAGTGCGACAGCGGCGCCGCGACCGGGAAAGCGCGGCGCCATGCGCGACCAGATGCCGTCGCCTCGAACCGCATGCCAGATCGTCGCCAGCACATGCAGGCCGATCATCGCGGCAAGGCCGAAGGCGGCGAATTCGTGAACTGCCGCGAGCGTCTGATGGATGCTCTTCTTTTCGTCGGGGCCGAGATCGACGAACCAGGGCAGGAGCGGGAAAGGCTGGCCGAACAGCAGCGAGGGCTTGTCCGAGGTCGAAATGAGCGCCCAACCGGAAACCGCGATCAGGAAGATGAGACCATAAAGCGCGAGATGGCCCAGCGCCGCGCCGAGCTTCTCCATGCCCGACATGGTCGCGGGCTCGGGCGGCGTCGGCGTGACCGCGCGCCAGAGAACGCGCAGAACCATCAGCGCCAGGATCGTGATGCCCAGCGACTTGTGCAGGTTATACGCTTGTATTCTCTCGACGAGGTTTTCGATGCCCCCCATCGTCCAGCCGAGGTAGAGCATGAAGATAATGAGGGCGGCAAGCACCCAATGCAGGACTTTCATTCCTGCGGCATAGTCTTGATGTATCATGACGAGAGTATCTCCTTACCACTTGCCGATGTTCGGCAATGATATCCAGGGTTCGGCGGGCGCGAGAGGCGCGCCTTTCTGCAAGAGTTCGATGGAAATGTTGTCGGGCGAACGGATGAAGGCCATGTAGCCGTCGCGCGGGGGTCGGTTGATCGTCACGCCCGCGTCGGCAAGACGCTGGCAGGTGTCGTAGACGTTGTCGACTTCATAAGCGAGGTGGCCGAAATTGCGCCCTTCGCCATACTCCTCCGGATCCCAGTTATAGGTGAGTTCCACGAGCGCGCTTTCGTCTCCGGGCGCAGCGAGGAAGACGAGGGTGTAGCGTCCCTCCGGCCTTTCGAGGCGACGCACCTCCTTCAGGCCGAGCTTGTTGACATAGAAGTCGAGCGACTGGTCGAGGTCCGTCACGCGGACCATGGTGTGCAGATATCTCATTCGAGCCTCCAACTTGACCGTCATTTAAGCATGATGGCCCATCCCGCAACCCGTTTGGTGGGTTTGGTTACAAACATGGCCGCCATGCAATTGCGCATTTCAACAGGTGTGGATAGCGGGGATCCGCAATCGTAAAGGCGGGAGGCATGCCGTTGATTCGCTGAACTTGTTGGCGGTCAAGGGCTCTTTTTGCGCGGTGCGGCCCGTGTCAGGAAAGCCTTGCGAAAGGCAGGGCTTTGCGGCAAATCTGGATTTATGACACATTTTTGTCAAAATTTAACTCGGAATATCAATCGCTTGCTGCGGTGAGGGCCGGCGGCAGGCAAGGCAGACCGCGTGGAGCGTTGGGGAAAGAGTTAATTTTCTCTAGCCTCGGTGGCGTGGAATGTTATGTTTCAAATGTGAGTTGGCGGGCGTTGAGGTCTTGGGCGAGATCTTTGCGGGCGCCACGTATTTCAGTGAAGCGGGGGACTACAAAATGGGGGACAATTTACCTCCAACCATTACTTCGTTTAACGACATCGCAGAGCAACCAAGTATAGACGTCTTCGTGATCGCAGGCCACATCAAGTGGTTCGATGTATCCAAGGGCTTCGGCTTCATCGTCCCTGACGGTGGTCTGCCCGACATCCTGATTCACGTCACCGTTCTGCGGCGGGACGGCTATCAGACTGCGTATGAAGGCGCCCGAATTGTCTGCGAAGTCCTGCGGCGCGACCGTGGGCTTCAGGCGTTCCGTGTGATCGAGATGGACGAGAGTACCGCCATCCATCCCTCGCAATTGCCCCAGCGGACACATGTCCATGTGGTGCCGGAAAGCGATTGGCAACGGGCCATGGTGAAGTGGTTCAACCGTCTCAAGGGCTTCGGGTTTCTCACCCGCGGCACCGGGACGGAAGACATCTTCGTCCATATGGAGACGCTGCGGCGCTTCGGGTTTGCCGAGCTTCGTCCTGGACAAATCGTTCAGGTGCGGTATGGGCATGGCGACAAGGGTCTCATGGCCGCGGAGCTTCGTCCCGACGGGACGATGGGCTACCCGTCCTCGCATTAAGGGATCATGAACCCATGACAATGGGTCGACCAAATATCACAAGGGCCGCGCTTGCGGCCCTTCTCATTTTGAGTTCTCCTCTTCTCAGCCGGGCAATCATGGCGCCAGCGTTTGGAGACGTGATTTTCAATCGAGCCAGTCTGACAATCGAGACCGCAAACGGCCCCGTGCCTCTGGATGTCGAGATTGCCGACACCGATTCGAAGCGCGAACAGGGGCTCATGTTCCGTCGCTCGCTTGCCGAAAACCAGGGCATGATCTTTCTGTTCGGCCGGGAACGCGAAATCACGATGTGGATGAAGAACACGTTCATCCCGCTCGATATGGTTTTCATCGGGGACGACTGGCGAGTCGTTTCCATCGCGCAAAACGCCGAGCCGTTTTCAATCGACGTGATTTCCTCTCGCCGACCGGCGTCTCGCGTGCTCGAAATCGGGGCAGGGCAGGCCAGGAAGCTCGGACTTAAGGTTGGCGACCGCGTTTCACTGAAGAAGTGAGGCTAGAAATGATGCAGAACCGGCGGTTCAATCTCGAACGGGAAAAGGCGCCACCGATCAATTGGCGGCGCGGCATGATCAGGCTCTGGATCCTTGCCTCGGCGGCCTGGATCATGGGTTGGTCGCTTTACTTTGCCATCGAATTCATAAACGGCGAGACCCGGCAGGAGGTGCTTGGCATTCCGGTCGTGCTGTTCGGTCCGCCGCTGGCGCTCTTCCTCTTCGGCCTCGCGACGAGATGGGCTTTCCGTGGTTTCGAGTCCGACGACGCCTCCACCTAATCAGTATCAGCGCTAAACCGGTATCCATTGACGCAGAGTCAAATCGAGTCCGATTTAACGCAGGCTGACCTACGCCTCGCCTTCTCGATTCGCAGGTAAAGCGCCATTTGCGGTCCGCTCGCCGTCATTGTCTGTGCGCTTGAGCGGCATGGCGATCACGCACAGAAGACCGGTGGGCGCGAATTCGAGGCGAACCTCTCCCCCTGTTTCGAATGAAAGCCCGCGTTCAATCAGATGAGACCCGAAGCCGGATCGCGTGGGCGGCGTCACCGGTGGCCCGCCGCTCTCGACCCATCGAATTCGCGCGACCTCTTCGGCCCCGCTCCTGTCGACGCTCCAGGTGACATCCACCCTGCCGGACTGGGTAGAAAGCGCGCCGTATTTCGCGGCATTTGTCGTCAGCTCATGAACCGCCATGCCGAGCATCAGGGCCTGTGCGGGGGTCAGGTTCACCGTCTCTCCGTCGAGCGCGAAGCGGGGTTCATCACCCGCGCGATCATAGGGCGAAAGCTCCGCAGCGAAGATCCGCCGCAAGGAAGCGCCCTCCCAATGGCTCTCGGTGAGAAGGTTATGCGTTTTGGAGAGCGCCAGAATCCGAGCCTGGAAGGCGGCGCCAAACTCGGGAAGTGTCGTGACGTGCCTCGCGGTTTCCCTCGAAATCGCAAGAACGGTCGACAGTGTGTTCTTCGTGCGATGATCCAGCTCTTTCATCAGCAGGTCTCGCTGCCGTTCCGAGCGGACCCTTTCGCTGACGTCGCGCGCCACGATCGAGGCGGCGATAATGGTGCCATCCGCGTTGCGCACCGGGGAGACGGTTAACGAGATGTGGATGCGTCTTCCGACTTTCGCCGCGAGCAAGGTTTCGTAGCTCTGGACAGCTTCGCCAAGCTTGACCCGCTCCAGAACGCCGGGCAACTGGTCCTTCCCGCCCGCCGCCGCGACGAGGACTGAGAGAGGCTTTCCGACTATTTCTTCCGCTGTGTAACCGAAAATCTTCTCAGCACCCCTGTTCCAGCTCGAAATAACGCCATCGAGCGAATGGCCGATGATCGCGTCATCCGAGGACTCCACGATGGCAGCGAGACGCGCGAGCGTTTCCTGATGGCGCTTCTGCTCGGAAATATCGACGAAGGTAATTACCACGCCATCGACGACACCGTTCAACGTCCGATAAGGCCTGATCCGCATCAGGAACGTGGCCCCGTTGTCGGGCGTATGAACCTCGCGCTCGACAACGGACAGCGCCGCGAGGGCGCTCCGAACGTCCGCTTCAATGGCGTGATAGCTGAGGCGACTGGCGATCTCGATGACGGGGCGCCCGCGATCCGCTTCGCGCAAATGGAACAGTTTCGTGCAGGCGGCCGTGAATGTGCGCACACATAACGCGTCATCGAGAAACAGGATGGCGATGTCCGTGCCCTCAAGCAGGTTCTGAAGATCGCTGTTCAACCGATGCAGGGACGTGTTCTTTTCGCTGAGTTCATTGTTGACGGTTTGTAGCTCCTCGTTGATCGACTGCATTTCCTCTTTCGAGGTCTCCAGCTCCTCGTTGGACGATTGCAGTTCCTCATTGAGAGACTGATATTCCTCGTTCGCCGATTTCAGGTCTTCATTCGCCTGTTCCGCCTCGTCGAGCGCCGCCTGAAGGCGCGCCCTGATGGCGCTCAGTTCGGCTTCGAGTTCTTTGTTGCCACTGCCCCGGCCTTCCTTGTCAGGCACTCCAGCCGGCTCTTTCGTCTCGATATCCTGAAAAATGACGATGTAATGCGTGGCCTTGCCTGAGGCGGGGAGGACCGGTTCGACGATGAGGTTTATAGCATCGCTCTTGCCCGCAACCTCGATCGCAACATTTCCCTGAACCGCCCGGAGCCCGGTCGCTGCGGCTTTCTGGAGCAGAGAGCGAGCCACCGGGCGCAAAGCATTCTGGATCAGATTGAAGAGGTTGAAGCTGGCGGCGCCGGGCTGGGGATCGAGATATCTTCCCGTCTGGCCGGAAAAGCTGAGAACCTGATGTTTCTGGTCGACGAGAAGATGAGCCGGGGCATATCGCTCCATCACGCGCCGCGCGCCTCTTTCGACGCCGCTCTCTGCGGCGTGGCGGTGCGGTATGCCTGCCGATGAGATGACAATCCCTCTCGACGCCGCAGGCGACAGAGGGAGACTTGGCAGCGCAGCGGGCGTGTCGTTGCGCCGCTCAAAGAGGCGATGCTTCTTGTCCACCTCTGTAAAGAAATGCTCCTGCCGGGCGATGCTCTCGGATGGGCCCAGGAAGAGGTAACCGCCGGGACGAAGCGCATAATGGAAGATCGGAATCAGCCGGTCTTGCAGCGCTGTGTCCAGATAGATCAGGAGATTGCGGCAGGAAATCAGGTCGAGTTTCGAGAAGGGCGGATCGCGCAGCACGCTATGAACGGAGAAGACGATGTTTTCCCTGAGTTCGGATGAGACGGCATAATGATCTCCTTCGCGAACGAACCACCTCTCAAGCCGTTGCGGTGAAACCGCGTCCAGCAGCGCTTCTGGGTACCGTCCGGCGCGCGCATGCACGATCGCGCGGTCGTCGATGTCGGTCGCGAAGATGATGATCCCCGGGGCGGATGGCAGCTTCGCCACGGCTTCCATCAAAAGGATTGCGATGGAATAGGCTTCCTCGCCCGAGGCACAGCCCGCGACCCAGACGCGAACCTGATCGTCTGAGCCCTTGCCCGCGATGAGCGCCGGCACGACTTTCGCTTCGAGTGCATCGAAGGCGGCGGGATCGCGGAAGAATTGAGTGACCCCGATCAGGAGGTCGCGAAACAAGAATTCAAGTTCTTTCGGATTTCCGCGCAGCTCTTCGAGATAGCCATTCATGCTATCGAGATGCAGAACCTGCATGCGCCTTTGGATGCGCCGGACGAAGGTCTTTTCCTTGTACTCGGAAAAGTCGTGGCCGACAGCGGCGCGGAGCAGCGTGGCTATTTCCGCCAGATGCCCAGCCGCATCATCGCGTATGCCTTCGGTGTTCTTGTGCGCCTTCGCCTCCACAAGATGGCGATGATAGTCTAGCAGTTTCGCCGGAATGTCCCTCACTTGCAGGACATGATCGACGAAGCCCGTGGCCGCTGCGCTGCTGGGCATGCCAAGTTTGGCCTTATGGTCGATTTCGGCCTGGGCAATCGTAAGGCCGCCATGTTCCTTGATCGAACCGAGGCCAAGAGACCCGTCGCTTCCGGTGCCGGAGAGGATCACGCAAACGGCGTTCTCGCCCTGATCTCGGGCGAGCGAAAACATGAACGTATCTATCGGGCGGCGTAGCTCGCGCGGCGGTGCCGGTTTGACGACAACGAAACGCCCGTTCGCGATAGTGAGTGTGGCATCGGGCGGGATGACGAAAACGTGGTTCGGCAAGACCTCGCCGCCATCCGCCGCTTCGGTCACGGGCATCGCTGTTGTCTTGCCGAGGATCTCAGCGAGCATGCTTTTGTGGTCCGGGGCGAGGTGCTGGACCAGCACGAAAGCCATGCCGCTGTCGGAACGCATGTGTTCGAAGAAGGCCGTGAACGCCTCGAGGCCGCCCGCCGACGCGCCGATGCCAACGATGACGGGTGACGAGGTAATTTCGTTGCGAGGCGCGCGAAGGGCGTCGCTTTCCTCGGACACCGGCGCAGCCTTGTTGGAGGCACCCCCACCGTTCTTTCGACGCGGCTTGTGCTCCGTCATGATAATCGGCCTTATTATTTATGAGTTGGATTTTGCCCAAGATCAAGGTTAGGGCATCTTGGCCCATAAGCTCTTCAGATGCAAACAACTTAGGACTTTTATTCCAAAACAGATTAGGATGGCACTCTTCTTTGCCTTCGGCTTTTTCACTTAAAAATTGTAACGAGTGCGTGGAAGCGCTGTCGCCCTTCGCGCAATACAGCGCCTTTATCTTATCTCTCGGATTGCATACTGAGACGCTCCTGGCTTTCGGTTGACCTGTCTTCTGAGGCAGGGGTGAGACACCGATGCGGAAGCCGGTCGCGTGCGGCGGAGAGGGCGACCGCGAACGCATCGAAATCGTCACCCACGACAACGATCCGTGGGGGAATCGGTGGTGCCGGCTGAGGGATTTGAACCCCCGACCTTCGGTTTACAAAACCGCTGCACTACCACTGTGCTAAGCCGGCGTTGAAACGGCCGCCTTGCGGGCGCGCTTCACACAGTGCAAATAACAAATTGCGCCCTAATAAGCAACCGTGCTGGCGGCCCTTCCTTTGCCGCCGTGCGCCATCCGCCGCGATCGATGTCCGTAAATGCCACATGTCTCGACGCCAGGGCAGTACTCCGTACGACCCGCTGCCGGTGGATGATTTTCTTGATCCCTATCGCGCCGGAAGCGTACGGTTCTGGCGTTTCGCGCCCGTGCCGCGAAACGTCCCCGGGAGACGACACATGACATCGACGTTGCGCATTGCCTGCGCCCAGCTCAACCCCGTTGTCGGCGACCTCGCCGGAAATGCCGCGCTGGCTCGCGCGGCGCGAGCCGAAGCGCGCGGCATGGCAGCCGATCTGGTGGTTTTCCCCGAGCTGTTCATCGCGGGCTATCCGCCGGAAGACCTGATCCTGAAGCCCGCCTTCGTGGGGGCGTGCATGGAGGCGGTGCGCGCGCTGGCCGCCGCCACGGCCGATGGCGGCCCGGCGCTGCTCGTGGGCACGCCATGGGGGGAGGACGGCAATGTTTGCAACGCGATTGCGCTGCTCGCGGGCGGCCGTATCGAAGCGCTGCGGTACAAGGTGGAGCTGCCGAATTACAGCGTGTTCGACGAGAAGCGCGTGTTCGCGCCGGGGCCGCTGCCCGAGCCGGTAAGTTTTGCCGGGCTTCGTCTCGGCCTGCCGATCTGCGAGGATATCTGGACTCCTGCCGTCGCGGGGTCGCTCGCGGCGCGCGGCGCGGACCTTCTGATTTCGCCGAACGGCTCGCCCTTTACGCTGAAGAAGTGTGCGCAGCGGCTCGACGTGGCACGCGCCCGCGTGGCCGAAACCGGCCTGCCGCTGCTCTACATCAATCAGTTCGGCGGGCAGGACGAACTCGTGTTCGACGGCGCGTCCTTCGCGCTGAACCGCGACGGTGCGCTCGCCGCGCAACTTCCGGCGTGGGAGACGTCGCTTGCGCTCACCGAATGGCGGCGCGATGCAAGCGGCTGGGCGTGTGCAAGCGGCCCGGATGCGCGCGTCGAGGAAGGGAGCGAGGCGGCCTACCTCGCTTGCGTCACAGGCTTGCGCGATTACGTCGAGAAAAACCGCTTCCCCGGCGTGGTGCTGGGCCTTTCCGGCGGCATCGACAGCGCGCTTTGTGCGGCAATGGCGACCGATGCGCTGGGCGCCGCGCGCGTGCATTGCATCATGCTGCCCTACCGCTACACCTCGAACGCCTCGCTCGACGACGCGGAAGCGTGCGCCGAAGCGCTTGGCGTTCGCTACGAAATCGTGCCGATCCATGCGGCGGTGGAGGCGTTCAGCGGCATGCTCGCGCCGCTGTTCAAGGACGCGCAGCCGGGCCTCGCCGAAGAAAACCTGCAATCGCGCATTCGCGGGACGACGCTGATGGCCGTGTCGAACAAGTTCGGCGGGATGGTCGTGACCACGGGCAACAAATCCGAGGTGTCGGCCGGCTACGCCACGCTTTACGGCGACATGAACGGTGGCTTCAATCCGGTCAAGGATCTCTACAAGACGCAGGTCTTCGCGCTGTCGCGCTTCCGCAACGAGCACGTGCCGATGGGCTGCCTTGGGCCGGGCGGCATCGTCATCCCGGAGACCGTCATCACCAAGGCGCCGACCGCCGAATTGCGCGAGAACCAGAGGGATCAGGATTCGCTGCCGCCCTACGATGTGCTGGACGACATCCTCGAAAGCCTCGTGGATCGCGAGGAACCGCTGGCCACCATCGTCGCGCGCGGACATGCGCCGGACACGGTGAAAAAGGTGGAGCGCCTGCTCTATCTTTCGGAGTACAAGCGGCGGCAGGCTGCCCCCGGCGTGAAGATCACCGAGAGGAATTTCGGCCGCGACCGCCGCTATCCGATCGTCAATCGCTTCCGCGAGACGGTGGGATGAGGGGGAGCAGAAGAAACAAGTTTCGTAGCATAGCAAAACGGCGAAGCTCGCTTTGGGATCTCATAGCGGATACCGGCCGGAACCCGAATCTGAAGAATGGGCCAGAGGCCGTGTAGAGATTGTAGACTCAGGCGTAACGTGGCTTCGCCGGGTTACTGTGGTGCCATGCCTCCTGGGGTAGCGAACGTACGAAAGTGTCCGCGATATCAAGTGCACCGTGCGCAGTTGCCCATTGAAGGTGCTCGTAGAATCGGGCCGCACGGGAAGCGTCATTGGAGAAAGTCCATGCCGACAGCACGATCGGTGGCGCTGGCTCCCAGGTTATGCCGCCATTGGTGTCGAGGCGTCGACCGCCGATTTTTTGCCAGAGCGCATGCCACTCCATGGGGCGAGGACAGACCCGATCATCGGACATAACAAAGGACAGCAATGCTTCAAGTTGTAATTCCGTATCCATCAGTACTCACCTTCAGGTCGAAGTGGATCCAACGCATGACCCACTTTAAGTCCCATCTCATGAGTCGTAACGAAATCTATAAGCATTTGCTGATGAACGCGAATTGGGCGACCACTCTCGCTAAACGATCCTTGTAACCACGGGCGAAAGCATCCCAACTGCTTCTGTTTCTGCTTCGCCTCCTCGTAGCTTGCTACGTTCCCCACTGACAACTGAATCAGCATCTTTCGCTCAAGTTCTTGATAAACGTCTTCATTGCTTGGAGCGACGCAGTAAGGCGGAATGTAAGGCGGGACCCTATGCGCCAATGGATGCCGCCAATCTGCGACGTAGTCGAGCCACTTATCTCTTTCGGCTAGATATGTTTGCAATTCGGCGGGCAACGACGTCCGAACGATAGTATTGTTCCGCCAGAACCCAACATTTCCCCGCTTTACGGCCCGACCTTTCTCGTCTCGGACGCTCTTCTCGCACACCCAAACCCACGCAAGGTTGTCAATTGCTCCATAGACATTGATAAGAAAAGCATGCGCCGCAATTTCGGCCCCGACGATTGATTCATCATTTGGGAGATTGGCCTGTGGTCGGTCAAGTGGAAGGTATTCAAACAATCGACTGACACAGTGCATCATGATATTGACGCGCCGCAAGAACCCCTGCACGCCTAGCTCTCGCCCGCGTTCCGAAACGTAATTACGATAGACAAAAACATGCATTAGTTCGTGGTACTTGGTTCGCAAGAAGGGCAGCTCCTGGACCATCGACGCCACTGCTTTATCGCTATAGCTCATCCGAATGCCTGTCCGTTCTATGCACACCCGCTTCACGGCGATCTCCGAATCGCACGGATGCGCCTATCAGTGTCCAAATCCACGCGAGGATCGATTCGAGTCAAGGGCAGGATTGTTTCAGCTTTTTTCGGAAAGGACCGCGTTTGGATCTAAAAGCGGTCTCCGTGCCTAATGAACCAGTTGCCGCAACGCGTCTTTCGCCTCAGGGGCAGTAGATCTCGTAGAGAATTTCCAGCATTCTGCGTGCCGGGTCGCTGGAGATGGAATAGAAGATCGTTTGCCCCTCGCGCCGAGTTGCGACGAGCCGGTCTTTTCGAAGCAGCGCGAGATGCTGCGAGACGGTCGACTCCCGCGCTTGCAGGAACTGCGCGAGTTCGCCCACCGACTTTTCGCTTTCGATCAGCTGGCACATGATCATGAGCCGGGACTTGTTGCCCAGCGATTGCAGAAGCTCGACCGCCACATCGGCGGCTTGCGACATTTTTTCGGTCTGTATATTCATTTTTCCGTAGATACGAAGCCACGAACGTCCTATACCACATCTAGCATCTGTATAGAAAAAGAAAAGCTGCCAGACTGACGGCGCGAGGCGGCCAATCATCGCGGTAGATAGAGGTTTTGTATGTGTCCGACCGACAAGGCCGGCCTCCTCATGCAGCCGGCATCAGCCGGTTCGCTACAAGTCCCGGTCCTCCCTTTTGTGGCGGCGGAGATTGCATCGCGTATTTCGACACTCAAGAAGGGACGTGGAAATGACGCCTCGTAATTTCGGGCGAGCCACAGCGCGATTTTCGGCGAGCCTCGCGGTGCTGGCGGCGCTGGTCCTCTCCGCGCATGCGATCGCGACCGCCGCCAAGGCTCAAGAGGTTTTCGAGGTCAGGGAAACCAGCATCGACGATCTCAAATCCGTGTTCGCCACCGTGCGCAGCACTGACGAGATCAATGCGCGCGTGCGCACCGGCGGGACCATCGCCTCGCTCACCATCAAGCGCGGGAGCGAGGTCAAGACGGGCGACGTGATCGCGACAGTCGCGGATCAGAAACTCGCACTCAAGATGAAATCGCTCGACGCCCTGATCGTCGGCCTCAGATCGCGCGCCGATACGGCAAAGAGCGAGGCCCAGCGTCAGGAGCAGCTTGCGCAACGCGGCTTCGCGGCGGGCGCGAAGGTCGAAGAAGCGCGCGCAGCTTCGCAAGTTGCCGCGAATGCCCTGAAATCCGCCGAGGCCGAGCGAGCGGTTCTCACCCGGGAGGTCGAGGAAGGCGATGTTCTGGCACCGGCGCAAGGTCGTGTGCTGACCATCCCCGTGACCGTCGGCGCGGTGGTCATGCCGGGCGAGACAATCGCGAAAATTGCGGCGAACGCCTACGTGCTGCGCCTTGAATTGCCCGAGCGACACGCACGCTTCATCAAGCGAGGCGATCCGGTCATCGTCGGAGGCCGCGCGCTCTCGGATAACGGCGCGCCGCTCGGCAGTGGCGCGATATCGCTCGTCTACCCCGAGCTTCAGGACGGCCGCGTGATCGCGGACGCGCAAGCCGAGGGGCTCGGCCGGTATTTTGTCGGCGAACGCGTTCTCGTCTGGATCTCGGCCGGAAAGCGACAGGCGATAGCCGTGCCTCGCGCCTATGTTTTCAAGCGCTTCGGCCTCGATTACGCCCGCGTTCGCAAGGACGACGGCAAGCTTGTGGACGTCGTGGTTCAGACAGGACAGCCCGCAAAGCTTGAAGGAGATGGCGACGCCGTCGAGGTGCTGTCAGGGCTTCGTTCCGGCGACAGGCTGGTGCGGCCATGAAGCTCGGTATTTCAGGATACCTCACGCGGGCGTTTATTAATTCCCCGCTGACCCCGCTTCTTCTCATGCTGGCGCTGATGCTGGGCTCGATAGCGCTCGTTACGCTTCCGCGCGAGGAGGAGCCGCAAATCTCAGTGCCGATGGTGGACATCCAGGTGCGCGCCGACGGGCTGAAGGCGCAGGACGCGGCGCGACTCGTGACGGAGCCGCTCGAAACCATCGTGAAGGCCATCAGCGGCGTTGAACATGTCTACAGCCAGACTTCCGACGACCGCGTTCTCGTCACCGCACGCTTCCTGGTCGGGACCAACTCGGATGAAGCGATCTTGCGCGTGCATGAGAAAGTGCGCGCCAATATGGACAGGATCCCCATCGGAATCCCCGAGCCGTTGATTATCGGCCGCGGCATCGACGATGTTGCGATCCTCAGCTTGACGCTGGCGCCGAAGCCCGAAGCGGCGGAGCGTTGGACGGACAACGCGATCTATCATCTCGCTGAAAATCTGCGCATCGAACTTGCGAAGGTCGACAATGTCGGGCTGACCTACATCGTCGGCGGCCGCCCCGATCAGATCCGCATCGAGCCCGATCCCGAAAAGCTGTCGCTCTATGGCGTAACGCTGTCGCAGCTCGTGGACAAGGTGCGCTCTGCAAACCGCTCCTTTCTCGCAGGCCAGATCCGCGACCGGGATCGCGCGGTGCCCATCGTCGCCGGTCAGACCTTGCAAGGCGTGCCGGACATCGGCCTCCTTCTTCTGACAACGCGCGATGGTCGCCCCGTCTATGTTCGCGACGTGGCCCGGATCGTCGTCGGCGCCAAGCCGCTGGAGCAGCAAAGCTGGCATCTGCAAAAGGACGAGAACGGCGAGTTGACGCGCGTGCCGTCCGTCACAATCGCCATCGCGAAGCGCGCGGGCGCGAACGCCGTGGAGATTTCGGAAAAGCTTGTCGAGAAGCTTGAGCGCCTGCGCGGGGCTGCGCTGCCCGACGACATCGAGGTTCACGTCACGCGCAATTACGGCGCGACCGCAAGCGAGAAGGCCGACGAGTTGCTGTTCCATCTCGGGCTTGCGACGGTCTCGATCGTGGCGCTTATCGTGTTCGCCATCGGCTGGCGCGAGGGGATCGTGGTCGCCATCGTGATCCCGACCACAATCCTGCTCACGATGTTCGCCTCGTGGGTCATGGGCTACACCATCAACCGCGTGAGCTTGTTCGCGCTGATCTTCTCCATCGGCATTCTCGTCGACGACGCCATCGTCGTGATCGAAAACATTGCGCGCCACTGGGCAATGCCCGGCAACCGAAGCCGCATGCAGGCGACGATCGAGGCGGTGGCCGAAGTGGGCAACCCGACGATTCTCGCGACGCTCACCGTGGTGGTGGCTCTGTTGCCCATGCTGTTCGTCTCCGGGTTGATGGGGCCGTATATGAGCCCGATCCCCGCGAATGCTTCGGCGGCGATGATCTTCTCCTTCTTCGTAGCGGTGATGGTGACGCCGTGGCTCATGATGAAAATCGGCCGGAAGCACGTGGGCGCCGATGAGCACGAGCACGGCGGAGGATTCCTGGCACGCGCCTACGTGGCGGCCGCCAAACCGATTCTCCGCGACCGAAAGCGCGCGTTGATGTTCCTGCTTGCGGTGGGCGCCGCGACACTCGCCTCGCTGATGCTGTTCTGGACAAAGGCGGTGACGGTGAAGCTCCTGCCCTTCGACAACAAATCCGAAGTGCAAATTGTCATCGATCTGCCGAAAGGCGCCTCGCTCGAACAGACCGGCCGCGTGCTCGACGCTGCCGCCGAGCGGCTCAAGGGCCTGCCCGAACTCGTCTCGATCCAGTCCTACGCAGGCGCCGCCGCGCCTTTCAATTTCAACGGCCTCGTCCGCCACTACTATATGCGAACCGGCCCTGAGCAGGGCGATCTCGCGCTCAATCTCGCGCCGAGGTCGGAGCGCTCGCGCACGAGCCACGAAATCGCGCTTGACGCGCGCGAGAGGTTGCGCGGCCTCGACATGCCGGAGGGAACCGCACTCAAGGTTGTCGAGGTGCCGCCTGGGCCGCCCGTGTTGTCCACGCTGCTGGCCGAGGTATACGGACCCGATCCGGAGACGCGCCGGGCCACGGCCACGAAACTGAAGGAGATTTTTGAAAGCGTGCCTTTCATCGTGGATGTGGACGCGAGCTTCAGAACGCCCGAGGACCGCCTTCGCGTCTCCATCGATCAGGACAAGCTCGAATTCTTCCGCGTCGAACAGCGGGACGTGTACGACACGATT
The DNA here is from genome assembly GCF_018619475.1 of Rhodomicrobium sp. Az07. GTDB lineage: Bacteria > Pseudomonadota > Alphaproteobacteria > Rhizobiales > Rhodomicrobiaceae > Rhodomicrobium. The sequence continues at coordinate 15,008 of NZ_JAHFZG010000021.1, forward strand.
CAGGCTTACCTTTCCGGCGTCCCGGTGGGCTATTCGCATCGCGGCGAGGGGCATCATCCCGTGGAGATTGCCGTCGCCTTGCCGAAGCACGAGCTTTCGCTGTCGCAGCGGACGCTTTCCACGCCTGTTCCGGCTAACGCGACCCCCGGCAATCGCGCCATCGTCGAACTGGGCGATCTGGTGAGCCTGACGACGGAGCGCGCCTCGTTTCCGATCTTCCGGCACAACGGGAGACCGGCCGAGATGGTGACGGCTGAACTCGCGGGCAGCTTCGAGGCGCCGATCTACGGCATGCTCGCGGTACGCGACGCTATCGACAAGGCCGACTGGGGCGCGGGGCAGAAGCCGGTTATCGCCCTTCACGGCCAGCCCGATGACGAATCCAGGCCGACGCTGCTTTGGGACGGCGAATGGGAAGTGACCTATGTCACCTTCCGCGATCTCGGCGCCGCTTTCGGCATCGCGATCCTCGGCATCTATTTCATCGTGGTCGGCCAGTTCGGTTCGTTCAAGCTGCCGCTCGTGATCCTGACGCCGGTGCCGCTCACGCTCATCGGCATCATGCTGGGGCACTGGATGTTCAGCGCGCCGTTCACGGCGACATCGATGATCGGTTTCATCGCGCTTGCGGGCATCATCGTTCGAAACTCGATCCTGCTTGTGGACTTCATTCGCAGCAAGCGGGGAAGCGGCATGCCGTTGAAGCAGGTGCTGCTGGAGGCGGGCGCCATCCGGTTCAAGCCTATCCTCCTGACAGCGCTCGCGGCGATGTTCGGCGCGGCGGTCATTCTGTTCGATCCCATTTTTCAGGGGCTCGCGATATCGCTGCTGTTCGGCCTCGCCTCCTCGACGCTGCTGACGGTGCTCGTCATTCCGGCGATCTATGTTGTGCTGCGCGATGAAAGCCGGCCCGAACCCATGAGCGGCCAAAACCGAGGCGCCGGCTGAACCCGGGCGAGCGAATTCGGCGCAGGTTCCGCGCGCATCGCCTCGCCTTGCGCGACTGATTCGAATTGCCCAAAATGAAAAAATCTCGATTTGACAATGACATGCGCATCCGGCGCAAGATGGGGTTATGGCAATTATGATATTTTACATGTGCATAGGTCGCCAAAAATCCGCACAAGGAAAGAATGGACGCCAGTGCCTTGTTTTAAAGCACGCTTTTTACGTAAAATTAAACACAACCGTAGATTGCTAACGAAGTGGCCGGCCGCGGTGGCCGGTTCGAATCGAAAGCAAACAAAACCATGGCCTCCCTTTCTCCCAACACGATAGCGATCAACACGATCGCCCATAATCTCGCAAATGCCGCCGATGCGGTCGCCGCCCTCGACGCCGCGATTTCCGAGGAGCTGCGCGCGCTGATCCGGCTCGCCAACGCTGAGGTCGTCCGCGTCCGCAAGGCCGCTCGGAAGGCAGCCGCCGCCGCGAAGCGTGCCGCCGTAGCCGCAGCGACTGCCGTCGAGTCGAAGCAGCCCGCGCGCCGCGGCCGCAAGCCGAAGGCTAAGATCGAAGCCTCTGCCGCCGTCGAAATTCCGGCTGTCGTAGAAGCCGTCGCCGCGAAAGCAATCGAAGCTCCCGCTGTTGCCGAAGCCGTCGCCGCTGAAGTGACAAAAGGTCCGGCTGTCGTTGAACCTGCTCCCGAAATGATCGAAGCCCCGGTTAACGAAGCGACCGTACTTTCCGGCGAGGCCATCGAAATCCCGGCCGATGCCCTCGAATTCTCCGCCGTGCTCGCCGCCGCGACGCCGAAAGCGCGGGGCCGACGCCGCAAGACTGTCGCCAACGGCATGACCGCCCACTGAGACCGGTCGTCATCGAAGCAGAGGTTCAGACAGCCGCTACCCGCAGTCTGGCCGCAACGGCGAATGAGTGCCGCGTACCTTGGATGGAGTGAACACCGCGTGACAAGCGTTCAGTTTTTTCCGCAGGCGATGAGGAGCTGGGGAGCGCGCCCCCGCGCCACATACGGCGGAAAGCCCCTTACAACAAGCCGGTAGCAGGCGTCGACGTCTTCGTCGCCGCCCTGACGCCGGCTTCTTCGTGCCAAGAGCGCGTTATGTGTCAGCGGCGCAGACCGAGAGCGCCGATAGCAAAGGCGAGCCACCCGCCGATGAGGGCCACACCGCCCGCCGGAACCACGCCGAACGGTGTCGCGAAAATGTCCGCGTGGCGCGCATAGATGCCGCCCGAGAAGAAGACGATCCCGACAACGAACAGGAGCGCCGCGAGGTTCAGGAAGATCGAGCCGACATGCGTCCGCCAGCCCTGCGAGATGAACAGCACGACGCCGACGCCGAGCAGCGCGAGCGAATGCAGCGTGTGATAGAGCGCCGCCGAGGCGAACGCCTCTCGCGACGCATCGGCCGTTACCTCATGCGCGCCGATGGCACCGGCTGCGACCGAAAGCGCGCCAAGAACAGCCGCGATGAAAATCCAGAAACGTCCCATGTTTTTCCCCGCAACGGGCCGACGGTTCAAGTCCCCGGCCAACCAGATAATGCGGACGAAGCCGCGTGCGAAATTTTGTCGACGACGATGGAGGCACGCCGAGCATGCCCCTTACGGCTCCGTCCTACGCCATGGCGCCGTTCTCGTCACCGCCAAATCGAGCGAAGCGATTAATGCCGTGGCGTTGCGATCATCGCCCTCGACGGAAAAAGGTCAAGCGTGCGAAGATCGCGCAGTGGCGCGTACTCTAACGATGACGTGGCCACCAGCCGGTTGAATCGAATACAGAATTCACATTAAGCTTATGATCGCAGTGGACCAGGAGCTGGCAGCAACCGGGAGTCAAATGTCAAATTCGCTCCACAGGCGGAGTTGAAAGGCATGGCATGACCGCGCCGATGGGCGGCGACCTCTATGGCGATGCTCTCGTGGTACTCGGCACCGCGGGTATTGTCGTGCCGCTGCTTCGCCGGCTGGGCGTCAGTTCCGTGATCGGCTATCTCGGCGCGGGGGCTATCCTCGGCCCCTATGGCCTCGGCTCGCTTCGCGCGGAGTATGGGGTCCTGCCGTGGATCACGATTTCGGACGCGAAGGCGCTCGGCGGCGTGGCGGAACTTGGCGTCGTGTTCCTGCTGTTCACCATCGGCCTCGAACTCTCGTACAATCGGCTGCTGACGATGCGCCGCCTTGTGTTCGGGCTGGGCTCGCTTCAGGTCGTCGCATCGACGGCGGTCATCGCGGCGATCTGCGCCGCGGCCGGACTCGACCTGCGGCTTTCCATCATTCTCGGGGCTTGCCTTGCCCTGTCGTCGACCGCCATCGTCGTGGACGTGCTCGCCGGCCAGCGTCGTCTTTCGACCGCCACCGGCCGCGCGAGCTTTTCGATTCTCCTTGCGCAGGATCTCGCGGTCGTCCCGCTTCTCCTTTTCCTGCTGATCCTCGGTTCGAGCGCGGAAACTTCTGTCTATGAGGCGCTTGCGCTTGCGCTCCTGAAAGCGGCCCTCGGTCTCAGCTTCATCCTCATCGTCGCGCGGCTTTTCCTGCGGCCCCTGTTCAGGCTCGTCGCCTCGGCGGGGTCGAGCGAGCCGTTCATGGCGGCGACGCTGTTCGTGGTGGTGGCCACGGGCGTCATCGCGAGCCGCGCGGGGCTTTCGATGGCGCTCGGTGCTTTCGTGGCGGGGCTCCTGCTTTCGGAGAGCGAGTACAGAAAATCGGTCGAAATCGCCATCGAGCCTTTCAAGGGTGTGCTGCTCGGCCTGTTCTTCTTCACGGTCGGAATGGGGATCGATTTCCGCGAAATCCTGAACCATCCCGGCCTCGTCTTCGGCGCTATCGTCGCGCTCGTGATCGTGAAGGCCGCGATCGTTCTCGGGATCGCGCCGCTGTTCGGCGTGCCGCGTCCAGCCGCGCTCGAAACGGCGCTCCTGCTCGGACCGGCTGGGGAGTTCGCCTTCGTCGGCCTCGGGCTGGCGGCCAAGCTGAGTTTGATGCCGTCGGCGATTTCTGGTGCCGCGCTGGCTGTGGTCTCGCTGTCGATGGCGTTCATACCGCTCCTCGACTTCGCGGGGCGGAGAGTGTCGGAGCGGATGGCGGCGAAGCGAAAGAGCCACGACGAAGCGCTTTTCGCCGTGCCCGAAACGGAGATGAAGGATCACGCCATCGTCGTCGGTCATGGCCGGGTCGGGCAGGTGCTTTGCACGCTTCTCGAACGGCACCGCTTTCCGTTCATCGCGAGCGACAAGGACCCCGATGTCGTTTCCCACCACAGGCGGCTTGGCCGCGAGGTCTATTACGGTGACGCCGCCAACCCCGCGTTTCTCCAAGCCTGCGGCCTGCAACGCGCCTCCGCGATGATCATCACCATCACGGCGAGCGATGAAATCGTCGGGATCGTGCAGACCGCCCTGAAGCTCAGGCCCGATCTCGTCATCCTCTCACGCGCCCGCGATGCGACCCATGCCCATCAGCTCTACGCCATCGGCGTGACCGATGCCGTGCCGGAGACGATCGAAGCGAGTCTCCAGCTTTCGGAAGCATCGCTCGTGGCGCTCGGCATCCCGGCGGGTCCGGCCATCGCGTCGATCCATGAGATGCGTGATGGGTTTCGCGCCGAACTCCAGAATGCCGCGCGAGGTTCAGGGCGCCTCGCGACACGCGCTATCCGGCCCAAGACGCTCCGCGAGCGTGCGCCGAAAAGCGCGGAGCCTTAATCAGATCGGAACGGGCTCTAGCGACCCTACGGCGTGCAGGCGGCGGGTTTGACGGAGATCACCCGCACGGCCCAGCCGGTGTCGGAGGTGGCGTCGACATGCGAGCCGTTGAATGCAAGGAACGGATTTCTCACCACGTATCGCGAGATGCCGACGGTGAAGCCGAGGCCCGTGGCGGGAAGCGGGAGACCTTCACTGGCTGAAAACGGTCGAAAGTCTTCATTCTGTAACGCGGCAATTGCGCTCGAACATCCCCTGATCGCTTCGCCTGCGTCCGCGCCGATCGCAACGTGTTTCAACATCCCGCCATCCAGGACGCGGGACGCGGAAATCGGTTGTGCCGACACGGCAAGAGCGTTCGGCGAGGTTGCCGCAGCGGCAATCAGGCTTATGGCGAGAGCGCGAAAATGGATCATACGCATAGAATTCACGCAAAACATTCACTGAACGCTTAAAACGAACTCATGACGCGGCATTATTTTGGCGCTTCACGGCCTTTTGCCGGTCGAGAGGTCGCTTCTCTCTTTGTCCAACGCCGGAGAGGGGTTGGAAAGCGTAAAAAAGCATGCTAGCAAAAGCCTTCGACAGCGCGCATTTCGTCGTCGCGCGTTCGCAACCTCAACCTTATTGGCTTGCGCTTGCCACCGGCCTGATGGCGACTGAGTGGAGCGCTTGGAATTTGACCATGAAGATCAAGAATTCAATCAAGACGCTTCGCACGCGCCATCGCGAGAACCAGGTCGTTCGTCGCCGTGGCCGCCTCTATATCATCAACAAGAAGGTGCGCCGCTACAAGGCTCGCCAGGGTTGATCGGCGTCCGCCCCGTGGCTTTCCGCGCGCCCTTCTGCTGCCGCGCGAAAGCTCTCTCGTTCATCGAAGCAACGAGGAGGGCGGTTCGTTGACCGGTCTCACGCTGACACGTGGCGATAGCCTCGTCATCGCGACGCATAACAAGGGCAAGGTCCGCGAGTTCGAAGACCTGTTCGCGCCGATGGGCGTGACCGTGGTCTCGTCGGCTGCGCTTGGCTTGCCGGAGCCGGAAGAGACGGGCACGACATTCGCGGAAAACGCACGGCTTAAGGCTGTGGCGACCGCCGTCGCGACGGGCAAGATCGCGCTCGCCGACGATTCGGGGCTTGCTGTCGATGCGCTCGACGGTGCGCCGGGGATTCATTCGGCGCGTTGGGCGGGCGAACCTCGCGATTTCGGCGCGGCCATGAAGAAGCTTGAGGCCGAGCTTGTCGCTCGTGGCGCGACCGCGCCCGAAGGGCGACGCGCGCAATTCGTCTGCGTGCTCTGTCTTGCCAATCCGATGGGCGAGGTCCAATTCTTCAAGGGAACCGTCGCGGGCCATCTCGTTTGGCCGCCGCGCGGAACGAACGGTTTCGGCTTCGATCCGATGTTCGTCGCCGACGGCCGCGATATTACCTTCGGCGAAATGGACCCGGCCGCGAAGCATGCGATCTCCCACCGCGCCAACGCCTTTGCCGCTTTCAAGGCCGCCCTCGCCGCCTCGCTCTGACGCGCGCATGTCAGCCGCCGAGCCGCTTGCCGTCTACGTGCATTGGCCCTTCTGCGAAAAGAAGTGCCCCTATTGCGATTTCAATTCCCACGCATCCCGAAGCATCGACGAAGCCCGATGGCTCGCCGCGATCCTGCGCGAGCTTGAGACTTACGCGGGCGAGACAGCGGCCCAGCCGGTTGCGAGCGTCTTCTTCGGCGGGGGGACGCCCTCGCTGATGCAGGCGCGCTCGGCGGGCGCGGTGCTCGACCGGATCGCGGCGCTCTGGCCGATGGCCGAGACCTGCGAAATCACGCTCGAAGCAAACCCTTCGAGCGTCGAGGCAGGGCGTTTCGCGGGCTATCGCGCAGCGGGCGTGAATAGGATTTCGCTCGGCATTCAGTCGCTCCACGACGACGCGCTCAAGGCGCTTGGGCGCGTCCACGACGCCGCCGCCGCGCGCGCCGCGCTCGATATCGCCGCGCGAACCTTCGACCGGATGAGCTTCGATCTGATCTACGCGCGCCCTGGCCAGACGCTCGCCGGGTGGCGCGCGGAACTCGCGGAAGCGCTTTCCCTCGCGCGCGGGCACATGTCGCTGTACCAGCTTACCATCGAACCGGAGACGGCGTTCTTCGCGCTCCAGCGGCGGGGAAGGCTGCGGCTTCCCGAGGCGGAACTGGCGGCCGAGTTCTATGCGCTCACGCAGGAGCTTTGCGCAGCGGCGGGGCTTCCGGCTTACGAGGTTTCCAACCACGCCGCGCCGGGCGAAGAGAGCCGGCACAACCTCGCTTATTGGCACTATGACGATTATGTCGGCGTGGGTCCGGGCGCGCATGGCCGCTATCGCGGGGCGTCGGGGCGCAAGATTGCCACGGCGGCGCTGAAGTCGCCGCTCGCCTGGGCGGAGACTGTGGAAGCGCTGGGGCATGGCCGCGAGGAGCGCGTCGAGCTAGTCGCGCGCGATGAGGCCGAGGAGGCAGTGCTGATGGGGCTTCGCATCGGCGAAGGCTTGGACATTCGCCGCATGGAGGCGCGGACCGGGTTTCGCCCCGCCGCATCGGTTATCGAGATGCTTGAAAGCGAAGCTCTGATCGCAAGTGGTGAAGGCCGGATCGGGACCACGGATGCAGGCCGCCTCGTGCTGAATGCCGTGGTTGAAGCCGTCGCATCGAACCTCGAATCGCCCGCGCAGCCGCCGATCTACGCCTAATACTGCGCCGCGACTGCCGTCCCGAAGCTTGTGGGCGCGGGATCGATGGTCTGATTTCCGGTGGCACGCACTTCCATGATCGCAAAGCCGCGTTCGGCCGTGCCGTCCGGGCGGAGCCGGAACAGGCCATCGACGCCGTTAAATCCGCTCGCCCTCATAAGCTCCGAGGACGCGAAGCGCCGCTCGGGCGGATTGCCGGACAGCGAGATCGCGAGGCTGACAGCGTCGTAGGAAAGGCTTGCGAGCCGGGGCGGCGCACTGCCGTAAGTCTCGGAATAGCGGCGCGTGAAGTCCTCCCAGCCCTTCGAATCGGTCGCGGGGAACCATCCGCCCTGCAAGGCGGTTTCCTTGCCGATCCCGACATAGTCCCAGCCGGAAAGGCCGATCATCTTCACCGCCTGCGTATCCATATCGTAATAGGGGAAAAGCGGCGCGAGCGAGGGCAGCGTGTCGCCGCCCGCGGGGAGGAAGATCGCATCGACCTGCGGGGCTGCGCCCTTCTTCGCGAGCGGCGCAAGCTCCTTCACGGAGGCGAGCATGCCGTTTGCTTCGGGCGGGAAGGTCTTCGTCAGCACGACCTGACCGCCATTTTCCTGCACGGCGCGGTTGAACGCCTGCTCGACGATGCGCCCGTAATCGTTTTGCGGAAACAGCGCGGCGAAGCGCTTCTTGCCGTTCGTCGCGGCGTAGGACACCATGCGCGGCACGTCGCTGCCCGCGACGAAACTCAACAGATACACGCCGTTTCCGGCCACCGTGCGGTCGCTCGAAAACGCGAGCACGGGGACGCGCGCGGCCTGTGCGACGGGCGCAACAGCCGTCACTTCGTTCGCGAACAGCGGGCCGATGATGAGTTCCGCGCCTTCCTTGACCGCCTCGTCGGCGGCCCGGCGGGCGCCGTCCGGCGTTCCGCGCGTGTCCTTGGGAATGAGTTGGACGGTCGGCTTGTCGAAATCGAACAGCGCGAGTTCGCCCGCCTGCTTCATGGCCTTGGCGACCTGCTGCGCATTTACATTGCCTGTCAGCGGTAGAAGCAGCGCGACTTTTACCGTGCCGCCCGCCGGAGCGCCGCGCAGCGGCGTGGCGGACGACAGGTTGCCGCTACCGCCGCCGACGGAACAACCCGCGAGGCCGAGGCACACAAGCAGCAAAGCGAAACCGAGGACGATGCGGGATCGCGCGGAGGCGTGTTCACTCGTGAGTTTCATCGGGATCGAATATCAGCTTTCCGTTGACCTGCGCCGGTTATGAAGGCAAGACCACCTTGTTACGAGTCGCGTCTGACGCGAAGCGCTTCGAGCACGCTTTACCGTGTTAGGCAACTGTGGCTGATTGGTGATGACGAAGCGACGGCCGCCGAAAAATCCACAGCCGGACGCAGTCGGCGACGCGAGATCGGCAATCGACGCGGAGCGCGCGGCGGCGCTTCTTGCGGCCGTGTCGAGGCAGTTCGACAAGCTGAACGCGACGCCCCTCGATCCCGGCCTTTTTCTCGTTTCCACTCCCATCGGCAACCTCTCCGATATCTCGATCCGCGTACTTTTCGTGCTTGCCTCCGCCGACCGAGTTTACTGCGAGGACACGCGCCACAGCCGGAAGCTGTTTTCCGCGTTCGACATCGGGCGCAAGCTCGAAACCTATCACGACTTTTCGGGCGAGTCGGATCGCGAACGCATTCTCGACGCACTGCGCGAGGGAAAGTCCGTTGCGCTTATCTCGGACGCAGGCACGCCCCTTATCGCCGACCCCGGCTACAAGCTCGTGCGCGACGCTGTGAGCGAGGGCGTTCGCGTCTTTCCGGTGCCGGGCGCTTCGGCGATCCTGTCGGCGCTTGTGGCAAGCGGTCTGCCGACCGACCGTTTTTTCTTCGGCGGTTTCCTGCCGCAGAAGGATGGCGCGCGGCTCGAAGCGCTCGAAGCCATGCGCGCGGTGCCGGGAACGCTCGTCTTTTATGAGACTCCCTCACGCATCGAAGCCGCGCTTGCCGCCATCGAGACCGTTTATCCGGAAAGGACGGTCGCGGTTGCCCGCGAACTCACGAAGCTGCACGAGACGATAGCGAAAGGGACCGCGCGCGACCTCGCGGCAGCCTTCGAGGTCGAGCCTCCGCAGGGCGAAATCGTGCTCCTCATCGCGCCCGGCGAAGCCGTAGCCGCAACAGAGGCCGATGTCGAAAACGCGCTCCGAGCAGCGCTGAAGACTGTGACGCTCAAGGAAGCTGTTGAAGACGTATCGAAAGGGCTTGGGGTAGCGAAGAAAATGGCCTACAACTTGGCATTGAAGATCAAGGGTGAAGCGTCATGATCGCAGCCAGCCACGCCAGAACTGCCCCCAATTCTTACAAAATCGGCGTCGCCGCCGAAATGCGCGCGAAGCAACTTCTCGAGGCGAAGAGTTATCGTATTCTCGCAGAGCGCTACAAGACCAAGGGCGGCGAGATCGATATCGTGGCCCAGCGCGGCGACCATCTTGCCTTCATCGAAGTAAAGTGCCGTCGCACCCAGGACGAAGCGGCCTATGCGGTGTTGCCGCGACAGCAAGCCCGTATCGCGACCGCCGCCGAGGTTTTTCTCGGTGAGTACGCCGGGCTTTCCCATGAATCGGCCAGTTTCGACGTCATTCTCGTGAGTCCCACGCAGGGCCTTTCCCACATCGAGCAAGCCTTTCTTGCGTAAATCGAGACGGCCCTTTAAGTCTGCTCCGAACCCTCTTCGAGCGAGGATCGGATGCGTCTGAAAACCGGGGTCCAGATGGACCCGATCGAGAAAATAGACATCAGGGGCGATTCAACCTTCGCGCTCCTTCTCGAAGCGCAGCGCCGCCATCACAGTATTTTCTACTACACGCCCGACAAGCTCGTCCTGCGCGACGGTCGCGCCATCGCCGAAGGGCACGAACTGCGCGTGCACGATATCGCGGGAGCGCATTTCGAACTCGGCCCCCGGCAGAAGCTCGCGCTCGACGAACTCGACGTGATCCATCTGCGGCAAGACCCGCCGTTCGACATGGCCTATATCACGACGACGCACATCCTCGACAGCGTCCATCCGAAAACGCTCGTCGTGAACGACCCGACAAGCGTCCGCAACGCGCCGGAAAAGCTTTTCGTCACGCAGTTTCCCGACCTCATGCCGCCGACGCTCATCGCGCGCACGCTCGACGACGTCACCGCCTTTCGGGAGGAGTTCGGCGATATCATCGTGAAGCCGCTCTACGGAAACGGCGGCGCGGCGGTGTTCCGGATCAAGCAGGACGACACCAACACGGGCTCGCTGGTGGAGCTGTTCCAGACCGTGTTCCGCGAACCCTTCGTCGTGCAGCGCTACCTGCCTGACGTGCGCGCGGGCGACAAGCGCATCATCCTCGTCGACGGCGAGCCGGTGGGCGCGATCAACCGCGTTCCCGCTGCAAATGAAACGCGCTCCAACATGCATGTGGGCGGGCGTCCCGAGGCGGCGGAGCTGACACCGCGCGAGCGCGACATCTGCGCGGCCATCGGACCCGAGCTGAAAAAGCGGGGCCTCATTTTCGTGGGCATCGACGTCATCGGCGACTATCTCACCGAAATCAACGTCACCTCGCCGACGGGCATCCGCGAGGTGAGACGCTTCGGGGGGGCGGACATCGCGGCGCTTATCTGGGATGTTGTGGAAGAGAAAGTTTGTTCCGCTAAAGTTCCTTGAATGTTCTTGATTTTGTAAAACGAGGCGATAATATCCATTCCACTTGTTGAAGGTAGGCGAGTGGGTGGCGTAAATGTTCGCACAGGTTTCGACCGTAACGTTCGAGGGCATCGACGCAAAACAGGTCGATGTGCAGGTGCTGATCGCGCCGGGGCTTCCATCTTTTTCCATCGTGGGTTTGCCGGACAAATCCGTGGGCGAAAGCCGTGAGCGCGTTCGCGCCGCCCTCACAGCCATCGGGCTCGGCCTGCCCGCGAAGCGCATCACCGTCAATCTCGCACCCGCCGACATGCCGAAGGAAGGGACACACTACGATCTTCCCATCGCTCTCGGCGTGATGGCTGCCGCCGGGGCGATTCCCGGCGAGCTGCTGAAGGATTTCATAATTATCGGCGAGCTTGGCCTCGACGGGTCGCTTGGCCCGATCACCGGCGCGCTGCCGGCGGCCTTTGGGGCGAGCGGCCTCGACAAAGGGTTGATCTGTCCCGCCGGTTCGGGCCCGGAGGCTGCCTGGGCTTCGGCTGACATGCCCATCGTCGCGCCCGCGCATCTCACGCAACTCGTCAATCATCTCAAGGGCACGTCCGCGCTCGCGCGACCAAAACCGCATCTCGAACGCAGCGCCGGATCTTCCTCCGATTTGAGGGACGTGCGAGGACAGGAAAGCGCCAAACGCGCGCTGGAGGTAGCGGCGGCCGGGGGACATCACATGCTGATGATCGGGCCGCCGGGCGCCGGCAAATCCATGATGGCGCAGCGGTTGCCGGGCATCTTGCCGCCGCTCGAACCACACGAGCTGCTGGCGGTCGCCATGGTGCAGAGCATCGCGGGCACCATTGTGAACGGAGCGCTGACCGCGACAAGGCCGTTCCGCGCGCCGCATCATTCGGCGAGCATGGCGGCGCTGGTGGGCGGCGGCGCAAGGCCAAAGCCGGGAGAGGTGGCGCTCGCCCATCACGGCGTGCTCTTCCTGGACGAACTGCCTGAGTTTCCGCCGCATGTGCTCGATGCGCTGCGGCAGCCTCTCGAAAGCGGCGAGACCATCATTGCCCGCGTCAATCACCGCATCCGCTATCCTTCCCGTTTCCAGCTCGTGGCGGCGATGAACCCTTGCCGCTGCGGCCACGCATGGACGCCCGGCATGACCTGCAAGCTCGGACCGCGTTGCGAGGAGAGCTACCGAGCTCGCATCTCCGGCCCGCTGTGGGACAGGATCGATATCCAGATTCCCGTGGCGCCGGTCAAGGCGACCGACCTCGCCCTGCCGCCAGCGCGGGAGGGCAGCGCGGAGGTGGCGCTGCGCGTTCTGGCGGCCCGGTCCATCCAGATGAAGCGCTATTCCATCATTGGCAACGAGGCGATCACGACGAACGCCAACTGCCCGGCCCCGCTTCTCGACGACTTTTGCGCCCTCAGCCGCGAGGGCCTCGCCATGCTGGAGAAGGCGGCGGAGGTGGCCGGGCTTTCGGCGCGGGGCTATCACCGCACGCTCAGGCTTGCGCGCACGGTCGCCGACCTCGACGCGAGCGCCGGGGTTCATGCGATACACGTCGCGGAGGCATTGAGCCTCCGGGGTGAGATGGCGGCGACGCGCAGAGCAGTAGCCGCTTGATGCACGCGACACCTGCCATCAACGGCGCCTCAACGAAGGAAACCGCTTTGGGATATGGAGAACGCACAGTGCCGGACGGTCGCCTCGGCGAAGCCTCTCAGCGCGGCAAAAGCGTCGCCCCCATAAGCGCCTGGTCGATCGCATGCGCGGCCTGACGGCCCTCGCGGATCGCCCAGACGACGAGCGATTGCCCGCGCCGCATGTCGCCCGCCACAAACACCTTCGGTCGAGACGTGGCATAGTCGCGGTCGGTGGCCTTGACGTTGCCGCGCGCGTCGAGTTCGACGCCGAGATCCGCAAGCAGCCCTTCCTGAACCGGCGAAACGAAGCCCATGGCGAGCAGCACAAGATCAGCGTCCAGCACGAACTCGCTTCCGGGAACGGCCTTCATCCTGTCGTCGACGCGCATGCAATGAAGCCGCGTGACCTCGCCATCGTCGTTGCCTTCGAAGCGGGCCGTCATCACGCTGAACTCGCGGACGGCGCCTTCCTCCTGGCTCGACGAGGTGCGAAGCTTCAACGGCCACGCCGGCCATGTCAGATCCTTGTTTTCCTTGACGGGAGGCTTCGGCATGATTTCGATCTGCGTCACAGACGCCGCGCCCTGCCGGATGGACGTGCCGATGCAGTCCGAGCCGGTGTCGCCGCCGCCGATGACAACGACGCGCTTGCCCGTCGCGAGGATCGGCTCGACTTCGCCGAGCGGCTCGCCCGAAACGCGCCTGTTCTGTTGCGAGAGGAAGCTCATGGCAAACTCGACGCCCTTCAGTTCCCGCCCGGGGACAGGAAGATCGCGCGGTCGCTCGGAGCCGCCAGCAAGCAGTACGGCATCGAAGTCGCGTTCGAGTTCGGCAACGGGCACCGTCACGCCGACATGCACGCCGCAATGGAAGGTCACGCCCTCGGCCTGCATCTGCACGGCGCGCCGTTCGATGATCTGCTTCTCAAGCTTGAAGTCGGGGATACCGTAGCGCATGAGGCCACCCGGCATCGCGTTCTTCTCGTAGACATGCACGTCGTGGCCCGCGCGAGCGAGCTGCTGGGCGGCGGCGAGACCCGCAGGGCCGGAGCCGACGATGGCCACTCGCTTGCCGGTCTTCACCTCGGCCGGTTCCGGCACGATGAAGCCCTCGTCCAGAGCGCGGTCGGCGATGGCGCACTCGATGCTCTTGATGGTAACGGGCACGTCGTCGATGTTGAGCGTGCAAGCCGCCTCGCACGGCGCGGGACAGATGCGTCCCGTCACGTCCGGGAAGTTGTTCGTCGAATGGAGGTTTCTCGCCGCCGTTTCCCATTCGTCGTGATAGACGAGGTCGTTCCAGTCCGGGATCTGGTTGTTGATCGGGCAGCCGCGATGACAATAAGGCACGCCGCAATCCATGCAACGCGCGGCCTGGCGACTCACCTCCTCGCTCGTCGGCGGCAGCACGAACTCGCGGAAATGCCGCGTGCGCTCCGCGACGGGTGCGTAGTCCCGCTCTTCGCGCTCGATTTCAAGAAAACCGCTGATCTTTCCCATTGTCTTACCCGCGCTGCATGCTGTCGGCCCGCATGCGCCAGCCGTCGTTTTCCGTTGTTCGGCGTCGCCGCCAAGCGTCACAAGCCCGAGCTTCCGTCCGCCGCGAAGCTGCTCGCGAGCCGGAGTCGGTCAGGTTCGCGCTGGCCACCGCCTCAATTGCGAGGCCGTTTGCCGATCGAGTGCATCGCAACTCGATCGGACCGCCCTCTATCCCGGATCGCGCCCGCCTTTGCCGGAACGGTCGAAACCCGAAGTCCTTTTCGTTTGTCCGGCCAGAAGCCGCCTCAAGCCTTCCTGCCGGACCACGCGAGCGATACAGGCTCGCCTTGCTCAACCGGCGGCAGTCACGCCGATGGAAATATCCGCCTGCTCCGGCGGGGTCGGCGCAACCTTGATCCGCTTCATGTTTTCGAGCGCCTTGCGATACTCGGTCGGCATGACCTTCACGAATTTCGGCAGGTAGAAGGACCAGTTTTCAAGAATGGCCCTTGCGCGTTCGGATCCGGTATAGCGGCGATGGTTCTCGATAAGGCGGGCAAGCCGCAGTTCGTCGTCGCGCGTCATATCGTGCATGAGGTGTACGTAGTTGAAGCGTTCGAGCGTGTCGCCGCTCGCCTGATTGAAGGGCGAGACGTCGCCCGGATCGATGGGCTCAAGCTCGACCATCGCCATGTTGCAGCGCTTCGGAAACGAGCCGTCCTCGTCGAGAACATAGGCGATGCCGCCCGACATGCCCGCCGCAAAATTGCGCCCGGTCTTGCCGAGGACTACCACGCAACCGCCGGTCATGTATTCGCAACCGTGATCGCCGGTCCCTTCGACGACCGCGACCGCGCCGGAGTTCCTCACCGCGAAGCGCTCGCCCGCGATACCGCGGAAGTAACACGAGCCGGAAATCGCGCCATACAGCACGGTGTTGCCGACGATGATGCTATCCTCCGGCACAATCGACGTGTTCGACGGCGGGCGGATGATGAGCTTGCCGCCGGAAATCCCCTTGCCGACATAGTCGTTGCCTTCGCCTTCGAGATCGAGCGTGACGCCTTTCGCGGCCCACGCGCCGAAGCTTTGCCCGGCTGTGCCCTTGAGCGAGATCCAGATGGTATCTTCCGGCAGGCCCGCGTGACCGTACGCCCTGGCGACGCGGCCCGACAGCATCGCGCCCGTCGAGCGGTCGGCGCTGTGGATCGGCACTTCAAGCTTGACTGCCTTGCCCCCTTCGAGCGCGGGCTTCGCAAGCTCGATCAGCTTCCGGTCGAGCACATGGGCGATCGGATGATTCTGCCGCTCGCTGTGGTAGCTTGCGACATTCGACGGCACGTCCGGCTTGTGGAACATCTTCGTGAAGTCGAGGCCCTGCGCCTTCCAGTGCTGGATCACCTTTTCCTTGTCGAGCCAGTCGGTGCGGCCGACAAGCTCGTTGAAGGAACGGACGCCAAGCGCCGCCATGTATTCGCGCACCTCTTCTGCGACGAAGAAGAAGTAGTTGATCACATGCTCGGGCGTGCCCTTGAAGCGCGCGCGAAGCACCGGGTCTTGCGTGGCGACACCGACGGGGCAGGTGTTGAGATGGCACTTGCGCATCATCACGCAGCCCGCCGCGATCAGCGGTGCCGTCGCGAAGCCGAATTCGTCCGCGCCGAGCAACGCGCCCACGAGCACGTCGCGGCCCGTGCGGATGCCGCCATCGACTTGCAACGCGATGCGCCCGCGCAGCCGGTTGAGCACCAGCGTTTGCTGCGTTTCGGCGAGGCCGATTTCCCACGGGCTGCCGCAATGCTTGATCGAGGTCAGCGGCGAAGCGCCCGTGCCGCCCTCGAAGCCCGCGATGGTGATGTGGTCCGCGCGCGCCTTCGCGACACCCGCCGCAACGGTGCCAACGCCCACTTCGGAGCCGAGCTTCACGCTGACGTCGGCTTCGGGATTCACGTTCTTCAGGTCGAAGATGAGCTGCGCCAGATCCTCGATGGAATAGATGTCGTGGTGCGGCGGCGGCGAAATGAGGCCGACGCCCGCCGTCGAATGGCGTACCTTCGCGATGGTGTCGTCGACCTTGTGGCCCGGAAGCTGGCCGCCTTCGCCCGGCTTCGCGCCCTGCACGACCTTGATCTGCATCATGTCGGAATTGACGAGATATTCCGTCGTCACGCCGAAGCGGCCCGACGCCACCTGCTTGATGGCGGAGCGCATGCTGTCGCCGCTCGCGAGCGGCTTGAAGCGGTCGGCTTCCTCGCCGCCTTCGCCCGTGTTCGACTTGCCGCCGATGCGGTTCATGGCGATGGCGAGCGTGGTGTGCGCCTCGCGGCTGATCGAGCCGAAGGACATCGCGCCTGTGGCGAAGCGCTTCACGATCTCGACGGCCGGTTCCACCTCATCGACTGGCACGGGCGCGCGCCCGAGTTCGCCCGCGTCCTTGATTCGGAACAGGCCGCGGATGGTCATCAGGCGCTCGGCCTGTTCGTTGATGCTCTTCGCGAAGGACCGATACTTCTCCGGCAGATTGCCGCGCACAGCGTGCTGAAGGTCGCCCACGGTGTCGGGCGTCCAGACGTGATCTTCGCCGCGCACGCGATAGGCGTACTCGCCGCCCACATCGAGCGTGCCCTTGAGAACCGGCGCATCGGAGAAGGCGAGGCGATGGCGCTCGACGGTTTCGCGCGCGATCTCGTCCAGCCCGACGCCCTCGATGGCCGTCTGCGTGCCGGTGAAATACTTGTTCACGAAGTCCGAGCGAAGCCCGACGGCGTCGAAGATCTGCGCGCCGCAATAAGACTGATAGGTAGAGATGCCCATCTTGGACATCACCTTCATCAGGCCCTTGCCGATGGCCTTTACATAGCGCTTCTCGGCTTCCTTCTTGGCGATCGGCTTCGAAAACTCGCCGAGTTTCGCCTCGATCGTCTCGAAGGCGAGATAGGGGTTGATGGCTTCCGCGCCGAAGCCCGCGAGCACCGCGAACTGATGGATCTCGTGCGCCTCGGCCGTTTCGACCACAAGGCCGACGGACGTGCGCAGGCCCTTGCGGATGAGGTGATGATGCACCGCGCTCGTCGCGAGCAGGCTCGGGATCGGGATGCGGTTCGGGCCGGCCTCGCGGTCAGACACTATAATGATGTTCCAGCCCTGAAGGACGGAGGTTTCCGCGCGCTTGCAAAGCAGGTCGAGCGCGCGCTCCATCCCCTCGGCGCCGAGGTCCGCGCCATAGGTTGCGTCGAGCGTGATCGTGCGGAACGGCGTATCCGGGTGATCCGCAATATGCCGGATGCGCTCCAGATCTTCATTCGTCAGGATCGGCTGCGAGACTTCGAGCCGCTTCAGCTTCCACGTGCCCTGAAGGTCGAGGATGTTCGGACGCGGGCCGATGAACGAGACGAGGCTCATGACCAGTTCCTCGCGGATCGGGTCAATGGGCGGGTTCGTGACCTGCGCGAAGTTCTGCTTGAAATAGGTGTGGAGCAGCTTCGGCCGCGAGGAGAGCGCGGAAATGGGCGTGTCTGTGCCCATCGAGCCGATGGCTTCCTGCCCGGTCTCGATCATCGGCGCGAGCAGGAACTTCCAGCTCTCCTGCGTGTAGCCGAACGCCTGCTGGCGGTCGAGCAGGGCCACGTTCGTCTTCGTCTGGGACGGGGCGGCTGGCGGAAGATTTTCGACGCGCACCTGACCGTGCTTCAGCCATTCCTGATACGGGCGCATGCTGGCGAGTTCGGTCTTGATCTCGTCGTCGGAGATGATGCGGCCTTCTTCGAGGTCGATCAGCAACATCTTGCCGGGCTGAAGCCGCCACTTGTGAACGATCTTCTCTTCCGGTACCGGAAGCGTGCCCGCTTCGGACGCGAGGATGACGCGGTCGTCGGTGGTCACGACATAGCGCGCGGGGCGGAGGCCGTTGCGGTCGAGCGTGGCGCCCACCTGCCTGCCGTCCGTGAACGCGATGGCGGCGGGGCCGTCCCACGGCTCCATGAGCGAGGCGTGATATTCGTAAAAGGCGTGCCGCTTTTCGTCCATCAGTGCGTTGCCGCCCCAGGCTTCGGGGATGAGCAGCATCATGGCGTGCGCGAGGCTGTAGCCGCCCTGCGTCAGAAATTCGAGCGCGTTGTCGAAGCAGGCGGTGTCGGACTGGCCCTCATAGGAGATCGGCCAGAGCTTCTGGATTTCGCCGCCGAACAGCGGCGACGAAACGCTCGCCTGCCGGGCCGCCATCCAGTTCACATTGCCGCGCAGCGTGTTGATCTCGCCATTGTGGCAGACCATGCGATACGGGTGCGCGAGCTTCCACGACGGAAAGGTGTTCGTCGAGAAGCGCTGATGCACGAGCGCGAGCGCCGACGCGAACAGCGGATGATGCAGGTCGTTGTAATATTCGCCGAGCTGGTACGACAGGAACATGCCCTTGTAGACGATGGTCCGGCAGGAGCACGACACGGGATAAAAGTTGATGTCGGCGCCGATTTCAGCGCGCACGCGGTTCGAGATGATGCGCCGCGCCACGTAAAGCGCGCGCTCGAAGGCGCTTTCGTCCGAGATGCAATGCGGACGGCCGATGAACACCTGCCGCTGGAACGGCTCGGTCGCGGTTACGGTCTCCGGCAAGGTTTCATTATTGACCGGCACGTCGCGCCAGCCGATGAACGGCAGCCCTTGCTCGGCGAGCACCGTCTCGACGACGGTTTCGCACTTCGCGCGAACCTCCGGGTCTTGCGGCATGAAGAGCTGACCGACGCCGTAATATCCCGTCTGCGGCAGCCTGAAGCCGATCCGCACGCCTTCCGCGACGAAGAAATCGTGCGGGAGCTGCACGAGGATGCCCGCGCCGTCGCCGGCCAGCGGATCCGCGCCGACCGCGCCGCGATGTTCGAGGTTGAGCAGGATCTTGAGCGCGTCCTGCACGATCGCATGGCTTTTCACGCCCTTGATGTTGGCGATGAGGCCGAAGCCGCAGGCGTCATGCTCGCGCGAGGGGTGGTAGAGCCCCTGCGGCTCGGGAAAGCCGTGGGCGGAGAGGGAGCTATTGCAGGTTGGCATCGCGGTATCGGTCATGGCTCTTGGCATTCGCAAGGGAATTTTAATGAGGAGTCGGTTCTATGTCGTTCGTCGGGCGCGCTATTCGAACCGTTCCGCGCGCGGCTTCTAGCGGCGATGTTTTCGCGTCGCGGCCCTGGCCGCTTCGCTTCCGTATGTTCCGCTGTCAATGCCGCCCATAGTCATTCGTGTCGTCCCCTGCCCAGTTATTTCATTCAGGCACGCAAATGCCCGATCCCGAAACGCATTTGTCTCCTGAACAAATGGTTCACGGGCCGAGCATTGCCCACGCTATCGCGCCAATGGTGGAAGCGTGCCAGAATTTTAGAACCGTGACAAGTCTGCAATGTCCCGCGCGCTTCGGCGAAACGCCCGCCGCGTCTGCTAGCGAACCCGTGACAGAAGAACCGATGCGCCGAGCCTGTAACGTCGTCGTCACACCCTATATAATAACGCGCGTCCCTCACGAAAACTGCGCTTCGCAGGGTGTTTCACAGGTTAAATTGGCAGCTCACTTTATGAGCGGAATCGGCGGCGATGGCCTTGCGTGACGAATTTGAAGGCACCCTGATGCGGAGTTGGAAGGCCGTGCGCGACAATGTGCTCACGCCGCAGGCAGCGAGCACCCCGTCAGACGAGCGAGTGGCCGAGCTTGCGAAGATCAGCGCGCCCGTCATCTGGCTCATCGGCAAGGTCCAGTCCGGCAAGACGTCCATCGTGCGCGCGCTCACGGGCGTTACGGCGGCGGAGGTCGGGCAGGGGTACAAGCCGTGCACACGGACGGCGAAAATCTTCGATTTCCCCGCCGACGCCCCCGTAATTCGTTTTCTCGACACGCGCGGCCTCGGCGAGGCGGGCTACGATCCGGCGGAAGACATCGCCGTGCATGAAAGCCAGGCGCATCTGATCCTCGCTGTGATGAAGGCGCTCGATCCGCAGCAGGATGCGGTGGTGGATGCAGTGAAGGCGGCGCGCGCGCGGCACCCCGGCTGGCCGGTCGTCGTCGCCCAGACCACGCTGCACGATGGCTACAAGACGGGCGATGGCCACCCCGCCGCCTATCCCTACGGCGAACCGGGCGCGGCGCTCGAAGTGGTCGGCCCGGTGCCGCCGGACCTCGCCAGAAGCCTCGCCCACCAGCGCGCACTGTTCGCCGATCTGCCCGGCGATGGCCTCGTGCTGTTCGTGCCCATCGATTTCACGCAACCCGAAGACGGCTTCGAGCCGGTGAATTACGGCCTGCCGCAGCTACTGGCCGCGCTGGAAAAAGCCGCGCCCGCCGGCATCGTGGCGGCGTTGAAGGACGGCGGCAGCCGGGCGGGAGACTCGCTGTCGCGGGAGGCGCATCCCCATATCATGGGTTATTCCAGCGCCGCCGCCGCCGCCGATGTGATGCCGGTCGCGGGCGCGGTCGCGGTCCCCGCCGTTCAGGCGAAGATGCTGCACAGCCTCGCAAGCATCTACGGCGTGGAGTGGAACCGCCGCACCTTGTCCGAATTCGGCGCATGCCTCGGCGCAGGCGTGGTGACGCGCATGGCCGCGTCGTTCGGCGCGCGCCAGCTTGCGAAGCTCATCCCGGTCTACGGGCAGACGGCGGGCGCGGCGGCGGCGGCCGCGTCGAGCTTTGCCACCACCTTCGCCATCGGCAAGGCGGCGTGCTACTTCCTCGCGCGTCGTCGTCTCGGCCAGAGCGACCCGAAAGGCGTAGCGGAAGCCTACGCTGCCGCGCTGTCGGAAGCGTTCCGGTTTCGAAAGAAGGCGGAAGGCGACCGCAAGCCGGAAGGCGCGTCTGCATGAGCGGCGGCAAGGACAATCTGATCTGGCTACGTTTTGCGCTCGTCGCCCTTTGCTTCGTGCTGCCTTCGCTGACGCTCATCCCGCTTGGCGGCCTGTGGCTGTGGGAGAAGGGCTATGCGCTTTACTGGGTTGCCGGCGCTTTCGCGTTTGTCGGCATCGCCTTCCTGGCCCAGCTCGCGTTGTTCCGCCGCCTCGACATCCCGCTCCGAGCGCCACGCGACGTGGAGCTTCCCGAGGACGCCGCCGCCGACACCTGGACGCCTCGCGAAAATCAGGCGTGGGACGCGGTGCTCGAAGTCGCCGACACGGTGAAGGTGGACGACCTGACAAGCTGGGCGGCGTTCTGGGCGCTCGGCAAGCGGACCATCGACGCGGTCGCCCGGAAGCTTCACCCGGAGCAGGAAAATCCGCTCTGGGAGTTCACCGCGCCCGAGGCGCTGACGATTGTCGAGCAGGTCGCCGTGCGTCTCAAGCCCGTCGTCGCGGACAACATTCCGCTGGGCGACAAGCTCACCATCGGGCAGATCATCCGCATCTATGAATATCGCTCGCTGATCGATGTGGCGCAGAAGGGCTACGACATCTGGCGCATCATCCGCATGCTGAACCCGGCGGCGGCGGTCACGCAGGAACTGCGCGAGCGCATGTCGAACCAGATGTATCGCTGGGGGCGCGAGGAACTCGCCAAGCGTCTCGCGCGGGCCTACGTGAAGGAAGTCGGCCGCGCCGCCATCGACCTTTACGGCGGGCGTTTGCGTGTCGAGCCGGAAGACCTTCAGGCGCATGTGACCGAGGCGACGGAGCGCGACCGCCGCGCCGCCTCGAAGGTTGAGGCCGAGCCGTTGCGCCTGCTCATCGCCGGGCAGGTAAACGCGGGCAAGTCGAGCCTCGTGAATGCGCTGCTGGCCGAAATCCGCGCCGGGTCAGACGTGCTGCCGCTGACGAACGGCTTCACGGCCTACGAACTGAAACGCGAGGGCGTACCGCAGGCGCTCTTGCTCGACAGCCCCGGCCTCGACAGCACGGACGAGCCCTTGCAGGCGCTGGTGGAGGAAGCCGCGAATGCGGATCTCATTCTGTGGGTCGCGAGCGCTGTTCGCCCCGACCGCGACCTCGACGCCCGCGCGCTTGAAGCCATCCGCGCCCATTTCGCCGAGCGGCCCAACCGCCGCCGTCCGCCCGTGCTGTTCGTGCTGAGTCACGTAGATCGGCTTCGCCCCGTGCGCGAATGGACGCCGCCCTACGATCTGGACGACGCCTCGAACGCAAAGGCCGCCTCGATCCGGGGTGCGGTCGAAGCGGCGGACGCGGACCTCGGCTTCGCCGCCGAGGACACGATCCCGGCCTGTCTCGACACGGGCGTCGGCCTTTACAATGTCGATGCGATCTGGGCCTCGATCACGGAGAAGATGCCGGAGGCGCAGCGCGCGCAACTTGTGCGCACGCTTCAGGACATCGACAAGGGCTTCGACTGGCGGAAACTTCGCACGCAGGCGGCAAACGCAGGCCGCATCATCGCGAAGGCCGTGTTCTCCGGCGGCGAAAAGCGGCCGTAGGTCGGTCCGCGCCCGCGAGCGATGGGCGGCCCACAGCGCATGCGCCTATTCGAGCATGCCGAGCGCGTGCATGTATGTGGCGAGGATGGCTTCCTCGGTCTGCCGCTCGGACGCGTCCTTCTTGCGCAGCGAAATGATCTTCCGCAGCGCCTTGGTGTCGAAGCCGTTCGCCTTGGCCTCGGCATAGATGTCCTTGATGTCGCCCGCGAGCGCCGCCTTCTCCTCTTCGAGGCGCTCGATGCGCTCGACGACCGTGCGTAGCTGCTCCTTGGCCGACTTGTCGATGCTGCCGCCGCTCGCGCCGATGTCGGCTCCGCCGTCGAACCCTGATGCGTCGTCCACGCCGCTCTCCTGTTCTACCGCCGCAAGCGTAGCTCACGGCGAAAATCCTGCTGTTTCAAAGCCGAGGGCACCCCGCGCGCCCAAAGCCGATTTTGAGGGGCGAGACTATAGCGGCGGCAAGGCGTGTTCAACCTGGCAGCCCCCCGCCGTCCACCTTTCGGTTGCGGCTGTGGACACTGGCGACATGCGGGGTTGCATCTGCCGCGACTCAGCCGCTCCGCCATGAACGAATCCTGATCGCGCGAGGCGATTCGCTCGCGCGCGGTTGCGCAAAACAGGGCCGGGGCCTATGACAAGGCCATCGACACGGGGCTGTCGCGCCCCGGTTTCGGCGCCACGGAGGAACACATGACGGGCACGGCACAGCAGGGGCTATATTTCGAGGATCTGTCGGTCGGGCAGGAGGCGAGCCTCACGAGCACGGTGAAGGACGAGCACATCACCAGCTTCGCCGAAATCTCCGGCGACACGAACCCCGTGCACCTCGACGAGGCGTTCGCCGCGACGACGCCGTTCAAGCAGCGCATCGCGCATGGCATGCTGTCGGCGGCCTACATCTCCGCCGTGTTCGGCACCAAGCTCCCCGGCCCCGGTTGCATCTACATCTCACAGACGCTGAACTTCAAGGCGCCGGTCCATATCGGCGACGAAGTCGTCACGACGGTGCGGGTTACGGACTTGATCACGGAAAAGAGAAGGGCAATCTTCCACTGCGAGTGCAAAGTGAGTGGGAAAGCGGTTGTCGTCGGCGAGGCCGTCATCATGGTTCCGTCGCGCGAACCTAAGCAGAAATAGCGGTTCGAAGCGTTTCCGAGGCGCGCGAACAGCTCCGAGTGAGGTGGAATGGACGTCGTCCACGGGTGGCATGAAGTTCCCGACTCCGCGAAAGGTGCGTCGCTCGCGATCGGCACCTTCGACGGGGTCCATCGCGGCCACCGCGCCGTGCTCCACGCCGCGCAGGAAAAGGCTCAGGACGGCCGCCTGCCGATGGGTGCCATGATCTTCGAGCCGTATCCGCGCAAGTTCTTCCAGCCGCAGAAGCCGCTGTTCCGGCTCACGACGCTACAGCGCAAGCTCGACCTGCTCGCCGCCTATGGCTGCGGCTTCACGGCGGTGATTGCGTTCGACGCGGACCTCGCGGGGCTCCCGGCGGACGCCTTCGTGGAGCAAATCCTCGTCGACGCCTTCGCCATCAAGCACGCAAGCGTCGGCTACAATTTCTTCTTTGGCAAAGGCCGCAGCGGCAATCCGGACGTGCTTGCCGCGCTCGGGCGGCAACATGGATTCGGGGTGACGGTCGTGTCGGCACAGGGTTACGCAGGCGACGTGTTTTCATCGACGCGCATTCGGGAATTGCTCGCGGAGGGCGATGTCGCGGCCGCCGCCGAAATGCTCGGTTCGTGGTGGCGGATCTCAGGCCCGGTCGAAGGCGGGGCAGGGCGCGGCAAGGTGCTGGGCTACCCGACCGCGAACATTCGCCTTGGGGACGGCGTGTCGCTGAAGCATGGCATATACGCCGTCAACGCCTATATCGATGGCCGCAAGGTGCAGGGCGCATCCTATCTCGGCACGCGGCCGACATTCGACGCCGGGCAGCCGCTGCTTGAAACCTTCCTCTTCGATTTCGACGGCGACCTTTACGGACAGACGATTGAAATCGAGTTCATCGCCTACATCCGCGACGACGCCAAGTTCAAGTCGGCCGAGGCGCTCGCGCAGCAAATGGCGGTGGACGTCGCCAACGCGAGGGAAATCCTCGGGCGTGCGGGCGGGTCGTCGCCAGCGGCGGAGGACGGCGACAGCACTTGAGCCGGATGCGCCAAACCCGGCCGTCAACGAGCCGGAATTCATGAGCGGCGGGCAACGCCTCCTAACACCTCACTGGGCGGGGATTGCCCGCGCCGACTTCCGGTCGGCGGACGCCTTGCCCTTTTGCAGCGCAGGGTGATTGTCGGGCAGGAACACGGTGACCGTGGTGCCCGCGCCCGGCGTCGATCGCAGATCGATGCGGCCCTTGTGCAATTCTACGATGCTTTTCACGAGGGTCAGGCCGAGCCCAGCTCCGCGATGCCGCGAGCCCTTGCTGGGGCTCTCGAAGCGATCGAACACCGTCGCCTGTTCTTCCTCCGGAATGCCGAGCCCCGTGTCCTGCACGCTGATCGCGACGCCGTGCCGCTCACGGCGGCAGGCAAGGGTGATCCTGCCGTCCTCCGGCGAAAGGCCGATGGCGTTCGAAAGCAGATTGTACAGCACCTGAATGATGCGGTTCGAATCCGCCATCACCGTTCCCGCGCCGCTCGCGATATGCACATCGAGATGCACATTCGCGCGGCTGAGGCGTTCGCGCACGCCGAGTTCCGCCGCCTCGATGAGTTTCTCGATCTCCACCGGGGCAAGCCTCAGATCGAGCGCGCCTGCGTCGAGGGCCGCAAGGTCGATGATGTCGTTGATGATGTTGAGAAGCACCTCGCTCGACGTCTTGATGTGGTCGAGATACTCGCGCTGCTTGTTGTTGAGCGCGCCGAAAGCAGGTTCGGCCAGCATGTCGGTGAAGCCGATGATCGTGGTGAGCGGCGTGCGTAGCTCGTAGGACACATGGCTCAGGAACGCCGTCTTCAGCCTGTCGGAAGCTTCGAGCGCCTCGTTCCTTTCGAGCAGCACCTCTTCGAAGCGCTTTCTGTCGGTCACGTCCGCGAAGGTGACGAGCGTGCCGCCGTCCGGCAGCGGCGTCACCACATAGGCGAGATGCGCGCCGTCGCTTTTCGCAACCGTGCCGCTGAAGGTGTCGCGGGCTTCCGGCATGCCCGTGACCGCTTCGCGCAGCGTGTGCCAGAAATCGGGGTCGGGTGCCAGCGTGTCGCTCGCCTTGCGGATATCCTCGAAATGCGGCTGTTCGTCGAGCATTTCTTCCGACAGCGTCCAGATGGATCGGAAGGACGGGTTGTAGAGGTCGAGCCGACCGTCCGCGCCGAACACGGCGATGCCTTCGCTCAGGTGGTCGAGCGTCTCGCGCTGCCCCTCGATAAGCGTGTGGAACTGGCGTTCGAGTGCAAGCTTCTCGGTCACGTCGTCGAAAAGGAACGTCAGGCCGCCGTCGTCCCGGCAATCCTTCACGACGTGAACGGTGCGTCCATCGGGGAGATGCCACAATTCGTCGAGCGTTCGGCTGCGTTCGAAGGCGAGGATCTTGCCGTCGCGCCATTTGCGGTAATCGGGTTGTTCCGGCAAGAGGCGGCGCTGGCGAAGCTGGTCGAAGAACTCCGACGCGGCGGGCTTCGCGGCGAGCCAGGCGATTTCGAGATCCCAGATCTTGGCGAACGCATCGTTGCAATAGAAGAGCGAGCGATCCACGCCGAACACGGAGACGCCCGTCGACACCTTGTCGAGCGTCCGCGCGTTTGCCGCGATCTGCCGCTCAAGCTCGTCGCGCTGTGTCTTCCACATCGAAACGTCCAGCGCCGCGCCGCCGCTTCCCCGCTCGATCGGGGCCGTGATCGCTTCATAGGTCTGCACACTGCCGTTGAAGATCGTTTGCAGCTTGATGCGGCCCGGCCTCTTGGCCTGGCTCATGCGGTGCAGATCGGTTCGCTGCCGGGTCTCGAACAACTCGATCTGTCTGTCGATGGCTTCCTCGCGGCTCTTCGCGTCGATGGCCGAGACATACGCCGTGTTGACCCATGTCAGCGCGCCCTTCGCGTCGCGCAGCCAGACGGGCGTTTGCAGCGCGTCGAGGATGCTTTCGCGGTCCTGAATGGCCTGCTTGAGCCGCTTGTTGTCTCCGATGAGACGCACGAGTTCCTTGTTGACCGGAGAAAACGACCGGATGCGCATGACGATGTCCGCGCCGGAAACCGCGCCCGCGATTTCGATCACATGGCCTTCGAGCGTGCTTGCGTTCGAAACGAAGCCTTCGCCGCGCGATTGCAGCCTCGCGAGGTTTTCCGCGGTAAGGCTGGCGTCGTCCGGGTGCAGCCATGAGCCGAACCGCAGCAATTGCGCGAGTTTCGACGGAACGCCGACCGCCCCCTGCATGGTGTGCAGAGCGAGCCGGGCGTGAGTGTCGCTCCAGATCACGAACACCTGGGGCTCAAGGGCGGCAAGCGCCCTGAAATTACCCTCGATCGTGCAAAGCGCGTCGAGCCTCGCGTTCTGGCGGAGAAGCTGCTTTGCGCGGTGGCGCGATTGCTCGCGGACGACGAAGGCAAGCACACCGAGAGCAGCGGCGACGCCGCCCAGAACGGCAACGATCAGGAGAAAATCCGCGCTTCCGAACGGACAAGACACGGGCGCCGCATCGCTCGCGGCCGCCGCGGTACCGTGAAACAGCGCAAACCAACATGCGGCAACCGCGGCTGCCCCCGCTGCCCGCCGGTACCATACCCGGAAATCTCGCATCGTTTTCTCCCGCGGGGACGGACTGGCAATTCGCACATATGCCGAGTCGAGTGTTAGTTTATCGTTAATTTTCTCTTGGCCAGGTGCGGAAAGCGGCCTGCACTCAATCATACGTGGAAATCCTGTCGCGGAACATTCAGATACATGAAACCTCTTACA
Organism: Rhodomicrobium sp. Az07; assembly: GCF_018619475.1. GTDB lineage: Bacteria > Pseudomonadota > Alphaproteobacteria > Rhizobiales > Rhodomicrobiaceae > Rhodomicrobium. Next base: position 42,469 of record NZ_JAHFZG010000021.1, read on the forward strand.
TTGCGTCCCAGGTTGTAATATGCCAATGAGCATCGGGGCAGACCATTCATCCGTGCGGCCCTCTCCCGCAGGACTTCCAATCGCCAAGGTCAGATGTGAAAGAGCGAAGGCCGAACCCCTCGCAGATGGAACGGGGACGACATGATTCTCTGGAAATCAATCTTCGTTCGCTGGACATTTTCGTTCTGGTCGCGGAATGCGGCGGCATCAGTCAGGCCGCGCGCAGGGCGCAGCTTACACAATCGGCTGTAAGCCAGATCGTCGCCAATCTCGAACAGTCTATCGGCGTGCAGCTTTTCGACCGTCAGGTGCGGCCCATTGCGCTGACGCCGTCCGGCGCTGTCCTCCTGGACAAGGCGCGCGGCGTGCTCCTTGCGGCAAGAGAGGCGATTCAGGCTGCGCGAGCGCCCGCCATGGCGGCATTGCCGAAACTCAATATCGGGTTGGTCGATACGCTTGCAGGCACAATCGGACTCGATCTGGTTTCGAGCTTGCGCGGAATCGCCGCTCTCTGGTCCGTGCAGATCGGCCTTCACAGCCAGCACCGGCGCGCGCTTCTCGCCAGAGAGGTCGACATCATCATCTCGCCGGACCCCCTTGAAGACCAGCCCAATCTCGAACGGTACAGAATTCTGCGCGAGCCGCTCGTTCTTGCGGTTCCTCGCGGCGTCGACCCCGACATTGCCGATCTGGGCGCGCTTGCCCGCGAACGCGATATCGTGCGGCTCAGTTCCCGAACCATGCTCGGCCGCGAGGTGGACAGGCTCCTGCGCCGCCTTCGTATCGAGGCGACCGGCCGCGCGGAGTTCGACGATTCCGAGACGGTCCTTGCCATGGTGGCATCGGGGCTCGGCTGGACCATCCTAACGCCGCTATGCATGCTGCGCGGCCAGGCTTTCTGGCAGGGCGTGACCTTCGCGCCCATGCCTGGCATTATCGCATCACGCGAGATTCACGTTCTCGCTCGGGAGAGGGAGTTGGGCGACATCCCGCGTCAGGTAGCACACACAGCCAAGGCGGCGATCGGCCGGCGCATGAGCGAAGAGATCGCTCCGAACTATCCATGGATCATGGACGCGTTGACTCTGCCGGGCATTTCCCTGGTCCAGCCGGAAGACGCGCCCGAGAGACGGCGCGCGAGCGCGAATTAAATACGCTCATCGAGCAAAGGCCACGGCGGCGATAGCAGACGCAGCATCAACGGCGGGGTGCCGCCGCTCGCTGTCGGTCTCCAATTTTCCGCCCACCGAAGCGGGCTTCACGGCTAAAGCTGACGCTCGACCATGAGCTTCTTGAGCTCGGCGATGGCCTCACCTGGGTTCAAGCCCTTCGGGCAGACCTGCGCGCAGTTCAGGATCGTGTGGCAGCGATACATACGGAACGGGTCTTCGAGGTTGTCGAGGCGTTCGCCCGTTCGCTCGTCGCGGCTGTCCGCGATCCAGCGGCGCGCTTGAAGCAGCGAGGCGGGGCCGAGGAAGCGCGCGCCGTTCCACCAGTAGGACGGGCACGACGTCGTGCAGCAGGCGCAGAGGATGCACTCATAAAGGCCGTCGAGCACCGCGCGGTCGTCGCGGCTCTGAAGCCACTCGGTCTCCGGCGGCGGCGAATCGGTCTGAAGCCAAGGCTCGATGGAGCGATGCTGCGCGAAGAAATGGCTGAGGTCGGGAATAAGATCCTTGCTGACGCTCATATGCGGCAGGGGATAGATCTTCACCGTGCTGGAGATTTCCTTGATGGGCTTCGTGCAGGCCAGCGTGTTGGTGCCGTCGATGTTCATCGCACACGACCCGCAGATGCCCTCGCGACAGGAGCGGCGGAAGGCGAGCGTCGGGTCGATCTCGTTCTTGATCTTGATGATGGCGTCGAGCACCATCGGGCCGCATTCCTTGAGGTTCACCCAATAGGTGTCCATTTGCGGATTGTGGCCTGTGGTCGGATCCCAGCGATAAACCTCGAACCGCTTCCAGTCCGCCGCGTTCGCGCCCGGAGAGTTCCAGGTTTTGCCTTTGCGGATTTTCGAGTTTTTCGGCAGCGTGAGCTGAACCATGGCGGCTCCAGACGGGATGCGGAATTTCGGCGTTGGTGATATGTGGCAGCCAGCGCCGCAAGAGGCAAGATCTACATATGCCGCACGGCCAAGCTGCCGCCCGGTTTATGCACCTCGGATTGGTCCAGATCAAGCCGCGTGCCCACCACGGGCCGAAACCATATCCTTCTCAAGCCAAAGATCAAGCTCCACGAGCGCGCGTCTGGATAGCGCTTTCTTTCTGGCCGCGCCTTTCGCTTCGCCTCGCACCTTCTTCTGTGGCTCGGCTAGCGGTGGAAACAGGCCGAAATTGACGTTCATCGGCTGGAAGCTTTTCGGGCCGCCCTCGATGGTCTCTGAGAGGTGGCCGCCCGTGATATGAGCAAGAAGCGCGCCTAGCGCGGTCGTCTGCGGCGGCGGAAGCGGATCGCGGCCGTCGAGTTCGGCGGCGGCAAAGCGCCCCGCGAGAAGGCCGATTGCCGCCGATTCGACGTAGCCTTCCACGCCCGTCACCTGCCCGGCGAAGCGCACATGCGGGGCGGTCTTCAGTCGTAGCGATCCATCGAGCACCTTCGGGCTGTTCAGAAAGGTGTTGCGGTGCAAGCCGCCGAGCCTGGCGAAGACCGCGGTTTCGAGGCCGGGGATCATGCGAAACACGCGGCTTTGCTCGCCGTGCTTCAGCTTGGTCTGAAAGCCGACCATGTTCCACAGCGTGCCGAGCGCATTGTCCTGCCGAAGCTGGACAACGGCCCAGGGCTGCTTGCCGGTGCGCGCGTCCATCAGGCCCACGGGCTTCATCGGGCCGTAGCGCAGCGTATCGCGCCCGCGCTCGGCCATCACCTCGATGGGAAGGCAGCCCTCGAAATAGGGTGTCTTTTCCCACTCCTTGAAGCTCGTCTTCTCGGCGGCGAGCAGCGCGTCGATCAGCGCCTCATACTGGTCGCGGTCGAGCGGGCAATTGATGTAGTCCTTGCCGGTGCCGCCGGGGCCGGGCTTGTCGTAGCGCGACTGCATCCACGCCACGTCCATGTCGATGCTGTCGAACAGCACGATGGGCGCGATGGCGTCGAAAAAGGAGAGCGCGTCCTCGCCGGTCGCCGCGACGATCGACGCCGACAGCGCGGGCGACGTGAGCGGGCCGGTTGCGATTACCGTCGATCCCCAGTCGGCGGGCGGCAGCATGTCTACCTCGCCGCTTGCGATCTCGACATTCGGATGCGCCCGAAGCCGCTCCGTCACCTCGGCCGAAAACGCATCGCGGTCCACCGCAAGCGCGCCGCCCGCGGGCAGCTTGTGCCGCGCCGCCGCATCCATGATGAGCGAGCCCGCGCGCCGCATTTCCTCATGCAGGAGGCCCACCGCGTTCGTCTCGAAATCGTCCGAGCGGAAGGAATTCGAGCAAACGAGTTCCGCGAAGCCGCCCGTCTTGTGTGCTTCCGTTTGCCGCTCGGGCCGCATCTCGTGCAGCATCACGCGCGCGCCTCGTTCCGCCGCCTGCCATGCCGCTTCCGAGCCTGCCAGCCCCGCGCCAACGATGTGTAAGGTTGCTTTCGACGTCATGTTTTCTTTTTGCTTGTCGCTTTACCACGAGCCCGCTTCGAGCCTTCTCGGCAAGGATAGGCCGTTTCGGGGCGCTTGTGCGAGCGTTGTTAGAGAGTTCAAGCGCCGCGAAAGGGCGGCGCGAGCCCGAGCTGAACCCGGTCGAGCGCGTCCGGCTCTCCCTCAAGGAGCGCTTCCTCTCGCACCGGCTGCTCGACGATTAGGACGCCATCGTCGACGCCGCAGGTCAATGCTTAGGCAAGGCGGTATGATATATCCGCTCGGGTCCGGCTCTCGGGATTTCGAAATGAATCGAAGCCCCCGTTGTCGACGGGGCTGCCCAGATCCGGCCGCCATGCAGCCGAACGATTTCCCGGCAGATCGTCAAACCGAGCCCGGATCCGCCCGCTCCGATGTTCGTCTTGCCGCTCTGGGCAAATTTATCGAACACGCGATCCAGTTCGTCCTCCGGGATACCGATGCCGCGATCCTCTATATGACAGTGGATCGCCGCGCTGCCGTCGGGCGTGGCCGCATCGGCTATGGTGACGGAGATGGTCCCGCCGTGCGGAGAAAACTTGATCGCGTTTGAAAACAGATTGACGAAAACCTGCATCATGCGCCGCGCATCGAACACGGCCTCAAGCTCATCTGTCCGCGCCTCGAATTGCACGCGGAGAGCTTTATCCTCGATGAGCGAGCCGAGTTCGACTTCGGCATTCCGGGCCACGTCCATGAGATTTCCGCGCTCCATGTCCAGATCCGACCAGGCGGATTCGAGCTTGGACAGATCGAGCAGCGCATTCAGCATGCCAAGAAGGCGATCGCCCGCCGTCTTGATATTCGTCAGGCATTTATCCAGCCGGATCTCGTCGTGTCCGCGCGCCGCCTTCAACCCGAACACGGCGTAGTTCAGGATAGCGTGCATCGGCGTCCTGAATTCATGGCTTATGGTCATGAGAAAGGCGGTCTTCAGCCTGTTGGCTTCGTCGGCTTGCTCCTTGGCGGTCTTCAGTTCGACGTTGACGCGCTCAAGCCGCCCGCGCTCTGCCGCCAGAGCCCCGCTCGTTCTGCGAAGCTGGCGGTGACGGCGACGCAGGCTGTCGTTCGCCAGCGCCAGCCTGCGGCTTCCGTCGTACAGAGCGATTTCCCGCTCGACGCGGCGGCCGCTCTCCCGGACGAGAACCCAGCTCAGGGTGAGAAGGAGCGCAAGCACGCCCGCGCAAAGCGCTCCCAGTTTGGCGGCGGCGCTGTCGACGGCCGCGTAAACCTCCGGTTCGGCGATCCCGGACAAAACCAGAAGCGGATAGTTGCCCACCTTGCGCCAGCGCAAGAACGTGTCCGAGTTGTGGAGCGAATCGTGGGCGCGCCTTTGCCCGGCGGGCTGGCCGCCGGTGATCTCCTCCAGGTTCGGGTATGTCTTTCCAACAAGCGCGACGTCGGTCTTTTGCCGGTTGGAGAACGATGCCCGAATGACGCCATCGGTGCCCACCAGCATCAGGCTGCCGCTCTTGCCAAGGTTGACCGATTGCTGGAGGGTCGTAAGCGAAACGGGCGAAAGCGAAAAAACGAGGATGCCCGCGAGTTCCCCGCCCGGACCGTCCACCCGGTCGCTGATCTGGATCGTCCATTGCCCCGAGATGCGGCCGATGACCGGACGACCGAAATAGAGGCCAGGCCGCCCCTCCAGATGAACGCGAATGTGGTCGCGATCGGAAAGATCCACGGGCGGCGAGCGTTGGCTCAGAGACGATGCGAGCAGCCTTCCGTCGGGGGCCACGAAAGCGATTTGCACAATGCATGAACAAGAGGCCACCGCGGGAAGGTAGCTTTCCCAGTCGACAAGTCTGACGTTCGTTCCCTGCGCCGCCAGTTTCGGCTTGAGGAAGTGCATCGCGCTTCCGACCATTTCAAGGTTTGAGCGCGCCTGCTCCTCGAACGCGGCCGACAGGGTGCCGATATCGTTCCAGGCGCGACTCTCGGCGTAGGAGCGCGCTTCCTTGACAGCGGCGCAGAAGAAAAGAACGGTGCCGACCACGACCCCGAATGCAGAGATCGCGACCGCGAGCCTGAGTTTGGCACCCGAGCGCTCTATGCGCCTGCGCCGGTCAGGTTTGAGGCTGCGCCGCTTAATCGCCATGGCGTGCAAGTCGATGCTGGAAGATGTGGTTTACGTTCCCTGACGGCGAGGGGTGCGGAGGTCCGGGCTTCGCTGCGGGGAGGGAGGGCGGTTGAGTGTTCCGGTCACGAAGCCGGGCGGCTCGCTTTCGAGCGGTCGGACGCTCGTCGTACCGGTTCCCGAACAACGCGGTCGAATGAGCGCTGTGACACGAATATGCGGGTTGCCGCGAGGCGCCGAAGCCCTCGCACGTTCTCACCTGGGATCCGGAAGCTGACCGAAACTTGTCCAATGCTCGCTCCGAAGACGGCGCCGGATCGGGCGCCCGTTGCTGGTTTCGCGAAGTTACCCGAGCCCGTTATGCATTGCTCCAGGGCGGCGAATTTCCGCTTCATTCGATGGGCAGGCACTCGGTGCGACTTCGCTTGAATACGTTTCAGCCTCGTGCCGCAAATCAGACGCGGCACGATTCTGTAGGTTTCCGTTGTCGATCAGCTTTTCCGCGTCAAATCGAGTCCGATTAAGCGCAGGCCGATCTAGACAAGGCTGCGATGCGCAGCTTTGCTTCCGGAGAGTAAAAAGCATTTCTGCAAATATTTGAAGATTAATGATGCGCCGGGGTTAATCCCGTGAAGCGGCGGAGGCGCGCGTGCGTCATGCTCCGGAATTACAACGTCGCGCCGGAAACCAATGCGCAACGACGCTGCAAATCTTATCTCGGACGGACTTGAGCGTCGGCGGCGGCTTATTGCGACGGCGCCGTCAGACGGTGAAGGTAAAGCTCAAATGGCCGGGTTGGCTCGGCGAAATCGATCCGTACACGTCTATAAACAGAAGAGAACATCAGCGTGCAACGTGGGTGCACATCGGAGCGATGTGGGAGCGAAACCCCTTGAATTCCATGGGGGAGCGGCTTGGGAGAAAATACCGAAGTTCGCCCTCTGAGCTGCATCGACGAATTCCAGATTTTCTCGAGCACCATCGACGTCTTGGCGTCCGCCACTTTGCAATCGTCGATAATCGTTCCTCGGACGGAACACGCGAATTCTTAACGAGGGAGCCGGAAATCCGGCTTTTCGATGGGGCAGAGGAGTTCGATGACGATCTGATCTTCCCACCCGACTTCGTCGATGTCATGACCTCAAAGGTGGCGGCACACTGCAAGCGGGCAATCTTCGCAACGCATGGTGTGCTTCTTCGGCAGCCGATAGTCCGCTACTACGAGCCCACCTCTCGCGCGATTACGTTGCACTTCGGTCATGCGCTCGAAACGGATCGCGGCGTACACATGGGTGCAACAAACGCACCGTGCTTCCACTCGAGTGCAATCGAGATGGCATGGGACGATTTCAAGTATTGCAACTCTGGAGACGTCTGGTTGTCCTTGTACGCACAGGCGCAATCGCTTCCAGTGTTGACGCCGGCGCGACCGCGGAACTGGGTGCGAGAAAACACCCACGCTGTTCCAGGCGAGACGATTTACCATCACTCCCTGAAGCGAACCAGAACGCGGTTCGACAGCTCGTCTGTTCAAGATGCGGTGCTGCGCCATGCCTGGCCGATAACGCTCAAGACCGCGAAGCGTGCAAAGCTCGCCGTCGCGATCGCGGTCGATAAGGCCCAGGACACGGCAACCGCAGTCTCGCATTGGCTTCGGCGTGCGGAGCAGATAGCCGACACGGCCGAGCTGGTCATGATGCTGGCCTACGACGCCGGCGATGCAGCTCTGGCCGAAACCGTCGCCGAGTTGCGCATCCCGCACGAAACACATCTGATCGATACCTCCAAGCTGGACGGCAATTTGAGCCGATATCCCGTATTTTGTGCTTGTGAGTACGATCGAACCGCGAAAGAACATGACCTTTCTATTCGCGGTGTGGCGAAAGCTTGTGGAAAGACTGGGGCCGCGCGCACCCCGTCTCGTGATCGTCGGTCATCGCGGATGGGAAAACGAGAACGTGATCGATGTCCTTGACCGCTCGTCCGGCCTTGCTCCCTTTCTGGTCGAGGCGACGGACTTGAGCGACGCAGGGCTCGCTTCCCTACTCTCCGGAGCAGCAGCGCTTGTGTCGCCGTCGAGCGTAGAAGGATTTGGGCTCAAGCAATTGCCGAGGCTTATGGATCAGATCCTGCATCGACCTCATGATCCCGCGAAGCCCCCGTTTCTACTTGGCCAAAGCCGAACGAACAGGCGCAAGTTCAAATGGTCAGCTCTTCGAATTTAACACCGCAAAAAACTTGGAGCCGCTTTCCGCTTCGCCGACTGGGTGGGCTTGTCGGCTTTCGCCTTGATCAGATGCGCGCCGATCGATGCAAAGCTCAGGACGCCACCGACAAGCGCGAACGTGCGCAGGGCGATCAAGATGCCTTCCAGAAATTGTGTCCGAGCATCATCTGCAATCATGAGGCGCTCCTGTCGTCGCGCACAGACGGCACGAGGCGACGTTCCGGCGCGCGCGGGTCATCGCTGTCTGGAAAGGCGTTGTCCTGTGGGTGAAGGCAAAGCTCGAACGCCCGCCACGTCGGGTTCGAGCGAAATCGATCCGTACACGTGTAAAAACAGAAGAGAACATGTGGGTGCAGTGCGGTGTCGGTGCAAAACTCATTGTTTTTCGGTGTGGTGCAATGTGGGTGCAAAATACCGAAGTTCGCCCTCTGTTCCCCCTTGAACCCCCGTGGTATCGATGTTAAACCCCGTGAAACTCCAAAAACTTGGCAGTTTTCCATTTGGGGCGTAGCCAAGCGGTAAGGCAGCGGATTTTGATTCCGCCATTCCCAGGTTCGAGTCCTGGCGCCCCAGCCAACCTCAAGCTGTCTCGGAAATTCACGTATATAGCAGACCCCCACAGGGCCTGCTTACCCATATGCGTACCCAACTTTCGTACCCTTGCAATGGGGAACAGAAGTCCCGCGAGCACGGGTATGCGCCGCAAACACACTACTGGCTGCTCCCTTAACCGGGACCAGCCCCAAAGCCCGCCATCCGGCGGGCTTTGTCGTTGAATCGCCCACTCAGCCGGATTCGTCATGCTTTCACGTCCGCATGCGTTCACGATGACATGCACACATGTCCGCTCAGGTATTCGCATCTCCCTCGCTCGCGCTGCCGTCCTCAAGCCCGGCAAGGACGGCGCGCGCGCGCCGCTCAATCGCCTCGCGGAACGCAGGCAGGAGCCCATGACCACCGGCGGGCATGGCGGCGACTGCATCCTCCGCTGAAGCCGCCTCCCGCAGGACAAGCCTGGACAGAGAAGCCACACGTCCCACCACGCGGGCGGGATTGAGGCCGCAATCTTCGGCAAAGCGTTCCCAGTGACGGCGCTTCAGGTGCTCGCCCCGGTTCTTGCCAGCGATTTTCTGGGCAAGGTTACGGGTAATCCCGTCCCACGCATCGGCACACATCACGTCATACAGCGGCGCCAGCTTGGCCCCCCGGCTGCCCAGAAGGAGCGAGTAGTTCTTGGCGTGGGCATCGGTATTGCAGGCCAGCACATTGAACACAGCCTGATCCAGCAACCGGATGATGTCGGGTGCCTGCATCGCCGCGCGGGTGAGGGCGAACATGTCGGCAAGAGTCGGCCCCCGGATGCCGGTCTGGTTGGCCTCATACTTGGCGGAAGGGGGCTTGCCGAGCGCCTGGCAGAAATCCTCCTGATGGAGGCGCCGCCAACGCCCGTCCTGCTCGATGCGGTCATAGCGGTTCACGAGGAGGTAGCTTCGCGCCCCGGCCGCCCCCGTTGTCACCACCGGCACGTTCAGGCGGCAGCGGCGTGCCAACACCATGCACAACGCCTCGTTCTGGACGCTGCCGTAAAGCTGCGTGGAATCCGGCTTGAGGATGTGGGTGGACGGCGCTCCGTCGACCGGAATGCAAAGCTGCCCTTCGCCATCCACGGCGACGCCGATCTTGCTCTGTACCCCCGCCAGTGACATGGACACGCCGTCTTCGCCCGCAAGGAACGGCTTGCGGGGCAGCTCGTTGATGATCCGCTCAAGGTTTTCGGGCGATCCGATCGGGCGCCAGTCGCCCGGACTGGTCGAGCCCGGCTGGCCGATGGAAAGCGCCCCCGCTGTGTCCCGGCCGATTTCCCGCAGGATGCCGATGACATCCTCGGGGGAGGCGCCGAGCGTATGCCCGATGGCCCGCAGCTGGGCGCCTTCGGGCAGGAGGTTCGATGCCCACGGCAGGAAAATTTGGGACGGCACCGGCTGCGCCGACAGCGGCATCAGCACCGATACCGGAAACGCGCCCCTGGTCGTGAGCCATGCCTGGTCATAAGCGAAGGAAGGGCCGTCGGCCCCGACTTCGATGGTGCCCACGCGGCGGGTTTCGTAATAGACGGCTAGTTCAGGCACCCGGCTCGTCTTTCAGTTCGGGGAGGTCCGGCAGCAGGGCATCAGGAGAGGATTCCACAGGCTTGAAGGCCTTCAGGCCGACGGCAGCCGCCACGGCGAGGGCCTTGCCCAGCTGGCAGTTGGGCTTTCCGGCCTCCAGCTCGACGATGAACCGGCGCCCGACATTGGCGGCGAGCGCGAGGTCATCCTGCCGGAGCTTCAGGGCTTCGCGGCGTTGCCGCACCAGCGCGCCGAAACGCTCCGCGAGCCGCTGCTCTTGCGAATCCTTGGTTCTGGTCTGTTTGGTCGTCATGTGTGTGTTCCCGAGCGGGAACATTAACACCGGATTCCACCCTTCGGCAAGCAAATGTTACCGATCGGGAACATCTGCGCGGAAAACTGCCGTTTTAGATCGCCATATTCCCGATCGGGAACATGGCGCGCGCTCATAGGCCTCGCCATACACCCACATGTGTGCACGTTCACACAGGCGCATGTGGGCGGCACATCGCGGCCCGATGGCGGATCCGACGGCCTGCCGAAGTGCGCTCAAGTAGCGAAGTGCGGTCGGCGCCGCTGAAGTGCGCGGCGGTCGCGCAGCCGCCGGCGCCTTTCATGCGACGCCGCGCGGCTTTGCCGGACCCAACCTTCTGGCCGAGGCTGTGCGAGAAGTCATCATTTCGGCATGACAGGGCCAAGGCAGGCGCGGCCAGTTCAGCAGCCGCCTTGGAGCGATGGATCCGCGATGACGCCCGGTATCAAGCTATGGAAGCGGGCAACAAGCCTCGAAGCGGCGTCGCAGCCCCCACGAGAGCAGCAAGTCTTCCTCTTTAGTTTTTAGGCCCGCATCGCCTGAAGTAGTCCGGGCGCGCCGAGGATAGTCATGACGCGCTTCATATTATAGGACAGGACCTGGAGCGACATCTCTGTCCTCACATTGCCGAGCCTTTTCATCAGGAAGTGTGCCGAACCCATCCAGAACTTGATGGTTCCGAAGGGATGTTCCGCCGTG
>NZ_JAHFZG010000022.1 GCF_018619475.1 Rhodomicrobium sp. Az07
TACCGCCAGAGCGCCAGAGTTCCGCCGTCCACGTTTCTCTTTCCTCTAATGTCCAACTTGTCAAAGAACCCGAAACATAAGTCCCGGTCAAAGGCCATAAGCCCAAATCTCGAACCCCGCGAAAGCAATCGATCCTCTCAGACCAATCAAACCCTCAACCAGGGTGGAAACCCGTCAGCCTCGCCATCCCGGCAATGCCTCAGAGCAACCTTTATAACCAAACCTCAAATCGTTGTCAAGATCTTTTTTCTTGAACCCCGATCCTCAGCCCCTTCAGGAAAATCAAACCAGAGCCAATCAAAGAAGACTAACCCAAAATTCAAAGTAACCCCGAAGTAACCGCAGCATCGAATACCTCAAAACCGCAGAGAACGCTACCTAACCCCGCCAGCTAACCCCGTCAAGCGCTTTCTTCTCAAAAAACAACCCGACGGAAACCGGCGAGATGCATCACTGGAAAAGCCGAAAAAGATTTTCGCCGATTTTGCAACCGGTTCAAACCGCCACCTTTTCTGGAGATGCTGCGATCCGTCGGAACCCGACCAATCGCGGAAGACGTTATTTAAACACCGCCAACCGAATGTCAAGCACGAATGCCCAACTTTTTCTGGCATCGATCGAGCGAGGCGTCGCCGCCGCGTTCCGATGGCCTTATATAAACCCCAAAAATGTGAACGCAACGTAAAAAACGACAACTTTCCTCAATTGGGGAAAAATTCTGGATAAAATGTGCGTTCGTGTCATCGTCCGTTCTTCAACCACATCAAGAATGCGGCTTTTCACAAAATCGGCTTCATCCCTTGCGATGACCGCCGCATCTTCGCCCAAACACGGGCGCTAGCATAAGGCCGGACGAGGGAATGGAGACTGAGCTTGCTCGATCGTGGTGACCGAGGAGAGGCCCGGCGGCGCGGCACGGATCTCGTGCGCGTGCAGCAGACGCGTGGCGTTTCCAAATTCGGTCGAGACGCCGGTCGAAAACAGGCGCCCGCAATCTATCTCAGCGAACTCGGGCCGCGCCGCGTCGTCACGCAGCTCAAGTGGTTCATTTCAACGGTTATTGTTGCGGTCTCCGGCCTCGCGATCATTGGCGTCGTTATCTATACGTCAATGAATGTCGGTGAGGGCGAGGCCGGCAAAGGCTTGTTCGGCGCGTTCCGCAGGGCGAGCGTCGACGCGATGCGGCCCAGAGCGGCGAGCCTGATCGGCGCAGAAACGCCTGTCGCCATCGGTCTCAAGACGGATCGCCTCGTCCTTTCCTCGAAGGGCCTCACCACACGGAATCTCATCTATGAGCAGGTGGTTCAGCGACGGGGGACCGGCGAATACCTCTCGACGAAGCCTTATGTGAAGCTCGTCGCAACGCTCGCCACCGAAAAGCCGGTCGAAGATGTGGATGTTCCGGCGTTCAATCCCGCCACGCTCTATGAAAATAATACACCGATCGCTCGCAAGGACCAGTCCGGCGGCGAACTCAGCACGGATCCACGCGTCTCGGTGCGGTTCATCGACGTGCCCGGCGGCTTCCTGCCTCGCGAAGATCATGTGGAACTGTCCGACGAAGAAATTGAGCGTCTCGTCGCGGAAACGGATGCCGTCTATACCGAAAGCGAAGTCGGTCTGGACGGACCGGCGCCGCAGGAGAGCAAGCGGACTGCCGAGCCCGAGATGGCGTATGCCGCTCCGGAACCCCACACGACCGTTCTCGTGAAGCGGGTCGAAGAGGAAGAAAGCGCGGACGAAGGATACGACAGGCGCTCCATCATCGCGAAGGGCTACGAAACGCTGGATTCGGTGATCAGAGGTGTCGGCGTCGATTTCATGCAGGCCGGGCAGGTTTCCTCCGCTGTCGCCGCCGTCACGAAATCGAAGAAACTTCGTGCGGGCGAGGAGGTTCGGCTCGGCCTGACGCCCTCGGCATCGGAGGAAGGCGGCGTCGACGTCGGCAAGATCACCGTGGCCTATCAAGGGACAAGCGTCACCGTCATGCGCGACGGTGAGGGCGGCTTTTCCCGGAGCGAAAAACACCTGAAGCCTGAACACAAGGCGGAAGAGACTGTCGGCGACAGGGCGACCGTCTACCTCAGCGCATATCGCGCGGCGCAATCGCAGGAAATCCCGCACGACTTTCTCATGAAGTTCATCAAGGTCCATTCCTATGATGTCGACTTCAAGCAGCGCGTGAAGGCCGGCGACAGTTTCGAGCTGTTTTTCGACCTGGTGCAGGACGAAAACGGCGTGGAACGGCCCGACGAACTGTTTTACGCCTCCGTCACCATCGGCGGCGAAACGCACGGCTATTATCGCTTCCGCACTTCCGATGGCGTCGACTATTTTGACGACCGGGGATCGAATTCGAAGAAGTTTCTCATGCGCACGCCCATTCGCGGCGCCCGTCTGACATCCGGCTTCGGATGGCGCAAGCACCCGCTGCTGCATACGCTTCGTCTTCATTCGGGCGTCGACTGGGCGGGGCCGATCGGAACGCCGATCTACGCCGCCGGTAACGGCGTGATCGAGACGGCGGGACGCAACGGCGCCTACGGTAATTATGTGCGCATCCGCCACGCCAACGGCTACAAGACCGCCTACGCTCACATGCTGCGTTTCGCCCAGGGTGTCGCGACGGGCGTCAAGGTCCGGCAGGGGCAGGTGATCGGCTATCTCGGCAACACCGGAATGTCGACGGGGCCGCATCTCCATTACGAGGTGCTGATCAACAACCGCTTCACCAATCCGCTTTCGATCAAGATTCCGAAGGCGCGCCAACTTCAGGGGCGCCTGCTCGCCGATTTCCGCAAGGAACGGGCCCGCATCGATGAGCTGATGCGCCGCCCGCCGGTGAAGACGCGCGTCGCCACAGTCGAACGTTAGGCAACAGGCGCTTTGGCGCTATATAGCTTCGCCGTCGTCGATGCCCGGCAGCGCCGCGAGCGGCGCAAGTAACGGATCGGCCGCCGCCCATGCCGCTTGCGTTTCGATCAAGGCGAGTTCGGTCCGCCCCTCGCTCTTTTCCGTGATGGCATCGATGGCGGCGGTGGCAGCGCGAAGCGCGGCGCTCGCCACGAAGCCGTTCAGCTTGTAGGACAGCAGGAGCGCCGCGAGCACGTCGCCCGTGCCGTGCGCCGCAAGCGCGCGCCTTGGAGACACCGTGGCGAAGACTTCGCGGCCTTTTACGAGGATGTTGGCAAGCGCATCGGCTTTTGCTGCCGGGGCCGACGTCACGACGACAGTCGGCCGCGCGAGCGCCAGAGCCGCCGCTATCGCGCTCGCCGGACTCGCAATGGCGCGCCTTGTCAGCCATCCGAGTTCGAAGACGTTCGGCGTCACGGCGTCAGCTACAGGCAGAAGCACATCGCGCACCGCCTCGGCGGTTCCTTCGCTGACATAGAGGCCGTGCGGCAGGTCACCCATGATGGGGTCGCACAGATAAAGCGCCGCCGGATTTGCCGCCTTGATCTTCGCGATCCAGTCCCGACAAAGCTCCGCATGCGACGGCGTTGGAATGTAGCCGGTCAGCACGCCGTCGATTTGTGAAAGCCAGCCGTTTTCCTCCGCCGCGCGGAGCAGAGCGTCGAGCTTTTCAACAGCGATGGGCTCGCCAGCCAGCGCCTTGTATCCGGGCCGGTTCGAGAGCAGAATCGTCGGCAAGGGAAGGACACCATGCCCCATGCGTTGCATGACGAAGGCCGTCGCGGAATTCCCGACATGCCCGTAAACCACCTGGGACGAGATCGATAGAACTTTCGCCATATGGACCGCGCGCTCTTTTTGGACAGTCTTACGCGGAATGCGCCGCCTTGGCTCGGAAAATTTTCGCCGATGACGGCAATGCGCTTGCCAGTCCAATGCAAAGTTGAGTCATATCCGAAGGAGAATAGCCGATGATAAAGCCTCGCCGCAGCGTCCTCTACATGCCCGGCTCGAACGCTCGCGCGCTCGAAAAGGCAAAGACTCTGCCCGCCGACGCACTCATTCTCGACCTTGAGGACGCGGTCGCGCCCGACGCGAAGGAACTCGCCCGCAATCAGGTTTGCGAGGCGGTGAAGGCGGGCGGCTACGGCGCGCACAAGATCGTCATCCGGGTAAACGGCTTCTCGACACCCTACGGCGAGGCGGATTTCGCGGCGGCGCTCGAAGCGATGCCCGATGCGATCCTGCTGCCGAAGGTCGAGACCGCCGCGGATCTTGATCTTGCTCGCAAGCGCGCGCCGAACGGCACGGGGATTTCGCTCTGGGCAATGATCGAGACGCCGCTCGCCATCTTCAACCTGAAGGAAATCGCGCAGGCCGCCGCCTCTAACGAGCTGCCGCTGACCTGCTTCGTGCTCGGCACCAACGACCTCGTGAAAGCCACACGCGTGCAGCCCGGCGCGGATCGTCTACCGCTTATCGCGTGGCTGTCGCTGACGGTCGCTGCCGCACGCGCCTACGGCATCGCGGTGGTGGACGGCGTTTATAATTCGATCAAGGACGAAGAAGGCTTCCGCGCGGAATGCGTGCAGGGCCGCGCGCTCGGCATGGATGGCAAGACGCTTATCCACCCGAATCAGCTCGCCACCTGCAATGAGGTGTTCTCGCCGTCGGCCGAGGAAATCGCCGCCGCAACGAAGATCGTGGAGGCTTTCGACCTGCCCGAAAATCAGGGCAAAGGCGCGATCAGCCTCGACGGGCGCATGGTCGAGCGGCTCCATGCCGACATCGCGCGACAGACGCTCGCCATGGCCGAGGCCATCGCGCGGCCAAAGCATTAGATCAGCCTGCGTTAAACCGGACCCGATTTGACGCAGAGAAGCAGATCGACAACAGAAATTTACAGCGTTGTGCCGCGTCTGATCTGCGGCACGACGCTGTAGAAGTGCCGACACAGCGCGGCGCCTCTGGATTTTCGAGGCTCCGCGCTGAAATGCAAGTTCGCGGGCTGCACTAAGTTTCGGAGACGTGTCTGTCCTGCGACCAGCGGTATTGTCTCAACGAGACGGCCGACAGGCTAAGTGCCGGATCCCTCTGGATCGCCACTTTCCAGAGTGTAGTTCCCCCGATAGTCTCGCACGGCAAAGCATATTTCTGCCAATCGGCTAGATGCTGATCTTCGTAGAACCCTGTCGGCGTCGGGCACGCGAGTATTATATTGCCCGCGCGCAACCGGCTCACAAGTTCTGCGGGAGCGTCGACGTCGATTGCAATCTCAAGCTGGGCGCGCATCCGATCCTGATTGTTGATCCATGCGATGGTGACCTGTCCCACCTCGTCAACCAGCATGAGCCCAGGCGGAGACATCAGGAGATAGTGCTCTACAGCGCCGATCCGCTCGGCGAGCTTGTGGTACCAAATCGCGATCTGGGGATCGTCGAGAAACGCTGTATCCTCAAGCTTCGCGATTGGTTCCAGCGGCGCGGTGATGTCCTTGAAGTAGCCGTACTGTAGTTCCCGAATGACCCGCCTCAACTTGTCGGGGAGGTCCGGGTCATGCTTCACCAGAAAAAGGTTGAGCAAACCCTCGTTGAAAGCGGCGACGGCCGTCGAATCCCCGGTCTTACCGGTGAGCAGCACCTTCTTGACCGGCAGGTGCTTGATCTTCTTGAGAAACTCGACGCCGGTCATGCTCGGCATGGCAAAATCGACGACGACCACGGAAATGCGTGAAAAGCGGGCGGGATCGCGCGCCATTGCGGCAATGCGCGAAATCGGCAGCCGGATGAAAGGATCGGCGGCCTCTCCATCGTCAACCGGAGCGCGATTGGCTTCTTCGATTGTCAAGCCTGTCCGCTCCGCGTCCTTCAGGAGGCGCTCGATGGCTTGTTCCGGGCGATGCTCGGTTGCACACAGCGTGACGTTGGCATAATTGTAATCGAAGCTTTCGAGATAGAGCCGGTCATCGTCGATGACGAGACATGTCGTCGGGTGGTAGAGCGGAAGCAGGGAGCTCATAAGTCCGATCCTGGTCCTCGGATGCCGAACGCGCATGTTAGGCATTCCGGGTTGGTAGGGCGAAAAACTTTATAATTACCGCTTATGATATCGCGCAAGTGAAAGTTTGTAGTCGTGCGACCTGGCATGAAGACCCAACGCCCGAAGGGGCAACCCTTGCTCGCCCGGTTGCGTTATCTCGTGCGCCGTCTTCGCGGTGCCTATGTCGAGCACCACGCCGTCGCAGCGTACAAGCTGCCTGCGGCCGGGATGCTCGCCATCATTACTTTCCCATTGTATTATGTGATCTGGGCATATGTTTTTCCGCAACCTTATGAGAACCTGGAACTGAGGCTGGCGGGATGCGTGCTTTGCCTGCCCATTGCCCTCCGGCCCCATTGGCCCCGGCTGCTCATATCGTATTACCTGACCTATTGTTATTGGGCGCTTCTGTTCATTGGACCGGTGTTCTTTACGCTGATGCTGCTCATGAACGGTGTCAACAGCGTCTGGTTGATGTCGGTGACCGTCATCATCCTGTTCACGTTTCTGCTCTATGACCTCGCCAACGGCGTGTTTGTCTCGCTTCTGGGGGCGCTGATCGGGTTGATCGGCTATTGGCTTCTGTCCGGGACCGTCGATGTTCCGACAGAGTATCTGGTCGTCCTTCCTGTTTACGGCTTCATCCTGTGCGGGGTTGTTTTCCTCTCGCACAGCGAGCGACTGGTTGCGCGTGACAAGCTCGTGGCAGCCCGCGCCCTTGCGAGCAGTATCGCGCATGAGATGCGCACGCCTCTTCTCGGCATAAGGCTCGACGCCAACAGAACCAGCGACCATCTCAAAAGACTCGGCGCGGTCAATCAGTGGGCGCGGGAACGCGGCTGCCACGACAGCATGAGCGACCGTGAATTGGCTGCGCTGACCGGTGCCCTGGAACGTGTCGACAAACACGCCGTCGCCGCGAACCTCGTCATCGACATGCTTCTCACCAACCTCCGCCAGGAGAGCTATTCCCAGGAGCGAATGAAGTTATATGCCATTGCCGGCACCATCGACGAGGCGATCAACCGCTTTCAGTTCCGCCCCGGCGAACGCGAGCTGATCACGGTTCGCGTCGACGAAAACTTCACCTATCGGGGTATCGAGGTGCTCATGGTTCACGTCATTTTCAATCTCGTGAAAAACGCACTGCGCGCCGTCGCCATGGCAGAAGGGCAGATCTCCATAGAAGCCAGAACGACGCCGGTCGGTCACTTGCTCTCGATCAGCGACACGGGCCGCGGCTTCGAGCCATCGATGATCCCGTATATTTTCGTACCGTTTGTAACCGGCCACGCGGAAACCGGCGGTACCGGTATCGGTCTGTCCTTCTGCCGCCGTATCATCGAAGGTTTCGACGGCAGCATCTCTTGCTCGTCCGAGCCCGGCAGGGGCACGACCTTCGAAATCAGGCTCCCCATCGTCGAGGCGAAGACGCTGGACGCGGCGGGTGCCGCGTCCAGTTTGTCAAGCTCCGGTCATGCCGCAAGCGCAACAGATTGGCCGGCCCCGCGTGCCTGACGGCCCCGGCGCCGTGTCGACGGCCACGATGCCAGACCGACTTCGTCCCTGATCTCCGCGCATACAGCCAACACGCGATCAAGCTCGTCTTTGGTCAGGCCGCAATTCACCGTGAAGCGGATGAGGCACCGCTTCGTGGGCGTGGCCGGCGGCAGGAAGATCGCACCGAACACATCGCGTTTCTCCAAAG
The DNA here is from genome assembly GCF_018619475.1 of Rhodomicrobium sp. Az07. Classification (GTDB taxonomy): domain Bacteria; phylum Pseudomonadota; class Alphaproteobacteria; order Rhizobiales; family Rhodomicrobiaceae; genus Rhodomicrobium. Next base: position 7,661 of record NZ_JAHFZG010000022.1, read on the forward strand.
CATCGCGCAGGTCGATCGTCTGGAGTATCTCCCCCGCTTCCAGGGCGATGATCTGCGATCTGGACAGATCGACGTTGTAGCCCAGACTGTCGAGGCCATCGACAAGATAGCGATGGTTGCTGTGCAGGACATGCTGCCGCGAGGGTTCGTTGGCGAAAATGTCGAGGGCAGCATTGTACCCCGCGACCTCGTGCGCCAGAACCTGTGTGCTGAAGATCACCGGCAGCGATTCGTAGCGCAGGAACTCGGCATTGCGCTGCGAGCAGACGACCAGACCGCCGCGGCTCGCCACCGCCTTGGACAGGCCTACGGTTCGGAAATGCACGCGATCGCTGAGACCGCGTGCCGCGACAAGACCCGCACCGTTCGGCCCGTGCGTGCCGAAGGAGTGCGTCTCGTCGACGACCAGCGCGCAGCCGCGCCGCTCGGCGACATCAACGAAGTCTTCGAGAGCGGCGATGTTGCCGTCGATGCTGTAAAGGGCATCGATCACGATCACGCCGGGACCGACCTTGCTGATCAAACGATCCAGGTGCTCTGCATCGTTGTGGCGGAAGGGCGTCGGCTTGGCGCCCGCGCTCTTCACGCCTTCCCACAGCGACAAGTGCGCCTTCATGTCGAGAAACACGGGCGTCTCGGGTTGGCAGATTGCCTGGATCAGACCAACATTGGCGCAATAGCCCGAGTTGGCCAGAACCGCGGCTTCTGCACCCATAAGGCGCGCCACGCGCTGTTCGAAGGCATTGAGGCCGTCCGCCTCGTGATGGACGTAGGTTCGCGATACGGAGTCGCCGTGACCGGCGGCTTGTAATGCGCGGACTTCCGCTTCGATCACGCGCCGATCGGCCGCGACGCACAGGTAGTCGTTGCTGCGCAACTTGATAGCAGAGCGGCCAGGGATCAGGCCCTTCATCGGATGCCTGCCTCTATAGGCCTCCTCGATCCGCTGACGGTAGTAGCGTTCGACCCGGTCGAACAAGAACTTAGGATCCGACGCAACCCGTGCTTGGCGGGAGAGATTGAAATGCTCATTCATCTGTACGTTCCTTGTTAAGTGTTGCAGACAAGGAACAATAGCAGTCAGCTGGGGCCGAGATTCGGCCTGATGCGGCGATTCCGGTTGCCTACCAAAATATATTCAACTGACGCGCAATTTAGTTGGATAGATAAAAATTGATCGAACCGCTTAACTCCTGGCCCAGCCTCTGCGCCACAGCGTCGTGCGCGTCACGATCCCGGCTGGCAAAAAATGGCGGGGCGGGTTATGCAGAAGCCGACAAGAGCCTTCGGAGCCTCCATGAAAATCCAGCGTATCGCCACCACCCCCATCGAGGGCATGAAACCCGGCACGAGCGGGCTGCGCAAAAAGGTGACCGAGTTCGCCGAGGGCCATTACCTCGCGAACTTCATCCAGTCGGTGCTCAACGCGGTCCGGCCGCCCGAGGGCTTCGGCGGCGTAACGCTCGTGGTCGGTGGCGACGGGCGCTACTTCAACGCGGAAGCGATCCAGACCGTCATCCGCATCGCGGCGGCCAACGGCGTCGGGCGCTTGCTGGTCGGCGCGGGCGGCATCCTTTCCACGCCCGCTGCGTCGTGCGTCATTCGCAAGCACAAGGCGTTCGGCGGCCTGATCCTGTCGGCCAGCCATAACCCCGGCGGTCCGGACGGCGACTTCGGCATCAAGTTCAACGCCGCGAACGGCGGCCCCGCGCCGGAAAAGATCACCGACGCGATCTATGCCGCGACGCTGTCGATCGACGAAATCCTGACGCTCGACACGCCGGATATCGACCTCAACCAGATCGGCACCCACCGCGTCGGCGATACGGAGGTCGATGTGATCGATCCCGTCGCCGATTATGTCGAACTGATGCGCGAGATTTTCGACTTCCCGGCTCTCCGCGTGAAGTTTGCATCGGGGCTGACGCTTGCGTTCGATGCGATGCACGCGGTGACCGGCCCTTACGCCAAGGCGATTTTCGAGCGCGAGCTTGGCGCGCCCGCCGGAACCGTGCGCAACGGCACGCCGCTGCCCGACTTCGGCGGCCATCACCCGGACCCCAATCTGGTTCATGCCAAGGAATTGCTCGATCTCATGATGAGCGCCGATGCCCCCGATCTCGGCGCGGCTTCGGATGGCGACGGCGACCGCAATCTCATCATTGGACGCGGCATTTTCATCTCGCCCTCGGATTCGCTCGCGATGCTCGCGGCGAACGCCCACCTCGCTCCGGCCTATCGCAACGGCATTGCGGGCGTGGCGCGCTCGATGCCGACGAGCGGCGCGGTAGATCGCGTCGCCGCAAAGCTCGGCGTGCCCTGCTACGAGACGCCCACCGGCTGGAAGTTCTTCGGCAACCTGCTCGACGCGGGGCGCATCACGATTTGCGGCGAGGAAAGCGCGGGCACCGGCAGCGACCACGTGCGCGAGAAGGACGGCATCTGGGCGGTGCTGCTGTGGTTGAGCATCCTGGCCGCGCGCGGCGAGAGCGCAGCCGACATCGCGAAGGACCATTGGGCGACCTACGGGCGCAATTATTACACCCGCCACGATTATGAGGGCGTGGATACGCCAGCGGCGCAGGCGCTGATGAGCGCGCTTGAGGCGCGGCTAGTCAGCCTGACGGGCACCACGATTGGCGGCCGCCGCGTCGCGATGGCCGATAACTTCAGCTACACGGACCCGGTGGACGGCAGCGTTTCGAAAAATCAGGGGCTGCGCATCGTCTTCGAAGACGGGGCTCGGATCGTCTACCGCCTGTCCGGGACTGGCACGACGGGTTCGACGCTGCGCGTGTACATCGAGCGCTATGAAGCCGACCCCGCTCGTCTGGCGCTCGATACGCAAGAGGCGCTGGCGGACCTCATCGCAACTGCCGATGAACTGGCCGGGATCCGCGATCGCACCGGGCGCGCGCAGCCGGATGTAATCACCTGAGGTCAAGCCGCAAGCGATGCGTTTGGCGGCACCGCTTGCGTCTACCCGTACTTTCCTATGCGTCGGCCAAGGCCTTCGTGCCCCGCGCTTTCAACGCCTCGAATTTCGCGACCTGCTCCGGGTTGAGCGAATAGTCCGCCAGTCGACCGACGAACACCTTGAACATGGCTTCGCCCTCGGTGTCGAAGAACTGCACGCTACAGCTTTCCTTGCCCATGAACGGGCGGCGCACGAAAGCGATACTGGCGCAGCGCGACGCCTTGATGTGCCCGCCGATGGGGCTCTTGCCGTGCAGGTTGAAGAAGCCCCGCCCGTACTCACCCTTCGGGAGCGGGCCGCGGCACTCGAGAACGAGATTTTTCGTGTGAACCACAACGGTCACGTCGCCCCATTCCGCGAGGTCGTTCATGATGTCGTCGAAGGCGGAAGCGGGCGCGAAGGTGCAGTTAACGCGCGGCAGAAGTTGCATCGCTTCCACGACGCTCACGCCGTGCGACTCCGCGAGTGCCTCGATGACGCCGTCCGGGTTCGTTTCGAGGCGCGCGGCGAGCGCCGCCAGCGCCTCCTCTTTCGAAGCAAAGGCTGTTTGCGTTTCGGTCATGCGATTTCCTCCGTTACCGTGATCTTTGTGCTGAATGGCGTCGAGCGCGGCGTAAAGTCCGCCGGTCAGGTTGGTGATCCAGAAAGCGCCTGCCCGCGTGGCGCGGAACACGCCGTTTTCGACCGTGCCCAGCCCCGCGGCCGCCCAATTGTCGAGAAGCGGCGCAGCCGTGCGCTGGAAGCCGGGCGCGATGGCGTCCACCGAGGCGATGGCGAGCGCGCCGGCTTCGAGCCCCGCCGTGATTGCGGCTTGCGCGGCATAGGCGGCTGGCATGCGCGATGCGCCCGCGATGGGGGCGTGACCCTCCGCCTTCGCCGCCTTGCGTTCCTCGATGCTGACAAGATTGCTCCAGCGGACGCCGTGCGCCTGGCCGCCCGCGCCGGGGCCGAACGGGATGCACGGCACCCCGCGCTTGATCCCGCTGTTGTAGCGGTTCCTCTCGCGTTCGCCCCGCGCGAAATGCGACTGCGACACCTGCCGGAAACCTTCCGCTACGAGAAATTCGGCGGCCTCGGCATACATCTGCGCCTGTTCGCCCACCGGCGCGGCCGGAGGCAGCTTGTCGTCCGAGATGGACTTCGCGAGCGGGCCGCCGCGAAAGATGTTCAGGGCGTAGAGAGTGACGCCATCGATGCGACTGGACGCGACGGTTTCGATGTCGCGCCGCCAGATGTCGCGCGACTGACCGGGCAGGCCGTACATCAGATCGCAGACGATGCTCGCGCGGTCGAGCGCGGCGAGATCGTTCAGGAAAGCGAGCGTTTCCGCGCCGTCCAGCTTGCGCCCAAGCCGCCGCCTGACCGCCGTGTCGAAGGTCTGCACGCCGAGCGAGACGCGGTTCGCGCCCGCATCGAACGCAGCCACCGCCTTTTCAAGGCCGAAGCCGTAAGCGCGTCCCTCCACCGTGATTTCGCACCCGGGCGCGAGAGGCAGCAGGCGGCGGACATTCGCGATGAGGCGGGCCAGCGGTGCGGAAAGAAGCGCGCTCGGCGTGCCGCCGCCGAGATAGACGGACTCGATGGGCGCGGTCGAAACCAGCGGCGTCGCAGCCATTTCTTCCATTTCGGCGACGACATCGTTCACGAATGCATCGGATAGCTCGGGTCGCCAGATGTTCTGGAAGAACCCGCAGAACAGGCAACGGCTCTGACAATAAGGCACGTTGATATAGATCGCGGCGGGCTCGGCTCGCGGCGTTGCGAAGGCTTGGGCGACCGCGTTTCCGGCTTCGGCGGGATCGATGGCGACGCTGCCGCGCCAGGGCGGCGAAAATTCTCGGCCGGAAAACGCCTCTGTCAGCGGGTCGCGTCCGGCCGGAACAAAGAAAGCGTCGATGGTCTTCGGCGCGGACATCGGGTGCCCGCCGGGATGCCCGCGCGTGCCGCCTGCGTGGCCAGCGCCGCCGCCACTGCTGCCTGGATGGTTTGCGGGAGGCTGCGCGTCGATGCGCGACGGCTCGGAGCGGCCCTTCTTTTCGGCGAGCGGCGTGCGCTGCATGAATGTCCCTCCCCAACTGTGCCCGGACGCTGGGGCGCAATTGCACAGTCCCGTTTGACAGTCGGTGGACAGAGGACGGGCAAGGCTCCAGCTTAAGTAAAAAAGCTAGACCATGCCGATTAATGTAGCAACAACATTAATCTGTATTTCGAATAATTCTAAAACTTTAGCTGACCAGAATCTTCATCGCGTACAATCGCACACCTATAACTACTATTAAAATAATTAAAAACGCGGTGACTCACGAAATATTCTAAATATATTCGACACACTCAAGTAAAAAGGCGAACTCGACTCGATATTTTCGGTTGCGCAGCCCGTTACCTTATCCCAACCTTGCGTCGGGTATTTTGGCACTTGACTGGGGTTGTGAAATGTTATGGGGCAGCAGGGCGGCTTATGCCGCCGCAGTGGCGCTTTCCGCGTCCACTCTTCTTTCCGCGTCCGCGTTTTCGCAAGATGAAGCGGGGCAACGGGTCGAACTCGACGAGATTTCGATCTTCGCGACACTCAATCCGATCGCGACCTTCGACTATCCGGGGCAGGTCGATGTAGTCGATCGCGATCAGATCCAGATCGCGCAGGCGTCAACAGCCGCTGAGACGCTGAAAAACGTCCCAGGCGTGTTCGTTGATGGCGGCGCGCGCATGAGCGGGCAGACGCCGAACATTCGAGGCTTTGAAGGCGAAGACGTCCTCATCCTGCTTGACGGCGTGCCCCAGACCTTCCAGTCCGGGCATGACGGGCGCCTCTTCGTCGACCCGGATCTTCTGAAGCGCGTCGAAGTGGTCAAGGGGCCGAACTCGTCGCTATACGGGTCAGGTGCGCTCGGCGGCGTCATCGCCATGACGACGGTCGATGCGAGCGACTTTCTCGATGCGGGTGAAACGGCGGGCGCGCGCTTCAAGGTCGGCTTCCAGACGGCGGACGGCCAGCCGATTCTTACGACCACGGGCTTCGCTCGCACGGAAGACGGCAAGTTCGAAACGCTCGGCAGCTTCACCTACCGGCGCATGGGGTCGATCGAGCTTGGCAACGGCGACGACCTCAGCAACAAGGACAACATAAAGTCCGCGCTCGCAAAAAGCTCCGCGCAGCTCACGCCGGACCTGAAGGCGACCGCGACCTGGGTGCATTTCGCCGACGACGGCGTCACGCCGGCGAACCCGCAGTCCAACGGTGAAGTCAGTTCGTCGAACGCGCTCGTCAAGCGCGGCATCCTGAGCGACACCGTTTCCGGCAAACTCAGCTATACCCCGGAAGGCAGTCAGTGGTTCAACGGCAACTTCCTCGCCTACTGGGCGCAGAACAAGGTGACCGAGAACTACTACAGCAGCACTCGCTATCAGACGCGCGACGTCGAGACGGTCGGCGTGAAGGCCGACAACCGCTCGTGGTTCGAGTTGGCCGACTGGCAAACAAAGGTGACGTTCACCTACGGCGTCGACTACCGCAAGGACAAGCAGGCGGGTGCGGACAGCCTTCCCGTGGGCTGGCAGTATGGGAACTCCATCTCGTCGATCCCGAGCGCTGAAGCCGATTACACCGGCACTTTCGTGCAGGCCGAAATCAAGATGCTTCGCCCTGCATCCCTTCCGGGAGTGCTTACGCTGACCCCGAGCGCGCGCTTCGACTCGTTCTCGATGGAGGCCAGCGGGCAGGACGACTTCTCCGACGAGGCGTTTTCGCCGAAGATCGCGGCCGCATACAAGCCGGTGCCGTGGTTCCTGTTGTTCGGCAACTACGGAAGCGCCTTCCGCGCGCCGGACTACAATGAACTCTACGCCATGGGCAACCATTTCTGCATGGGCCCCGTCTGCAACATTTTCGTACCCAATCCGGACCTCAAGCCGCAGACGGCGGAAACCGGGGAAATCGGTGCGGGCTTCGAATTCGCCGACGTCGTGGCAAGGGGCGACGCTGTGAAGCTCAAGGGCTCGTACTGGCACATGGACGCCCACGACTATATCAATCAGGAGGTCGTCGGCGCTGGCGTCGGCGGCCCCGCCGACATGGGCTGCTTTATCCCCGGCGGCGCTTGCTACACGCGCTTCTTCAACACCGACCACGCCATCCTTTCGGGCGCGGAAATCGCGCTGACCTATGACAGCGCTCGCTTCTTCGGCGGCGTCTCCTGGGCGACAATGACCGGCCGCGATGCAGATACCGACGAATATGTCGGCGCGCTTCAGCCGGACAAGGTGATCCTGACCGCAGGCGTGAAGCTGCCGGAATACTGGACGCGGATCGGCACGCGCTTCACCTTCGCGGACGAGTTCACGAAAGGCGGCATTCGCGACGCCTATAACCTTGTCGACCTGTTCGCCGTGATCGAGCCCAAGGAAGGGCCGTTCAAGGGTTTCCGGATGGACCTCGGCGTCGATAACATCACCGACGAAGCCTATGAACTCATCGCCGCCGATGTGTATGAGAAAGGCATCAACTTCAAGGGCGCGGTGAGCTGGACCGTGAAGTGGTAGCTATTCGAGAGCGGCGCTCTACATGATACGAAGCCGGCGGCTCGTCCGCCGGCTTCTTTTTTTCAATGACTTGCCTCAAATAGTATTTCCGAGCGTCGCCAAAGTAGAACTAAACCTATAATAGTTATAAACTATTATTATTGCTTGTCCTGTCTTGCCGGTTTATTGTTCTTTGAGGCGCGCGGGAGCCAGCCGGCGAGTGCTGCGAAGATCAGGGCCGCGCCAGGCATATCTCATGACATGAGGGAGAACAGATGCAGTCGGAGGCCACGACGCGGCGTCAGAGTGCCGTGGTGATGATCGCTGTAGCGGCAGCGCTTCTGATGGCGGGGACACCCGCTTCCGCTCAGGACCGGGAAGCCACGCAGCCGCAAGCAGCGCAGGTCGAGACGCAAGCGACGCAGGTCGACGCCGGGCCACTCGCCGAGGCACAGCCTCCCATCGCGGCGCCGGAAGCCGATGCGCTAACGCCCCCTCCCGTCGACGCCTCTACCAACAAGCCGCTTCCGCACGAACTGTCTCCGCTCGGCATGTTTCAGGCCGCCGATATCGTCGTAAAGACGGTGATGATTGCGCTGGTGCTTGCCTCATTCCTCACATGGACGGTGTTCTTCGCGAAGACGGCCGAGCTTTGGGCGGCGAAGCGCCGCCTGAGAGAGACGATCGCGAACCTCGAAACTGTTCAAAGTCTCGATGCAGCAGCCGAGGCGGTCGCGCAAACAAAGGGGCCGGGCGCGGCGATTGTCGGGGAGGCCGCTCGCGAAATTCAGCGCTCCAGAACGCTTGGCGATGCCAGCCGGGACGGCATCAAGGAGCGCGTCGCCTCAAGACTGTCGCGCGCCGAGGCGCGGGCGAGCCGCCGCGTCATGACCGGCATCGGGATCGTGGCCACCATAGGCTCGGTTGCGCCGTTCGTGGGGTTGTTCGGAACCGTCTGGGGCATCATGAACGCCTTCATCGGCATCTCGAAAGCGCAAACCACGAACCTGGCCGTTGTCGCGCCGGGCATCGCCGAGGCGCTTCTCGCTACGGCGTTGGGCCTCGTGGCGGCAATCCCCGCCGTGGTCGTCTATAACGCTTTCGCGCGGCAGATTACCGATTACCGCCAGCTTCTCGCCGATGCTTCGGCAGCGGTCGAAAGGCTCGTGAGCTTCGATCTCGATGCAGGATGCATGACGCGGCCTCGCATCAAGGCGGCAGCGGAGTAAGGGCAATGGCCGGAAGTTTGAAGCGCGAACCGAGCGACGCCGTCGAGGAAAGCCACGAAATCAACGTCACGCCCCTTATCGACGTGATGCTGGTGTTGCTCATCATCTTCATGGTTGCCGCGCCGCTCTCCACGGTCGATGTCGCAGTCGATCTTCCCGCATCGAATGCACAACCGAAGCCGAGGCCAGCCGAACCGATCTTCATCACGGTGAAGGCCGACCTCACAATCGCCGTCGGCAACGATTCCGTACCGCGCGAGGCCATCAAGGCCGCGCTCGACGCGAAGACGAAGGGCGACACGGAGCAGCGCGTTTTCGTGCGCGCGGACAAAAGCGTGGACTACGGCTCCCTCATGGAGGCGATGAACCTGCTTCGGATCGCGGGCTATCTGAAAATAGGGCTCGTCGGACTTGAGGCCGCGCCGCGGGCTGACGCCGACGCAGGAACCGGCGGGGCTACGCCATGACCGCAGCGAACTGGAGCTTCGACGACGCGACGAGAGGCGCGGACGAGCGCCGGCGCGAGGCCGTGCGCTGGGCGGTCGCCGCGACGGCTGTCGCAACGCTGCATGCGAGCGTGGCGCTTGCCATCCTTGCGCCGCCCGACACCGAAGCGCAGGCGTCGAGCGATCCCGGTGGCGCGGTCATGGTCGAGCTTTCGCCAATTGTGGCAGCCCCCGATACGCCTACGCTCGACGTTGCGACGGGGCCGCTCGCGGAAGCCTCGCCCGAACAGGAAATCAGCGAGCCCAAGCCGGAAGAAAGGCAAGAGCAAGAAGAGATCAAGCTTCCCGAGTTCGAGAAGGCCGAGGCTGTGATCGAGCAGGCGCGGCCGGAGCCGCAACCCGAGAAGCCGACTGAAAACAAGCCAGTTGAAAAGAAGCCGGAAGTGCAGAAACCGCAACGGCAGAAATCCACCGCCCGCGCTGCGGCCGCGCCCCGCCCGAACAGGTCGAGGCATGCCGCCGTCAATACTGCGCCCTCTGCGGGCGTTTCTTCCTCGGCGGCTACGGCGTCGTGGCGAAGCGCGGTCGTCGGCCACCTGAACCGCCACAAGCGCCATCCGGGTGGCGCATCGATAGGCACGGCCTCCGTCGCCTTCGCCGTCGACAGGCAAGGCCGCGTTCTCTGGGCCCGCCTCACGCGCTCTTCGGGGAATTCCCAACTCGATGGAGAGGCCGTAGCACTTGCGAGACGCGCCTCTCCCGTGCCCGCGCCCCCCGCGGAACTGGGACGAGGAACGATCACTCTTTCGGTTCCGCTCCGTTTCACGCGCTGACCAGTATTCGAAAAGCAGCATGCGGCAGGCCAAGTGGCCGGGACACCCCCCGGCCACTGTCAGTTGCTTCAGCGGCGCTTTAGGCGGCGTTCTTCGCGGCCTTAATCGCGTTTGGCTTTCTTGCTGGCTTCCATGACATCACCAGTCTTGGCGTCAACCTTGACCTTGGACTTGAGCCCCTCGGGATCGAGCACTTCGAGTTCATAGATCCACTTGCCGCCCTTGCGGTCGATCTCAGCCTCGATGACCTCGCCGACGACCTTGTCCTTCGAAATAAGGAGGATCTCAGACAGAGACTTGATGTCTCCCTGCTTGAGGCCCTGGCGGATCTCGCTTCGCGAATCATCGTCCTTCGCAAAGGTCGTGGGCGAAGCAAGCATAGCCGCTGCGGTGACAACTGAAAAGGCAACCGCGGCACTTTTGAACGGATTACGCATTCTTCTTTTTCCCCTTGATGGTGGTGTAACGCAAAGAATAGGCATGACTTATTTCGATATGCTCCCACACATAATCAAAAGACGCCGCGTAAAGAAAAGCATTCCTTCATCATTATCTATCGCTACTTCGGGAAATGCTGTATTCTTGGGCGCGCAAGGGAACCGAACAGGGCGAGCGTACAAAAGTTTCGCGACCTGCCAAGCTTTTGGCATCTCGCTGCCGTTCAAGTTAATAATGGCAAACCCATTTCTGTTGACACGCTACAAACGCGCGCTTATGCGTCGTCGCGGGACACTTCCCCCCACCGGGAAGCAACTATCTGAAAGGGTAGACCGCAATGACGGCCACCAAGCCTGCCGCGCGCCCCAATGTCGCGCATTTCTCCTCCGGCCCCTGCGCCAAGCGCCCCGGCTATTCCCTCGACAATCTCAAAACCGCTGAATTGGGCCGGTCGCACCGCTCCAAGCCGGGCAAGGCCAAGCTGAAGCTCGCGATCGACAAGACGCGCGCGATCCTCGGTGTGCCTGCGGATTACCTCATCGGCATCGTCGCCGCCTCGGATACGGGCGCGTTCGAAATGGCCATGTGGTCCGCGCTCGGCGCACGCGGCGTCGACGTGTTCGCCTGGGAGAGCTTCGGCAAGGACTGGGTCACGGACATCACGAAGCAGCTCAAGCTGAAGGACGTGCGCGTGTTCGATGCGCCCTACGGCGAGCTTCCCGACCTCGGTCAGGCCGACTTCCGCAACGACGTCGTCTTCACGTGGAACGGCACGACCTCCGGCGTCCGCGTTCCGAGCGGCGACTTCATCCCCGACAATCGCGAGGGCCTGACGTTCTGCGACGCCACTTCGGCGGCTTTCGCGCAGGAACTCGACTGGCCGAAACTCGATGTCGTCACCTTCTCCTGGCAGAAGGTTCTCGGCGGCGAGGCGCAGCACGGCATTCTTATCCTTTCGCCGCGCGCGGTCGAACGCCTCGAAAGCTACACACCCGCGTGGCCGATGCCGAAGCTCTTCCGCATGACGAAGGGCGGCAAGCTCAACCGCGAAATCTTCGACGGCTCCACGATCAACACGCCGTCCATGCTCTGCGTCGAAGATTACCTCGATGCGCTGAACTGGGCGGAAGGCCTTGGCGGCTTGAAAGCGCTTCAGGCGCGGTCGAACGCGAACTTCAAGGTTATCGCCGACTGGGTCGAAAAGACGCCGTGGGTGGATTTTCTCGCCGCCGAGCCGACGACGCGCTCCAACACGAGCGTGTGCCTGAAGATCGTCGATCCGGAGATCGCGACGCCCGAGGCTCAAGCCGCAATCGCCAAGGACATCGCGTCCACGCTCGAAAAGGAAGGCGTTGCGCTCGACATCGGCGCTTACCGCGACGCACCCGCCGGGCTTCGCATCTGGGCCGGCGCGACAGTCGAGGCGTCCGACCTCGAAGCGCTTGTTCCGTGGCTCGACTGGGCTTTCGCCAACGCGAAGGCCAAGGTCGCCGCTTAAGGTTCATCCTCTGTCATGGCCGGGCTCGACCCGGCCATCCAGCGGCGGAACCTCCAGAGCCCGCGACCTGGATTGACGGGTCAATCCCGCGATGACACCCCGTTTCTGTCTCTGGACTTTTCAGGAGACACACCCATGACTGCGCCTCGCGTTCTCGTCGCTGACAAGCTTTCCCCCGCCGCCGCCGAAATCTTCAGGAATCGCGGCATCGAAGTCGACACCAAGATCGGCCTCGACAAGGACCAACTCGCCGAAATCATCGGCGATTACGACGGCCTTGCCATTCGCTCCGCCACCAAAGTGACCGAGAAGGTTCTCGCCGCCGCAGACCGCCTGAAGGTGGTCGGCCGCGCGGGCATCGGCGTCGACAATGTCGACGTGCCCGCCGCCACCGCTCGCGGCGTCATCGTGATGAACACGCCGTTCGGCAACTCCATCACCACTGCGGAGCACGCCATCTCCATGCTGATGGCTCTCGCCCGCCAGATCCCCGAAGCCGACCGCTCCACGCATGCCGGGAAGTGGGAGAAGTCGAAATTCATGGGCGTCGAAGTCACGTCCAAGACGCTGGGCATCATCGGGTGCGGCAACATCGGCTCCATCGTCGCCGACCGCGCGCAGGGCCTTCGCATGAAGGTCATTGCCTACGATCCGTTCCTCACCGAAGAGCGCGCTCTCGACCTCGGCGTCGAGCGCGTGAGCCTCGAAGAGCTGTTCCGCCGCGCGGACTTCATCACGCTGCACACGCCGCTGACCGAGAAGACGAAGAACATCATCAACGCCCAATCCATTGCCACCATGAAGAAGGGCGTGCGCATCATCAACTGCGCGCGCGGCGGCCTCGTTGTCGAGCAGGCGCTGGCCGACGCTATCAAGGCGGGCCACGTGGCAGGCGCGGCGCTCGATGTGTTCGAGGTGGAACCGTCGAAGGAAAACGTGCTGTTCGGCCTTCCGGAAGTGATCGCCACGCCGCATCTTGGTGCGAGCACGTCGGAAGCGCAGGAGAACGTCGCGCTTCAGGTGGCCGAGCAGATGGCGGACTACCTCCTCACGGGCGCGATTTCCAACGCCGTGAACTTCCCGTCGATCACGGCGGAAGAAGCGCCGAAGCTGAAGCCCTTCGTTAAGCTCGCCGAATTGCTCGGCTCTTTCGCCGGTCAGCTCACCGAGGCCGCGCCGAACTTCATCCGCCTCGAATATGCGGGCGACGTCGCCGACATGAACACCCGCGCGCTGACTTCGGCGGCGATTTCCGGCGTGTTGCGCCACTTCCTGCACGTCAACATGGTCTCCGGCCCGGCGGTCGCAAAGGAACGCGGCATTCAGGTCGAAGAAACGAAGCGCGGCCAGGAAGGCGCGTACGAAACCTATGTTCGCGTGACGCTGAAAACCGAAAAGCAGGAAATCTCCATCGGCGGCACGGTGTTCTCGGATGGCAAGCCGCGCGTGATCCAGATCAACCACGTCCCCATGGACGCGGAGTTCGCGCCGAACATGCTGTTCACGGTCAACGCCGACAAGCCGGGCCATATCGGGGCGCTCGGCACGCTGCTCGGCAACGAGGGCGTGAACATCGCGACGTTCAACCTCGGCCGCGAAGCGCAGGGCGGCAAGGCGATGGCGCTCGTTACGGTCGATGAGCCGGTGAGCGATGGAACGATTGAGAAGGTGCTCGGCCTGCCGCACGTCGTGCGCGCGGCGCGGCTGCGCTTCTGAAGCGATGAGGTTCCCTCCGATATAAAGGGAGGGAACCTCATAAGTTTATCTTTTGTGTTTTATCGGGCGAATTTGCATCTTTTGCGTGTAGTCTGGCCAATCGTCGTATCCTGAAGGGTTTAGTTCGGCAGATCCTGGCTTTCTAGTGAAATCCAATTCGGTCTGAAGAGACTGGAGCTTTTGGTATAAGTCCGCAATGCTCTTCTCTCGGCAACTGAGGATCTTATTAAATCGTTTGATGGCAGAGATGTCGCGCTCGCAAGAGCACTTTATTTTATTGACTAGTGGCCTGTCTCTTGCATTTGTCGCGCTGGAAAATATTTCTACTATACGAATTAGTCGGATATGCTGATCAATGAACCTCTGTATGATTTCATTTAACGAAATATCAATAGAATATATCTGCTCCCCAGGCTGGGGTTCACTTTCTTTTACTAGACATTTTATTTCGTTAGAAGCACTATTGATATGCATCTGTATCTTACGAAGTTCGTTGCCAAGATCTAATCCGCATTCACCCGACTGCCTCCTGATGGCTTCTAGCGGCTCAATAACTCTTTTCTCAAAATGGCTAAGTTCTTGCTGCATTTTAGCTTCGGTAAGAATTCCATCTTTCAGGCTCCCGACAAAACGCTCCCTCAGGCAATCCCAATCCCTGCGGATGTTGCCTTCTAGGCGCTCTTCTATATCTTCTTTTGTAGAACTAAACCCCATGGCCAGCCTCCATGGGCATCCTGCTATCGCGATTCGCAGTATTCCTCTACTTTTAGTTGCATACCTCCAGCATCTCGCCATCCCCAAGCAACCGAGCAGCACTGGTCGCATAGGCAAAACGATGCACACAGCCTGAACGCAGTCTGAACGCGCGGTTCCGTGTCCGTTCAGTCAGCACCGCCTAAGGTTCCTTCATGAGGTCAAGCAAACCCTCTGGAGGCCAACATGAAGACCCGCATCGCGCTTTTCGCTCTTTCGCTCATCGCCCTGCCGATCACCTCGGCGCAGACCGCATCCGCCGAGCCGTATGGCGCGCAGATCGCTCGCGACCGGGCGCACATCGCGCATCATCGCCAGCAGATTCAGAAGAACAAGCAGGAGGCCGCCTATTACGCCGCACGGCAGGCTCAGGCCGCTCGCGACGGCAACTATCGCGCGGCGCGCTACTTCGGCATCAAGAAGCGGCAGGAGCAGGCGCAGATTCACGAACAGCGGAAGAAGCTTTGGCGCAGCCGCGCGGAGCTTCGCCGCGACCGCTATCGGCGCAATCACTATTGAGACGCGCCGCAGACCGCCGCTCGCCGCGCGCAAGGTCCGAGGTGGCCGGGAGCAATCCCGGCCATTTCGTTGTGCTCAAGATCAGTTGGCGCTGCGCTGCCACCAGCCCTTTTTCGGCGGACCGGTACGCACCGGCTTGGGCTTGGGTTCCGGCGCTGGCGGCGGAAGAATCGCGATCTCGGCCTCGGGCTTCGCCTGCTCCTCAGCCGGAGTTTCGTCCGGCTTCGCCTCGGCGGGTTCCGCCTCGTCGGCTGCTGGCGCTTGAGGTGCGCCGGCTTCGGCCTGTTGTGCCTCGGGCTTCGCTTCTGCCTCGACGGCAGGCTGCGCGCTCGCAGTTTCGGCGACCGGCTCGGGCTCGACCGGAACGGTCGGGGCTTCGTCGGCAGTCGCGCCGTTATCACCGGAGGCGGTTTGAAGCGGCTGAGGCTCGGCTTCGACCGTTGCCGTGGTTTCGACTGTCGCGGCCACGGCGACTTGCTCCGGCTCCGGCAAAGCATCGGCGGGCGCGTCTGATGACACCGGCTTGGCCGCTGGCGCCTGCAACACCGCCGGCAGACCGTGCTCGAAGTCGATCTGAGGCTGCTCGCCAAGTCCGGGGATCTCGCCGGGCTGTCCCGCGAAGTCCTCGCGGTGGCGCCTGCCGCCGCGACGGCCCCTCCGCCGGTTGCGACGGAACTGGCCCTCTTGTTGTCCCTCGGTGCTCTCCTCACGTCCCGCGCCAACCGTTTGCGCCCCGGCCTCTGTCACCGCGCTTTCGTCGGCCCCGTCCGTATCGTCTTCTTCGTCGTCATCGTCCGAGCCTTCCGCCATTGAGGCTGCATGGCCATTCGGGAGCGGCGCTTCCGAGGCTGACTCGCCCGGGCGACGGCGGCGACGGCGCTTGCGGCGCGATGAACGCTTCTCTTCCCCTTCGGCAGAAGCGGGAGAGGTCGACGCAGGCGCGACTTCCTCTTCCTCGTCCGACTGCGCCAGAGGGGCGGTCTCCATGTTGATGACGCGCGCATCGCCCACGACCGGCGGCACGGCTTCGGCGCCCCGTTCAAGCACGAAATGCGCGCCGTGCGCCTTGTCGTCCGGCTGGAGGACGATCGTCACGCCGTAGCGGAGTTCGATGTCGCGGAGATAGGAACGCTTGTTGTTGAGGATATAGAGCGCGGCTTCCGTCGACGCGGTCAGGGTGATGTTGGCCGGGCCTTGCGTTCGCAGATGATCCTCGATCGATCGCAGGATCATCAGCGCGACCGACTCGGTCGACCGGATATGGCCGACGCCCTGGCACACCGGGCAAGGCACCGTCGAAACTTCGACGACGCCCTGACGCAGCCGCTGGCGCGACATTTCCAGAAGGCCGAAATGGCTGATATGGCCGACCTGGATGCGGGCGCGGTCGTGGCGCAGGCTTTCCTTCAGCTTGCGTTCGACGGAGCGGTTGTTGCGCCGCTCGTCCATGTCGATGAAGTCGATGACGATGAGGCCCGCGAGGTCGCGCAGACGCACCTGCCGCGCCACTTCCTCGGCGGCTTCCATATTCGTCTTCAGCGCCGTGTCTTCGATGGAGTATTCGCGCGTCGAGCGGCCGGAGTTCACGTCGATGGCGACAAGCGCTTCTGTCTGGTTCAGCACGATGTAGCCGCCGGATTTCAGCGTGACCACAGGGCTGAACATCTGGTTCAACTGACGCTCGACCTCATATTTCGTGAAGATCGGCTCGGGCTCCTTGTAGAGCAGCACGTTCTTCGCATGGCTCGGCATGAGCATGCGCATGAATTCTTTCGCCTCGTGATGCGCTTCGTCGCCCGCGACAAGAATTTCGTCGATGTCCTTGTTGTAGAGGTCGCGGATCGAGCGCTTGATGAGGTCGCCTTCCTCGTAGACGAGGCACGGAGCGGTGCTTTTGAGCGTCAGATCGCGGACGTTCTCCCACAGGCGCAGCAGATATTCGAAGTCGCGCTTGATTTCCGCCTTGGTGCGCGACGCGCCCGCCGTGCGGATGATGAGGCCCATGCCTTCCGGCACTTCGAGTTCCTGCGCGATTTCCTTGAGGCGTTTGCGGTCGGCCGGAACGGTGATCTTGCGCGAAATGCCACCGCCGCTGGCCGTGTTCGGCATCAGCACGGTGTAGCGGCCCGCGAGCGAGAGGTAGGTGGTCAGCGCCGCGCCCTTAGAGCCGCGCTCTTCCTTCACAACCTGGATCAGGACGATCTGGTTGCGCTTGATGACTTCCTGAATCTTGTAGTGACGCCAGCGGCGCTTGTGACGCTGCGGCAGCTCTTCGAGAGCATCCTCGGAGCCGACGACCTCCACCGGCGCGGGCGTGGCGCTTTCCGGCACGGAAATGATGCCGCCATCGTCCAGAGACGAGCCGCTGTCGCCGTCTCCGGCATCGTTACCGCGTGAGCGATGCTTCGCCTCCGGCTGTTCGTCGCCTTCGTCTTCCGCTTCGTCCCCACGCTCGTCTTCTTCGTCGTCTTCCTCGGTCTCGTCGTCGTCGTCGTCAGCCTCGTCATCTTCGAAAACGGCGCCGCCTTCCACGTCGTCGGGATGGCTCGGTATTTCGTCGCGGGCTTCCTCGCCGCGCGCGATAGCAGCGGTGAACTCTTCATACAGCGTGGGCGGAAGCGCGGCTTCCAGCGCGATGGCGCCGCCACTGCCGGATTCGCTGTCCCTGTTTTCTTCGGGCGCGGGCGCGCCTTCGCCTGCCTCGGCCTGTTCCGTGTCGACCGCCGCCGCGAATTCAGAGCGAACCTCTTCATTCGAAGCTTCGACAGCCGCCGCCGTGGCCTCGGGCTCGCCATCGCCATTGCCCGTCTCGGAGAAAGCCGCCGCGGCGCCTTCGGCCTCCGGCGTCCTGTCGGGGCGATCCGAACGGCTTTCGCGGGCGTCGCGGTAACGGCCTTGGCGGTCCGCCGCCTCTTCCTTCATCAACTGTTCGCGAACAGCGACCGGGATCTGGTAATAATCCGGATGAATTTCCGCGAAGGCGAGGAAGCCGTGGCGATTGCCGCCGTAGTTCACGAACGCCGCTTGGAGCGAGGGCTCGATACGGGCAACCTTGGCCAGATAGATGTTGCCTCGAAGCTGCTTCCGCGACGCCGACTCGTAGTCAAATTCCTCGACGCGATTTCCGCGCGTCACCACCACCCGTGTCTCTTCCGGGTGGGTGGCATCGATTAACATCTTGTTTGCCATCGCAAATGCTTCCTGGCGCGCCCGCGCCAAAGCGTGGCCTCGCGATCATGGCGACATGATCGAGCGGACCGGTCGGACGGACGCACTGTTTGTTGATCGCGCTCTCGCCGCTTCGAACCAGCGCAGGGCTGGGAGCGCCGTCTTTTCCATTTTGGAGAAAGAGGGTCGACAGGCTTTCGATGCCGGACACGGCACCTTTCATTTCAAGCAAGTCGGAGCGCGAAGTTGACATTGTTGTTTGAGTCTCGGTTCGCCGACGGGCTCGTTTCTTCCTCGAAACGATGCGGCGAGACCACGATTCCGTGGCTACTTATTGTTCAGGGATACGACATCCCGGCTGCTTTGCCTTCGACACTCGCGGTGCTGCCCGATCCATGTGGATCGATGCCCGTGGGCGATTGCCAAATTCACCCCCTGATCCTGTTAGGCGGATTAGCAAAGCGGAAGCCAGCCTAATCGATCAGGATTGACATATCTCTAATACGTTGTGTTTGACCCCGCCGCAAGCAAGACATAAGCGACGGTCGACGAAATGGTGAAATTGCGGACGCCGAAGCGTCCCGGCGGTGCCGGGGTGGACGCGAACAAGCCCATACTGTAGGACGAGGCGCAGGTGCCCTGGGCGCATACTTTGGTCCACTTTTCTGCACGATCTCAGGCAAACGTATGCGCCTCCGAGAGCACACTAGCAACCAATCGATCTAGTGCAGCTTCGAATTCACATTCGATGGTGCCACCAGCGGGCGTGAATCAAACGTAAAATTCCTGCACCAGGGGCATCGAACATGAAAACCGGCCTGAGACCATCAGTGGCTTTCGCGGCGTGCTGCACCATCCTCGTCCTCGCCTTTTTCATGGGGAGCGCCCGCGCCGAGGACATCGTGGTAAGCGCGCAGATCGGTGGCGACAGCCAACGCACCCGCTTCGTCGCCTTCGTCTCGAAAGCGGTCGAGTTTCGCGCCTTCTCCATGGCCAATCCCTACCGGATCGTGATCGACATGCCCGAGACGGACATCCAGGTGCCGGGCGCAAAGGGGCGCGGGCTGATCCTTTCATCGCGCTCGGGCCTGCTGGCGCCGGGCAAGTCGCGGATCGTGATCGACCTCGCCGCGCCCGCGCTCATTGAGAAAGCGGAGTTGCTGCCGCCGGAGAACGATCTACCAGCCCGGCTTGTGATCGACCTCGCTCGCACGACACACAAGACCTTCTTCGCCTCCGCCAAAACCCCGCCGCCGACGCCGAAGCCCGACGAGCAGCAAAGCGCCGCCGCGAAGCCGGACGCGGGGGACAGGCGGCCGCTCATCGTCATCGATCCCGGACACGGCGGCATCGACGCGGGCGCTGTCGGCCGGGTTACGAATACACTTGAAAAGGACATTGTCTTCGACTTCTGCCGGAAGCTCGCCACGAAGCTCGAAGCGACGACGCGCTACCGCATCCTCCTGACGCGAACGTCGGACGTCTTCGTTTCCCTCGACGACCGGGCGGCTATTGCGGTCAAGGCGCAGGCGGATCTTCTCATCTCGATCCACGCAGACGCCCTCGACCCGAAGCGCCTTGGCGTGAAAGCGTTGAAGGAAGTTCGCGGGGGCACGATCTACACACTGTCGGAAGAAGCCTCCGACGAGCAGGCGAATGTTATCGCACAGAACGAAAACAAGGTCGACGTGCAAGCCGGTGTCGAGAACGAGCAGACAACGCCGGTCGTCTCCGAGGAAATAGCCTCGATCCTCAACGATCTCGAAAACCGGATCAAAAGGAACCGGTCTGCCTCTCTCGCGCATTACCTCATCGACCACATGAAGGGCAAGATGAAGTTCAACATCAGGCCGCAGCGCTCGGCGAATTTCCGCGTGCTGAAAGCGCATGGCGTGCCCGCCGTCCTGATCGAACTCGGCTACCTCAGCAACGAAGACGATGAAAAGCTCCTCATCTCGGAGGAGTGGCGGGAAGCGATCGCATCGGCTTTGGGGGAGGCGGTTAACGCATTCATGGCGGAACGGCAGGCACACATTCCGCTGTAAAACCGCGGCTGCGGTCGTGCTCGCGTTAACCTGCGATTGTGCAGAATACGAAGTTGTGGTTAGCGGTATGAGATGAGGCATATATGCTGTCACAATTTGGGCAAGCCGTTATGCTCGTGATGGCGGCGCCTGAATCCCTCCGGTCGCTTTGTTTGGTCTGATCGTGGAAACGGCCGAATAATCAAGCGTGGAACCGATGCAAAGCAAGTCGCCTGTCCTTCCGCCCCCCGCGAAGAAAAAGCGCCACAGGAGTCTCTTCCTGAGCTTTCTCGGGTTTGCGTTCACGGCAGGCGTTTTCATGTTTATCGCTGCGTCGGCGGGAGCTGCTTATTTTCTCTGGACGATTACGCAAGACCTTCCGGACTACGACAAGCTCGCTAATTACAAGCCGCCCATTATTACGCGCGTGCATGCCGGCGACGGGCGCCTGATCGCGGAGTTCGCGAAGGAGCGACGAATCTACGTGCCCGTTCAGGTCATGCCGAAGCCGCTCATCAATGCATTCCTCGCCGCCGAAGACCAGAGTTTCTGGGAACATGGCGGCCTCGATTTTCGCGGCATCCTGCGCGCCGTCTACAATAACCTGACGAAAAACAGGAAGGAAGGCGCGTCCACCATCACCCAGCAGGTGGCCAAGAATTTCCTGCTGACAAGCGAGCGTTCCTATCTCCGCAAGGCCAAGGAGGCGATCCTCGCCATCCGCATCGAGCGCGCGTACACAAAAGAACGCATCCTCGATCTTTACCTGAACCAGATCTATCTCGGCGGCGGCACCTACGGCGTCGCGGCGGCTGCCCTCCGGTACTTCGGCAAGGAACTGAACGACCTGCAACTGCACGAGGTCGCCTATCTCGCCGCGCTGCCGAAAGAGCCGACGAAGCTTCAGCTCACCACCGCGAGACCCGGCAGCAAAGCCTTCAAGGATGCCCTCTTGCGGCGCAACGACATCCTCAACAACATGGTGCGTTTCGGCTTCATTAAGCAGGAAGACGCTGAAGAGGCGAAGAAGCAGCCGCTCGAAATGGTGGCCCGCACCGTTGGCCCGTCGACCTTCGCCGCGGAATACTTCGCCGAAGAAGTTCGCCGCACGCTCGCCGACATGTACGGCCTCGAAGACAACGACGACAATTCGAGCGTTTATGCGGGTGGATACTCCGTGCGCTCCACGCTCGATCCCAGCCTCCAGATGATGGCGCGCTCCGCGCTGCGCGCCGGGCTCGTAAGCTTCGACCGCAAGCGCGGCTGGCGCGGGCCCATCACGAAGATCGATCTCGCCCTGGCCGGCGACTGGGGCGTCAAGCTTGCCGAGGTGCCCGCGCTGTCGGACGTGGAACCATGGCGGCTCGGCGTCGTCCTGCAAACCGCGAAGGACAAGGCGGTTATCGGCTTGCAGCCGGGCCGCATGCCGAACAATGCGCTCGAAGCCGAGCGCGAGACTGTCGAACTCGGCAAGGATGGCGTGAAATGGGCCCTGGACAAGCTCAAGGTCAAAACGAAAGGGCCCATCGGCGTCAGCGACATTCTCAGTCTCGGCGATGTAGTCTACGTTTCCCCGCCGAACGAAATCGACCTCATGAAGGAACGCGAGCGCAATCCCAAGCTCGCGGCAGGCAAGACGCTGCTGCCAGCCTGGTCGCTGATGCAGGTGCCGCAGGTCGGCGGCGCGACCGTCGTCATGGACCCGCATACCGGCCGCGTTCTTGCGCTTATTGGCGGCTTCAGCTTCGCCGAAAGCCAGTTCAACCGCGCACTGCAAGCGCGACGGCAGCCGGGTTCGTCGTTCAAGCCGATCGTCTACGCCGCCGCACTCGACAACGGCTATACGCCCGCGTCCGTGGTGAACGACGCGGCCTTTTCGATCGATCAGGGCAACGGACAGGGCGAATGGAAGCCCTCGAATTACGACAAGCAGGTGCACGGCCTCCAGCCGCTTCGTATTGGCATCGAGAAGTCTCGAAATCTTATGACGGTGCGCCTCGCGCAGGATCTCGGCATGCCGATCGTGAGCGAATATGCGCGCCGCTTCGGGGTTTATGAAGATCTCCCGCCGCTGCTCTCCATGGCGCTCGGCGCGGGCGAGACGTCGCTCATACGGCTGACGACCGCCTATTGCATGTTTGCGAACGGTGGCAAGAAGATCAATTACACCTTCATCGACCGCATCCAGAACCGCATGGGCCAGACGATCTGGCGGCACGATAACCGCCCCTGCGAAAGCTGCAATGCCGAAGCGTGGCGAGGTCAGGCCGAGCCCCAGCTTACCGACGAACGCGCGCAGATCATCGACCCGATAACGGCCTATCAGGTCACGTCGATGCTTGAAGGCGTCGTTGTGCGTGGCACGGGCTCCATGGTCTGGAAGCGGGTGCAGAAGCCTCTCGGCGGCAAGACCGGCACGACGAACGACGAAAAGGATGCGTGGTTCATCGGTTTTTCGCCCGACATCGCCATGGGCGTCTTCATCGGCTACGATTCCCCGCAGCCGATGGGCCACGGTGAAACGGGCGGCGAACTGGCAGCGCCTATCTTCGCGGACTTCTTCAAGATGGCACTTAAGGACAAGCCCGCGGTTCCGTTCCGCACGCCGGCAGACATCCGGCAGGTCCGCGTCAACAAGCGCACCGGCCAGCGCACCGACCCGGCCGATCCCGACGCCATTACCGAATACTTCAAGCCGGGCACCGAGCCGCCGGAAGGCTATGCGACTGCTTCGGCCTCCTACCCGGTGGCCGGCGATCAGCAACAGGATTACAGCCAGCAGGGCGGATACCCTGGCGACAACAACGGAGGCTGGAGGCAGCCGCCTCAGCCCTCATCCGGCGGATGGGGCCAGCCGCAGCCAACGCCTCCGAACCAGCAGGGCACAGTGGGCGGCTATCCGCCGCCTTACGGGCGGACCGCGCCTAGCCCCGGAGGCTTGTACTAGCTTTTTGTCATCCCATCTGCGTCCGGGGCGGGACACCGGATGCAGACAGGCTAGACATTAAGACTGGAACTCAGCGCAGCCCGGTGTAATTGTCGAAACCAGCCCCAACGCCCGGCAAGCGCGCGCAGCGTACTGACGCCATGCCGGCTCAATCTTCACAGTTTTGTAATAACGGACCCGGATGCCAGTCTTTCGCTCCGGCTTCAGCCTCACAGACGGAACCTTTTCATGCGCCCCGAAACTCAAGCCATCGTCGACGAAATCAAGCAGTCCCTCTCGCTCCTGCGGAGGTATCTTTGACTGGGATAAAGCGAAAGCCCGCCTCGCGAGCCTGAACGAGATCGTCGAAGACCCGACGCTGTGGGACAATCCGCAGCGGGCGCAAAAGCTGCTCCGCGAGCGGCAACACCTCGACACGGCGCTCACCGCCTATTCGCAGCTCGCCGCGCGCCTTGACGACGCCGTCGGCCTCATCGAACTTGGCGAGGAAGAAGGCGACGATGAGGTTGTGAACGAGGCCGAGGCCTCGCTCGCCGCGCTGCAAACCGAAGTGCAGAAGCGCGAAGTCGAAGCGCTGCTTTCGGGCGAAGCCGACGGCAACGACACCTTCCTCGAAGTTCACGCGGGCGCGGGCGGCACCGAGAGCCAGGACTGGACCGAAATGCTGCTGCGCATGTACATGCGCTGGGCCGAGGAACAGGGCTACAAGGTCGAACTTATCGAAAGCGCGGCGGGCGAAGAAGCTGGGCTCAAGTCGGCCACGATCCAGGTGAAAGGCTCCAACGCCTTCGGCTGGCTCAAGACCGAGTCCGGCGTGCATCGTCTCGTTCGCATCTCCCCCTACGATTCCAACGCGCGCCGCCACACGAGCTTCGCGTCCGTCTGGGTTTATCCGGTCGTGGACGAGACCATCGATATCGCGGTGGCCGAAAGCGACTGCCGCATCGACACGTACCGCGCGAGCGGCGCAGGCGGCCAGCACGTCAACACCACCGACTCGGCGGTGCGCATCACGCACGTGCCGACCGGCATCGTGGTGCAATGCCAGATGGAGCGCTCGCAGCACAAGAACCGCGCCACCGCGTGGAACATGCTGAAAGCGCGCCTCTACGAGATGGAACTGAAGAAGCGCGAGGATGCCGCGCATGCCGCCGCCGCTTCGAAAACAGAGATCGGCTGGGGGCATCAGATTCGCTCTTACGTGCTCCAGCCCTATCAGATGGTGAAAGATCTGCGCACGGGCATCGTGAACACGAACCCGGCGGCCGTGCTGGACGGAGACATCACCGCCTTCATCGAGGCGGCGCTGGCGCAGCGCGTCCATGGCGGCGGCCCCGCCAAGATCGAGGATCTGGATTAGTGGCGGAGAACACCACGCCGCCACGCCTCATCATCTTCGACTTCGACGGCGTCATCGCCGACAGCGAAGTGCTGGCCTGCGAGGCGCTCGCCGCCTATGCGGGCGATCTTGGCGCGCCCATGATTTGGCAAGAAGCTGCGAAGCTGTTCGTCGGCAAGCGCGCGTCCGACGAGGTCGCCACCATGGAAGCGCTGGCGGGCCGCCCGTTGCCGGACTTCCTGCCCGAGCTTGAGCGCCGCACGTTCGCGCTGTTCGAGCGCTCGCTGCGCCCCATCCCCGGCGTCGCCGATTTCATCGCGCGCCACGCGGACATGCCGCGCTGCATCGCGTCGTCAAGCTCGCCGCGCCGCATCGCCCTGTGTCTCGGCGTGATGGGTCTTGCCGACCGCTTCCCGCGCGGCATCTACAGCGCCGAGACCGTGGCGCGCGGCAAGCCGTTCCCCGATATTTTCCTGAAAGCTGCACACGAAGAAGGCGTCGAGCCGCGCGACGCCATCGTGATCGAGGACAGCGCGAGCGGCGTCCGTGCGGCCGTGGCGGCGGGCATGCGCGTGATCGGGCTTGTGGCCGCGTCGCACCTGCCGCCCGACCACGAATCGGCGCTCGTCGCGGCGGGCGCGACGTTCATCGCGCGCGATTATGACGAGGTTGCCCGCATTCTGACGGGGCTTTGAGCCGCTTTCCGGCTACGCATGGCGCCAAACCTTCACGGCCGAGATCATAAGGATCGCAGCGAGAATCGGAAGCAGAACGTCGGTCGGCACGATACCGAGCAGCCAACTCCCGATAAAGGTTCCAGCAACGGAGCCCGCCGCCATGACGAGAACGAACGGCCTGTAGCGGGCTAATACGGAAAAGCTGTTGTCGCGGCTATAACGGATAAAGCCGACAAGCATCGTCGGAAGGCTTACGGCCAACGAGAGACTGCCCGCGAGCTTGATGTCCACGCCAAAAAGTAGAACGAGCGTCGGAATTAGAAGCTCGCCGCCTGCTACCCCAAGCAGTGCAGCGACGACTCCGATGAAGAAGCCGGACACAACGCCGACGAACAACTGAGCCGGGCCTGTCAGCAGGGCTTGATGTGCCGTGGTATCGTGGCCGACCACGAGAACGAGCGCTATGGCCACGAGCAAGATGGCGATGACCCTATAAAGCGTTTCCGATTTCAGCCGCGTGGCCCAGCCCGCGCCGAACCAAGCGCCGACAAGGCTGCCGGCGAGAGATTGGCGATAATCGACCAGTTTTCCGCTAGCGCGCCAAACGGCACCGTTCCGGCTCGAAAGGGCAGCGCCGTCGCAACTACAACCAGGCTCATCGCCTTGTTGAGGATCACTGCTTCCAGGGCGGCGAACCGGAACAGTCCAATCAGGACCGGAAGCCGAAACTCAGCTCCGCCCAAGCCGATGAGGCCACCGAGCGCGCCAATCGCGCCGCCGCTGGCAAACCCAGCCAAAACATTCGGGCTGGCTTTCGCCAGTTCAGTTTTCTGCATTTTAGAGCAACCTTACGGAACTGGGCATCGCGGCGAGCCGGGGGGCAGCCCAAAAACTGCCAATACCCTGTCTACCCATGCAAGAAGACGGCCATCTCCCCCACGATGGCGCGGGCGGCGGCGTTCGGATCGGCGGCGCGCGTGATCGGCCGGCCGACGACGATGTAATCCGCGCCCGCGGCGATAGCCTCGGCCGGGGTCGCCGTGCGCGCCTGATCGTCGCCCGCGACGCTGGCGCTTGCCGGGCGAATGCCGGGGGTGACGACCGCAAGCCGCGAGCCGAAGGCGTCTTTCAGCGCGCGCGCCTCCCATGCCGACGAAACCACGCCGTGAAACCCCGCCTCGGCGGCGAAGGCCGCGCGCGTGAGAACGAGGTCGCTGGCGGACAGCGTGATGCCTTGCCCTGCAAGGCTTTCCGGCCGGGCGTTCGTAAGCAGGCTGATGCCGAGCAGCTTGAGCGGCGTCCCTGCCGCGCCGCGCACCGCTGCCGTCACGGTCGCGTCGTCCTGCGCATGCACCGTCAGGAACGACGCGCCGAGCGCTGCCACGCGGGCCGTCGCCCTCTCCACGGTAGCGGCGATGTCATATAACTTAGCGTCGACGAACACGCTCGCGCCCGCATCCGCGAGCCGCTTGACGAGCGCCACGCCGTCCGCCGTCATCAGAAGTTCGAGGCCGATTTTCGCCACGGCATGCGGCAGGGCAAGCCTGTGCCAGAAGGCCGCCGCTTCGTCCGCATGCGGGAAATCCAGCGCCACGATCAGTTTCTTTTCGGCTTCCGTCTCGAACCCCATCGCATCCTCGCTCCGTTTTTCGCCAGCGTGCCGGAAAGGCGTTCCCGAACCAAACGATTTCAGACCCAACATGGCAGCGATGAGCGGAAATCACGAGCAGCGGCCCGCCAACACGCCGCGCGATGCTCACCTCAAGTGCAATTCACTTTTTTCGGTAGCCGTGTCATCCTGAGAAAAAGGGCGCCTGCGCCCTAAGAAAGAACAAGGGGGAAACCGCGATGCTTCTGACGCCGCAGCATGAGCAGTTGCGCGACCAGGTGGAGCGCTTCGTCAAGAACGAGATCAACCCGTTCGTGGATGAATGGGAGCGCGCGGAGGAATTTCCCTCGCACGAGCTCTTCCGGAAGCTTGGCGCGCTGGGCGTGCTGGGCACGAAATACGACGAAGCCTATGGCGGCCTCGGGCTCGACTTCTCCTATTCGGCGACGGTCGCGGAAGCGCTCGGCACCTGCGACTGCGGCGGCGTGCCGATGGCCATCGGCGTGCATTCCGACATGGCGACGCCCGCGCTGCACCGCTTCGGCAGCGAGGAGTTGAAGCGCGCATGGCTCGCGCCGAGTATCGCGGGCGAGATGGTGTCCTGCATCGGCGTGTCGGAACCGGGTGCGGGTTCGGATGTCGCGTCGATCAAGACGACGGCGCGGAAAGACGGCGGCGATTACGTCATCAACGGCTCGAAGATGTGGATCACCAACGGCATGAAGGCCGACTGGTGCTGTCTGCTCGCCAATACGTCGGACGACAAGCCGCATCGCAACAAGTCGCTCATCGTCGTGCCCATGGACGCAAAGGGCATCACGCGGCAGAAAATCCGCAAGATGGGCATGTTCTCGTCGGACACCGCGCAGCTTTTCTTCGACGATGTGCGCGTGCCGCAAACGAACGTCATCGGCGCGGAAGGCATGGGCTTCACGTTCCAGATGCTGCAATTCCAGGAAGAGCGTCTGTGGGGCGCGGCGAACTCGCTCACCATGCTCGACCGACTCATCGACGCCACCATCGACTACACGCGCCAGAGGAAGGCGTTCGGAAAGTCGATCCTCGACAATCAGGTGGTGCATTTCCGGCTCGCGGAATTGCGCACGGAAGTGGAAGCGCTGCGCTCGCTGACATGGCGCGCGGTGGAGGAATACGTCTCGGGCCGTGACGTGACGAAACTCGCCTCGATGGCGAAGCTGAAATGCGGGCGGCTCATTCGCGAGGTGACGGATTCCTGCCTGCAATATTGGGGCGGCATGGGCTTCACGTGGGACAATCCACTGAGCCGCGCGATGCGCGACGGGCGGCTCGTGTCCATCGGCGGCGGCGCGGACGAAGTGATGCTCGGCATCATCTGCAAGCTCGAAGGCACGTTGCCGCGCGAGAGGAAGGATTGAACGATGGCCGATCCAACCACATTGGCGCTGGAGCGCAACGGCGGCGTGCTGACGATCCGCCTCAACCGGCCGGAGGTCCGCAACGCCATGTCGCAGGCGATGCTCGCGGAATTGCTGGCCGCGCTCGCGGATGCGGAGGCGACCGGCGCGCGTATTGTCGTGCTTCGCGGCGCGGGCGGCCATTTCTGCGCGGGCGCGGATCTGCGCGACATGGCGGCGGCGCGCATGGCTCCCGTCGGCACGACGGACCCCATCGCCACCTCGAACGCGGCGTTCGGCCATGTCTGCGCGGCCTATGCCCGCTCGCCGCTGGCGGTGGTCGCGGTCCTGGAAGGGAGCGTCATGGGCGGCGGCTTCGGCCTCGCCTGCACGGCGGATGTCGCGCTCGCCTCGCGCGACGTGGATTTCCGCCTGCCGGAGACATCGCTCGGCGTGATCCCGGCGCAGATTGCGCCGTTCCTCGTGGAGCGGCTCGGCTATGGGCAAGCGAAGCGACTGGGGGTGACGGGTGCACGCTTCGGCGCGGACGAAGCGTATCGTATCGGGCTCGTGCATCGTGTCTGCGAGACGGCTGCGGACCTCGACGCCGCGCTCGCCGAAACGCTGCGCCAGATCCTCGCCTGCGCGCCGGGCGCGGTGGCGGAAACCAAGGCGCTGTTGCGGCGCGCGCGTTTCGAAGATGCGGGCGCGCTGGTCGAACACGCCGCAGCCGTCTTCGCGAAAGCGGCGCGCGGCCCGGAAGGCACGGAAGGTCTCGCAGCCTTCATCGAGAAGCGCAAGCCGAATTGGGCGGAGCAGGGCGGCGGCTAGATTTCCGCCGTCGCTGCATCCAGCCACGCACGGCTCGCGTCATCGAGATGGGAGCCAAGCGCCGCGCGGACGCGTGCGTGATAGGCGTTGAGCCAATCGCGTTCGCCGGGCGAAAGTAGCGCCGCATCGATCAGCCGACGGTCGAACGGCGCGAGCGTCAGCGTCTCGAAGCCGAGCATCTCCGTCTCGCCGCCGTCGATAGCCTGCGGCTGCGTGACGGCAATGAGGTTTTCCAACCGAATGCCGTAATGCCCTTCGCGATAATAACCCGGCTCGTTCGAGAGGATCATGCCCGGCTCAAGCTGCGCCATTCCGCGCGACGAAATGCTCGCCGGGCCTTCATGCACCGAAAGGAAGCTGCCGACGCCGTGGCCCGTGCCGTGCCCGTAGTCCAGCCCCGCGTCCCACAGGGCGCGCCGCGCGAAGCTGTCCAGCGCCGCGCCGTTGGTTTTCGCCGGGAACCGCGCCGCCGCGATGTCGATGTGGCCTTTCAGCACGAGCGTAAAATGGCGGCGCATGTCCGCGCTTGGCTCGCCGATAACGACGGTGCGCGTGATGTCGGTCGTGCCATCGCGATACTGGCCGCCGGAGTCGATCAGATAGAGCGTGCCCGGCAGAAGCGGCTTGTTCGTCTCTGGCGTGGCGCGATAATGCACGATGGCGCCGTTCGACCCCGCGCCGGATATCGTGTCGAAGCTCAGGTCGACGAGCTTGCCCGTATCGCGGCGGAAGGCTTCGAGCCTGTCCGACGCCGCGAGTTCGTCGACCGTGCCGGACGGCGCGTTCGCATCGAGCCACGCGAGGAAACGCGCCACAGCCACGCCATCGCGCAGATGCGCCGCGTGCGCGCCTTCGAGTTCGGTTGCGTTCTTGGCGGCCTTGAAGCGGATCGCCGGATCGTCGGCCTCGACGATTTTCGCGCCCGCTGCTTTGAGGATATCGGCCACGCGAAGCGTCGTATGCGCGGGATCGGCGATCACTTTCGCGGCCGCTCCCACAAGGCGCGGAAGCACCTTCCACAAATCGCCGAGCGGATGCAGCGCGGCCAGCGCTTCCAGCCCTTCGCGGTTCTTATCCGTCACATGGCCCGGCGAAACGAACAGCGTCGGCTTCCCCTTCAACGGCACATAGGCGCGGGCAAGCGCCACCGGCGTATGCGCCACGTCACCGCCGCGAACGTTGAACAGCCACGCCACCGCATCCGGCGCGCTGACGACAAGCCCGGTCGCCTTCCGCGCGGCGATCTCCTTTTGCACGCGCTCAAGCTTCGAGGCCGCGCTCTCGCCCGCGAACGCCTCGTCGTGGAAAACGATGGGCGCGAAACACGGCGCGGGCCGGTCCTCCCACAGCGCATCGATGGGGTTCGCCTTGATCGCCCGAAGCTCGAAACCGGCCTTTTCCGCCTCCGCGTTCAGCGGCTTGAAGCTCGCCTGCGTGAAAAGCGACGGGTCGTAGCCGATGGCCGCGCCCTCGCCCGCGTGCTCGCCGAGCCATTTCGCCAGCGTCGCCTTCGGGAACAGCTCGACCGCAAATAGCGCCGTGTCCACCTGCGCCTTCGCCTGGAGCGTATAGCGGCTGTCGACGATCAGCGCGGCCTTGTCGGCGAGCACCACCGCCGTTCCCGCCGAGCCGGTGAAGCCCGTCAGCCACGCGAGGCGATCCCAGCATGCGGGCACCGCCTCGTTCTGGAACTCGTCGGCTTTCGGGACGATGAAGCCCGCGAGCTTTTCGGCGGCGAGAGCGTCGCGCAGCGCGGCGAGGCGGCTTTCGTGGGTGTGCGGCATTGGGCTAACCTCGGCTGAATGGGCGAGCGCTATTCGGCATATGGCGCGGGCGCGAATTATACGAAAGTCGCAGACGGGCAACAATGGCGCAGTTTGAACGCCGCCCGTTCTAACCCACCCGCCGCAGCGTGAGTGTCGCCCAGCCTTCGAGGTCGCGGCGTTGCACGAGCACGAAGCCCGTGGCGCGGTAGCGCGCCACCATTTCGCGCGCCTGCCCGGAGAGCAGGCCGGAGAGGATCACCGTGCCGCCGATACGGGTGAGTTCGCGGATGCGCGGCGCGAGTTTCAGCAGCGGCTTCGCGAGGATGTTCGCGACGATCACATCGAACGGCGCCAGCGCATAGGCGTCGCGCGGCTTGGAGCCGTCGCCGGTGAACAGCGCGATGTCCGCGCCCGCGCCATTGAGGCGCACGTTCTCGCGCGCGACCTCAACCGCAATCGGATCGACATCCACCGCCACGATGTGCGGGCAATGCGCCAGCGCCTTCGCCGCGCCGATGGCGAGCACGCCCGAGCCGGTGCCGAGGTCGAGCACGCGGTCGACGCCGATAGGCGAAAGCTGCTCCAGCGCCAGCAGACAGCCCTTCGTCGTGCCATGATGCGCGGTCCCGAAGGCGCGGCCCGCGTCGATTTCGATGGCCCATTGCGAGGCTATGCGCGCGCGGTCGTGGCTACCGTGGACGATGAAGCGGCCCGCGCGAACCGGCGGCAGCGCGCGCTGCGTCTCGCTCACCCAGTCCGCATCGGGGATGGCCTCCACGGCGGTCGCGGCCGGTGCGATGCCCGCCTCCGCCAGCGCCGCCGTTGCGACATCGCAGAGCGCGCCGTCATCATAGATTTCGACCGACCAGCGCTTCCCATCCGCGTTTTCAAGCGCGACGACCGGCGTTTCCTCGAAGTCGGGCACTTCGCCGAGGATCTCGCTTGCGGCAACCGCCTCGTTCTCGGACGCAAAGTTCAACACCGTCTTGTGGGTCAATCGCATGGGAACCCCGAATGAGGCGGATCGCCTTAATGGAATGGAGCAACGCCGAGACTGATCGGCTCCGGCATTCGGCGCAAGCCTCTTCTTGCCGGAACGAGCTACGCGGCCGCAGTAGGCACGGCGCGCCACAGCCCTTCGAGGTGCGCGCGTGCGTCCTCAAGATCCCGGATGCGCGGCGCTCCGGTCTCGTCCTCGACGAGCAGGCCAAGCTTTCGCAAATGGCGGCAGCCGTCGGCGATGTCGAAATCGCACGCCACGCCGAACTCGTCCTTGAGGAATTTTTCCGCCTCGGCTTTCGTCGACTCGGTTCCGAGATGACCGTGGCGGAGCAGCAGGGCGTAGGTCAGCACGGCTTCCTTGATGTCCTCTTCCTCGGCATCGTCGTTCAGCGCGGCGAGCACGCTTTGATTGCTGGCGATGTTGTGGAAATAGAGGCTCTGCGCGAGCTTCGCCATGTAGCGCGTGCGCGTGTTGAGGAAGCTCGTGAAGCTGCGAATGATCGCGCCGACGGCGCCCGCGATCGTGAAAATGACGAAGAAAACGCTGATCGCGACGGCGGCAAGGAACTTCAGCACGGCCATGGTGATGGCGAAAAGGGTGCTCCCGCCGGAGCCGACCCAGAGCCACAGCTTGTCGAACAGGTTGAATTTTATCTTCGCGTTCGGAAAAAGGATTTCGATGTCTGATTTCGGGATGCGACGGAAGATCTTGAGGTGCAGCGTTTCTTCGGAGACCCCTTCCAGCATCTTCTGGTTCCGGATTTTCCGAACGCGCTTTTTAGCTTTTTCGTGGGAAATCTTCTCGATGCGTTCGATTTCGGCGATGCGCGTTTCCACCGGCTTCAGCTTGAGGCCGATGAACAGCCGCCGATAGGCCTCCACTTCGATCTCGCGCTCGATAAGCCATGCCGTCTTCCACGACGTTGTCTTTGCCTTGACCTTTATGTCTCCCCGATAGAAGAGAAGATTAAAGTCGAACTCTTTCAGATCGACTTCGGCGGCGAATCCCTGATGATTTTCCGCGCCGAGGATTCTATCCAGCTCTTCCTGATCGATCTCTAAGTAATTTGCCGCCGTGGCAGTTTCTATGATCTTCTTCTTGAGCTTTTCGAGATGTTGCTTGCGGGCGTCCGCGCCCGTCTTGCGAGTGTTGACGGTTTCGTCGTCCGGATTGAACGGATCGTAGAGGTCCACGAGCCTGTCGAGCGAGCGTGCCGCCTCCGCTTGCCGCAGGGCGCAAATATGCTGGAAGACTTCTCCAGCGAGAACGCGCTGGCCTGTTTCGAAGAGCTTGTCGATCGCGCGGTCAATGATCTCCCCGCGATCCACCGTTATGAATTTTTCCGCAACGACCGATGGAATGGCCTGGCCGGGGACGGTGTCGATGCCGGTTTCGGTCTCGATCTGAACGGGAGGATTTTCAAGCGTTACGCGGTCCGTCTCAAGCCGATCGCTCATCCGCTGCCCTCCGGTTGCAACATTCGTTTACCCTTTTTTCAACTCGCCAGCAAGGCACCGCCGGAAACGCGGTTTCGATCAATTGGCTGGACGCCACGCCCCGGCTTTGGCACCGGCGGATCCCGGTTTGGTGGCGTTCATGATGCAATGCCGCAACATCCTTTCGGGTGAGGCCGAAACCCGCATCGCCGCCATTGCGACTTCATCATTTGAACCGAGGGTGCGGCGTTCTGTATGATCGGGCGATTCGCGCCGGCCCGTTCCCGCGCCGGCCCCCATCAGCGGAAGAGCGAGACAGATGAAGTCCATCGAACAGCGGATTGCGGAAGAACTTGGCGTGCGCCCCGCGCAGGTGCAGGCGGCGGTCGATCTCCTCGACGGCGGCTCCACGGTGCCGTTCATCGCGCGCTACCGCAAGGAAGCGACCGGCATGCTCGACGATGGGCAGCTCCGCACGCTGGAGGAGCGGCTGCGCTATCTGCGCGAAATGGAGGACCGGCGCAAGGCGATCCTCGACAGCGTCCGCGAACAGGGCAAGCTCGACGATGCGCTTGAGGCGCGGATCATGGCGGCGGATTCGAAGGCGCGGCTCGAAGACATCTATCTGCCCTTCAAGCAGAAGCGGCGCACCAAGGCGCAGATCGCGAAGGAGGCCGGGCTTGAGCCGCTGGCGGACGCGCTGCTGACCGATCCGACGAAGCTGCCGGACGCGATTGCGGCGACCTTCATCGATGCCGAGAAGGGCGTGGCCGATGCGCAAGCGGCGCTCGATGGCGCGCGCGCGATCCTCGTGGAGCGCTTCGCCGAAGACGCGGACCTGATCGGCGGCCTGCGCGAAGAGATGTGGGGGCGCGGGCGGCTCGCGGCCAAGGCGAAGGACGACAAGAAGGACTCACCCGAAGCCGCGAAATTCGCCGACTATTTCGACAAGGCGGAGGCGCTCAACAAGATGCCGTCGCATCGCATCCTCGCGATGTTCCGCGGCGAGAAGGAAGGCTTCCTCGACCTGAATTTCGAGCCGGAAGACCCGGCGCAGGCCGCGCCCTCCGGGCCGTCGCTGTATGAGGCGCGCATCGCGCGGCGCTTCAACATCGCCGACAAGGGCCGCGCCGCCGACAAATGGCTGAACGACACGGTTCGCTGGGCGTGGCGCACGCGCATTCAGGGCCACCTTTCCGTGGACCTTCGCATGCGGCTCTGGCAGGCAGCGGAAGAGGAGGCGGTGAAGGTGTTCGCGGGCAATCTGCGCGACCTGCTGCTCGCCGCGCCCGCCGGAACCCGCGCCACGATGGGCCTCGATCCGGGGTTCCGCACGGGCGTGAAAGTTGCGGTTGTGGACTCGACCGGCAAGGTTGCCGCGACGGCCACGATCTATCCGCATGAGCCGAAGCGGCAGTGGACGGAATCGCTCGCGATCCTCGGCCGCTTGTGCAAGCAGCACAATGTCGACCTCATCGCCATCGGCAACGGCACCGCCTCGCGCGAGACGGACAAGCTCGCGGGCGAACTCGTGGCGCTCGCGCCGGAGCTGAAGCTGACGAAGGTCATGGTGTCGGAGGCGGGCGCGTCAGTCTACTCCGCCAGCGCCTATGCCAGCGCCGAACTGCCGGACCTCGACGTGTCGATTCGCGGCGCGGTGTCCATCGCGCGTCGCCTGCAAGACCCGCTCGCCGAACTGGTGAAGATCGACCCGAAGTCCATCGGCGTCGGCCAGTATCAGCACGATTTGTCGGAAACGAAGCTGTCGCGCTCGCTCGACGCGGTGGTGGAAGATTGCGTGAACGGCGTGGGCGTGGACCTCAACACGGCGTCGGTGCCGCTGCTCGCGCGCGTGTCGGGCATCAGCGAAACCCTCGCCAAGAACATCGTGGCCTATCGCGACCAGAAGGGGGCGTTCAAGCGTCGCGCCGAGCTTCAGGAGGTGCCGCGCCTTGGGCCGAAGGCGTTCGAGCAGGCGGCGGGCTTCCTGCGCATCCCGAACGGCGACGACCCGCTCGACGCGTCGTCCGTGCATCCGGAAGCCTATCCCGTGGTGCGCAAGATCGTGTCGGCGGCGAAGGTGGACATCAAGACGCTCATCGGCAACGCGCCGGTGCTGCGCGGCCTCCAGCCGAAGCAGTTCGCCGACGAGAAATTCGGCCTGCCGACCGTGACCGACATCCTGCGCGAGCTTGAGAAGCCCGGCCGCGACCCACGCCCCGCCTTCAAGACCGCGACTTTCCAGGAGGGCGTCGAGAAGATCTCCGACCTGAAGCCCGGCATGGTGCTCGAAGGCGTGGTGACGAACGTGGCCGCGTTCGGCGCGTTCATCGACATCGGCGTGCATCAGGACGGCCTCGCGCATGTCTCCGCGCTGTCGAAGACCTTCGTGAAAGACCCGCGCGACGTGGTGAAGCCGGGCGATGTCGTGCGCGTGAAGGTGCTGGAGGTGGATGCGCCGAGGAAGCGCATTTCGCTGACGCTGCGGCTCGACGATCCGGTTGGCGCGGAGAGCGAGCGTCCGCAGGGGGCGGGAAGCCGCGCGCCTACGCCGAAGAAGATGAGCGCCGCGCCGAAGGCTGGCGCCCGGCCCGAGGCTGGCGGCGGCGCGTTCGCGGACGCGTTCCGCAAGGCGGGACTCAACGGGCGGAAGTGATGGCGCCGGGGGCGGGCGGAGCGATCCGCCCTGCTTCACTCCGCTGCGCGGTCTAGCTGCTTGTCAGAGAGAAACGCGGGCTGGAGGCGGGAGATCCGTTTGGCCGTTGCGGTGAAAAGGCCAAGTAAACGACAATAGCGGCCCTAAGCGTGCCACCAATCAGTTCGACTTAGTGGGTTGTTATGCTTGGGAATGCGGCGCGGAGGCGTACCAGGGGCGATCCCTAGCGACCGCCAATATTCTAGCGGCGTGTAGACTCGGACACCAACTGCTTGAGGCGCGAGGCGTTCCTTGAATTCTCTGTCTCTCGTAACTAGCGCCTTTATCCCACTCATCTCACACTCTGCAAGCACTTTGCAATCACCATGACCTCTATGGTGCATCTGAAGCTGATGAACTCTGATTATAAATTGATTTTGATCTAAAATAGGGTGCACTGATAAAAAATGTACCATCGCCCAACTATCGTGATTATCACGCTTCAATCGATCTTTGATCCGCTTGTATTCGACCTCAACAGTTGGCGTTAGATGAAAGCAGGAGCAATCCGGAAGATATAAAAAACTCTGAACAAGCGCTCTTTTCGACTCTGATTCAGGGCCTAATGGAGGACCGCTCACGCAATTGAGCCCGTCGATCAAATAGGTCATAGCATTGGAGTCGAGCGCCACCATTTCATTATCAATTCCCATTTGTGCTCTTTTCAGCGCTACATAAAATTGAGAACCGCTTAACCAGCAGCCCTGCACGTCAAAACGCGTCCTCTATAGTCAGCGCAGTCCTTATGCCGTCTAAAAGCAAAGATCGCCCGTGCGATTCTTACTTGGTTACATTCTGCCCTCACGCGAGTGATGTAAAGAGAAAGCCTTTCTCTGACATCGCACAGTCGTCAAAGACGGCTCACAAGCGTGCGCTTGCCAGTCGATGTCCGCCAACATTCCTC
>NZ_JAHFZG010000023.1 GCF_018619475.1 Rhodomicrobium sp. Az07
CTGCTCGCCGCCTGAGACCGAGGAACGACGGCCCGGCAGGGCACACAGCCCCGGAAATTCTCGGAAACGGAAGATCCTTCCCGTCGGCCGACTATTTCAGCGGCCTGTTAGGGATTATCGGTTTTCGACGCCCGGGACGCTTGATCGGTCGATCATCAGTGCTTCGAGAACAGATCCCGAAACTTGCAAAGCGTCGTCGTGATGTCGAAGCGCTGATCCGGCAAGGCCTCGCCCGCAAGGATGCGGTTCAGCGCGGCGGCCGGATCGGTTTCGCCCGTCAGAAGCACATCGGCGCCGCGCTTTTTCATGCGCCGCACGAAGCCATCGCCCGCGCTGCCCGCGACAACCACCTCGACGCCGTCCAGCGGGTGCGGCGCATCATCCTCGAAATAATGCAAGATTTCGCTGTTTGTAAGCTGGATGTGCTTCGGCGCGGGCAGAGGATCGCCCGCCTTCACCGACGAAAGATCGTAAAGCAGCCAGAACCGCGATTGCCCCGCATGTCCGGCGACGCTTTGCCAGTCTTTCGTTGCGATTGCGATTTTCATGCTGCGCCCCCGTCTCCCGAAATATCCCGCGTTGTATATCGCATTATCGGAACGTTGCCCGCATTTTGCAAAGCCAACACGCGTGCGGGTTCTTTCGACATCGCGAGAGGCTTGCGGAGCGAGCGGAAAGGCGGCATCCGGCCGGTCGATCCTGAGCGTTCCTTGGCGGCCGGACGCGCAACAAAGACTTGCGAAGCGGCGAAAACTGCTCCATTGTCCGGCCCTGATCAGCGGACGGTGCCGTCCGCTGTTGGGGAATAGTTTAATGGTAGAACAGCGGACTCTGACTCCGCTAGTCTTGGTTCGAATCCAGGTTCCCCAGCCACTTGATTTTACTACGCTTTTCTCCTTTTAGAGTGAGAACATCACGAGGCGGTCGGGCGCTCAGTCGGGGAAACTCGTTCTCTTTTCGAGCTTCCTGGTAGCGGCTTCGCCCAGCGTAGGATCGCGCGCGAGATAGTGCGAATCGAGGATCGTGCGCACGTCTCGAAGCGAATGCCCGGTGAGAGTCGCAATCTCCGGGACGGACGCGCCAGCCATGGCAAGCGCGTGACAGCGGTCGCGCGAAGGTCATGAAATGTAAGGTCGATAATCCCGGCTTTTTTGACGGCTTTCCTCCATGACGAACGAAAGTGGATCGCGGCGTTCGGCCCGTTCCGGCTCGGCGGACTCGCCGCCATGCCGGTTTGCCTGCGGCCGAGGGTAGCGGCCGCTATTCGCGCCAGTCTCGCGGACTTTTGCGCTCCTGACCGGGGCCTTTGCAAAAAATCTCGTAGAGAAGAGCGATCACGCGCTTTATGTCCTCGTCCGCGATGCTGTAGTAGACCGTTTTCCCGTCCCTCCTCGTGGTCACGAGGCCATCCAGCCTGAGACGCGCGAGCTGTTGGGAAATGGTGGGTTGACGGAGCGACAGCGAATTTTCCAGGTCTGTCACCGAGCGCTCTCCTTCCGTGAGGAGGCAGAGAAGAAGCAGCCTCGTCTCGTGTGAGAGAGCCTTCAGAAAATCGGTGGCGAGACGCGCGTTTCGCATCATGTCGTCGAGCTTGGGCGGACCGTCGGCGCTCTCCCCCAACTTGCCCCCCGAATCGACCGGGATCGTAGCGTCTTCGCTTTTCATGGAATGTGGTCCGCGCTCAATTTTCATCTGTTCTAATCAGCCTGACATAGGTATATATGAATATGATGTCCTTTTGGAACCCTAGTGACCAAAAGGCAATTGCATCCACGAGCGGCTCGTTTCGAGCTTCGCGAGGCACGAAGGCACATCCGCCGCGAATCCGACCATTGGCGATGCCGACCGCAATAGCAATAGGCGCAGCAATATTTGTGCCTGAGCCGCAGAAACGCAAAGCACAAGCAGTCAGGAGGAAAAGGAATGCACTCCTATCCCGTCGACATCACGCAAAAGCCCAGCGTCGAACCTTTCTTCGATGCCGAAACGAATACGATCAGCTATGTCGTTCGCGATCCTGCCTCGAACGACTGCGCCGTCATCGATGCTGTCATGGATTTCGACTACTCTGCGGGGCGGCTCGGCTTCAAATCCGCGGACAGGATCGTCGATTTTATCCGGGCGCAGGGCTTGCGGTTGGAGTGGCTGATCGAAACCCATGCCCACGCCGACCATCTCTCCGCCGCGCCATATATTCAGCAGAAGCTCGGCGGCAAGATCGCCATCGGCGAGAACATCCGCGAAGTCCAGGAGGTGTTCGGCAGGCTCTTCAATGAAGGCGTGGAGTTTCGCCGCGACGGGAGCCAGTTCGACCGCCTCTTCAAGGACGGCGACACTTATAAAATCGGAACGCTCAATGCGTTCGCGATGTCAACGCCGGGGCACACACCGGCCTGCATGACCCATGTGATCGGCGACGCCGCTTTCGTGGGCGACACATTGTTCATGCCGGACGGCGGCACGGCGCGCGCCGATTTTCCCGGTGGCGATCCGAGGCAACTCTTCCGCTCGATCAAGAAGGTGCTCAACCTTCCGCCCGAGATGCGTTTGTTCATGTGCCACGATTATGCCCCGAACGGCCGGGCGATCCGCTGGGAAACAACGGTGGCCGAAGAACGCGCGAAGAATATCCATGTTCGCGACGGTGTCACCGAAGATGAATTCGTCGAGATGCGAACCGCTCGCGACAAGACCCTCGGCATGCCCAAGCTGATCATCCCATCGATCCAGGTCAACATCCGCGGCGGACGTATGCCCGAGCCCCAGGCCGATGGAAAACCCTTCCTGAAGGTACCCATAAACGCGCTCTGAAAAGGTGACTGGCCGAGGTTACAACGCACAAGTTCGGGGATGAAACAGCGGTGAAGACGCAAACCTACGCGGTGACGCCCGCAGGCACCTGCCCGCCGAAGTCGGCATCATGATTTCTGACATTCTGGCCTTTGGATCGGGCGCGCTTGTCGGCTTCGTCCTCGGACTCATCGGCGGCGGCGGGTCGGTGCTGGCTGTGCCGCTGCTCGTCTATGTCGTCGGCGTGAAGTCGCCCCATATCGCCATCGGAACGAGCGCAATTGCGGTTGCGTTGAGCGCCCTCTTCAATCTCGTCCAGCATGCCCGCGCGCGAAACGTGAAATGGCAATGCGCCAGCGTTTTCGCCGTCGCCGGGGTCGCCGGTGCATTTCTCGGCTCAAGCATCGGCAAAGCCTTCGACGGTCAGAAGCTTCTTCTGCTTTTTGGTATCGTCATGATCGTGATCGCCGTCTTCATGGCCGTCAAGAAAGGAACCTTGGGAAACCCCAACGTGAAACTCACGAGCGCGTCGGCACAAAGGCTGCTCCCCCGGCTCTCATCCTATGGTTTTGGCGTTGGAACCGTTTCAGGCTTTTTCGGCATAGGCGGCGGCTTCCTTGTTGTGCCGGGCATCATGGCGGCCACCGATATGCCGATGCTTGTGGCGGTAGGATCTTCGCTTGTGTCGGTAACGGCATTCGGCCTCACGACGGCGGCCAACTACGCGGCCTCCGGCCTGATCGATTGGGCGCTCGCCGCGGTGTTCATCGGTGGCGGGATCGCCGGGGGCTTCTTCGGACGTCGTGCGGCTGTGCGCCTTTCGGGGGAAAAGCAAAAACTGAGGCTCGTCTTCGCGGGAATCGTCGCTGCGGTCGGCGTTTACGTCGTCGCGCGCGGGGTGATGAACATCGCCGACGCATGATGGCTGCACGCGGATTCGAACCTGAAACCTGGGGGGAGAGACATGTTTGGAAAAGCGTGGAACGACGGCCGCGCAGCTTTTGAAATATATGCGCCGGGCCTCATGTTGAGCATCGTTATAGCGATGGCGGCGACCTTCATCTCCATCGGTTATGGCGGCCCGACAATTCTGTTCGCCCTTCTCCTCGGCATGGCTTTCAATTTCGTTTCGCAGGACGCCCGTTATGCGCCCGGGCTACAATTCGCCGCGAAGGAAATCCTGCGCATCGGCGTAGCGCTTCTCGGTGCGCGCATTACCGCCACGCAAATCACGGGGCTTGGGTGGTCAACCCTTGGCGGGGTTACCGCGGCCGTCGTGCTTACCATCATTTTTGGTCTTCTCGCCGCCCCGATCGCGGGCATGACGAGGCGCTTCGGCGTCCTGACCGCAGGGGCGGTTGCCATTTGCGGAGCGTCGGCCGCGGCTGCAATCGCTGCCGTGTTACGTCGCGACGAGAACCACGAGCGCGACATGGCTTTCACCATCATCGCCGTCACGACGCTCAGCACGGTCTGCATGGTGCTTTACCCGCTCATCACGAAATTTCTTCATTTCGACCACGCCGATTCCGGCGTTTTCCTCGGCGGCACGATTCATGACGTGGCCCAGGTTGTCGGCGCGGGCTACAGCGTCTCGCCCGAGACGGGAGACGTGGCAACGATTGTCAAGCTGCTGCGTGTCTCTCTCTTGCTGCCTGTGGTGATTGTCATCACCCTCGTCGAGCGCCAGACCAGCGGAACCGCCGGCGGGGGACGCACCAAGCTGATCCCGAACTTCCTGCTGGTCTTCATCGCGATCGTGACGCTCAACAGCTTCGGACTAGTCCCAAGCTCCGTTCAATCCGAGATGAGCGACGCGTCTCGCTGGTGCATCGTGATTTCCATCGCGGCACTCGGCATCAAGACGTCGCTGGCGGCGCTTGCAGAAGTGGGGCACCGTGCCATCTTCCTTATGGTGCTGGAGACGGCTTTCATCGCTTTCCTGGTGATGGCGCTGGTAAGGCTTGGTTAGGATGAGCCGCTTCTTCGACAACGGCCTGTTGGATCGGTACGAGTGATCTGATTGCATGGCAATCAGATCGATAAAAAGGTCTCTTCTTTGAAGTTTAGAGACGGATTCACCGATCAGGTTGGGTCAACCCGATCGGATCCGGCTCTAGTAGGTAGGCCGCATCGATCCGATAATTCGCATCGCGAAGCCGGGCAAAAGGAATGCGAGCCCCACCATCCAGAAAGGCCTGCTTTTGAATTCGAGCAGCGAGGCCTCCTCGGTGATGCGGGGCTCCAGACCCACAACCATCCACAGCACCTGACAAATGAGAAAAAACGCGCCGAGGACGAGAAGAAGGCGGCCGGAAAAGCGCAACAGGC
The DNA here is from genome assembly GCF_018619475.1 of Rhodomicrobium sp. Az07. Lineage (GTDB taxonomy): Bacteria > Pseudomonadota > Alphaproteobacteria > Rhizobiales > Rhodomicrobiaceae > Rhodomicrobium. The sequence goes on from NZ_JAHFZG010000023.1 coordinate 5,122, forward strand.
GCGTCCCCCAGCCTTTGAAAACCCATATTGCCAAACCCAGACAGCCTGAGAGAAGCAACACGCCTCCCATATAGCCCAGCGGCAACAGGAACGGCGTCACATATGACACCGCATCAAGCATGGCTTGCTTCAAAGCGTTTCCTCCGCATTTTTTTTGCTATCGTGCCCAGTAAAATCGCGGAGTGACAACTCTTCTTTCGTTCCACGAGTGTCGGTGGCGAGGCTGTTTCAGCCGTGGTGCGTTTCGTTTGTTGACTGCAAATCCGGTAGTGCAATTATCATCCGCCAGCATTGCGAATGCGCAATCCGGCGGCGGCAAGCGGCATCAGAGCCGCTGAAAAGGATCGTGTGACGCTCGTGGGTTTCGTGACTTGAACCGAATTACATCCGCAGAGGCCTGGACAGGCGTTGCCGATTGCCTGAACTGCAACATTCGGCAGTCGGTTCTCTTTGCGGGCCTGGACGAAGCCGATTTCCGCGACCTTCACCGACCAGTCGACCAACTCCAGTTCGCAGCGGGAGAAATCGTCTACCGCGCAGGCGATGATGGTGTGTCGCTTTTCACCATTCGAACGGGGCTTGTTAAGCTGACGCACTACCTGCCGGACGGCAGCCAGCGCATTGTTCGCCTCCTGAGCAAAACCGATGTCATCGGGTTGGAATGCATGCTCGGCGATGTCTATCAGCATTCGGCCATCGCCTTGCAGGCCACCGAAGTCTGCCGGTTGCCGGTCAGCAGCGTAAAAAGGCTTTCGCTTGGCAACTCACGGCTTTTTCATACCGTGATGGCGCATTGGTATCGCGCCCTCAGTGACGCCGACCGCTGGATTACCGAGCTTTCGACCGGAACGGCGCGGGACCGCGTGATACGGCTTCTGCTTTGGCTTTCGGAACGTGAACCCGGCAATTCGTGCAGTTTGTTCAGCCGGGAAGACCTGGGCGCAGTGCTGGGGCTGACCACCGAAACAGCGAGCCGATCGATGGCGGAACTGAAACGTCAGGGTCTGATCCGCGAACACAGCCTCAACCGGTTTTCGTTCGATATCATCGCGCTTCGCCGTATCGTTGAAACGCGTATGCGGTAGTTCCACCACCGCCGGGGGCGCGGCCCTGTCAGTGGGTCGGCCGAAGCGCTCCGACGAGCCGCATCACGAAGCCGGGGAAGAACAAGACAAGGCCGATCAACCAGAACGGCTTGTTGTTGATCTCGAACCAGGCTTCCCGGAAATCGACGCTGGGGTCCAGCCCAAGAGCCATTGCCGCAATTTGAGAGACCAGGAAAAACACACCGAGCAGGATCAGCAAGCGCCCCGTGAGCCGTAACAAGCCCGTTCCCCTGTGGGTGACGACCCAGATCAGGAAGGCGATGAATCCGACGACGAGCAGAACGCCACCCACATAGGCAACCGGCGTCATGTACTGAATCACTTGTGTCGCTATATCGATCATCGTTTGTTTCATTGCATTCCTCCCGCGTCCTTTTTTGTAAACCAGGCTTTGTATCCGGTTCGAGTCAGGGGTGCATCGGCATCGTTTCCCCCGCATAGTCGGATTTCCAGCGAACCGCCGGTTCGAGCCGGGATCTTGCGAAAGCCACGAACCTCTTGACCCATGGGTTGCTCGGGCTCGATCGCAGATGACTGAAGCTCGCGAGAAGGTTTCCGATCACGATACCGTCGCGGCCGCCGCCTAGTCCCTCGCCCCGCTTCATTCGGTAGGCGAACCGCTGCCCGCTGCTCATGTTTTCGAGGGCGGCATAATGGAACTCATGGCCCGGAATGTTCGCGCGCGGTGAGGCTCCGAGCGGTGTCCAGAGCGCATCGGGCGTCTCATTCAGGATCACCAGGCCGCGCCCCTGAGGGCGGTCATGCATGACGGCGTCGGCCGGGATGACACCCACCATTTCATGCGAGACGCCCTTCCACCGGATGGATCGCGCCAGATACATCATGCCGCCGCATTCCGCATAGGCTGGAAGCCCCGCACGAATGCGGCGCGCGATGTCGGCGCGAAGCTCGGCATTGGCTTCGAGTCCGGCCGCCTGCGTCTCGGGAAAGCCGCCGCCGATGAAGAGGCCGTCCGCATCGGGGAGTCGCCTGTCGGACAGCGTGTCGAAAAAGCAGAGCTTCGCACCGGCGCGCTCGAAAGCCTCCAGATCGTCGGCATAATAGAAGCCGAAAGCGCTGTCTCTGGCGATGGCGATTCGAACGGGCGGCTCCGCCCTTCTTTCGCGCACATCGAGGAAGTTCGCGGGCGACGCGGGCGCGCGCTCTGCAATCGCGATGATCCGGTCCACGTCGACGCCATCTTCGACGGCGGTTCTCAGCCTGGCGATAACGCCGCGAAGTTCCGCGGTCTCGGACGGCGTCATGAGCCCGAGATGGCGCTCGGCGATCGCGAAGTCCTTGTTGCGAGGAAGAGCGCCAAGCACGGGAATATCGGTGTAGTGCTCGATCGCCTGCCGCAGTTTGTCCTGCTGGCGCGCGGTTCCCACCTTGTTGAGAATGACGCCCTCGATGGCCACGGCGCGGTCGAAAGCCTGATAGCCGAGAACAAGCGGCGCCACGCCTCGCGTCATGCCGAGCGCATCGATGACAAGTATGACTGGCGCCGCCAGAAGCTTCGCGAGCGCGGCGCCGCAGTCTTTCCCGTCAAGATCGATGCCGTCATGCAACCCCTTGTTACTCTCGATCAGCGCGAGATCGGAGGCGGACTCGCGGGCCGCGGCAGAGCTGAGGATTTCAGCCGTCGTATGCGTGTTGAAGTCGAGGTTGTAGCAAGGCCTGCCGCTTGCGTGGGCAAGCCACATCGGGTCGATATAGTCGGGCCCCTTCTTGAAGGTCTGAACGGAAAGGCCGCGCGCGGCGAGAGCGGCGGCAAGCCCGACGGAGAGGGTTGTCTTGCCTGACGACTTATGCGCCGCCGCTATGAGAACCCGCGCCATCAGACGCTCGCCGGGCGCGGAAGAAATGGCAAAAGTTTCAGCGCAACGCCGGTCAGAACCATTGCCAGCGAAACCCCGCTCAAGCCGAGCAGCACTTCCGGCAGAGACGGCCAATATTGCGCGACCGCGCCGTCATGGAAGGAGCTTGAAACCTCCATGCCGGGGAAGAGGGAAAGCGGGAAAGCCTGTCCGCCGATGATGGTGAAGTACATTTGCGCCACCCCTCCGATGAGGAAAAGCGGCGCGGCAATGGCGACCGAGCGCCAGGCATGACGCCCCGATCCGAAGACAAGAATGGCGAGCGGCAGGAGAAGGCCGATCCCTATTTGTCCGATCCAGAAGACAAGCGTATAGATGCCGCCGTCACGCAGCAGGAAAGCTTCCACGTCGCGAGTGCCGGGCGCGTAAAGCTTGGTCAGGTGAAGGACCGCCGTGAAATAGAGGACCGAGAGCGCGAAGAGAATGAACAGGCCGCGGAACTTGCCGAGCATGTCCTCGCTGATGAGTTCGTGTCGAACTTCCCGGCTCATGGTCAGAAGAACGAGCACCGTGAACGCCAGCCCATAAAGAAACGACGCCGCGATGAACAGAACCGGCATGATCGCGGACGAATAGGCGTCGCGCGCGATCAGGAAGCCGAAGATGGCGCCGGTTCCCGTTGTCAGGGCAAAGCGCCAGAAGAAGGCGAAACCGCCCACGATCCGTGTGGGCATCGAAAAGCGGGAGACGCGCCGGTCCATCATCACGAAGAGGTAAAGGGCGACCACCGCGATGAAGCCCGTGTACAGATAGATATTCCAGGCGAAGATCGAGCGGAAATTGTATGTGGTCATTGCCACGATCAGGCGATCCGGCCGCCCGAGATCCAGCACCAGCACGGCAAGGCCGCCGAGGAGCAAGGCGACTGCCAGAACGCCGGAAAGCCTGGCATAGGGCTTGTAGGCGAGCTTGTTGAAGACCGACGAGAACGAAGCCACGTTCAGCGCCCCCGAAGCCGCGACGATCAGGAAAACCGCGAAGACGTGCGGAGTGCCCCAGACGATCTGGTTCGACATGCCGGTGACCACGTGGCCGTGATGTTCCATGTAGAGCGCCGCGCCGAGACCCGCCGCGATGACAAGCACGTGCAGGCCAAGCAGCCCCCAGAAGAAGGCGCTGTGATCGGTAAGCTTCTGATATGCGATCTTTGCCATGCCCAACCTTGCCGTGGCTCTTCAGATGTTCGCGTAATAGATGCCGGTGTTGCAGCGCAGATCCTCGCGGATGCGCGTCGTGCGATAGGTCGCGATGCGCTTTGCGATCTCGCTCGACGGATCGCCGAGGTCGCCGAACAGCATCGCCCCGCCTGCCGCCTGACATGCCTCGACACAATGCGGGATACCCCCGGCGTCGATGCGATGGACGCACAGCGTGCAACCCTCGACCGTGCCCTTGCCGCGCGGCGCATCGGGCTTCGGATTCTCGACCGGCTCATGCACGAAGGACCGTGCCTTGTAAGGGCAGGCCATCATGCAATAGCGGCAGCCGATGCAGATGTGACGGTCGACGAGCACAATGCCATCCGCGCGCTTGAAGGACGCGCCCGTGGGGCAAACGTCGACGCATGGCGCGTTCGCGCAGTGCTGGCACATGACGGGGACGGAGAAGCCCGCGCCGGTTTCCGGGTTCTTCGCGGACACCTTGCGGACCCACTGCGGGTCTGTCTCGGGATGACCCGTGTCTTTCCACCCGAATGCCGCCGAGCAGGCGTCTATGCAGGCCGAGCAGCCATCCTTGCATCGGGCGGCATCGATCAGGAGGCCCCAGCGCACTTTTGCCGAAGCGGGCGCGGTTTCGGCGGCCGCCGCGTCGCCCATCGCATAGAGCGTGACGCCGGGCGCGAGCAGCGTCGCCGCCATGCCCGCAGCGCTCCTCAGGAAGGTCCGACGGCTTTCGTCTGTGGCTTTCACGCTCATGGTCGCTCCTTCTGGAAGAAGGCCGCCAGACCGGAAAGGCCGGAACGCGATCCTTCCGCACCCTTGACCTTCTCGTCCGGCCGCGAAGCATGGCACTGGAAGCAGTCGATGGAGACAGCAGCGTAATCGTGGCAGCTTCGGCAGAAGTGCCGGGAATCGCCATGGCTCACCGGTTGGCCATCGGCGCCCTTGACGGCATGACAGCCGACGCATCCCGCAAGGCCGAACGGCTTTCCGCGCACGCCCTCATGCACGGTCTCGTCGCGCTGATGCTTCATCAGGTCCATGTGATTGCGCCGCATGACATCGGTGGACGCTACGCAATGCTCGCCCTTGCCCTTCGGAGGATGCGGCATAAGCCCCTCCGCGAAGGCGGAGCCGCTCACCATGGCGAACAGGAGCAGCGCCAGGACGCATTCCGGGATGACGCGACGGAGAGTGCCGGAAGCGGTCATCGGCGGCTACTCCCCCAGTCCCATTTGAATGTAGCCGGTCGGGCAGACATCCTGGCAGATGTGGCAGCCCACGCATTTCGTGTAATCCGTTGCGACATAGCGGCCGACCGCGCGCTCCTTCTTCGGGACGCGGTCGATTGCCTTCTGCGGGCAGTAGATCAGGCAGGCGTCGCATTCGAAGCAAAGGCCGCAGCTCATGCAGCGCTCGCCTTCGGCCTTCGCCTGCGCCTCGGTAAAGGCAACGATGCGCTCCTCGAAATCTCCGATCACCCCGTCGGCATCGACATGGCGCTCGCTGCGCTTGTTGCGCGGCGAGTTTGCAAAGTGCCCTTTAAATAGCGCTGTGTGCGGGATGACCTGCGTCGCCGAGCGGTCTTCGTAATTGTGGAGCGCGAACTTCGCTTCCGATGTGCCGCGCGTCGCTTTGTGGTCGTAGGGCTGCGGGTCGAGGCCGCGTCCGTGAAGCTCGTTCAGCAAGTTGAAGTGATGCACGTCGACCTTGGGCCGCTTGTCCTGGGGATTGCCCGCAAGGAAGTACGTGATCGTCTCCGCCGCGATGCGCGCGTGCCCGATGGCTGTCGTGAGAAGATTGGGGCGCACGACGTCGCCGCCGGCGAAGTGCTTGTCCGTGCCCTTCACCTTGAAGACGGCGTCGATGGCGATGGCGTTCTTTCCGCTGTTGAGCCGCTCCAGACCCTCGGCAAGGTCGGCCATCTGGCCGATGGCGGAAATCACCATATCGCAGCTGATATCGAACTCCGTGCCTTCGACGGGGATCGGCGTCGTCCCCTTCATGGTGCACTGACACATCCTGATGGCCGTGGCACGCCCCGCTTCATCCGCCAGGATTTCGAGCGGCATGACGCCCCCGCGAATGTCGATGCCTTCCCTCAGCGCATCTTCACGCTCGCGGGCGGCCGCCGTCATCTGATCGAGCGGGAAAAGCGAGGTCAGCACCGCCTGCACGCCCTCGCGCCGGATCGTTCCGGCAACATCGTGCGCGGTGTGTCCCAGCGTCTGCGTTGGCGGAATGTCATGCTCCGCTTGCTGGGTGATATGGCCCAGGCGGCGCGCAACTGACGCCACGTCGATCGAGGTATCGCCGCCGCCGATGACGACGATGCGCCTTGCCGTCGAGAACACCCAGCCGCGATTGAAGGCGTCGAGGAACTCCACGCCGGTCAGGCAATTTTCCGCGCCCCAGCCCGGCACGGGTATTCCGCGCCCCTTCTGCGCGCCAATCGCCCAGAAGATGGCGTCAAAACCGGCTTCCAGCTCGTCGATGCCGATGTCGCGGCCCACCGTCGTCTTGAGCCGAACCTGGACGCCGAGATCGAGAATGCGGCCAATCTCGGCGTCCAGCTTGTCGCGCGGCGTCCGATAGCCGGGGATGCCGTAGCGCATCATGCCGCCAAGCTGATCGTTCGCCTCGAACAGCGTGACCGCGTGGCCATTCCGTCGCAGGAAATAGGCCGCCGACAGACCGGCCGGGCCGCCGCCGATGACGGCAATCTTCTTCCCGGTATCGGGTCCGGCGGCCGGCGCTTTCAAACCGTGCTCGACGGCCCAGTCGCCGACATATTGCTCGACGCCGTTGATGCCGACATAGTCGTCCACCTCGTTGCGGTTGCAGCCGTCCTCGCAGGGCGCCGGGCAGACGCGGCCCATCACGGAAGGAAACGGGTTCGCCTCCATCATCCGCTGGAACGCATATTCCTGCCACGGCATGCCCGCGACCGGCGGCTTGTCCATGCCGCGCGCGATGGCGAGCCAGCCCCTGATGTCGTGCCCGGAGGGGCAACTGCCCTGGCAAGGCGGTGTGCGATGGACATAGGTCGGGCACTTGTAGGTGTGGTCGGCCTGAAAGATTTTTTGCGACAGATCCGGCCAGTTCCACATGCTTTCGCCGGTCTTGAAACGGCGGAACGTCTGCTGTTCCGGGGCTTCATTTCCTCGATCCATCACGCTTCCTCCTGCGCATTTGCTGCTTGTGCGGGTTCGGCGGTTTCCGCTGGCACAGCGACCGCTGGGACCGGCTCGGCTTGTTCATCCGCCTCGTTGGCTTCTTCGTCCTGCTTCGAACCGGTCAGCACGATGGCGTTCGAAACCATCTGATGCACGCTGACGATCGCCTCCATGTCGAAGCCGAACTTCGGGAGCACTTTTGAAAACTGCGCCTTGCAGATGGCGCAAATGGCCGCCATGTGCGTCACGCCATGCTCGTCCGCGACTTCGCGGAGCGCCTTCATGCGAGGCGAGGCGCCCTTTATGCGCAAGTCCATAAGCTCGTCCGTCAACAGTCCGCCGCCACCGCCGCAGCAGAGCGTCGCCTCGCGGATCGTGTCGGGGTCCATGTCGTAGTAGTGATTGCAGGACGCGCGCAGGATCGCGCGCGGAATCTCGAACTGGCCGCCCGGCACATCGCCCATGCGCGAAGCGCGCGCGACATTGCAGCTGTCGTGGAAGGTCAGTCGGATATGATCGTTCTTCGACTTGTCGAGCGTGAGCTTGCCCTGCCGGATCAGATCGTGGGTGAACTCGCAGATGTGCTGCGGAACCGGATAGCGCCGGTCGAGGAAATCGAACGGACCCGCGAGCGTATCGAGAAAATTATACGCGACGCGCCAGGCATGCCCGCATTCGCCGAACACGATCCGCTTCACCTTGAGATCGCGGGCGGCATCTGCGATGCGCTGCGCGACCTTCTGCATGGTCTCGTGAGAGCCGATGAACATGCCGAAATTCGCGGCCTCCGACGCGTGCGAGCTGAACGTCCATGAGACGCCGGACTCGTGCAGCACCTTGGCGTAGCCGATCAGCCCTTCCATGTGCGGCGAGGCGAAGAAGTCGGCGCTCGGAGTCACGAGAAGGATGTCGGCGCCCTCCTCATCGAGCGGCAACCGCACGGGGACGCCCGTGTCCTCCTCAATCTCCTCCTCAAGGCTCGCGAGCGTCGCTTTCAGCGCCTTGGGCGGCAAGCCGAGATTATTTCCGACCTTGAAGACCTTGCCGATGATTTCGTTGCAATATTTCTGTCCCATGCCGATGTGGTCCATGATCTCGCGCGCGGCCATGGAAATTTCGGCGGTGTCGATCCCGAACGGGCAATACACCGAGCAGCGGCGGCATTGGGAGCACTGATGGAAGTAGGTGTACCACTCGTCGAGGACTTCCCGGGTGAGGTCTTCCGCGCCGACGAGCGATGGCGCGATCCTGCCCGAAAGCGTGAAATGACGGCGGTAGACCTTGCGCATCAGGTTCTGGCGCGCGACCGGCATGTTGTTCGGATCGCCGGTGCCGAGGAAGTAGTGGCACTTGTCGGTGCAGGCGCCGCAGCGCACGCAGCCATCGAGATAGAAACGCAGCGCGCGGTTGTTCCTGACGAGGTCGCCAAGCTTCGCAATCGCCTTTTCCTGCCAGTTCTCGACAAGCTCACCGGGAAAGCCGAGCGCTGTCTGATGCGCGGCTGACGCGGGGAAAGGTTTGCTGTTCGCCATCGCTCCGATGGCCAGCGACGGGCACTCCAGCGGGTCTGGATGCAGCGGGCGCTCGGCCGAGTCTTCAGTTGTCAGGCGATCCACGGCGTGCCCCCTAAGCCTTGCTGACTGCGGTTCGATCCGGCGCGACAGGCGCGTAGCGCCGCTCGCGCGGATCATCGGTCTGATTGCGCGACGGGCTGAAGAAAACGCCCGGCGCATGCAGCAGCTTCGAAAATGGAAAGACGATCATCAGCACAGCGGCGAGCGCGAGATGCGCGAGCAGAAGCGGATCCGACGGGAGCGGGCTCGGCTCAAAGGACATGAGCCCGAGGAAGAAGCCTTTCACCAACACGATGTCGGTGTGCTCGACGAACTTCATCCCGAGCCCGGTCGCACCAAGGGCAAGAAGCAGAAGCAGGATCAGGTGGTCGAAGGCGTCGCTGATATAGCGCATGCGAGCGATGGCGACGCGGCGGACCCACAACGCGAAAAGCGCGGCGACCATGGCGAACCCGGCATAGACGCCGAAGGGCTGGAGGAGCGCGACCGGCGGCCAGACGGGTTCCATGAAATAGCGCAGGTGACGAAGCAGAACGAGAGCCAGCGAAACGTGAAAGACCCAGCCGAATAACCAGATCCACTTGCTGGATTTGAAGAGGCTCTCGAAGACCGTCACCTCTCGCAGCACGCGGAACGCCGCTCCCGCTCGCGTGACGGGCGCGGGCGTCGTGGGAACTTTCAACGGAACGGGCGTCCTGGCGTATTGCCAAAGGCGCAGAGCGAGCCCACCGGCGAAAATCGCCGCCGCACTGTAAAACAAGACCGCGTAGATCGTGGTTTGCACGCCAATCCGTCCCCGGTTCCCAGCTTCATGGCTGGTTATCTACTGTCCTTGTCGGCGCAGTTCATCGTTATGGCCGAGCTTGCCCGGCCACCCGTTTGAGTGTGCGCCCCTTGTTCGATGAGGTGCCGCCTCGATGGCGGCCATGGCAAAAGCTCCACTCGCTTCAGTAAGGTGCTAGTGGTCCTTTGCTTCCGTCATTTGCCCATGAGGGCAGGTAAGCCAATGACGGAATCGGAACACTAGATGCAGCCCGTGGGCTTCGGCAGGCCGCCGATCTTGCATGCCTGTTTCGCCGGGCCGTAAGGAAAAAGCTCGTAGAGGTATTTCTGGTCGCCCTTGTCGGGACCGAACTTCTTCTTCATTTCCTTGACGAGGATGCGAATGGCGGGCGCGATCTGGTATTCCTCGTAGTATTCACGCAGGAAATCGATGACTTCCCAGTGCTCGGGAGTCAGTTCGATATTCTCGGTTTTCGCGATAAGCAGCGCGAGATCCCTGTTCCAGACGGTAATGTCCGTGAGATAACCTTCCTCGTCGTGGTCCGCGACGATGTCGCCAACTTTGTATTGCATGCTCATGAGCTTCTCCGTTCAATTATCGGGTTCGGGTTCAAAGCCAGGCGACGGTGCGCGCGTGCTGTGCGACGAGGTCGACAAAGCCGCCGTAATCGACGCGCTGAATGCCTTCGATCATGTCCTCCGGCCTTATGCCGCGGGCGTCCAGATCGGACGCGAGCGCATAGACGCCGCCGCTGGCGAGCGCCGCCTGCACCATGGCCGTCGCGGACGATCCCTTCCGTGCCCCGACGACGCCGTCCTCGATCATCAGCAAGGCATCGCCGGGTGAGAGATGGCCGACGCAGCTTTGCAGCGCGTTCCGCTCGAAGGGAGTTTTGTTCACCGTGTGCAGTGTGGACATCAGTTCCCCCTCAGAAGCTCAAGACGACGTCTTGCTGGGCGATAAGGGCCGCCATCTCGGCGCGGCTTACTGGAATGATCGAGGGCTTTTCGGCGTAGTCCTCGGCCTCGTCTTCGTAGGTGATGGGCATGAGATCCTCGACCGTGAGCCCGCGCTCCGCCAGCGATTCGCGCTCGACATAAAACTTGCGGACGTCATAATCGCCGAGCGCCTTGAATGTGCGCGAGAAGTTCTTCATGCTGGCGGCGGCCGTATCCTGCCCCGCCATCAGTTGGAACACGCCGTCATCGAGGAAGGCGAGGCTGACATCCTGCTCGAAGGCTGCGCCGATCAGCACGACCTCAAGCGCCTCCAGCGCGTAGATTGTCCCGTAGGGCGCCTTGCGGTTGACGTAGAGAAACTTCTTTTTCTGGGCCATGGCGTCCCCCTAATCCCCGAACACGACGAGACGGTCGGCCTCGATGCCTGCTTCGATCAACTGACCGAGCCCCGAAATGCGAAATCCCGGCGCGAGGTTGCTCGCGTCCTTGCCGTGCCGCCTGGCCTCGTCCGCGTCGAGAATGCCGCGCCGCTGTGCCGCCGCGATGCAGACCACCAGATCGAGCCCGTGCTTCTCGCCAAGCTCGCTCCAAAGCTTCTGCAAATTCCGGTCGTCTTGCGGCGGTACGGTCAGCCGCGTGCCGTTATTGACGCCGTCGTGGTAGAAGAAGACGCGGGTGATCCCGTGCCCCTTTTCCAGCGCGGCCTTCGTGAAATGGTAGGCCGTGTCAGACGCCTGATGCGTGTACGGGCCTTCGTTGACGACGATTGCAAGCTGCACGTTACTCTCCCGCCTAGAAATGCACGTGGGCTGACATGTTCATGGTCTTGCGGGAGCCGGTCCACGTGTCGAGGTGGTGCTTCGTGAAAGCGAAGCCCGTCAGCTCGAAGAAGCGCGGCCAGCCGATGCGGTCGATCCACTCGCCCATGCGCTCCCAATCCTTCGCGTTGTCCTTGTACGCGTAGAGGATCTTGCGAACGACTTCGGCAACCTCGGGCCAGCGAGGCGCGTTGTTCGGAAGGTTCGCGACGACGAGCTTGTGAAAGCTGGGTTTCGAGCGGGCGTTGGAATGCTTGCCGCCAACCCACACCGCGATCTTGGTGGAGTCCGCGCCGTTGATCTGCATGGGCGGGCAAGGCGGATAACAGGCGCCGCAGCACACGCATTTCTGCTCATCGACTTCGAGCGAGGGCTTGCCGTTGACCATGGCCGGGCGGATGGCCGCCACGGGGCAGCGCGCGACCACAGCCGGGCGCTCGCAAATCTTCGAAACCAGATCGTGATTGATCTTCGGAGGCTTCGTGTACTGCACGTTGATGGAGATGTCGCCCTGACCGCCGCAGTTGATCTGGCAGCAGGAGGTCGTGATCTTCACGCGGTTCGGCATTTCCTCGCGGATGAACTCCTCATACATCATGTCCATCAGGCTCTTTACGACGCCGGATGCATCGGTGCCGGGGATGTCGCAATGAAGCCAGCCCTGCGTATGCGAGATCATCGAGACTGAGTTGCCGGTGCCGCCCACGGGAAAGCCCGCCGCAGTCAGCGCTTCGATCAGCGGCTCGACCTTATCCGCTGAACTGACCATGAACTCGATGTTGCTGCGCGTCGTGAAGCGCACATAGCCCTCCGCGAAGGTGTCGGCTATTTCGCACAGCTTGCGGACGCTGAAGACGTCCATCTGGCGCTGGGTTCCCGCCTTCACGGTCCAGATTTCGTCGCCGCTCCAGGCCACATGACGAAGGACGCCTGGGCGCGGCCGGTCGTGCCAGGACCAGTTGCCGTAGTTTTTTTTCATGACCGGATGCATGAAGGGAAACGGATCCGGTACGCCCGATTCGACGGGGCGGCGAGGTTGTGCAGGGGCATTCATCGACGAAGTCTCCGCGAAATCAAATTTAGCCTGTGGAAGCGCGCGTTGCTTTACGCCGCGCTTGCCGCTTACTCAGCCGCGACGGTCAAACCGGCTTCTTTCGCCTTGCGCTCGAAATACTTCTCGGCTTCGTCGGTGAAGTCGTCCGTGCGCACGTAGCAGGACGTGCGCGGGTGATTGACCATGTTCGGATCGGGGTCGACGCCGATGGCTTCGAGGAACGCGGGCAGCCCGATGCGGTCCATGCATTCGCCGATGCGCTCATGTTCGAGCGCATTTTCCATGAAGAAGTCGATCAGTCGGCGGCCGAACTCGACAAGCTTCTCGAAGTCCTCATCCGCCTCCAGCTTCATGAACGGAACGATCATGGTGCCCATGAGGTCGCCGACCTTCAGCGCGCGCTTGCCGCCGATCAGGATCGACACGCCGCGGTCGTCGCCGGGATGCAGCGCCTTCGTCATCACGTTCAGGCAGTGCATGCAGCGCACGCAGGACTTGTTGTCGACATCGAGCGTGTCGTCGTCGTTCAGGCTCAGGGCGCGCGTGGGACACATGGCGATGACGCTGTCGATGACGTATTTGCGGCCGTGGCCGACCACGAAGGCTTTCACCTCGTCCTGATTCACCTTCATGGCGTCGCGCCAGGTTCCGATAACGGCGAAATCGGAACGGTGGATGGCATTCACGCAATCGTTCGCGCAACCTGAGAACTTGAACTTGAACTTATAGGGCAAGGCGGGCCGGTGCATCTCGTCGAGGAACTCGTTGATGACCGAGCGATGCGCCTTCACTTCGTCGTAGCAGGACTTTTCGCAGCGCGCATGACCGACGCAGCTCATCGAGGTGCGAAGCGCCGGGCCTGCGCCGCCGAGGTCGAGCCCCATCTCGTTGAATTCGTCGAACGCTTTCTGTGTGTTTTCGGTCGAGCACCCCTGAAACATGATGTCGCCGCTCTGCCCGTGGAAGGCGATGAGGCCCGAACCGTGCTTCTCCCAGACGTCGCACATCTGACGAAGGAGGTCGGTCGTGTAGTGGTAGCCCGCTGGAGGCTGAATGCGGAGCGTGTGAAACTCTTTCGAGGCCGGAAACTTTTCGGCCACTTCCGAAAAGCGGGGAATGACGCCGCCGCCATAGCCGAAAACCGAAACGGTTCCGCCCTTCCAGAAGCCCATGCGCTTTTCGTAGGAATGTTCGAGCTGCCCGAGAAGGTCGTTCATCATGGGAGCGTAGGATTTGCCCTCCGCATCACGCAAGCGCTTCAGGCCGGTCACAAAACTCGGCCACGGGCCCGTTTCAAGCTCGTCCAGAAGCGGCGTCGCGTGCTTTTCGGGCTCCGCTGCCTTCGGCGCATCGTTGCTCGTCATTCAGCCTCCCATTTCAATCTGTCAGGCGCGGATCGACGGGTTTTTGCCCGCCCTTGCCTGCGATCGGTTGTTTTGTTCCAAAAACTGGTCTTTGGAGCGAATTTTTATCAAGCTAGCATACTCATTCTGTAATGACAATAATTCATATCTGTGAATACGATGATATGTTCGTGGAGTTAGCCGGCTCCCACTGGGCGGGAAGCGAGCCCACCGAGCGCAAACGGCACGGGAGTGGCTTCGGCCCGTCGGCGCTCTTTGAGAGAAAGGCAGCAAGACATGATTCAAATCAGCGACCTGATCATCGCGCATCCCGAAATCGCGTCTTTCGGCGAGCTTGAGGAGCTTGTGAAAGACGCGGCGCGCCAGGGCACCATCCACCTCGCCTTCGACCTCAAGCCGGAATATCCGGACACGCCCCGGAACTGGCAGGACCGGCTCGAAGCGGCGTTCCTGTCGATTGTCGGCAGCGGGAGATAGCGATGCAGGGCGAAACGAAAGAACGTCTCGAAACGCTCTCGGCGCCCTACGGCCGAGAGGTGCGCCTCGACGACGTGCGCTTCGAAAGCGGCATGCGCCTGTTGCGCGTGACCATCCGGGAAGGGACGCGAATCACCGTCCTCGATCTCGATCCGGGTACGGCGCTTGCGTGGGCAGGCGCCATGGCGCAGTGGGCCGCACACGCAACCGGCCCCAAAGAGAAAGCTTAAGCCGTGGAACAGCTTCCGATTTTCCTTCAGATCAAAGGCAGGTCCGTCGCCGTCGCTGGCGGTGGAACGGTCGCGGCGCGGCGCGCGGAACTGGCGCTGAGGGCCGGGGCACAAGTCAGCGTCTACAGTGAAAGCCTTGGCGACGATTTTCGCGCAATCGGTTTTCACGAGGGCTTGAGGCATGTCGCCCACGCCCCCACGCTTTCCGACATCGAGGACTGCGTCCTGATGTTTGCCGCGACTGGCGATGCAGCAGCGGACCGCGAGGCTGGCCGGCTTGCCAGGCAAGCGCGCATCCCCGTCAATGTCGCGGACGCGCCGGACCTGTGCGATTTCATCATGCCGTCGATCGTCGACCGCGACCCTTTGGTGATTGCCATCTCGACAGGCGGCGCTTCGCCGGTTTTTGCCCGCATGATCCGGGCCCGGCTCGAAAGCGTGATCCCCTCCGCCTATGGCCGCCTTGTCTCGCTCGTGGGGGCTTACCGGGACAAGCTTGGCGCCGCACTCAAGGAGCCCGCCGAGCGCCGCCGTTTCTGGGAACGCGTGCTCGAAGGCCGCGTGGCCGATCGATTTCTCGCCGGTCAAGAAGCCGAGGCCCGGGTCGAGCTTGAGCGCGCATTGGCGGCTGTCGCCGATTGCGCATCAAGCCGGCAAATGGGCGAGGTCTACATCGTGGGTGCCGGACCAGGCGACCCCGACCTTCTAACCTTTCGCGCCCTTCGTCTCATGCAACGCGCCGATGTCGTGCTTTATGACCGCCTTCTGCCACACGGGATCCTCAATCTCGTGCGCCGGGAGGCCGAACATATTTATGTCGGCAAGCTTCCGGACGATCACATCATTCCTCAAGAAGAGATCACGGCCCGGCTTATAGACTTCGCCAGACAGGGCAAGCGCGTGCTGCGCCTGAAAGGCGGCGACCCATTCATGTTCGGGCGCGGTGGGGAAGAAGTCGAGGTGCTGGCGGCGGCGGGTATTCCGGTTCAGGTCGTGCCCGGCGTCACCGCCGCTACCGGCTGCGCGGCCTATGCCGGAATACCGCTGACCCATCGCGACCATGCCCAGGCCTGCGTTTTCCTCACCGGCCACTCACGGGGCGACGGCGTCAGCCTCGATTGGAGCGCGCTCGTCCAACCAAGGCAGACGGTTGTCATTTTCATGGGGTTGGGGAAGCTGGACAACTTGATGAAGGAATTCGTGGCGAAGGGAGGCGATCCACAACTGCCCGCCGCTATCGTCGATAACGGAACGCGACCCAACCAGCGAGTCGTCACCGGAACCGTTGAAACGATCGCGGGTCTGGCGGTGCAGGCTGAACTGCAAGGCCCGGCGATCATCATCCTCGGCACAGTCGTCACGTTGCGTGACAAGCTTGCCTCGGAAACTGCTCCGGGCGCCTCTGGCTCATTTGCGTACGAAGCGGGGCTTTCGTCCATTCAATCGCCGGTTTGACACCGCACTCTGACAGGCGAGCCGATTTTTGGACATAGCCGATTTGTGCTCTTTCCAAAGCCAACCTTTTAGATCATGATCTATGAATATTACGAAGTGTTCAAAAAAAGAGCACGTGAATAAGCGACTCAAAGGAAACGACAAGGGATTCTCAAATGGCACACATCGTCGTGCTGGGCGCCGGGCTCGGCGGCGTCATCATGGCCTATGAAATGCGCGACAGGTTGCGCAAGGGCGACAAGCTCACCGTCATTACCAAGGAGCCGAAATACCATTTCGTTCCGTCCAACCCTTGGGTAGCCGTGAACTGGCGGAGCCGCGATGATGTGGAAATCGATCTCACGCGGACATTCGCGAAGCGCAAGATCGACTTCATCCCTGTCGCGGCCAAACGGGTCCATCCCGCCGACAATTGTATCGAGCTGGAAGACGGCAGGAGCGTAACTTACGATTTTCTGATCATTTCGACTGGCCCCGAGCTTGCCTTCGACGAGATTGAAGGGCTCGGCCCAACCGGGCATACGCATTCGATCTGTCACGTCGACCATGCGCAAGCCGCTTCCGAAGCCTTCAAGCAGTTCTGCCGGAACCCTGGGCCCATCGTCGTCGGCGCGGTGCAAGGCGCATCCTGTTTCGGGCCCGCCTACGAATACACGTTCATTCTGGAGACTGAACTGCGGCGGCTGAAGATCCGCGATCGTGTCCCCATGACCTTCGTGACCTCGGAGCCTTACATCGGGCATCTCGGCCTCGACGGCGTGGGCAACACCAAGGGCATTCTCGAAGGCGAAATGCGCGATCATCACATCAAGTGGATCACCAACGCGCGTGTCCAGAAGGTGGAGCCGGGCAAGATGACCGTCGAGGAGCTTACCGAGGAAGGTGCGCTCAAGAAGGTCCATGAACTGCCGTTCGCCTACTCGATGATGCTTCCCGCTTTTCGCGGCATAGAGGCCGTGTGCGGCGTCGAGGGTCTGGTAAACCCGCGCGGTTTCATCCTGATCGACAAGACCCAGCGCAATCCGACCTTCCGCAATATATTCTCTGTCGGCGTCTGTGTCGCAATTCCGCCGATAGCACCGACGCCGGTTCCGTGCGGGGTGCCCAAGACCGGCTTCATGATCGAGTCGATGGTAACGGCAACCGCGCTCAATATCGGCGAGTTGCTTCGCGGGAAGTCGGCGCTGCACGAGGCGACCTGGAACGCTGTCTGTCTCGCCGATTTCGGCGATTCGGGCGTGGCCTTCGTCGCCCAACCGCAAATCCCGCCGCGCAATGTGAACTGGTCCTACTCCGGCAGGCTGGTGCACCGGGCAAAAATCGCGTTCGAAACCTACTTTCTGCGCAAGATGCGTCGCGGCGAGAGCGAGCCTTTTTACGAAAAGGCCGCCTTGCAAGCGCTGGGCATTGGCAAGCTGAAGCGCGTCACCTGATACACACGAAGCGATGTCAACGATGAGAGGCCGCTCAGGGTTGACATCGCTTTGTTAAATAGAGATATTCGAATATGTACTTCAATCGAGGAGATAATTCGGCATGACCGAAGGGAACGGTACCGTCACGAACGGTGCACCCAATCAGAAGTCGATGACGATCATCGTCACCAAAGGCACGCTTGATTGGGCCTATCCGCCGTTCATTCTCGCGACCACGGCGGCGGCGATGGGCGTCAACACCACGATGTTCTTCACGTTTTACGGCCTCCCGCTGCTGTTGAAGAAGCTTGATCTGAAGATCTCGCCCCTTGGCAACCCGGCGATGAAAATGCCGATGATGGGCATGCACATGGCAATGCCGAACTGGGTTGCGACGATCCCGGGCGTGGACTCGGGCGCGACGGGGATGATGAAGAACATGATCAAGAAGAAGGGCGTCGCTTCCATCGATGAGCTGCGCGACATGGCTCTCGAAGCCGAGGTCAAGATGATCGCCTGCCAGATGACGATGGACCTCTTCGAATACAAGGAAGAGGACATGATCGAAGGAATGACGCTCGGCGGCGCGGCGACATACCTGGAGCAGGCTTTGAAGTCCGACGTGAACCTGTTCGTCTAGAGCCCGTTCCGATCTGATTGAATCGCAGTCAGATCGGTAAAACGGTCTCTTCTTCGAAGTTTAGAGACGGAATCACCGATCAGGTCGGGTCAACCTGATCGGATCCGACTCTAGCATGAAGAATTATCACCGCCCCAATCCATTGACTTCCAACGGAGAAAACATGCCCGACAAGACGCTCGACGCGAAAGGTCTCAACTGTCCGCTGCCGATCTTGAGAACGAAAAAAATGCTGAATGAAGTCCCGGCCGGCGGCACGCTGGAGGTGCTCGCCACCGACCCCGGCTCCGTCGCCGATATGGCTTCCTTCTGCCGGACGACCGGAAACGAGCTTGTGGAGTCGACGAAGGACGGCGACGTGTTCCGTTTCCTGATCAAGCACACGGGCTGACATTCGGCGCTTCATCGCCCTCAGTGTTCGTCGCAAGCGGTGGCTCCGCAAACCGCTTGCGGCATTTTTACGACCTGCGCGGCACGGCCGTAACCGTGCTCGCGGAGGATGGATGCACCGACATGCAAGCTGCGTCGATCACCGGCCACAGTCTGAAACAGGTTGGGGCCATCCTCGAAAAATACCTGGCCCGCACCCGTGCGCTCAACGTCGCCGCCACCAAAAAAAAATGGCGGAAACATGGATTGCCAAACTCGCAATCGGCTGATAGAGAATGCGCCACCAAGTGTCTAACACGGTGTCCAGCTTCCCGGCATTTACGGTTTTTTCACTTGGCTACGCCAGCTAAGACACTGATCTTTCTGGCATGGAGGGGTGCCCGAGTGGCTAAAGGGGACGGACTGTAAATCCGTTGGCTAAGCCTACGTTGGTTCGAATCCAACCCCCTCCACCATCACCCGCCTCGGCGCGGCAGCTACGGCAGCACCACGTTGCGCCGATGAGCGAAGGCGCGCCAACCGCCTCAGGCGAGTTCGACGGCCATCGCCACGGCTTCGCCGCCACCGATGCAGAGGCTCGCGACGCCTCGCTTTGCTCGCGCCCGCCGCAGCGCGCCGATCAGCGTCACCAGCACGCGCGCGCCCGATGCGCCGATGGGATGGCCGAGCGCGCACGCGCCGCCGTGGATGTTGACCTTGTCGTGGGGAAGGCCGAGGTCGCGCATCGCCGCCATGGCGACGACGGCAAACGCCTCGTTAATTTCATACAGGTCGACGTCGCCTGCCTCCCAGCCGAGTTTGCTCAGGAGCGCTCGGATCGCGTGGACGGGCGCGTTCGGAAACAGGCGCGGCTCCCCGGCATAGGTCGCGTGGCCGAGGATCGTTGCCAGCGGCGCGACGCCTTTCGCCTCCGCCGTCGAGCGGCGCATCAAGGTGACGGCGGCCGCGCCATCCGAGATCGAGCTGGAATTCGCGGCCGTCACGGAGCCACCCTCACGGAAGGCAGGCTTCAGCGTGGGAATTTTCGCGATGTCGATGCGGCCCGGCGTCTCGTCGCGCTCCACCTTCAACGCGCCCTTGCGGCCTTCGACCGTGACAGGCGCCGTCTCCCAATCGAACGCGCCGCCCTCGACTGCCGCGCGCGCCCTTGTCGCCGATGCCACGGCGTAAGCATCCTGCGCCTCCCGCGTGAAGCCGTATGCGCCCGCGCAGTCCTCCGCGAAGGTGCCCATCAGCCGCCCCTTGGTTTCAGGCGCGTAGGCATCCTCCAGGCCGTCGAAGACCATCGCGTCGAGAATGCGGTCGTGGCCGAGACGCTGGCCGCCGCGCGCCTTTGGCAGAAGATACGGCGCGTTCGTCATAGACTCCATGCCGCCAGCGGCGACCACGCGCGCGCTGCCCGCAGCGATAAGATCGTGGCCGAGCATCACCGCCTTTAGGCCCGAGCCGCACACCTTGTTGATCGTGGTACAGCCAGCCGAAACCGACAGTCCGGCGCGAAGCGAGGCTTGCCGCGCGGGTGCCTGTCCGACGCCCGCGCCGAGCACGCAGCCCATGACGACCTCATCGATTTCGGATGCGGGCAACCCTGCGCGCTCCACCGCCGCACGAAGCGCCGCCGCGCCGAGTTCGGGCGCGGCGAGGCTCGCGAACGCGCCCTGAAACGCGCCGATGGGCGTCCGCACGGCGGATGCGATGACGATGGCGTCGGTGCTTTCGTTCATGGTTCCCCCTTGGCGCTTTGTTCCGTTCGTGGGCGCGGATCGTTTGCCTTTCCCTTGATGCTATCTCAAAGCGCTACCCCGAGCCATGCCGCGCCGAAGCCGTCGCGATCTCGCATCGTTGACCTGCAATAGGGGAACTCCGACGCAGGCTGACTGTTGCACATCGAACGACCGGCAGCGGAGAGGTGCCCAGACATGGCGACAAGCGACAAGCCAGACCTCGAAATCATCGGCGCGCCGTGGGGCAATTTCGTCCGCAGCGTCTGCATGGCCGCCCGCGAAAAGGGCGTTCCTTACACCCAGACCGTTGTGCGGCCGACGGATCCCGAAGTGGCCGCGATCCACCCTTTCAGCCTCGTGCCATGCGCGCGTCACGGCGACCTCGTGCTGTTCGAGAGCCGCGCGATCTGCACCTATATCGATGGCGCGTTCGACGGTCCGCCGCTCGTGCCGCGCGACGCTCGCGGCGCGGCGATCACCGAGCAATGGATCGCTCTTGTCATGACCACCATCGATCCGGTGCTTGCGCGGCAATATATCAGCGCCTACCTCGCCGCGCCGGACGGCAACCCCGACGCCGCCACCATCGAGGCACTTCTGCCGAAGATGCGCAAATGCTTTGCGGTGCTCGACGAGCGCCTTGCGACAAGCCGCTATCTCTCGGGCGATGCGTTCAACCTCTCCGACATGATGCTTTTTCCGGTGATGTGGTTCATGCGGCTTAAGCCGGAAAGCGCGGCGCTGCTGGAGGCGTCGCCGCATATTCTCGACTGGTATGCCCGCGTCGCCGAGAGACCGAGCGCGCGCGATACCGAGCCGCCCGCCGTCACCGGACCCGCGGTGGCATGCGGTGCGTTCGGCTAGATCCAGGACTTTTGCGCGTTCGTCGCCAGAGCGGCCAGACTTCCTTGGCGGCGGCGGATGGCTTGCACGCCCCTCTTTCCGTGGCTACGCTGAAGCCCTCGACAATTCTTCCAGGTAGTGCTTAATTATCTCCATGGCAGAGAAAGCTCTTACGCCCGTGGAACGCGGCGTCCTCGTTATTTTGATGGCGCAGGGCAAGCCTGTGACGCAGACCGAATTTAAGAAGGCACACGGACTGACCGCTGAAAAGCGGCACCGTGATAAGCTGCACTCTCTCGGGCTGATCGAGGTCGACTGGAACCCGATTACATACTCGCTCACTTCGGCGGGGTGGGAGTGGCTCGGGGAGTATACCGCAGGAGCAAAGCCAAGAGGTGCTGCTGACGCTCCGCTTTACGCGGCGCTTGGCGCGATTGGCCGCCTGGCGAAGCGGCTCGGGCTTCCGCTTGAGGAGGCTTTGACGGGGGACGGCCACCCACCCATTGGCCCGCGCCCAACAGACTGGCTCGAAGCGGACGAATATATTGCACGCTCTCTACAGGATATGCCGGTATTCGATCGCTCTCTTTCGCGGTTGCGAACCGCTGCTAACGGCAGCTTAGGCGATGAGGTCGAGAACGCCGAACTCTCCGCAGAGCTTATTTTTCAGGCTATCCGCCTCGCCGGACGCAAACGCGCGCTTGTCCTCGAAGGAGAGGTGGGCGCGCTGACCGCTTTCGACCCGGTCTTTCATCTCACCGACGACGACCTGTCGCCCGGCGATCCCGTGAGAGTTCGAAAATCTATCGTCATACGCAGACAGGGACAGGAAAATATTGTCGTACAGCCGGGCTTCGTAGAGCAGATTTATTAAGTTATTGATTATGTGAGGAACTCATGACGCTTCTTCATTGCCCTCGCGATGAGAGTTGGATCGGATGCGTCGATTTCGGAACTTCGTATTCGAAATTCGCGATGGTTCGGGCAGTGGACCGCGACGATTTGAAGAGCGAGGATATCCGCCCGCTAGCCATCGGATACGGCCAGTCGAGCGCACGGGAATGGTTGCTTCCGTCGGTTCTTTACGTCACCGACAAGGCGGTCCTGTTCGGAGCAGAGGCGGAGCGCGAAGCGTTGCGCGCGCTGGGAACTGCGCGCGACGCTTTCCGGTCGCCGAAGGAATATCTCAGTACCTGCGACATCGACGATTACGATGCACGCCTTTTGAAAGAAATCGATCCGACCGGTTTTTTCAGCGCGCGAACGCTGCTTCGTCTTTTCATCGCATACCTCTTGCATCGGGCCGCCGAGCAGGCCCATGCGGAGTGCCTTCCGTGGCCGATTCCGCTGCGCGTCGCTCGTCCCGCCTGGGAGCCCAAACGGGCTAGGGACGGAGAAATCCTGCTTCGCGACCTTGTGGAGCACGGTTTTGCCATAGCGGACATCGTCGGATCGGCTATTTCCGACAGCGGGGGCCTCGACTTGAACAGCGCATTGGCCGCCCTTGAGCAGGCGAACGAGAACGTCAGGCAGGCAAAAAAGAACAAAACCATCAGCTCGAACATGTTCGTCGTCGGGCGATACAACCGGATTTCGGTTCCGGAAGCCACCGCTGTCGCAGCGAATACAAATCGCAGACCTGGCCGGCGTCTTGTCGTCGTGGCGGATATCGGGGGCGGCACGTCCGATTTCGGCGCATTCATGACCCCTGTGCAAGGGCAAAAAACAATGGCGGAGGTTAACGGCGGGTCGCACATCCTTACGCGAGCTGGCGACTTCCTCGATATGCAACTGATCCGTTTCATCCTGTCGGAAGCCGGTTATCTCGAAGGGCATCAGACATCTCGCGGCATCACAAGGAGACTGACAAATCAGGGCCGCCAGAATAAGGAAATACTTTTTGCCGAAAGAACCCTGAAGCTTGAAATCGACGACCGTCTATTGAATATCTCGCTCGACAAGTTCTTGAGCCGTCCAGAGGTACAGAATTTTGCGGAAATCCTGCGTGAACGGTTCAGACAGAGCCTTCTGAAAGCGAAGCAATGCGCGCAAGCCTATCGGTCTGCAAACGGCCTCGAACCGCCAATCGAAATCATGCTGACCGGGGGCGGAAATTCGCTACCCATGGTGCGGGCTCTCTTGGCCGATCCCGGCTTGCCCGGGAATTACGTAGCGCGTGCTCCAGAGATTATCGAAGACGAAGACACCTTCGAGTTCGACACCATTCGCCCGCAACTTGCCGTTGCCATCGGAGGTGCGCTGAAGGATCTCCCAAGCACCACGAACCTCATAGTCGATCGAAACATTGATGCGGTAGCGGTGAACCAGCCCACTCCCCTTTAAATTCCGCGCGACCGGGCCGAGTTAAGGCGCTATAACCTGCGGCAGAACGCGCAGGGACAGGAATTCCTTGACACAGACACATATCGCGATACGCGGCGCGCGCGAGCATAACCTCAAGAACGTCTCGCTCGACATTCCGCGCGAAAAGCTCGTGGTCATCACGGGCCTGTCCGGCTCCGGCAAATCGAGCCTCGCCTTCGACACGATCTATGCCGAGGGCCAGCGCCGCTATGTCGAAAGCCTGTCGGCCTATGCGCGCCAATTCCTTGAAATGATGCAGAAGCCGGGTATCAATCGAATTTCTGGAGCTAACAATGAAGGTATACATATCGTATAGTCGTAAAGATCTCATGATTGCAAAACTGATTTACAGTCGCTTGCAAAGACATGGCATTAAAGTTTTCATGGACATAGACCTTCGAGCAGGACAAAATTTCGTTGAGGAAATTACAAATAATATAAAATCTTCGGACGCGATTGTCGCTATCGTTTCCAATAATTCAATTCACTCTGATTTTATCACCCTAGAATTAGAAGCCGTGTCAGAATTGGGCATACCCATATTCCCAATCTTCTACGACGTCGACCTTTCAACTCTTCCCCCCCCTGTGCGGGATAGACACGGCATACAGCTATCTTCGGACAAGCCAACCGAAATCGAAAAAGTCATTGCGCATATAGTTTCAGTGCTGCTGCGTGCAAAAGAGCAAAAAACCAATCCTGCGGCTTTGAGCGAATTTGCTGACCGAGTGTCTGAAGCTAAAGCGAAGGAACTGCGACAGCTTGGCAACAACGAAACCGACAGTAACTCCGTATTCGTGGTGCATGGCCGCGATGAGAGTGCCTTAAACGAGGTTGAGGTGTATTTGAAATCAATTGGCATCAATCCCGTGATCATGACGAGAATGGGAGGAGACGATACGTCCTTGATGCAGCGATTTTTTAAACATGCGAATGAAGCCAATTTCGCAGTAGTGCTGATAACGGGAGACGATTACGGCAGTTTTTGTGATCAATATCATGCTGACGGTGTTGGCGAGAAATCTCTACAATTTCGGGCTCGCCAAAATGTCATACTCGAGCTAGGATTTTTCTATGGAAAACTTGGCTGGGAAGATGTTTTTGTTCTATACAAACCCCCTTCTAAGATTTTTCCAAACTTTGAAAGACCATCGGATCTTGAAGGAGTTATTTTTAACAATATGTCTAACGCAAATTGGAAAGAGTTACTGAAAACTAGACTTTATAAGAAGCGCAAAGCTGTCTGTGCCAATCACGGCGCAAGCACTTCATTATAAGATTAGCATGACACAGACACATATCGCGATACGCGGCGCGCGCGAGCATAACCTCAAGAACGTCTCGCTCGACATTCCGCGCGAAAAGCTCGTGGTCATCACGGGCCTGTCCGGCTCCGGCAAATCGAGCCTCGCCTTCGACACCATCTATGCCGAGGGCCAGCGCCGCTATGTCGAAAGCCTGTCGGCTTATGCGCGCCAGTTCCTGGAGATGATGCAGAAGCCGGACGTCGATCTGATTGATGGCCTGTCGCCCGCCATCTCCATCGAGCAGAAGACGACGAGCCGCAACCCGCGCTCCACCGTCGGCACCGTCACGGAAATCTACGATTACATGCGCCTTTTGTGGGCGCGCGTCGGCGTGCCGTATTCGCCCGCGACCGGGCTTCCCATCGAGAGCCAGACCGTCAGCCAGATGGTGGACCGCGTGCTGGAATTGCCCGAGGGCACGCGGCTTTACCTGCTCGCGCCGATGATCCGCGGCCGCAAGGGCGAATATCGCAAGGAACTCGCCGACCTCCAGAAGCGCGGCTTCCAGCGCGTGAAGATCGATGGCACGTTCTACGAAATCCCGGACGCGCCGGCGCTCGACAAGAAATTCAAGCACGACATCGACGTGGTCGTGGACCGCATCGTGGTGCGCGGCGACATCGGCGCACGGCTTGCGGACAGCTTCGAAACGGCGCTGGAACTCGCGGACGGCATTGCCATCGTGGAATTCGCGGACGCGCCCAAGGCGGAGCCGGAAGCGGGCGGCGGCAAGAAGAAGAAATCCGCGCCGAAAGCGGATGAGCCGCGCCGCATCACCTTCTCGCAGCGCTTTGCCTGCCCGGTCTCGGGCTTCACCATCGACGAGATCGAGCCGCGCCTCTTCTCGTTCAACAACCCGTTCGGCGCCTGCCCGAAATGCGACGGCCTCGGCACGGAGCTGAAATTCGAGCCGCAACTCGTCGTGCCGGATCAGTCGCTCTCCTTGCGCAAGGGCGCCGTCGTGCCATGGGCGCGCACCGGCAACACCTCGCCCTATTACACGCAGACGCTCGACGCCATCGCCGCACACTTCAACGTCTCCATGGAAACGCCGTGG
Source organism: Rhodomicrobium sp. Az07 (assembly GCF_018619475.1). Lineage (GTDB taxonomy): Bacteria > Pseudomonadota > Alphaproteobacteria > Rhizobiales > Rhodomicrobiaceae > Rhodomicrobium. The sequence continues at coordinate 30,896 of NZ_JAHFZG010000023.1, forward strand.
AGCAAGCTGCCGAAAAAGGTGCAGGACACGATTCTGTTCGGCTCGGGCGGCGAGGTGATCGCGTTCACCTATGACGACGGCATGCGCACCTACACCACGCGCAAAGCCTTCGAGGGCGTCGTCACGAATATCGAACGGCGCTGGAAGGAAACGGACAGCCAATGGGTGCGCGAGGAGCTTTCGCGCTACCAGTCGAACCAGCCCTGCGAGGAATGCAACGGCTTCCGCCTGAAGCCGCAGGCGCTCGCGGTGAAGATCGATCGCCTGCATATCGGCGAAGCGTCGCGCCTGTCGATCAAGGCGGCGAACGACTGGTTCGCGACGCTCTCCGGCAAGCTCACGGCGAAGCAGAACGAGATCGCGACGCGCATCCTGAAGGAAATCCGCGAGCGGCTGCGCTTCCTGAACGATGTCGGCCTCGATTACCTCGCGCTGTCGCGCAACTCGGGCACGCTGTCGGGCGGCGAAAGCCAGCGCATCCGGCTCGCCTCGCAGATCGGCTCCGGGCTGACGGGCGTGCTCTATGTGCTCGACGAGCCGTCCATCGGCCTCCATCAGCGCGACAATGCGCGGCTGCTCGATACGCTGAAGCACCTGCGCGACCTCGGCAATTCGGTGATCGTGGTCGAGCATGACGAGGACGCGATCCTCACCGCCGACCATGTTGTCGACATCGGCCCCGGCGCCGGCGTCCATGGCGGGCGCGTGATCGCGGAAGGTACGCCCGCCGACATCAAGGCGCACCCCGAAAGCCTCACCGGGCAATATCTCACCGGCCAGCGCCAGGTGCCGCTGCCGACGGCGCGCCGCAAGATCGACAAGCGCCGCATGCTGACGGTGCGGGGCGCGCGCGGCAACAATCTGAAAGACGTCACGGCCTCGATCCCGCTCGGCTGCTTCACGGCGGTCACGGGCGTCTCGGGCGGCGGCAAGTCCACGCTCCTTATCGAGACGATCCAGAAGGCGGCGTCGCGGCGGCTCAACGGCGGCGGCGAGACGCCGGAACCGTTCGACGCGCTCGACGGCATCGAATTCCTCGACAAGGTCATCGACATCGACCAGTCGCCCATCGGCCGCACGCCGCGCTCGAACCCGGCCACCTACACCGGCGCGTTCGGCCCGATCCGCGACTGGTTCGCGAACCTGCCGGAAGCGAAGGCGCGCGGCTATCTGCCAGGCCGCTTCTCGTTCAACGTGAAGGGCGGGCGCTGCGAGGCGTGCCAAGGCGACGGCGTCATCAAGATCGAGATGCACTTCCTGCCGGACGTCTATGTAACGTGCGACGTCTGCAAGGGCCACCGCTACAATCGCGAGACGCTCGACATCAAGTTCAAGGGCAAGTCCATCGCCGATGTGCTCGACATGACGGTGGACGAAGCGGCCGAGTTCTTCAAGGCGGTGCCGTCCGTGCGCGACAAGATGGAGACGCTGCAACGCGTCGGCCTCGGCTACATCAAGGTCGGCCAGCAGGCGACGACGCTATCCGGCGGCGAGGCGCAGCGCGTGAAGCTGTCGAAGGAGCTGTCGCGGCGCGCGACCGGCAAGACGCTGTACATCCTCGACGAGCCGACCACGGGCTTGCATTTCCACGACGTTGCGAAGCTGCTCGAAGTGCTGCACCAGCTTGTGGACGCCGGCAACACGGTGGCGGTGATCGAACACAATCTCGAAGTGATCAAGACCGCCGACTGGGTGATCGACCTCGGCCCCGAGGGCGGCGACGGCGGCGGCCGCATCGTGGCGGAGGGCCGCCCGGAGGACATCGCCGAGGCGGGGGCGAGCTATACGGGGCAATTCCTGAAGGAACTGCTCAGGCGCCGCCCCGCGCCGAAGGGCAAGGCGAAGGTGGCGGCGCGGGCTGCGGAGTGACCTGTTACCGTAGATTCTGTCGACGCTTGTAACGCATTCTCTTAAAAGAAGCCTGTTGCTGAAATGCGACCAATATGGAGGCGGCCTTTCGTTTTTCGCGTCAGACGTCTTTCCGGTGTGATAGGCCGCACGCTGTCGAGGAACGCCGGATTCCGGGCGCCGTGTTCTTGACGATCATGTTCAAACAAATTATCTGGTTTTTGTTTTTCATTGCAATCTTCGGTGGAGCGCACTGGCGGCGATTCAGCCGAAGTTGAGTGAGGTGCAAATGCCCATCACCGGCCGATCATGAGACGGCGACACTTTCTCTTCCTGCTCGGGGGCAGCCTGCTGCTGCCGTTGAAAACCGCCCCGGCATGGTCCATTTGCAACAGTGTGTCTGTTCTCGATGCGCCGTTGGAACTTGGAGGCAAGTGGGGTGGGTCCGTGCCGACGGACGCGGCGGCGGTGCTGGAGCGCATGCGCAGGGCCTGTCTGGCGGGCGTTGCCTTGGTCTCTGATCGTCAGCCGGAAAGACTCCGGGTCGACAACCATGCCGGAACGCTGCCCTCGATATGGCTTCACACCAACCCGCCGCGGACCGGCTGGATCATCGTCAGTGTCGGCACCCGCGACTGGTGCAAACTCGCCTATCAATTCGGCCATGAGCTCGGGCATGTGCTCTGCAACAGTTGGCAGCCGGATGCAAAGCCCAGAAACCCCTGCCAATGGATCGAGGAGGCTCTGGTCGAGGCGTTCTCCCTGCGTGGCCTCGGGCTCCTTGCGGATGCTTGGGCGCATGCGCCTCCTTTCCCGAACGACGCCGCATTCGCTGACTCCATCCGAGACTACCGGGAGAAGATGATTGTCAACTATCGTGTTGCGTTGCAGGGGGAAGGCGAGACGGCTTCGCTGCGCACCTGGTTCGAGAGCCATGAAGCTTCCCTCCATGTGGACGGCGGTGTTATAGCCGCCGCAGGCGCGGTCTATACCATGCTTGATCTGCTGCAGAGCGACGCCACCATGATCGCGGATATGGGTGCGCTGAACCGTTGGCCGGGACGGAGCGGGGTTCCCCTCCACCACTACCTCAATCTATGGGAGAAAAGCTGTGCGGAGCTGAAGGCCCCCGGCCGATTGCCCGTGCGACTCCGTAATATGCTCGCTAACCGCCCGTGAATACCAACTCGCTGCTCGACCGATGGCGAGAGATCACGCCATCAATTCAGTATCCACCTCCGTTTCAGCTTCCTCAGCCGGCTTGAGGTCGAGCGCGGCGAGTTCCTCTGCTGCGTCCGGCGCGCCATAAGACGCTGCATGTTCGTACCAGCAGCGCGCGGCTTCGATATCCTTTGGGCCGCCCAGCCCTTGCGCCGCATATCGTGCGAGCATCAGGGCCGCGAGGGGATGTTTGTTCTCTGCCGCGCGGGCAAACCAGCGCCGTGCCTCGTCCTGGTCTGTTTCGATGTCGGCTCCGTCGCTGTGCATGGTGCCGAGGGCGAACATTGCGCCCGAGTGTCCCGACTGCGCCGCAGAGCGAAACCAGGTCAACGCGGCTTCCGGATCGCGCGGGACGCCGCGGCCCTGGAGATAAAACTCGGCGAGCGCAACCTGCGCATCCGCCAAGCCGGCTTCGGCGGCGGTTTCGAACCAGACGGCCGCTTCGCCATCGTTCCGGTCCAGTCCACGGCCATCGGCAAGCATGCGGCCATACCAATATTGCGCGCTCACCACCTCGTCGGCCGCCTGCTTCAGCCAGAACGCGGCGCGTGCGTCGTTGCGCGGCACACCGATGCCCTCGGCCAGGCAGACCGCGTAGTTGAACGCGCCGATAAGATCTCCTTGTTCAGCGGCACGCTCGAACCATTGATGCATGGGCAGGCTCCCGCTTTCGATGGTCGAAACGCCACCGGCCTGCAACAGCGCCGCCAGGTCTGCCTGAGCGCCGGTGTCCCCGGCCTCGGCGGCACGCTTGAACCAGGCCGCAGCCTCGTCGGGGTCGCGGGCCACGCTCGCCCCTGTGAGGTAAAGTGTGCCGAGCGCCCTGGCAGCGGCCCGGTGACCGCGTTCGGCCGCAGTGCGGAACCAGTGCGCCGCCTCGATATAATTCGGCGGCAGCGTGCCACCACGCGCATAAAGCTCACCGAGGTGCATTGCCGCGTCGCTTTCGCCTGCGACGGCGGCCCGGCGCAGCCAGCTTTCACCATTCAAGGTATCGACCTGTCCGCCTCGACCTTCGAGCAGCATCAGGCCAAGCTTCAGTTGTGCGGCGGTGAGATGAGCTTCGGCTGCGAGCGTGTACCGTCTCCGCGCCTCCGCTTCATCGAGCGCCGTCCCAATTCCGCCCTCCGCAGCCGCGCCCAGCAAGTAATGCGCGGTGGGTAGCCCCGCATCCGAAGCGCGCAGGAGTTCATCGCGTGCGAGAAGTGCATTGTCTGCGATATCGGCGCGAAGCATGAGCGCGATGGCGTAGCCAAGCCGGCCCTGCGGACAATCCTGTTCGGCGGATTTGCGGTACCATTCGAACGCCGCATCAGGATCGCGCAGGTCTTCGGGGCCGGAGGAGAGAATGAAAGCCAGCATGGCCTGAGCATCCGGCGCACCGGCCTCGGCAGCTTTCTTCGCCCAGACCATGGCGGCATGATAATCGGGCGCCTCCGACTCCGTAGGCTCGAACAGCCTCGCACCGGCCTCGACGGCGGCTTCAGGCACGCCGAACAGATGAAGGGCGGCGAGGCGGCATTGCGCCCCGACATGCCCGGCTTCGGCAGCCAATTGATACCATCGCGCCGCCGAGACGGGATGCTGTAGCGCCCCCTTGCCCTCAAGATAGTGCTCGCCGACAATAAAAGCCGCTTCGCTGTCGCGCGCTTCGGCTGCGGCTATAAAGAGCGCAAGTGCGCGTTCCGGAGCCACCTTCGAAAGGCGTTCGGCGCGCGCCTTCGCCCGTTTCGGTGAGCGTGCAAAGAGGCGGTCCAGCGCCTTATGCAGGATACTCAGTTCGATCATGCTGGTCAGGCTCCCGGCTCGCGCATGCTTTCGTGGGCAATCGGAAGAATCTTGGAGACGAAATATGTGAGTATGGAGCGTGTGCCGACCTTGACATCCGCAGTGAGTGGCATTCCAGGCATCAGCCGGAAGCCGGGCGGCGTGTCGTGCAGCATCATTTCGGTGAGAGAAATGTAGCCCTTGTAATAGAGGGTGCGGGGGCGGTTCGGAAGCGTGGAGCCACCTTCCTGAGGCAGCGCTTCAGGACTGAAGCTGTCCGCGCTGATCAAACGAACGGTGCCGCGCGCGCTGCCGTATTGCAGGAAGGGCAGCGTGTCGAACTTGATCGTTACCTCGTCCCCGGGGCGAACATAGCCGCTGTCTATGCCGGAAATGTCCGCCTCGACCGACAGCGGCGCGTCGAGCGGCACAAGCTGCATCAGCGGTTCGGCACTTGTGACGACCGAGCCGACCGAGATCTTCGCCACCGACAACACGACCGCGTCGCGCGGTGCGGTCAGCACCACCAGCTGATTATGCAAATTGGCCTTGGTGAAGTCCTGGCGTGCCTGCGCCAGCTTGCGGCGCGTATCGGCGAGTTCCTGCGAGAGCTGGGCATTCCAGCGATTTACGTAGGCTTCCCGTTCAGCTTCCTCGGCGGCGAGTTTCCGGCCCGCTTGCGCGCTTTCCGACTCCGTCTGGGAAAGCGCAACCGCCATGTTCAGTCTGGCGTCCGTGGCCAGGATCGTATTCAGCCTGCTGCCGACCTGGAGGTTCTGAAGCTCCTGGCGCATGCCCTCGACATTTGCTGCGAGGCCGAGGCGCTTGCGATAGTGATCGGCCTGCGCACTGCTGCCGTCCATTTCGGTACGATACTGATTGATCTTCTGATCGTGCGCTTCGAGCGAGGATTTGTACGCTCGAAATTGCTGATAGAAGATCGCGGCTTGCAACGTGGAGTGAGAGTTGGCCGGATCGGGCACGTAATCCTTGCCCGCAGTCTGTGCTTCGAGCCGCGCTGCCTTGGCGGTGAGCGAATCGAGCTGATCCTTCATCGAAGTGAGGTCGGCCGCGCTGATCGTCGGGTTAAGGCGGGCGAGCAACTGGCCCTTGCGAACGATATCGCCCTTTCGCACATTGATGCTCTCGACGATGGAATGATCGAAGGGCTGGACGACGATATTCGGCGCGTCGGCGACCAGCTTGCCGCTGGCCGACACGATCTTGTCGATCTGTATCAGTCCGCTGGCAGTGACCGTGGAGACCACCAGCAGGAAGACGAAAAGGTTCGTCGCGCGCGACAGCCTTGGAATCGGCTTCGCGATGATCGCGGCCGAGGGGCTCTCGAATTCGAGGGCAGCAAGCGGCAGCGGGCTCCTTTCGGCCCGCTTTGCCTTAGCCGACTTGGATAAACGAGGGAGCAGGAGCGGCATGGGCTTTTCCTTGGTAATCGGTGTGGCGGTTCTGTTGAAGCCAGAGGTGGCGGTAGATGGCGCAGCGCTCTACCAACTCGCGATGCGGACCGATATCGACGACCTTCCCGCGGTCGAGGACGAGGGTCTTGTCACACTCGACAAGCGACGAGAGACGGTGGGAAATGATCACCATCGTACGGCCACGAGCCATGCGCTGAAGGTTGGCGTTGATGAGCGCCTCGCTTTCCGGATCGAGCGCGGAAGTTGCCTCGTCGAGGATCAGCAGCTTCGGATCGGCGATCAGTGCCCTGGCGATGGCGAGACGCTGGCGCTGGCCGCCGGAGAGGTTGGTGGAACCCTCCTGGATCCAGGTCTCATAACCCTGTGGCAGGCGCTCGATGAACTCCTCGGCACCGGCAAGCCTCGCCGCGCGCACGGCGTCTTCGAAGCTCAGACCGGGCCGCCCGGCCAGAATGTTGTCTTTCACCGAGCCGCGGAACAGGAAGTTGTCCTGCAGCACCGCCCCGAAGCTCTGGCGCAGATGACGGAGGTTGATGTCCCGCAGTTCGATTCCATCGATCTTGATCGCGCCGGAATATTCAGGGCTGATGCCCATGAGCAGGCGGGTGACGGTGGATTTGCCCGACCCCGAACGCCCCACCACACCCAGCATCATGCCGGGCTCTATGGAAAAGCTGATGTTGTCGAGTGCGGGCGATTTGCTTCCCTCATATTTGAAGCTCACCTCATCGAAGCTGATCGCGCCTTCGAGTTTCGGACGCAATCCGTGAGTAAGCGCCCGCTTCTCGGTCGGCCGGTTGAGAACCCACCCCACCTGATACAGCGCTTGCCGCGCTTCCTGGACGTCCTGAAGCAGACGCGCCAGATTAACCAGCGGGCCGGCGACGCGGCCGCCAAGCATCATGAAGCCGATCAGCCCGCCGAGAGACAACGGGTTGTTCGATGTCATCGCGAGATACGCGCCGAGCGCCAGCACGCCCGCCTGTGTGTATTTCTCGAACGGCATCACGAGCACCATGGGCCAGTTACTGAGCTTGCCCATCCGCATGTTGAGATCGCCGACCGTCGCGATTCGCTGATCCCATTCCGCGGCACGGGTGGATTCGAGGCACAGCGACTTGACTGTGCGGATGCCGTAGATGCTCTCGACCAGCGTGGAGCCCTTGTCCGACTCTGCCTGGATGATCTTGCCCGTCAGATCCGCGAGCGGCCGGAGAAAGGCCCATATGATTAGGGTGATGCAGCTCGCCGCCGCCAACACTGTCCAGGCGAGCGTTGCTTCCATGTAGAAAAGCACGGGCAGCAACAGCAGAACCATGGCAACGTCGATGAACGTCGTAATCATGCGGCCGGTGAGGAACTCGCGAACGCGATAGAGCTGGCTCACCTTGTAGGAAAGCTCGCCGGCCTGATTGCGCTCGAAGAAGTCGATGGGCAGCGTCATCAGCCGGCTGAATATCGCAAGGTTTAGCCTCGTATCGAGCCGGGTGGCGAGTGTGACGAGCAGCATTCGCCGAGACCAGGCGATCAGCATTTCGAAACCGAGCGCGATCAGAAGCACGACGACGATCAGCGTGAGCGTATTCATGCTCTGATACATGACGACCGTGTTCAGCGTCGTCATGATCATCAGGACGGGGAGCACGCTGAGGATGGTGATGGTAATGGAGCCGATCGCCACGTCGCGCAAAATGGATTTCTCACCCCAGACCATACGAGTGAGCAAGCCGAGATCGAATGGCCTCTCATCCTCGCTCTCGCCGCGGGAGGCGCGCACGAGCAGCGTAGCCCCATCCCAAACCTGCTTGAGCCGGAGTTCGTCGATCGGCGTAGGCGGCTTCGTCGAAGGTGCCAGCGGATCGCGCACCAGAAGGACGCCGTGCTCATGATTGCGACCGACAACGACAGCGGCGCCGCCGTCAGAGAGCAGCAGCAAGATCGGTGCCGGGTTGTCGATTTTCATCAACTGACCGAAGCTGAGGCGGACGGCGCGAGCCCAAAGGCCGTATTGGCGGAGCCATTCCACAAGCGCAGCCGATGAGGGAGCGGCACTGTCAGCATTGGGCCTTACCCCTGTGGGGTCGGGATCGATGCCGTGATAGCGCGCGACATGAGTGGCGGCGACTATCCGAGCATGCAGAGCATTGGTGCCCTGCCCGTTGGAAGCGGCCTTCCCGCCAGGCTCGCCAGCGGAAGCGACGTGCAACAGCTGATTGGCCGCGGGCAGAATATTGGCAGGTGGCACGAAATTCATCTCGATCACTCTGTGAGCTGTTCAAGGAGAAACGCTTCTGGTCATGCAAATGAGGAGATCGGCCGGATGGCCGATCTCCTCTCTTTTGTATTAGTGCTTGGGCAAGGACAGCTGATGTGTCTGGTTATTCAGGCTGATCGGGTTAAACGAACCTGAATTGCCGTTGTCCTTGAAGAAGCCACCCGCTTTGATGTCTGAGCCGTTCTTGTGGTTACCAAGCAACGACGCGACACTCTTCGGTGCGACATCCGTGGGCCGCAGAGACGCGTTTGCCTGTTTCGCGATGCTCTGAAGGTGGTTGTCGCCACCGGCGCCGCCCTTGGCGGTTTCTCCAGCGCCTCCATAAGATTTGGCCGAGCCCGAGATAAAGGTCGGGCGGTCGCTCGTGGAGACGTGCTTGAAGGGCGATTGCTCCTGCTTGCCGAACCCGTGATCATTGCCTTTCGAGCTGTGACCATGATCGGGTTTGCCGTGATCGGGTTTGCCGTGACCGGGTTTGCCGTGATCGGGCTTGCAGTGATCGGGCTTGCCGTGATCGGGCTTGCAGTGATCGGGCTTGCAATGCTTGCCGGGCTTGCCCGTAGCGCCGGTAGCACCCGTTGCGCCGGTAGCACCCGTAGCACCGCCGGTAGCACCCGTAGCACCGGTAGCGCCTGTGGCACCGGTAGCACCCGTAGCGCCGGTTGCACCGGTCGCGCCGGTAGCACCCGTTGCACCGGTAGCACCCGTAGCACCCGTTGCGCCGGTAGCGCCAGTAGCACCTGTGGCACCCGTAGCACCCGTAGCGCCCGTAGCGCCGGTAGCACCCGTTGCGCCTGTAGCGCCCGTTGCACCGGTAGCACCCGTAGCACCCGTAGCGCCCGTGGCACCGGTAGCACCCGTTGCGCCAGTAGCACCTGTCGCGCCAGTGCCTGTCGCGCCCGTTGCGCCTGTAGCACCCGTGTCGCCGGTAGCGCCCGTAGCACCGGTAGCACCCGTTGCGCCCGTGGCACCGGTAGCACCCGTGTCGCCGGTTGCGCCCGTAGCACCCGTCGCGCCGGTAGCACCCGTGTCGCCGGTAGCACCCGTCGCGCCAGTAGCACCCGTGTCGCCGGTTGCGCCCGTTGCACCGGTAGCGCCCGTTGCGCCGGTAGCACCCGTCTCGCCGGTAGCGCCGGTAGCGCCGGTTGCACCCGCCTCGCCGGTAGCGCCCGTAGCGCCAGTAGCACCCGTGGCACCCGTCTCGCCGGCAGCACCCGTTGCGCCAGTAGCACCCGTTGCGCCGGTAGCGCCGGTTGCACCGGTCGCGCCGGTAGCACCCGTTGCGCCTGTGGTACCCGTCGCGCCAGTTGCGCCAGTTGCGCCTGTAGCACCCGTGGCACCCGTCGCGCCTGTGGTACCCGTCGCGCCAGTTGCGCCTGTAGCACCGGTTGCGCCCGTGGCACCGGTAGCACCCGTTGCGCCGGTAGCACCCGTTGCGCCCGTCGCGCCTGTGGCACCGGTAGCGCCAGTCACCCCGACATCTAGCAGGCTGCTGAAATACTCCTGTCTCGACAGCGGTTTGAGAACATGATTCACCCTCAGCACGGTAACGGCGGGGGTGATGATGCGCGGGATGGACGAGACGAGCGGATC
>NZ_JAHFZG010000024.1 GCF_018619475.1 Rhodomicrobium sp. Az07
TGCTCGCCGCCTGAGACCGAGGAACGACGGCCCGGCAGGGCACACAGCCCCGGAAATTCTCGGAAACGGAAGATCCTTCCCGTCGGCCGACTATTTCAGCGGCCTGTTAGACCCTAACCCTCAATGTTTGCTTGCATTAGCAAGCCAATTCGGCAGCGCAGAGATTCCAGACATGCGCCACCACCGAAGGAGGACGCTCCGCACGCCTCTGAAAATGTCTGCTGTACATTTGGACAGCGACTATCGCGATCAGCCGCGAAGCAGCGCCGTGCCGCAGCCAGATGCATGCGCAATTACGAAATATTCGCTGACTAAAGCGGGCGGCGCCCGTGCCACAGAGGACTGATTCGGAGCGACTTTATGGACTATCCGTGCTAAAAATCGAAAATCGGGGCTTGAATACCATAGGCCTAAAGGCCTGGACTACGGAATGCTATGGCGCGAAGTGACCTTCTTATCAATCTCGTGAAAGCTGGCGCGAGCGGCGACACGGCAGCGTTGCGCACGACGGTAGAGGCGCTCGCTGCTGATGAACGCGCCAAGCGGCATGGTGGATTTGCCGATCGCATCACGCGCGCACTGGAGGCGTCGATCAAACCGGTCACTGCGAAGCAGCTGTCTGTCGCGCGCCCGTCTGATGGCACGATGGGTATACTCAGGCGTGACCCCAGACGCCCGATGGAAGAACTCTACCTCTCAAAGGCGACTCGATCCCTCTGTGAAGAGTTGATTGAGGAGCAGCGGCGCGCGGATGTTCTTCGAGCGCATGGGCTCGAGCCTCGTCATCGCATCTTGCTGGTGGGACCTCCCGGCAACGGCAAGACATCACTAGCCGACAGCATCGCTTATGAGCTTGCGCTGCCCTTCTTCACGGTGCGCTACGACGCGGTTGTGACGAGTTATCTTGGCGAAACGGCGCAACGCTTGCGGCGGTTGTTCGACTTTGTCCGAACCGAACCGTGCGTTCTCTTTTTTGATGAGTTTGATGCGATCGGCAAGGAGCGCGGTGATCTCCACGAAACTGGTGAAATCAAGCGCGTGGTGACGACACTTCTGCTTCAGCTCGATGATCTGCCGTCGTATTGTGTTTTGGTGGCCGCTACGAATCATCCAGAGTTGCTGGACCGCGCCACATGGCGACGTTTCCAGGCCCGCCTTGTTCTCGACAAGCCCGGTGAAGAGCAATTAATCGCTTACGTCACGGATCAGTTGCGTTCGTTAGGGGACACTCCGGGCTATACCGCCAAGCGGCTTGCCGGGGCCATTGAGCCGCAAAGTTACTCCGATGCCGAGAATTTCTTTCTTGATGTTCGCCGCCGCTTTGTCCTTGGACAGGGCTCGATCTCACTGCGCGCGGTCATTGACGACCGCGTTCGGGCCTGGCGCGAACGCAACGCTGCCGGGGCAATAGAAGATGGCGAGGGAACGGCCGATACTGCGTCTGCCTGATCCACGGCCGGCGCGACGCAAGAAAAAGAAGCCGCCGACCATTCCGCAGCCTCGTGGGCCCGGCCGACGGCGTCAGGGCGAACGCTTGGGTCCGCGGTTCGTCGAGCTGTCGCGGCTTGTGCAGCAACCCCTTGAGCTTGCCGAAGATCCGACGGGAATCGCGCCCGAGCGCGCGCTGGTGTTTGAGACAGCGGGTAACATTCAGGGCTTTGCACGTGCGGCGCGCGCCGTAGGGCTCGAGGTGATTGCTGAAGTCGATGGCGATGACGTCGAAGCGTTTCCAGAAGGGTTCGAGCCAGCGCGTGGTAGCGCGAGCATTCCCCAGACGCTTTATGCCACGATGCCCACCCTAGCATCGGCGGCGCAAATCGTAAGGCTTTGGGACGCCCATCAAGCCGATCAAGACCCGCCCGATGGCGCAGCCCCCTGGTGGAAACTCTTCGATCGATTGCTGGATCTGCGCCCATGGGGTCCAGAGGATCGCTTTCCGTTGGGTGCCCGGCAGACTATCGAAAAGCGGCTGGAAGGCATTGCCGACGACGATGTTATACGTATGGAATTCGAGATCTGGCCCTCCGCCAGCGCGGATGACCGGCGCAGATGGCGCGAGGAAGCACATGCCAAGATTACGGAACTTGGCGGCGCGATTGGTGCAAGTAGTTCCATCGCCGGACGGGGCTTTGTGTATGAGGCGTTGCTCGCGCGTTTACCCGCGCGCGCCGTGCGTGACCTTCTGGCCGATCCCAGCAACCCCGACGGATTAGGCTGGGTGCGCGGCGTACAGTTCATTCTGCCGCAGACGATCGCTCAAGCTCTCCCAGAGGCGGGTGAGGAATTGAGGAGAGACCTTCCCGATCGTGAGGCGTTCGCGGACGACATGCCCATTCTTGGCGCGCTTTTAGATGGCACGCCTGTTGCCGCGCACCCGGCCCTCGATGGCGGTGTGGTGATTGAAGATATTCACAATCTTGTGGGCCGATCTCAGGTGCGCCAGCGGTCTCATGCAACCGGCATGGCCTCGTTGATCTTGCGCGGTGATCTGGAGGCGGATGGCGTTGCACTTGAGAACTCCCGCCTTCTCTGCGTTCCGATCGTCGTGGACACGGATAAGGGGGGCCGGTCTCCGGATGACATGCTTTTTGTGGATCTTCTGCATGTGGCCTTGACCCGGATGTTCATAGGCAATGCCGCGCTGGCGCCGGATGTGTTTGTCGTCAACCTTTCCATCGGCATTCACGAGATGCGTTTCGGCGGACGCATTAGTGCTCTTGCCAGGCTCCTAGACTGGTGGGCCTACGAACATGGCGTTCTCTTCGTGATTTCGTCCGGCAACATCCTCGATGCGTTGACGCTTGACCCAACGTTGCTGCCGGATTTTCTGGCGATGGACGACCAAGGACGAAGGAAGGCTGTGCGCTCGGCGTTGCGAAATGCTGCCTACGCGCGCTCCCTGTTGTCGCCTGCGGAGGCATTGAATGGATTGACCGTAGGAGCGATCTCGGAAGACCGGACGAACGCCGCGCCCATTCCTGCGGCGCATGACATCGTCGCCTTGCATGCGGATGGCCATCGGCTTCCTGCGGTGACCGCAGCCCTTGGCCTGGGTCCGTTTAGAAGCATCAAGCCGGATCTGTTGGAGACGGGCGGTGTTCACGAATTTCGCGCGGGGGGCGGCGCTCCCAATGCCAACCTCACGCTTGTGAACCGAGAAAACGGTCTCGTGGTGGCCTCGCCGCGCATCGAAGCCCGAAGGGGTATGCGCCGCACACGAGGGACCAGTTGTGCAGCCGCCCTCACATCCCGAGCCATTTTGCAGTGCGCGGGAGCTCTGCAGGAAGAGGGGGGACCCTATGCTGACCGTGATCTTTCGCGGCGCGACCGCGCCCTTCTAACGCGTGCGCTTAGCATCAATGCGGCCGATTGGTCCGAGGAAGCCATTGCCCATGCGGCAGCGGTGTTGGAGGAATTGGGATCAAGGGCGCATGTCCGGGCGAAGGAGGATGTGTGCCGCCATTATGGGCATGGCCACCTCTCTGTGGCTCGTATGGTGGAATCGCCGGCTAACGGCGTCACCCTTGTGGCCTTGAGTGATCTTCGCAAAGATCAGGCACGCATTTTCCACCTTCCGCTTCCGCCAGCTTTATCGGGACAACGTGTCGGACGCTCCATGCGCGTGACGCTCGCATGGTTCTCACCGACGGACAGTACCCGAGCGCGTTACCGCCTTGCCTCCCTACAGGCTATGGCCTCTGACAACATTGACGGCGAGGACGAAGACAAGGACGCGGGGTGGGGACTTTTGATGCAAGCATCCGGACCCGACGAACGGATGATTGGTCGTGGCACGGTTTGGTCGCGCCGTCTCATCCATAAACGGCTTGCGAGCCCGGCCTACGAGGACGGCGAGACCGTGCCGATCCGGGTGCAATGCCAGGACGCAAGCGGTGGAGCGCTTAGTCCGGATATCGATATCCGCTTTGCCGTTGCGGTGACCTTGGAGGTCGAAGCCGGGGTGCAGTTCGATATTCATGAGGAACTGCGCGAGAAGGTGAGGCCACGGGTGCGCCGTTAAGATGGCGGCGGAGCGGAAGCGGACAATCACGCTCCGGCGTCATCACTGATTGCCACCTGCAGCGCGTTCCTCGCAAAGATTGCGGCATCCGGAACCATCAATATGGGCGCTGTCCGCTCAACGTCGCGAGATGTCCGTTCCTAATCAAGCAACAGATATCTGTTGCCCACAAGCCCACAGAAGGCATCAACGTCTGCTTGTGTATGAGACCTGTCCCGATGGCAGCCCCCGGGAGAGCACTGAACCCAAGCGTCACTTTTTCGCGTGACCCTCACTTATCCGAGTTTGCGATCCATATGGGTGCCGCGACTCCTGTAATGACCGAGAGCGGCAAGGGGCCAAAGTACCGGCTATCAAAACTTCGGCCATGTCCGGAAACGAGGAACATCTCGCCTTTATTTACCACAAGCCGAACGGCAAAGACCTTCGGGAGCAACCGTCCCCTGCTATCGGCTGGGAAAGCTACGGAAGAAGGAAGAAGCCGGCCGTTGACGCGTAAGCCGTCGCCTGTCGGTTCAACGGCGTCGCCCTCGAGCGCGGCAATGGGCTTCAACATGGGCTCGAGCCCGCCAGGACAAGAGCCCTCAGACAAATAGCCCCGTGCTTTCGCCTCCAGGAAGACACCGGTTGGCGGCGGACACACGCTGACGATCTGGCCGCGCTCCAGCGGGCCATTGACCGGCAGAACCCGCCAAATCCCAACCGGCACGGAAGGGGTTTCATTGAAGCGATAGCCCAACCTGTCCGCGACGCCTGTGAGCACGAACACAATCGCGGCCGCAATCCAGGCGGCGAGGGCTACTCGGCGGCTTTGGGATCCCATTGAAAGGCCGGTATCTGGCTGCGGTGAAGGCTGTCGGTCGCCGGCACGGGGAGCTTCGCCCTCTCACGGAAAACGGGATCGCGAAAATAAAGGCTTTGCGTACCGAAGATCGGCGCGTGCCCCGAAACAAAGATGAGCATGTCGCCGGGCTCGATGATGAGGTCGCCGCTGTCCTTCAGCGGTGATTTCAAGCGCATGATCTCATCGGCGGTAAGCAGCGGCCGGCTGACCTGGTGATAGGTCTTCGAAACCTGCGTCAAGACCGCGCCGAAGCGCCGGCCGCTCGTCGTGATGTCCTCCTTCACGATGGTGGCGGTGCCGACCATGCGCGACAGCCATTCGGCGGTCTCGACCCTGTTCGGCGCATAGGCGATCCGCACGTGGCAATTGGACGTGATGCTCTCGTCCTTGCCATAGGCGCCCCAGAGCTGGGACATGTCCTGCATGATGAGATAGGCCTTGATGCCGTAGCCCGCGATATAGGCGAGCGCCTCCTGGAACACTTCGAGTTTCCCGTAGGATGGAAATTCGTCGAGCATGAGGAGCAGCCGGTGCTTGTGCGGTGCCTGCGGCCGGCCGTCGACGAAGGTGATTTCCGGGCGCAACAGCACGCGGACAAGCTGGTTGATGATAAGCCGCATCAAGGGCCGCATGCGGTCCTTGTCTTCGGCGCGCACCACGAGATAGAGCGTGACGGGGCGGTCGTGGTTCATCAGATCGCCCACCTTGAAGTCGGACCGCGCCACATTCCTGGCGACGAGCGGATCGCGATAGAGCGACAGGAACGACATCGCCGTCGAGAGCACCGAGCCCCGCTCATCGTCGGGCCGGTTCAGCATGTCGCGCGCGGCGCTTGCGATGGTGGAATGGGTTTTCTCGCCCTCGCCCCAGTTGTTGGCGATCATCTCGAAATAAAGGCTCTCAATGCGCTGGTCTGGATCGGACAGCGCGGCGGCCACATCGGGGAGCGAGCCGACCTTGCCTTCCGCGCGCTTCTTATAGAGAACGTGGAGGACCGCGCCGGTCAGAAAGGAGTGGCTCGTCTTTGCCCAATGATCGACGAGGCCTTTGCCTTCCGGGTCGACGAGGATGGTCACGAGGTTCTGGACATCGCCAACCTCGTGAAGGCAGCCAAGCCTGATCTCTTCAAGGGGGTTGAAGCTGACGCTGCCCGAGGAGGCGCCCGGATCGAACTTCATGACGGCATTGCCGGCCTCTTTTTTCCGCCAGGCCGCCGTCAAGTTCCAGAGCTCGGCTTTCTGATCGTTGACGACAACGCTATGGGGCCAGGAAAGAAGCGTCGGCACGACAAGTCCAACGCCTTTGCCCGATCGCGTCGGTGCAATGGCGGCGACATGCTCCGGGCCGTTGTGGCGCAGATAACGAAGCCGTTTGCGTTCATCGCGCCAGCCGCCGACATACACGCCTTCCCCGCGCTGTCCCTTTTTCGGCAAAAGCCCCGTCGCCTCGATTTCAGTCCGGCTCGCCCAATGAGCGGTCCCATGAATGCCTTCGTGGCGCTCCGCATTGCGCCCGCTGAGCGCAAGGAGGCCGAACAGGCCGCAAGAAAGCGCAAGCGCCATGCCGGCCGAGACGGTCCGGAACACGCTGTGGGCCTGGCCGCCGAACTTGTGCTGCCAGATCAGCCACTCCCAGGGCGGATAGAGATGACCGATGAGAGGCGCGCCAAGAGCGGGATGATAGGCGAACCTTGACGCGACATACTGCGTCGCCGCGCTGTTGAGGACGACAAGGCCGATCAGGACGGCGATCGCGAGCGCTTTCCTGTCAGGCTTCGGACGCTCCGCACCGATCATCGCCATTCCGTCCCTTGCCTCAAACCGCACGGCTGGAGCGAGCCTGCCTTCCCGCTGGCTTTCAAGTGTCGTGCTCTCGCCGCAAGCCAAGGATAACGACGTGATCGTCTATAAACAATCGCTTTATCTAACCGCCTGCGCTAAGGGCGGGAGAGGCGAGGACGCGGCGTGTTCTTCATCATGAGCCGCTGCCGCTCCGCCTCCATGGCGGGATCGCTGAACGTGATCGCAAGCGAAAGCGCTGCTGCGGCCTCGACCGCTTGTCTCTTGAAGGCGCGCGTTCCTTCGACCGCCAGGGCCTGGCCGGAAAAACGCTGCGCCCCGAGCGTCAGCGCAACGATGGCGGCCTGGTAGGAGGCTTTGTCGATGCGGATGCGCAGCTTCTCGTCGGTGACCGCGCCTCCGTCGGCGAGGCGATAGACAAGTTCGCCGTTGCGGCCAATGACAGGGTTCAAATCCCGCAAAATGATGGTTCTTGCGGCGCCGGCATCTTTGGCTGTGAGGAAGGCAGCCGCGGTCTTAGCACCGGGTGCGGCGCTCGCGCGAAGAGCACGCAGCGCATCCCGGTCGCTCGCCTTTGCGCGCGCCTGCAAATAGGACACCCAGGTGAAGAAGTACGTCTCCTCGATTGCCGCCTCGCGCTCGCGCCGGGTGTCGGCCAGCGCGGCAAGCGCGCGCGATCGCATCAGGCGAAGCTCCGCCCGTCTCGCTTTTTTACCCAGGCGTGTCAGGCCTGAGCGGCTGACTTCGAACCTTCGTTTTGCAAAAGCCGCGTAAGCCTCGTTTCGGGCTGCGGCGCTCACCTCGCGGGATTTATGCCGGGCTTCGAGGCCTTGCTGGCGCTGGCGCACATAATCCACATAGAGCGATGCGGTGTTGAGAGGGTACAGCGGCGCGCGACCATACCCATCCTGGACGGTTGCCGGTTCAGCGAGGCCAGGCTGAAAGGCGCCAAGACGCGACGTAAGCTCTTTCATGGAAAAGGCGCGGTTCACGGTGGACGCCTTGACGGCAAGCCTGCTCTTGGCGTCGGCGATCACAAGGCCCGCGCCCCGTCGTTTCAGGGTCAGCCCCTCGCACGCCATGATCGCGTGGATGTCGCGCCAGCAGGCTTTTTCGCCAAGCGCCGCCAGAAGCGGAGCTTCGATCTTGTCTTTCACGAAGGACAGGAAAGAGACTTCAGCGGCGTGGGCTTCAAGATCGGCAGCCCGCCCTCTGGGCCGTTTCCGCTTGGAGAGCCCGTGATTGGTTTGCGCAAGCCCATGTTTGAGTTCGAGGCTCACGCAGGCCGCCATCAGCTTGCGCTTGTCGTAATAGGGCTCGACACAGCGAAGGCTGTCCGGATCGATTTTGTTGATGGCGATGTGCAGATGGAGATGCGCCCGGTCGAGATGCAAGGCCGAGATGCGCTGATGGCGTCCCAGCCCGGCCGCTGCGCAAAGCTCGTTTTCAATATCTTCAAGCTGCGCGGGCGTCGGTGTCTCGCCGGGCTCGAACGACACCACGAGGTGGTAGGTTCGATCTGACCGGCTGCGCTTGTTGAGCGCCTGGGTGACGAGGATTTCCTTGATTGCAAGATCGGGAGCCTCCGACATGCAGTTCGTGACCCGGACGGTCCCAACCCGTCCAGCGCCTTCTTGTCCATCGAGAATATAGCTGAAGGTGCGCGTCGTGAGGGTCTCGCTCGGCGTCTGACCGTCGCCAAGGATGTAGGCGCCGAGCCGACCGAAATTTGAGGCGGCTTTAGGCCTCAGGATTCGTTTCGCGATCATCGCTTAACGCCCGTTTGCGGCTTGCTCGAAGGAGCTATCCACCGAGCCTGCGGCCGCGATCCCAGCAGCCTTGCTGCTCCACGTATCGTTTCGGGGATTCACAGGCTGCGCCGATCGCGCCGATGATCATGAAGGGGGCAAGAAACGCGCCCAGCACGAGCTGAACGAGCGTCGCCACGACGCCGTAAAAGACATTGGTCAGCCGGATGTTGACGACGAAAGCGAACAGGAGACCGACCCCGCCCAAGCCCAACAGCGCAAGGCCGTTCGACAGGTTTTCGTGCTTCGCAAGGGCATCGCTATAATAGAGGACGCCCTCCCAAAAGATGATGGCCGCGATGCCGACGCCAGCAAAGGCAGGCAGCGTCAGCAACTCGACGCCAAACCGCTTCAAGCAAAACGCGTTGTAGTGCGTGCAAAAGACGATGATCACCCCAAAGGCGCCGACTGCCATCGCGGCATAGGCGGTGATCTTCAACACAAGCATGGCGCCTCCCGGCCGGTCACCCGGCGCGTCCAACGACGATCCTGTTGATGGCGCGGATCGCTCCCGCAAGCATGCTCGTATATACGCTATCATAACTGAAATTCACAGGTCGTCTACGACGCCTACTACTCATACTTTCTTAGGTTGGCCGCGGCCTGGCATAGGATCTCCTGCATACCATTGAAAGACAACTGCTTGTGGAGAAACCATGGCCCGCAAGCCAAGCAAAGCGGCCATCGCTGCAGCCGCTCTGAAAGAAGCCCGGTCCTTTATCGCGGCCCGCGATCGCGCCCGCACGAGAGCGGAGGCACCAGGCGGCGGAGACCCGTTCTTCCGCAATTACGAAATCGCACAAGGCCATTTGGCGCGCCTGAGGGACCTCATCGGCGAGAAGCGAGCGGGCGATCTCATCCGGGCCGAGGAGCAAAAAGGCTTCCGCTATGTCTTCGAGGAGAGCAAGAAGCCGCCCCAGCGAAAGCGCTAGGGCCCCCGCCGGCGTCATCGGGAAGTTCGAAGTGCTGGCGTCTCGACCTACGCGATGATAGTATATAAACAATCATGTATGCGCCTGAGGCGTCCCATGCCAGCTTCCGACCATACGAAGCCTTCCATCATCTGGAAAGGACTGGATAGCGGGGGATATTTCCGGGGCGTGTTCCGTGATGGCGAGCAGTTTCTCCCCATCAGCATCGCTGTTCCAGGAGAGGGCGATCCGCCCCATGCGGGGCCGCTCTTTCAGGTTTTCATTCGAGGCGAGAAGGCGGGCAGCATGCCGAACTTGAAGGGCGCTCAGGCGCTTGCCGAGCTTCATGTGCTCGGTTTTCCGCGATCGCGAAAGTCAACTTGCCATCGCCGGTAACGCTGCACAGGCGGCAACGGCATCAGGCGAGTACGGCACTGAAGAGAGGGAGATGAGGAAACATGGACAGGACATTCGTCTGGCGAGGCATTGATGGTGCTGGTTTTCTCTATGGCACCTGCAGTGAAGGCAGCCGCCGCTTTCGGCTCGATATTGCCCTTCCCGGCCGTGGCGGAAATCCCAAAGGCACCGATCACCGGATCTATGTCGATGGCAACGAAGTCGGCAAGGCATCCTCAATCGAAGGCGCGCAGAAGTTCCTGTCGAACTTCTTCGACAAGGGATTGCATGAGCATCTCGGCCGCGACGAGCCCCGCAAGCGCCGGTCACTCGCCGACACGCTCAAGGCTGCCGCCGGGCTCACGGGCGGCAAGAGCCGGGGCCGATGAGCAATGCGTGCGAGATCGCGCGGCTGCCGAGGCGCTGCCACGATCGAGGCCGTGCCGAAGTCCGATAGTTGAGGCCCTGAACAGAAAGCCCCCATGTCACAAGAGCGCGTTGTCTATCTGCCCGAGTTTGTCGTCGAAGAGCATCTCGGCCGCAGACTGCCGGAAGCCATCGGGCAGGAGTTCGACTATAACGGCCACCGCTACCGCGTCCGCCAGCGTGACCCGTTGCGCCCGGAAGCAGAGATCCCGTGCGAACTGATCGAACAGCCTCACGAAAGGAAGATGGCACGCTCGAAGTCGCGCCAGCGCTGAACACTTCGGAACGCCAAAGCCCGGGCGCACGGCTTGATTCAGGGTTCCTGCCAGACAGGAACCCTTGCCTCGCGGCGAGTAGCGGGTGGGCAAGCGGAGACCGGCTTCGCGGGGACCCTGCTGCAGGAAGCGAAGCGGCCGAAGATGGGCGGAAGCCGGTTCGAAGCGCGCTGAGGGCAGAGCCCTGAGCCTTGATCCCTGATCGAAAGTCAACCGCACTTTGTTTGACGGCCTTCGACATTTGGCGGCGCTCCGCAAACCGCACTAAGATCACCATGGCGGCTCAAAAAGGGACGCCCACCGATTTGGACCGCGCGCGCCAGACAGGAACAGCAGCCATGTCCTCCCTGAAATTCGTCTTCTTCAATTTCCAGGGCCGCATCGATCGGCGCACATGGTGGATGGCCTTTGTGCTCATTCACCTTGGAATCGCCAGCTTCAACTTCGCGCTGTCGAAGTTCATGGGCGACGACGCGCCCTTCCTCGACGGCACCTGGCCAAACCTCGTGCGCCTCCTCGGCGATCGCTCCGGGTGGATCACTGCGGTTGTCTTCCTCGTTCCGCAAATCGCGATCAACACGAAGCGCTTCCACGATCGCGGGATGTCGGGATGGTGGTGGCTCGTCTTCCTGATCCCCTTTCTTGTGGCGACTGCCATCTCGATTTCACCACTCGGCGGTGAGAATTACCCGTCGCCGCTCGCGGGTTGGGCGCAGTTGATCTGCGGCTTGACGGCAACGTGGACCTTCATCACTCTCGGCTTCCTGCCGTCGAAACACGCGAGATAGCTTGCCGCTTGCATCCGATGACCGGATCACGCTGATAGCGGCCGTAGGGGCGATGCCTCCTTCGGGCCAATTGCGGTCATTATCAATTGGTCTGCCAGGTTCCAGTCAACCCAGCTGAGCGGTCGGCACCTTTCCGTAATGATCTTATCATGGCTCGGAACCGGTCACTGCAGGTACGCGACGCCTCAACGTATCAGGATTCACTGCCAGAGAACGGCGGGGAAGCGTTGTTCTGAATCAGATTTTCAGCACGGTTTTGGGGCGGAAAAGGGATCGAGAGAGCGAGCATGAGTTCGTCGTACCGTCGAGAATCGGCGATATTATAGGCGCCCAGTCCATTGATGAGCATGTCCTGAACCCGGGCGACCACCTGCGGATCGATACTCAGCAAGCCCAAGGGAACAGCATGACCGGCGGATACCTTGATAGGCGCGTGAACGACGGCGGCGGCCACAAGGCCGGGGATCAGCAGGATTTCTAGAGCGTCGGGGAATTGAGGATTACCGGTCTGAAACACCTCATCAAACATCTTGTTGAGATACTGATCGAGTTGGCCGGTGGCTAGGCAGACAGCCGAAGCCTCCTCATCATTGTCATCGTGCAGAATCAAAGACTTTAGGCGTTTGAGAGTCTCGGGCAGGGCCCGTGTCGCTCCCCAGCAAGGAACACGCGGTTTCAGCCAGACAAATTGCGACAGTGGCGCAGGCGGCTTTGAAGCGTAAGACAGGGCATCCAGCAGCCGTTCGACGTTTTCCTTATTGGTGAGCGCTCCGAGGATGGGGATCGTGAGACGGTCCGAACGCATCTGGCCTCTTCTGCCGAGGACGTCTCTATAGTACCGTTCGACCGCGAGGCCGTCCGCCCTGATGAAGTCCTTCAGAAATTCTGGGGCGACTTTGGTCAGAATGCGATACGCGTCCGGGTCGGAACCTCTGCGGGAGACTTGCAGCCCCTCGACGAAGGCCGAGGCCGCGTCGCCGACTTGGATCCTGTCCTGCAACTCCTGGTCCGAACGCCATTCCGACAGGTCGGCCTCTCCCATCCAAGGACACGCGCCCGACGCCTTCACCGCGATGGTGACGGGAACGAGGAAACGGTCACCCGCGTCCACGTCGTCGATGGAATAGATTGATCGCTTGTTCCCGTAACTGCCGTTTCGGCCCTTGGCGATCATGATTTCGAAGTAGAAGCGACGGAAAGCCGTCGGAATCCGGGTTGACGCATCGCTTAGTTGAACGCTGTCGGAAATCTTTAATTCCGGCAAAGAGGTCTCGTAATCTTCGATGAATTGGAAACGCTCGGGCGCGAGAGCTAGCAGATCGAATGCCACGCTCTCATTCACACTTTCGATCTCGAAAATCTCGGGCTTTTCGGAGCCATCGGGAAACAGGTTCAAGCCGGCTATTGTGAGCCACAGCTTGCCATCTCTTCGCTGGACGTATCCGAGCGATTCGACCTCCGACAGCACGAAGGACATGTCTCGCCTGTCGAATCCGAAGAAGGACGCCGCGCTTCCTTCGTCGAGCCCGTCTGCAGATTTGAGCAAGCGCAGCAGAAACTCCGCGGTCAGCGACACGCGTCCGACGACGGCCACCTTGTACGATATCCTGAAACGCCTGCATGGCAGCAGGACGTCGTACGTGGCAAGCTTGATCTCGCGCTCATCCTCCGCGTCCACATATGCGGTCGAGGATGGTAGGGAAAGTTTGGGCCTCTTGATCACGCCACACCCTCCGTCTGCGTCGAGGTCACACCGTCGTTTGAAAGCAGCTCAAAGACGGAGCGCAAGGAGGCGTCATCGTTTTGGAGGGCATCGCCGACTGCGGCAACGAGGCGACCCATGGCCGTTCCCGCCTTCCACCTCCCATTCGAACCTACGATGACGAGCCGGTCCATAGCTCGGCTCACGGCAACGTTTATGCGATTGGGTCTCGACAGGAACCCGGGTCTAATCGTCTTTATGCCTTCCTCCAACGGGCCATCGGCATTGTTGCGGACCAAGGATACGATGACGACGGGATTTTGCTTGCCCTGATAGCTGTCGACCGTGTCAACTTTGATTAGCCTGCGGAAGCTCTCGGGAAGATTGAACGCCTGAATCTTCTTCCGGACCAAATCGCGTTGAGCGGCATACATGCAGATGACGCCAACGACATGTTCGTACCGTGTTTGCTTGGTAGCCCATGACGTGAACGAAGCACTCCTGCTGCATCTTTTCAGCAGCGCCGCTATTGCCTCCGCCTCCGCTAGATTGATCCGGCTCGACCCGGTCTTTTCCCGACGATCATGGCCTCGATCCGACAATCCGTCCGTCGCGAACCATGTGATCGGCTTGCGGAGATCTGAAGGAAGGGATTCAGGCGGTATCTCTGGATTCTGTCGTCCGGGCGTAAGAATCCCCTCATAGAAGGCCTGCGACACGATCGAGCCGATCGGAGGCAGCATTCGGTATTGCTCCGTAAGCGTGCAACCGGCGAGCTTCCCATACGTGGACTCAAAAAGTCGCTCGAAGTCGCTGCGAAGGATTTCGCGGCTGGGGGTATCGGTTTCCATCGCGACCCTCTTCACCACTTCGTTGGGGTGTTGCGGCTCAAGTTGAGCCTGATCCCCTAAAAGCACGATCCAACGACCGGCCTGCATCGGAACGGCAAGTTCGCTGGCAGTGCAGCGAGCGGCCTCGTCCACGATGACGAGGTCGAAGGGGGTCGCCATCAGCCCAAGCGAGTCGCGACCGAGGCCGACACAGGTGCCAGCGACTATCTGTCTCGTGCCAGCGAGAAAGGTCTCGAAGGTGCGCTGAGCAGAGGAGACGCTCCAGACGAAATCGTTCCCGAGATTTATGACGGCCCGCATTCGGGCGACGAGGGCAGGCGACGGGCGCGTCGCACGCGCGAACCGCGCGGCGGCGGCGTCGACGAGGTCATCGACGCACTGATCGACGTCGATGTCCATGTCTTCGAAGAGCGAATCGCTCAGGCCGAGATGCAGAAGATGCTTGGCCAACGTCACCCGAAGCCCTGCAATCCTGTCCTCCTCCGGCACTTCCGCCGACTCAAGCTGGGCCAAACGCGCTAACACGGGACGCGTAGAGGTCTCGATGAAGAACAGTTCGTCGACCAGCACGTCCGGAAGCCCAAGAGCGGATCCGACCAGCCGAACGCGTTCGCGAAACTCGGCCTTAAATCGATCCTTGTAGAGCCGTTCAAGGCTGTCCGTGTGGAACGGCATCAGAGGCTCGGAGACGACGCCCTCGTTGCCGACCCGGAGAATGCTCGGCTGCTCATCTGATTTCGCGAACAGCTTCAGTACGGACTCGGCGACGTTGTTGACGGCCTCATGCGATTGGCTCGCCACAAGAATGTTGGAGGCGAGTCCGTGTGTCAGCGCGTAATGAGCAAGCGCACCAATGAAGGTCGTCTTACCGGTGCCGGGCGGTCCTTGCAAGAGACCAAGCGGCCTGACTTTGACGAGTTTCTCGAACGCCGCGCGCTGCGCTTTGTTGAAGCCGTAAGAGTCGACCGCCACGGCGTCTATATGGTGGGTCTGGATACTTGGCGCAGCAACTCTGCCTTCAAACAGGTCGACCAGCGTTGAAATTCTCGCCTCTTTGGCAAGGATCTTTGAAATCGCGGACTCGCGGCGCGTCAAGCTCTGCTTGCTGAAATGGCTGTGAAAGCGCAGCCTTTGTCCGTCGTGGATCAGTCCCGGCTGCGACGGATTGGGCGTCTCCGTGGCATCGATCAGAATGCGATTAGGTTTCGATCTCAGGTCTAATTGCCCAACGCGGCGCCACCGGCCCCTGGTGTCGAGCCTCTCAATGCCCACGGTGTCGTTTCTGTTGAAATCGAAGGCGCCCCGTTCGAGTTCGAACGAAAGGACATGCCTTTTCATTTCACGATCGTAGACGCTCTCCGACTGCGCCACGCCTTCCGTCGTCAACTCCCTTTCCACGTTGATGAGGCATTGCCACAGTTTCGCGACGTCGACGGGCGCCGGCTTGTCGAGTGATCCGACCGCCGCCGGAGCCGCATCCTCGACGGCTTCACTCGACTCGACGATCTCCTCTGCCTCGATGTCGTCGAAGGCAGGCCGAGACGTTTCGATATCCGTGGGGAGGTCATCCGATGGAAGCGATCTCGCGATCCCAGCGAAAACCTCCATGAACTCGGCAGTTCCAGTGAATTCATCGAGAGCCGAAACGTTATTGAAGCCCACCGCTTCAACGAAAATTTCGACGTCTACAGGATGTTCGAACTTGGCAACCTGACGGATTCTTTTCTGGTCAATGCTGACGCGACGGGCACTTGCCGCTTTGCCCTGATTGTCGAAATTTACCCTGATCTCCTCGCAGGCACCCCTGAGACAAAATCCCAGGACCGAATTATTATGCCCGCCCATATAACGACGAAGATACATCTTGCCCTCGTCCGGGAGCAGGATTCCGCCTTTGCCATCTAAAAGCGAAATCGACAGCCGCTTCTTCGACCTTGAGACGGGTGGCTCAAGCGCTGCGTCGACGGCCTCTACCAACGGCAGCAGAGTACCGTTCGCCGGAATGTTGTTCCGACAAGCGTAAATGGCCTTTCGAATCTCGCCGCCGACCTCTTCTTCAAGCCATGCACCAAGGACCTCCTCGGCGATCCTTGTTACGGCATGCCTGTCCCTCTCCAGACGGCCTCCGGCCGGCGGAGCATATGCGGGGGTGAAGCGGTCCCCCTCGTCACTCGCCGAAAAGTCGATTAGATCGATTAGTACAGGGCGACGGTCGTCGCCGAAAAGCACGATGTTGTCCGGCTTCAAATCGCCATGGGCGCTCCCACTGTCGTGCAGCGCCAGGACCACCGAACACAATGTTTTCACGAACGTCAGGGCTTTGATGGTGTCACTGAAGTATTCGGAGCACCGCTTGATCGCGTCGGAGAGAAGGGGGCCGTCGACGTGTTCCTGAACCAGACCGATCGCATCGTTGAGCCAACTGACGCTCAATATGCGCGCGCAGTTGGACTGCGGGGAACGACGGAAGTCGTCAGCGCGCTCGAGGAAGTCGAGGATTCGAGATCCCTCCCGCACTTGATCTCCCCATGCCGCCCTCTTCCATAGCTTGACGACGACGCGGTGGTCCCCCTCGCCGCTCTCCCATATGTCGACGCGATCGCTTTCGCGAAGCACCACAGCGTCCGGGAAGGCGGCAAAGAACTGCTTTTGCGACTTGAACTCGATGCGGAACCGTTCGAGTCCCTCGATTATCTCCCGGTTCGAACGTCCTTCAAAAGTGGCTTCATTGTAGGCGTCCAGAGCGGCCGTCGCGTCCGCATACCGAGCGGACTGCTCCATGGAAAGGGAGCGCTCGAAGAAGCCGTGCAGCGCGGTAAATTCGCCATTCGAGTCAGTCGAAGGGTCCCAATTGGCCAGGGAGTCGATCTTGCTCTCCGGAGGGTATTTCCCGAAGAGTAGGAAGTGGACGCAGACTCCAGCAAGGAATACGTCGCGGCGCCTCGGATCGCCGGGATCTTCCTCGTAGATCGTTTCCGGGAGTTGCGCGCAGGAAAGGAATTGGAATCGGCTCTGCCCCAGCGAATTCATGCTTGGGTAGTGGGCGGCCATCAGGTGAGAGAGGCGGACGTTGGAAGGAGCTTCGAGCCATACGCTGTGGCCGCCGAGATCGAGATGGGCGGCGCCCGTTGAGTGGAGTGCGGCGACCTTCGCGAGAAGCTGGCGTCCGAGTTCTATCTTTACTTCGCGGTTCAGGGCGCCTGTCTGCGCAGTTACGAAATCGGAGAGCCGCCGGAGCCGCTGGCGACGGTCGTAGACTTCCCAATAAGAAACGCCGCGTTCATTATCTTCGTCCTGCGGGGTCAGCAGGGCCGTCTCCAAGGATTCGTTCCTGTCTCGCAGATAGGAAATGACCTGGCGCTCCCTGCCCGCTATTTCTGCCCTACCTTCGGCTGTTAGAAACTTGTTATCGGCCTTCGTAAAGTCCCACAGGCGGATTGTTCCAAGGTTCAAGTTGGCGCTTTCACCGACGGCATCGTACTCCGAGTAAATCTTTGTGGGGTGTTGGAACGTCGCGTTCTCCGATACCGCGACGAACCTGCCGAAACGCCGTCGTCCGGGGCGTATGAAGCCGTTCGGCGCATTGAAGAACTTGCTGAGCCGGTCCTTCCACTCATTTTCCGTCAGCGGCACTTTCGCGACAGCGCCGTATTCCTCGACACGGGATTTGACGTTAGAAACCTTCTTAATAAAGTCGTCGATGTGTCTGACGCTGTTCTTCTCGGTGGCGGCGATGCGGCTCCAATCGGCGTTGCCGGTTATCAGCACCAAGCCCTGCACGAGAGGAACAAGGGCTTCCTTGACTCGCTTTTTCAAATCACCGGAAAGGAGTGTGCCCACGTCCCTTGCGTTTTGAATGATCTTCGACACAGGCGAAGGACCGCAATCGTTCCCGTTTTGAAGCCAGTGGCCGCTGTCGCTTTCGATCCTGCCGTTCCAGTCCTTGAGATCGGCGAGAAAAATGCGGTCTTCCGCGATGATCACAACGTCGATTTCGCGTCCCTTGCCGGGGCCAACCGCAATCTCAAGGTTGGTGAAGCCATACCACTTGGGCGGCAGCTGCTCCTTGAGTTTCGCCACGCCAACAATCTCTCGACGGTGGATGCCGCGTCCGCAAGGTGTGATGATCATCAAAACTCAGCCAAAAAGAGAATCGCTACGGTAACGATATCATACTTTTTAGAAAGTCCCGAAGCAGGGCGACGGCGTGGAATGCGTTTCCCGACAGCCGGCACTCAGGTGGGAGACGGAATGTTTCGTTGAAGCCGTAGGCTCCAACCGGATTCCGCTAAGGGTCAAAATCACCCCAACCCGTTTCCGGTGACTGCCGCTGCAGTCGGAAAAGAGACATACGCCGTCTCAGGCTACGATCGCCCACGACCGTTTTGCCGAGCTCGCGTTTCACTGAACTCGGCTTCCAGGAGCGCGATCTTGGCCCGCTGACCTTGAGGACTGTTTTCCAGCCCGGCAAGGCTCGATATTGATGACCTCGCTGCATTAACAGGCGGGTCCGCCTGGAGCGCAGTGCCTTCGCTGTTCTTTGCTGCGCCGTGCTCCGACGGCTGCAGAGCCTTCTCAATGTCCATGATCCGGGCTTTTACCGCGTTGAGCCGTTCGGCGCGGGCGAACCCTGTCGCCGTCAACTGGCGCTCGAGCTTTGGGAGATCGGCCCTGGCCTTCGACAGCTCCTGCTCTTCGGCGGCGAGCACGGCGGGGACCTGCTTGATGCAGTTTTCGAAGCGACGCAGGAGGCCAGCCGGATCGATTTCGTCGCTCAACAGATAGGACTCCTGTTTGGCGTAGCCCCTCTCTCGTTCGATCTCGATGGTGTAGGAGAGACCGTTCGCGCCAGAGCGAACATAGGCTTCGAGCCTGAACCCTCGAAGGCGCGCCTGCAGGGCGGCTTTCTGAGGCTGACCGAGGCCAAGCGGCGCCGCCTTCGAAAGGACGATCGCCTTTAACGCTTCGCCCGCCGCTTTGCGCTCCGAGAACCGCCGGTCTCCAATGGTGAGCAGGAACGCCGCTGTTTCGGATGCGCGGACCTGCTCGGCGTCAGCGCCAAGGCCCTCGATCGCCGTCTCGTGAGCGGCGATCTTGGAGGTGAGCCGCGCATAGGCTGACTTGGCGGCGAGGACGGAGCGCTCCTGGCCTCGTTTTGCCGCCTCAAGCTCGCGCAGTTCCTTGGACAGCTCCGCGTGCTCGATAATTAACGGGTTGCCGGTGGCTGCCGCCTTGATCATCGCGGCTTCCGGAAGCGGGGAATCGATGTCCTCGGCGGTTCGAACCCCGCGTGCGCCAGCCCGTAATTGCGCGATGAAATTCGCCTTCCTGGTCAGCGTCTGCCAGCGATAGGCGTCAAGGCTGCGCAGCGTAATGTAGCGGATGATCTCGACTTCGCTATTGAGATTGCCCTGCCGGAGGATGCGCCCGTCGCGCTGCTCGACATCGGCGGGCCGCCAGGGCGCGTCGAGATGGTGCATGGCGACAAGCTGGCGCTGCACATTGGTGCCGACGCCCATTTTCGCGGTCGAGCCGATCAGGATACGCACCTGCGCCTCGCGAACGGCGGAGAACAGCCGGGCCTTTTTGATGTCGTTGTCGGCTTCGTGGATGAAGGCGATCTCGTCTCGCGGAATGCCTTTTTGCACAAGCCGGGTCCGCAAATCCTCATAGAGATTGAAGGAGGAGCCGATCTCGTTGGGAAGGGCGGCTTCGTTGCCGTCCTCATCCTCTGCGAACTCGTCGTCGCCTGCCGCCTGCGCTTTGATACCCACTTTGGAGTTCGGCACGCCCATATCGAGAAACACGATCTGGCATAGTCCGGGCCTCGTCCCCTCCTTCCAGATCTGCGCGATGCGCTCGACCGCGGCGACCGTCTTGCCATGCGGATTGATGGGCGCTTGCGCGTCCAGCAAGCGAATGTCGGTTGCAAGCCGCAAGCCTTCGCCGAGGATCTTCAGCATGTTGTCGCCGCCTGCCTCAGAGCGCTTGCCCTTGATGGCTTCGGCGCGTTGCACAAGCTCGTCCATCATGTTGAGCTCGCGCTGCGAGAGCTCCGCTTCGACGACGGTCACCTGGCCGGTTTTCAGCTTTGGGCGGGGCAGATTCAGCATCTCGGGCGTTTGCGTGTCGGCGACGCGGCTGTAAAGCGCGATCAGCTCGGGAATGTTCACGAATTTCGAAAACGACCGCGTGGTGCGAAAGCCGCGGCCCGAAGGCGCAAGTTCGACCTCGGTCACGATGTCGCCGAAGGTCGCTGCCCGAACAGACTGAAACCGCTCTTCCGCCGCGCCATGGCGTGATCCCCGTCGCCACCTCTTTGAATAGCGCATCGTTTATAGACGATCAATAAGCGCGCGAAGCTGAATTTGCACGGTCTCGATGTCATGCAACAGGCGGCGGACTTCGCCCGGCCCCACTCCCACGCCGGCTCGCGACACAAGCCAGAGCTTCAAGAGGCCGCCAAGTCGGCCCTGGTCGGCATTCAATTGCAGCAGTGCCAGGATCGCCTTTTGGTCGTGGACGGATGTGAGCCTGACGCCAAGGGCTGCCGCGCGCAGATAGGCCGAGACCGAAAGGCCTGCGGCTTGTGCTCTTGTCTCGATCGCCACGCGCTCTTTAGGACTGACAAAGGTCTTCAGCGGACGCATGCGGTCTCGCGGCTCGAACGGGATTTTATCCGCCATGCTCGCATGTTAGTCCGCTATCGGCGGTCTCGACAAGAGACCGCGCTTCCGTCGAGCGAAGCGAGTAAGGAACGGCGTGATGGGGGCATCGGCTCTGCCGATGTGGGCCCACATCACACATCTTGCCATCCAAAACTTTTGTCCAACACTGACGATCTCTGTCGCTCCTTGGCAGTCTCTGTCCTTCTTTGACCGCCTCCGTCCATCTTTGGCTATCTTTGTCCATCTGTGACGCAAAGGCCCGGCGAAGTTTGGCGATCTTCGGCGGACTTCGTCCATCTGTGACGATCTTCGTCCTTTTGCGACGTTTGAGTTTGAGGGTGGCGTGTGATAGTCTATAAACCATGATCGAGGGTGAGAAGGGAGGAGAGAAGCCACGGGCAAAATGGGGCGACGGGCGCATCGCGTTCACCGCGCTGCTTCCGGAAATTGCCGGCGAGTTGACCCGCAAGGCGCCAATGTCGCGCATCTACGCGAAGCACAAAAGCCGCTTAGGCGTCAGCTACCGGCAGTTCATCCGCCTGGTCCGCGAGTATCGCGACCAGGCCTCCGATGATGCTGCCCCGGTCGGGCTTCCAGGCCTTGGGGCTGCGAGCCCTTCGCCTCCTGCCGACGGCAGGTCTCGAACGCCCCTTTATGTCGGACCGCACGAAGAGCGGACGTTCCACTTCGATCCCATGGACGCCTACAGGAAAAAATACGACTGAAGGAGATCTTCGCATGGAGAACGGTTCGCAGTCACGGCGCGCGGTCAATCTGTTCTTGAACAGCAAGGGCGGCGTCGGCAAGTCCCATCACGCGGTGCTACTGGTGCAAGCCTATCAGGCCGCGGGCCTGCCCGTGATCGCCATCGACGCCGATGCCACCTCGGCGTCGTTTTCGAGCTTTCACGCGCTTGGCGTGAAGCGTGTCCAGCTCATGGAGGGCGATGCGATCAACCCTCGCGTTTTCGATGACATCACCGAGGAGTTTCTCACGACCGACGCGAATTTCGTCATCGACACGGGCGCCTCAGCCTTCGTTGAGCTGAACCGCTATCTCCTGAAGAACAAGATCCCTGAGCATGTCCGCTCCGCCGACAAGCGGCTCGTCGCCCACATTATCTTGACCGGCGGCTCGACCTTCCGCGAAACGAGCGCCAATCTCGAAGCCATTGCCGGCCAGACGCCGCCTTCTGTCGAGATCGTGGTATGGATCAACGATCATTTCGGCCCCGTGGTGCCTGCCGGCCGCAGGTTCGAAGACCTCGAAATCTATAAGGGCTCCGCCGGGCGCATCTCAGCCATCGTGCATCTTGCCGATCATACCTTCAGCGAAAAGGACACCTTCGGCGTCGACGTGAAAAAGATGATGTCGGCCGGCTTGTCGTTTGCCGAAGTCCGAGAGTCGCAAGACTTCACCATCATGGCGAAGGCCCGCCTGCAACTCGTCGAACGGGAAGTGAATGGACAGCTTTCCTCCATCATCGCCCTCTGAGCCGGACCCGGAGGCGGAAATCCATCGGCTCATCGGCGAGGTAGCCAAGCGCCACAGGATCATCTTGGCGCCAGGCGACCCTTTGTTTGTGGTGCTCACGCTTCTCGAGCTTGTCACGGACCGCTATCTGGAGAAGGCCGATGCGATCCTCAAAGCCGAGCGCGACACTTCTCTCGATGCGATGGAGCGCGCGGCGGCTTCGGCAAAAACAACCGGCGAAGGCCTCATCACGGCCGCCGCCGACTACGTGGCCAAAACCGTTCGGTCTTCCACGGTTGAGTTGACGGACGCCTTATCGGGCACCGCCGCCGCCGAGCGCGCCAAGATCGAACTCACAGCAAAGGATGCGAGACGCATGACCTGGCTCGGGTCGATCGTTCTCGCCATCCTGTTCTCGATCTTGACCGGCATCGCGATCGGCATCTGGCTGGCGCCGGACGCTAACGGCCGGTTTCTTCACTGCCCGATCTCATCGGCGGCATAGGCATGGCACTCTCAAGTCTCGCACCCAAAATGGGAGAGAGACCATGAGTACAGGTCAAAGCGTCAACGCGAGTGGCGCATCGCGCCGCCCCTGGAACAAGGGCAAGCTTGTCGGACCAAAGCCGCCCCTCCAGCCAAAACACGTCTGGGCCATCCTAACCCGACTTCAACTCCAACGCCGAACCCGCGACTTGGCGCTGTTCAATCTCGCGATCGATAGCAAGCTTCGAGGCTGCGATGTGGTTGCCCTCAAGGTGGAGGATGTCGCACCGCACGGATACGCCGTCGAGCGAGCGACTGTCCGGCAACGAAAAACAGGGCGTCCCGTACGCTTCGAGATCACCGAGCAGACGCGACAGTCAGTCGATGAGTATCTGCGCGTGACGCAAAGGAAGCCTGGCTACTTCCTGTTCGGCGGCCGGCGCGGCGAAGAAAGGAGCCTCACCACGAGACAATATGCGCGTCTTGTCTCGACCTGGGTCGCCATGGTTGGGCTTGACGCCAGCCTCTTCGGCACGCATTCCCTGCGACGGACCAAAGCCACACTGATCTACCGGAAGACCGGCAACCTGCGCGCCGTGCAGCTTCTCCTCGGTCATACAAAGATCGAAAGCACGGTCCGGTATCTTGGCGTCGAGGTTGATTGACGCGCTTGCGATCTCCGAGCAGGTCGACATTTAAATGGTGGCGGCCGGAGCCAACGCTCCGCCTTGCAAAAGGGGTCTTCAGGGTCGTGAAGAGACGTCCCTGTCGGAATTAGCCTCGCCCGCAATCGGAGGCAAAGCGGAATTTGAGTTCCGAACAAAGACTTAGTCCGGATCGGGCCAAAAGCTGCCGAACCGTATCTCAAAAAGGCGCGCCGAGTTCTCCCGAGTCGGGTCGCAAACGGACATGGCGTTCAGAAAAAATCGCGCCTGTTTAACCTCCAGAAGCCGAAGCCATAAAATCTCGCCCGCTGAGCGGCACCACGCTCGACGTTCGGGCTCGCTGTTGCCCCACACGGACGAAGTGGTCCTCCTTCACCAATTGCTTGTTATAAAATGTTTGAAGCAGGAAATCCGGCCGGGAGGCCGCCCTTTGGACCGCAGCAGCTTGTGGGGCTTAGGCCGTGGACTCATAGCGACGTGCACCAAAGGCGCGTCGCGATGAGTTTGACGGCGGCGAGGAAGTTGGCGGGGTCCTTGTCGTAGCGGGTGGCGATGCCGCGGAACTGTTTGATCTTGTTGAAGAACCGTTCGACGAGGTTGCGCTGCCGGTAGAGCCAGCCGGAAAAGACGAACCGTCCCTTTCGGTTGCGGCGCGGCGGAATGTTGGCGAACATCCCCTTCTCGGCCGCCTTCGCCCGGATGGCGGCTGCGTCGTAGCCCTTGTCGGCGAGCAGGATGCCGCCGCCCGCCACCGGCTCGATCAGGGCTTCGGCCTCGACGCTGTCGTGGACCTGGCCGGCTGTCAGCGCCAGGCCGATCGCGCGGCTTCGGCGTCGACAAGCGCGTGGATCTTGCTCGTAAGCCCGCCTCGGGAACGTCCCATGCCCCGATCCATGCCGCGATCGAAGGCCCCCTTTTTGCGGTCGCTCCGTGTTGATGGACGCGCACGCAGGTGGAATCGATCATGACGATGTCGCCGTCATAAGCCTTTGAAACCGCTTCGATAAGTCTGTCCCAGACGCCGCCCTTTCGCCACCTGACGAAGCGATTGTAGCACGTCGTCGGCGGACCGTAGCGCTCTGGGATCTCCGCCCAGGGCGAACCCGTGCGGAACCGCCACAGGATGCCGTTCAGCACGCGCCGGTCGTCGACGCGAGGTACCCCGCGCGGCTTGTTCGGCAGCAATGGTTGCAGGATCGACCACTCAAGGTCCGTCAGTTCGTAACGTCGGCGCGTCATCAAGGCCTCCCAGCTCAACCGAAAGCCTTGAATCAGTGTTCGCTATCAAACGCCACTCATTTTATGGGTGTACGGCCTAGCGTCGAGAGCCGCCGCGATCCAGCGCGCGACGACATATCGTCATACGTATTGCATCACTGAGTAAGCGTGATATCAACTTTTCAATTTGCCTATCTGGGGGGCTAAATGGGCTTTCTGAGTGGAATTCTCGATTGGCTTTTTGCTAGAGCGGAGGCCATAAAAGCATTGGTTGCAATTGTCGGCGCAATTATCGGAGCGCTAGATATATTGCGACGCTTAAGGCGGCGATCAAGGCAGCCTCAAGCCGAAAGACCGAGCCCTCAGCCGGACAAAGCAATGGAAAGCCACAGCCCGCAAGTGACGGCGGGGCATAGTTTGCTAAAGCGCGAGACCGATTTTCAATCAATAATAATTTTCACCAAAGATTTCGGAAGCTGTAGAGTGCGCGCCGGAAGTGGTGAATATTTCAAGGACGCCACCTACAGCCCTCAACTGGTGATTGTGCCGCCAGGTTATTATACAATGGGGGCACCCACATCTGAGTATTTAAGTGCCGACTCTGAGCGTCCTACAAGAAGAGTTCATATACCTCAGGCTTTTGCTATAGGTCGATTTCCCGTGACAAGGAAAGAATGGATGCATTTTGCGACCGACAGTGGAGAAAGGGGGTATTTCCCCCTTAATCGCGGCTGGGGAGATGATTTATATCCTGTTGTTGATGTTTCATTCGACGACGCCCTTTCCTACATTGAGTGGCTAGCTAAAAAAACAGGCCGGGCCTATCGCTTACCTTCTGAGGCCGAGTGGGAATATAGTGCCCGTGCTGGCACGACTACTGCCTATTGGTGGGGAGATAGAATTGATCCAAGTCGTGCGAACTACAACGCCCAGGTGTCATACAACGGAAGCCATGTTGGCAATTACCTTGCGAGAACCAGCAAATGTGATTGCTTTTCTGCAAACGATTGGGGACTGCACGATGCGCACGGTAACGTCTGGGAGTGGGTGCAAGATTGCTGGCACGATACCTATCAGAATGCCCCCAGCAGTTCAAACCCATGGGAAGTAGAGCGCGGCGGCAATCCAAGATTTCGAGTTTTACGCGGTGGATCTTGGAGCGATCCACCTCAATGGCTGAGGTCTGCTGCTCGAAATGACGCCGACCGCAGTACCAGAAACGACAATAAAGGCTTTAGGGTTATTCGTGAATTATAGTAGCACCTTCCGCAAGTTCTTCACATGTTGTTCGGCCAAGCCTATGCGTCCTTGAATTAGATTAACAGAATCGGTGCACGGCTTGGGTGGTTCGGAAAGTGCAACAAGCTGGATAAGATTCATAACTTCCCCGACAATCACACGCTCTCTCGTGTTGAAGTGGTCTATCGCAGCTTTGGCGGCATTCTCCACGTTTTCCTTCGTTCCCACAACATCTCGACCCATGGCGTCGGCCGCCCCCCCGAAAAGGCCTGCAACTCCGCCCACAAACGCTCCAGCGAAGGTTCCGATCACTGGAAATACGGAACCAAAAGCCGCTCCCGCGGCCGCTCCGGCCGCAACGGCTTCTCCGACACCTCCATTGTTTGGAATATCAAACTTCGGTACTTGGACCAAAAATATCTTCTCTAAATCAGATGCTTGAGGGGAGGCATCAAGATTCTCGTTGTAGATTGCCGAGATATCTTCAATTTTCTTTCTAAGCGCGCGGGCACACTCCTCACTTAGCGCCGAAAACGAGGCCCTAAGCCCCTCAAAATAGGTACCATCTCTTTGAAGGCTGTCCGAGTTTATTGTACTTGCAACGCGATGGCCTATAGCTCCGGCGTTATGCCGCCAAACCTGAACGGTATTGGCTATAGCGTCTAAGACTTGGCCTCGAAGAGCCTTCTGATTGGCTGCATGCGCAACATACTCCGCCCATGAGGTCTCAGACCTCTTCAAAACCGCCAGCTCGGCATCGAGCTCTTCACGTAGTTTGCTTAAAAGCTTTGTGAGGAAATAAAGCTGCATTGCAGCTTGACGGCGAATCCTAAGGCCCTCTTTTTCCCCAGCGGACAAAGTTGATATATATTGCAGAAGATCTCGTACACCAAAAAATTCGAGATCGATTTCTGCGGCTTTAGCTGACAAGCATAGGACACGCACGTCTTTAAGGCCCACCTCATTAATAAAATCGGTAAGCTTCCTGCTATGCACCCCAAACTCGGTCTTCAGTCTTGATTGCCACTCGGCAGCGAGATCAGATGGGTTGCTACTATTGAGAAACATGTTTTCGACGAACAAGTATCCATATGGGCCGCGATATTGCATTACCTCACGAAGCAATCTTTGATCAATCAAGCTCAGGAATTGCCGTGAGTTTAGGATCCAGACGACTAAATCAGCATGCTTTGCAACTTCAATCGCCTTTGCAGTCATCTGGCCATCATCATTGAAGCCGGGTGTATCGATCAGGATAACTCCAGATGGAGTCAAAAGGTCGGGCGTTTGGATGTGGATCTCATCTGGTAACTCCTCGTAGCAGACCCTCTCACCATTTGCAGTGAGTGCGGTCACGCGGCGCAGCTTCTCCACATCGCCGTCTATAATCTGGCATAACCCCCGACGCATTGCGCGCGTTTCACTGTTCACCCCCCTTTCGAGACGACAACAAACACCCGTCTCCGGGAAACGACCAGTCGGCAGCAGGGGTTTAGTAGCAAGCATGTTTAATATGCTCGACTTACCTGAATTGAATTCGCCTACAAAAGCAACAGTAAACTCGTTCCGGTTGGGATCGCACTCCAATGAACTAAAAAAGTAGTGATTGCAATTGTTTCGGAGAAAGCGAGAGCAATCTGTCAGGCACTGCACATAAAAGTTATCTATCATTCGCTACTTAGCTTCCGCTACTCCCCTATACGTTTTGGTAGAAAGCAATAGCCAACTCTGCTTTTCGCACTTCCGTGTTAGTTTGGCGGTACCTCTTCATTCAAGCCCGCATCAAAGACATCAAGATTCCGTCGCGCCAAAGTCAGTCGAGATTCCGCATCAGCTAGTTTAAGGCCCACCTTATTTAGCTGACTTAGCCGGACTTCCTTCTCCTTGTGTGAAAACTGCTTCTCCCTAATCAAAAGCTCAAGCGATTCCTCTTCTGCGCGTATTTCTGCACTTACAAGTTTCTCGATCGGATCGGTTGAGGCGCGGTAGGAATTCGCAACTTGCCCGGCAATTTCGGCCTCAAATTCTCGGTTGAGCGATATTGCCATCGCAAGCTGATGAGCCGCTTCCTCCTTAATTTT
The DNA here is from genome assembly GCF_018619475.1 of Rhodomicrobium sp. Az07. GTDB lineage: Bacteria > Pseudomonadota > Alphaproteobacteria > Rhizobiales > Rhodomicrobiaceae > Rhodomicrobium. The sequence goes on from NZ_JAHFZG010000024.1 coordinate 27,652, forward strand.
GTCCTTCAACCCAAACGTACTGGCTCCGGCTCCTAGTCCAGTGAGGGCGACGATCAATATGCCTATGAGCAAGGTGGGCGAAAGAAATGTACCGATAGCTGTCGCCAAGGCGAGCGCGATGCTATTCACGGTTGTGGTGCCAATGACCACAACTAATGCGCCTGCGAGCGCACCGCCGATAGCGGCACCCGCGCCTAATCTCTGACCGGCGATTGCCTCCATCCTTTGTTCTATAGCGGTTTTCAGGCTAACTCCGCCGACGATAATTTCAGAGGTGCCAGTTAGCCCTGCTCCTTCTCTTCTAAGCGCTGAAAGCTGATTAGATATTTTTGTAATTTGTTCTTCAAGCTCAGCTGCTAACTGCAACATCCTCGGCTTTAGAGCATATTGCAGTCCTTTTTCATTATTTGGATCCGACCACTCTTTTAGATTTTCTTCAAGAAATTTGGAGAATAGTGAATAGATATCATCGCTGATTACACGAGCTGTTGTTCTATCTCCGCAGACTGTAGCGATCATGTTTGCGTATGTCAGAGACGAAATCTGTGCATTTCTAATCTTGCCGGAAATCGCTTTTCGAAATTCTTCAAGAGAGATGCTTAGGGTGTCCTTGGCAACGTTTTCACATATGTTTTGATATTTATCAAATGTTAGCTTAAGAACGTTTCTTTGTTGCTGCAATGCCTCTAAACGAGGTCTTATTTTTTCGATCAGCTTCTCGATTTCCTCTGCCTCGAGCCGATGATTACTCTCCTGTTTGAGCAAAGCGAGCCTAGCAGAAGACGCCAGCATTTGAGTCTCTGATAAATATTTCCCGGCATGGGCCTTGATCCTGTCTCGATCAAGAAATGTACCTAGCGCCTCTTCAAACTCAGTGATACCGGAGAGCTTTACGTCTCCATCTCTTCCCTCCCAACGGCCGCGTCTTGCTGTCAACGCGTCAATAAAAAAGATTTTCTTCGCCTTAAAATCTTTAGTTTCTGTTTTTCCGCCAAAATTTTGCATCACGGTAAGTCGCTCCCATGTATAGTTGATGAGCGACGAGTCGATTGGACGACCGAAAAGGTTTATAACGGAAAAAATTGTTGTGCCGGCATCTCTTATATCTCTTATAAATGCACGTTCATCCTCACCGGCTAGTTGGTTGGTAGACAGAACGACAATTGCAACGTCGGACCTGCCGACAGCCTCCTTAGTAATGAGGTCTCGGTAGGCCATATCCGCTGTGCCAGGGGAGTCGGTAACAACTATACGTCCCTTCTCAAGGAGCGTAGCAGGGTATCCGATTTCAAAGCGACGAATATTGCTAAAGAATGTTTTTGTTTCTTGATCACTTGTTCGAACAGTACTTTCATTTCGAAAACGCGTGAACGTCCAATCCTCAGTGCTTAGATCATTCCGTTCTACCCTGACATGCATGGCGGGTGAGTAGATAACGTCCGTAAGGACAGCTGTAGCGGGCAGGTAATGGCTCGGTAGGAATCCCTCATCAACCAGCTGGAAGTCGGATGTCTCCGGGCGGCCCAAAAGAGCGTTGAGAAGCGTCGACTTGCCGGTCTTGAATCTTCCACAGACAATTATTCGAAACCTGTCATCAGAAAGATCTTTCGCTATTTCTTCAAGTCGGGTCTGAAGCGCAGGAATACGCAGGTCTGACAAAACGGTATTCAATAGTTCTATAGCTTTCTCAATGTCATCCCTAAGGATACGGCCCTTGCCCTCTTTTAACAATCTTAATAGCTCTGTCTCACCGACATTATCCATGTGGCCCGTTCCTTGAATTAAGAGAGATTGTTCAAGTTGTCTTCAACCGCTGTGCACCACGCCTTCACAGCGTTGTCGATTTCGTCATTAATGCGAATGAGAGCCGCGTCTAACGCGATTTCTAAATCTTTAGCGAGTTTTCGGAAGACAAAATCAATTGCGTCGCCAGCCAATGCTCCCGATTTCTTAAAACTACTCAGCGTGAGGCCCAGAACTGCGCCCGGGACAGCCATGGCTAGGGCCGAAAGTATCGGTCTTTGCCAAGGAAATAGAATGGAGACACAAAACGCTAGCGATGCACCGCCTATAGCAAAAGAGAGCGACGCGCTGGTCGGCTCCACGCTCGGCGTGGAGTAAGACCAATCAATAGGCAATTCGTTTATAGAAGCCGCAAACAGCTTATCTGAAAGCAAGCCGATTTTTTTGTCTGCTGCCGCACGGGAGCATAGCGACCGCCAAGGTTCCGCGGATTCTTTCTGTTCCAGTGCGCGCCGCCACCCTATTAGCTTATTACTGGTAATATCAATTGCGGACTGAATGATGGCTTTTGATGTGGCTTCCAACTCTCGTTGTAGACGGTTTGGACTTACTCGAGCCGCTTTCAGTTTACGGAGCCGTTCATCATCGAGGACATTTCGTACCAATGAATGCATCTCGTCTCTGAGCTCACCAGAGATTTTAGAGGCATCTTTCGCTACTTCCGCGCGAAAAGCATAAATGCGAGCCACATCCGACGACATCGGCTATCCCTTTGCATCGTTCTTATCGAAATACATAGTTCGGGCTTCAGCCGTGGACAACCGCTGGGTTCCATGAATAGCGAACAGGTGTGTTGCGGGCAGGCGTCAAGGTAGCGTGAGCACTTATTGCTTGGGTACGCGAAACGCGTTCTAAGGCTTATGATTTCTGATCGCCGAACGTTCCGGGGGATCCGTTTGGGGGTACACTGTGTATTTTTGTCGCATCACATATCTTAATGCTCGCTCGGCAACATCATGACGTTGCCCGTGACGTAGAAGCGTATCTCATCGATCGTGAAGTCCGTGAAGGGGATGCGTGTCGTGAAGACGCCTTCCGTTTCGATCGTCGCAAGACAGCCAGCCTTGTTGGAGTTCACTTCAAGCTTCCAGTGCTGGAACTCCTCGCGGCGGACGCCGGCCGCGAGCTGGTTCGTGACGATCTCGTCTAGAAGCCAATAAGCGCCGCGCGCGTCCGCGACGTATTTCGCGCCGTCGGAGAATGTGATGCTCCGGTTGAGCGGATGGCGATTCCAAGTCTCCGAGCCGATGAAGTGGGGTAGTCCGGAAAAAAAGCCGGGCTTTGTCGAAATCCTTCGCGGTCATTGCTGCGCCGCCTTGATCGCAATGGCGGACAGGAGCCATAGGCGCGGATGATCTTGCGGCGGTCGCTCTTCGGCTCGCAGGCCGCCGAAATCCTCCCAACGAGGGCCACGTCGTTCGCCTCGATCGCGGCCTCGATTGTGGGGAAATGACCCATCTGCCCGAAGTGAACGTATGGATTCGACCGCAATGAGATCGCAAAGCAGGCATGGATGCCCAAACATTTTTCGTGACCCGCTTCTTCCGTTCTCGGCCTCTTGCAGCTATCGCCGGGACCCGTGAAGACCCTGAATAAAGCACCCCGCCAAACGCCGGTTCGTCCGCGGCATGGTTTCCTTTCCGTGTAACGCGTGTAACAGGCGTTACAGTTCTGAAATCACGAAGAAATATCTGTTACACTCGAAAACCGACGAGGCGTAACAGGCGTAACACGCCCGGCTTAAAGCGAGAATATCGCGATCAGGATTCGGCGAAACGTGCAGCGATGTTACACTTGTTACACGAGCTTCTCTGTCCCGTGTAACTGAAAAAGTCAGGTTATATCAATAATGTAGCACCTGTTTCACCTGTTACCCGGAAAAAGCGATCACCCTATTGGTCCGGCGCCGTGAAATCCGGCCCGACGGGCACCCAGGCGCTGCCGTTCACTTGCGGTGAAGGCTCATCCTCATCGCCAAACAGAAGCGACGCATCGATTTCGTAGCACCGCCTCGGGCCCATGCCGGGCAGGCGAACGACGCGCTGATACTTTCCATCGTTGTCGGGGTTGATAATGCCGCGCTCCACCATGGCGCTGGCGATCGATCGCGGGTCGTGACCGCGACAGATCTCTTTCCAACCTTCGGGCAGCACGTAATAGACGACCCTCTCGTCCTCGCCACCCTGATCGAAGATGCGGTAGAAGCCAACCCTGTTCAGGGTCGGCTGGCCAGGCGTATGCCAAGAACTGAAGCGCGAGGAGCCATGCAGCTCGATGAAGCCTTTAACCTGCAGAATTCCGTTCTGCGTCTCGATCGGCCCCGAGGTGCCGCGCGCGGCGACCCACTCGAGAAACAGCCGCTTGCAGGCATCACGCACGTCGCCGCGGCGCCAAGGCACGATGGCGGCCGCGATCGCAAGCTCGCCAGCGGCAGCGATAAGCCCGAAGCGGCCCGCCACGCGCGCAACCTGGCCGTCGGCGTCTTTGGCGCAGGCTTGTTGCACGAAGCGGCCGATAAAGGCTTTCGCGCCTTCGGTCAGCCGCTCGAGATCGCCTGTCAGATGGCGAATGAAGGCGGTCGCCGCATGGCCGTAATGCTCCCGCCCGCTCGCATTGAGCGCCTCGGCGAGCTGCTTTGGTTCCTTGAACCCATGCAGACTTTGAAACATGCCCATGCCGTGGCCTGCGTCGGCACTGATTTCGACAAGCCGCACCGCTTGGCCGCCCGTTGCGCGCATGCGGTCTTCGGAGAGCTTTTCGGCCATGCCGATTTCGCCTGTGGACATGAAGAGCAGCCGCCAGGTGCAAGTGCTTCGAAGGTCGGCTGTTCTTTGCATCCGCTCCTTCTGCCGACCATTCGCGAGCGCGTAGGCCGCCCGGAAGAGCGCTTTGGGCTCGATTTCGGCGATCTCATCGAGGGCAAGAAACGCATTGTTGTGGATGGCGGCGACAGCTTCGAGCGCGTTGTCGGTCGCCCGCCAGGTACGCATGAAGCCATATTGACCGCCGCCGCCCCAGACGGTGCCAGCGGCTCGAAGGATGGTGGTCTTGCCAGCCGTCGACCCGCCTCGGAAATGAATGCCGCCGCCTTCCATGCCGATCGGCTCGAGGAGCGGCGGCGCTAACGCGGCGGCGATCGCAAACATGAGCCGGTCGTTGCCGCGCGCGTAAGCCGCCACACCGTCTTGCCAGCCTTTCAGGCTGCCGCCTTTTCGGTAGAAATGCTCAACCGGCTTGTGCGGCTGAAAGACGACGGCGCGGCCTTTGCTGTCCCCGATGGTTTCATCGGGGAGAACAAACACCCCGTCGTGAAATCCGACCTTCGGAACACACAGCGCATAGGATTTGGGCCGATAGCGGACGAGCAGCTCCCGGAGCTTCGTCTTCGCTCTTGGCGTGATGTTGAAATCGAGCCCGTGATAGGCGAGGTGCTTGAAAATATCCTCGGAGCTCGTCACGAGGTCGGTTTTCGGGATGGCGGCCTTGTGCCAGACGGCGTTGCGCGTCCTGATTTCGAGATAGAGGCCCCAGTCCTTGCTGTCCGCGTTGAGCGTGGTGGCGAGGAACCTCACCTCGGAACAAAGCCAATCCCACTCATCCTCCTCCTCGCCGTCCTCACCCTTCACGACGCGGCTCAAGAATTCGAGGCCTCGGCCGTTCTCCTGCCAGCGAAACCCGAAAGGCAGATCTTCCCAGGGCTCGGCTTGAGCCAGCGCCTCGCGCACGGCATCGAGCCCATCGCTTACGAGAAGGTTATTCCAATCCTGCCATTTGCCGTTCGGCTTCGGCCGCGCCGGCGGATAGGTGATGGCGGCCGAGACTTTTCTCTTGCGATCGGCGCTGGCTGCATCCTCGGCATAGTCTTCGCCCGCCTTGCCCTTGCCGGCGCCGCGGCCCCGGTCGCCGGCTATCAGCACGCTTTTTACACTTGGCGGCGCCACCACGTTCTTCAGATTCGCGCCGCTAATGGCGGAGGCAACAAAGGGCCGGCCCGCCATGAAACAGACAAGCGCGTTTTCAGGCCCTTCGGCTTTTACAAGCTCGCCGCCTTCTTGCGGCGTGCCGAACCAGATGGCTCCACCCCCATACTCGCCATAGGCCTTTTTGGGGCTCGCGATCTTGGCCTTGCCGCCATCCTCGCCGAGATAGAGGCGGTGAAGGGTCTTGAGTTCGCCATCATAGGCGTCCGAGACCCGGAACAGGATCGCTGGATAATATCCGTCGCGCTCACTGCACCAAAGACGGGGATGAAAGCGGATCGCCGTGTGAAAGAGCGGCCAATCGAGCACAATGACGCGATGCTGCTCGAAATAGGTCTGAGCGAGCGTGCCAGCGACGGCTTTGGCCTCGCTCCAGAGCTGGAACGCGCGTTGGCGCCTTTTCTCGATGTCGCCATCGGCTGCATCAAGGACCGGTCGCCCGGTCGGCCCACCGGTAGCCGCATCGGCGCTTTCATCGTGGGCATCGGACAAATCGTCAGCGGCTTCTGCCTCTGTCCCGTGTTGCAAAGCGCGTTCAGCGGGCTGCTGCTGGCTGATTTTGCGGCATGTTTTTCGCTCCGGCTTCCGCGCTTCGTAAGCGCGGCCGAGAAGCTCCGTTTCGATCAAATCGAGGGCTTCCTGAAAGGACAGTCCCCTCATGCGCTCGACGGCATGGAGGACGTCGCCACCGCCGCACTGGCTGCAGAACCATGCCTTCTTTCGCGTGTCCCATCGCCAGGACGGGTTCTTGTCGTCGTGGCCCGGAAAGGGGCAGTGGATGTGCGTTTGACGCCGTGCCGGTGGCCAGGCGATGCCGATCCAGCGCAGGATATCGAGCTCCCGGCCGGCGAGGTCGGCTTTTACGGACTCCCATCGGCCTGATGACGCCATACCTGATGTCTCGCTTGGCGATGTCTTGCCTGGCGACCTGTTGCCATCGCAGGTCTTAGCCTCGTCGCTCGATCCCCGTTTCATGCGACATCCTTTGCTTTCCTGCTTGCATGCGAGCCGCGCCGCTCGGGCCTATCGCAAGGCCGCGCTCATCCGGCTGATCTGCATTTGGGGTGCTTCGCGTCGCCCTCGATGGCGCGCCCGCAGAGCGGGCAGGCGGTCTCGATCAGGAAGGGCCTTTCACGCGTGGCGCGGTGCGCCCGGAAGTCCTGGATGGTGAGGAGGCCTTCGGAGGCCGAGATCAGCCGGAGCAGGGTTGCGAGCGTGGCTTTTCTCTCCGGCTCCCTCCCATCCTGGGGGATGAGCCTGGATAACATCGCGGGCGTGACGCCTGCGCGCTTGGCGAAACTCGTGCGGGTATGTCCCGTCAGTTGCAAAACGCTCTGGAATTTGGTCGCCAAGTTCATGCGTGCCCCGCGCCTCCCTGACAGGTTTTACCTTTGACTTGCCGATTGCTGCCTGTTAGACAAGGCGTAGCCAAGGTCTTTTTTTGGACAAACTCTGGATTGCCACCAAGAAAGATGGCAAGAAGCCCTCCATGGCAGTCAATCGAATCCGGCAACTGAGACTTGAACGCGGTCTGTCGCTGACCGAGCTCGCGAAAAAAATCGGCATTTCGGAAAGCCACTTGTCGCGGGTCGAAGCGGGCGCGCGGGGGCTGCATCTCTCCAAAATGGAGGCGCTCGCCGGCGCGTTGGGCGTGCCTGTGACCGAAATCCTTTCGGTTCAGAGCTTGAGCTACATGGCCGACCTTGCGCCCTATATCCCGCCCAAAGGCTCGGCCATCGAAAAGGCGCTGACATCTTCGACGCAAAAGATGTTCAAGGTTCTGTCAAACGTGATGAGCGAGCTTGGCATCACCGAGGGCGATCCGATCATCGCGGATATGAACCCTAAGGGGTTGGAGAAATTGGAGCTTGGCCAACTGGTGATTGCCCAGGTTTTTACCAACAACTCCGTAGAAGGCGTTTTGCTGTTGCGGCAATACATCGGGCCGCACCTTTTGATTACCAACAGCGACGATCAAAATGCCATGCCTATTCATAGGCTTAGAGCAAAAGCGACCGTGATCGGCTGCGTCCTTCTTTGAAGAGTTCCGCGCACATTCTTCGAACTGCGTCGGATCTCAGATTGCAGTTTCAATATAAATGAAGAAGTCTAAGTCTAGGTGATAAACCCATAAAGGGGATTCCCGAATCGGGCGTGTCGTGATTCAAACTCCCAAACGAGGGAGTTTCTCATGGCGCGCTTCGATCTGACGGAGTTCGAGTGGTCT
>NZ_JAHFZG010000025.1 GCF_018619475.1 Rhodomicrobium sp. Az07
TTGATCGTCTCGAAGAACCAGACGGTCCAGAACACCCATGGCTGCCTCCCAAATGACAGCCTTGAATCTGATTTGCTTGCCCTTGGGAATCCCAAGAGTCCACACTTCCTAAGGCAGCGGTGAAGTCTCGTTCAGAAATCTCCATGAATTTCGCTCCTTGTGGCAGAGGGTGGCAAGGTGATTGGCAAGCCTGAATTCGCAGCATCTTGCGGCGCTCGAAACCGTAAGCTCCCCACAGCGTGGGCGAGCCGCTTGGGTAGTCCAAGATAAAAACCGCCTCTCCCTCGGCCCCGAGGACATTGACGAGGCAGGGCGATGATCATCAGGAAAGATCACGCATATAGACAATCGAGTTAAGGGCGGTCGGATGGTGCGATCCTATCAATAACCCAAGCGCTTTGGGAAGTGTGCGCAGCCAGCTCGGCCACATTGAAGACCGAGAGCGGACGATGTCGTTACGAAGAGTGCTGGGTGGGCGGCTGCCTGCATTCCGTGGTCCCGAAGCCGTAGGCCTTACACGAACGACAGGGCGCTCAACCGCGAGCGGCACAGGATGGCCGACACGCTATTCCGAAGCCCGCCGCCGCAACGGTTATCTTCTAGCTGCCCAACAATGAATCCTGAGCCTAAATAGGATGAAACTTTTTTGTTTCGCCGAGAAGGTTCAGCCATCCGTGATGGCGAGGTGACGGCGTTTCAGGATGAAACGTCGTTTTTGTCATCGGCGTCGCTTAGACAATGGATCAATGGCTTAGCCAAAGTCAGGGATGAAACATTTTTGTCCTCGAACAATTCTGTCTCTATCCTTTCACGCCCTTTCTTTCCGGCCCCCCATCTCACGATGTTGCGCGACGGAAAATCTTCATCCCGTTCCGGAAAGACACAACCCGTGTGCGGAAGAACGCGACGTGGTATAGGTAAACTATTGTTACGAGCGGGCAAGAAGTACAGAGCGCCGCAGCGCGACCGGCTCCCAGGGCCACCAGGAGCGCTCGAGATTACAGCGTCGTGCCGCAAATCAGACGCCGCACAACACTTTGGATTTCTGTTGTCGATCAGCTTTTCTGCGTCAAGTCGAGTCCGATTAAACGCAGGCTGATCTAAGCTTATCGTTTCATCACTCCTTCAGGACGACCGCGGGCAAGTGCGCTGCAACATGCACACGCTGCCCCGGCCGGATGTCGAGCGATGCGCGCATCAGCACCTCGAAAATCGTCTCGCCGACCCGGACAAAGGCGGAAGCGTCGTGCCCCTTGAACACGAGACTCGCGACGATGCCCGGCACGCCGTCGCTCCCCTCCATCGCGATGCCGATCGCTTCAGGACGCAGCGACAGCCGCACGGGGCCGCTCGCGGGTCGGTCGAGGCCAACGCGCCCGAGCGGCGTTTCGGCACTCGCCCCGTTCGCGATGCCGTCGAGGAAATTCGTCGAGCCGAGAAACCCCGCGACGAAGGCATTCGCCGGGCGGAAATACAGGTCTTTCGGCAGGCCGGTTTGCTCCACGCCGCCCTCGCGAAGCACGGAGATGCGGTCGGCGAAGGACAGTGCCTCTTCGCGGTCGTGGGTGACGAAAAGGATGCCGAGCCCGCTTGCCTTCAGGATGTCGCGGATCTCGCGCCGCGTCGTCTCGCGCAAGGATGCGTCGAGATTGGAAAACGGCTCGTCCAACAGAATGGCGCGCGGGCCCGCGGCAAAGGTTCGCGCGAGTGCGACCCGCTGCTGCTGGCCGCCCGACAATTCGTCCGGGAAGCGACTTTCGAGCCCGTCGAGGCGGACCATGCGCAGGAGCGGCGCCGTCCCGGCCACCCGGCGAGCATCGTCCGCGTATTTCAGCGCGAAGGCCACGTTTTGCGCCACGGTCAGATGCGGAAACAGCGCATAATCCTGGAAGACGATGCCGATACCGCGCGCCTCGGGCTTGAGCGTATCGATGCGGCGCTGGCCAAGATGAACAGAGCCCTCGTCGGCGGTTTCAAAACCGGCGACGATGCGCAGAAGCGTCGATTTTCCGCAGCCCGAAGGGCCGATCAGCGCATGGATTTCGCCTTTGCGAAGGTCGAGCGAGACGTCCCGAAGCGCGGTCACATCGCCGAAGCGCTTCGAAACGCCATCGATGCGCAGGAAAGGCGCGGCGGTGTTCGTGAGATCGGTCACGGGCGATCCCTTTCGGAACGGAGCATCAGCGCGACGGATATCGCGGAAAACCCGATCATGAGCGCGGCGTAGGGCGCGGCTTCGTAAAGCATGCCCTCCTGCGTTCGGCTGAAGACATTCATCGCCATGGTTGTGAAACCGGAGGGCGCGAGAAGGAGCGTTATCGGCAACTCTTTCGCCACAACGATGAAAACGAAGATCGCTCCGGCCAGCACACTTCGCGAAAGCGCCGGAAGCGTCACGGAGCAGAATGCGGCCGGTGCGGAATAGCCGAAGGAGCGCGCACTCTCCTCGACGCGTGGGCCGATCTGCAAGAGGCGGACGCGCACGGGGCCGACTGCGAGCGCCGCCGTGTGCAGCGTCAGCGCGATGACGAGGATCGCAACCGTCTGGTAGAGGGCGGGCACGACCGCGAGCGTGAAGAACACGGTAGCAAGCGCAAAAGGAAGTGCAGGCACCGCATAGCCGAAATACGTCATGCGCTCGATGCCATAGGTCAGCCGCGAGGGCCAGCGGGTTGCGACAAGCGCCACCGGAACCGCGATGGCGACGGCGAGCGCTGCGGCGGGCAGCGCGACCGAAAGCGTGCCCAGCACCGTAACGGGCACCTTCGCCCAATCCACATCGGCGGGGGCGCGCGAGAGCCAGAAGGCGATGACAAGCGCGGGCACGCCGAGCGAGGCGATGTGAACGAGCGCTGCGAACCCGAGCGCGGGCCACCGCCAGCGCCCAAGCGCCACGGCGAGGACGCTCCGGCGCGTGCCCGTGCCCGTCCGGGTGAGACGCCGCCCGCGGTTCAACGCTCCTTCGAGCACGAGAAATGCGGCGGCAATCGCGAGCAGCATGAGCGCGAGCCACGCTGCGTAGTTCACCTCGAACGCATTGGCGTATTGGCTGAAGATCGCGGACGAGAGCACATCGTAGCGCATCAGGGCAATCGCGCCATAATCGCCAAGCGTATAGAGCGCTACGACGAGCCACGCCGAAAGCAGGGCGGGGCGCAGATGCGGCAGCGTTACCGACAGGAAGGCCGCGCGCGGCGAGCGGCCGAGGCTGCGCGCGCTTTCCTCCAGCGCCGGATCGAGGCCGAGGAGCGCCGCGCGCACGTTCAGGAAGACGTAGGGGAAGGTGTAGAGCGAGAGCGCCAGCGCCGCGCCGAACAGCCCCTCCGGGCGGGGAAGGCGCAGGCCGAAGAACGCGTTGAGCGGCCCGTAATAGCCGGAAAGCCCGATCAGCGCGTAAGCCATCACGTAGCCGGGTATGGCAAGCGGCAGCGTGGCGAGGATGGTGATCGCCCGTTTCGCCGGGACGTCCGTCCGCGTGACGAGGAGCGCCAGCGGCAATGCAATCGCTGTCGTGAGCGCGAGCACCGAGCCGACGAGCGCCAGCGTGTTGAGCGTGACTTGCAGCGTGAACGGCCGCAGCACGATGGCGGCGAGTTCGGTGCGTTCCGTGGCGCTGGCGCGAACGACAAGATAGACGAGCGGAATGAGCATCATGGCGCCCGCGACGATGGCGGGCAGCATGAGGAACAGCGGCGGTTTTCGCCCGGTCGCCCCGCGGCGGCCGAAAACCTCGATCCACGGTGCCGAACGCTCGGCAGCGGCTTGCGGTTGCGCGGTCATCTCGCCTGTGCGCGGGCGGCGCGCATCCCGCTTGCCGTTTCGATCCGGGGCTTCATTGTTACAGGAGGCCAAGCTCGGTCAGGAGCTTCTTGGTGGCGTTGACGTCGCCGAGCTTTTCCAGCGGAACCTTGGGCGCGTAGTCGGTCGGCGTCGCGAGGGGGCCGGTCAACGTCGGATTCGGGATCACGCCCTTGACGACCGGATATTCGCCGATGGCGCTCGCGAAATGCTGCTGCACGGCGGGGCTCAGGAAGAAGTCCAGCAGCTTCGCCGCGTCCGCTTTGTTCTTGCTCGTTTCGACGATGCCTGCGCCGGATACGAAGAGCAGATTGCCGATATCGCCCTTGTCGAAGAAGGTCTGCGCCACCGGCACCTTGGCATCGCGGGCGACGAAGCGCGTCAGGTAATAGGAATTGACGAGACCGGCATCGATTTCGCCGTCGGCGATGGCCTGCACGATAGCGACGTTGTTCGCGTAGGTCTTCGCGCCATTATCGACGAGACCCTTGACGAAAGCCTTCGCCTTTTCCTCCCCTTCCTGGACGCGCAGCGCTGTCAGGAACGCCTGGAAGCTCGCATTCTTGGGCGCATAGCCGACCTTGCCCGTCCACTCGGGCTTCGTCAGGTCGAACACGGATTTCGGAAGCTGGTCGGATTTTACGCGCTCCTTCGAGTAGACGAGCGTGCGCGCGCGGCCAGACGTGGCGAGCCACTTCGGATCGTTGCTGCGGAACCGGGGCAGCACGGCTTCGGAGAGAGCCTTCGGCGCGTCGGCGAAAAGCGGGCGATTTTCGATCAGCGCGCCCGCGTCCTGCGCAAGGAACACGTCGGCGGGCGATTTCGCGCCTTCTTCCTTCAGGAGCGCGGACAATTCGGCCGTGGAGCCGTAACGCGCCTTGATCTTGATCCCCGTTTGTTCCTCGAAGATCTTGAAGATCGGGCCAGCGAAGCTTTCGCCACGGCCGGAATAAACGGTCAATTCCTGCGCTTGTGCCGCGATTGCCGAAATAATCGTTGCGATTGAAAGCGCGCCGGCAAAAATAGTTCTTCTCATGGTGGCTTCCTGCGTCGTTGCCTCTAAATGCACCGTCATTTAAGTTAAACACAGAGCAGCAGCAAGTTTTTATGACTTAAGCATAATATGGAAATATAATAGTTCTAAACTAATTACCGAGCCTTCAATAGGAGATCGAATTCAACATATACTTCGTCGCGCGGCGTCCTGAAACGCTCGCGAGCCCCGGTGCTGCGATCAGCGCGGTTCATCCATTCCCATGGCAACGAGGGCCAGGTCACGTTCGAGAATCGAAACCTTGAGGCGCAGCGGCAAGTCGCCATCGCGGAGCGCCAGTACGTGCTTGCCGATTATATCGCACGGCGCAACGACCGCGCGGCCCGCAGCCCCGGCTTTCCGCCGCATCGGCTGTTTTGTCCGACAGATCGCGGTCCCTTCGTCTATCGCGGCCGGAGAACGCTGAGGGACGGCCGCCCGGCGATCGTGCTCCAGCAAGGCGACAGCTATATCGTCAAGCCCGTCACCCTGCAGGAAGCAGAGGCGTTCGCGCACGTTGCGCGCCGGGCGACCTTGCAACGGCTCGAACACGTGGCCGACAGGGAGCGAGGAAGGGAGCGATCATGATGGTGTGCCTCGCCTTGTCATTTTCGTCGTCTGGCGCTATGTATATCCCAATTGCATATCACACACGGGATAAGCCATGACCAGTTCGACCGTCTTTACCAGCAACCGCAGCCAGGCTGTTCGCCTTCCCAAGGCCGTTGCTTTTCCCGAGGACGTGCATCACGTCGATATTCTTATAATTGGCCGCAGCCGCGTGATCGTGCCCCAAGGCAAGAGATGGGACGATCTATTCCAGAGCGGTCCACGTGTCAGCGAGGATTTCATGGTCGAGCGCGAGCAGCCGAAGGCGGAAGAGCGCGAGGCATTCTGATGCTTGCCTACATGCTCGATACCAATATCTGCATCTACGTGATGAAGATTTACCCGCCTGCCGTGCGGGACAAATTCAATGCGCTGGCCGAACAGCTTTGCATATCGAGCATCACCCTTGGCGAATTGCATTACGGGGCGCAGAAGTCAGCCCGCCGTGTCGAAAACCTGACCGCGATCGAACATTTCGTGGCGCGGCTGGAGGTGCTGCCGTTCGGCAACAAGGCCGCCGCTCATTATGGGCAGGTCCGGGCGGAACTGGAGCGAGCGGGAACGCCGTGCGGCCCCCACGATATGCAGATCGGCGGCCACGCCCGTAGCGAAGGATTGATCGTCGTGACGAATAACATGCGCGAGTTTGCCCGGATGCCCGGCGTCAGAGCCGAGAACTGGTTGTAAGCTCTCTATTCGCAATCATCGAGAAATGACTTAGATGGGCGATTCTTGGCAGGAGCGATCATTCATCCCGCCGGCGGCTTAGTAGAGAGCGCATCGAGAGAAGCTTAATGAACCCTCGCGAAGCTGCAATCGCCGCTCTGTATCTGTCGGGGGACATACCGAAGAGTGCCACGGTCGTTGATGGCTTCGGCATTGTCTCCCCTAGCCCGCAACCACCTCGCGCGGTTTTGCTCTTTCCGAACAAGCGGATGCGCCGTGTCGCTCGCGAAGCGACAATAGCCGAGTCGGGTCGATTTGAGAGATCAGGCCCGGAAAATGGCCGGCAGCATGCCCTCAGCTACGGAAATTCCGCCGACGCTATACTAAGATCCCTGCCCGGAAACGTCGAGGTTCACCCTGGACCCAAAGCGGAAGTGGCGCGGTCCGGGACGTTCCATTGAATCCACGCAATTGAGTTCCCCGCACACGCGGGGATGAACCGGCCAATTGCGTGGCGCGTTGCGGCTAAAGTGTGAAGAACAACCTGGCTAGGTCACAGCTGTGCTCGAAGGGATCGACATCATTCCCTTAAGATGAAGCTTACGGACGGCTTCACGCGGAACTTGAGGCGAGGGTGTGCCGATCGGGCCGAACGACATGCTCATCGCGGCCCACGCGCTCGCATTGGGCTTCCCGCTAGTTACCGCCAACGATGGAGAGTTTGTCGTGTGAAGGGGCTTTTGGTCGAGAATTGGCTCTTACGCTCTGAGACATGAAAAACCGCCGCAGCAGAAATGGGGGGATTGTTACCCGGAGCGTTACCCCGACGCTGAGATTATCCGCACCGTAAGGACTAACCCGTTGATTTAAATGGTGAGCCCAGATGGATTCGAACCATCGACCCTCTGATTAAAAGTCAGATGCTCTACCGGCTGAGCTATGGGCTCACTAGGACGAAATACACCGTGCGGAAAACGTCCGCGCGCGCCTGTGGACCATAGGTGGATGGGAGCGCGCGGTCAATAGCAGATCGGCGCGGGCGCAAGTCGGTGAATGCAAAGGCGACGTCGGCGCGATTTGAGCCTGGCCAACCCCGCGTCGGCCTACTCGGAGGTAATGGCTTCGACAACCGGTTCGCCGGGAAGGGCGATCAACGCGGGGCGCGGGCCGTCATGCGCACTTGCAGCAAAGGCCTTGAAGTCGCCACCCGGCGCAAGACTGCTCGTCTTATCGCTCTCTATAGCTTTGTTCGCCTTGGCGAACCCCTGGCCATGGGGTTTGCTCGCTTCGATCGCCGCTTGCTGTCTCGCCAGCGTCGTCGTCAATCCGATGCCGTCGATACTTCCCGCATGCAAGGCGAAAAGGAAAAGGCCACCCGAAATACCGATACCGGCGAGGAAGAGGCTGATGATGGGCCAGGCATTGAAGCGGATCATGATACGTGCCGAAGCCTGTCGTTCTTGCTTCATCCAGTCATAGCGCCTGCCCATCTAAAGGAAGCTTACCGCGCTCCTTCGAATTGATCGAAGTCAATAATTGTAATCGCAAGCGGTCGTGAGACCGGGCCAAGCCAGCGCATGCGGCCCTGCCCGACGGCTTTGATGTGCACCGCCGGTTCGCTTCCCACTTCTCGTGCCCGACAACGCAAGCTAACCTATGGCTCGGTCGAGGCCATAAAAGGATACTGGCGCGGGCACGACCCGCGCTTCTTTTTATGAACTCAAAAAAGCGTTTGGCTTCATACTTTTGTCGCGCAAAGAAGACAACCGAAACGCCGATTTTGTGGAAGCCCCGTTTCCACTTGGCGCCCGAGATGAAGACGCGCGCGTTCTCGAGGGCGATCCGCGATGCGCACCACCGGGGCCATCCGGCGCGCGCCTGCCCAAGCTGCGGCGGCGAGACCGGACTTAACGCTTTGTTTTTATAACGCTATTCCCTGCCGTACACCGCAAGTCTCATCGTCATCCCGCCGGGCTTCCATTGGCAAAGAGTATAAATCGCCGCAGCGGCGCGGCAATTTGGCCTGAAGCTTGCTGACGCACCCCTCATCCGCTAAGAACGAGGATAAGTCTAAGGAGCGACATGCCCAGTGCAGTGAATTATCCATTCGATTCGCCCCTGCCGCTGGCTCGATCATCGTATGTAAAATTCTGAACTGCACAGGAATCAACAAGTTGCCGGTGCTCTTCAGGCGCATGATTTTGCTTGAGAGCGCGTAGCGGGGTGGGTCAAAATTATGCGCCAGAGCACGAGCGTGCTGGTTCTCGGTATCGGCAACCTTTTATGGGCCGATGAAGGTTTCGGGGTTCGCGCGGTCGAAGCGCTGAACCGCGATTACGCGTTCCCGGACAACGTCCGGCTCCTCGATGGCGGCACGCAAGGGCTTTACCTCCTCGATCACATCACGTCCACCGACATTCTCGTCGTGTTCGACGCGGTCGATTACGGCCTGCCGCCCGCCACGCTCAAACTCGCGGAAAATGAGGATGTGCCGCAATTCCTCGGCGCGAAGAAAATGAGCCTGCATCAGACCGGCTTTCAGGAAGTGCTTGCCACCGCCGATCTCCTCGGCAAGCTGCCCAGGCATCTGTTTCTGATCGGCGTGCAGCCCGTTGAGCTGGAAGACTACGGCGGCAGCCTGCGCGACGAGGTCAAGGCGCGGATCCCCGCCGTCATCGACCACGCGCTCGCCTATCTCGCGCGCTTCGGCATCGAGGCGCGGCGTCGCGAAACACCGTTGCCCGAGAGCGAGACGATTGCCTGCCAGCGCATGGTGCTGTCGCGCTACGAGGACGAGCGCCCCGACGAGGACGACGCCTGCCGCGTAGGCGACGAGCGCGTGCTGGCCATGGCTGCGACGAAGGTTGCGGCCGAGCGGGAAGGGCAACGCTGATGTGTGTCGGCATTCCCATGCAGGTCGTCGAGCCCAAAGGCCGCTTCGCGTTGTGCCGCGCCGAGGGCAACGCGGGCGGCGGCGATCACGAGCTTCGCGAGATCGACATGATCCTTGTCGGCGAGCAACCCGAAGGCACATGGGTGCTGACCTTCCTCGACGCGGCGCGCGAAGTCGTCAGCGAGGAGCACGCCCGTCAGACCGCCGACGCGCTGAAGGCGCTGGCGCTCGTCATGCAGGGCGAAACCTCCATCGATCACCTGTTCGCCGACCTCATCGGCCGCGAGCCGCAGCTTCCCGAGCACCTTCGCAAACCCGAGCCGGAAGACGCCGCCTGATGACTTCGCCCCCGATCGAAGCGCTTGCCGCGCGCCACGGCTTTGCCATCGTCAGCGAGGCGACGCTCGACGCGTTCCTCGCCGCGCATGCCGACAGCGTGCTGTTCTTCCCCGGCGACACCGACCGCCTCGTCGAAAGCGCCGATGTCGCCGTGATCCTGCCGGAACTGCTGAAGAGCTTCCCGCATGTCACGCCCGCGCTCGTGGAGAAATCCGCCGAGCGGCCGCTGCAACTGCGCTTCCGCTTCAACGCGTTCCCGGCGCTCGTCTTCCTGCGCGGCGATAGCTATCTCGGCGCGATCACCCGCGTGCTGAACTGGCCGGACTACATGCGCGAAATCGGCGCGATCCTCGCGAGCGAACCGTCCGCCCCGCCGCCTTACAAATTCCCGGACCATTGCGTGCCTGCCGCGAACGGTAGCGCGCCCCTCGCGGAGGACCATTCCGAATGAGCATCACGCGTCCGCTCGCCGGCCCCGGCAGCCAACCCGACGACGAAGAGGGCGAACTCGCCTTCATGGAACTGCCCAAGGGCATGGCAACCTTTTCCATGCCGCCGATCCCGGAACCCGAGGTCGCGGCGGCGCATACGGCGGCACTCGACAAACTCGACGCGGCGCTTGAAGCCCTTCGCGCTGCGCCCGCTCCCGGCACGTCGATCACCGTCGACCTTCTGGACCTCGACGCCGACAACCGCGCCTTTGTCGATGAGATGCTCGGCGAAGGCGAGGTGAGCATCGTCGCGGGCAACCACGTTCAGGCGCAGGAAGCGGTGCTGGCGGGCGTCTGGCGCATCCACGTGGTCGGCAGCGACGGCGCGCTGATTGCCGACGCCATCGAGGTGGGCGAGTTCCCGCTGTCGGTGCTGGGCGCCGCGCAGGAAGCTGGCGCGCCGACCTTGCGTGCAATCGACACGGTCGCCGAAGACGACCTCATGAATGCGCCTTCCATCGCCGCCGAACTCGCCGACCGGCTCGCAGCCTATGCTCCCGGCACGCCGACCCATGCCATCAACTTATCGCTGCTGCCGGTCAGCGACGGCGACATCGCGTATCTCGACGCCCGCCTCGGGCAGGGCGCGGTCACGATCCTGTCGCGCGGCTACGGCAATTGCCGCATCTCGTCCACCGGCGTCAGAAATGCATGGTGGGTGCGCTATTTCAATTCGCGCGAAATTCTCATCCTCAACACCATCGAGGTTTGCCGCGTGCCCGAAGTCGCCTGCGCCGCGCGCGAGGATCTCGAAGACAGCGCGGAGCGGCTCGCGGAAATTCTGGGGGTCTATCGGTGAAGGATCATTTCTTCGCGGGCTCGTTCGGCGGCGATGTGACGAAGCTTGGCGATAGTGCCCGGCTCGAATGCGGCATCTGCTGGCATGTCTACGATCCCGCCGAAGGCTGCGAGGAATGGCAGATCCCGCCCGGCACACCCTTCGGCGCGCTGCCCGCGCAATGGTCTTGCCCTGTCTGCGACGCGCCGAAGGAGAAGTTTCTGCTGCTGGAAGCGCGCGATGAGTGAGGCGCGGGCAAACGAAGCGGCAGCGGTGGCACGCCGTCTCGAAACCGTTTTCGAGCGCATCCACGCCACGCGCATGGCCGACGTGCCGCTGCTGAACCCGCGCCTCGCCGTCGCCGCCGTCGGCCCGCGCGAAGTGGGCAGCCTGTGGCTCGCGGTGCTTGTCACGCCGTGGTTCATCAACGCGATGCTGCTGCCGAAGACGGTCGAGGATGCCGAAAGCTGGGGCGAATCGCCGAGCGGCGCAAAAATCCACCACGCGCTGCCAGCCGGAACGTTCGAATTCATCGCGGGTGGCGAGGCGGGGCTTGGCCCTTATCGAATGTGCTCGCTTTTTTCGCCGGTTACGCAGTTCGAAGACCAGAACGCCGCGCTGATCGCGGCCGAGGCGGCGCTCGCCGCGCTGCTCGACGCCGACCACCATCCGAGGGCGGAAGCCGAACGCCGCAAGCCGCAGCTTTCCCGTCGCGGCCTCATTTTCGGGCGTATCCCCGAGAGCGGCAGTTCATCGAGCGGAGACCCGGCATGACGGCGGAAGGGCGGATCGAAATCGACCTCTACCGCCGCGTGCCGCACGGCCATTGCGTGCGCATCGAATCGAGTCGTCCGCTCTCCATCACGCGGCAGTTCTCAGGCCACAGCCCGAGCGAAATCGCGCAAACGGTTTCGCTCCTGTTCGCGACCTGCAAGGCGGCGCAGTCCGCCGCCGCAGCCACGGCCCTTGAGGAAGCGCGCGGCATCGTCGTGCCGGACAGCACGCGCCGGGTGCGCGAGATGCGCGTGCTCGCCGAAAACGCGCGCGAGCATACGCTTCGCATCCTCATGGACTGGTCGCAGTTCCTCGACGCGCCGCAACCTCCGCCGGCCGCCGAACTTCGCGCCGTCATGCAGACGGAACGCGACCTTGCGCGCCATCTCGACGAGGGGCGCGAGGCGCTGCGCTTCGGCGGCACGTTCGCCTACGAGAAGGACGGGGTCGAAAAGGACATCGCCGCCAGCGAGGCGCTGCTCGAATGCGCGATCTTCGGGGAACCGCTGCGCATCTGGCATGCGCGAAAGACGAAGGCCGACCTCATCAACTGGGCCTCGCATCGGCATACCATCGCCCAGCGCCTGTTCGATCAACTCGCGACAGAGGGTTTCCTCGACGCGGGCGCGGCTTCCGTATCGCCACTCCCCGTCTTCGACCGCGACTGCCTTGCCGCGCGGCTTTTCGACGAAGGCTCCGCGAAATTCGTCGCCGCGCCGGATTGGGAAGGCGTGCCGCGCGAAACATCGCCGCTCGCCCGCTCGCTCGCTCATCCGCTCATCCGCGCGCTCGAAACGGAAGACGGCTTCGGCCTCGGCGCGCGGCTTGCTGCGTGCCTCGTCGAAGTCGCGCGCGTTCCGGGGCGTCTGCGCGATGCCGTGGCGACGCTCGATGCTCCCGAGCCCGCCACGCCCGAACGGAGCGAAATGGCGCCCGTCATCGGCCTTTCGCAGATCGAGGCCGCGCGCGGCCGCCTCGTCCACGCCGTCGAATTGAGCGGGGGGAAGGTTTCGCGCTACCGCATCCTCGCGCCCACGGAATGGAACTTTCACCCGAACGGCGCAGCGGCGCGCGGGCTCGCCCGTATCGCGCATGGCCCCGCTCAGGATGTCGCGAGAATCGCTCGCCTTTTTGTGACCGCCGTCGACCCTTGCGTCGGCTATGAAGTGAGGGTGCATTGATGCACGAGATGGCGTTGGCGCAAGGTGTCGTGCGTATTCTCGAAGAACAGGCGGCCGCGCAGCATTACTCCCGCGTCCGCGTTGTGCGGCTGGAAATCGGGCCGCTCGCAACGGTCGAGCCGCAGGCGCTGCGGTTCTGCTTCGACGCGGCGACGCGCGGCACCATCGCGGAGAATGCGGCGCTCGACATCGTGGAAACGGCGGCGGTGGCCTGGTGTTTCGCGTGCGGCGAGAGCGTCATCATAAAGGAGCGTAGCGGAACCTGCCCAAGTTGCGGCAGCTTCCAGTTGCAGGTAACAGGCGGCGACGAATTAAGAATAAGAGAGCTGGAGGTCGACTGATGTGTGGCACGTGCGGATGCGGAGACGGCGAAACGAAGATTGAAGCGGCGTCGGTCAACGGGGCGAATGGCGCAAGACACGGCGATGCGCATGGCGATCACGACCACGATCATGACGGCCACCACCACCACGACCACACTCATAGCCACGCCCATGAGCACACCCATGAAAACGGCGTGACGCATTCTCACCCGCATACCCATCACCACACTCACGATCACGAGCACGGCGAGGGTCACGATCACGGCGAGGGCGACCATCACGACCATGGACACGGGCACGCCCACAGCCATGGCGGCGGCGATCATCACCATGAGCATGGCGTCGAACACGATCATTCACATTCGCATGGCCACGGCCATTCCCACGAGCACGACCACAAGGCGCGCGTGGTGAAGATCGAGCAGGACGTTCTGTCGAAGAACGACGCGTTCGCCCGCGAAAACCGAGCGCGCTTCGCGCGTGACGGCATTCTCGCGCTGAACCTCGTCTCGTCGCCCGGCTCCGGCAAGACGACGCTTCTCGTCGGCAGCATCGAGCGCCTCAAGGCCGATGTGCCCGTTGCGGTCATCGAGGGCGACCAGCAAACGACGAACGACGCCGAGCGCATCCGCGCGACGGGCGCGCCCGCGATCCAGATCAACACCGGCAAGGGCTGCCATCTCGACGCGCACATGACCGGCCACGCCGCCGATCACCTCGCGCCCGGAAAAGGCGCGGTGCTGTTCATCGAGAATGTCGGCAACCTCGTCTGCCCCGCGATGTTCGACCTCGGCGAGGAAGCGCGCGTCGTGCTCTGCTCCGTCACCGAGGGCGAGGACAAGCCGCTGAAATACCCGGACATGTTCCGCACCTCGCATCTGATGCTCATCACGAAGGTGGATCTGCTGCCGCATCTCGATTTCGACGTCGAAGCGCTGGCAGCGAACGCGCGCGCGATCAACCCGCGCATCAAGATCCTGCGCGTGTCGGCGAAGACCGGCGAAGGCATGGAGGCGTGGGCGGGCTGGCTGCGCGCGCAGCGCACGCTTGCGCTGACCGGCCTCGAAACCTCGGGAGTGTAGCCTGTGTGTCTCGCCATTCCCGCCGAAATCGTGTCCGTTGACGAAGCCGCCGACACCGCCGTTGTCGCGCTCGGGCCGGTGCGCAAGCAAATCTCCATTGCACTGATCGAGAACGCGAAACCGGGCGAGTTTGTGCTCGTCCATGTCGGCTACGCGTTGCACAAGGTTTCGCCGGACGAGGCCGCGCGCACGCTTGTCATGATGCGCGAGGCTGGGCTCGACGCGGAACTCGCCGAATTCGGGGAGGCGGCGCGATGAAGTTCGTCGACGAGTTTCGCGATCAGGCGCTGGCCATGGGCCTTGCCGCCGCCATCGCGCGCGAGGCAAACCCCGCACGCCGCTATTCCATCATGGAATTCTGCGGCGGCCATACCCACGCGATCTTCCGCTATGGCGTGCAGGATCTGATGCCGGAGAATGTCGGCTTCGTGCACGGCCCCGGCTGCCCGGTCTGCGTGCTGCCCATCGGGCGCATCGACAATGCGCTGGAACTCGCGGAGCAGCACGGCGTCATCCTCTGCTCTTATGGCGACATGCTGCGCGTGCCCGCGTCGAAGCGGCGGAGCCTGCTCAAGGCGAAGGCGGAAGGCGCGGATGTGCGCATGGTCTATTCGGTGGACGACGCGCTTCGCATCGCGCGCGACAATCCGGGCCGCGAAGTCGTGTTTTTCGCCATCGGCTTCGAGACGACAACGCCGCCGACCGCCGTGGCGCTTCGCACCGCGAAAGCCGAAGGGCTGCGCAACTTCTCCGTGTTCTGCAATCACGTGCTGACGCCCGCCGCGCTCAACCATCTGCTGACGGCAGCGGCTTTGGATGTCGACGCCTTCATCGGCCCCTCGCATGTGAGTTCGGTCATCGGCAGCCGCCCCTATGAGTATTTCACCGAGACGTTTCACCGCCCGGTCGTGATCGCGGGCTTCGAGCCGCTCGACGTGATGCAGGCCGCGCTGATGGCGATCCGCCAGTTGAACGACGGCCGCGCGGAGGTCGAAAACCAGTATATTCGCGTCGTCACGCGCGACGGAAACCTGAAGGCGCGGGCAATCGTGGACGAGGTGTTCGAGCGCCGCGAAAGCTTCGAGTGGCGCGGGCTTGGCGCGGTGCCCGACAGCGCGCTGAAGATCCGCGACGCTTACGCCGCGTTCGACGCCGAGAAGCGCTTTTCCATCGTGACGCGCTCGGCGCCGGACGCGAAATCCTGCGAATGCGCGGAAATCCTGCGCGGCGCGAAAAAGCCGGTCGACTGCAAGCTGTTCGGCAAGGGCTGCACGCCCGACAGCCCCGTCGGCTCATGCATGGTGTCGTCCGAGGGCGCATGCGCCGCCTACTGGACCTATGGCCGCTTCCGCGAGCGCGCCGCGTCGGAGGCCGCATGAGCGCGATCGAGGCGCGGTTCGGCGCGCGTGAGGGCAAGCTGACAGGTACGGTCGAGATGATCCACGGCGCGGGCGGCCGCGCTTCCGCCGAACTGATCCGCACGCTGTTCCGCCGCCACCTCGACAATCCGCTTCTCGCACAGGGCAACGATCAGGCGGCGTTCGCCGTCGACGCGGGCCGCATGGTGATGAGCACCGACGCGCATGTGATCGCCCCGCTGTTCTTCCCCGGCGGCGATATCGGCTCGCTCGCCGTGCATGGCACCATCAACGACGTGGCGATGGCGGGCGCGCGCCCGCTCTATCTTTCGGCGGCGTTCGTGCTGGAGGAAGGCTTTCCGCTCGCCGACCTCGACAGCATCGTGGCCAGCATGGCGGCGGCGAGCCGCGCGGCGGGCGTTCCCATCGTCACCGGCGACACGAAAGTTGTCGAAAAGGGCAAGGGCGACGGCGTCTTCATCACGACGACCGGGATCGGCGTCGTCCCGGAGGGCGTCGAGATTTCCGGCGACCGCGCGCGGCCCGGCGATGTGGTGCTGCTTTCGGGCAGCATCGGCGATCACGGCATCGCTGTGCTCTCGAAGCGCGAAAGCCTCACCTTCGAAACGGAAATCCTCTCCGACAGCGCGGCGCTTCACACCCTCGTCGCTGACATGGTCGCGGCGGTGCCCGGCATCCGCGTGCTTCGCGATCCGACGCGCGGCGGCCTCGGCGCGACGCTGAACGAAATCGCGCAGCAATCCCGCGTCGGCTTCCGGCTCGATGAAGCCGCGATCCCGATCAAGCCCGATGTCTCCGCCGCCTGCGAGCTTCTCGGCCTCGATCCGCTCTACATCGCGAACGAGGGCAAGCTCATCGCGATCGCGCCGCCGGATAAGGCACAGCTCTTGCTTGCCGCCATGCGCGCGCATCCCCTCGCGCGCGACGCGGCCATCATCGGCGAGGCTGTCGCGGACCCTCACGCCTTCGTCCAAATGCGTACAAGGTTCGGCGGAAACCGCATGGTAGATTGGCTCGCGGGCGATCCGCTTCCAAGGATATGTTGATGCCAGACTGCCCCCGTCACCTGATCCATTCCTGCCGCGCTTCCCGGAGTGCGCCATGACCGCGCTTCCGCCCGTGCTCGTGATCGATGACGAACTCCGAAGCGTCGAGGCCCTCGAACGCATTCTCGAAGACGATTTCGACGTGAAGAAAGCGACGAGCGCTCGCGAAGCCGAAGCCATCCTCGCAGACGAGCCCATTCAGGTGGTGCTTTGCGACCAGCGGATGCCCGATATCTCGGGCGTCGAGTTTCTGAAGAACGTGCGCGAGCGCTGGCCCGATGTCGTGCGCCTCATCATCTCGGGCTACACGCATGCGGACGACATCATTCAGGGCATCAACGAGGCAGGCATTTACCAGTATGTCACGAAGCCCTGGCAGCCGGACAGCCTGACCCTCACGCTGAGGAACGCCGCGCGACTGTATAAGCTCCAGCGCGAGAACGAACTTCTGGCGGTCGAGCTGAGAATGTCCTCCACGCGCGCCGAACGTGTGGTTGCCACACGCCGGGCCGGCCTCCGCGACCTCTACAAGGGCGACGACGGCATCGTGCGCGAGAAGTCGAGCCCCATCAACGAAGTGTGCGAGCGCATGCGCCGCGTCGCCCCCTTCGACGTCTCGGTGATGATCACGGGCGAATCCGGCACCGGCAAGGAACTCATCGCGCGCGCGCTTCATTACAACAGCCAGCGCTGGAACAAGCCGTTCGTGGTCGAGAACTGCGCGGCGCTGCCGGACGAACTCCTCGAAAGCGAACTCTTCGGCCACAAGCGCGGCGCGTTCACCGGCGCGGTGGACGACCATATCGGCCTTTTCCAGCGCGCGGACGGCGGCACCGTCTTCCTCGACGAGATCGGCGAAGTGTCGCCGCGCCTTCAGGCGAAGCTGCTTCGCGTGTTGCAGGAGGGCGAGATCCGCCCCGTCGGCGGGCAAAAGACGCGTACCATCGACGTACGCGTGATCGCCGCCACGAACCGCGAGCTTGAAGCCGAGGTGCAGGCGGGCCGTTTCCGCGAGGACCTCTATTATCGCCTTGCACCGGTCACGATCCACCTTCCGCCCTTGCGCGAGCGCCTGATGGACATTCCGTCGATTGCGTGCGCGCTCCTGGACAAGGCGCAAAAGCAACTCGGAAAATGCGTCAAGGGCCTGTCGCCCGAAGCGGTGGCTTGCCTCAAGGCTTACCCATGGCCCGGCAACGTCCGCGAACTTCAGAACGAGATCCAGCACGCGCTGATCATGGGACCGCAGGGCGGCGTGATCGGCGCGGAGCACCTGTCGCGGCGCGTTCAGCAGGCGGCGGCAAGCCCCTCAGCCTCGAAGCCCTATCTTGGGAGCATCGATCTTTCGGTCGCCGGTCTCGAAGGAACGCTGCGCGAGCGCATCGAATCGGTCGAGGCGCAGATTCTGAAAGAGAGCCTCATCCGTCATCGCTGGAACAAGAGCCGCGCCGCGAAGGAACTCGGCCTGTCGCGGGTCGGCCTTCGCGCGAAGCTCGAACGCTACGGCCTCGAAAAGATCGAGGCGCTGCCGCTGGAGACCGCCAAGAAGCGCGCGTAAACGAAAGCGACGACCGCCAATGCTGAAACAACCCGCGCCCCCGCCAGACAGCCGAAGCCTCCTTGCGCGAGCGGGCGTGGCAGGGGCGCTCGGCGACGGCGAAGCGGGCGAAGAGGCGTGGATCGAAGTCATCCAGAAGATGGATGCGGTCTATGCCGAGCTTGTCGAAAACCAGGTAGAGCTTGAGGCGAAGAACGCGGCCCTCGAAGAGGCGCAGGCGCTCATGGCGAGCGTGTTCGCCGCCATGGCCGATGTGCTCGCCGTGTGCGACCGCGGCAATCGCATCGCGCGCGTGAACCGCGCCCTCGAAGTCGTCACCGGGCGGCACGAGGCGAACCTTTCCGGCGAGCCGTTCGCCTCGCTGTTCGTGGCCGAAAGCGCTGGCCTTGTGGACGACATGCTCGCCCGTGCCCGAGAGGACGGCGCCGTGACGGACTGCGAACTGTCCTTGCGCGATGCGGCGGGCGCGCCCTCGCCCTTCGTCATGAATTGCTCGGCGCGCTTCGACCACAAGGGCCGCTTCGCGGGCGTCGTCGTGGTGGGACGCCCGCTCGGGGAGCTGCGCCGCGCCTACAAATCGCTCAACGCCGCCCACCGCGAATTGCAGGAAGCGCAGCAGCACCTCATCTTTTCCGAGAAGATGGCGGCGCTTGGCCGGCTCGTCGCGGGCGTCGCGCACGAACTCAACAACCCCATCAGCTTCGTCTTCGCGAACATGCATGCGCTCAAAAAATACGGCACGCGCATCCGCACCTATCTCGAAGCGATGAACGGAGGGGCGTCCGGCGATGCACTGGCGGCGCTCCGAAAGGATCTGAAGATCGACCGCATCCTCGCCGACATCGAGCCGCTGCTCGACGGCACGCTCGAAGGCGCGACGCGCGCGAGCGAGATCGTGCAGGATCTGCGGCGGTTTTCGGCCAATCAGGCGGAAGCGTCGGAGGATTTCGAGCTTCTGCGCGTGGTGCAGACGGCGGCAAACTGGGTGGTGAAGATCGCACGCTCGCGGCAGGACGTTTCCATCAACGTGCCCGACGGGCTTATGGCGCATGCGCCGCGCGGCGCCGTCCATCAGATCCTCGTCAACCTCATTCAGAACTCGCTCGACGCGATGGAGGGCGATCCGCGTCCGTTGATCGAGATCGACGCGACCGAGGACGGCGGCTTCGTCGCGCTCCGCGTCCGCGACCATGGTCCCGGCATCGCACCCGACGCCATGCAGAAGCTGTTCGAGCCGTTCTTCACGACGAAGCCCGTCGGCAAGGGCCTCGGCCTCGGCCTTTATCTGAGCTACGGTCTGGCGCAGGATTTCGGCGGCAAGCTCGCCGCGGCGAACCGCGAAGGCGGCGGCGTGGTGTTCACGCTGACCCTGCCGAAGGGGGCGCGGCATGCCGCGTGATGTGCCGCCGAACTTCCCGCCCAGCGCCTCGGACAAGCGCGCTCGCCTCACGCTGTTCTGGCTGCAATCCGGCGGCTGCGGCGGCTGCTCGATGTCGCTTCTCAACGCCGACAGCCCGGACCTGTTCGCGGCGCTCGATGTCGGCCGCATCGACGTGCTCGCGCATCCCTCGCTTGGCGAAGCGTCGGGCGAAGACTATCACGCGCTTGTAGGCCGCATTCTGTCCGGCCAGCAGCCGCTCGACATCCTCTGCGTCGAAGGCGCGATCCTGCGCGGGCCTTCCGGCACCGGGAGCTTTCATCTTCAGCCTGGCACCGGCAAGCCGGTGATGCACCTCGCCGCCGAGCTTGCGAGCCTCGCGCGCCATGTCGTCGCCATCGGCTCTTGCTCCGCCTATGGCGGCATTTCGGCGGCGGGGGACAATGTCACCGAAGCCTGCGGTCTCGCCTTCGACGGCGCGGAGCCGGGCGGCGTTCTCGGCACCGCCTTCCGCTCGCGCTCCGGCCTGCCGCCGATCAACATCGCGGGGTGCCCCACCCATCCGGGCTGGATCGTCGAAACGCTCGTGCAACTCGGCCACGGCACGCTCGGCGCGTCGGACCTCGATGCATACGGGCGCCCGCGCTTTTACGCGGATCACCTCGTGCATCACGGCTGCACCCGCAACGAATTCTACGAATACAAGGCGAGCGCCAAGGAGCCGGGCCAACTCGGCTGCCTGATGGAGCATCTCGGCTGCATCGGCACGCAGGTTCATGGCGACTGCAACATGCGGGCGTGGAACGGCGAGGGCTCCTGCATTCGCGGCGGCTATCCGTGCATCGGCTGTACCGAGCCCACGTTCGGCGAACGCGACGCGCCGTATCTCGAAACGCCCAAACGGGGCGGCATTCCCGTGGGCCTGCCGACCGACATGCCGAAGGCGTGGTTCGTCGCGCTTGCCTCGCTCGCCAAGGCCGCAACGCCGGAGCGGCTGCGCAAGAACGCGCTTGCGGAGCGCATCGCGGTGCCGCCGGGCAAGGCGTCGGGGAAACCCAAATGACCCGCCTCATCGCCGGGCCGTTCAACCGCGTGGAAGGCGACCTCGAAATCCGCCTCGACGTGGAGGATGGGCGCGTCGCGGCGGCTTACGTGAATTCCCCGCTTTTTCGCGGCTTCGAGCAGATCCTTGTCGGCAAGGCGCCCGCCGATGCGCTCGTCTATGTCCCGCGCATCTGCGGCATCTGCTCGGTGTCGCAGTCGATTGCGGCGGCGGCGGCGCTGGCAAACGCGCAAGGACTGACGCCGCCCGAAAACGGCGCGCATCTGCAAAACATCGTCCTCGCCACCGAAAACATCGCGGACCATCTCACGCATTTCTACCTGTTCTTCATGCCGGATTTCGCGCGCGAAATTTACGCGAGCGAACCGTGGGCGGAAGCGTCGGCGCGCTTTCGGGCGATGGGCGGCGATGCGCAGCGCGAGTTTCTGCCTGCGCGCGCGGCGTTCCTGCGCATCATGGGCCTGCTGGCGGGACATTGGCCGCATACGCTCGGCTTGCAACCGGGCGGCACGACGCGCGCCATCGGCCGCGCGGAGCAGACGCGGCTGCTGGGCCATATCGCCGGGCTTCGCCGTTTCCTTGAGGCGACATTTTACGGCGATGCGCTGGAAGCGGTGGCCGCTCTCGACAGCGTGGAGGTGCTCGATGCATGGGGCGCCGAAGGTCACGGCGATTTCCGCGCCTTCCTCGCCTTCTCGCGTGCTACCGGTCTCGAAGCGCTTGGCCCCGGTCCCGGCCTCTGTCTCAGCTTCGGCGCATATCCGCTGAACGGCGGCCACGCCTTCGCCCATGGCGTCTGGCAGGGCGGCGCGGTCGGCCCGTTCCGCGAAGAGGACATCGCCGAAGACCACGCCCGCGCATGGATGGTGCGCGCGGCGGAAGGCCCGCGTCCGCCCTCGCGCGGGATCACGCTTCCCGACGCCGACGCGGCGGACGGCTATAGCTGGTGCAAGGCACCGCGCCTTGGCGGCCGCGTGGCCGAAACCGGCGCTTTCGCCCGGCAGCTTGTCGACAGTCAACCGCTCGTGACGGCCCTGGCCGCGCGCACGGGGAGCAACGCGCGAAACCGCGTCATCGCGCGCGCCGTCGAGGTGGCGCGGCTCGTTCTCTTGCTGGAGCGCTGGGCCATGGCGATCCGCCCCGAGGAGCCGTTTTGCGTGACCGCGCCGACGCCGGACGAAGCGCGCGGCACCGGCATGATCGAGGCGGCACGCGGAAGCCTCGGCCACTGGCTCGACATCCGCAAGGGCCGCATCTTCAATTACCAGATCATCGCGCCGACGACGTGGAACTTCTCGCCCCGCGACGGCGGCGGCCAGCCCGGCGCATGCGAGGCGGCTCTTGTCGGCGCGCCGGTCCGGGCGGGCGAGACGACGCCCATCGCTGTGCAGCATATCGTCCGCTCTTTCGATCCCTGCATGGTCTGCACGGTGCATTGAATGGCTGAGATTGACGACATCGAAGGCGTATCGATCCGGGTGCGCGGTCTCGTGCAGGGCGTGGGCTTCCGCCCCCATGTGTGGCGGATCGCGCGCGAGCTTGGGCTCACGGGGGACGTGCTGAACGACGCCGAGGGCGTGCTGATCCGCGCCTTCGGGCCGCGCGAGGCGCTCGACGCGCTCATCGCAGCACTTGCTGACCGCGCGCCGCCGCTCGCCCGCATCGAGCGCATCGAGACCGCGCCGCTCGCCGGCCCTGCGCCGGACGGGTTCCGCATCGTGGGGAGCGGCGCTGGCGATGTTACGACCGGCATCGTTCCCGACGCGGCCACCTGCCCCGCCTGCCTTGCCGATATCCGCGACCCCCAAAGTCGCCGCTACCGCTACGCCTTCACCAATTGCACGCATTGCGGCCCGCGCCTGTCCATCGTGCGCGCCATTCCCTACGACCGCGCGACGACGAGCATGGCCGCGTTCGAGATGTGCCCGGCCTGCCGCGCGGAATACGAAGACCCTGCCGACCGGCGCTTCCACGCGCAGCCGAACGCCTGCCCTGTCTGCGGGCCGAAGCTGTGGCTCGAAGGCGCGGACGGCGCGGCGCTTCCGCTCGGAGGCGCGCGCGACGAGATCGAGGCCGCAGCGCGGCTCATCCGCGATGGCGCTATCGTCGCGATCAAGGGGATCGGCGGTTTTCACCTCGCCTGCGACGCCGCGAACGAAGACACGGTGGCGCTGCTGCGGGCGCGGAAACGGCGCAGCGGCAAGCCGCTCGCCCTGATGGCTCGCGACGTTTCCACGGTCGAGCGTTACGCGGGTGTCGCGCCGCTGGAGCGGGCCGCGCTCGAAAGCTCCGCCGCGCCCATCGTTCTGCTCGGCGCCCGCGTTGAAGCCCCGCCGCTCGCATCCGGCATCGCGCCGGGGCAAACGACGCTCGGCTTCATGCTCCCCTACACGCCGCTGCACCACCTGCTGATGGAGACACTGCCCGGCCCCATCGTGCTTACCTCGGGCAATGTCAGCGACGAACCGCAATGCATCGCGAACGCCGACGCGCGCGAGCGGCTCTCAAGCATCGCCGACGCCTTCCTGATGCATGACCGGGACATCGTGAACCGGCTCGACGACAGCGTGGTACGGCTCGCGGCGGGCCGCGTCCGCTCCATCCGCCGCGCGCGGGGACTTGCGCCCGCGCCGCTTTCGCTGCCGCCCGATCGCCCCGCGTTCGCTTCCCCGAGCGCGGATAAGGTGATCGGCATTCGAGGGTTTGAACGCGCGCCCGCCGTGCTCGCCATGGGCGCCGAGCTGAAGTCGACCTTCTGCCTTGCGAGCGGCGCCCGCGCCATCCTTTCACAGCATATGGGCGACCTCGAAGACGCCGCCACGCACGCCGATTACCGCGCGAACCTCGCGCTTTACCAGCGCCTGTTCCGCTTCGCGCCGGACATCATCGCGGTCGACGCGCATCCCGATTACCACGCAACGCGGCTGGGCGAGGCGCTGGCGGCGGAGCGTGGCTTGCCCGTCGCGCGCGTTCTGCATCACCATGCGCATATCGCGGCGGTGATGGCGGAGCACGGCGTCCCGCTCGATGCGCCGCCTGTGCTCGGCGTCGCGCTTGACGGACTCGGCATGGGAGAAGGCGGCGAACTGTGGGGCGGCGAGTTTCTCGTCGCGGATTATCGCGCCTGCCGCCGCGTCGCGACCTTCGCGCCCGTGCCGCTCATCGGCGGGGCGAAGGCCATGCGTGAGCCTTGGCGCAACCTGCTCGCGCATCTCGACGTCGCGCTCGGATGGGATGAGGCGGCTGCCCGCTTCGGCGATCTCCCCATCCTGCGCCGCCTCGCCGCGAAGCCCGTCACGCCCGCGTTGCAGATGATGGCGCGAGGCGTAAACGCGCCGCCCGCGTCGTCTGCCGGACGCCTGTTCGACGCGGTCGCCGCCGCGCTCGGGATCTGTTTCGACGAGGCAACCTATGAGGGGCAGGCGGCGGTGGAGCTTGAAGCGCTCGCGTCTTCGGCGCCCACCGATTTCGGAGCGTGGCCGCGCGCGCCCGACGAAACGCCGACCCTCGGCTGGCGCGCGCTATGGATCGCGCTTTTCAACGACATCGCCCGCGATGTCTCGCCCGCGATCATCGCCGCGCGCTTCCATGGCTTCCTCGCCGACACGCTCGCGGACACCGCGCGCTCACTCGCCCGCCGCGAGGGCTTGGCGCGCATCGTGCTGTGTGGCGGGGTCTTCCATAATCGACTGTTGCTGGAAGGCGTTTCGGCGAAACTCGCGCGCGATTTCGACGTGCTCGCCCCCGCCCTCTACCCGGCGGGCGACGGCGCGATTGCGCTCGGTCAGGCCGTCATCGCCGCCGCGCGCATTTACAGCCTCGTGCCGCAAACCGCGCAAAAATCTCGGATCGATGCCATCGACGCCGACAATCCAGAGTTTGCACAAAGGCACACCAGCGACTATATTATGCGCTAACCCTTCGATTGCGGGTTCCCCCACACAATCGGAAATTGAATGCCCAGGAAGCGGAGAGGGCTCGCGCTTCCAGGACCGGAGGAAATTTATGAGCGACAAACCCCTGATGCCGAAGGCGACGGCCGTCTGGCTCGTCGAGAACACCGCGCTGACATTCGACCAGATCGCCGATTTCTGTGGATTGCACGTGCTCGAAGTGAAGGGGATCGCAGACGGCGACGTCGCGGCCGGCATTCGCGGCGCAGATCCCATCGGCGCGGGCCAACTCACGCGCGAAGAAATCGCCCGCGGCCAGGAAGACTCCTCCTATCGGCTCACGCTTGCGCGCTCAAAGGTTCACATCCCGGAGATCAAGGCCAAACGCGCGCCGAAATATACGCCGGTTTCGCGCCGTCACGACCGCCCGAACGCGATCCTCTGGCTTCTGCGCCATCATCCCGAGTTGCGAGACACGCAGATCATGCGCCTCGTCGGCACGACGAAATCGACCATCGAAAGCATCCGCGAGCGCACGCACTGGAATTCCGCCAGTCTTCAGCCGCAAGACCCTGTCGCGCTTGGCCTCTGCTCGCAGATCGACCTCGATAACGAAGTGAAGAAGGCCGCGAAGCGCGTCGAGGAAGAGCAACCGGAAGAGGCTCTGGAAACCGCCGGCGTCACCATCGCGCCGCCGTCGGAGCAGCCTTATCTCGACATCGAGGAATGGAAGTAAAGTAGCGGCGAAACTCTCCGCGAAAATCGAACGGCCGGGAAACCGGCCGTTCTCGTGTCGGGCCGTTGCCGCGTCACGCGGTGCGCGCGTATTCCGGATATGTCGAGGCGAGCCCCTCGCGCGAGGCAGGCGACACGCCGCGCTCGGTGATGATGCCGGTGATGAGCCGCGCGGGTGTCACGTCGAACGCGGGGTTAGCGCCCGCGCTTCCCGGTGCCGTCACCTGCACAGTGACGATGTCGCCGCTCTCGGCGCGGCCCGTCATATGGGTGAGTTCGCGCGCGTCGCGTTCCTCGATCGGGATATCGCGCACGCCATCCGAAAGCGTCCAGTCGATGGTGGACAGCGGCAGCGCGAAATAGAACGGCACGCCATTATCCTTCGCCGCCAGCGCCTTGAGGTAGGTGCCGATCTTGTTCGCCGCGTCGCCCGCCGCCGCGAGACGGTCGCAACCGACGATGCAGAGATCCACGTCCCCGTGTTGCATGAGATGGCCGCCCGCATTGTCGGCGATCACGGTATGCGGGACGCCATGCGCGCCGAGTTCGAACGCGGTCAGTGCCGCGCCCTGATTACGCGGGCGCGTCTCGTCCACCCACACATGCACGGGAATGCCCGCATCATGCGCCTGATAGATAGGCGAAAGCGCCGTGCCCCAGTCGACGCAGGCGAGCCAGCCCGCGTTGCAATGGGTGAGGATGTTAAGCGTGCGGTCGTGCTTTCCCGCGATCTCCTCGATGATCGCCTTGCCGTGCGCGCCGATGCGGCGGCAGGTTTCGACGTCGTCGTCGGCGAGTTCCGCGGCCTTGGCGAAGGCGGCGGCGACACGCTCGGCGGGCGCAAGCGGGCGTAGAATTTGCAGCATCTCGTTGAGCGCCCAGGCGAGGTTGACCGCCGTAGGACGCGTGGCGGCAAGCGTCTTCGCCGCGCTTTCAAGGCCACCATCGGACGCATCCGCGCGGACCGCCAGCGCGAGGCCGTAGGCCGCCGTTACGCCGATGAGCGGCGCGCCACGCACCTGCATGATTCGGATCGCATGCGCCGCGTCTTCAAGCGTCGCGAGCTTCAGCGTCTCGAAGGCATGCGGGAGCCGCGTCTGGTCGATGATGCCGACCGCGCCGTCGCTTTCCGGCCAGATCGTGCGATATGGGGTGCCGCCGATTTTCATGTCCTACTCCGTGCGCCGAGGGGCGGGTGTTGCGTTGTCTTTCGAAGACGGGGATCGCCTTTTTGCACGATGAACGCAACCCCTGCCGATGCTGCGGCGGAAAAGTCGCGGCGACACCAGCTCGGGGCGCCAGTCTAGGTCACCGACTCGTAAGCCCGCAGCCAGATACGGACTGACGCAAGCTTGACGGATGCGAGGAAATTGTCGTCGCGCTTGTCGTAGCGGGTTGCGACGGCTCGGAAGT
>NZ_JAHFZG010000026.1 GCF_018619475.1 Rhodomicrobium sp. Az07
GCTCAGTGATAGGACTACGACCAGGATTAGACATAAGACGATCCCTCAAGGAACCGTCACACTCGCAGCCGTTCGAGCAAAATGGAAGGTGAGGTCAGAACACCGCTTACGCGAGACCACCGCTGTCGCGCGTCGCCGCGACAAAGTCGGAGCAGAACCTTAACCTTATCCTTTTGTAATCGTGGTGGCACCCACCATTTCGAATTGCGGAAAGGGACACGACTAGCCATTTAGTGTTTTGCACGCGGCTCAACGCTGGCCTATTTGTGGGCATCGGATGTTGGCCGTACCGGTTCCGGGCACGGCTCAAGAAACCGGCGCCTCCTGCGCCCTAGATCAAGAATAAAGCTGCCCGGTCAATCGTATAGAAAGGTTTCTCGTGGACGTCCTCGGAAGTATCCAGGAATTCATTCTTGTGAATAAGGATCTGGCAGGGCCGATCCTGGGGATCATCGCGTTTGGCGAATCCCTGATCCTCGTTGGTTTGTTCTTCCCCGCGACTGCGATCATGCTGTTCACCGGCGGCCTCATACAGAAAGGCATGCTCGATCCCACCACGGTCATCTTGTGGTCCATCGCGGGCGCAAGCCTCGGCGATGCGGTCACTTACTGGCTCGGCCGCTGGATCGGCCCCAGCGTCGTGCATCGATGGCCGCTGAACCGCGAAAAGGAAGGCGTCGCCAGAGCGCGCCTGTTCTTCCGCAAATACGGGTTCCTCTCGATCTTCATCGGCCGATTTCTCGGCCCCGTCCGGTCCACGATTCCGCTGGTGGCGGGCATCATGCGGATGCGCCACGTCACCTTCCAGATCGCGAACGTCACCTCCGCCATCGCATGGGTGCCGTTCATGCTGCTGCCGGGCTATTTCTTCGCCCGCGAAGTGGGCGACTTCACCGAGGTGAGCGCGGGCGGTTGGGCCGTGATTGCCGCTATCGTCCTGGCGCTGACAGCGCTGTTCACGATCATCGCGGTCAAGGTTCAGGGAACGAGCGCCAAGGATCGTCGCAAGCGCCGCTCCCCGCCCGACGAAACCGGCGTCCCGGCCGAATAGCGGGTCTGTCACCGAAAGAACTCACTCGGATGAGCATGCCTCGACCGAAGTCGGGATCGTCCGTGCGCGAGCCATCCCCGGCGCGATGTCGCGGATCTTCTGATAGTCGCGCAAAGCCTCGGCGCTTTTGCATAGGCGTTCGTAGGCCTTGGCGCGATTGAAGTACGCCACGGGATTGCCGGGACTAAGCCGGATCGTGGTCGAATAGGCTTCCACCGCTTTTTCGGGCTTCTTCGTCTTGTCGTAATAGACGCCAAGGTTATAGAAGGTCAGGGGATTTCCGCCATCCAGCGCCGCCGACCGGGCAAGATCCTCATAAGCGCGGTCGAAGTCTTCGAGCGCAAGAAACGCGCCGCCCCGATGCGTCAGGGATCGAGCATCGGCCGGGTTCGCGTCCACCGCCTGCGAGCATAGCGCGACCGCCTCCGCAAGCGCGGCTTTCCTGAGAGCGCCTTGGCACTGGTCCGAAGCCGTGCCGCCCGCGTGCGCAACGGGTCCGGCAAGCGCGAGAGCGCTCCAAACCAACGCAGTAAAACGCATCAAGGCCCTCCTTCTGTACTCAAACGATATAGTGCGACCCGCGCTCGCGCGCAGCAACGAGCGCAGTCAGCCGTAGCCCTATCCTGAGCCCTGATCGAGAAACATAAACAGATTGACTTGCCGCGAGCTTGCGCAGCACATCCAGTGCCCCATTTTGCGGCGTGCGTGTCCGAGGCGACTTTCACCTGACTATTTGGGAACACCAGGTTAAATCGGGATCGACGGTGCAATCAACGAAGTTATTCCGAGTCTTAATTCTAATTATAATAATTATAATTGGGTGTAATTATACCACTACTGGCGGAATGAAAGAAATGGACTGTCTTTCTTGCGTTTCGCGGTTGACCCCGGCCAGCCGACTCAGCTACCGCGATCATCCGTGGGTTGTCATTCCAGCCAGACGCAACCTGCTCCGATGAGCGATTGATCGGATGCGGCTGTCGGAGTGTGGAAGCTGAACTCCATGGATGAGGCAAAGCGCCGTGACACGGCTTCAATCAGGTCCAGGCGCCCGTTCAAGCGCGCACCTCAGAGCGGCGACGATCCGAACCGCATGCCTCGCAGCGGCGCTGCTGATAGCGGTTTTCATCGCGTCTACCGCGAGGGCTGACGACAAGGACGGGCTGCCGGACGCTTCCGTCGCCACCAGCCTGAACGGCGGACCCGACAAGGAGTTCCGCGCGGACCTTGCAAAGAAAGGCATCACCTACGGCGTCGATTATGTCGGCGAAGGCTGGGGAAATTCCGGCGGCGCGTATCAGGGCGCGACCTATCTCGGCCGCCTTGAAGTCTCCGTCGTGGCCGATCTCGAAAAGCTGTGGGGAGCCAAGGATCTGAAATTTCACGTCAACGGCTACCAGATCCACGGTGAAGGGCTGGAAAAATATCTCGGCGGTCCACTGATGACGATCAGTTCCATCGAGGCGCTTCCGTCCTCCCGCCTCTTCGAAATCTGGCTCGAACAGGACTTCGGAGAGCATGTATCGCTGCGCGCAGGCCAACTCGGGATCGACAGCGAGTTTTTCGTCTCGGAAACGGCGGCCAACTTCGTCAACGCAACATTTGGCTGGGCTGCGATCTGGGCGAACGATCTGCCGAACGGCGCCAACGCCTATCCGCTTGCAACCCCGGGCGTTCGGATGAAGGTCGATCTGTCGGACAACCTCGCCTTCCTCGCCGCAGTCTATAACGGCGACCCGGCCGGCTGCGTAGATGGACAGCGCTGCAACCGCAACGGAACCGATTTCCGGATGCAGAGTCCGCCGCTTGTCATCCAGGAATTTCAGTACAAGTACAATCAGCGCGCGAAAAGTGGCGACGATGCCAACGAGACGGTCAAGCCGGATACCGACGACGACGATGACGATGATGACGACGATTCCGTTCAGCCCGAAGTCGGCAGGAAGAAGAACGGCCACCACGCTCCAACGGATGTTCTGAGCCTTCCGGGAACGTTCAAGATTGGCGCGTGGCAGCATTACGGGCGCTTCGACGGCGTTTATTCCGCGACGCTGCTCGATAACGGTTACGACGACGTGCGGCGGCAACGTTTCAAGCGCGATTTCGGCTTCTATGGCGTGATCGATCAGCAGATCTATGCACACCGGCACGATCCCGCGAAAGGGGTCAGCGTCTTTGCCCGCGTTGCAGGCGCGCCATCCGATCGCAATCTGATCGACTTCTACATCGATGGCGGCGTTTTCTTTTCGGGCTTCGTCAAGCATCGCGCCTATGACAGTTTCGGCGCGGCCTTTGCCTTCTGTCAGATTTCCGGCGACGCGCAGGCTGCGGATCGGTACATCGCCAACACTC
Organism: Rhodomicrobium sp. Az07; assembly: GCF_018619475.1. Taxonomy (GTDB): domain Bacteria; phylum Pseudomonadota; class Alphaproteobacteria; order Rhizobiales; family Rhodomicrobiaceae; genus Rhodomicrobium. The sequence goes on from NZ_JAHFZG010000026.1 coordinate 3,404, forward strand.
TGGACTCGGCCTATGCCATCCGAAATTTCGAAGCCGCCGCGGAATTGTTCTACAGGTTTCAGGTCGTTTCCGGCTTCTACATTCAGCCCGACATCCAATACATGTGGAATCCGGGCGCGAACGTCGCGGGAAACTCGGATGCGTTGTATGGCAGCGTGCGTTTCAGCATCTCATATTGACGGCCTGCTTCAGACGGCGCGGAAATGCTTCGACAACTTCAGCGACTGCGCCTGATAGTGTGAGCCGATGTCGTGCCCGTACAGGCGCGCGGGCGGCTCCGACAGCGGCTCATAGCTCAACCGCCCGATCATCTGGCCGTCTTCGAGAATGAACGGCACCTTGTGGCTGCGCACCTCCAGCACCGCGCGGCTGCCTTGGCCGCCAGCCTCCGCCATGCCGAAGCCCGGATCGAAAAAGCCAGCATAATGCACGCGGAATTCGCCCATCAGCGCGTTGAAGGGTTCCATCTCGGCAGCGTGGGTGGCGGGCACGCGCACGGCCTCCTTCGAGGCGAGGATATAGAATTCGTCCGGGTCGAGGATCAGGCGGCGGTGATGGGTGACGGCAATCGGCTCCCAGAATTCATCGATGTCGTAAGCGCCCGCTCGGTCGACGTCGATGACGCCGGTGTGGCGCTTGGCGCGATAGCCGATGAGCGCGCCCGGCTCGCCGCCAAGCTCAACGGAAAGCGACACGTCGCGCGGCTGGCCGCCACCCTCGGCAGGCGCCGCCGCGCCGCCGCCGCCGTTCGCGTCCCGGAACCGGATTTGCGAGAGGCGCGATCCCGTGCGCACGAGGATCGGAAAGGTCTGCGGGCAGATTTCGAGCCAGAGACGCCCCTTGTAGCCCGCGCCGGTCTGGTCGAAGCCGGGGCCGTGATCGGCGATGACGCGCGTGAACACGTCGAGGCGGCCGGTGGAGCTTTTCGGGTTGGCGATACCGGAGAGAAACAGCGGCAGCGCGAGCGACTCGTCGATTTCCGCCACATACACGCAGCCGACTTCGAGCACCGCGCCGGGGGCGAGGTCGATGGTATGCAGCTTGAAGCGCTCGATCTGGTCTTCCGTCTTCTTGCCCGGACCCGGAATGAAGCTCGCGCGCACGCGAAACGCGCGCCGCCCAAGCCGAAGATCGAGGCTCGCGGGCTGGATCTGTCCCTCGCCGATGGGAGCGGAAGCCGCAATCGCGCCCGTGGCGACGAGCTTCGCAATGGCCTGCGATGGAAGGATGCCGGACGCTTTCACGCTCTGGGAAGTGGTCATTTCAGGTGCAGTCATCGTTGTACGGTTGCCGCGCCGCGACCGTCTTAGCCGAAACATCGGGTCGAGCGGCGCGCGACAACAAGCCTTATCGGAAAAGGTTCGGCGGGGCGAGTCGGCAGAACCGCCGCAGCGGGCGCTTCACCACCTTGGCGTCCGGCTCAAGGCTGTTTCTGCGATGCCTTGACGGCGGTCTTCAGCGGTGCGGTTCTGGCATTCAGCCGCGCCTCAGCCAGCGCAAGCCATTTGCGGCAACTCGCAAGTCGCAGATTGCAGCGCACTGCGATGCGCGGCTTCTGCGGGGCGGCCGACACGGGCAGCTTTCCCGACGACAGCGCGACCGTCACGGCACCGCCGCGATCGGCCTCGCGCGCCGAACGCTCGATGAGTTGCCGGGCCGTCATGCTGGCGAGGAACGGATTGGCGCGCATCGCGGCTTCGCTGAAAATGCCGGAAACGCGCTCTTCCGGCTCGGCTTCCAGCACCTTGAGCGCGGTGGCGGCTCCGGCGAAAAAGGCGAGCCTCAGATTGGCGGGGGTCGCGGGCTGGTTCTGTTCTGCGAGCGCGGCGGCATTCTCGCGCGTGTACAGCAACGCGGCTGTCCGCGAAATCGCGTAATCGGTGCGAAGCGCCAGGATCTCGAAATCGGTCTTGCCCGCCGCGAGGTCCGGCAGGTTGCGTTTCACCACATCGAGGAACGTGGACTCGATGAATTGATACGGACCGAGCGCCGAAGACAGCGGGTTCTTGGCGAATTGTCGCCCGCCCGATTCCGCCCGCATGAGCCTGTCGAGGAAGGCGTTTTCGGCTTCGGTCGGCGCGGGGTCGGGGGTGATCTTCGGCTGTTGCGCTTCGTTCCGGGCCTTCTCGGCGGTTGCGTTTGCGTTGGCACTATCATCGCGCGCCGCCGATGTTTCGGGCTGCTTTTCCGCCGCCAGAACCGTCGCACTCCACATGACGCACACAACGCACACGAAAAACCGCATCGCGTCACCCGCCCGTCACGCTCATGGGCCGCGCGATTTGCGTCTCTTCGGCCTTGTCGATGACGAAGTCATGCCCGCGCGGTTTGCGAGCCAGCGCCGCGTCGATGGCCTCGGATAGCCGAGCGTTCGATGCGTCCGCGCGAAGCGGGGCGCGCAGATCCGCCGCGTCTTCCTGTCCGAGGCAAAGATAGAGCTTGCCGGTGGCGGTGACGCGAAGGCGGTTGCAGCCTTCGCAGAAGGATCGCGACATCGGCGTGATGAAGCCGAGCCTGCCGCCGGTTTCCCGCACGCGGACATATCGCGCCGGGCCGCCGGTGCTGTCGGGAAGCGGGTCGAGGGTGAACCGCGCGGAAAGCTGGGCGCGCACGTCGGACAGCGGCAGGTAACTTCCGTACCGCCCGCCTTCGATGGCGCCGAGAGGCATGGTCTCGATCAAGGTCAGGTCCATTCCTTCCGCATGACACCAGAGTAGCATGTCCGCGATTTCGCTCTCGTTAATGCCCCTCAGCGCGACCATGTTGATCTTGAGATGCAGCCCGGCCGCCCGCGCCGCGCGGATGCCCGCGAGCACGGCGGCGAGATCGCCCCGCCGCGTCACGGCGCGAAACTTGTCCGCGTCGCGTGTGTCGAGCGAGATGTTGACTCGGCGCACGCCCGCAGCCCTCAGCGGCGCGGCGAACTCGGCCATGCGGCTGCCGTTGCTCGTCAGCGTCACCTCGTCGAGCGCCCCGGCGGCGAGATGGCGGGAAAGCGCGCGCACAAGCCACAGGAAGCCACGCCGCATCAGCGGCTCGCCGCCGGTGAGCCGGATCTTGCGCACGCCCTTCGCGACAAACCCCGCGCACAGGCGATCCAGTTCCTCCAGCGTGAGCAGATCGGCTTTCGGCAGAAACCGCATGCGATCCGGCATGCAATAGACGCAGCGGAAATCGCAGCGGTCGGTGACCGACACGCGCAGATAGGTGATGTGACGCCCGAAAGGATCGACCATGGCGGGCGCGGCGGCTGCGGGCGATAGTGCCCCGGCCTCTGTCAGGTGCAGCGTCATGCGATATTCCGGGGTTCGCGGGCCGAGCCGGGAACTCCGACCGGCTCGAAATGCTGATATGTGTATGCGGCACCGGTTGTCAGCGCCCGCGCGCTCACGAAATGATGATGAGACGCCGCCGAGTTGCCGGGCGCCTGGCGCTTTTTTTGCGCAAGCCCCGGATGCTAGACTCCGGCGCATGCCGTCTTGTCTACATGCAGCTCGCTTTCAAGCAAAAACATGGGCCTCAAGAGCACCAGCACACAGGAGCGACTTCGATGGAAGCTTACGAATCGCTGGTGACGCGGGTCAGCCCGGCCGTTCTCGAAGAACCGGCACCGGACCCTGAAACCGAACGCAAGATCTTTGCGGCGGCGCTTCGCGCTCCCGATCACAAGCGGCTGAGGCCGTGGCGGTTCATTTCCATTCGTGGCGATGCGCGGGCGAAGCTCGGCGAGATTTTCGCGGCGGCGTATCAGAGCAAGCTTTCGAATGCGTCGCCGGAGGCGATCTCGCGCGAGAGGAAGAAGCCGCTTCGCGCGCCCCTGATCCTCGTCGTGCTGGCGAAACTCGTCGACGACGCGAACGTGCCCGCCATCGACCAGAAATATTCGGCGGCGGCGGCGGCGCAGAACATCATCCTCGCGAGCGAGGCGCTCGGCTTCGGCGCGGTGTGGAAGACGGGCGACGCGGCCACCGATCCGCTCATCAGGGAAGCGCTGGGCGTAGGATCGAACGAGGAAATCGTCGCGTATATCTATATCGGCACGGTGAAAGCCCGGCCCAATCCGCCCGCGCCGCTCGACGTGTCGGCCTTTGTCACGAACTGGCCCGGCTGAGAAGCGAAGCGTCTATTTTTCTTCGCAAAGACCCGGCTCGGAGTCATCGCCCGCCAGCACCTCGGCGATGTGGCGAACCTCGACGGCCCGCCCCTCGCGGGCAAGCTTTCCGGCGATGTTCATGAGGCAGCCGAGGTCCGCGCCCGTGAGCACTTCAGCGCCGGTTTCGACCACGCGCTCAACCTTTTGCGAAACGATGGCGTTTGAAATTTCCGAGTATTTGAGCGCGAAGGCGCCACCGAACCCGCAGCACACGTCACGATCGGTCATTTCCGCGAGCGTGAGGCCGTCCATACTTTTCAGAAGCGCGCGCGGCTGCGACGCGATGCCGAGTTCGCGCACCGACGAGCAGGAGTCGTGATAGGTGACGCGGCGCGGATAGGCGCGGCCGGAAAAGTCCACGCCGAGACTATCGGCGAGGAACGCTGTGAGTTCGCTCGTCCGGCTCGCGAGCCCTTCCGCCCGCGCGCGCCATGACGGCTCCGTTTCCGCATCGAACAAGCCGGGATAGTGCTTCACGATCATGGCCGCGCAGGAGCCTGACGGGACCACCACATGAGGAAAGGTCTCGAAGGCGGCGATCACCTGTTTCGCAATCGCCCGCGCGGTTTCGCGATCGCCTGAATTATAGGCGGGCTGGCCGCAACAGGTTTGCGCCGCCGGAACGACGACCTCGCATCCTGCCTCTTCGAGGAGCCGTACCGTCGCGAAGGCGGCGGACGGGCGGAACATGTCTACGAGGCACGTGACGAACAGCCCCACGCGCACCGTGTGACTTCCAGCGACATGCGGCGCACCTGCCTCCATCCCGAATTCCCCATCGAAAGTTGTCTGCTGTATCTCGCACAACGCGATGCGATAGAATACCGCTGTCTGGAATTCCATTTAATTCGCAGTCGGTGACTGCCCGGCTCTCGCCAATTGCATCGCATCCGAGATACCGATAATGATGTGCGTTCCCGCGCGTCAGGCTGACGGTCGCGCGAGGCGACTGCGCTCCCGTTCGAGATTTCCCACGGATGCGCGATAAGGATCGACGAGACATGACAGATCTTCCGCCGCTTCGATTGGGCATCGCCGGTCTCGGCACGGTGGGCGCGGGGCTGGTGTCCCTGCTGCGCGAAAACGGCGCGGCCATCGCCGAGCGCTCGGGCCGCAGCGTGGTCCTCGCCGGCGTATCCGCAAGGTCGCCCGCCAAGGATCGCGGCGTCGATCTTTCAGGCATTCCATGGATCGCGAATGCTTGCGAACTCGCGCGAAGCGACGCCATCGACGTTTACGTGGAACTGATCGGCGGCGAGGAAGGTCCGGCGCTTCAGAGCGTGGAAGCCGCGCTCGAAGCGGGAAAGCATGTCGTCACCGCGAACAAGGCACTTCTCGCGCGCCATGGCATCTATCTTGCCGGTCTTGCGGAGAAACAGGGCCTCGCGCTCAATTTCGAGGCGGCGATTGCGGGCGGCATTCCTATCGTGAAGGGCCTGCGCGAAAGCTTGCTCGGCAATTCCATAAGCCGCGTCTACGGAATCCTGAACGGCACGAGCAACTACATTCTGACCCGCATGCAACGCGAGAAACTGCCCTTCGACGAGGTGCTCGCGGAAGCGCAGGCGCTAGGCTATGCCGAAGCGGACCCGACTTTCGACATCGACGGGCAGGATGCGGGCCACAAGCTCGCGCTGCTGGCCGCGCTCGCCTTCGGCGTCCGCCCCGACTTCGGCTCGATCCACCTCGAAGGCATCCGCCGCATCGAGCCGTTCGATTTCGACGCAGCCGAAGAACTCGGCTATCGAATCAAGCTGCTTGCCGTGGCGATCCAGACCGAGGAGGGCATCGAGGCGCGCGTTTCGCCGACCATGATCCCGAAGACGAGCGCGCTCGCTCGCGTGGACGGCGCGCTGAACTCGGTGGCGGTCGAAGGCGATTATGCGGGCCTGATCATCCTTGCGGGGCCGGGCGCGGGCGCGCGCGCAACCGCGTCGTCGGTCGCCGGGGATATCATCGACATCGCCCGCGATCATATCAGCCCGCCCTTCATTCTGCCGGTCAGCAAGCTTCGTCAGCAGACGCGGCCGGGCATGTCGTCGCATGAGGGCGGCTTCTATATCCGCCTTTCGGTCTACGACCGACCCGGCGCCATCGCCGCCATCGCCACACGCATGGCCGAACAGGATATTTCGCTCGAAAGCATCGTGCAGAGGCGCGCGCCGACGGACCTGCCGGGTTTCGGTCGCCCCGGCAATGGGGCTCAATCGACGCCGGTCGTCCTGATAACGCATCGCACGCGCGAGGAGCGTCTTCGCGCCGCGCTCGACGCCATCGTCGAGGACGGGCATGTCTCCGGCATCCCACAGACGATACGCATTGAGGCGCTTTAAGACGGCGTGCTAAAGCTTCGTAGCGCGCACCAGATTTATTTGTCGCAATTCCCTACGGAAAAGCCGGTTCCCAATTTCCCGGAATTGCTTCAAGCCACCTGAGTTTCGCGGGAGGGCCAGGACCATGGCAAACGAGCCGACATTCGCCAGACCGGCGAGCAGTCTCATGCGAACGCTTTCGCTCGACATCGCCAGAGTAACCGAGGGGGCCGCCGTAGCCGCGGCAAAGCTCCGCGGACGGGGCGACGAGCGGCAGGCGGACGCCGCCGCCGTGGCAGCCATGCACCGCGAGCTTGCGGAACTCGCGATCGACGGCCGCATCGTGGTCGGCGAGGGCGAGCGCGACGAAGTGCCGCTTCTCTATGAGGGCGAGGAATTGGGCCTCGGCGGCCAGCCCGTGGACATCGCGGTCGATCCGCTCGAAGGCACGACGCTGTGCGCGAAATCGCTGCCGGGCGCGCTGGCGGTCGTGACAATGACCGAGCGCGATTGCATGCTCAAGGTGCCGGACGTCTACATGGAGAAGATCGCCATCGGCCCCGGTTACGAACCGGGACTGGTGGGCCTCGATCGTTCCATCGCGGAAAACCTCGCCCGCCTCGCAGCCGCAAAGGGCGCGCGCGTGTCCGAACTGCGGGCGTGCGTGCTCGACAGGCCGCGTCATGCAAGGCTGATCGAGGAAATCCGCGCCGCCGGTGCCGCCGTGGCGCTGATCGGCGACGGCGACATCGCGGGCGTGATCCAGACCTGCAAGCCGGACGAAACCGGCATCGACATCTATCTCGGCACCGGGGGCGCGGCCGAAGGTGTGCTCGCCGCCGCTGCGCTGGCTTGCCTCGGCGGTCAGATCGAGGGGCGGCTCTGGGGGCTCAACGACGAGCAGGCGCGGCATGCCGAAGCCCTCGGCATCGAGAACACGCGAAAGATCTTCCGCGTGGAAGACATGGTTTCCGGGGACATCATATTCTCGGCGACTGGCGTCACGGACGGCCCGCTGCTGCCGGGCGCGCGGTTTTTCGACGGACGCATCGAAACGCACACGGTCATCATGCGTTCGTCGACTCGCACCGTGCGCTGGATTCGCGCCGAGCATCTCGACGTGCGCAAGTTCGAGCGCTGAGGCGCCGCGTTTCGGGGTCGTGATCTCCACGCCACCTGCGACGCCCGCCGAGCGCGAAGAGGAGTTTCTGGCATCCTACCCTAAACCTCAAACCCCACGCCAACCTCCGGCACGACCACATTCACGCCCTCCGCCAGCGCGACGAACTTGTCCGGCGTCTGATCGATGATCGGGAACGTGCCGTAGTGGATCGGGATCACCGCGTCGAAGTGGAAGAACTTCCGCGCCGCGAACGCCGCCTGCTTCGCGCCCATGGTGAAGCGGTCGCCGATGGGCAGGAAGCCGACCTTCGGCGCGTAAAGCTCGTCGATCAGCGCCATGTCGCCGAAAATGCCGGTGTCGCCCGCGTGGTAGATCGTCTTGCCGAGGCCCTCGATCACGATTCCGGTCGGGTTGCCGAGATAGACGGTCTGCCCGTTCGCGCTGGTCGACGAGGAGTGGAACGCGTTCACGAAGCTCACCGACACGCCGCCGCCGAGGTCGACGGCGCCGCCGGGATTGCCGGGCTCCACCTTCTCCACCCCTTGCGCCGCCAGATGCATCGCCAGCTCGTAAACCGCGACGAGCGTTGCGCCCGTCTTCTTGCAGATCGCCACCGCATCGCCGACGTGGTCGTCATGGCCGTGCGTCAGCACAACATGCGTCGCGCCCGCAGCCGCCTCGTCCACCGGGCCGGTAAAACTGGGATTGCCCGTCAGGAACGGGTCGATCAGGATGACGTGACTGCCGTTTTCCGCGCGAACGGCGGAGTGCCCGAACCATGTCAGCTTCATTGCAAATCTCCCGAAGATGAGCGACGAGTAAAAGCGGTGCCCGCACTATATGAAAATGTGGCGCGCCCGCAATTTGTAAAAAACTCCCGCAGGTGACTTTAGTGCCTTCCGAACTCGTGCCGCTTCCCGACCTCATCTTGCGGCTCAAACGCGACGAGCGGCTGTTCGGCCTCGACGTCGGCACGAAGACGATCGGGCTTGCGCTCTCTGACGTGATGCGCCAGATCGCATCGCCCTTCGACACCATCCGTCGCACGAAATTCACGGCCGATGCGGTAAAGCTGCTGGAGCACTGCAAGGCGCAGGGTGTCGGCGGCCTCGTCGTCGGCCTGCCCATGAACCTCGACGGTACGGAAGGCCCGCGCGCGCAGTCCACACGCGCCTTCGTGCGCAGCCTCGGCGCGCTCACCGACATGCCGATGGCGTTCTGGGACGAGCGGCTGTCCACGGCCGCCGCCGAGCGCGCGCTGTTCGAAGCGGACGCGAGCCGCAAGCGCCGCGCCGAGGTCATCGACAAGATGGCCGCCGCCTACATCCTTCAGGGCGCGCTCGACCGCGTGAACTACGCATGATCACGATCCTCGAAGCGCTGGCGCCGCTGTTCCTCATCACGGCGCTTGGATACGGCCTCGCGCAGATGCGTTTCGGCGGCGAAGCCCTGTGGCGCGCGCTCGATAACCTCGTGTTTTATGTGCTGTTTCCGGCGCTGCTGGTGAAAACGCTGATGCGCGCCGACCTCCACAACGTGCCCGCCGCCGACTATGTCTTCGTCTCGGTCGCTTCGGTGACGATCATGGCGGGCGCGTTGCTCGCGGGCTGGCTTTCATTCGGTCGGCCGATCTCCGGCCCCGCTTTCACGAGCTTCCTTCAGGGCGCTATCCGCTTTCAAAGCATCGTGTCGGTCGCGGTGGCCTCGGCGCTGTTCGGCGAACGCGGGCTGACCTTCGCCGCGCTCACGGTGGCATCCGTCGTGCCGACGGTGCAGCTCTATTCGGTGCTTGCGCTGTCCGTTTTCGGCGAAGGGGCGGGTGAGATGAAGCTCGGCCAGATCTTGCGCCGCGTTGCGTCCAACCCGCTATTTCTGGCCTGCGTCGTCGGTCTGATCCTCAATGGGACCGGAGCGCCGGACTTCGCGTTTCAGACGCTGTCGCTTCTCGGATCCGCCTCCATCGGTCTGACGCTGCTTTCGGTCGGCGCGGGCTTCAACATGGGCGCGGCACGGGCGGCGATGAACCTCGTCGCGGCCAGCACGGTTCTTCGCCTGATCCTCATGCCGCTGCTCGTGTTCGGACTGGCGTGGGTCGCAGGGCTGTCGGGCATCGCCCGCACCGCCGCCGTGATCGGCGCTGCCGTGCCAACAGCCGCCTCCGCTTACACGACAGCGCGCATCATGGGCGGCGACGCGCCGCTGATGGCGCAGATCGTGACGGTGCAGAGCATTGCGTCGATAGCGACGCTTCCCTTATTCATCTGGCTCGCGCAGAACGCACCGTAGATTGAATACTCACGCTGTCACGCGGAGATGAAAGGACCGGAAAGAGCGATGGCTCTGAACGAAAAAGACCTGTGGTTCGCCGTTTTTCTCGGCGCGAATATCTGGATTGTCTGGGGCGCAGCGCTGCTCGCCGGTTATCTCTGCGGCTCGATCCCGTTCGGCTACCTGTTCAGCCGCATGGCCGGACTTGGCGACATCCGCAAGATCGGCTCCGGCAATATCGGTGCGACCAACGTGCTGCGCACCGGCAAGAAGAGCCTCGCGGCGGCGACCCTGCTTTTCGACGCGGCCAAAGGCTTCGTCCCGGTGCTCCTCGCGCGGCACTATCTCGGCATGGAAGCGGCTATGGCGGTCGCGCTTGGCGCTTTTCTCGGCCATCTCTTCCCGGTCTGGCTCGGTTTCAAGGGCGGGAAGGGCGTCGCAACCTATATAGGGGCAATCACCGCGCTCTACTGGCCCGCGGGCGCGTTCTTCTGCGGGCTTTGGCTCGTGATCGCGCTTGTAACGCGCTATTCTTCGCTTTCCGCCCTGATCGCGGCGGCAGCTACACCGTTTTTCGTGCTCGCGATGACATCGGTGCCGCTTTTTATCTTTCTGCTTGCACTTTCGGCGGTTCTCATTCAACGCCATCATCAGAATATCCGTAAACTGATCGACGGGCATGAAACAAAAATCGGCCAGAAAGCCGCGCCAGCGAAAGGCGCCTGAGGAAAAGCCCGGCGGAAAGGCGACAGGCTCGCGCGTGACGGCTCCGAGGTTCGGAGCGGCGGCGGGGCCTGAAGATGCGACGGGCGCGGAAGCGGCGGCGACCGACGACCTCGCGACGCTTTCGCATGCGGCAAATCTCCTGCCTGAGGCACTTTCCGTCGCATCGACGGGCCTTGGAGAACCGGGCGCCGAGTTCGATTATTCGCCCGAACCGTCATGCGACAGCAGGCGACGCGGCGCGCCAACGCCGACCGAGAAACGCGACCGCCTTCGCCTCATCCGCACGCCGCATATCGGCACGGTAACCTTCTGGCAGCTCGTCGCGCATTTCGAATCGGCGGCGGCGGCCATCGAGGCGCTGCCTGAATTCGCAAAGCACGGGAGCCGCGTCTCCCCGAGAAGCGTGCCCTCGATCGCCGCCGCCGAGGCCGAGATGGAGCGCGCGGCAACGGCTGGTTTGACGCTGGTTGCAATCGGCGAAGCGGGCTATCCCCCACTTCTCGCCGAGATCGAAGCGCCGCCACCGCTCCTTTATATCAAGGGTGACCCGCGCATCTGGCTGAGGCCATCGTTCGGTATTGTCGGCTCGCGCAATGCGTCCGGCGCGGGCCTGAAATTCACCGCCGAAATCAGCGCCGAGCTTTCGCGTCTCGGTCTTCTCGTTGTGTCGGGCCTGGCACGCGGCATCGATGGCGCAGCCCATCGCGGCGCGCTGCCGTTCGGCACCTGCGCGGTGCTACCGGGCGGCCTCGACCGCATCTATCCGCCCGAACATGTCGGGCTCGCCGCCGACATCGCTGAGAACGGTTTGCTTGTCGGGGAGTGCGCTCCGGGTTTCGTCGCCCGGGCGCAGGAGTTCCCAAGGCGCAACCGCATCATCTCAGGGGCCAGCCTCGGCGTGCTGGTTGTCGAGGCCGCCGAGCGGTCGGGCTCGCTGATCACGGCGCGTCTGGCTGGCGAGCAGGGCCGCGAGGTCTTCGCCGTGCCGGGGCATCCGCTCGATACGCGCGCGACCGGAACGAACCGGCTCATCAAGGAAGGCGCGGTACTGACGACCTCGGCTGAAGACATCATGGCCGCGCTGAAGGACAGGCTCGACGACTGGGCGCGTTTCGGCGTCGATGTGATGCAATCGAACGAGGAGCAGCAGCCAGCGGTACGCGACGAGAGCCCCGTCCGCGCTCAAGGGGATCCGATCCGTCGCGATCCGAAATGCGGCGACGGCCTCGGCTCGCTCGACGAAACCATCGCGGATGTCCTGCAATTGCTGAGTTTCTCTCCCATCGCCATCGACGATCTGTGCCGCATGACAGGAAAGCAAACCCGCGAGGTTCACGCCGCGATCGTCTCTCTCGACCTGGCAGGCCGCCTTGAGCGACGCGGTTCGAGCCACATCGTGCTGCGAGCCTGAGGCGGGCGTGCCTGACGACGCGACTGCCCTCCTGCCTGTTCTTGAGCATGCTGGCTCTCGAACGATCCCATCTGACTCCGGCCCCGCAGGGCGTCAAGCCTGACAATGAAACCGAGCCTCTTCTTCAGCCACCGAAATAAGGTCCGCGAGCAGGCGGAACTGTGATTTCGCCGCGACGAGACGCAACGAGGAAAGAAGTGAGGCGATATATTCCGCAGCTTCGGCGGGCGTCATGTCGATCACGTCGTCATCATAGCCAACATCGGTTTCCCTGATGCTGTCGTCCGTCATCGCGTGCGCGAGATATAGTTGTTTTCGGCGCGTATTCATATGCATCAAACCTCGCCAGATCTGGAACTGGTACTCTGGAATGGGTGAATTATTATTACAGCGGGTCAACTATAAGTTGCGCCCTCCGCTGATAGCAAGAGTGGCCGTTAGATCCGCAGAGTTAAAGCACTTTTTCCATTGTTTAGCGTGACACTTTAGCCACTCATGACATCCCGCCGTGTCGAAATGCGCCTTGCGGCATGGATTCGCTCCCGTCGTGGCATTACCGTCGCCACATTCGCACGCTGCCTTTCGCACGGAGGGTTTCATTCGTAACGCGACACTGGTTTTCGATCTGGACGGAACGATCGCCGACACGGCGGGCGACCTGATCGAGGCTGCCAACGCCGCACTTGCGGCACGGGGCTTTGCGACGGCATCTCCGGCGGCCATCCGGCGAGGCGTCGGATACGGCGCGAAGGCCATGCTGGCTGCTGCTTTCGACGAAACCCGCGAACACGCAGGCGAGGCGGAACTGACGCATCTGGCGCAGCAACTTGTCGCCCGTTATGAAGAGCGCATCGCCGATCATACGAGGCTCTTCCCCGGCTTCCTCGACGCCGCCGAGACGCTTCGCGGGCGTGGCGCCAGGCTTGCGCTCTGCACGAACAAGAGCGAGCGGCTCATGACACGGCTCCTTTCCGAACTCGGCATCGAGGGACTTTTCGAGGCAGCGGCGGGCCGCGACACCTTCGCCTTCCACAAGCCGGACCCGCGCCATATCACCGAACTCGTGGCGAAAGCCGGCGGCTGGCTCCCCTTCGCAGCCATGATCGGCGACAGCGAAGCCGATATAGCGGCTGCGCGTGGCGCGGGCATTGCCGCGATCGCCGTCCGGTTCGGCTATGCGGCCGTGCCCGCGGACGCGCTCGGCGCCGACGCAATCCTTGACAGCTTTGTCGAGCTTCCGGATCTGGTGGAACGTGTTCTCGGTCGAGTGCCGTCCGAAGCTTGAGGCGCAGAGGGGATTTTGTTGCCGAGCCGGATCTACAGCCGCCGCGGGCTGGCGCGCGTTACAGCGCCGCGGCCGTAAATCAGGCTCGGTTTCGTCGGCAGCTTGCCAGGAGCGCGCGAAGCGGATGGCCCCGCGTTCGCGTGGCCGCCCAAAATCCGGCGATTTACAGAATACGCCAGCGAGGGTAGTGTTGCGCCGCTGGTCCCGTAGCTCAACAGGATAGAGCACCTGCCTTCTAAGCAGGGGGTTGGAGGTTCGAGCCCTCCCGGGATCGCCAATTAAATCAGCAAGTTATCCGCATCATCAACGATCACGAAACCTGCTTTTCCGGTTCGGGTACACTGTAGGGTACACGGAAAAGGCGGCACGCTGTGGCAGACTGTGTAACGGTCTGCATGGTTTAAAGGGGGCGCACGGCCGTGTAGAACAAACGCATGCGCCAGAGTACCACCAATTTTGACGTCATCATTCTCGGCGCCGGCGCGGCGGGGTTGATGTGCGCGCTGACGGCCGGACAGCGCGGCCGCAGGGTCTTGCTGCTCGAACGCAGCGACAAGGCGGGCGCCAAGATCGTGATATCCGGCGGCGGGCGCTGCAACTTCACCAACCTCGGCATCGCGCCGGACCGCTTCGTTTCGGGCAACCCGCATTTCTGCGTCTCGGCGCTTCGCCGCTATACGCAATGGGATTTCATCGACCTCGTCTCGCGACACCGCATCGCCTACCACGAGAAAACCCTTGGGCAGTTGTTCTGCGACGGTTCCGCGCGCGCCATCGTGGCCATGCTGCTGGAGGAATGCGAGCGCGGCGGGGTAACGTTGCGCTTCGGCCAAAATATCTCCGGCGTCTCCAAGCCCGACGGTTTCCGTGTCGAAACGTACTCGGGCATCTTCACCGCGCCCGCGCTGGTGCTGGCGACCGGCGGGCTTTCCATACCGAAGATGGGCGCTACCGGCTTCAGCCACGACGTAGCCCGGCGCTTCGGCTTGCGCGTCACGGAAACACGGCCGGGGCTTGTGCCGTTCAGGGCGGAGCCGGGCGCGGCCGGTTTCGACGCCTCTCTCGCGGGCGTTTCGCTCGATGCCATCGTGTCGTGCGGAGCGCGCTCTTTCCGGGAAAACATTCTTTTCACGCATCGTGGCCTTTCCGGCCCGGCCATCCTGCAAATATCGTCCTATTGGCGTCCGGGCGCTTCAATCGCCATCGATCTTCTGCCGGGGATGGACGCCATCGGGTTTCTCAAGGAGCGCAAGCGCACGCGACCGCGCGCATCGGGGCGGGCCGTGCTTGCGGAGATGCTCCCCGCACGCCTCGCGCAGGCTCTCGCCGAGGCTCACCTTCCGGCTGGCGAGATGGCCAATATCCCCGACCGCACACTCGGGGCGCTCGCGGAGCATTTGAAGGGCTGGCGGTTCGCGCCGCAGGATACCGAAGGTTTCGCGAAGGCCGAGGTCACCGTGGGCGGTATCGATACGCGGGATCTGTCGTCGAAGACGATGGAGGCGCGGCATGTGAGCGGCCTTTATGCTGTCGGCGAGGCCGTCGACGTTACCGGATGGCTCGGCGGCTACAATTTCCAGTGGGCCTGGTCGAGCGGGTGGAGCGCCGGGCAGGCTGTTTGACCGCTGCGCCCGCTTCAGGTCCTGATCGCTCGAAGCGCTCGCCAACCCGCGACGGCGCGAGCGCAACGCCCGGACGTGCCCTTCGCCACGGTTCTCGATTGAAGAAACCTCGCCCGGCGGAACGTGCAGAATCCGGAGCAAAAAGAGGGAAAATGGGTGACCGGGCGCCCCTCAAGAAATTGAAACAGACGCCTCTTAAGCGCTTGCGATACAGCTGCGAGGCGGGTATATACCGCGAACGCGTTCGGGGAACCGAAAGCAGCCTTGGCAAATTTGCCGGGTGCGATCAAGTCGGAGTGTAGCGCAGCCTGGTAGCGCACCTCGTTCGGGACGAGGGGGTCGAGTGTTCGAATCACTCCACTCCGACCACTTTCGAGACAATTGGCGGATCTCCGGCCCTGATTTTCCTGAGCCAGGTCAAACGGATCAGTCAGTCAGACTCATCGGCGTGAAAGTCAGCATCGCCACCACCGTGGCGCCTCCAAAGGCGACAGCCCATCCTCCACGCCAAGGCGTTGCCTGGAATTTCCTTTGACGGGCATACGCTCAAGATCGTCCCATTTCGTCCGCTTCGAAATCTGCTCGGCCTCACGCTTCCTTACGCCAGCGCTGCCTTCAGCTTCTCAGCATGCTTCGCCAGCAGATCGTTGTCCGCCATGATGCCGAGGGGGCGAAGCTCGTCGCCGGTCTTGCGCGGCAGGATGTGGAAATGGAGGTGGAACACGACCTGACCGCCAGCCGGTTCCGAAAACTGCCAGAGCGACACGCCGTCCGCGTCGAACGCCTTCTTCGCGGCGACGGCGATGCGCTGCGCCGTCGCGATGACCGGCGCGAGCACGGCGGGCGACGCGTCGAGGATGTTGCGCACGGGCGCTTTCGGGATGATGAGCGTGTGCCCGTCGACGCGGGGCATGATGTCCATGAACGCGAAGCTGTCCGCGTCCTCATGGACGAAATGGCAGGGCAATTCGCCGCGAAGGATTTTCGCGAAGACGTTGTTCGGATCGTAGGCAGGTGCGCTCATGCCGGTGTCCTCCGCTGTCGGGGTTCGCTTCGCTTTTCCCGCGAAGCGGAGCGCGGGTCAAGCTCGGAAGAAAGGGACACCTCGCCGCCGAACGCATCTCAGATCAACAGCAGCAGCCAGATCGCGCCGAGCAGCAGCACATTCAACTGCTCGGATACGTTCATCGTGCCGAAGCGCTTGCGGCGCTTGCCCACGATCTTGATGACTTCCTTCGTGATGACCTTCGGCTGCGGCGGCGGGGGAAGTGCCGGGTTCGGCGTGCCGCGAAGCCATCGCCAGAACAGGTTCGCGGCCCAGCGGCCGTAGCGCATGAGAGCGAGCGTGCCGCCGGTGAAGCTTCGATAGCGAACGCTGAGGAGCATCCACGCCACGATAAGAAACCAAAGCAACGTCGAGATCAGGTCGCGCAGCACGAACCACACGACCGTCCAGACGACGCTCAGGAAGAAACTCAGGACTGTCCAGATGTAAGAAAGGATGTCCATCGCTTCCCCCTGCCGGAAAACGGGCGCGTGAGCCCGCTTTCTTCACGTCCTTGCGCGATCAGGGCCGGTAATCGTTCTGCGGCCCTTGCCCGCTATTGCTGTAACGGCCCTCGTCGCCCTGCAAAAGGGGCGTGAGCCGCCTAATAACGACGCGGCGGTTCCTGATTTCAGGCCCCTGCGTCGGAACGAGCAGGAACTGCTCGCCGTAGCCTTGTGTGACAAGGTTCTCGCGCGGAACCTGATAATACTGCGTCAACACGTCGGCCACGGCCTCCGCGCGGC
Organism: Rhodomicrobium sp. Az07; assembly: GCF_018619475.1. GTDB lineage: Bacteria > Pseudomonadota > Alphaproteobacteria > Rhizobiales > Rhodomicrobiaceae > Rhodomicrobium. The sequence goes on from NZ_JAHFZG010000026.1 coordinate 20,095, forward strand.
GATCCGACAGTGACAGATTATCCTCATCCGTGCCGACCGCGTCCGTGTGGCCTTCGATGAGGAACACTTCGCCCGGATTGTCCTGCACGATGCGGTTGACCGAATCCGCTATGCCCTCTAGCAGCGGCGCCTGATCGGGCCGCACTTCCCACGAACCGAACTCGAAGTGGATCGTGTTCAGCCTTACGCTGCGCATGCGGTCGCGAAGGTCCGGGCTCGCGAGCACCTCATCCAGCGAGTAGGTGCGCGGCAGCGGTCCCACCGGCGGAGCGTAGAGCGTGTCGTAGATGGTTTCCTCCGAAGCCACACCCGCGTCTACGATGTAGTCTTCTTCGGGCATCGCGACGTCTGGCGGCGGAAGCAGAACGATGGCCGCGCCGATCGCCGCGAGGCCAAGGCCAGCCGCAAGCGCGCGGTTCTCGAACAGCGTGAAGCGGCGGCCGTCGGGCATGACGCGCACGCGACGGATCGGGCGGCCGAACCGGTCGGCCTCGACTTCAACGCGCGAACCGTCCGGACGGTGGAATGTCGCGAACTCGCCGCCGCCGGGGATGGGACGACGATCCGCGCGTCCGCCGAAGCGGCTGAAGTTCGCCGTCTCGTCGTGGCGGATGAACGTCTGGTTGTTCAACCGGAAGATCTTGCGATTGCCCGGCTCCTCGATGAAGCGGACGCCGTTCGGGTCGAAACGCTCCTGACGCTTGGCGTGGATGTCGCGGAAGCGTTCGGTCTGAAGCCGCATGCGCTCATCGATCCCCTCGCGCGTGCGTTCGCGGTCAGCCTGACGGCGCTGATCTTCCCGTATTTTCCGGCCGAGTTCGATACGGCGCGTGTCACGCTCGGCGCGCGCGCGCTGTTCTTCCGGCGAGGCTGGCTTACCGAACTGCGGGCGTCCGCCGAATTGCGGCACGCCCGCGGGAGGCCGTCCGCCTCCGAACTGCGGGCCGCCCGCGCCGGAACCCGCCGGACCTTTACCCGCTGGCCCCTGACCCTGAGGCTTCGAGCTGCCCGGCGCGCCTTGCCCGAAGCGCCCGCCTTGCGGTTGGTCGGGCTGCGGCTTCGGCCGTCCCTGCTCCTGTGGCTTCCTGCTGCCCGGTGTACCTTGGGGCGTACCCTGCCCGAAGCGCCCG
>NZ_JAHFZG010000027.1 GCF_018619475.1 Rhodomicrobium sp. Az07
GGTTCGACGGCCAACTCGACCTGGAACCGGAGCGCCTCGTGTTCATAGACGAAACGTGGACCGCCACCAACATGGCCCGCAGCCACGGGCGCTGCGCGAAGGGCGAGCGCCACGAGCTCGCCGATCAGGGTCCACAGACCGCTGATGGTTCGCTTGGCGCTCTTTCTGAGTGTGGCCTTGAGGCGGGCAAAGGCTTTTTCGATCGGATTGAAATCTGGACTGTAGGGCGGGAGGAACAGCAATGTGGCGCCGGCATCTTCCTGCCCAACGAATGCGCCAACTATTTCAGATCATGCGGTTATGAGCCAGGCTGATCGAAATGCGCTCTAAAGTCGGAAAGAGTCTAAGGCGCGAGCCTTTCCCGCAGGGTTACGACCGTGCCGAGGATGACAAGCGCCGGGCCGCGCATCCCGGCGCTGATCGCATCTCCAGCAATGGTCGCAACGGTGCCCGTCACGACGCGCTGGTTCGGACGCGTTCCGTTTTCCACGATGGCGGCGGGAAGTGCCGGGTCGCCGCCATGCGCCACGAACTGCTGCATCAGCGTTTCGAGCTGGCCAAGCCCCATGAAAATGACGACGGTCTGATGCGGCTGCACGAGCGCTTCCCAGCCGAGGCTCAAGCCCCCGCCGCTTCGCGCATGCCCCGTGACGAACACACAAGCCTGCGCGTGATCGCGGTGCGTCAGCGGAATGCCCGCATAAGCCGCACAGCCCGCCGCCGAGGTCACGCCCGGCACGACCTGCACCGGAATGCCCGCCGCAGCCAGCGCCTCGATCTCTTCCCCGCCGCGCCCGAACATGAACGGGTCGCCGCCCTTGAGGCGCAGCACGCGCTTGCCCTGTCTCGCGAGTTGCACGAGCCTCGCGGAAATCTCCTCCTGCGGCACCGCGTGCCTGTCCGGCTCCTTGCCGACATAAATATGCTCGGCCTCGCGGCGCACGAGGTTCAGGATGCCCGGCGGCAAAAGGCGGTCGTAAAGCACGACGTCGGCGCGTTGCATCAGGCGGAGCGCGCGGAAAGTCAGAAGATCGGGGTCGCCCGGCCCCGCGCCCACGAGATAGACCTCGCCATGCGCAAGCTCCGCATCGTCCGCCGCGTCGAGCGCGCGTTCGAGTTCGGCACGCGCTTCGTCTTCGCGCCCGGCAAGAAAGCGATCCGCGACGCGGCCTTCGAGCGCCCTCTCCCAGAAGCGTCGGCGCTGCGAAAGATCCGAAAGCCGTTGGCCGAGCCGCTCGCGGTATGAGCCGACCAGCGAGACAAGGCGCCCATAAGCGGCGGGGATGGTGCTTTCGAGGCGGGCGCGGATCATGCGCGCGAAGATGGGCGATGCGCCGCCGGTCGAAATGGCGATCACGAGCGGGTCGCGGTCGACGATGGCGGGCATGATGAAGTCGCAAAGCTCCGGCGTGTCGGCGACGTTGATTGGAACGCGCGCCTCGCGGGCAAGCGCGGCCATAGCCTCGTCAGCGCCCCGGTCGCCGGTCGCGGCGAAGGCGAGCGTGAGGCCCGTCATGTCGACCGCGACGGGCGAGCGCTTCTCATGCGCAAAATGCGGGTCGTCGATCAGGGCGCGAAAATCGTCGCCAATGCGGGAGGCGAAGACGCGGACGTGCGCGCCCGCGCGAAGGGCAAGCTCGGCGCGACGAGCCGCGGGCGCGCCGCCACCGGCAACGGCAACGGCTCTGCCCTTGAGTTGAAAGAATACGGGAAGCTGGTCCACGGAGCGGCTCACTTTTTGGGCTTGTAGGGCTAACCCATCCCGCGCGGTTTGGCGCGAGAAAAATGCGGCCGCGAACGACGATGTGAAGATCTGGGTGGAGGGAATTCGACTTTGATCCCCGGTTGCCGCGAGTCCTCTCCCACAGGTCCAGCTTGCGGCATACACGCTCTCGCGTCGGCTTCACGAGACGAGTGGCGGGCCGCTCAGGTGCCGTGCGGTCACCGAGCGCCTCGCTTGGATCATCGGCGCATCGCGCTTGCCCTGCCTGGGGCGCTGTTCGCCGGACGGCGGTCAGCCACCCGATGGACTGTTCGAAAGCGGACTGGCCTCGGGAGCCGTCGCGCGCGCCTGATCTACCGTATCCGTGGCTTTCCTGCCCGTCTGCGGCAATTGGCCACGAAGAAGCGCCAGCGCGGCCTGAAGCTGATTGTCTTTTTCCTTTTCCTTCGGCACGTAAGAAATGCTTCCGCGCCCTTCCTCCGTCGCGGCGGCATTCTTGAGATGGCCGCGTAACTGGGCCTCGGACTCGAACGGCACGCTGGCGAGTTGCAGTTTCAGCTCCGGCGGAAGCTCCGGTTCCACCACATAATCCGGTTCGATGCCGGTTGCCTGGATCGAGCGGCCGGACGGCGTGAAGTAGCGCGCCGTGGTTACGCGGATCGCCCCCTTGTTGGCAAGCGGGATGAGCGTTTGAACCGATCCCTTGCCGAATGAGCGCGTGCCGAGCAGCGTCGCGCGCTTGTGGTCCTGAAGCGCGCCCGCCACCACTTCCGAAGCCGACGCCGATCCGCCGTTCAGAAGTACGATGACCGGCTTGCCGTCGGCGATGTCGCCTTGCCTTGCGGTCGAGCGCTCGATGTCATCGGCATTGCGGCCGCGCGTCACCACGATGGTGCCCTTGTCGAGAAACGCGTCGGAAATGTCGATGGCTTGATCGAGCAGACCGCCGGGATTGTTGCGCAGGTCGATCACATAGCCCGACACCTTGCCGTCGAGCGTCTTCTTGATGTCTTCGACCGCTTTCTGCAAGTATTCCGTAGTATGTTCGTTCTCGAACGATTTGACCTTGATCCAGCCTGCATCGCCTTCGACGCTGAATTGCACCGGGTTGATCTTGATGATGTCACGAATTATTTTTACCGTGAGCGGGTTGGCGGCGCCTTTCCGCTGGATCGTGAGCGTCACCGGCGAACCGGCCGGGCCGCGCATGAGGTCCACGGCGGCATCCATACTGAGCCCTTTTACCGATTGCCCGTCGAGCGCCGTGATCGAATCGCCCGCAAGCACGCCCGCGCGGTCGGCGGGCATGTTGTCGAGCGGCGCGATGACCTTGACCGCACCGTCTTCCATCGTGACATCGACGCCGAGACCGCCGAATTCGCCGCGTGTGTCCGCCTGCTCGTCCTGGAATTCCTTCGGCGTGAGATAGGCCGAATGCGGATCGAGCCCGTTCACAAGGCCCTTGATCGCGTTTTCGATGAGTTTCGCATCATCGGGCTTTTCGACATATTCGGCCCGCACGCGCTCCAGCACGTCGCCGAACAATTCGAGATTCCTGTAGATCTCCGGGCTCGTTGCCTGCGCACTTTGGCGCTGAACGAGCGGCATGGAGAGCAATCCGCCGGTCACGACCAGCGCGACTAGGAACGCACCAAGCGCGAGTTCCTTTTTCCGCATTACTTTTTCAACCTTCCAATGGCAGGCAAGCTGGAGGTCCGATCACCCGAGCAGGGGAAAAAGGTAAACGAATCCTTGCTTCGACGACAAGACCTCTGATCTTCATCGAAGGCAATTTTTAGGCCATGGTTGGGTATGGTTAACTTTTTCCACTTTTAAGTGTGGCGAGCGGAAAGGGGCGGCGAAGGCGCCCGCGAACGGCACTCGTTGCCTTACCGCTCGGAGCATTCACCAAGATGCCGTGATGTCGTTGTTATGAAACGCGCGACCACAATTTTGCTGTTGTTTTCGACAACCTCGACGCGATGGCTATGATGTTTTCACGCAGGGCGGTGCTCCAGGGCGCGCTCGTCACACTGGTTTCCGGCGCTTGCGGCAGCAGCGCGGTTGCCCCTTCCGCTTTCGCGCAATCCGCGCGCATGCCGTTCTCGCGATGGGTCGATGCATTCGGCGCACGCGCCCGCTCGCGCGGCATCTCCGGCGCGACCTATGCGCGCGTCATGGGCTCGCTCAAGCCCGACACCTCGGTTTACGCGCTCGACAAGGCGCAGCCCGAATTCAAGGAAGAGGTCTGGCAGTATCTCAATCGCCGCGTATCCGACTGGCGCATCGGCATCGGCATGGAGCGCGCGCGCGAATATGCGCCGCTGCTGGAGAAGCTCGAGCGCACTTACGGTGTGGACCGCCATGTCATGCTCGGGCTTTGGGGCATGGAGAGCGCGTTCGGCGACGTGGTCAACAACCCGAAACATATGCGGCCCGTCTTCCCGGCGCTCGCCGCGCTGGCATGGGGCGAACCGCGCCGTCGCGCCTATTGGGAACGGGAGCTTCTCAACGCGCTCGTTATCGTGGATCGCGGCTGGTCCACGCCGGAAGAGATGGTCGGCTCGTGGGCGGGCGCGATGGGGCATACGCAATGGATGCCCGAGGTCTGGCTCAATGTCGGCGTGGATTTCGACGGCGACGGCCGTATTTCGCCGTTCGGCCCTCCCGATGACGCGCTTGCGGGCACTGCCCAATATATAGCCAAACGCGGCAAGTATCGGCGCGGCGAGGGCTGGGGCTACGAGGTGCGCTTGCCTGAAGGCAGGGGCGGCGCGGGCGGCTGGAAATCCATCGCGGCATGGCAGGGCAGGGGCGTGACGCGGGCTAACGGCAAGCCGTTCCCGAGACCGGATGAACGGGCGCGGCTTTGGCAGCCGGTGGCGCGCGGCCCCGCGTTCCTGCTCACGCGGAACTTCGACGCGATCAAGTCGTACAACCCAGCGAACACCTATGCGCTGGCGATTGCCCATCTCGGCGACCGCTTGAAGGGCGAAGGGCCGTTCGTGCAACAGTTCCCCGGCGGCGAGCGCGCGCCGACGCTGGCGGAAGTGCAGGAATTGCAGCAGCGGCTGACGGCGTCCGGCTTCAATACGGGCGGCACGGACGGTCGCGTCGGCAAGGATACGATGAAGGCAATCCGCGACTTTCAGCTGAAGGTCGGGATGCGGCCCGCGGACGGCTATGCCGGGCTGAAGGTGCTGGCGCGGTTGCGTGCCAGCGGCGTTTAGCGGCCCCGCACCTACCCCACGATTTCGGCGTCGCCTTTTAGCGCGAGGTCGAGCAACATCGCGGGGTGGCGCGCGGGGCGGCCTAGCCCATCCTGAATCTGCTTGCGGCAGGAAAAGCCCGTAGCGGAAACGAGCGCATCGCGGCCCGCCTTGCGGATCGCCGGGAACAGCGCCTGCTCCGCCATCGCGAGCGACGCGTCGAGCGTGTCGGGCGTCATGCCCATCAGCCCGTTCAGCCCGCAGCAGGATGGCGGCGCGAGCGTGATGGCAAGGTCTGGGATAAGCCGCAGCACGGCTTCCGCATGCGCGTCGACGCCGTGGGCGCGCTCATGGCAATGCGAATGCAGTACCACGTTCGCCTCGATAGCCTTGAGCGGGAGCGACAAGTCCTGATTGCCGATGCGCCGCGCAAGAAGCTCCTCGAACAGGAGCACCGGCGGCGGGTCCGCGACCGGAAGTCCAAGCGCGGCGTATTCATCGCGCATCATCAGCACGCAGTTCGGCTCGAGGCCGATAACGGGCACGCCGCGCGCGGCATAGGCCGCAGCCGCCCGTGACAGCCGCAATGCCTGAGCGCGGGCCTTGTCGATGTCGCCTGCGTCATAGGCGCAGCGCCCGCAGCACAGCGCGCCGTCTTCGCCGTCCGTGAAGGCAACGACGCCGTAGCCCGCCGCTTCGAGCACGCTCTGCGCCGCGCGAAGGTTCGAGGTTTCGAATGAGCGGTTGAACGTGTCCGCGAACAGCGCGACGAGACCACGCGGCCCCGGCTCCGCCTCGGCTGGCGCGCGGAACCGACGCCCCGCCCAGCGCGGCCATGGGCGGTCGGCGGCAAGGCCGAGTTTCCTTTCGGTGAAGCGCGCCAGACCCGGCAGCAGGTCGCGCGCGGCGAGAAACCATCGCCAGCGCGCAGCGCGCTCGGTGTAGTCGGCGAGGTTCGCGTAAAGCTCCTGCGCGCGGGAGAAGCGGCCGACGGCCCGCGCGGCGGCGAGCGCCTCCACCCTCATCTTCGGGATGTCGACACCGAAAGGGCACGCGGAGCCGCACGCCTTGCACGAGACGCACAGCGCCATGGCTTCGAGCATCGCGGGCGATCCAAGCGCCTCGTCGCCGAGTTGCCCCGAAAGCGCAAGCCGCATTGTCTGCGCGCGGCCGCGCGCAGAGTCGCGCTCGTCATGCGTCACCGCGAAAGAGGGGCACGCGAAACGCTGCTCGGCCGTGCGGCACAGCGCGTGCCCGGCGCAGCGGCGCGCATGCTCAAGCGCGCGGGCGGGTGTCGCTTCCGCCTCCCATGAAAGGGCAACCGGCACATCGGCTGCCTTCGCCTCGCGCGGCGCGCGAAGCAGCGCCGCGGCGTCGAAATCCGGCGGGCGGAGAATTTTGCCGGGATTGAGCACGAAGCCCGGATCGAGCTGCGCCTTGAGGTCCGAGAAGAGGCGCAGAGCGTCGGGGGCAAGCGCGCGCTCCAGCGCCTCGCCTCGCGCCAGGCCGATGCCGTGGCCGCCGCTCAACACGCCGCCATGGCGGACGATCAGCGCCGCCATTTCATCGGACAGCGCGCGCATCCGCTGCCGGTCGTGGGCGTGGCGAAGGTTGAGCACCGGCCGCACGATCAGACAACCGCGCCCCGCGCTGCCATACAGGGCGGAGCGGACGCCGTGCCTGGCGAGGAGTGCCTCAAGCTCCGCTCCGTAGGCGGCGAGGCGATGCAGCGGCACCGCGCCATCCTCCATGAAGGAGAGGGGCTGCGCCGCCGACTTCATGCGCCACGCACGCGTAACTGCGTTGTGCCGAAGCAGCCAAAGCGCGGCGCGGTTGTTTTCGCCCATGATCTCCACGAGCGGGAAGCGGCCCTTGTCGGCCTCGGCCAGCGTTTCGGACAAGCCTTTGAGGAGCCGCGTATTGTCGACCGGGTTTTCCTCGTCGAATTCGACGATCAGCAGCGCCTCGGGGTCGCCTTGCAGGAGGCGCGCGGCGTGCGGGTCGCGCCGCGCCGCGACGATATCGATCAGCGTGCGGTCGAGGAGTTCAATGGCGGTCGGGTTCAGGAGCGCGATCTTGGGGATAACGCGCAGCGCGCCGCCGAGATCGGCGAAGCGGCAGACGCCGAGCGCCCGCGTTCCGGGAAGCCGCGCAAGCTTCAGCTCGATGCTCGTGGCGATGGCGAGCGTCCCCTCGGAGCCCGCCAGCAGCCGCGCAAGGTTCTGATCTTCGGAGTACGGCAGGAGCGCGCGCAGATCGTAGCCGGGCGGCTCCGGCGTTCCCGGCGCGCGCAGTGGAAACGCGCGCGCGATGTCCTTCTCGTGCGCTTCGCCGAATTGCAGCAGGTCGAGCAGCCGCTCGCGGCCGGGAAATCGCGCCGTCTCGTCCTCGGCGATAGCGCGAAAATGCACGCGCTGCCCGTCGGCGATGAGCGCCATGGCGGAAAGGATGCGGTCGCGCATCGAGCCATAGCGGAGCGCGCGCAGCCCGCTTGCGTTGTTGCCGAGCATGCCGCCGATTGTCGCTGATTGCGCCGACGCGATCTCGACCGGGAGGAAAAGCCCGTGCGGTTCGAGCGCTGCGGCAAGCGCCGCGGGCGTGCATCCGGGCTCGACCACGCATCGCGCATTCTCCGCGTCGATCGCGCCGATGCCGCGCATGTATTTCGTGAAGTCGAGGACGACACCCTCGCCAAGCGCCTGCCCTGCCGTCGACGTGCCGCCGCCGCGCGCAACGACGGAAAGCCCTTCCTCGCGCGCCATTTCGAGCACGATGGCCACGTCGCTCCCGGTCTTCGGGCAGGCCACGCCCGCCGGGAAGCACTGATACATGGACGCGTCGGTGGCATAGCGTCCTCGCGTGAAAAGGTCGCTTGAGGCGTCGCCCTCGATCTCATTGGCGAGCCTGTCCCAAAAAGCGGGCGACGCCTTGCGCAATGCCATGATCCTCAAAAAAGCGGCGGTCGCGTCTCCGCCGCCGCCAGCCGCAGACCATGACCGAGAGTCTCCCGGAGCGCAATGGTCCCTTAACCACGCGCGGTTAGCCTGCACGCAGCTTGAGGTTGTATCCGGGTTGTGCGTGTACCATGAGCCGAGTTTGCGTTTGCGACTGTTGCCCCCTGGCGTCCCTGCCGCAAAAAGCTGCGGCAAACGCGCAAGTCTGGTGCAAGACCAAGGCCGCGCCCAGCATTCGCCCGAATCGGCTTTCTGGACTGGACTCTCCCCGCTTTCCTGTCGAGTTGCGGGGCGTCTTCAACACATCCTCAAGCAGGGTCATGATCGTCACAGCGCTTGTTGCATCGCTTGGTGCGTGTTCCCCCCAGAAGAGTCCGGTCGACGAGACCCAGACGCTCAGTCCGCGCGTGATCAAGGTAGGCGATCCGGTTCCGAAAGGCGGCGGCGCCTACAAGCTCGGCAATCCGTATCTTGCAAACGGCAAGTGGTATACGCCGGTCAACGACGTGAACTACGACCAGGTTGGCGTTGCCTCTTGGTATGGCGACTTCTTCCACGGACGCAAGACGGCAAACGGCGAAGTTTACGACATGGGCGCGCTGACAGCCGCGCATCCGACACTGCCTCTGCCGACGTACGCGCAGGTGACGAACCTCGATAACAACCGCACGGTGGTCGTGCGCATCAACGATCGCGGTCCCTATCACGACGGGCGCATCATCGATTTGTCGCGAAGGGCGGCCGAGCTTCTCGGCTTCCACGGACGCGGAACCGCGCCGGTGCGCGTGCGCTATTTCGCGCCCGCTCCGCTGAATGGCGACGATCACCTTGAGCGCTCCATCCTGGCAAAGCAGCCTTGGGCCGCGTATTCGGTTTCGAGCGTGCAGGCGCCCGCGCGCCCGAAAATGACCTCCGCGCCGATGGTCGCGTCCGCCTCGATGGGTGCACCCGCGTCATTGAGTGCCTGGGCTCCCGTCGTGACGACCAATGCGGCGCGTCAGGCGAAAGCTGCGCCGGCGAAAGCTGCACCGAGGAAGACCGCAGCCGCGCAGCCGACGCCCGCAAAGGTTGCTACGGTCGCGCTGCCTTCTCTTCCGTCCCAACCCTCTCTCGCATCGGCAACGACTTCGACCGGGGTCTTCGACAAGCCGCTCGTCGTCAGAAAAGGCGGCTTCGAGGCTTCGACGCATGACACAAGCGGTGCCTGGTCGACAAACGCGCGTCCGGCCTTCTCCACGGGCGTGGCTTTTAATGGCGGCCAGTGAGACTATGTAAAGGCTCATCGGCCTGAACCTTAGCCAACAGGCGGTCGGCTCGATATAGTTGACTTGCCGACTCACCGGGACCGACGCCCATGCGCCTTGCCCTCTTGTTTTTTGCTTTCCTCCAGATGTTTCAGCCAGCGCTGGCGCAGTCATCCGGCGGGTATCGGACGGCTGCGGCCGAGGCGACGCTGATCGACCTCGATTCCGGGGCAACGCTTTTCGAGAAGAACGCCGACAGGCTGTTTGCGCCCGCGAGCATGAGCAAGATCATGACGCTCGCCGTCATCTTCAAAAAGCTCAAGGCGGGCGAGATCACCATGGACACCGAGTTCCCGGTGAGCCTCTACGCCTGGAGAAACGGCGGCGCGCCTTCGCGCACGACGTCGATGTTCATCCCGCTGAATCAATCGGCGAAGGTGAGCGACCTCATCCAGGGGATCGCGGTGCAGAATGCGAATGATGCGTGCATTGCTGTGGCGGAAGGAATTTCGGGCACGGAAGACGCCTTCGCCAAGCTGATGACGGAAGAGGCCCGCGCGCTCGGACTTCAGAAATCCACATTCGGCAACTCGACCGGCCTGCCGCATCCCGGCAACCAGATGACAGCGCGCGAACTCGCGGCGCTTTCGATCCATGTCATCAAGACCTACCCGGACCTTTACCCCTATTTCGGGCAGAACGAATTCAAGTACCGCACCTTTACTTTCAGGAACCACAACCCGTTGCAGTCCACGGCCGTCGCCGCCGATGGTCTCAAGCCCGGCTTCACGAAAGACGTGGGATACAGCATCGCCGCATCGGCTGTGCGTGACGGGCGGCGGCTGGTGCTCGTGATGAACGGCCTCGAAAGCGAACGCGACCGCCGCGAGGAAGCGCAGAAGATGCTCAACTGGGGCTTCGTGAACTTCAAGGCGCACAAGGTCTTCGACAAGGACGAGGTCGTTGGCGACGTTCGCGTCTGGGGCGGCGAGAAGTGGACGCTGCCGGTCAAGGCCAAGGAAGACGTGGTCGTGCTGCTGCCGGTGAACGCGAAAGATCAACGCATCCGCGCGCAGATCGCCTATCAGGGGCCGCTCAAGCCGCCGATTAAGGAAGGCGATCCAATCGGAGAGCTGCGCATAACCTCCGAAGCGGGCACGTCGAACAGCGCGCCGCTTCTCGCTGCCGCCGATCTGGAAGCGGGCGGTATCATCGCCAAGGGCGTCGACTCCCTTTTGCTCGGTGTGAACGCTTACGTCTCGCAGGCCGTGACGGATTATCTCAAGAAGCCGCAAACGCAGCCCGTCAACACGGCGGCGCCGGCTGTCACGCCGAAGTCCTGACGTGCGCGGCCGCTTCATAACGCTGGAGGGCGGGGAGGGTGCGGGCAAGACCACGCAGGCCAGGGTGCTCGCGGATCGCCTGCGCCGCAAGGGCATCAACGTCCTCCTGACGCGCGAGCCGGGGGGGACGCCGCGAGCCGAGGCAATCCGCGAAGTCCTGCTGTCGGGCAAGGCGAAGCGCTACGGCGCGCTCGGCGAGGCGGTGCTGTTCTACGCCGCCCGTGAATCGCATCTCGAACTCGGCATCCGTCCGGCGCTCGAACGCGGCACATGGGTCATCTGCGACCGCTTCAGCGATTCGACGCGCGCCTATCAGGGCGCGGCTGGCGGCTTGCCGCTTTCGGTGATCGAGACGCTCGATGACGCCGTCGTCGGAAAAACGCGGCCCGATCTCACGCTGATTTTCGATCTCGCGCCCGAACTCGGCCTCCGGCGCGCGGGTGAGCGGCGCCGCGCGGGCGTGGCTCCCGCTGGCGCTGTCGATGAGCATGCGGCCGAACGAGCCGAAGGGGTGCCGAGCTTTCCCGACGCCGAAGCGAGCAGCGATGCGATTGCACGCCGCGCTCACTCGGACGAAGTTCCCGCGCCGGACCGCTTCGAAACCATGAACCTCGCCTTTCATCGCAGCCTGCGCAGAGAATTCCTCGCCATCGCCAAGGCGGAGCCCGCAAGGTGCGCGGTCGTCGACGCTTCGGATACGCCCACGCGCGTCGAGGATCAGGTTTGGTCCATCGTCCGCGAACGCTTCAGCCTCTGACAAGGGCGATCGCGTCGCGGGGCCTTCAACCGACACCTAATCCACCCACTTCAAAAGCGCGCTCAACTCGTCCGCCTCGCGCGCGGGCTTGTCCCAGCGGATGCGATTGATGCGCGGGAAGCGCAGCGCTACGCCCGATTTGTGCCGCGTCGAGCGATGCACCGCGTCGAACGCCACCTCGAACACGAGCGCCTTTTCCACCTCGCGCACCGGCCCGAAACGCGCCACCGTGTGATGGCGCACCCATTTATCGAGTTCCTTCAATTCTTCGTCAGTGAAGCCGAAATACGCCTTGCCGATGGGCGAAAGCGCGCCGTCGTGCCAGAGTCCGAACGTGTAGTCCGAGTAGAAGGACGAGCGCCTGCCCGTGCCGCGCTGCGCGTACATCACCACCGCGTCGACGAGCATCGGGTCGCGTTTCCACTTGTACCACAAGCCCTTGGGGCGCCCCGCGACATAGGTGCTGTCGAGCCGCTTCAGCATCAACCCTTCGATATGCGGCGACGCGAGTGTGTCTGCCTCCGCGCGAAGGGCTTGCAGGTCGCCGGGACCGCGGAATGTCAGGGGCGCGGCGAGTTCCATGCCCTCGGGGCGCGCCGCGTCGAACCAGCGCGCCATCTCCGCCTTGCGCTCGGTGAGCGGCAGCGCGCGCAAGTCGCGGCCGTCGATGTCGAGCGCGTCGTAAAGGATGACGTGTCCCGGATAGGCCGCAATGAGTTTCGGGTCGGGCGACTTCCGGTTCAGCCGCTGCTGAAGGTGGTTGAAGCTCGCGATCCGCTCGCCCTCCCGCACGATGAGTTCGCCGTCGAGCACGCCGCGAAAGCCGACGCGCGCGAGCACATCCGGGAACGCGCCCGAAATGTCGTCGCCCGTGCGCGAGAACAGCGCCCTGCCCACGGGCGTCGAAACGATCTGCACGCGGATGCCGTCATATTTCCATTCGGCCATAAAGGCGTCGGGCGTGATGGCGGCGAGGGCCGCGTCTTCGATGGCATGCGCGAGCATCACGGGATGGAACGTCACCGCGTCTTTCGAGAGCGGCTTCGGCGCGCGGCCTTCGAGCCAGGCGAACAGGTCGAGATAGGGCGGCTTCTGCGCGTGCCACACCTCCTCGATCTCGCCGACATCCACGCCGCCGAACTCCGCCAGCACATGCTTCACCGCCCGCGCCGACATGCCGATGCGCAGCGTGCTCGTGCCAAGCTTCAAAAGCGCCCAGCGCTCGGGCGGGGTCATGTTGTCCAGGAGCAGCGCGAGATAGTCGCGGATGGCGGGTTTGTCGCGGGTGCGAAATTCGTGGATTGCCTCATGCAGCGGCGGCAGGCGGTTCAGAATGGTACGGTGCGGGTTCCTCGGCCAGATATGCGCGACGGTCTCCGACATCTCGCCCACATACTCATAGGAGAGGTCGAACAGCACCGGATCGACGCGTTCCGCCACGAGGTCGCGCACCAGCGCGCGCTTGAAAAGCTCGAACGCCACAGTGCCCGCAATCACGCCCACCGCGAACCCGCGATCCGGGTCCGGCGTGCGAACGAGATACGCCTTCAGCACGGCGGCCTTGTCGTTGATCGAGTGCGTGTAATAGAGCCGGTCGAGAAGGGCGGCGAAGGCTTGCATATTGCTAATATATGCCGAAGACAGGGCTTGTCTAAGGCATGGCGGCGCAGAATATCCGATCAGGCTGGATCGACCTGATCGGAGACCTATACTCATAACGCGGACTGTGCAGCGTCAGCCTTTGATAAAGGCCAGAAGGTCGGCGTTGATGGTTTCGGCCTCGGTTGTGGGCATGCCGTGCGGAAACCCTTTGTAAGTCTTCAATGTACCGTTCGGAAGCAGCTTCGCGGAGAGCGGCCCCGCATCGGCGTAAGGCACGATCTGGTCATCCTCGCTGTGCATGACCAGCACCGGCAGCGCGATCTTCTTCAGATCCTCGGTGAAGTCCGTCTGCGAAAACGCGACGACCCCGTCATAATGTGCCTTGGACCCGCCCATCATGCCTTGCCGCCACCAGTTCCAGATCACGCCCTGTGACGGTTTCGCGCCGGGGCGATTGTAGCCGTAGAACGGTCCCGCTGGAACATCGTGGTAGAACTGCGCGCGATTGGCGGCGATCTGCGCCTGAAACCCGTCGAAAACCTCTTTGGGGAGGCCGCCCGGATTGGCTTCCGTCTTCACCATGAGCGGCGGCACGGCGCTGATGAGCGCGGCTTTCGAGGCCCGCCCTTCGCCGTGGCGCGCGAGATAGCGGACGACTTCGCCGCCCCCGGTGGAATGCCCCACATGGATGGCATCCCTCAGATCGAGATGCTCGGTCACCGCCGCGAGATCGTCGGCATAGTGATTCATATCGTGCCCCTCGCTCGTCTGGGTGGAACGGCCGTGGCCGCGGCGGTCGTGTGCGATCACACGAAAGCCCTTGCCGAGAAAGAAGAGGATTTGCGGCTCCCAGTCGTCGGCCGAAAGCGGCCAGCCATGGCTGAACACGACGGGCTTGCCGGAGCCCATGTCCTTGTAAAAAATCTCGATGCCGTCTTTTGTTGTGATTACAGGCATGTGCTTGTTCCCGATTGTGACTGTTCGGGAAAATCGCACGGGCCGATCTTAGGTTCCGATCCGGCGCCTCGCTAACCTTCAGGGCAGAGCGCGAGGATGGGCCAGTGCGTGCAAGACCGCAACCGGCTCAGACAGAACACAACTTTTTTCTATTCCCGGTTGACGCCGCGTTAATTTCAGGCTTCCCTTGAGCCACTTGGGAAGGCATAGACATGGACTTCATAGAAGAGTGCAAACGGCGGCAGGCCGCGCTGCGTGATGCGTTGAGCGAAATGGATCAGAGTCAGTTTTTCGGCGGGGATGAGCTGCAAGCGGCGCGTTTCAAGCAAAATGCGCGCAGAACGATCTCCCTTTACGAGAAGATCATTCACCTGTCCAAAGGCGACGCGATCGGTCACGCCTGACGACGGCACGGCTCTGGAACAAGTTGACGGCCGCCCGCATGATGGCGTGTCCACAACGGCGCTTCAACTCAGCGCCGCCTCGCTCTGCAGGACACGGACGTGCTCGCCGAGTGGAAAGGTCAGCACCGCACGCGTTCCGGGCGACAGTTTTTCGTACCGCAGCGCGCCTTCCAGCTTTTCCGCCATGCCTGCGATGATGCGCTGGCCAAGACCGCGTCGTCTCGTCTTCTCGGGCGGATCGTCCCGGGTGCCCACGCCGTCGTCCTCGACCACAAGATCGATTTCCGTCTCTCGCAGCCGAATGATAACCCGCACCTGACCGTGCCCGTTCGGGTAGGCGTGCTTCAGCGCATTGAGAATGAGTTCGGTGGTCACGATGCCGACCGAAACGGCTGCGTCGGGAGAAATCTGGATTGGCGCGCCGCTGAAAGAAATGACGCCGTTCGTGCCTTCACCGCCGGACACATCCTCCAGATCGCGAATGAGACTCGCCAGATAGTCCGACAGCGTCACCCAGCGCACGTCGAACGACGTATAAAGCGCGCGGTGGACACGCGCGACAGCCAGCACACGGCCGTTCGCCTCCTTCAGGGCCGCCTTCACGTCGGCGTTGCCGCTGACATCTCCCTGAAAATGGAGGAGCGACGCGATTAGCTGAAGGCTGTTGCTGACCCTGTGGTTGACCTCGCGGAGCAGCAGGGCGCGCTCTTCCGCCAGCGCCTTGAACTCGTCGCGGGCGTTGCGGACGGCTGCTTCGGCGCGTTCTCGTTCGCGCTTGAGTGCGGTCGTGAACATGGCGTTGGTGATCGCGTTTTCCAGCACCAGCAGGAAATCGCCATGCAGGTCTTTCACGACATAATCGGCGGCGCCTGCCTTCAGCGCCGCGACGGCGACGCGGCTGTCCTGCGTTCCGGTCAGATAGACAATCGGCGGCGCGTTCGAGCGCGATTGAAGTGACGCGATGAGCGACAGGCCGTCCTGCTCCGGAAGGACATGATCAAGCAGAACCACATCGAATTCGGACGCGGAGATTTCCTCAAGGCCGGCTGCTGCGGAGTACGCCGAGACGACCGAAAAACCGCTGCGCTCAAGCCGGTTGGCAACCAGCCGGCAGAAGCCTTCATCATCGTCGATGATCAGGATTCGCGGATTTTTGTTAGCCATTCAGCGGGTCCGGAATCTTGATGACGGAAATGAACAGGCCAAGCTGCCGTATGGCAACCGCAAACTGCTCATAATCCACGGGCTTTGTAATGTAAACGTTGCAGCCGAGATCGTAACAGCGCTGAATTTCTAGTTGGTCGTCGGTCGTCGTGAGCACGATCACGGGCGCAACCCGAAGATGACCGTCATTCTTGAGAAATTCGAGAATATCGATGCCGGACATATCGGGCAGGTTAAGGTCGAGCAACACGAGAATAGGATTGAGTTCGGCCGGTTCGCTCTCGATTTTCTTGAAATAGGCGAGCGCGGACGCGCCGTCCGAAAAAGGCATGACCTCGTTCGTTACGCCCGCCCGCCGTATATTCCGTTCGATAAGGCGGGCATGACCTTGATCGTCTTCGATCATGACGATCGTTACCGGCTTGTTCATGCGGCCATCCCCCTTGTCTGCGCTATGGTTCCAGGAAGCGTCACTTTGAACGTGCTCCCAACTCCCACGGCGGATTCGACGGCGATAGAACCGCCCAGTCGACGCACCAATGCGGACACGAACGCCAAACCCATTCCTTCGCCGGGCACATCTTGCGGGCCTGCCCGGCGAAACAGCTCGAAGATCCTTTGATGATCGCGGGGATCGATGCCACGGCCATTATCGGAAACCGAGTATATCACGTCAACACCGCGCAGGTAGCCTTCTATCTTTATTTCTCCTTGTCCGTCGCTTTTGAGGAACTTGATGGCGTTCTCGATGAGGTTTGAGAAGATCTGCTCTATCGACATCCGATCGCTCAGGATCGGCGGCAAATCCCCAACAGCGATGCGGGCATCCTTTTCACGGATTTGATGAGCGACGTTCGAAATCACGGATTCGACGAGCTTTTTCGTATCGATCAATTCGGAGTGAAGCGGGCGGCTGCCCTGACGGGAAATCTTCAGGATGGCGTTGATGAGCCGGTCCATTCTGGCGATGGAACTCTTGATGAAGCCGAAAGCCTCGTCGAAATCCTTGCCGAGAACGTCGGTATCCGCCAGCGCGTTTGCCTTCTCCAGCCGTTCGAACAAGTCCTTGCGAAGCGTTTCCAGCTCGGACGTGAACCCCATGATATTGACGAGCGGCGAGCGAAGATCGTGGCTCACGACATAGGCGAAGCGCTGAATTTCGTCGTTCGCCCGCTGCAAAGCTGCGGTTCGGCGCATGACGATATCCTCAAGATCGTCGTTCGTCTTTTCGAGCGCCCTGTGGGCCCTCGACAATGCCGCGTTGGATCTCATCAGGAACCAGATGCTGAGAAACGAAAAGGCCAGCACGGCCACGCCGCCGATGACGTCGACGATCATCTTCATGTCGCGCAATTCCGCCGAGTTGGCTTCGATCTCGTCACGCTTCGCGATAGCCTTCTCTTGCAGGGCATTGATGTGCTCTTCGATCTGCTCGGAAAGCTTGACGCCATAATTGTCCTTGAGCCGGGCGACGGCCGCGTCGCGCCGTTCGTTCGTTGCATCGGCAACGGTTACGGCCATTTCGTTGGCCTTGCGCGTTATCAGATCCAGCAAGACCGCAAGGCGCTCCTTTTCTTCCAACGCCGCGGGCACGCTTTCGATCAATCGCTTTGCTTGTGGAATGAGCTGCGAATACAACTCGTTATAGGGTCGCAGATATTGCTCCGATTCCGCGATCAGGTAGCCGCGCTGGCTGCTCTCGACGGTGCGCATCGTGCGGCCGACGCGGCCAAGCTTGGCGTAGTAGCGGTTTATCTCCGCGGCTGTGCCGGCGTCGCTTTCGAGGCGATGGGACAGCCAGACGGAAAACAGGGTGAGAAGTATGAGAATGACGGCAGCCGCGCCGAGAAGCGCCGCTTCCCGACGGCTCTCCCGAAACAATGAGAAAACGTCGTGAAACCCCGCCATCACACCCACGCTCTTTTTCGCGACCGCAGATCGGCCGTCGATGCAAGATACACGATGTGCCTTCATGCCGGTCAATCGACCCGCGCGGGAATCGCCTTTTCACCGTTCACGTATTCTTCAAGCCGCTGGCGGGCACGGCTGAGGCGGCTTTTCACGGTACCGACGGGGCAATTGCAGACCGCAGCCGCTTCCTCATAGGATAATCCCTCGGCGGCGATCAGGATGATCGCCTCGCGCTGTTCGGGCACGAGTCCGCTCAACCCTCTCAGAACATCCTTGAACTCGATGTATTTTTCCTGCGTCGCCCGGCTTTCGAGGTGCGAGGGGTCGACGTCGTCGAGCGGCGCGGTCTGGTGATATTTCTTGTAGCGGATGTCATTGTAAAAGCTGTTGCGGAGAATCGTGAACAGCCACGCGCGCAAATTCGTCCCTTCCTGGAACTTGTCGAGGTTCGACAGCGCCTTGACCAGCGTATCTTGCACCAGATCGTCCGAATGCTGCGAGCTTTGCGTCAGCGAAAGCGCGAATGCGCGCAGATTCGGGATCCACTTGACCAACTCTTGCCGCAGGTTTGCATCGGCGGGATTACCCATTCAGTCGCGCTCCTGCTTTTCGATCTTGTTGATGAGTGCGAGCATCTCTTCGGGGATCGGTTCCGCGAGAAGCTTCTCATAGAGCTTGACAACCCCTGCCGCGAAGCGCGCTTCATCGTATGTGGGGTCGGATGACGGCGTCTGCTCGGGGTCGTCGGCACCATCGGTCGAAGTTTTATTCGTATCGGTCTTCAGAACCAGGCCGGTATCGTCGTTGTGCGAAGGCGTCTGGGGAACAGGAGCGCTCGCCTCGCGCTCGCCTGTATCGTTTTCGTTCATCATGCTTCCTTGTTGTTGAGAGGAGTCACCGGCCGCTCTGGACAGGGAGTAAATTTTCACAAATCATCAATGCACTGGAACACCCGCTACGGGCGTTTGTTGCAGTCACGTCAACTGCGCCTGGACAATTATTCCTTGGGGAACGCCACATGTCTGTTTCGCAATCCATTGCTCCGCATCTGCCTTCGCTCCGGCGGTTCGCGCGTGCGCTTTCCGGTTCGCAGGAAAGCGGAGACGCTTACGTCGTCGCACTCCTTGAGGCGCTGGTCGACGACCCCGACCTGTTCCCCGGCGGGCTTGAGCCGAAAGTCGCGCTATACCGCGCTTTCCTCAAGATATGGAATTCAGTGGGGACCAACAGTTTCCCCAATTTGAGCGGCGAGACTTCCGAGGCGGTCCATGGCCTGCAAACCCTGACGCCAAAGCCTCGACAGGCCTTTCTTCTCTTGTCTGTGGAGGGTTTTGACGCGGAAGCGATCGCGCAAATTCTCGACACCGACACGGGGGAAGTCGCGCTCCTGATCGCGGCGGCGGATCATGAAATCGCAAGCCAGCTCGATCAGGCCGACATCCTCATCATAGAGGACGAACCTCTCACCGCCGCGCATCTCGAAGAAATCGTGACAGGCATAGGCCATAACGTGACGGGTACCGCACGCACGCACAGCGCCGCGCTCAAGCTCGCGCAGGAAACCCAGCCCGACCTGATCCTTTCCGATATTCAGCTCGCTGACGGAAGTTCGGGCGTTGAAGCCGTGAACGAAATCCTCGGCTCGCTCGAATTGCCGGTGATCTTCATAACGGGACACCCGGAACTGCTGCTGACCGGCGCGAAGCCGGAGCCGACCTTCCTCATCGCGAAACCGTTCAACGCCGAGACCGTCAAGGCAATCATCGGGCAGGCGCTGTTCTTTCAGGTGCGCTCGCGCGTGAAGGATGGAAACGCTGCGGCGCCCGGAAAAAACTCCGAATCGGGTGCCGACGCGCGCTGATCAACCATTTTTTCAGCGGAGCCGCTTACACCTCGCATAACGCGCATCCCGAGAGCGAATGCTCACGGGATCGCAGCCGGGAACCGGAGAACACCATGGAAGCCTTGCCGGCGTTGTTGATCCCGGGCCTAGGCTGCGACACGCGGCTTTACGGCGGCCAGCTTCCCGTCCTTTTCAGGCAGGGAGCGACCGTCACGGTGGCCAACCACACCCGCAGCGACTCGATAGCCGCCCTCGCGGACGATGTGCTCGCCGCCGCGCCGCCGCGTTTCGCACTCACCGGGCTTTCGATGGGCGGCTATATCGCCTTGGAGATCTTGCGCCGCGCGCCGGATCGGGTAGCAAGGCTCGCCCTGCTCGACACCACTGCGCGCCCCGATTCGCCGGAGCAGACGGCTCGCCGGAAGACGCAGATCGAGATGGCGCAAACGGGCAAGTTCGGCGATCTGCCGGGAATCCTGTTTCCGATCTTCGTGCATGCAAGCCGCCGCAACGACCACACGCTTCGTGCTGTTGTCGAAAACATGATCCTTGAATCGGGCGCGGATGCCTTTGTCCGGCAGCAGACGGCGATCATCGGACGGCGGGACTCGCGGCCATACCTCGGCTCGATCCGCTGCCCGACGCTCGTTGTGGTGGGTTATGGCGACGAGTTGACGCCGCCGGCTCTCGCGAAGGAAATAGCCGACCCCATCCCCGGCGCGAAGCTGGAGGTCGTGCCGGATTGCGGGCATCTGTCCACGCTGGAACAGCCGGACTTCATGGCGCACATGCTCGCGGCTTGGCACAGCGCTTGAGGCGAGCGATCCGCGGAAAGCGTAACGCGCCTAGGTCACCGACTCGTAAGCCCGCAGCCAGATACGGACTGACGCAAGCTTGACGGATGCGAGGAAATTGTCGTCGCGCTTGTCGTAGCGGGTTGCGACGGCTCGGAAGT
>NZ_JAHFZG010000028.1 GCF_018619475.1 Rhodomicrobium sp. Az07
CAGACCACTCGAAATCCGTCAGATCGAAGCGCGCCATGAGAAACTCCCTCGTTTGGGAGTTTGAATCACAGCGCGCCCGATTCGGGAATCCCTTTATGGGTTTATCACCTAAGGGCTTCCGATGGCATGGATGCCAACGAGCTTACAGAGCGCGTCATGGAAGAGCTTGCGTTGGATCGGTCGAACGCCGCGCTCGTGAAGAAGGTGCGGGATCGCGTCGGCGTCGCCCTTCTCCGCTACCACGCTCGCGGATACCTTAAGCAAGGCCAATTACGAAATAGGATGAGGGTTTGGCGCTGTGCATAAATTAGTCCTCCTTAGAGGCTGGAGGCGCTATATCATCGTCTTTGGACAGAAGAAGAACTCTATTGAATATCTGCGAAAGTTTGAAAAGTGCGAAACCTACAGGCACTACGGTTATGATTGAGTAAACAAAGAAAAAATACCCGACACGCGATATGGCAGATGCGTGCGTAGACGCTGTTGCAAACAACATAAGAAGGCAGATCGCTTGGATAACGATAAAATGCACGAACATATTCATCGTCTTTATGAATAAGGAATCGTCCTTTGTGTATGATATAATTTTAAGAAATGCGTTATTCGAGAATGCCAATAATACCGCCATAGCTGTAATAGACAGTCCAAGCAGGCTCGGGATGACGTTGGTAGCTAGACCCGCCCACCCTTCTGAGGTTTCGGTGGGTGGAATATGAAAAGCGGTAGAGAATATAACGGAAAAAAACACATATGGAGACCGGAGGAACTCTTTGGCTCCTCCGTAAATACGCCAATAATCAGAAAATGAATTAAACATTCCTGACCATTGACGGAAATTATCCGATATCTCTTGTTTGAGCGAATAGGAGGATTGCGTCAACGGCGCTTTCGGCGTCGCCGATGAAGACGCCGTATGCGGCTGGGTACTCTTTTGTCGATGCTGATCGCCATTGCCCATCCACAGTTCTCCCCGTCGCTTTAACGAATCCGTTCTTAGACGCGACTTCTGCAACTGCCTTCAATTCCTCATCCGGCTTTAGTGAATCGGCGTCGCGTGCTTTCGTATAGGTAATATCTTGCGTTCCCGCTCCTATAGCATCCAATCGTTCCAATATCTTTGCGGCGTCAGATGTTACATCGTCCGGATTTGGTGTCTTCAAGCGTATAATAATTTTCTTAATTATATCTATATTGAATATTTTATCGACAGCGTCTTTCTCTGGCAAGACCGTCACATTAATATCAATATCCGATCTGAGTTTGTGCTGAGCCGCTTTAAAAAGCTTAGAAAACACCCCGCCTATAATATAAGGGCTAAAATGCTGCCTATCCTGATTTCTGCTCTCAAAATATAGTATGTGCCGTTTTGTGTCAAACACATATCTCATCTGCTTTAGATTTGGCTTAAGATTATCCGGTATTTCTATCCTCTTCAATTCGTCCAATGTTGCTTCACCTTTGCTTATCTGATTAAACCAAGCCCCATCCTTCTGAAGCTCCGTGTAAATAAAAAGGCTTCCCCAAAATAAGTCGCTGTTTTCCCATTTTTGCGCAGAAACAACCATAGCCCTCTCAGACCCTCTAACGAATACTTCGGTGTCAAGTAGGGCAATAAGCAGCTGCTCATAGATTCCTTCCGGATGTGGGTGAGCGGTTACGTTCAAAGCACTGATAAAGAGCTGCCTCCGGCGTCGGGTCATAATCGGTTTTCCGTTGTTAGCTAAAATTTTATCTTTCCCCTTTTGCACGATTCGCAATTTCTACGATTTTCAAAATCGGTCTAGTTCGCCCGTTGCCAATAGCCCTTCCACACCCGGCTCACGGGATGCGCCATCGCGAGCGCCAGCTTCTTCGTTGCGATCTCGCCATTCGATAGACGGCGGTGATCTTCCTTCCAAGCCGCCTCATTGGCGAACTGGTGAAGGTATTGCGCGCTCACGTGGTGATGCTGGCCCATCACCATGCGACGAAGGCGGGCTAAAAAGCTCTCGGCTTGGTTCGTGCAAGCGCCGTTGAGCGAGTAGGCTTCCTGATGGTTGATGCGGAAGGTCTTGTACTTCGCATGGAGCGCATTCCAGTGGCCCGCTTCGTCGGCATGAAGGACGGAGCCGGGAGCCACAATCGTTTCCACGAAGGCGACGCCATCAGCTTCGCTCTTGGTGACGGTGGTGATGGTGCGACCGTCGCGCTGGCGAGCCACGACAACCACGCGACGCTTGCCGGTCTGGTTCTCGGCAAGGCGGCGGTCGATCCGGTTCACCTTGAGGTTTGAAGGCTTCACGTGGCCGCCGAAGTAAGCGCCGTCAACTTCGACCGTGCCGGAAAGGGTTTCGCCCTTTACCTCGGAAGCGATGGCCTCACGGAGCTTGTGAGCGAGAACGAAGGCCGTCTTGTACTGGCAATCGATATCGCGGGAAAGCTGGAGCATCGAAACGCCCTTAGAGGCGTTGGCGAGGATCACGATGGCGGCGAGAAGATCAACGAAGGCCATCTTGCGGCTGGCGAAGATCGTGCCGCTCGTGACGCTGAACTGGTGACCGCAAGCCTTGCACTCGAACTTGCGGCGCGACTTGATCGCGTAAGCCTCGACGCCACCGCAACGCGGGCAGATCGGCTTGCCTTCGGTTTCGGCCCAGCGCATCCGGCAAAACGTCTCGTATGCCTTGTCTTCGCCGCCCTGATAAACAGAGCGCAAGGACAAGGTCCGAGCCGCTGCCGAAAGGAGAAAGTGCTGGGCCATGGTGGCGTCAACCTCAACGATTTTCGTTGAGGTAATACATATCCACCAATATCAACGATGTCAACGCTTTTCGTTGGCCTTGACGAAAATATTCGGCGTTGGTAGGTATGAGTCATGTTGACACCGGAACAAAGCCGCGCCGCGCGCGCATGGCTCGAATGGAGCCAGGAAGACTTAGCGAAACGCGCTAGCGTTGCGCTTTCGACTGTGCGTGATTTCGAGAAGGGAAGGCGAACGCCTATCGCGAACAATCTGGAAGCGATTTCAAGGGTTCTGTCTTCCGAAGGCGTCCAATTGTTGTTCGATGACAGCGGCAAGCCGACTGGTATCAGAATAAGCCGCTGATTATTGGAGAATCCGCAACGCTGCTATAGGACAGAGAAAGCGCGCGGTTGAACCGCGCGCCTCTCCTCTCTATAATAAGAGGAGGCGGAAGAACCGGCCTGCACGCCAGTTCGCCCGCACCGGATACCAGAGCATCCGGTTACCCTCCTTCCCGGCAACTAACCAGCGCCGGGTCTGGCCCGTGGCAAGCGGGACGCTGTGGCAGCCCTAGACATGTTCCACAGCTTGTTTATCGGCCTCGGATGTGGCGTCCGGGGCCGAAACTTTTATTCATCGTCAAGAGGTAAAGGCAGGGTGTCGTTGAACCTTGGATAAACTCTATTGAGTTTTGCCTCGTAATCTTTGTAGTCCGAAGATAGTTTTTGGATCGCCTTTACACCTTCCAGCATTTTCAATAGCTGTTGGTATCCCTCATTCTCCGTGAGATGCTGAAAAAGCTTTTCACTCGGTCTGCCAGACTTACCTCTCTTGACAAGCTTCTGTAACTCCGCGCGCACTCCGGGTGCTAGGCGGTTATATATGTCTTCGGTTCGTCGAGCGAAGACCATGGGGCGTTTTACTGAATTTGGATCATAGGTGTAACCATGCAAACGAAACATGTGCTTGTAAAACTCGTCATCAAATGTTGGCAGCCAAGGGAAAGCATCCTTGGAGACGTATCTCTCTAAAAGCTTTATCAAAGCATCTTTTGTACGCATGTCCTGGAAGCCAGTGGCCTCGTCAACAAGCGCATCGATTGCTACATTCGTTAATGCCTCTAAAAGACGTGTACACGCCTCAGCAATATGGGCCTGTCCTGGAAGTAGCTTACCCGCCATCTGGGCTTTGGCATAAACCCAGCAAACGTCGGGCAACAATTGAGCACGGTATCCCAACGCCTTACCGCCACCCGCGCCACCTCTTCTTTCTGATTCAAAAACGATTGGAGTAGACGAGCGTATTAAGTCATTGGAAATAAAAGGTTCTAAGTTCTTAGCGCGCAAAAAAGCTGGCAACTGGGCGAGGTCCGAATTTGAAGCGCTCTTAGGGTTGGGGAATCGTCCGATGGCAGTTAGAAAACCAGATTGAGTAAGAACCCTTGTGTTGTGTTCGTCGTCTAGGACGGCGCATGCTATTTCGCCAACTCGCAGTACGCCCGATGCAATCGCTTTGGGAAGTGGCCCGTCGTTCTGTTGATCGAACGCACTCCATCGAGCTTGCGCAGCTTGCCGTGCAATCTTTCGCCGCTCGTCGGGCGATAGGGACTCGGCGCGTGCTTTCCCACCTTTGCTTTGAATTGAATTTGGCACGGAAGAACCTCCTAGCAAGCATGCACATCAGATGTCTGATTCCATGCCTACTAGCAAGCACAAAATACAACAAACCGGAGCATGCTTGCTAAAATCGTTCTTCCCTGCGTTTGCTACATAAGTCCGCAAATACGGCTACACTCTTTCCGAGGGGTCTATCCCCGCGCCTGCGGGGGAACCAAATCGCGATCCTCGGATCTACCGACATTAAGGGGTCTATCCCCGCGCCTGCGGGGGAACCTGTGAGCTTGTCCCGGTCCACATCCGGCTCAGGGGTCTATCCCCGCGCCTGCGGGGGAACCTTGCCGCGAGGTGCTGCGCGGCATTCCCGACAGGGTCTATCCCCGCGCCTGCGGGGGAACCCAGTCGCGCGGCACTCTCGAACCGCTGGAGTGGGGTCTATCCCCGCGCCTGCGGGGGAACCGATATGAGATTGTTGCCGACGACTACGCCGATGGGTCTATCCCCGCGCCTGCGGGGGAACCCGTGTACCACTCCGAGGTTTCGCCGATGCAGGGGGTCTATCCCCGCGCCTGCGGGGGAACCCCAATCCTCGGGAAACATGGTCTTTCCTATCGGGGTCTATCCCCGCGCCTGCGGGGGAACCCTCCGCCGACCATTCTCTGCACGCAGTATTTCGGGTCTATCCCCGCGCCTGCGGGGGAACCTCCACCAGTGCTTGCACGTAAGCGTGGAAGGAGGGTCTATCCCCGCGCCTGCGGGGGAACCCAGACCGGATTCGGCCCCTACGCCTACGCCGCGGGTCTATCCCCGCGCCTGCGGGGGAACCGACGCAGGACAGTCCGGCATGACCGGAGACAAGGGTCTATCCCCGCGCCTGCGGGGGAACCTGCAGCCACTCTGCGGAGTAGGCGCGCGGCGAGGGTCTATCCCCGCGCCTGCGGGGGAACCC
The DNA here is from genome assembly GCF_018619475.1 of Rhodomicrobium sp. Az07. Lineage (GTDB taxonomy): Bacteria > Pseudomonadota > Alphaproteobacteria > Rhizobiales > Rhodomicrobiaceae > Rhodomicrobium. Next base: position 5,288 of record NZ_JAHFZG010000028.1, read on the forward strand.
GGCAACCTTCAAATGAACGCTTACAATCAGCGGGTCTATCCCCGCGCCTGCGGGGGAACCCGCTTTTCGAGGCTTGGCAGAAGCAGGCCATCGGGTCTATCCCCGCGCCTGCGGGGGAACCTGCGGCGCGTCGCCCACCGTGTGGGCAATCACGGGTCTATCCCCGCGCCTGCGGGGGAACCCGCCAAGCCTTTTCCGCCGCGTCGCTCGCCGCGGGTCTATCCCCGCGCCTGCGGGGGAACCGTTTTTTCATCGTTCCCGTATGTCCAGTTTTCGGGTCTATCCCCGCGCCTGCGGGGGAACCTCTAGAGCCTAAGCTCATGACATCGTTTACAATATCAAAGAACCTCGAGTCTGGAAAACCCGAATTTCAACGCACGCCCGAATCACTCCCGGCTGGGCGCCGAGCAAGGAGAAGCCCATCCGCCTCTATAAGGTCTTTCGGCGGTGTTCCGAGCGTCTCGATCGCGATATCTCCCGGTTTAGATTTGTCGCGCCAAACCATCACGATGGCACCGGAGCCAAGACTTCCGTGCCAATCGTGAAGAACACCCCAGACCCGCTCGCGAACCCCTTTCGACATCCTCGGGGACAGGTAAACGCCGGGCGCGATCTCCAGCATCGCCGATCCCAGAAAGCCGCGATATCTCATCTCGACATCGCGCGTGATTACCACGGTGAGGCTCACGACTCGTCCTCGCCAAGCACTTGCTTGATGTGGTCGATCATCGAGGGGATGACCTGCTCTTTCGCAAAGGCGTCCGCCGCGCGTCTGCGAACAAGACGTTCAAGGTCGCCACCGGGTCCCGCCTCTTTCACTGCGCCGAATGCGACCTTTAACGTAATCTTGTCGCGATAAAGGTCTGCAATATCGAGAACGAACGATTGGCCACTGTCTTCATGGATGAAGCCCAGTTGGGGGATGGTGCCTGTCGCTGCAACAGCGATCGCCGCGGCAGCCTCGACCGCGCTCGCGGCATGGTTGATTGCCTTGTTGGGAAGATCGGCAGCGTCCGGATTGGCCCGATCGTATCGCCTTCCCCGCCATTCAATCCCGAAGCTTTGTGCAAGGAGACGGTACGTCTCTTTCATACGCGCGCCTTCGATGCCTCTCAGCACCTCGATATCCTTGGCGGGGACGATTTCGCCGAGCCGGATCGCATACATCCGTCGCGCCACCGCGACGCGGCTTTGCGGTCGGGCCCAGCGCGTGACCTGCCGGCGCGCCAACGCCGAGCTGTCCGGGGTTAAAGGCTGCGCGGTGTAAAAACGAACACCCCCAACGCCAATAGCGGCAAGCGCAGTGCCGTGGTTCGCGAGAAGCCGCAAAGCGTCATGAGTGACGCTCGATCCCGGACCAAGGAGGATCATGGAGACCGACTGATGGGGGATCTGGTAATCGCCAGCAGGCCAGTTGCCGCTCCCCGCTGTCGTAAAGCGAAGGCAGCCATCCTCCACTTCGAGGCGGCCGCGTTCGAGCCAGAGAAGCCCGTGACGATCCGCGTGGGGAATGCGTGCCTTTTCAAGTCCCAGCCGACCGAGAAGCAAGCGGTCCTCCTATCGGGCTGGGCGAAGAAGAAGCATGCCATAGCCGTAGGCGCCATGGCGCCCCACGCCACTAGCGAGGCGAGCGGCGAATTTATCGCTGTCCAAGACTGTCAACTCTCCATGCCAGACGACATCGGGCCCCTGGCGGGTCTCAGGACCGCGCAAGATCGCGCACCGCTCGTATCGGACCATTTTCGCCTGTTCTAGCTTTGCAGCCTCGCCCAAACGCTCTTCGAGCCAGCGGCGATACACAGCCTCGCGTTCAAGCCGGTTTTCCGCCGCATGGCCATCCGGACACGCGCGCAATGTCTCCAGAAGAAAAGCGTCGACTTCGGCCCCCTTGGGAAAAGCGGCGGCGGCCTTGAGTAAACGCCTGACCGGACGGACACGCACATCGAAGGCGAGGCGTCGTCCCGGTTTCCACTTGTCAGGCATGGCCTTTACAGCGAGCGAGGGAAGATCGCAAACCGCCAACGCATCTGGAAGCGCGCATTCTGCCGCGACTTCGCGCAAGTCAGCTTCGTCGGACTGCGCGTAAGAATAAAGCGAGCCATCAGCCGCGCCGGGCGCAACCATCAGGCGGAAGGGCTGCAACGCGCCTTTACCAAAGGTTTCCGACAGCAAATGATGCAGAGCGCAGCCTTCGTCCGCTCGGAAGCCACGCCCCGCGGCCCACTTCCGCAAAGCCCGAAGGCGGATCGGAAGGCTGACGAGATGAAGCGAATTCATGCTGAGATCTCGCGAGCTGATACAGTTCCTTCGACGACTTTCCGTGTTCCGCCATGCAGGCCGGTGCGCCAGTTGCGCAAATCCGGCAGGTCCAGGATACGCGTAACTTTATCGCCCTCCTCCGGCCCTTCGCCGAGCGGCCAGATGGCACGCATGGCCTTCGCTGGGCTCTTGGAATCCGCTGTTGCGAGCGTCAAGGCAGCGTGAGCATCAAACGCCTTAACGTCAGCCCGCCACAGCAGCGGGGTCGAGGGAAGGCACGGCTTTCTGCCGATGAAAATTGGCCGGGCGGGACGGTCGAGCGCCGCCGCCAGGGTGTCGAGATCAGGCGTTGCCGCGTCCGGCTCGAGACGCAGAGCGACCAATATGCAGGCGTCCATGTGGTATTCGCGCCTGCGCCTATGCGGTGCACCATAGCTCGCACCGTCACGACCTTCGAGCTTACCCCACGTCGTCCAGCCTTTGTCGTTCTTTTCAAGCCGGGCGTTCTGCGTGTCGGTCAGCAGGCCTGTTTCGTCGCGATCTAGGCGGGCCGCAAAGATCAGGCGATCCTGCAACGCCTGATGCTTTTGCCATTCCGTACGCTCCCAGCCTAAGACGTTGGCTAACAGCCCCGTGAGCATGGAAAGCGCCGGGAAGTCCCTTGTGATGCCCACATGATCGATGGCGACACCGCCAAACGCAAGCAGAGGTGCCTGAAGCCTGAGAACGAGCCAACGCTTCTCAGGCATTTGATGCCTCCGTCGTCCGCGCCTGCGCCCAAGCGGCGAGATCGGAGAGCGTTCCAAGCGTGACGTCGGAAATGTTTAAGTCGGAAAGATTGAGACAAATGCGGCTCTCACCTGTGGCATATGCCTGATCGAAAAGCGCGAGCTTGGTGGCAAGTTTTTCAACCGCGTCATCAAGGTCGGGTTTCGCTGGCTTGCGGAAGGCCTCGGCAAGGCTTCGCGGTTGGCGATCACCACCTTCCAGCAGGATGAAGCCTGCGCGCCCATAAGGCGCCGTGGAACCGAGCTTGGCGCCAGGCGAAACTTCCGCAATGAGATAGACGAGATTGTGAACCACCCTTGCGGCAAGCTCGGTATCGCCGCCGCAATTGGCGATGAGCCCCGGAAGATCTATGACCGCATAGCCGTAGAAAAGCCCGCAAGTCAGTTCCGTCTCCTGGATGGTGTCTGCACCTGCGTCGTCGTCATCTTTCTTGAGGTCGTCAACGGCGGTAAAATAATCGCCTTCAGCCTCCTCGCCGTGAACTGTAAAGGCATGTGCAACGTGAACCGGCGCGTCGATATTGGCAGCAGGATCGGAGGTTACCATTCGACCGAACAAGGCAGCGGTGAGCCCGCCAGGCAGAGCGCAATTCTCGGCCATCGCTTTATAGTTCTTGTCTTTCCGCCATTCGGAGACCGCCTTTTTGGCGGCAGCGGCGTCATTTGCCCCCGACGCCAATCTTTCCGCCTCTCGTGCCAACCAATCCAACTCAGGCTTGCCAAGCAGGAGTGTCTGCCGGCTTTTCTTTCCCTTGTCGGCCTTATCGCCATACACAAGTTGTTGGAATTCGGGTTCGAGCACATCGACAACGCTTGCAGGGAAGCGCCCCTTGAGCGGCGCGATGACCTTTTCCGTCACCAGTTCTCGCGAGCGCAGGGAATCGACGTAGCCGGCAATCGTTTGCAGCGCATGCGGATCTTCCGCCAAGCGCCAATGGCGTTTGAGGCACTGAGATGAAATGCGGATGCGCGAGGCACCGCCAAATGTCAAGCGTTTGGCGAGTCCGGAGTCGTCGCGATTAAGAAGCGCGGCTGTGTAAGAGTGCAGCGTATGAATTTGTAAAAAGCGGGTTCTGGTCATTTCATATCGTCCTTAGCGTCGGAAGAATGGGCCACGGCGTCGAGCCGCGCGTAATAAGCTCGTGCTATCTCTCGGAGCGGCTTAGTCGGATTGCCCGACAACAGCAGCGTAGCGATTTCGACGCAATTGACGCCGCTGGCGTTGTCGCGCTTCGCGGCGAGCATGCGGGCCAAGCGCAGGAGCGCGTCGCCGAGCAAGCCTTGCGGCGCAGCAAGAAAGCGCGCCAGCCGCGCTTCTGAAACCGCGGGGTTTCTGTTTGGCCCTGTTCCCCAAGCCGCATTGCCGCCGTCGGCCAATGCTCCGCCGAGCGGGCGCTCCGTAACGTGCAGTTTGTCGGAAGGGCGCCTGTCGCCCTTCGGCGTCAGAATGGCCATTATCCGCACAATGGGAGCCCATCGGTCTGGCCGCTCTTCAAGAAAGCCGCACTCCGCGGCGAGACGCCAATAGGCTGGCGGCTCGACATCGCCCGGCGTCATGCGGCGCAACTCGGCCAGATCGCCGGGGCCGAGACGCCGAAGCATTTCGTTCGATAATTTGTCGATGATCTCTTTAAGAGGCATGGGCGCCAACCTCGGAATCGCCGGACACGCGGGTTTCAAACAACAGCGGAAAGGATTTGCAGATCATGGCCCGGAAGGCGCTTTGGGCCCGCGCTTCGGCACGAGGCCGAAAAATGCCGGCGCACGGCATGCTGGGCAAGGCAGCGAAGAAGATTTGCTCAGCCCGCGCCCTTAGCGCCTCCTGGAAGGCACGCTGTGCCGCGACGAGAGCCTCTTCCCCGCTATCCTGAGCCTCAAACCGGTCCCAGAGATGCAGGAAGAAAACGGAGTCGGCCGATCGGTCGAATTGGGTGCGCGCTGAAATTGCCAATGCGTAGTGCTCTTTCTTTATCTTGTCGCGCTCGCCTCCGGCAGCGGCCAGAGCAAGCGCGAAGCGAATCGTCTTCGCGAAATCGTCGATTTCCTCGATTTGCGTTTTGGCGAGTTGGTGAAGTTCCTGGCGGCGGGATCCGAACAAAGCTGCGGCGTGGTTCCCGACCGGGATCACGCGCGATTTGAAACCGTCAGTCTTGCTGTTGCCGCGTGAAAGCGCGGCGCAGACGAGAGCCAGCCTTGAGCAGGGCTTTTCAAAATCTGCGGGGCGGGCGAGTAGAGGTAATTCCCAGTCGCCGGAGAACAGAAGCTCTGTCAGCCGATGATAATCGAAATCGCCCTCGCCAAGTGTGAGGCTCTTGCTTTCAGTCTTGTGGACAGGCGCGTAGGGATCGCCCACCGCGCCCTTGCAGTGCTTCGCGTTGATGCGTGCGGCCGCCGATGTGCCCTTTACAGCGGCAAAATCGCCGCGTTCTTCGAACAAGCGGATGCGGCGGCAGATTTCGATGAACCAGAGGTCCAGTTGGACCAACTGCAGTTGTTCGCCCTCCGGCCAGGGCTCCAGCCAGACCAAGCCAATGCCTTCTTTCGGCGGAAATCCAAGGTGATCATTGGTGGCCAAAGTTCTTTCGCGCGCCGCGATCAGGACGCGAACGTCGCGGCTGAACCAAGCGCCTGGCCGGGGCGACATAGTCTTTGCGCTCGAAGATGAAACTGGCGCCAAGGCGATAGTAGAACGCGACGACGATCCGCCATTCATGCGGGCGATTCCTTGGTTGCCGGCACCTCCGTAACCTTCGCCTGTTTGCAGAGATACCAGCGCGAAAACCCAGTCTTCCGCAGCGCCGCGCCGTGCGACGGCCTGTTTGAGATCGTGGTTTTTTGACGTGATAAGCAGGTCAAGCGCGTCAGGTGAGAACAGCTTGTTCTCAAGCTTGACGCTGCCAGGTACCGGCGATTGAAGAAAAGCAGGCTTAGCCCAGTCGGCGACGGCAAGACGCCACGGTTCGTCTTCGGGAAAATTGGTCGTCAGTGTCCGCAGCAGACTTCGCCACTCCACTTCGTCTCGCGGAAGATAGTCGCGCCCCGCGCGATGCAATGCCAGCGCCGCCAGTTGAACGAGGAACATATGCCAAGCCGGGGCCTGATGCGGCCGCAGCGCCGGGAAACTGTCGATCTCATCGCGGGACAGGGCGGCGAGAACACCCGGCAGCGACATCGCTTCGCCGGGTGCTGTCCGTATGAGCGGCTGAGTGAGAAGATTGTTCATCTCAATTTCCCAGCCGCTTGATTTCTCCCCGCACCTGCGGGGGAACGAGCCTGCCTTCGCTCGGGTTCAGAGCCGACAGAGGGCTATCCCAAGGGTCTTGGGTATCGCCTTGAAACCGTACAATAAGCGCAGCCTCAAGTCCAAGCCAGGCACGACCAGAAAAAAAGGCAGCCCGAAATTTTTGTTCGATGGTGAATTTCACATCAGCCTCCCAATATTTTCACAGATAGGCTCACGATATGGTGTTTCAAGGGGAGTCTGAGCTATTTTACAAACCTGTCAGCTCTTATATCAATAAAGTCCCGCAGCCGCGTAAGAGAAGTGCGCGGTGTTCACATCGAAGCAGACATTGCCACCTTCCCGTCTGGCCTCGACCGGATCCTGCGCATCGATCCCTTGCGACCAATGGGCGGGAAGCGTAACGCCGCTGATCGTGACGCCGAACGGCCCGATAACCGACTCGGTAAAGACGATCCTCGCGCCCTCGCCTCCGAGACGGGTGCGGATTTTTTCTTCATCCGAGGCGAACAGGCTTTGCGAGAAAGGTTCATCCACTTGGAGTGCGACTTTTTTTGCAGAGCCGGCGTCGGCAATATCCTTGCCGATGACATCGCACCAGTAATCGACCCAAGCCTTGCCCAACTCCCGATGCAGTTCCTCGGTCCGATCAGGATGGGTGGCGCTTTCGACCAGACGACGGTTCATCGCTGGTATTGTCCACTCCGGCTCGTCCTCTATCAGACGGCGGGTCAGTTCCAGAATGGACAGGTCGCGATATATGCCTTGCAGGACCCCGGTGACGTCGCGCCATGCGCCCAGGCCGTTCTCAAATGCCGGTGCCAGCAACGGCGCTAACCCATTCTGCGGTGACAGGACTATGCATTGGGCCGTCTCGAAACCTATCGGCCGCGCGAGTCGATGGCGATGCAGGCGACCAATGCGCTGCAGGAGCACATCGACAGGGCAAAGATCTGTAATTAAAAGATCAGCATCGATATCGAGCGATTGCTCTAAAGTCTGTGTGCCGATGACGATTATGCCGTCTTTGCCCCTTTTGTTGGTGTCCGGCGAAAGCGCTGTCTCGACTGACATATCGAGCAACTTGCGATCTTCCGGCGCGAAGCGGCTGTGATGAAGCGTCGAAACGCCCGAGGCTTGCAACAGCAGCTTTTCCTCTCCGGCCTGGTGAATAGACTCCCACGTCGCAACGGCCGCAGTGACCGTATTGCGTATGATGAGAACGCGCCCCCCGGACCTGGCGCTCGCGATCGCACGCCGCGCCGCCTCTTCCGGCGCCATCGTCGAAATCAGATTCATGGCGACCAATTTCGGCTCTTGCGATCCCTTGACCGACGCTATATTGGTTGTCCCTCTTCCCCAGACAGTGGGATAAGGGACCGAAGCCGAGTCTGCAAAGGTTTGGTCTCCTTTCTGTCCAAGCCATTTGCGCCGCGCAGTTGAGCCTAGCGTCGCCGACATTAGCATGGCGTAGCCTCCACGGCTGATGTGCATTCTAAGCAGATGATTTAGCACCTCTGTCATATATCGGTCGGAAGCATGGACTTCGTCGAAAACGATGAAGCTGCGGGCCAGTGCCGCAGCGCGCAAATGTGCGTGCTTCACCTGCAGAGCTGCAAGCATGGCCTGATCCACCGTGCCGACAGCAACCGTTGCGGCTAGATAGCGCTTGGCACTTTCCGCCGCCCAGCGGGACATCAGTTTCGCCTCGTCCGGGTCGTCGTCCCAAAGCACCTTCCAGTCCGGCAAAGCCTGTCCTTGAACCGTCCCAGCGCGCAGGTAGCCGGGAACGGCAAGAACTGCTTCCGGTGCTCGATCGGCAAACAATCCAGCCAGAGCCTTTTGGACGCGCCCGTGTATTTGAACCGCTGCCGCGCGCGTTGGCAAAGCGAAGTAGAGTGAATCGACCAGACCCGCTTCAAACAGTCTGACAAAACGCCAGAGCGCTGCTTCCGTCTTTCCGGAGCCAGTTTCCGCTTCCAGAATGACAAGCTGCTCATTCAAAGAAAACTCGGCCGCGAGTTGCTGTTGCGGCCTTGGCGTTTCGTAACCGGTCAAAACCTGAAAGGTCGCTCGCCCTTGCGCAAGAGCTTGAAGTGAGGAGACGTCCAGCCCGATTCCCACGACCGCCCGCCGAGCCCGATCACGCGCCACGACGATATAGTTTGGGTCAAGCGTTCCGATGGGCGTGAAAATGCGAAGGTCGGAACCGATCCAGTCTGCGAGGGACACCAATCCACAAAACAAATGCGAAAAATTTGAACCGGCTGGCAGCGGATCGCCACCCTTTACGAAAGCGGTCGGGAACCAGCGCCGCATCATTTCACCCATCTCTGCGGCTGCCACAACCGGATCGTAGCCGGCGACGGAGGCCCAACCGTCATTGGCCGTGCGGTTAGCTTTCAGCGGCCGACCGTGGTGAGATAACGAGGCATAGAGCAGATCGAAGCTGACGCCCCATTCAGCCAGTTCGCATATGAAAAGATGCTCAGCAATCGTCCGGGGACCATCCGGGCCAAAAATGGAGGCGCCTTCCGCAACATGTCCGCGCAATAGGCGCATCCCAATGCCAGAGGGCCAGCCTTTGGCCTGAAACCCTGGGTGCAGTTTGCCAGCGTCATGAAGAAACGCCAGCACGGCGAGGCGGGCGAACAATGTCGTAGAGAGGCTCACTCCGGCGCTCTGAATGAGCCGTCGGCGGACCGTTGGAATGGATATGATTGCTTCGAAACAGGCAGCGACATCGGCCGCGTGATGAACAAGCCGATGGGAAACGCCGTCGTACAACTTTCCCCATGCACTTCGCTTTGCAAGAGAGAGTGGCAATAGTTTCACCCGGAATATGAGAAGCGAATCAAAAAATTTTGTCTAAATTACCAAGCAAGCTTTGCAAATTATAGAGAAAAAACCGAGAAGGACAGACGAAGCTCGGCGGGAGAAGCTGGGTAGGTGAACGTTCTTTTCGCACGCTGGATTTGCTATCCTGACAGGTTCTGCGCGGCTGACAAATGTCCGCCAAATACAAAACCGACATTCGAATAAGCCGCATTTGTCGGTGATCGGGGCTTTTTATCGCTATAGCTTCCGCTCGCACGGGTTCAGTTTTAGAGAGCTTTCGTGCACACCGCCTATCGTTGCGCAGAAAAATCAATCCGCTCCAGTAACCTCATCGCCCAAGCCGTGAGATACTCGACACGCACCTTCGGCGAACGACATCGTAGGACTTTCGGAAGCCGCTCGCATTCAGCAACAGCTTCCAGTGTTTTCTCTTTCTCGCCGTTCCAACGACCGTTCCTTTCGACCAAGGCGTCGAGAAGTCCGCGCACATCCCTTTCGATATCGCCGAAACGGCGCGGCCGCCTGTAGCGGATCAGGAGTGATGCCAAACCATTCACCCCTGAATGGTCGACGTCAAGTAACACGACCGGTGCTCGACGCGGCGCGGCAAAGATCGCTACCAGGCAAACCCGCCGGTGCCGGCCTGCAACAGAAAAACTTCGCCCAGGCTTCAGGTAGCAAAGAGACATGGAAACCTCTAGCTTCGGTCGAAGCTTGGCGATCAAGCGGATCGCCTTCATCAGCGGCTCGAGTTCTCCGAGGTGTCCCATGCTCGCGCGCTCCAGCACGCGAAACTCGATTGGCGGAAGGCTCGCGCCGAGCGCCTCTTCGGCTAGGCTCGCATCGAACCGTTTCACCAAGGTTGAATCAGCGCGATCCTCACCGACGGCCTTCGCCCTGGATCGCCCTGATCGCGCGCCGTCCGGCACTCCCTGCCGCAACTCGCGCCAGATCACCTTCTCGACAGGCACTTCCACATCGAAACCCGAATCCTTCGGTGGAACCCGCAGCGATCGCTGCCGGATGTCGGTCCGGCTTCCGGTTACTGGCCCGTCGATGGCATATTCACGCTGACACTTCTCTCCATTGCCTTCCGGTTCTGCCCTGGTCGGATCTGGCTTGGCGTAATGAACTCGGCGTAGAGAGGAATGCGAGTACAGCAGTTTCCGGCAAGGAGCCGCTTTTCCGCTGGCCTGAAGGATTTCCAGCACGAGCCATCGGTTGTTCCACTGCACGCCTCTGAAGGTCAGGCGGAAGTTTCGAAGAGGAGGGGGCGAAAAGCTCACATAGCGCTGATCGCGGCTCTGCTTGTAGACGCTATCCCAAGCTTTCCGGCCATCAGGGTGCACCGCGAGCCACGCGAATTCGCGCACAAAAGCTCTGTTAAGACAGGAGACTGGCACCTCACGCGTGAAGCGCAGGTGCAGATCCTCGTAAATGCCCGGCTCCTCGGGGCTGAACAGCGTCATCAGACCGCCCGGATGCATCAGAGCGTTAGCGAGCGTCTTGTTGTGCACGAACAGAAATCGGATCAATTCGATGGCAGGGATTAGATATTCGGTGCGGCCGATTTCGTACTGAAAAAGCCGCTGTACGCCTCCTTGGCGCCCGCCGAACGAGTAAAGCTCCGCTGGAATGATGTCCGAGCCGACTTCCTCGCCCTCCGCGAGATTTGGGATCGTGGCTTTTTCGATCTCGCCGCGTGCTGACGTTTCGAGAAGGCGTCCTTGCGAAAACCGCCGCCCTGGGGCGAGGATCGGCAGGAGGCCGATGTTCAGCGGCCAGACCTTCATCGTCCCGGTGACGATGCCTTTCGTGACCATGCGCACCTGCCATCCGATTTCCGGATGAAGTTGCAGCCCCGCAAGCCAGACCAGTTCGAGATCCTCGGTTTCGGCTTCGAGTGGTTTGATCAGAAACATTCGGCACCGATCTCCAGCCCCGCCGCGGCTCGATGCTCGACGACCCGCAGTGCTTCGTTAGCGGTGTTCTCAGACCATGGGATCAGCGTTTTGGCTGGCGGCATAGGCCCAAGGCATGAGTTCATCGATTTTGCGCATCGGCCAGCCGTTGACGAGGCGTGAGAG
>NZ_JAHFZG010000029.1 GCF_018619475.1 Rhodomicrobium sp. Az07
TTCTCTCACGCCTCGTCAACGGCTGGCCGATGCGCAAAATCGATGAACTCATGCCTTGGGCCTATGCCGCCAGCCAAAACGCTGATCCCATGGTCTGAGAACACCGCTAACTCCATATCGCCCCCGTGTTGATGTGCACGACTATCTGGACGAAGGTGTGATGGCAGTCGCCTCATCCGCGCAATTTGACTGGAAGAGAGAGGTTAATATTTTTAACAAAACTTTCCATAAGCTGAACAAATTGGCGGGCGAGAGAACGTTCAAAAAGAATGGGCGATTTTCTTTGGGGTATTATGAGTTTATCATTCTAGGCCTTTCCAGTTTGCTGGATCAAGAAGGCGATATTTCAGACGAAGCTCTTTCTGCCAAAATAAATTCTATTTCTAAGCTGCCAGAAGCCGGAAAATATACAGGGAGCGGAGTCAGGGGTACGCAAAGATTATCGGGATTTGTTTTTGCGAAAGCGAAAGAACATTTTTCCGCATGCTAAGGCCGAGGTCTCTTTCGCAACTCCAAGATGCCCTGGACCAAGAGCTCGGTTGGAGAAAAATTGAGCTTCATGCTCTTTTGCAAACGATAAGGGGTTCCTCTGGTAGAAGCAAGCAGTCCCTACTGCGAGCTGCGGTACCTATATTATATGCCCACTGGGAGGGTTTTGTAAAATCTGGTATTTGTCTTTATATTGGTTATCTATCAAGCCTCGGTCTGAAATACCGAAATACGAAACAATGCTTTCGAGGTGTCGCCGCGTTAGAGCATGTTCGTGGTCTTGGTGGCTTAACGAGCAAGATATTCGTCGGGTCAGAACTATTGAAGAGATTGTACGATATAGAAAATGAGACTTTTAATGTGCAACTGGAGCGGCATATCGGAAAAATAGGGAATCTTAACTTCGATCTATTTGAGCAGATTTTATCATTTTCCGCAATAGATGTCGCACGCTACGTTCCGAGGAAACAGCTCATCGACGAGAGCCTCCTTAAAAGGCGAAACGAAATCGCGCATGGACGTTTCATCGAACTAGATGAGGAAGGGGTATTAAATCTTAGTGGCGAGGTGCTTACCCTTATTGAATGGGTCAAAACAGACATCGAAAATGCGGCGTCTACGCAATCTTACAGCGTACGCCCTTGAGCCTCGCATCGCATCCAGATCCAACTGCGGTGAAAGGATTTTACTGTGTCTTACGTCACGTAAACACGAGCGCTGGGGGCGTGGGCACCTCGCACATGTGTTCGATGCGCACGGGCGAGCCGATCAACACCTCGCGGTTGGCTGTCGCCGGAACCGTCCAATAATCGCGCCCCATGTCGAAGATGGCCTGAAAGTATTTTTGCGGGTAGGGCGCCAGGGCCAACTCGTAGCTGCCGACGTGAAGCGGCGGCGCCTCGCCAACCGGCGTCACCTCGTATATCAGGTTGGTTCGCTGATACTTGTTTCGGAAGGCGATTGCCTCTTCGATGGTCGGAGTCACGAAGACGCAATCCAGCCTGCTCGGCGCGTCGGGCGCGTATAATTTGCGGGAAAGCTCGAGCACGACTTCCTTGAAAGCATTTGTCGGAAGCCCTTCGCCGGGCTTGGCTTCGTAAAGACTGAAGAGCCGTCCCCAATTGCCTTGATATATGATCGAGCCGATATGAAGTGGCAGCGGTGCGCAATGAAAATACGTTCGCTGCATGTCGCACCTCCTTTCTCCGAAGGTGCCAAATAACTAACTGACTCGGCTCGGGGTCAGTGCAGAAAATTGCATATAATTATGCCGATGATAGGGCGATGTTGTCTTCCGGCATTTGCCAAGGTTCAGGTCGAACTCCACCGCTGCCATTACCGAGCGACGGAGCGCCCCGCTGTCCCCGGCATGCGTCGGCGCGCACCGCCCGTCGTCCTCACGTCATCAAGTGTCACTTGATCAACGCGGCCGCCTCGCGAAAGCGCGGGTGTTCGGCCGTCCGAAGCCATTCGAACACGACCATCTCGACCGTGACGATTTCCGCGCCATGCCGCTCGATGCGTCGGATCGCGGCCTCCTTGCTTTCCGCGCGGCGCGAGCCGATCGCATCGCGAACCACGAAAACGCGCCGGCCGGCATCGAGCAGACTCAGCACCGTTTGGAGAACGCAGATGTGCGCTTCGCAGCCCGACACCACGACGTCTCTTTCGCCGACGCGGTCGAGGAATCCGGGGGTGCCGCAAGCGTCGAAGGTCATTTTCTGAAACGCATGTTCCAACGGTTCGAGGTCTTCCACCGTGGCCCCGAGCCCTTTTGCATATTGCTCGGTGAAGAGGGTCGGCACGCCGAGAAGAGAGGCCGCAGCCCGGAGCTTCTTCGCGTGGTCGACGACGGTGGCGGCATTTTCGATCACCGCCATCAGGCGCGGCTGAAAGTCGATGGCGAGGAGGAGGCTGTTTTCCGGGGCGATTGCGGGCATGGGCGGGTTCCGAGGTGGCTCGACGGACGGGATCCAAGTTTCACCCATGCGCCAGGCTTCGTCCAGATCGAACTCTTCGGCTGATTGGGAGTTGTCCTGTGAGAAGATGTTCAAAGGAGAAGAAAGTGGACAAGGATCGCGTCGAAGGCAGTGGCAAGCAGGTGAAGGGTTCTGTCAAGGAAACCGTTGGCGAAGTGACCGGCGATACGAAGACAGAGGCCGAAGGCAAGGCGGAAAAAGCCGAAGGCAAGGTTCAAAATACTTATGGCGGTGCGAAAGATAGCCTCCGCGGGGAATAGAATACTCCGAATATTATCAAACCCCCGTTGGCAAGCGGGGGTTTGAGCGTGCACATATGCCTAGTGGAGCGAATTTGACATTTGAGTCCCGGTTGCTGAAAGCTCTCGCTCAAATGTCAAATTCAGAAGCTCCACTAGAATCAATGGTTTGCTGGTGGTCCCTTGATTCCGGCATTTGCTTGCGAGTGTGGTGCAAACGGATGCAAATGTCGGAATCGGACCACTGGGATATTAAATATTCTTTTGTGGCGTATAAGGCCTAGGTTGGGTTAATCCTTTTGTATGAATATTTCACTCAGACTCTTGCGGTATGTCACCGCCGCCGCCGACAGCGGGAACGTCACCGAGGCTGCTCGCAAGCTTCAGGTGTCGCAGCCATCGGTTTCCGCCGCAATAGCGGAGCTGGAGCAGATGCTCGGCATCGCCATTTTCGTGCGCCATCATGCAAAAGGCGTCACGCTGACGCCGGCAGGCCAAAAACTGATCGCCGAAGCGCGCCTGCTTCTCAAACACGCCGAGGAATTCTCGAAATCGGCGGAATCGCTTGGCGATATCGAGCGAGGCGAAGTCACCATCGGCTGCTTCCCGACGTTGGCGGCTTGTTACATGCCCGCAGTCATGACCGAGTTTTCGAGGCGCTATCCGCTCATCCAGCTTGTGCTGGCCGATGGCGATCAGGAGCGGCTTCTGGCGGATGTCGCCAACGGGCGCGTGGAATTGGCCTTCACGTTCAATCACGCCGTACCGGCTACCCTTGATGCAACCATAGTGATGCAGCTGCCGTTCGTCGTATCCCTTCCGCCGGATCATCGGCTTGCGAAGGCACCCACCGTCAGTCTTCACGACCTGAAGGACGATCCGATGATCTTCTTCGGCGATCAGCTCATCGGCGGCTATATCACGCGAGTTTTCGACGCCGCTGGCGTGTCGCCGATCATACGGCAGCGCACCGGGACGTTCGAGGTGATGCGCGGCCTTGTGGCGCGCGGGCACGGTTATTCGGTTCACGTCGCGACGCCATCCTCCTCCACCACATACGACGGGGGCACCGTCGTCGTGAAACCCATCCGCGACACTGTGCCGAAAGCGGAAATCGCCTGCATCGCCCCCGGCGTGCAATTGATGCGCCCGGCCGTGCGGCTCTTCGCGGAATTTCTCGCCGATGCGCTTGTTCAGCCAGCGGGCGAAGAACAGCCGATGGCCGAGGCAGCCGAATAGCGGCGGCGAGAGTTTGGGCCTTCAATTGGACGGCCCTCGCCCTCTCGCTGCCATTATGCTAATGTAACAGTATATCATCATACTTTAATTTTATGGTTACGGACGAAGCCCATGGTTGTTCGTTTGCCTTGGCGCGCGGTGTTGTTGCGCGGTTCCGACAGCGCCCGGCGCCTGAAGCGGCCGCTGGCAGCGGGGCGAGCCGTCCTGGCTTTCCTTTTCTCCGCGCTCGCCATCGCGACGCCATCGCTGGCCGCACCGAAGGTTGTGGCGACCATAAAACCCGTGCACTCGCTCGCCGCCGCCATAATGGCAGGCGTGGCCGAGCCCAAGCTGCTGCTCGACGGCGCGGCCTCGCCTCATTTCTACGCCCTGAAGCCATCCGACGCGAGGGCCCTTGAGGGCGCCGATCTTGTCATTCGCGTTTCGCCGCATCTTGAGGTGTTTCTGGACAGGGCGCTGGCTTCGCTGCCCGAGAAGGCGCGCGTGCTCGATCTTGACCGGTCTGCGGGGCTGAACCTCCTCGCGGTGAGAGCGTCGCACGGGGCGTCATCGGCGGCGGGATCCGCGCCGGACCAGGCGGATGTCCATTTCTGGCTCGACCCGGTGAATGCGGGTGCGCTGGCGCGGGAGATTGCGCGGCAACTCTCCGCGATCGACCCGGAAAACGCGGCGCATTACGGCGCAAACGCCACAGCGCTCGGCGCGAAGCTGACGGAGCTCGATGTCGAAATGCGGAAGACGCTCGCCGGGCTATCGGGGCGGCCTTTCGTCGTGTTTCACGACGTGACTCAATATCTCGAACATCGCTACGGCTTGAACAGCCTCGGCACCGTGACGCCAAGCCCCGAGCGCACTCCCGGCGCGGGGAGCGTCGCCGCCTTGCGCGATGCCATCCGGGAAAAGGGCGCGGTGTGCATTTTCGCAGAGCCTCAGTTTTCGCCGAGACTGATCGACATGCTTGTCGAGGGCACAAACGCACGGCGCGGCATCCTCGATGAAATCGGCGTGCGGATCGAAGCGGGGCCGGAGCAGTATTTCAACCTGATGCGCGCAAACGCGCGGAGCATCGCCGATTGCTTGAGGCCGTAAGCGAACAGCGCTCCTAACGCCGCTCGAACAGCCGTTCGAGATCGCCGCGCGACAGCTCCACATAGGTCGGCCGCCCGTGATTGCACTGCGCGGCGTTCGGCGTGGTCTCCATCTCGCGCAGAAGTGCGTTCATCTCGTCGAGCCGCATCGGGCGCCCGGCGCGAACGCTTCCGTGACACGCCATCGTCGCGCAGATCGCATGAAGCCGCGCCTCGACCGTGTTCGCGCTGTCCTTCAGTTCATGTGCGAGATCGCGGACGAGCGTTTGCAGGTCGCATTGGCCCAGCAGTGCGGGAACCTCGCGGACGATGATCGCGCCGGGACCGAAGCTTTCCAGCGCGAGGCCGCTTCCGGCGACCGTCTCCGCATGCTCGGCGACGAGCGCGGCATCGTCTTCCGGCATTTCCACGATCTCGGGGATGAGCAGCAATTGCCGCGCTATGCGACCGCCCGCCAGCGCGGCCTTGAGCTTCTCATAGACGATGCGCTCATGGGCAGCGTGCTGGTCGATGAGGATGACGCCTTTGGGCGTTTCGGAGAGGATGTAGGTGTTGTGCACCTGCGCGCGTGCCATGCCGAGGCGCTCGTAATTCGTATCCGCGGAATCGGGTGCGTCGTGCGCCGCTCCGTTTGTGGGTGTCGGCCTGGCCTCTTCTGTGTCGAACGCAAGCGCCGCTTCCGCGAACCCGCCGGGCGGGTCCGCCATCGGTTGCGGATATGTCGGGGCGAACGAAGTTTGCGGCCACGCCCGCAGCGGCGCGCGATATTGCACCGGCTCCGGCGCGGCAGCCCCGGCGGGCATCAGCACGCCGGTTGGTCGCGCCGCCATCGCGCCTGCGCGCCGCAGCGCGTCGTGGAGCGCCGACACGACGAGCGCGCGCACAAGGCTCGCCTCGCGGAACCGCACCTCGGCCTTCGCCGGATGGACGTTCACGTCCACATCCTCGACGCGCAACGTGAGAAACAACACCGCCAACGGAAAGCGCCCGCGCGGCACCACATCCATATAAGCGCCGCGAATCGCCGAAAACAGCAGCCGGTCCTTCACGGGGCGACCGTTGACGAACACATATTGCAGCGACGCGTCCGGCCGGTTGAGCGTTGGCCGCCCGGCGTAGCCCGTCAGCGCCAGCCCGTCGCGTTCGAGATGCACCGGCTCCGCGTCCTCGCCGAACTCGCGACCCATGATGCGCGCGAGGCGGGCGCGCACGGCGTTTTCATCGCCTTCGGCGGCTCGGGCGAGTTGGAGAGACGCGCGCTCGCCGACCGTCAGCGCGAAGCCGACATGCGGGCAGGCCAGCGCGAGCCGCTTCACCACGTCCGAGATGGCGGCGTTCTCCGCGCGCTCCGACTTCATGAATTTGAGACGCGCGGGCGTGGCGGCGAACAGGTCGCGCACCTCGACGCAGGTGCCGGGGCGTGCGGCGGCGGGGCGCACGGGCGAGGTTTGCCCCGCCCGCACCTCGATTTCATGGCCGCGCGAGGAGGCGCGCGGGCGCGTCACGATGGAAAGCGTGCCCACCGAGCCGAGCGACGGCAGCGCTTCGCCGCGAAAGCCGAGCGTGCGGATCGCCATCAGATCGCCGCTCGGCAGTTTCGATGTCGCGTGGCGGCGGACGCATAGCGCGAGGTCCGCCTCGTCCATGCCGATGCCATCGTCGGAGACGCGGATCAGCGACAGCCCGCCATTCTCGGCGATGATTTCGATGGCGGTCGCGCCCGCGTCGATGGCGTTCTCGACAAGCTCCTTCACCGCGCTGGCAGGCCGCTCGATCACCTCGCCGGCGGCGATGCGATTGATTTCGACCTGGCTCAGTTCGCGGATGGCCACCTTCGTCCCCAGCTTATGCGCTCGTCAGGCGGCGAGATATTGCCGCGTGAGGATCTTCGCGAGTTCCACGGCGGGCTGGTCGAACGGATCGACGCCGAGCAGGTCGCCCGCGAGGATCGTTTCGATGAAGAAATGCATCATCAGCGCGCCAAGCGCACGCTCGTCGAGCTTCGGCACGTCGATGGTGCGCACGGGGCGCTTCGCCTCGATGAGCGCGTCGACGATGGCTTTCTGCTGTGCCGCGACGAGATCGCCGATGCTCTTTCCCGCGAGATAGGGCGCACCCGCTTCCGCCGCCAGTTCGGCCGGAATGGTGAGGCCGCGATCCGCGCCTTCCGCCTCGGCCACGCGGATCACCGTCATCAGGTGCGTTGCGGGACCGTCCATGAAGAGCTGAAGCTGGCTGTGCTGGTCCACCGGGCCGAGCGTGCCGATGGGCGTCGTGCCTTCGCCGTTCTTGCCGAGGCTTTCCGCCCAGAGCTGCACATACCATGCGCTGAAGCGTTCGAGCCGGTCGGAATATGGCATGAGCACGGAGTTCGTGACGCCGAGATCCTTGGCGAGGCCGATGGACAGCGCCGCGCCGACAGCGGCGGGGTGGTCTTCCGGCATGACGGCGGTTGAAAGCTGCTTCACGACGTCGAGCGCGCCCGCGCGGAACGCCGCCACGTCGAGACCTCGCGCGAGCGCGGGCAGCAGGCCGACAACCGAGAACACCGAGTAGCGCCCGCCGATGTCGGTCGGGTGCGCTAGCAGCGGGATGCCGCGCGCGGAGAACAGCTCACGCAGGCCGTTCGCGACGCCCGGTTTCGCGGGCTCCGTTACGCCGAGGAAAATTTGCGGGATGAGCGCGCCGTGGCCCTGATCCTCGATGAATTTGAACGCGGTCAGCACCTGCGACAGCGTTTCGCCCGTGGTGCCGGACTTCGAAATCGCGATGAAGCGCGTCTTCGGAATGTCGAGGCTTGCAAGGCCGCGCGTGAAGGAGCGCGAGTCCAGGTTGTCGCAGAAGCGAAGCTCCGGCAGCTTGCCCGCCGCGTTGCCGTTGTCGCCGGGAATGCCCCAGCCGCCGACCTGCGCCAGCGCCTGCCCGCCAAGGCTCGAACCGCCCGTTCCGAGAATGACGACGGTTTCCGCGCCAGCCGCGAGCTTGTCATAGGCCGCGCGCGTGTCCTCGATGTCGGCGGTGTCCTTCAGGATGCGGAAATGCGCGAAGCTGTCCGTCTGCGCGGCTTCCTCAAGCGCCTTGAAGCGCGGCGTGAGCAGCGTCAGCCACTGCGTAAGGCGATCCGGGCTGAGGCCCGTATCTCCGATCTTGGTGGAGAGGCTGCCTTCAATCGATTGGCGATAGGTGGTCATGGCGCGAATCCCTTTGTCAGTGCTACCCTCACGATGCCCGCCCCCCAAAGGCAAGACACCCGGCTTCAGCTTTCAACAACTGATCGCACGCGAGGCTTCCGGCGCATAGAAAAAGCCGCGAGGCGCGGCTTTTTCCTGTTCGTGGCGTGACCGCTATTCCGCGATCGAATCGGCCCGCGTTCATCGCACGCGGTCGCGCCGGACCGTTAGCGGCGGGCAGACTCCTTGGGCTTGAGATTATCGGCCATCTCAAGGTGCTGCTTGATCGTCGGCAGGAGATTCGTCGCGAACTGCTTCAACTCAGCGTTGTCGCCACGCTGGATATAATTTTCGAGAAGCTTCACCGTATCGCGGTGAGCCTTGCGCTGCTGCTGGATGTACTGGCGGTCGAAATCGCGATCCGCAACCTTGAGATAGTCAAGCTCCTGCATACGCCTTTCATCGATTGTGACTGTCGGCTCTTTTATGTTCGCCTGCTTGAGCGTATCCTTGAGCTTGGCGTCGGCGGCACTATGGTCTTCGACCATCTTCCTTGCGAACTGCCTCACGTCCTCGTTGTCTGTTTTCTGCAAGGCAATGTATGACGACTGAATTTCGAACTGTCCGGCCGAACTCAGATCGCGCACGAATGTTTGGGCAGGGGATAGCTTGGGCGTTGCAAGTTGCGCAAATGAAGGAGCGGCGAAGCTGGCTGCGGTCAGCAACGCCGCGACCGCTATCAGGAAACGTCTCATGAAACTCTCCCATGGAATGGCCGCAGGTTGCGGCCGTTTTGGGAGTTCAACAGGCGAGGTTCAGCCTCGTTCCCCCGCTGCGGTTGTGCCGGAGGAGCGCCGACACGCGATCAGCCTTTCCCCCGCTCTTTTCCTTCCGGCGCAATCTCCCCCGCGAACCGATGCCCGACCTTCAGGAACTCGGACACGAATTCGCGGAATCGCGGCTGTCTCGCCTCCACATAGGGCAGCGGCCGCAGCACTTCCACCGCCGCGAGGCCGATGCGCATCGTGAAGCCGCCGTTGATGAGCCCTTCGCCGAGCCGCTTCGAAACGCGGGCGGTCACCCCTTGCCCGAGCACCTGGGACAGGATGTCGTCGGTAAACGCAATGCCCCCGGTGAGCGCGAGGTGCCCCGCGATGAGCCGCATCAGTTTCAGGATGGCGAAGAAGCCCGGCCTGCCGCCATAGATCGACGCAAGGTTGCGAAGCATCCTGAAGTTTTCGTAGGCGACGAAGCCCACGGAGATGATCGCGGCGGGCGACAGCGTCGTCACCACCAGCACGCGGCGGCCGGATGAACCGATGGTAACGCGCGCGAGCTTGTCGAGCGGCACGAGCAGTTCGCGCTCCGTCAGGCTCAGGACCTGCTTCGCGTCCATGATGTCGCGCTCGTGCTTCCTGAGCCGCGCGAGGCCGTCGGCGAGTTCGCGCCGTTCGGCGAAGATCGCGCGGATTTCGCCCGCAGCCACGCGCGCCTGTTTCGTGTCCTCGACCATGAGCGCCGAATCGGCGCGCTTGCGCACGGTGGTCATGGCCGAAAGCCGGGCGAGGCCCGCGATTTCGCGCGCGAGGATCATCGCGAAAGAGAAGACGGCGACGGCAAGCAGGATCGTCGCGGCCCAGCCGATCCAGTCGTGGCGGCCGAGAAGCGTCAGGAACGTGTCCTGCACCCAGATCAGCATCGCGAGCACGACGAGGCCGCCGACCGCAGACAGGAAGATGCCGCCCCATTTCCGCGTGCGCGAGATCGCTTTCTGCGGCGGGGCTGCCATTGTCCCGGCGGGTTGGTCCGAAGGCGGCGGCGTTGCCGCTTTCGGCTGCGGTGCGGCGGCGCGCGGTTTCGCGTTCGGTTGCGGGCCGGACGATGCGGCGGCGCCGGGCTTGTCCGGGGCGGGTTCGCGTGACGCGGCGGGCGGCCCCTTCGGCCCTTCCGGCTTTTGAGCGGGCGCTTCATCCTTCAGCGGGAGGTCCGCCGAGAGCCTTGGGTCGTCGAGATTGAACGCCGCGGGCGCGCGGCCTTTCGGTTCGCCGGTCATGAGAGTTTGTCGCCGATGAGAAAATTCAAGGCCCGGTCCAGCCGGATGTGAGACAGCACAGCGCTTTCGCCGAAGCCGAGCGGGCGCTGCTTCTGCGGACGAAAGCGGACGAAATGCGTCGCCGAATGCCCCATCGAGAGCCATTCGGGCGACAGCGCGAGCGCCGGGTCTTCCGGTAGGTCGCCGGGGAAGATCGCGAGTTGTTCCTTGCCGTCGAACACGCGGGCGCCGAGGCGTTCGCCCTTCAGCGGCACACCGACGATGCACGGCAGCCGGTCGTTGCCCTGCCGCGCCTCCGCCTCCCCCGTCGCGCGGACGCTGGCGAGCGCAAACGCCTTCACCTCCGCGCCGCTGAAATTCGCGCGCGCAATGCTTTTTTTCGCGATGAGGCCGAGGATCGCTTCAAGCCGGTCGTGGTTCGTGTGGTGCAGATGATCCGCCTTCGTCGCGGCGAACACGATGCGGTCGATGCGCCGCCCGCTGAACATCGCATGCCACGGGTTCTGACCGTGCCGGAAGCAGCCGAGAATGTCGCTCATCGCGCGTTCGAGGTCGGCGACGGCGGCCGCGCCCGCGTTCACCACGGTCAGCACGTCGGCCAGCACGATCTGCCGGTCGAGCCGCGCGAAATGATCGCGGTAGAACGGTTGGATGACGTGCCGCTTATAGGAGTTGAAGCGCCGCGCCATCATCCCCCAAAGGCTGTTGTCCGGCGGCGCCGCGCCTTCCGCCGCTTCGAGCGGAAAGAAGGTGAAGGCAGGCGAGCCCGCGAGATCGCCCGGCATGAGGAAGCGGCCCGGCGTGAGGCTGGAGAAGGACAGCGCGTCGTCGCGGCATTTGCGCAAATACTGCGTGAAAATCTCCGCGCCGTGTTTCGCGATCTGCTCGTTCTTCTTCTGAAGCGGATTCGTCTCGCCGAGGAAGGCGAGCCACTCCTTCGCCGCCGGTTCGCGGCTCGGCTCGCGCGCCATGGCGATGGATTGCCGCGACCATTCCTCGAAGGTGAGGTCTAGCAGCGGCAGGTCGAGCAGCCATTCGCCGGGATAATCCACGATGTCGAGATGCATCAGCCGCGTTGCGCCGAGCGCGCGCCGCATCATCGCGCCGGGGGCGTATTCGAACGTCAGGCGAAGCTCGCTGATCTGGCGCGTGCCCTCCGGCCATTCCGGTTCGGCGGCGGTGAGCTTCGCGAGGTTGCCCTCGTAATCGAAGCGCGGCACGGCGTCGTCCGGCTGCGGTTCGAGATAGGTGCGCAGGATGCGCTTCTGCGCCAGCGGCTCGAAGAACGGGAGCGCGTTGCCCGCCATGAGATTATGCACGAGCGAGGTGATGAACACCGTCTTGCCGGAGCGCGACAGCCCGGTCACGCCAAGCCGCACGGACGGCGCGAACATCTGCGCGGCGGTGTCCTGCGCGCGCGCCCACGTTTCCAGCGCTGAACTCGACCAGCGTTCCAGCAAGGCCATTCCTCTCGCATTCCGGGAGATGAAGCGGCTGTTTTAACAGGAGACGCGGCTGAGGGGAATAACGGCGCTTGCGGCGTTTCGCTCACGATGCCTGAGACTGCCGCAAATGAAACTGTCTGCCGACATCTGCGGAGCATTCAAGAAACCCGACAAACCGTCGGAAAAGATCTTGCCCGAGATTGGCGATCATGACGAGTTCGGTCGCTGGCAAAGCAGGAAAGCCGTCCTCCTCGCCCAGGATTATATGATCGCGAGGCAGCGAAGCCTTCGGCAGCACCGCAACGCCTAGCCCTGCCAGAACGGCTTTGCGTATGTTCTCATAGGATGAGCTGGTGTAGGCCGGATAGCTCGAAATGCCTGCGCGCTTGAGTGCCTCCAGCATAGCTTTGCGATACGTGCAGCCCGCTGGAAAAGACACCAGCGGCAGGGCCGAAACATCGGCGAGCGTGAATTTTTCGCGCGCGACCCAAAACAACGGTTCCCGCCTGAGAACTTCCTTCATCGCGCCCCCGAGATCGGGCGTGTCGCCCACCCTGTTCATCAAGGCGACGTCTATTGTCCCGGCCTTGAACATATCGAGCACAACCATCGACATGGCGGACGTCACTTCGATGCGAAGCCCGGGGTTCATGTCGAGACAGCGGGACACCATGCCGTGAATGTCGAGCATATCGAAATCGTCCGGCACGCCGAGTCGGATGCGCCCGGCTAGAAGTGGCCGCCTGAACGATCCTACGGCTTCCGACAGGCGCGCGAGGATGTCTTTCGCCATCGGCAGGAAGCGCTCGCCTTCGACCGTTAGCCCCACAATATGTCCCTGCCTGCGCTCCAGCAGAACGCATCCCAAAATTTGCTCAAGCTTCTTGAGGCTTTGCGTGACTGCAGATTGGGTGCGGCCCAGATCGAGGCTGGCTCGCACAAAACCGCCACCTTCAGCGACGGTCACGAACGCGCGCAACTGTTCGAGCGTGATGCGCCTATCCGCGAACGGCGACTCAGGAAGAAGCGTCTGAAGCATTGGTTGATCCAAAATTAGCCGAACTTATTATGTCGCTTATATTATTAATTTTGCAACATTAATATGGCCTGCGATCCTGTGCGCATGACACAAGTTTCGCGCCCTATCCTATTGTCTGTCGTCGTTCTTTTCAGCTTGCTCTGGAGTTCGGCTTTCGTCGCCGGGAAAATCGCCGTGCGCGATGTCGATCCGATTCTCGTCCTCGTGCTGAGGTTCGCCTTGGGCGCTGCGATCATGATGCCATTCTGTCTGCGAGATCGCACAGCTTGGAATACGCACATCGTGAAAACGGGGCTTCTGCTCGGCCTGCTCAATAATGCGCTCTATCTCGGACTGAACTTTTCAGCTCTCGCTTACACGTCCCCAGCGGTTGTGGTGGTGATCGTGAGTTGCGCGCCTTTTCTTGCGATCTTGTTTTCCACGATGCTCGGACACGAGCAGTTCGATCCCGTCAAGACGCTGGGCGTACTCATCGGGTTTTCCGGCGTCGTCTTCATTATCGGCTTCGACGTCAGCAAAGCCGATGCGATCGGCATCGCGCTCACTCTTTGCGGCACAACCGCCTTCGCCATCGCCACCGTGTTGTTTCGCGGACGTGCGTCGAACCTGCCAGTTTTCCCGCTGAATTTCTGGCAATCGGCAGTGGGCGCGTTTGCGCTGATTCCGGTTTTTGCGCTGAAGGGATTTCCCGCGCCGACTTTCACCATCTCGGCCATCTTCTCGACCCTTTATCTCGCGGTGGTCGTCACCATCGGGGCGAGCGTGCTGTGGCTGCTTCTGATCCGCTGGAGCGGCGCGGCAAGCGCGTCTTCCTATCATCTGCTGAACCCGTTCTGGGTGGTGATCCTGTCGTACATCGCACTTGGCACGCCGCTAAAACCCGGCGACTTCGTCGGCGCTGCGATCATTGGGGCGGGGCTTTTACTGACGACGCGGAGCGCCACGCCGGTTGCGCCGCCTGTGTTGGCGAAAACGGGTGAGGGCAGCTAAACGGGCGTTGCCGGAACGCGACAGCCCGGTGACGCCGAGCCGCACGGACGGCGCGAACATTTGCGGCGGTGTCCTGCGCGCGCGCCCACGTTTCCAGCTGAACTCGACCAGCGTTCCAGCAAGGCGATTCCTCTCGCATTCCGGGAGATGAAGCGGCTGTTTTATCAGGAGACGCGGTGAAGGGGAATAACGGCGCTTGCGGCGTTTCGCTCGGGGT
>NZ_JAHFZG010000030.1 GCF_018619475.1 Rhodomicrobium sp. Az07
ACGACCGGAATGGTCGCGCCGATGGTGCTCGATGGCCCGATCAACGGCGATTGGTTCGAGGCCTATGTCGCACAGGTTCTGGTGCCGGAACTGCGCCATGGCGACATCGTCGTCATGGCCAATCTGTCGAGCCACAAGCGCGTCTCGGTGCGCGAAAGGATCGAAGCGGCCGGCGCCACATTGCTGTTCCTCCCGCCCTACAGTCCAGATTTCAATCCGATCGAAAAAGCCTTTGCCCGCCTCAAGGCCACACTCAGAAAGAGCGGCAAGCGAACCATCAGCGGCCTGTGGACCCTGATCGGCGAGCTCGTCGGCATCTTCCTGCCCAACGAATGCGCCAACTATTTCAGATCATGCGGTTATGAGCCAGGCTGATCGAAATGCGCTCTAATGTGACGCGCGGTATCGTCTGCCGCTCGGGAGGTGTTCGCCGCGTCGTCGATCAGTTCGCGCGCATATCGCAGCAAAGCCTTGAGACTTTTGAGGTCCGCAACAGTAAGCTTCATGGGCATACCCCCACGCTCGCCAATGTGTTAGCGTCACAATACTTATGGCTATGAATGTATATATGATACAATGAAGGTGTCAACGATACAATTGAAGATGGCGCGCGCGGCTCTGGGCTGGACCATTCGTGAGCTGGCCGAAAAGGCTCGCATTCACGTCAATACCGCCCAGCGCATCGAGGCCGGTCTTCCTGCGCAGAGCGCAACGCTGCAAACGGTGCAACGCGTGTACGAGGACGCTGGACTGGAATTCATTTTCGCCGATAGCGGCGGTGGGCCAGGCGTCCGTCTGAAATTGAACGCCGAGGTCCCAGCGCCTGGAGGCCGCCCGGATGAAGGCGAAGACAACGAGCCCGACGGCCTGAAGGCTCTCGATTGCGAGTTGGTCGACCATTGGCGCAAGCGGCCACAGCTTTGGCACTCGCTTTCGGAGACAGGTCAGCTTGTGCTGTCCCGCGAAATGTTTGGTGAGGACCGCGCAAACGAGGTGCGCCCCGGAGATTGAGGCGCGGCCCCTGATCCTTCGTCGTGTCCTCCCGAATCAAGGACGGTGGAGCCCTTGAAGGCTGGGTTTCGCTCCGACCCGGTTACGACAGACAGGCTCAGCGAGACGAAGCAGGGCAGCTTTCAGGTGAGGCGCGGGACGCGGGATTTCGGGCGTGATTTTGAGCGTGAGAGACGCGGCGGTGAGAAGCAGGAGCATAGCGAAGACGCGTTTCAGAAGGGCAACGGGCAGACTATGCGCGAGCCTCGCGCCAACGGGCGCAGTCAGCACGCTTGCGACCCCGATTGCGCCGACGGCCGGCATGAAAATCGCGCCCGCGCAGGCGCCGGAACAGCCCTCGGGCGAAGGCGCGAGAAGATAGCCTGCAACGCCCGCCGCAGCGAGCGGCAGACCGAGCGCGGACGCCGTTCCGATCGCCTTCTTCATGGACACGAAGCGCGACAGGATCGGGACGCAGAAGAAGGCGCCGCCAAACCCAAGGAGTGCAGCAAGCGCCCCGCCGCTCACACTCTTCAGGGCGGTCTCTGCCAGGCGTTTGGCGCCAAGTTTGTCCGGGGTGGCGGCGGCTCTCGCCCTTTCGGGCCTCAGTACCCCCCACGTAAACACAATCGCGTAGAGGACGAAGACCGCGACGATCATGCGGGCATCGAGAAAGGGCGCGAGCATGGTTGCCAGAAAGGCGCCTGCGATCAGGGCGGGCGCCAAGAGGGCCGCACATCTGAGACAGACGGCGCCCTTTGCCGCATGGGCCTGGGCGCTTGCAAGGGCGGTTGGAATGACGAGCGCCAGCGAAGTGGCGGTGGCGATTTTCGGCACGTCGGGCCCGGAGATGCCCAACAATGGCAGCCCGTAGATGAGGCTTGGCACCACGACGAGGCCGCCGCCGATGCCCAACAGTCCCGCGGAGAGACCTGAGACGCAGCCGACGGCGGCGAGCAGGACCCAGTCAACCGGCGTCATCGGACCTCGCTGATAGGCGTTAGGGCCAAGGTTTCGGAATCGAAGATTGGCGCGGCGGGAGCGGGGTGTGGATCGCAAAGTGATCCCAGTGCAAGTTCGAGAGCGCTTTCGTGGGTCTCAACCAAAAGGCTGCCAAGGCCCTCAGAGCGAAGGCCGGCCGTGCACAGAAGTGCCATGGCGAAGACCGCCATCAGCCGGCTCGCCGGGGCCGACGGCAAGAAGGGTCTGAGCCGCAGCGCAAGCGGCGCGATGAGGACGGCACTCATGCCGATTGCGGCCAGCGCTGGTAGGAAGAGGACGCCGGCGCAGGCCGGCCCGCAGGTCAGGGGCGCCGGGACCAAGAGAGCGCCGACCGAGGCGGTGAACGCAAAGGGCAAGGTCAAGGCGCTCGCGGTGGCGGTTGCCTTTGCGGAAGGCAGAGCCCTGGCGAGAGAGCGCGCCAAAACCAAGCCCGCGCTCACACCGGTGAGGGCGGCGAACGCTCCGCCCACGACCGTTTTCAGCGTCAGGGCAATGAGCGAAGGATTGCGCGGCTCACCATCCCCTCTGCCGCCGCCCGCATGCCTCGAGAGTCGAAGGGCCAGAAGGATGGGTCCTGAACCGAGAAGAAGCGCAACGATCCGGCCGTCCAAATTACCCGCGACCATCGCGGCGATCACCGCGCCCACGGCAGCACCTGGCGCAAGAAGGAGGATGAGGTCCCAATCGATCGCCTTCCAGGACAGCCTGCCCTCCGCTTGGCCGATCGTCACCGGGATCAAGATCGCAAGGGCGGTCGTCACCGCGAGCCGCGGCGCCGCCTCGGCTGTCACGCCGCAAAGGGGAAGCACAATCAGAAGGGCCGGAGCGAGGGCAAGGCCTCCGGCTTGGCCAAACAGCCCGAAACAGAGGCCGATAAAACCGCCCGTCAGGATCAGAAGTCCCCAGGCGGCTGGATCAAGGGCAACGTCCATGGCCATCTCCCTTCGTAGATTCTGAAGGCTTCATCGCTGCACCCCGTCGCGATAGGGATACCCCCCGAAAAACGCCGTGGCCTTGTCGCCTGGGACCCAGGGCCGAAGGATCAAATCCTTCGTCACCTGCACCACGAAGCGGTAGCCCGGTCTCACTTCGAGCGTCGGCTGGATTTGCAGATTGCGCCTCGCCATTTCCATGCCGAGTTGGCCCATTTGCTGGCCAGTGGACGCCGCGATGGTCTGCGTCGCGTTGAGCCCGCCGCTCGTCTGGTTGTTGCCATTGCCCTGGCTGAGCTGAATGCCAGCGGAGAAGGCCGAGAGCAGAATGGCGTTGCTCCAGATCTTCCAGACATGATTGTTGACCTGATCTTTGAAGCCCGCGTAACCGCCTTCGTCGGCGCCGGGCATCCGGCCAAGATCGAGCGAGGACGCATCGGGATAGATGATCCGCGTCCAGGCCACGAGCACCCGCTCCTGGCCGGTGGTAATGCCGGAATCATAGGTGCCGACGAGCTTTGAACCTTGCGGGATGACAATGAAGCGCCCCGTGGCGGTGTCGTAGACGTTCTCTGAAACCTGGGCCAGAAGCTGGCCCGGCAAATCGGAATTCACCCCGCCGATCATCACAGCTGGGATCACCGTGCCGGCGCGCACCTCGTAGGGTGAGCGCGGCGCTTCGCGGCGAGCCTTAAGCGTGTTCTGGTCGGCTGTTTTCGGATCCTGGTCCGCAAGGAAGGCACGCTTGTCGCGCTGCCTGTTGAGATCGCGCTCGCGTTCGGGATCGCCGCCGAGCTGCGCAAGCCGGTCCGCGGCCAGTCTCGCAAACTGTTCCGAAGCCGAAAGCGGCGCGGGCGCGGTCTCGCTTGCCGGCGAAGCGGTTCGTCTTGGAAGATTGGCCTGGATTTCGGAACCGGCTCCGAGCGCTGTCAGCGCGAGCTTTTCGCGGGCCTCGCGCAAGTGTTCGAGGCGTTTGTAATAGGCCTCCCAGGCAAGACGATTGGGATCGGGCGCGTTCAGAACAGGCGGCGCGGGTTGGAGCGCGACCGGTTGCGGCAGCACCGGGATGGTCTCGGGCGCTTTGGGCGGAATGTAGCCTGCGTCAGGCGCGTTCGCGAGAATGCCGATCGGAGCTTGCGTCGGCCGGCTGCTGCCGGGATCCTGTTTCGAGGCCTGCAGGCGCAAATGATAGGTGTAGGCGATGGTTGCCATGATGAGCGCCAGGATCGCCATGGCGATCATGAGCGGAACGCGGTTCAGGCGCCGGACGCCTGCCCCTCGCGAAGGCGGGGCGCCCAACAGATCAGGCGAGGAAGGGGTTTCGGTCACCGTCTGACCTCTCGAAGCGTGGAGCTGCTGAAAATGGCGGTGCTGCCGGCGCATTCGCCTGGTTCGAAGAGCGCAGCCGAGCGTGTTTGCATGATCAATCCCTCCGCGTGCGGGTGATGGTGACACTGCTCGCGCTGTTGCCCACGCCCGAGGTGAGCCGTGCCAGGGTCAGGACCTTGTCGACTTCGAAGCGGTGCTCGACGAAGCGATAGTTCACAAGCCGTGTCGTCGGCCCGTTGAAGAGGCTGTCGAGGCCAAGGAAGCTCGCGTCCTCGGCGATCTCGACAAGGGCTGGAAGCTCGCTCGAGCCCACCTCAGGTGGAAACAGAATGTAGGTCTTGACCCCGTCGGTATAGACGCGCGTCGGCTTCCAGGGCGCGTCGCCCGAGAGGACGAACTCAAAGTCGAGTTTGCCGGGCGCGGGCAGCACGGCCGCGGCCGCGCGCATGTCCCGGGTCTGCTCGACCTTGGTGCGGTAGGCCTTCCATTGGCTGCTGGCGTCATCGGGATAGTCGAAGGAAACGCGCGGCATCCAGTCTTGCGAGCGGCTCACAAGCTTGATGATGTAGGTGCGCCGATTGGTGGTGATGACGAGATTGGTGATGAGCCCCACATCGGTCGGCTTGATGATCACATGGGTGATGATGGCCTCGCCCGCCCCTTGCGTCGCCGGCGTGATCTTCCAGCGCACGCTGTCGCCGACATTCAGATCATTGACGCTTTCGCCTTCCTGCAGAGCGAGATCGCAGACGTAGAACGGCGCGCAAACAATCGTCGGCAGCGTGGAGCCGAACACGAAGACGGTTGCACCCTCGTCGCCTCGCGCTGGCCCCGCACGGTTGCCGGCCCACTCCTTGCCGTAGGCCACGCCCTTTTGCTCCTTCGGCGCCAGAGGCGGCTGTGGCCCGGCCAACAGCGGCACGCGCGGCGGTGGTCCGTCGGGAAAGCTCTGCGGGGCTTGCGCCAGCGCCGCGCCAGAGAGCAACACCGATAGTGCATATACAATCACCATACGCATGACAAAGTCTCCCCCTCGCGTCAAAGCCGTTGCGACCAGCTGTAGCTGTTGATGTAAATGCCAAGCGGGTTGAGGCGGATGGTAGCCTCGTCCGATGGCGGGTTCAGCGTGATGGCGATCGTGGCCTGCCAATGCTGGGTTTGAGGCTTCGAGCCGTCGCGGGTTCGGGTTTCTTCGCGCCACCCGATGCGCCAACTATCGGCGGACAGCGGCAGAACGCTTTCGACCTCCACCATGACGGTTTCGGTCTTGGCGCGCTCGAAAGGATCGTGGGCGCGCATATGGTCGTTGAGCCGCGCATAGGCGTCGCCCCGCTCGTTGATCATGGCATAGGCTTCTTTCAAGAGAGCACGCTCGGCGCCCGCGTCGGTGTAGACGCTTCGGATGTTGGCGATGAAGCGCGCAAGGCTCGCGACAATGAGCTGATGGTCCGGCTTGACGAGCCGGTCAGCGCGATCGACGGCGGCGGCGGCGCCGAGCTTGTCGACGCGCACCACATAGGGAACGATCTGGCTTTGGCTTGCCACATAAACGAGGCCCGCGCCGGTCATGAGCGCCACGATGAGGGCGAGAATGGCGGCCAGCCGCCAGTTTCGGGCTTGCGCGATGTAATCGCCGTAGCGCTCGTTCCATTCGCGTCGCGCATTAAGATAAGGATTGGTCCCTTCCTCACGGGAAGAACCGGCACTCCCGTCGTGATGGCTGCTCATGATCCCCCTCGATGGCTCACAGACAATCTTGATAACCGCGCGCATTTCAGTTCTTGGATCGCGGCTTAAGGCTTCTTCGGCGGGTTGCCTTGGCTTGGCGGTGCGGTGCGGCTTGGCGGCGCCGATAGGCCCGCGCCCGTGACCGATCCTTGCGGCTGGGCCGGCTCGCTCGCGCTTCTCGCCGCCTGCCGGTCGACGGTTCGTTCTTTCAAAGCCTCGGCCATCTGCCCGGCCCAGGTGCCGTAATGGATGCGCCCGCTAAGCCGCATGCCAAGCGTATCGCCGGCGGCCATGGCGGTATTGCCGGCCATGCGAACCACCCTGCCTGGTCCGAAGCTGCCCGACATGCGCGCATCTTGCATTTGCTCGCTCGCCAGCGCCGAGCTTCGGGCCGCCACCATGCCAGCGCCAATGCCGCCCTTGAACGCGCCCCAGCCAACACCGGCAGCGCCCGCGGCAACACCGGCGAGTGCGCCCCCGCCACTCACTTGCGTGCCGTTGATGAGGCCCTGGATCATGTCGGGAATGATCTTGGTGAGCGCCAGCATGACGATGGCCGAGCCGACCGAGACGAGAAGATCGGACGTATTTGCCTCGAAATTCTGGATCAACGCATTGAAGATTTGCTGGCCAAGCCCGATCAGGAGCTGCAGCACGAACAGCTTCGCGCCGACGCTCAGCGCGTAGATGACCATTTTCAGCGCGTAATCCTTGGTCCAGCGCGATCCGCCGAAGCCCATGAACAGGATGCCGGCCGAAATAACGATGTAGGACTCGACGAGCGCCAGCACGAGGAAGGCGGCGATGAGGGCGAAGCAGATCAACAAAACGAGCGCGAAAATGATGAGACCCATGCTCGCGCCGGGGCTCCAGATGCTCGATTGATCGAGCACCTTGTTGGCCATGCTGAGCCCGATCGCAAAAATGTCCGATGGCGCGATCAGGCTCGTGCCGCCGGAGGCCTGCACCGCCTCATTGGCGGCGGTCCTGAAGCTGTTGACGATCGCCGCCGCCCAGGCGCTCGAATTGACCAGCAGTGCCAGGAAAAAGCCGATGAACAGGATCTGATTGACGAGTTCGGCCATCCATTCGCTGAGATCGGCGCCGCGAAGGGCAAGCCGGATGGCGGCATAGGACATCTCGATGGCCGCGAGCAGCCAGAACAGCCTTTGCGCGTAAGTCGCAAGCGTCGCTTCCCATTTCTGCGCGTTTTGCTGGTAGAGCCGCACGATCCCATCGAGCGCGTTGGTCGTGGGCTCCGCCGCCGAAGCCGGGCTTGCTGAAATGGTGCCAAGAACAAGCACGCCAAAGGCAAGGCCGATCAGCGCGCACCCCGCTCGGGCCGCAGGCGATGGGCCGAGAGGAGAGCAAGACGGCCTCGGCGGCTTTTCTGGCGGGAGCCGCCTCATCAAAATCGCGCTCCCCCGCTTGTTGGGATCGTCGTTTGGGTTTTGATGAACGTCCGCCAGGCCGCCTGTTGGGAGGCACTCTGATCGGCCTCAGTCTGGATGGCGTTCGCCTTGAGGCTCGTGTCCGCCAGGATGAGTTGGCGCAGCTTCTGCAACTGCTCGATATTGAGAAGCCCTACTTGAGCAAGCGTCTGTAGCGCCTCAAGATTGCCTTGCACCGCACCAGTCTGGATCTTGAGGCGGTTGATGAGTGCGAGCTCGTCGCCGCCGATCTGGCCCGACTGAAGGGAACCCGCTTCAAGCGTCGAGAGCACGCTCGCATTGGCGTTGGTAGACCATTGCTGATATTTGCCGGCAAAGGCTGCGCTCGTCGCGGGCGAAGTCAGGTAGCTGTCGTAAGTGCCATAGTGCTGGCCAAACTGCGTCGCGAGCCCTGACTTGGCGAAAGACAGCGCGTTGGCGCTTGCCAGCGCCGTGTTGACGGATTGGATGTTCGCCGCCCCATTCCCCCACTCGAGCGAGGGCAAAGGCGTCGTGTTCACCGTCATGGTCTGGAACTGGTTGGTGTTCGTCTGAAGGATATTGCCTTGCATGCCGAGCTGATCGACGAGCCGCGCCAGATTCAAAAGCTGGGTGATTTCGCTCGCGCAATTCGTGCAATAGACCGCCTGGGCCTGGCTTTGCCGGACGCTCACGACTGAGACACAAGCGATTGCGGCAAGCGCCGCCACCTTAAGCTGCCTTTTCATTGAGCCCCTCCTCTGTTGCTCCGAGAACGATATCTGGATCGAGGCCCAGCTCTGCGAGCCAGGCTCGCGGCCAGTCTTTTCCGTGGGCCTCGATGAGGGCGCGCACGCGGGCCACATCCTCGCGGGATGAGACGGCGGCAAAGGCAAGGGCTACGGGACCAAGCCCCAGTTCAAAGAGACGCCGTCCTTCGGGGCTCGTGTAGTAGTAGTGCCGCTTCTTGACTGCTCCCTTCAGGAGCGCGATCTCGGTCTCGTTCAGACCGATCAGCCGGTAAAAATCGAGGGGACCGGGGATCGCGCCGGAGCCGCCCTTGTCGGCTTCCTCGTTCGGCAAAAGGATCCTGGTCGGGCAGGATTCCAGGAGAACATCGAGGATGCCGGAGCGCGCCGCGTCCGAAAGGCTCTGGGTCGCCAGCACAACCGCGCAATTGGCCTTGCGCAGCACTTTCAGCCATTCGCGGATCTTTTCCCGAAACACGGGGTGGCCGAGCATCACCCACGCCTCATCGAGAAGGAGAAGGGCGGGCGCGCCTGTGAGCGAGCGCTCGAAATGGCGAAACAGATAAAGAAGCACCGGGATCAGGTTCTTGTCGCCGAGCGCCATCAGTTCCTCAATCTCGAAGACCGTGAACGAGGCCGCCTCGATGCCGTCGGATCTGGCATCGAGAAGATGGCCGAGCGCACCTTCGATCGTATAGGTGCCAAGCGCCGCCCGGATGTCCTTATCCTGGACGGTGGCGATAAAGTCGGTGAGGCTTCGGCCCTCGCCGCTCTTGGTTTCGCGCATCAGCCGCACCGCGCGATGGATTTCTTCTTTCTGTCGCGGTGTCGGTGCGCTCCCCTGCTGAAGCTCGTAGCAGGTGGCAAGCCAGTCTTCGGCGAACGCGACATCCGAAACCGTCTCGAGTTTGCCGAGCGGACACAGGCCCGGGCTTGCCGTGTCTCCCGCCAGATCATAGTGCTGCGCGCCGACCGCATGAGCGAGAGCGAACAGCGAACGACCCTTGTCAAACACCGTGATGCGGGCATGCCGGTAGCGGCGAAACTGCGCGGCGATGAGTGCGAGCAGCGTCGATTTGCCGGCGCCGGTCGGCCCGAAGATCAGCGTATGGCCGACATCGCCGACATGCAGATTGAGCCGGAATGGCGTCGAGCCGGTGGTGGCGCCGTAAAGGAGCGGCGGCGAGCCTTCCGGGAAAAGCGGGCTCGAACAGACGGGAAGTCCCGGCCAAATGGAGGACGCCGGCATGAGATCCGCGAGGTTCACACTGTGGACGAGCGGCCGCCTCACATTGGGCACGGCATGGGCGGGCAGGCTCCCGAGAAAGGCCTCGAGCGTATTCACCGTCTCGACGCGGCTCGCAAAACCTTCGCGCCGGAGCTCGCGGCCCACAAGGCGCGCCTCATCGAGAAGCGCGTCCCTGTTCTCGCCCATCAAGATCAGAACCGGCGTGTAATAGCCAAAGGCGACGAGGTTGGAACTGGCGTCGGTGATCGCGTCCTCGGCCTGGGCTGCCATCAAAGCGGCATCCTCATTCACGACGCCGCCTTCGGTGCGGAACACTTGCGCAAAGAACCCCCGCATCCATTGCCGCCATTTGCGCCGGTACGCGCGAAGGAGCCCGAGACTTTCATGGGCGTCGAGCGGGATGAAGCGCGAGGAAAAGCGAAACGCAATCGCGAGCGTCTCGAGCCTTGCCAGCATATTGGGATAGGATTCGGCGGGAAAGCCCTCGACCGCCACCGCTGCGATGAAGTGCTCGCCCATTTTGGGGGTATCGCCGCCATAAAGCTCCTGCCCACCGAGCCAGGCATCGCAATACATCGGGCATGGCGGCACGTTGAGGGGGCTGAGATGCCCCGTGACCGCGAAGCTCACATAATTGATGAGTTCGTCCTGCAGATGCGAACGCCCGCTTTCATCGCTCACGCGGTAGGCCTTCATGCGCCGTAACCGCAAGATATCCGACAGGCCGTCTTCGAGATCGCGAAGCACGCGCTCGAAGATCTTGATCTGACGGTCGCCGGGGCTTTCGGGCTCAGCTTTCGGATCGTCGTCATAAATGAGATCGGCGATCTTGGTGGTGCGGCGGAGCGGCGGCGTATAGGCGACGAGGAGCGCGTATTCCGTCTCGAAATGAGCGCCTTCGCTCAAGAACTGGCGGCGCCGCTCGGCATCGACGGCGGCCGTGACCGGGTCCGGAAAATGCGAGGCGTCGGTCTCCGGGTAAGCGGCGGCTGGAAGCCGAACGGCGTCGATCCAGAGCGCAAAACCGCTGCCGAGCCTCGCGAGGCTCGCATTGATGCGGCTTGTCACATAGTTGAGCTCGGCGGGGGTTGCGCTTTGGCTGTCGGGGCCGCGGTAGAGGAAGCCGGCCAACAGCGAGCCGTCCTTGCAGAGCAAAAGGCCATCGCCGATGAGACTCGCATAATTCAGAAGATCGGCGGTGCCTTTGGCGCGATCGCGGAACTGTTTCAAGCGCAGCATGAGACCCCCTAATCAAGCCTTGAGCCGCGCGACCGCGCCGGAAAATACGCGCCGTAGCGGAGCTGGCGCAGATAGACCCTGGTCATGAAGGGGTCGGCCTTCGCCATCATGCGAAACACGCCGATCAGGACGAGCCAAAGGCCGACGCCGATCGTGATGGCGATGAGGTTGAGGCTTGAGACGGCGAGGCCGGCGCAGATGATCGCGGTCATCAGCACGGGCTCGCGCTCGCCGCCGAGGAAGAGGTTAGGCCGGTGCAGCGCGCGATAGAGCGGAGTGCGTCGAAGTGCG
This sequence comes from Rhodomicrobium sp. Az07, assembly GCF_018619475.1. Lineage (GTDB taxonomy): Bacteria > Pseudomonadota > Alphaproteobacteria > Rhizobiales > Rhodomicrobiaceae > Rhodomicrobium. The sequence goes on from NZ_JAHFZG010000030.1 coordinate 10,919, forward strand.
CCCATCAGATCACCGCCCCGGCGCTGAACAGCGTGCTCAAAAGGTCGGTGGCAAACACCATGAGCGAGACGACGAGCACGAGCATGATGACGCGGCGCACGAATTCGTTGATCTCGCCGCCAAAGACGAGGATGGCCCCTGTCACCACGATGCCCATCAGCGAGACGGCATAGGCGACGGGGCCGGTGATGCTGTCGCGGACCTTTTGCAGGGGCGTTTCCCACTGAAGCCCGCTGCCGGTCGAAGACGCGAGCGCATGCTCGGGAAAGGCGATCAGAAGAAGGAGCAACGCCATCAGCGCGAGGCTCCAAAATACACTGAAATCGCCTGGGGCTTTTCGCATGACTTACTCCTCGGCTTCGGTGACGTAATCGCTGCCGTCGTGATCGATGACGCGCAGCAGCTCCTGCACTTGGCGGCCGGATGTGGTGGCGGCTGTCTTCGCAATGACAATGATGAGGTCGACGGCGGCAGCGATCGTCTTTTGCATGGGGGCCGCGGTGACTTCGCCGACGAGGTTTTCGAGGCGGATGAGGCCACCCTTCGCGTTATTGGCGTGAACGGTCGCGACGCCGCCAGGATGGCCGGTGTTCCAGGCCTTCAACAGATCGAGGCACTCGCCGCCCCTCACTTCGCCGACGAGAATCCGGTCCGGCCTGTAGCGCATGGTCGAGCGGAGAAGCCGCCGCAAATCGATGGTTTCGGTGGTGCGCTTGAAGACGTGATTGGGCGCGGCACACTGGATCTCGGGCGTGTCCTCGAGAATCAGCAAACGCTCGCCGGGAAGTTCGGCGCCGATCAGATGGATGACGGCGTTGACGAGCGTGGTCTTGCCAGAGCCGGTGCCGCCAACAATGAGGATGTTCTGGTGACCGAGCGCTGCTGCCCGGATCAAGGCCCGCTGGCGCTGGCTCATGGTCCCGGCGCGCACATAATCGTCGAGGGTGAAGATGCGGGTGGCGCGTTTCCTGATACAAAAGCTTGGGCCCGCGACCACAGGCGGGATCAGCCCCTCGAAGCGGCTGCCGTCGAGCGGTAGCTCGCACTCAAGGATCGGGTTCTCACGGGTGATGGTGGTCTTGTGAAGCGCCGCGATGGTTGCCATGGCGGCCTCGGCTTGATGCGGGGGTATCTCGCCAAGGCGCGCCATGGGGTGCCCAGTACGCTCGACCCAAAGGACACCATCGGGGTTCAGCATGATCTCGATGACCTCCGGGTCTCGAAGACAGCCGAGAATCTGTTCGCCAAGCTCGCGTTCGAGCTTCTGGCCGACGCGGACAGCGTGTTCGGACGCGGAACGATAAGGGGCCATGAACGCATCGGCTCGGATCGGCTTTGTTACGATGCGCTCGCTTATAGACGATCAACTCTGGATATACAAACTTGCAAAACCCGGTGGTGGTTCTGCCGTCTTCGCGCATCTTCGTATTCATGGTCTTTATTGCCAAGGGTTCGGATAAGCCAGCGCTCTAGCTTCCGCCAACTTTTGAGTAACGATTCCAATCGTTGGAATATTTGTTATAATAATGTTTGCTTTCAAATCGATATATATCTCTGCACTGAATTCGGATCGTGATGCCATCGGCAAAAACGATGCCCCATAATCGACAAGGACGGCTCAGGTTTTGTTGCATACCATCGATGAACGACTTGCAAGCATACGCCATTGCACATTGTGTCTTTGGTGCATCAAAGATCGTTCAAAAACTATCAAATGTTGATAAGTTGTCTCGCGAGGCGACCTCGCCTTGTCCTGTCAAAGCCATTTTCCGGGGCCGCTCTTGCCTCGTAGGCAAGACCGCCTATAGTGCACATACGATAGAAGCCCCTTCGGCCCCGCGATGCCCCGAGCCCTTAATGCCCGATAAGAGCCTGTCCTCTGAAACAAGCCCCGCCGAACCGCCGAAGCGGAAGCGGGCGTTACCGGTCCTCGCCAAGAAGAGGGCGCCAGACAGCCAGCCGGAACGGGAGATATTTGCGAGGAATTTGCGCAAAGCTCGCATCGATGCGGGCCTGAGCCAGCGCGAGCTCGCCGCGGTCACAGGCATCGCCCAGGCTCATATTTCCGAGCTCGAAAACGCGATGCACAATGTCTGCATCGACACCATGGTCAAGCTGGCCCAGGCCGTGCGGAAGCCGCTGTTCCAGATGTTTCAGCCTTAGCAGGCTGCTGAAATACTCCTGTCTCGACAGCGGTTTGAGAACATGATTCACCCTCAGCACGGTAACGGCGGGGGTGATGATGCGCGGGATGGACGAGACGAGCGGAT
>NZ_JAHFZG010000031.1 GCF_018619475.1 Rhodomicrobium sp. Az07
ACAGTTTCGACGCATCGCTACGAGATATGAAAAAACCGCCCGAAACTACCGCTCCATGATCGCTCTCGCAGCAACCATCTTGTGGATCCGATAAATGTCCACACTTCCTAGAGTCTTTCCGACCTAGATTGAAGCATAGCCAGCGTTCCTGAAGTAGGCGGCGCACTCGGGCGGATCAAAGCACCTGAGCAGCGATCCGATCCCTTTCCAGACAGCTTCAACGGTGCGCTCGTCGGCTTTCCGGAGGAGCGTTTTCAGCTTGGCGAACACCTGTTCGATGGGGTTCAGATCGGGGCTGTAGGGTGGCAGGAAGATAAGTCGTGCACCAGCGGCGCGGATCGCGTTGCGAATGGCCCGGTTTTTGTGAGAACCAAGATTGTCCATGACTACGATATCGCCGCGTATGAGGGTCGGAACAAGGATCTGTTCGACATAGGCCAGGAAGGCCTCGCCGTTAATGGGGCCGTCCAGCACGAAGGGCGCGGTGATGGCGTCATGGCGCGGTGCGGCGACAGCGTTTTCCAGTGGCCATGCGGGACTTTGGCGACGAGCGGCTTGCCGCGTCGGCACCAGCCGCGCGTGCGGGTCATGGTGGTTTTGGCCCAGGTCTCATCGATGAAAACAAGGCGGGACGGATCAAATCGGGCCTGGTATTTCTTCCAGCGCAGCCGGCGCCGGGCGATGTCGGGACGATCCTGCTCGGCTGCGAACAAGGTTTTTTTTTAAAGCTGATCTCCTGGCGTTTGAGGAAGCGCCACAGCGTGTCGCAGGAGACGGAGACGCCCCGTTCGCGCAACTCACCGCGAAGAGCATGAAGCGTCAAATCGGGCTTCTCATCCAGGCGCGCCAACAGCCAATCGCGCTCGGCCTCCAAAAGAAATGGCCGCTTGCCGCCCATCGGTTTGGCGGCCGCGCTGCCGGTTGCCCTCACGCGTTGCGTCCACTTTACGACGCTTGCCACGCTGACATCGAACGCGGCTGAGGCCGCCCGCGCCGTCTGACCGCTCGCAACAAACGCCACCACCCGCTCACGCAGGTCCAGAGAATAAGCTCGCGCCATACATGCTGGCCTCCGCCCAGCATGTAACTTGAATCACTGTTCGCCCAGGATGGAATCCCTAGCGATTCAATTAAAGTCAGAAAGACTCGAGGTGTTTAGTCCCAATGTGTGATGGGTCTGGCTTTCGGATGAAGAGGTCTGGCTTTTCCTCGCTGAGTTTCCGGATAGCCTCGAAGGGTGTTCGCGCAAGGCCTTGAGTTGCTTGGCAAAGTTATAGGCCGACAGCCAGTCCCGGACGTGACGGCGGAGATCGTCGATCGCGTTGTAGTGGAAGGTTTTTGTTGCGCGTCCTTGATGGTTCGCACCATGCGTTCGGCCTGACCGTTCATCCAGGGATGGTAGGGTTTGGTGAGCCGGTGCTCGATGCCGTGCTGGTCGCAGACCCTGCCGAACACGTGAGCGACGAAGTCGCCTGACCTGTCGCGCTGGACGAACTGAACGCCGAACCTGAGCGCTTGTCGCTCAGGATAAACCTTCGCTCCGGTCAAGACTGTGTGCACCTTATAGGGAACGGCGGCGACGAGCACCTTGAGGAAGGCGGCGGCTGCCAGCTTCGTCGTCTTGCGATAGATGCGGGCGAACACGAGCTTCGAGGTGCGGTCGACGGCGACGAACAGGAAGCCCTTGCCGCCTTCGTAGCGAAGTTCAGCGATGTCGATATGAAAATAACCGATGTGGTAAGCCTTGACTTGCTTCGGCTTTTCACGATCAGCCTTCGGCAACCGCGAGATGCCGTGGCGCTGCAGACAGCGATGCAGCGAGGAGCGCGTCAGATGCGGGATGACGTCTTTCAGGGCCACGAAGACAATCGTCGAGCGGCAGCCTTGCCTGCACACGCAGCGCGACGATCGCAGCCTTTTCCATCGGTGACAACACCGTGCTGCGGCGTTCCTTCGGCCCCATCGGCCGATCTTCGAAGGAACTGCGCGCGCGCCACTTTCTCACGGTCTTCTCGTTGACGCCAAAGCGCCTTGCGAGTTCCGCGACCGGAGCTTCCGATCGCTGTAGTTCCGTTCGAACGGCGTGCGTTGTCGTGGCGCACCCGTGTAAAACCTGACCATAGTCCCTCCCGCTGTGATGGCGTTAACGATACACCATCACAAGCCGGGACTGAACACCTAGCCTCATGCTCATACACATGTTTTCAACATAAGAGAAAAACTGACGTTGCGTTTTCGCTATAATCGGTTAAGGATTTTGCCGTGTCTGGCGCGTGCTGACACCGACGTAGCGGTTTAACGTTATGATTCGTTTGAGATTCATGCGGCACCAACTTTTGTGCGGCTTTGGTCGGAGGCCGAGTTTCCTGGCATCGCTCGCGCAGGGGGCGAGGCCATCCTTTTTATGGCGGCTCTGAGCCGTTGACTGTGTATCGAAGCTCGAAGTGTGAGAATCTCCATGTCTTTTGAGGACAAGCCTGTTCAAAAAGTAGCTCTTATCACCGGAGTCACCGGCCAGGATGGTGCCTATCTCGCTGATTTATTGATCGAAAAGGGCTATATTGTTCATGGGATCAAACGCCGGTCGTCGTCTTTTAATACCGGTCGCATCGAACACTTGTATCAGGATCCGCATGAGACGAATGCGAATTTCATTCTCCACCACGGAGATATGACGGACTCGACAAACTTGATACGGATCGTACAGCAGACACAGCCTGACGAAATATACAATCTTGCTGCTCAGAGCCACGTTCAGGTTTCTTTTGAGACGGCGGAATATACTGCCAACGCGGATGCGATTGGGGCTCTTCGGATGCTCGAGGCAATCCGCATTCTGGGTCTGGAAACGAAAACGCGTTTCTATCAAGCTTCGACCTCCGAACTGTACGGGCTGGTGCAGGAAGTGCCGCAATCGGAAAAAACGCCATTCTATCCGCGTTCTCCCTATGCGGCCGCAAAGCTCTACGCTTACTGGATCGTGGTCAATTACCGGGAGGCTTACGGTCTTCACGCGTCGAATGGCATTTTGTTCAATCATGAGAGCCCCTTGCGCGGCGAGACCTTTGTCACGCGAAAAATCACCCGAGCAGCGGCTGCTATCAAGCTTGGCCGCCAATCCAAGCTGTTCCTAGGCAACCTCGACGCCAAGCGCGACTGGGGACACGCCCGTGAATATGTGCGCGGCATGTGGCTGATGTTGCAGCAAGAAAAAGCGGATGATTATGTCCTGGCGACGGGCGAAACAACGCCGGTGCGCACTTTCGTCGAGTGGGCTTTCGCCGATGCCGGTTTTAATCTCGTCTGGAAGGGCGAAGGCGTCGATGAAAAGGGCTATAACGCCGAGACGGGACGTGTGCTCGTCGAAGTTGACCCGCGCTACTTCCGACCGACTGAAGTCGATTTGCTGATCGGCAATCCCGCCAAGGCTCATGACAATCTTGGTTGGCGGCACGAAACCTCCGTACGCGACTTGGCGCGCGAGATGGTCCGCGAAGATCTCAGAGTTATGGCAACGGCCCCGATCAGCAAGAGAGGTTAATATGGCTGCTTACACATTTTCTGATAAACGTATCTTTGTCGCCGGACACCGCGGCATGGTTGGATCTGCGATTGTTCGCCGTATGGCGTCCGAAGGATGCGAAATCCTGACGGCTGGACGGGATCAACTCGACCTGAAAAACCAGGCGGCAGTCGCCACCTGGATGGAAAAGAATAGGCCGCACTGCGTTTTCTTGGCTGCGGCTAAAGTCGGCGGGATTCTCGCAAACGATTCCTATCCTGCTGACTTTCTCTATGACAATTTGATGATCGAGGCGAATATTATCGAAGCCGCTCATCGGTTCGACGTCGAAAAGCTGCTGTTCCTTGGCTCCTCATGCATTTATCCGAAATTTGCGGCGCAGCCCATTCACGAGGATGCGCTCCTGACCGGCCCATTAGAGCCAACCAACGAGTGGTATGCGATCGCAAAGATCGCCGGCATAAAACTTGCCCAAGCTTATCGCAAACAGCATGGTCGCGATTTCATTTCCGCCATGCCGACCAATCTCTACGGACCCGGTGACAATTTCGATTTAAATTCCAGCCATGTTATGCCGGCGCTCATTCGCAAGGCCCATGAGGCCAAAATGCATGGGGACCTGCAAATCACAGTCTGGGGGACAGGAACTCCTCGACGTGAATTTCTGCATGTTGATGATTGCGCTGACGCTTGCGTGCATTTGATGAAGGTTTATTCCGACGATAGACATGTCAATGTCGGTTCTGGTGAAGATCTGACCATTCTCGAACTGGCGCATCTTGTGTGCGCGATCGTCAACTTTGAGGGTGAAATTGTCCATGACTTTTCCAAGCCAGACGGCACTCCGCGTAAGCTTATGAGCGCCGATCTCATCAAATCGCTTGGGTGGAAGCCTCGTATTGGCCTACGAGAGGGAATTGAAAATGCTTATGCAAGCTTCCTTCACTCCGGCGGCCTGACGCGTTGACGGATAACGAGTAGATAAACTCCAACTTGGTGCAGAAGGCTCCAACTTTTAAAAATAATGGATGGGCTACGACGAGCACGAAAACGAAGCGCCTTCAAAGGCCATAGCTAACAGAAACGGCTGGAGGCGGCTGTTTCAATACAAACAGGAGAGGGCGGGATTCCACGCGCGGGCGCTCGAGGACAGTAACGCGAGACAACGCTAATAACGGAGGCGCCCCACTTGGTCGGAGCTCCGTTGAGTGGCAATCTGGCAAGCAAAGGTGCGCCGAGATGAATCAAAGCTTGGTTGCCGCACGCGCGGGCCCAGGGAGGGCGTGGTGGGCGTGACAGGTTTGCGCTGGCTGGGCGGTTCGAGCTACCTAGGTAGCATCATGACGCTGTCGAGCGGTCAAATGGCGGCGGCGGTGATTCCATTCTTGGCAGCACCGATCCTTGGACGGATCTATTTGCCCGAAGACTATGCACTACTGGCTGCATTTGGTGCTCTAGTCAATGTTGCGGCATCTATCGCTACTCTTCACTACCAACACGGTATCGTCATTGAGAAGACAACTCAGCGTGCGCACCAACTGGCATTGGTTGCGTTAGCCGCAACCGCCGCGTTTGCAATGTTTACCATCCCTGTTGCGGTGGCGCTTTACCTTATTGATCCGTTTGCGGATGCTTTTCGAGGATACGGTCTGTGGTTCGCCGCGTTACCGTTCTCTACCCTCGTTGTCGGTACCTCGCTCACCGCGATGGCAATCGCCAACCGCGATCAGGCCTACAAGATACTTTCCGTGATGCAATTCACAGCCTCAGCCGCGAGTGCGCTTGCATCAATCGCTTTCGGCCTATTGAGTCTGCGATCAGATGGTCTAATGCTCGCCGCAATGCTGAGTCAGGCGATCACGCTTGGCTTCTCTGTGGCGATCCTACATCGGCGCAATGTCCTCAGAGCGGGCATCAGCAAGCGCAAACTGATGCGACTTTCGGCGCGGCATAGGGGTTATCCGCTCTTCACAATGCCCGCATCATTCTTGCAGTCTGTTGGCGCGCAATTACCAATACTCGCATTGACTTCTATGGGTGCCGCAACCACCCTAGGATCCTTTAGTCGGGCGCAGCAGTTGCTGATCCTACCGGTTTCGATGTTCAGTGGCGCGGTAGCTCGAGTATATATCCAGCGAGCTGCGGAGGAATACAATAAGACAGGCTCATGCAGGGCACTCTATATTAGAACCGTTCCTATAATTAGCTTTGTAGCCATTCCGTTTTTCCTCACATTCACGTTGCTTGGTGAAACCATTTTCACGGTCTACCTGGGCGAGAATTGGCGCGAGGCAGGCCAGATTGCACAAATCCTCTGCCCGGTTCTTGTTTTTCAGATGTTCGTCAGCTCGCTTGGATCCTCTATCCTGTATACCGGCAACCAACACCTCAGTCTCCACTTGCATGCCTTTGGTTTGGCTTTAGCGTTGATAGGTTGTCTAGTCCCACAGATATTGCACGCCGACGCACTACAAGTCCTGCAAGGATGGGCGCTCGCGCTCTCAGCGCTCGGGATAATACAGATCTACATTGGTTGGAAGCTCGCAAAGCAGACGACCCGAAAGGCTAAAGGGGGTATACATGGCGCTATTTCGTAGAAATTTTGAACGAAGCTACTCGCAATGCGGTGAGGATATTTTGGTCGACTTCATTTTGAAGCAGATGAAAATCAAGAAGCCGTACTACGTCGATATCGGTGCAAATCATCCCACGCGATTAAATAACACTTATAAATTCTATGAGAAAGGGAGCGAAGGACTCCTTGTTGAGGCAAATCCGGAACTTGCCAGGAAATTAGCCTCAAAGCGTCCTCGCGACGAGATAATAGCTAATGCCCTTGAAAGGGAGGGTGTAAGCGAAGTAGAGCTTCATATTATGAATAGTCATGAGTTCTCTACGACTGACAGGAGCCAAGCCGCGAAGCCAAGCGAACATCGATTCTTCAAGGTTCGTGAGACTGTGGTTGTACCTACGATATCATTTCCAAATATATGCCGCCGTTGCTGCGCAACTCCAGTTGACTTTGTATCGCTGGATATCGAAACAAATTTGATGCCGCTCGTTTCAGAGATTGATTTCACAAAATTTAGGCCAAAAATTTGGTGTGTCGAGACAAAAATATATAATCCCGACGGATCTAATCAGCGGGACTGGGACCTTATTGATTTTTTCATTTCACAAAATTATACCGTTTACGCTGACACGTTCATTAACACCATATTTGTGGAGAGAGATTGGAAGGGCGCTAGCGGAGCTTCCATCGCCGCCCGCAGCCTGAAGGCTGAGGAGACGCCACATTGATCGTCGTTCGGCTGATGGGCGGAATGGGGAACCAAATGTTCCAATACGCCGCCGCACGCGCGCTAGCGCACCGCCTTGGTGCCGAACTGCGCTATGATCTTTCCTACATCGGCCACGCGGGCCAGGGTACGATCCGGCATTTCGAACTCCATCACTTCCACACGGCGGGCCGGCCGCTCGATTGGTACGAAGACCTACGCTACGGCTCTCAATTTAGGGCACCTCTCCAGCGGCGCGTAATGGCCCGAGTGGCACGCGGGGTACGTCCGCATGGTTTATACGAGGAGCCGTGCATCGCTTTCGACTCATCGTTTGCAATGCTTCCCGACAACACCGTCGTCGCCGGGCGCTTTCAAAGCCACCTCTATTTTGAAGAGGCTGGAGGGTTATTGCGTAATGACTTTCGCCTTTTGAATCAAATTTCCGAATCGTGCCGCGCAATCTGCGAGCAAGCGCGGTTAGAGAACAGCATCGGCCTGCACGTTCGGCGCACAGATTATGTCGATAATGACGCATACCGGGATGTGATCCAGGCCTTACCGCTAGACTATTACATGCGGGCGCTTGCTCGCGTGCGGACAATGTTGGGCTCGGATGCTCGAATCTACATCGTTTCAGATGATATCACCTGGTGCCGTGAACAGGCGCTGTTTCGAAGCGCTCACAAATTCGTAGATTTGTCTGACGCCGAACATCCCCCTACGGAGGAATTTGAAGTCCTCCGGAACTGCCGCCATTTCGTAATCTCGAACAGCACGTTCGCATGGTGGGCCGCCTGGCTGTCGGATTTCCCAGACAAGGTGGTCATCGCGCCAGAGCAGTGGTCGCATAATACAAAGTTCGTAAGTAGCGACCGCATTCCCGATAAGTGGATAAAAATTTAGTTTATCTGGAATATTGCGAAATCATTGGAACATTTTGTATCCAGAGCATCGACAGGGTCGAGGAAGCGCTTAAGAACAGGAGAGGGAACCGCATGAATACCGACGTACAGCAATTCTACGATGCTTTTCGAGATCAGCGTATGATTGGCTACCGGGTGGATGGTAGTCCTAGATTAGATGCGGCATTTCAGTTTGCAAAGCGCCACCTTGGTGGCAGGAAAACCATTGCCGATGTCGGCTGTGGAATTGGAATATTCGCCGATTTAATTGGAAGGGAATATCCGAGCGCCAGAGTCATCGCTGTAGACATTTCTGAGAAGAACATAGCCTACGCTAGGAAAACCGTTGCCGCAAGGAATGTGATGTTCGACGCAGCCAGCGTAACCGAACAATTTCCAATTCTGCGCGAGCTTGCAGACGGCCCAATTGATGCCTTCTGCTTAATCGACGTAATTGAGCACATACCAGACGATCTGCGCGCCAAGGTCTTTCTCGATATCGCCGGGACGGCTACAGAGTCAGCGACGCTCGTGCTCACCTATCCGAGCCCTGAATATCAACTGCATCTTATGTCCGAAAATCCGACAGAATTACAGATCATCGACAACGTGCTGGAGGTCGCAACACTTATAAGTGAAGCCGAACAGGCCGGATGGCGCTTGAAAGAATTTCGATACGTTGATTTGTGGTTGAGCAACCAATATGTACACGCTGCTTTCGAAAAGCGTCTTCCGCTGGAAACGTGCGATAGCAATACGTCAATCGCGAGGAAGATATGGTTCCATTTTGACAGGATATTTCTTAGGCCGGGGAGGCTAAGGCGTTACACGCGAACCTAGTAGGTCTCTGATAAATTCGCTCGCTTGTTCATATATAATTGCTGGCTGGATGTATTGATTTTCGAGAAGCTATCGGCTGTAATTTTCCGAAGAGGTTTTCTAGGGCGCAGCGATTTTCGAGTGCCACTTTTTCATCCAGCGCCGCTTGTAGGCGAAGACCTAATACCAACTGAACAAATTGTCTTCGGACACAAAGGCGCATCGTTCCGAGACCGGAGTCAAAAATAATCCCCGTATCTCTTCGGATCCCACAACGCCATTTTACAGGAAAAGTACTTCCGATGCGTAGATTGATCATGTTCACTGCGGCCTATCCCTACGACCGAACCAACGCTTGGAAAGGTCAGGAGCTCGCCTTTTTACGTGAGCGATTTGACGCAATTTACATTGCACCGCTACACCAAAAGGTCGCATCCGTGTCGCCAGACCTACCGGAGGGCGTTAATGTTCTGCCACCGGCCTTTCCGCTGAACAAGGCGCGCGAGACCAAAGTACAGCGAGTCGCGAGCATATTCGGCCGCCGTCTAACCGCTCATATTAGGTTGATGGAGCCGACACCCAACTTCAGGGCCCGACGGCGCTACTGGGCATCTGCTGCTGATATCGAAGCGATTATGCGGAGTGCTACTTGGCGCGACCACGTCGCGCCGCTCCTATCGGAGAGTACACTCTATTTCTTCTGGGGCCGCGGCTACGCTGAGGTTTTGGCCTATTTGCAGCCCGAAGTTCGCGCAAGGTCTCTCGTGCGCCTGCATCGTTGGGATCTCTATCCCGAAATCAACCAAGGGTACATCCCCTTTCAGAAGCGAATCGTCGAGAGCGCAGGGATCATTGCGCCAGTTTCCCAAGGCGGCGTTGACCTGCTAGCCCGGCTTTATCCAGATCATGCTGCGCGAATTCAACGCCTACGTCTCGGCACTGTACTGCAGGGGATCTCGCAACCAAGCACCGATGGTCGTTTCAGGATTGTCTCCTGCGCCTACGCTCGGCCAGTCAAACGCCTGGATCTAATCGCCGAAGCTCTTGCTTATATAGAGTTCCCGATCGCCTGGACGCATATCGGCGGCGGGCCCGAATTGGAGCGGGTTCGCTCGACTTGCGCCCGCTTGCCCGACACTGTCGAAGTGCGCTTACTAGGAAACATCGTACCTCAAGAGGTTCCTAACATCTACGCGGCAGAACCTTTCGACCTTTTTCTCAATGTCAGCGCTAGCGAAGGAATTCCAGTCTCCATTATGGAAGCGATGGCAGCTGGGATTCCAGCGCTGGCGACGGATGTCGGCGGCAATGCAGAACTGGTTGATGGCACGGTAGGACGCGTGGTCGCGGCCGATGTCAGTCCAACCGCGCTCGCGCAAGAAATTCGTAACGCACGCGCGACGGACCCGAAGCACATTATGGCGATGCGTGAGGCCTGCCGCCAGCGTATTGCGCGCGACTACAATCAAACCCATAATGCACGTGCAGTTGCAGACGCCCTGATTGGTCTGGACAGGTTGACCTAAGCTCCCCGATAAAACTCGGATCCGGATATATTTGGCCATTAGAGCGCATTTCGATCAGCCTGGCTCATAACCGCATGATCTGAAATAGTTGGCGCATTCGTTGGGCAGGAAGATGCCGACGAGCTCGCCGATCAGGGTCCACAGGCC
>NZ_JAHFZG010000032.1 GCF_018619475.1 Rhodomicrobium sp. Az07
TCGCAGCCAGAAGCCGCGAACGCAAATCCATCGACAGAGGGTGGCCCATTCATGACTGCCTCCTTAACCAGCACGGAATCTGAATCAGAATTCGCGCCCGGTGGGAATCCCTCAAAGCGATTCGAAACGGTCGATATCCGCTCTAGGCTTCGAAGCCTGTCCCGCCAAGTCGACGATGAACTCGACAGTCTCGCTCAGTCTCTTGCAGCCGCGGAACGTGCCGCCAAATCGTGATCGCGACGCCATATTCAACCGAACAGCGACTCTCTAAAGCTGCCTCTTCGGCAAAGGAGGCGCGGGATAACGGCCGGCAATCAGGTTCCAATACGCCCAGGATCGCGCGTCGATGATCCCAGGCGGCGCCCGATCGAGCGCCTCGACCAAGTCTTCCAGCGGAACGTATCGGCGAAGCACCTGCATGTCCTCATGGGTGGCGCGCGCCATGGCGTAGGCCATGAAACGAACGGGATCGGAAAGCGCAGCAGACGGCGGCTCGAACCAGATGATCCGCCTTGCGATCCTCGAAGTTTCTGGCGTCAAGGGTATCACTCTCACCGCTTTCGTCCCTGATCGAGCTTCTCACCGGTCAGATGGGGCAATTTTGAAAGATCAACACCGCGGACGGCGTCTACGAGTTGCTTCTTTATGCGCTGCGAGAGCCCCTGCAAATTCCCTTCATCAAAGAACACAAGCGCCTTGAGGGTATTTTGCGGATTGAACTGCGCGCCATAGATCGCCTTTGCACTCGCCAAAGCGAGCGGAAGATCGATGCTGCCCTCTGACAAAATCGCGGCAACATCGATGTAATCCTTTGCCTCGGCCCTTCTTTGAACCACGGCAGCCTTGGTTCCTGCGAGGTCCAGCAGCGATGCGACTCTTAATCCGGTCACAGGCGCTTTGCTCGTTTCGCCAACTCGCCGCAAACGAGGCACTCCAAAATAGGAGAGCTTTACAGGACCGCGCCTTCGCACAGTGACAGTCAAGGTGTTGACTTCGCTTTGAATAACACTGGCGTTCTTGAGATAGGGAACCTGTTCAAGAAGCTTGGCGGGATCAAGCGGTTCTGAACTGAAAAAATCAAAATCCACAGACTTTCGATGGCCAATCCGCAAGGCAAGAGCGGTACCGCCATAAAGGATGAAGTCTGCCGGAGTATCGCCGAGTTCGTCCCAAAGGCGCCGCTGCGAGGCGGGCAGGATATCGAGCCTCGGATCGAATATCTGTGTCATTGAGCCAAGATAATGGGAGCCGTTGGCAGAAGGCAAAGCCAAAACACCGACAAACCACAGCGCGGGACAAACCGACCCTCTGCGCCGTGCCCGCGCCAGCGGCCTTGAAGGCAGGTTAGCATTCAGCCTTATCCATCGACGGAACCGCATCAAAAAAGTTGCGCGCTGTTCGTCGAGATGGGTCGGGAGCGGAAACTTGCACCTATGGAGCGGAAGGTCCGCTTTGATACGACAAGCGGACTTCCGTTCCATAGGTGCTCCGTCTGAGGGACAATTTGGATGCTGGCGTTAGCCTCGACGCATGTCGACCTCAGCGCTCGATATCATCCGCCTGCCCCGAAAGAACCCAGTCCGACGACAGGCCATGTCTTGCGCAGATGGCATCCAGATTAACAAAATCCTCGCCCCTCATGGGAGAAGAGCCCATTTCGAGTGAGAGTGCAGCCGCGGTGCTGATCCCCAACGGCCCATAAAACTGCGCCGGTTCCATGTTGAGGACGCGCCGGGCCATCCGAATCCGCAGGGCAACAACGCGCGGCGATGCATCGTCAAGAAACAGGTTTCCATGCCAAGGCATGAGGTTCTCGGCAAACTCAATGCGCCCCAATGATTCCAGAACGATGAAGGCCTCAAGCCAAAGACTATCGGGCAGTTCATCGATCCTCGTGTTTTGAGCGCGCGCCGTCTTGCGCTTTCGTAACAGCCACTCTCCGGCCAGTTCTCCAGAAGACATGCCTTGTTGCTGGATATGGGGGTCCATACCTGCCGCAACAGCGGCTTCGATCCAATGACGGGCTTTCAGTTCTTGGGCGCGAACTTGCGCAAGATCGGCAACGCTGTAGTTCCTGGATTCGAACATATCGGTCGTCATGATGGACTCCGTTATACGCAACACTATGCGGCGGCACGCAGTGCGCGCGCACCGATGGACTAAACGACAAATCTTTTGAACGTGTTCAGCTGAAGAGGCGGCACGAATGATCGTGCTTCTGTGCTTTAATCTTTCTTTTTATTCAGAGATGTCATGAAGCCACGGATGAAGATGTCACATCCGCGATGCGTAGCTGTCCAAATCGGACCCAATCGCCGGAAGTTTCTCAGGTTGTTCATCGTTTACTCGCTTACATCTGACTGTATCTCAATTACTAAAAATCTTTTTCAAAATGCGCAACCAGGTTTTGACGTAAAATAGCCTTATTTCGGCCACACACTCGGCGATATCGCACTTATCGCATTGATTTTTATGCGCTATTATTCTGTCTGTGGATAACTCCATCGCCATATTTTTGGCGACAATGAGGCGACCCATCCCAGTGGGCGCTCTCACCAGAAGGGGCTGACGATTGACACGCGCCTTCAATTTCTGAGACATCAGCAATCAGAGGTTTTGCCGCAAGTCGAGGAGGCGTTCGCGATGTTTGTCGGACAAGGCACGGAATCCGAACACACATCGGCGATCCCGTCGTGGCGGGCGCGAAGGCGGTTTTTCGGGGCATCGTTGTTTGTGGTGGTCACAATAGCGGCCGGCGCAAAGGCGGGAAGTCAGGATGTCACGATCACCGTCCAGACCACCGTGCCGCCTTCGTGTATCGTGTCGAGCACAACGCCGGTCGTTGACCTCGGCGACATCACGCGCAAAGGGTCTGCATCTGTGCGCGTTGGCTTTTCCTGCAATTCGCGGTTTGGCTTTTCGGTCAGCTCGCAAAATGGCGCTGTCACATTAAACCGCTCGATAACTGCAAACCCGCCATTTCTGACCAGCCTGCCATATTCCTTGTCCTATCAAGTGGAAACCGACACGAGCGCGCTTGTTGACACGTGTTATTCAAGCAACATGAAGGACGGCGCCTCGACGTGCAAGGGCGTCTCGCATGCAAACGGTTCTGCGCTTCAGAGGAATATAACCCTCGGATTCTCTTGGGATTCCGGCGACCAGTTTCCGATCGCGGGAACCTATCAGGACGTGCTCTTTCTCCGAATCGCACCTGAGCTGTAAGTTGTTGTGTCAGGAACACACGCAACCTGGTTGACTCTCCCAAATAACGAAATATTTTCAACAATGTGTTGATAATGCAGGTGCGTCGTGTTCGTACTGAGTCGCCATGTATGTGCGCTAGTTGCGTTTTTTCTCACGGGAGCGGGGTGCGCTTACGCTGAGGAAGGAGCACGCCAAGCCTTCGTCATGCAGGGCAACGCGCAGCCGGTTTGCCACTTTGAGGCAGCGAGGCAGGTTCGCTCCACCAATATGGCGGTGAGCGGCGGCTCAGCAACACAGAACATCCTCAGCGTTACACAGCTTATCGATCCCAACGCCCGAGCCGTTGCAACGTCGATCTCCGTGACACTCAAAGGCATGTGCAACCATCCGCACGCCATGACTGTCAGTTCCGGAAACGGCGGGTTGGACCCTCTGACCAAGACAGAAGCAGGATCGGGCTTCGTCCAGCGTTTCGACTACGGCGCGAGCGTAGCCTGGGGCCCTTCTGTCGTTGCGTTGCAGACCGGCGGCGTTCAGGGACAATCGACACCCGAGGCCATCGCTCCGGGCGCGGTCTCCGGCGATCTTCGCATCGACATCGAAGTCAGCGACCCCGGCGATGCGCCGGTTGTGGCAGGCATCTACACAGACAACCTCGTGATCACTTTCAGGCCGCTGCTCTAAGGAAGCCATTATGCAACCCGTTTCGAAAAACGCTTACTATTCCGTCGCGTCGACACTGCTTCTCGCAGCCGGCTTTTGCGTGACGCAAGCGACGGCCCAGTCGGCCTCATCCAGCGCGAGCACGTCTTTTCAAATCAAGGGTGTGGCCCCACAGGTCTGCCAGCTTCCCGGACAAGCGGCCCCATCAGGCGCGGCATCGAACGCGACCTACTCCTCGAACATGGTGACCATCGAAAGTCTGATCGATAATTCGACCGCCTTCGTGAAGTCGTCGAGCCTTACACTGAAGTTCGACAAGGCCATGTGCAATTATGAAGCCTTTCTCAGCTTGTCGAGCCAGAATAGAGGGATGACGTCGACCGATGCAAAACAGGCCACGGCCGGAGAATTCCTCAGCAAGGTCGACTACACGGTGACAGCCGATTGGGGATCCATCCACGACTTGATCCTCGACACCTCCCAGCAGAGCACGGCTCAACTCCAGACCGCTGGGGCAAATTCGGGCACGCTGACGCTGACCTTTGCCACGAAAAACGGTAACGTTCCTCTCGTCAACGGCACTTACACCGATACCGTAGCCGTGCAGATCGGCGCGAAGCTTTAGTTGTGGCAGGGCGTCGGGCAACGCCTTCCTGATCAGAACCAGAAAACCAAAACAGCAAGAGACCTTCTGCGGTAACGCGAGAGGGTGGGGCAGATGCGTGCATATTCAACCCGTGTATTCTTCGTCTCTATGGCGCTCGCTTTTGCCGGTACGCCGGCACATGCGCTTGG
This sequence comes from Rhodomicrobium sp. Az07, assembly GCF_018619475.1. Taxonomy (GTDB): domain Bacteria; phylum Pseudomonadota; class Alphaproteobacteria; order Rhizobiales; family Rhodomicrobiaceae; genus Rhodomicrobium. The sequence goes on from NZ_JAHFZG010000032.1 coordinate 4,666, forward strand.
GGTGACGCCGCTGGTCGTCGAGATCAACTCGGGCGATCCGTCGCAGCGGACTGCTCAAATCCTCGTCAATAACGACAGCGACAGGGACGTGCCGATCGAGGTGGTCGTCTCGCGCGCCGAGATCGCCGAGGACGGCAGTCGGCAGATGACGCCCGCGCCGAACGATTTTCTGATCTTCCCGCCGAGCCGGATGCTCAAACCTCACTCGAAGCAGGTGTTTCGCGTGCAGTGGGCAGGTACCCCGGTCCCCAAGAGCCAAACCTATATCCTGGCAGTGAACCAGTTACCCGTCGCGATGCCGGAGAAAAAAAGCGGGTTTCAGATCGTGTTCAATTTCGACGTCGTCGCCAATGTCGCGCCGCCATCGGGAAAGAAGGCGCTCGACGTGCTTTCGAGCAGCGTCGTGAGCGAAGGCGGAAAGAAATACGTGACCCTGCTCCTCGGCAATTCGGGGACTGTGCATTCCAAGTTGAGCGAAGCCTCTCTGACGTTGAGGTCGGGCAGCTGGTCAAAGACATTGTCTCAGGGGGAATTGGAGTACGCCGTCGGAATAGGCCTCGTCCAGCCGGGCAGGAAGAGACGCTTCAAGCTTGCGGTTCCGCTGCCTGCTGACGCGAAGAACGTGAGCGCTGAGGTCGTGCTCGGCAGAGCAATGCGATAGCGGGGAAGCGAATATCCCATCGAGTCGTCCATGCAATGCCGTTCGCCTGTCTTCGGGATTCTGGCTTTGCTTGCGGGCGTTACGGGAACGCATGCGCAAGAAGCCGCTCAGGTGAGCGTGGTTCAGAAGAGTCAGGGACTGGGACAGGCAATGACTGCAAGCAAAATTTACACCATCAGTCTCGCCCTGAAGGATGGCCGTTTTCACCTTGGCGACATCCCTACCCAACTTTCTGGAGAGGATGCCTACTCTATAGACCAGGAAACATTCCTGAAGCTTGCGACACCGATACTAAAACCCGAAATCGCGGCGGCTGTCCGCACGCTCCCTGCTTCTGGCGGATTTGTCACTCTTCAGGCCCTGAAAGAAGTGGGCTTGCCGGTTTCCTTCGATATCGGGGAGATGACGCTGAGCTTCTTTCCAAAAGCCGATCAGAGGCCCGGCGCGCATATTTCGCTTGCCGAAGAGCAGAGCGTTCCCACCGAGCATCTGGCGCCGCGCGCGGATATTTCAGGCTACGTCAACATCACCGCAGGCGCGCAATATACGTCCCCCGACATCACATCGAAGCGGGGAACCTTCTCTCCCGGAATCGGTGTTGCATCCGCCGTTCGCGTCATGGGCATTGTCGTCGAAAACGAGTTTGCCTCCGCCAACGGTCTTGCCATGCGGCAGGGAACCCGCGCCGTGTATGACGATGCCGGGAACGCGCTTCGTTATATGGCCGGGGACATCACGCCCGCGACCACGGGGATGCAGAACGGCGGCAGTTTTTTCGGCGTGTCCGTCCAGAAATCCTACGACAAGCTCCAGCCGCAGAAAAACATTCGGCCTACCGGGCAACGCTCCTTTCGACTTGAGCGCCCCTCCGAGGTCGATATCCTCATCAACGGTCAGGTTGTCCGCCGTCTCGAGATGGCGCCCGGCGATCACGACATCAGCGAATTGCCCCTGAGAAGCGGGGAAAACAACATCACGCTCGAAATCACGGACGACACCGGCAAGCGCACCTCGCTCAACTTTTCCCAGTTCTACGAATACGATCTTTTGGCGCCCGGCGTCAGCGACTGGGGCTTTTCGGCGGGCTACAAGAGCGCGTCCGGGTTGACCGGCATGCAGTACTCCTGGAGCGCACCAGCCGCGACGGGCTACTATCGCCTCGGTCTCACGGAAGATCTGACGGGAACGGCTCACCTTCAACTGAACGCGCAGTCCGCGATGGGCGGGCTGATGGTCATCTCACCCACCTGGTTCGGCCGTGTCGCCGCCGAGCTTGCGGTCAGCAAAAGCTGGAATGGCGGAGAAGGTTTCGCAGGGGCGCTGACATACATGCCCGAGGCGCTTCTCAAGCGGTGGGAGGTACCGGGCAGAATCCAGGTCGCAGCCGAATACCGAAGCGCGGGTTTTGCGCCGATATTTTCCACGTCGAGCGCTCTCGAAGGGCTTTCACTCAATGGGTTTTACACGCTCGAACTTCCAGATGATTACGCCCTTTCCCTTTCCGCAAGCGCGGTGACGGGTTCCGCCTTCTCGTCCTCGCGGGTCGGCGGAGGCGTGACGCTTACCAAATCGGTTCGGCCGAATTTCAATTGGGCGCTTTCGTTGTCCCGCGACAACACGTCCAACACCTATGGCGAATCCCAGTCTTCCTGGACGGCCATGGGACGCCTGAACATCCGCGCGACAAGAGATACCGAGATTGTGTTCACACAGGTTGGGATCAACGGGAGTTCCATCCTTGGGGTTTCCACCTCTGGCGAGACGGAAAACGGTCGCTATGCGGTCAAGGCCGATATCGAGAAGATCCCCAGTGCTGTCACAGGCTCGGACCCGGAAAATCGCGTCGATTTCAGTGTGGCCTATTCCGACACCCGGTTCGACATCGCGGCCAGCCGCTCGCGCCAAGTCTATGGCCTTAACCGCGATGTGGTCAGCGACATAAGCACCGTTTCAGCGTCGGGGGCGATCGCCTTTGCGGATGGACATGTGGCATTCGGACGGTCGGTCACAGACAGTTTCGCCATCATCGCACCGCATGACTCGCTCGCAGACGCGACGCTTCGTATCAAGGCAGGCGATGCTCCTTCGCGCGCGGCCTCCGACATGCTCGGGCCAGCCCTGGTCTCCGATCTGCCGTCCTACGCTCATTCTCAATTGCCCATCGAAGCCGATGGCGCGCCGGAAGGCTACGATCTCGGCTCTGGGATCTTCGATGTGCAGCCGGTCTACAAGAGCGGCTATGTTCTAAAGGCCGGGTCCGATTACAGCGTGATGGCTGTCGGGAACCTTGAGGCCGAAGGCAAGCCGCTGGCACTCTTGAGCGGCTTGGCAAAGGAAGAGGGGGTCTCCGATCCCCGCAAGGTCGCGCTCTTCACCAATAGCGGCGGCCGTTTCAGCATCGAAGGTTTGAAGCCCGGCCGCTGGCGCATCGAAATGCTCGGCGATACGGCGCAGTGCTTCCATCTGACCGTCCCGGAAAAAACCATGGGCATCTACGACGCGGGTGCTGTGACCGAAAGGTGCGCGGCATGAGGCTATTCGCCGTTGTGGCAATGTTGGCTGGAGCAACCGTTTCTGCACACGCCTGTGCCGGGAAACTCGAAACCTTCTCAGCCAGACGCCCGTTGATCTACAATCCTTTTTCCGTCGTGGATGCAAGGGCGCGGCTCGGCGTCACGATCCGCAATACCGGCACCGAAGCCTGCTCATACCGTGTCACGATCCCCGATAGCTATCTTCCGCTTTTGTTCGAAAACATCGCCTTTACGATCGATGCCCGAGACGCCACCGCCGCAATGTCGGGAGCGCTCAGCATTACGACGCCTTCGGTTCCTGCGGGCCAGACTCACTACCTTCGGCTGAGAGTATCTGCCTTGCGAGGACAGCCGGCATTGTCGGGTACCCTCACGAAAAGGGTCGGGTTCGTGCTGACCGAAGCCGGAACACGAAGTTTGCCGCTGGATCAGACCGAGCTTGATCTTCACTGCGTGATCCCTCCGGTATTCGAGATCAACGTCGCTGGCTCCGGCCTGCGCGCCACCCTTGAAATCGATGATCTGAAATTGCGCTCGAAAGCGGTCGTGTTGCAGACGCGAAGCACGCAAAGCCACCAGCTTCAAATTCGGGCGGAAAATGGTTTTCTCGTCCGCGAGGGCAGTCTGCCGGGTGCTGCGACCACCATTCCCTATGAAGTGTCGATCGACGGCCAATCCCGTCAACTCGAGAAAAACGCAGATTGGCGGGTGGATGGTCCCGCAGGGGAAGCAAGCCGCCGATTGAATGTCACCATCGGCGACACAGTCAACAAACTGGCCGGACTCTACAAGGAGGTCATCACCGTTCACATCGATTCAAAATTGTAAGCGTCAAAAGAGGAAAGAAGTCATGCGTATTGTTCCAGCCACGATCCTTGGCTGCGGCGTCATCATAGCCCTCGGCCTGAATATGCCCGTGTTCTACAAAGCCGATCCCAACCTCGTTCTCAGCGCCGCAAGCGTGTCCGAACTGAAAGCGTTTCGGGGTGCGCAGATATTGGAGAACCGGGTTACGATCAGCCCCAAAGCGGGTGACACAGCATTCGTAACCTTGCAGCTGACTGAGGCGCAATTCTCCGCCGAGGGGATGCGCACAAAAACCGAGATCGGTTACAATCTGCACCTGACGACAAGGTCGCTCTGCTACGAACTTGAACCGGGTTGCCTCGAAATCAGGGATAAATCGGTTCTAAAGGCTGTTTCGGTCGGCGTTATACTCTAGGTAGTGTGGACTCTTGGGATTCCTAAGGGCAAGCAAATCAGATTCAAGGCTGTCATTTGGGAGGCAGCCATGGGTGTTCTGGACCGTCTGGTTCTTCGAGACGATCAATGGAAGCGGATTTCGCAGCATATCATC
>NZ_JAHFZG010000033.1 GCF_018619475.1 Rhodomicrobium sp. Az07
CTACTTCTGGGCTCTGGCCTGCGACGACCGGCCGTGGGGCGGGAAAACGCCGCCCGCCGTAATCTATTCCTACGCGCCGGGCCGCGGCGGCAAACATGTGGAGACGCTGCTGGAGGGCTTCTCGGGCATTCTGCAGGTCGACGGTTATGACGGCTACAACATCCTTGTCCGTCCCGGCCGCCTCGGCGGGCCCGTGACGCTCGCCTATTGCTGGGCGCACCTGCGCAGACGATTTTACGAGATCGCCGCCAAGGGGCCGGCGCGTATCGCCCAAGAGGCGCTGGAGCGCATCCGGAGACTGTACAAGATCGAGGACGACATCCGAGGGCGCCCGCCGGAAGAGCGGCGCGCCGTCCGGCAGGCGAGAGCCCGACCTGAGGTCGAGGCTTTGAAGTCCTGGTCCGAGGATTGCCTCAAGCGCGTCTCCAAGTCGTCGCCTGTTCGCGACGCCATCCAATACGGATTGAACCAGTGGGACGGCTTGATCCGCTTCCTCGATGACGGCCGCATCGAGATCGATTCCAATTCTGTCGAGCGGTCAATGCGCCCTATAGCTTTGAATCGCAAGAACAGTCTCTTCGCCGGACACGATCAGGGAGCTCAGAACTGGGCATGCTTGGCGTCGCTCATCGAGACTTGCAAACTTAATAACGTCAATCCGGATGCCTGGCTCGCTGATGTGCTGACCAAGCTCGTCAACCGCTGGCCCGCGCACCGCATCGACGAGCTTATGCCCTGGGCATATGCCGCGGCCCTGTGACGGCGCATCGCTTACAAACAATGCAGGGACGCTGCTGGTTTACCCCACTGTGGCACACGCTCGTCGAGTACAAAATTTGAGCCGCATTCGTTTCGGAATGCTCTATATGCGTGTGAGCTCCTGGACTGAAAATGTCGGATCCACCGATGCAAGCGCATCTCTTCATACCCCGGCCCAGCATTGCGATCACGGCATCGCGCCTCGCAGCAGCGCCGTTGCTTGCCTTCGCGATACTCTGCGGCTGGCCCAGGGAGATCGCGACGGCGCTTGTGGCATACGCGGCGGCGAGCGATGTTCTCGACGGGTGGACCGCCCGATCACGCGGTGAGGTATCGGCACTCGGCGCGGTGCTGGACCCTGTCGCGGATAAGGTCTTTGTCGCGACAGGTGTCGCGCTACTTCTTTTCGACGGTACGATTTCGGGCACCCACGTCAGCGCCGCCGCGATCATCCTCGCGCGTGAAGCGGCGGTAACGCTTCTGAGGCTGGACGCCCGCGCCCAAGGAATGGCAGCCTCATCGAGCCTGCTCGCGAAAGCGAAAACCGCCCTGCAATACGCGGCTCTTCTCTTGCTATTCGCGCCGGGGTTTGAGTTGGCCGCGCTGCTTCACGCGATCGGCCTCGCCGTGCTGTGGATCGCGGCGGGCTTGAGCCTCGTTACCGCAGTCCTTTATTTCATGCGTATGCGAGAGAACCGATGGACGTGACGATCAAATATTTCGCCTGGATGCGCGAGCGCGCCGGCACGCCGGAAGAGCGCGTCGTCCTGCCCGCGCACGTGGCCACCGTCGCCGACGTCGTCGCCTGGCTCGTAACGCGCGGAGAAAACTACGCCGCCGCCTTTGCGAAGCCCCACCTCGTCCGCGCCGCGGTCGATCAGGACAGCGCGTCGCATGAGACTTCTGTCCTGGGGGCGCGGGAAATCGCCTTCTTTCCTCCCGTGACGGGTGGGTGATAAGAGGTCTTCCAAATCGGATCGAGCGGGAGAAGACATGAGCAAGGCACGTCAGGGCAACTATTTCGAGGATTTCAGGCTTGGGCAGGTGATCGCGCATGCCACGCCGCGCACGGTCACGGCGGGCGATGTCGCGCTTTACACCGCGCTCTACGGCTCGCGCTTCGCGGTGCAGTCGTCGGACGCGTTCGCGAAGGCCATCGGTTATCCGGCGGCGCCCATCGACGACCTGCTCGTGTTCCACATCGTCTTCGGCAAGACCGTGCCCGATGTGTCTCTGAACGCGGTGGCGAACCTCGGCTATGCGGAATGCCGCTTCCTGAAACCGGTGTTCCCCGGCGACACGCTGTCGTCGACGTCCGAGGTGATCGGCCTCAAGGAGAACTCCAACAAGCAATCGGGCGTCGTCTATGTCCGCACCACGGGCCGCGATCAGACCGGCGCAGCGGTGCTGGACTATGTCCGCTGGGTGATGGTGAAGAAGCGCGACGAGGCGGCCGAAGCGCCCGCGCCGCACGTGCCGAGCCTCAAGGCCGCCGTCGATGTCTCGGAACTGGGCGGCGCGCTTCCGCCGCTGACGCTTGAAGGCTACGACACGGCGCTTTCCGGCAACGCAGCGCGCTGGAGCGATTACGAGGTCGGCGAGAAGATCGATCATCTCGACGCCATGACGCTGGAAGAAGCCGAGCACCAGATCGCCACGCGCCTCTACCAGAACACCGCGAAGGTTCATTTCAACCTGCACGAACAGGCGCAGGGCCGCTTCAAGCGTCGCCTTATCTACGGCGGGCACATCATCTCGCTCGCCCGCGCGCTGTCGTTCAACGGCCTTGAGAACGCGTTCCACGTCGCCGCCATCAATGCGGGGCGGCACGTCTCCCCGGCCTTCGCGGGCGACACCGTGTACGCGTGGAGCGAGGTGCTCGACAAGCAGCCGCTGCCGGGCCGCGACGATGCGGGGGCGCTGCGCTTGCGACTCATCGCGGCGAAGGACAAGCCGTGCGCCGACTTCCCTTACAAGGCAGGCGAGCAATACGATGGTTCCGCGCTGCTCGACCTCGACTACTGGGCCGCGCTGCCGCGCTGAGTTTCCGGCTCGGCGGCGCGCTCAATCGGGCTGCGACGCGTCGCCGCCATGGCTGGTATACCAAAACCGTGAACGGAGCCGCGCGGCCCGCAAGCCTTTGCTGCGCCTGCGGTTGTAGGCGATCACAAGACAGCGAGACGGCGCGAGCGCGGCAAATTCGATTTCCATTTCACCGCCGGAGCCTGTAAGGAAGTTGCAGGATCCTGGACCGGTTCTAGAACTTGGTTCGGATTCGAGTCCCGCCCGGATTTGTCGCCGAAAAGCCTGAGCGGTTCCGCGCCGCCGTCTGTTGCTGCCCGTCGGGCGGAACGATATAGTCCCGGGCGTTAAGAAAAACTGTATCGAGGGTTAAGAAGGATTGCATGATGGCGGAAGCCAAGCCTATCGCGGGCACACGGCCGCTGGCGCCGAAACCGATGTCTCCGCATCTGTCGATCTACCGCTTCCAGATCAACATGATCCTTTCGATCATGCATCGTGTGACGGGGATCACGAATTATTTTGGCAGCCTCATCCTCGCGATCTGGATCGCGTCGGCCGCGACGAGTGAACAGGCCTTCAATACGGTCAGTTCGTATCTCGCCACGCCGCTCGGTCTCGTCATTCTCATCGGCTTCACCTGGTCGGTCATGCATCACATGCTGGGCGGCATCCGTCATTTCGTATGGGACGTGGGCTGGGGCTTCTCCAAGCCCGCCGTCAAGTTCCTGTCCTGGGCGACGCTGTTCGGATCGCTCACGCTGACGGCCATCATCTGGGGTTACGCTCTGTCGCACTGGGGGATCCGCTGATGCCGACGACGACCTATAGAACGGAACTCAAGAAGGTCCGCGGCCTCGGCTCCGCCATCGGCGGTCCCGGCACAGACCATTTCTGGGCGCAGCGGCTCACGGCGGTCTCGAACCTTTTCGTGGTGGCGTTCCTCGTCTACACCGGGCTTACGCTCGCTGGCGCGCCGCTTGGCGAAGTGAAGGCATTTTTCGGCCACCCGTTCAACGCGATCGCGTCGATCCTCGTGGTGATCTCGACCGCCATTCACATGCGCCTCGGCATGCAGGTTCCCGTTGAAGAATACATGCCCCACGGCCTCAAGGTTCCGTTTCTCTTCCTGAACACATTCTTCGTGATCGTGATCGCCGTTGTCGGCGTGCTGTCGATCCTGAAGCTTTTCCTTGGAAATTAGTCTCATGGCGGATGCAATACTGAACGGCGTTGCCGCTCCCACGGTCAACGGGCGCGCCTACAAGATTCACGATCACTCCTTCGACGTGGTCGTGGTCGGCGCGGGTGGCGCGGGGCTTCGCGCTACGCTCGGCTGTGCGCAGGCGGGCCTGAAGACGGCCTGTGTCACCAAGGTTTTCCCGACACGCTCGCATACCGTCGCCGCGCAGGGCGGCATCGCCGCCGCGCTCGGCAACATGGGGCCGGACGATTGGCGCTGGCACATGTACGACACCGTTAAGGGGTCGGACTGGCTCGGCGATCAGGACGCGATTGAATATCTCTGCCGCAATGCGCCCGCCGCCGTGTACGAGCTTGAGCACTACGGCATGCCCTTCAGCCGAACCGAAGCGGGCAAGATCTATCAGCGTCCGTTCGGCGGAATGACCACCGAGTTCGGCGAAGGCCCACCGGCACAGCGCACCTGCGCCGCCGCCGACCGTACCGGCCACGCCATGCTGCATACGCTCTATGGCCAGTCGCTTCGTTATTCGGCCGACTTCTTCGTGGAGCATTTCGCGCTCGACCTCCTGATGGACGACGGCATCTGCCGGGGCGTGATGTCGCTATCGCTGGAGGACGGCTCCATCCATCGCATCCGGGCGAAGAAGACGATCATCGCCACGGGCGGCTATGGCCGCGCCTACTTCTCGGCCACGTCCGCGCATACCTGCACGGGCGACGGCAACGCCATGGTGCTGCGCGCGGGGCTTCCGTTGCAGGACATGGAGTTCGTGCAGTTCCATCCGACCGGCATCTACGGCGCGGGCGTGCTCATCACCGAGGGCGCGCGCGGCGAGGGCGGCTATCTCACGAACTCCGAAGGCGAGCGCTTCATGGAGCGCTACGCGCCGCACGCGAAGGATCTGGCGAGCCGCGACGTGGTTTCGCGCTCGATGACCATCGAGATTCGCGAGGGGCGCGGTGTCGGGCCGAACAAGGACCACATCTACCTTCACCTCGATCATCTCGACCCGAAGATCCTTGCCGAGCGCCTCCCCGGCATCACCGAGAGCGCGCAGATTTTTGCGGGCGTCGACCTTCGCCGTCAGCCGATCCCGGTAATCCCGACCGTTCATTATAATATGGGCGGCATCCCGACGAACCACCTGGGCGAGGCGATCAACCCGCGCGCGGGCGATCCGGACGCGACGATCCCCGGCCTGATGGCCATCGGCGAGGCGTCCTGCGCGAGCGTGCACGGCGCGAACCGTCTCGGCTCGAATTCGCTGATCGACCTCGTGGTGTTCGGCCGCGCGGCGGCGCTGCGCTGCGCCGAGACCATCGAACAGAACGAGACGCAGGCGAGCCTCCCGGCCAACGCAGGCGAGGAAGCCATCTCGCGGCTCGACCGCTTCCGCCACGCCAGCGGCTCGACGCCCACCGCCGAGCTTCGCGGCAAGATGCAGCGCATCATGCAGAACAACTGCGCGGTGTTCCGTCAAGCCGACGTGCTCGAAGAGGGCGTGAGGCTCATCAAGGAAGTGTGGGACGGTATCGAGGACATTCGTGTCACCGACCGCTCGCTCGTCTGGAACACGGACCTTACCGAGACGCTCGAATTCAACAACATGATCGGCCTGGCTCTCGCCACGGTGTCGGGCGCGCATGCCCGGCAGGAAAGTAGGGGCGCGCATGCCCGCGAGGACTTCCCGAACCGTGACGACGAGAACTGGATGAAGCACACGCTCGCCTATGGCGACGACGAGAAGCGCACCGTGACGCTCGATTACCGTCCGGTGCATAAGCACACGCTGACAAACGATGTGCAGTACATCCAGCCGAAGGCGCGGGTCTACTAGAGCCGGATCCGATCTGACTGAATCGCAGTCAGATCGGAACGGGCTCTAGGAAGTGTGGACATTTATCGGATCCACAAGATGGTTGCTGCGAGAGCGATCATGGAGCGGTAGTTTCGGGCGGTTTTTTCATATCTCGTAGCGATGCGTCGAAACT
>NZ_JAHFZG010000034.1 GCF_018619475.1 Rhodomicrobium sp. Az07
CCAGATCGACATAGCTGAACAGCGATCCGCTCGTCTCGTCCATCCCGCGCATCATCACCCCCGCCGTTACCGTGCTGAGGGTGAATCATGTTCTCAAACCGCTGTCGAGACTGGACTATTTCAGCAGCCTGCTAAAGATAGCGGTGCTCCGACCGCATCTTCACAGGCTTGGCGGGCGAAGGCATGTTTCCCGCCGATGAGCAGGGATCGTTTCAACTCTAAAGTTGACCGTAGGGTCAAAACCGAGGCCACGCCGATACGGCGGGTCGAGGTGATCACGGGCGTGGAGCGGCGCCGGGATTGGTCGGATGAGCAGAAGCTTTCGATCATCGCGGAGAGCTGCCAGGACGGCGTCGTGATTTCGGACGTGGCTCGGCGTCATGGTTTGCGGCCTCAGCAATTGTTCAATTGGCGCAACGAGTTTCGCAAGCGGAAGACCGGGCTCGTGTTTGGAACGCCGGCCTTTGCGCCGGTGATGATCGCCGATGATCGTCCCACGGCGCCGGCCGAAGCGGCGAAAGCGGCGGCTCCAGTTGCTGAAGCTCCCCTGATCGAAATTGTGCTTGGCGGCGCGACGGTGCGCACGCGCGGCGCTATTGACACCAAGGCTCTTGCGGCGGTGCTGCGCGCGGTGAAGGCCGCCACATGATCGTTCCGCCGTAAGCATCCGCTGAAGGCCGCCTTGCGGGGCGGGTAAGAGACATGTCTTGTCTGTGACGCTTGTCGCGACAGGAGCTATGCCCGTGCCTATGTCTGGAGATACTTTTGCCCGCCGGTATTCCGTAGTTGCTGATACCCGGCGCCGCTGGAGCGAGGACGAGAAGCAGGCGATCATCGCCGAGGCTTTGCAGCCCGGCGTGAATGTGTCAGCGGTCGCCCGTAGGCATGGGATCAAGCCGAGCCTTCTCTTTCGCTGGAGGAAGCTGGCGAAGAACGACGAGAAGCCAGAGCCCGCGCCGGCATTCCTGCCGGTCTCTCTGACGGCGTCAGCGAAGAACCGCGACACGAACTGCGATCACACCACCGGCGACGCGCCCGCCGCTGACAGCCGCATCGAGATCGAGCTTTTAAACGGGCGGCGCGTGCGGGTCGGGCCGGGCGCCGACATGGGGGCCTTGAAGCGCATTCTCGAGATTGTGGACGGGAGACAAAGATGATCCCGGTTCCGACCGGCGTGCGGGTGTGGCTGGCGACGGGTCACACCGACATGCGCAGGGGCTTTCCGTCGCTGTCGTTGCAGGTCCAGGAGGTTTTGCGGCGCGATCCTTTGAGCGGCCATCTGTTTTGCTTTCGCGGCCGCCGGGGCGACCTGTTGAAGGTGATCTGGCATGACGGCCAGGGCGCCTGCCTTTTTACGAAGCGTCTGGAGCGAGGCAAATTCTTGTGGCCGAGCCCGGCGGACGGCGCGATCTCGATTTCGCCCGCGCAGCTTGGCTATCTGCTCTCCGGGATCGATTGGCGCAATCCGCAAAAAACCTGGAGACCGACTTCGGTTGGCTGACGGTTTGCCTTTGAAAACGCTGGCGAACCATGATTCTCTTGTCGGGTGACCACGCCGCTTGACGCTCTTCCTTCCGACCTTGCCGCCGCGCATGCGATGATCCTCGCCGAGCGCGCCGCCCGCCTGGACGCCGAAGCCGTTGCGGCTCGCGCTCGCGCGGCGACATCCAGCACAGACGCGCTGATCGCCCATCTCAAGCTCGAGATCGAGAAGCTGCGCCGCGCGCTCTATGGTGTCCGCTCGGAGCACAAGGCGCGGCTCCTGGAGCAGATGGAGCTTCAGCTCGAAGAGCTGGAAACGGCCGCGGCCGAGGATGAGCTTCTGGCCGAACAAGCTGCGGCCCGGACGCAAGGCACGCCATCCCCTACGCGCAAGCGTCCATCGCGGAAGCCGTTCCCGGCGCATCTGCCGCGCGAGCGCGTGGTGATCCCGGCGCCGACATGTTGTCCGTCTTGCGGCTCGACGAAGCTGTCGAAGCTCGGCGAAGACGTCACCGAGACGCTCGAGGTTGTTCCGCGCCGCTGGAAAGTCATCCAGACGGTGCGGGAGAAGTTCTCCTGCCGGGCTTGCGAGAGTATCGCGCAGCCGCCCGCGCCGTTTCATGCGACGCCGCGCGGTTTTGCCGGACCGAGCCTTCTGGCCATGATCCTGTTCGAGAAGTTCGGCCAGCATCAGCCTCTCAACCGGCAGAGCGAGCGCTATGCCCGCGAAGGCGTCGAGCTCAGCGTGTCGACGCTGGCCGGTCAGGTCGGGTCCTGCATGGCGGCGCTGCAACCCCTTCATGCGCTGATCGAGTCCCATGTTCTGTCGGCCGAACGGCTCTTCGGCGACGACACGACCGTGCCGATCCTGGCGAAGGGCAAGACCGTCACCGGCCGCATCTGGACCTATGTTCGCGATGACCGACCCTTTGGCGGGACCGCGCCGCCGGCCGCCCTTTATTACGCCTCGCGGGATCGAAGGCAGGAGCATCCCGAGCAGCATCTCCGAGACTTCGCCGGCATTTTGCAGGCCGACGCCTATAGCGGCTATAACGGGCTTTACGATCCGGCGCGCGAAAAAGGCGCCATCGTCTCGGCGGTGTGTTGGGCGCACGCCAGGCGCCAGTTCTTCGAACTGGCCGACATCGCCGCCAACGCAAGGCGCGGCAAACAGGCGCCGGCCATCTCGCCGATCGCGCTTGAGGCGGTGAAACGCATCGACGCGCTGTTCGACATCGAGCGCTCCATCAACGGCCTTCCCGCCAGCGAGCGCCTGCGCATACGCGAGGAGCGAAGCGCGCCGCTTCTGGCCGATCTGAAAGCCTGGCTTGGCGAGGAGCGCTCCCGATTGTCGCGCTCCGCTTCCGTCGCCAGGCCCATCGATTATCTGCTCAAGCGCTGGGATCGGTTCGCCGCTTTCCTTGGCGACGGCCGCATCTGCCTAAGCAACAACTCGGCCGAACGAGCGCTGAGAGGCTTTGCGCTCGGAAGAAAGTCGTGGCTCTTCGCCGGTTCAGATCGCGGCGCCGACCGGGCCGCGTTTATGGTGACGTTGATCATGACGGCGAAACTCAATGGCGTCGATCCTCTGGCCTGGCTCGCTGACGTCCTCGCCCGCATCGCCGGCCTGCCGCAAAGCCGACTCCATGAGCTGCTGCCTTGGGAATGGAAGCAGCCCGGCCTGCAACTGGCGGCGTAGTCATCAACCGCAAGCGTTCACGCCGCGGCCCCCACCGGATGCTTACGTTCCGCCGACGAATGTGCGGGTGCTGATCGCCACGAAGCCGGTCGATTTCCGCAAAGGCGCTATGGGGCTCGCAGCGATCGTGGAGGCGGAGTTCAAGGCCGATCCGTTTTCGGGGGTAATCTATGTGTTCCGCTCGAAGCGGGCTGACAGGATAAAATTGCTGTTCTGGGATGGAACGGGCATATGCCTTTTGATCAAGCGCCTGGAGGGGAGCCAATTCCGCTGGCCTAAGATCGAGGACGGCGTGATGCGTCTGTCGCCGGCCCAGTTGTCCGCGCTTCTCGAGGGCCTGGATTGGACCCGGGTTCACGCGCAGCGGGTTCAGCGGCCAACGGCGACGCTATAACTTGCCAGCGTAAAGTCAGTAATTTCTACTGGAAGTGGCAGGCAAATCATTGAAACTGCCGTCATGATCGCTTCACCCGATGCGCTTCCCAACGATGTCAACGGCCTGCGCGCGCTTGTTCTCGCCGAGCAGGTTGCGAAGCGGCTGCTCATGGAAGAGCGCGATGGGCTGGCGGCGGAACGCGACGCGCTCAACGCCGCCAATGAGAAGCTTCATCACATCATCGCCGTGCTGCGGCGGGCGCGCTTCGGCCGCAAATCCGAGCGCTTGAGCGAAGACCAACTCGCCTTGGTTCTGGAAGAGCTTGAGACCGACAGCGCCAAGGCGGAAGCCGAAGAAGAGAAGAAAGACGAAAAGCTTAAACGCGCGCAGGCGAAGAAACGCCGCGCGAACCGGGGCGCGCTTCCCTCGCATCTGCAGCGAATTGAACAGATCATCGAGCCGGAAAACACGCTTTGCCCCTGCTGCGGCAAGGCCATGCACGTGATCGGCGAAGAAAGGTCCGAACGCCTCGACAAAATACCGGCCGTCTTCCGCGTGATCGTCACCCGCCGTCCCAAATACGCTTGCCCTTGCGGGGAGGCCGTGGCTCAGGCGCCTGCGCCGCCGCGGCTGATCGAGGGCGGCATTCCCACCGAAGCGCTCATCGCCGACTTCGTCGTGTCGAAATACGCCAATCACTTGCCGCTGTACCGCCAGGCGCAAATCTTCTCCCGCCAGGGCATTCCTCTCGACCGCTCGACGCTTGCGTCTTGGGCGGGGGCCGCGGCGGCCGAACTGCAGCCGGTTTACGAGCGCCTCGTCGTCATCCTAAAGGGAATGGACAAGCTGTTCGCCGACGAAACGCGCTGCCCGGTTCTCGATCCGGGCCGAGGCAAGACCAAGCCCGGCTACTTCTGGGCTCTGGCCTGCGACGACCGGCCGTGGGGCGGGAAAACGCCGCCCGCCGTAATCTATTCCTACGCGCCGGGCCGCGGCGGCAAACATGTGGAGACGCTGCTTGAGGGCTTCTCGGGCGTTCTGCAGGTCGACGGCTATGACGGCTATAACATCCTTGTCCGTCCCGGTCGCCGCGGCGGACCGGTGACGCTCGCCTATTGCTGGGCCCACCTGCGCAGACGATTTTACGAGATCGCCGCCAAGGGGCCGGCGCCTATCGCCCAAGAGGCGCTGGAGCGCATCCGGAGACTGTACAAGATCGAGGACGACATCCGAGGGCGCCCGCCGGAAGAGCGGCGCGCCGTCCGTCAGGCACGATCACGGCTTGAAGTCGAAAACCTGAAATCCTGGTTCGAGGATTGCCTCAAGCGCGTCTCCAAGTCGTCGCCTGTTCGCGATGCCATGCAATACGGATTGAACCAATGGAACGGCTTGATCCGCTTCCTCGATGACGGACGCATCGAAATAGACTCCAACACCATTGAGCGTTCAATGCGGCCTATTGCATTGAATCGCAAGAACAGTCTCTTCGCCGGACACGATCAGGGCGCACAAAACTGGGCATGTCTGGCGTCGCTCGTCGAGACTTGCAAACTCAATGGCGTCAACCCGAACGCTTGGCTCACCGATGTGCTGACCAAGCTCGTGAACCGCTGGCCTGCGCGCCGCATCGATGAGCTTATGCCCTGGGCATATGCCGCGGCCCTGTGACGGCGCATCGCTTACTTTGGGTCGTCAGATCTGTCGTCAGAAAAGTGCACTGTCCGTTGCATGCGACGGTCGTAGAGGAACCGCATTTACCCCGCTATGCAAACCCGAAGGGCCCCGGAGCACCGCTTACCTGGACTGTAGGGCGGGAGGAACAGCAATGTGGCGCCGGCCGCTTCGATCCTTTCGCGCACCGAGACGCGCTTGTGGCTCGACAGATTGTCCATGATGACGATGTCGCCATGGCGCAGTTCCGGCACCAGAACCTGTGCGACATAGGCCTCGAACCAATCGCCGTTGATCGGGCCATCGAGCACCATCGGCGCGACCATTCCGGTCGT
>NZ_JAHFZG010000035.1 GCF_018619475.1 Rhodomicrobium sp. Az07
CTTGATACCGGGCGTCATCGCGGATCCATCGCTCCAAGGCGGCTGCTGAACTGGCCGCGCCTGCCTTGGCCCTGTCATGCCGAAATGATGACTTCTCGCACAGCCTCGGCCTCGACTATGACGACGACCACATCATCGGCAACATCGGCGTCAAGTGGATCGGGGCGCAGTACTCGACCTTCATGAACGACGAGGAAATCGACAGCTTCGGTCGCGTCGATGCCATGATCGGCTACCGGTTCGACGATTTCGGCTGGCTGAAGCGCCCTGAAATCAAGCTGAATGTGTATAACATCTTCAACACCAGCGATCTTACCGGCGTCAACGGCATAAAGAACAACGCCAAAGAAACAAAAGGCGTGAACGGCGCAATTATTGCTGCACCGTCCGCTTCTCAAATGCCGACGTACTATCTCGGCCAGGATGCCTCGTTCCTGGTGACCTTCAGCACAGGTCTCTGATAGTGAATATCGACACGGCATATTTCCACGATGTGTGCATCAACATCCTCTACGGATCGGTGGTGGTGCTCACATTCGTGGTGGTCGAGCGGCTCGTCTATTACGGGCTGCTCGCCCTTCGCACCAGAAAGCTCGGAGCCGTGGTTCACGGCTCCGGACCCGTCCCCGCGACAGCATTCCGCTCGCGAGACCTGCTCACGCGAAGCCTCGCGACCTATGTCGGGGCGCTTCGGTCGCCCGGCGCAACACGCGAGGCGCTCGAAGACTTGTCCGCCACCCTGTTCATCAGAGTGAGCGGCAAGGTCGAGGCGCGGCTGTGGGTGCTGGACACCATCGTGACGGCGGCCCCGCTTCTCGGCTTGCTCGGAACGATCCTCGGCATCATGGACACGTTCAACGCGCTGTCATCCGGCGGCATTTCCGACCCCGCCGCCGTCAGCCGTGGCATCGCTGCCGCGCTCATCGCAACCGCGGTCGGCATCGGCACCGCGCTTTACGCGCTGCTCGGGCTGAACCTCCTGCACCGCGTCGAGGGGCACCTGAACGACGAATTCAAACGCCTCATCCTTGGCAGCCACTCGCTCCCCGAGTCTGAGGTGAGGATTGCCCTCAACGCGGCGCGGCCGGATCGCGTGGGCGAAGGCGGCGTAGCGCCGCGAACCGCAATGCAGGAGACGTAATTGAGCATCGCAATAACCCGCCGCACCGCCCTTGGCGCGGCGGCATATCTGGCCACATTCGGCTTGTCGGACGCGCTCGCAGGAGACTCCGGTCCGCGCATGCGTGTGCGGCTGCTCGAAACAACCGATCTCCACATGTTCGTGATGGATTGGGATTACTACCGCGCGAAGCCCGATCCGACGGTCGGCTTGACACGGGTTGCGACGCTCATCCGCGCGGCACGGCGCGAAAGCCCGAACGCGCTGCTGTTCGACAATGGCGATTTTCTTCAGGGCAACCCGCTCGCGGATTATATCGCCGCCCAACCGCCCGGCTCCGAACCGCATCCGCTCGTCGCGACGATGACTGCGCTCGGCTATGACGCAGCGGGCCTCGGCAACCACGAGTTCAACTACGGCCTCGATTTTCTTGAGGCGACGGTTCAGAATGCACCTTTCCCCTTTGTCTGCGCGAATGTCGTTCGCGCTGGCGGCGCGGCTTTCCTTCCGCCGTACACCGTTCTGAAGCGCGTCTTCAAGGACGACGCCGGCGCGGAGCACGAGTTGCGCATAGGCGTCATCAGCTTCTTGCCCCCGCAGATCATGTCGTGGGACAAGGCGCGCCTTGAGGGCAACGTCGAGGCAAGCGACATCGTGCTGACAGCGCGACGCCTCGTCCCCGAGCTGAGGGCGAAATGCGATGTTCTGGTCGCGCTCTGCCATTCGGGCATCGGAACCGGCGCGTGGACGGAGGGCGAGGAGCACGGCGCGCTTCATCTTGCCGCCGTGCCCGGCATCGACGCCATACTCCTCGGTCACGCTCATCGCGTTTTTCCGGGCAAGGACTACGCCAACGCTGGCGAAGTAAACTCGGTTGCCGGGCGCCTTCACGGCGTGCCTGCCGTGATGCCCGGCTTCTGGGGCAGCCATCTCGGCGTCATCGACCTCGGCTTGAGGCGAGAGGGCGAGCGCTGGATCGTAGAGAAAGCGGATGTCGAAGCTCGTCCGATCTATCGGCGAGAGGGCGGCACGGTTCACGAACTGACCACATCTGATCCAGAGGTAGCGGCTTCCATCGCAGTCGCGCATGGAAGTACGGTTGCCTGGGTCGATCAGCCCGTTGGCACGCTCAATGCCCGGATCTACAGCTATTTCGTATGGGCCGGATACGACCCGACGACAGCCATCGTGAACGCAGCGCAGATCGCTTATGCAAAGCCGCTCCTGGCTGCTGCGGGATTCGGTGAGCTGCCGCTTCTGTCGGCCGCCGCGCCCTATCGCGTGGGCTATACGCCTGACAGTTTCATCGACATCCCCGCAGGCCCGGTGCCGATGCGCGCCGTCGCCGATCTCTACATCTACTCCAGCAATACCGTCACAGTCGTGAAGGCGACGGGTGCCCAGATCGTAGCCTGGCTCGAATGGGCGGCACGGGTCTTCAACACGGTCGATCCCTCCGTCACGGGTGCACAGCCGCTCGTGAACAAGAAAATCCCATCCTACAATTTCGACGCGATCGCCGGTCTCACCTACGCGATCGACGTGACGAAGCCGTCGGGCCGCATCGTCGATGTCCGCTTTGAGGGGAAGCCGCTAGACCTGTCGCGCGAGTTTGCGGTGGTGACAAACAACTACCGAGCCGATGGCGGCGGCGGCTTCGCGGCGCTGAAGCACGCAGAAATTCTGCTTCGCGCGCCGGATACCAACCGGGACGCAGTCCTCCGCTATTTCAGGGCGAACCCGACCGCTCATGTGCATGACACGACGCCGTGGCGATTTGCATCTGCCTCAAGGCCGGTCGAGGTGTGGTTCGATACCGGGAAGGCGGCTGTGCCGCTGATCCCGAGCTTCGCAGGAACGACCGACCTCGGCAATGGCGCCCCGGGATACGCGCGTGTCGGCCTTACTCTTGCCTGAGATGAAAAGGGTCACGCGAGGCAAAAGAGCTATAGCCGCACTTTAATCACAAAGTTCTCGTCTTCACTTTCCATGGTGCGCCAATAGCCTTTAACAGGCTGAAATATCGGAACTTCCCGCAAACGACAGGCCGAAGCTCTCCCGGCTGAAGCGATACCTCGGCACGCGCGATTGGCGCCAAGCGAACATCGCCGCCAAACCGATTCTGATGCAGTTCGACGCGGTCGTTGCCGAACGCTTCGGCGCAGGCCGCTTCAACGGCCAGCAAACCGTCGACAAGGACGGCCGCCAGGATCGCCACCATCAGCCGGTCGCCGTCGTCGGAGACGCGCAGTTTGCGGCGCACTCTCCCCAGCGCTTGAGGAAGAGGCGCGAGAGATCATTGCGCCATCTGCATGTTCCACACTGTCCAATTGCTTTCTGATCTGTAGGTTCCGTGGCGGCCGGCGCGGGAAGTTGCTGGTAAAAAGTTTTCGTTAACCCTATCCGCAACGATGGCCATCAAAGGCCACCCGATCGAAGTTTCAGTGGGGACAAAAATCGCTCTCGCCCATTACCAAAAGAGCAATCAATCGCGAAAGGAGATCGGTGAACAATGAAGAGTGGCAAACATGCGCTAACAATAGCAGCGCTAGGTCTTGCAGCCTGCACGGCGTTTGGAGTTGCGGCCGCAGAGGCGCAGTCCAATACAGGCGCGGCCGGAGCGCAAGCAACGAACCAAAATCGATTCAAAGAGCCGCTTAACAACTTAAAGGGAGCGCGCGAAACCCTGTTACAAGCAACCGGCCAGGACGGAAACTTGAAGGAGCCACGCGATAAAGCTTCCGAGGCTTTGAATACCCTGAACACCGAGATTCAGCCGATGACAGGCTCCGGCGATGCTCAGTCCCAGGCTCAAAAGACGCTGTCGTCAATAAAGAATGCTCAACAGGCGCTTTCACAGCAACGGCAAGATCCCAAGGCAATGGCTTCAGCACTGCAGCAGGTCGAGCAGACAGTGCAATCGCTTCAAACAAAGATCGCCCAAGGACCTGGTTCATCTCAGAGGCAGTTCGCCGATCGATCGTCTGGAGCTTCGGCCAGTGGACAATCACAGCAGGGCGCCGAAATCCAAGTTCAGCAGCAGCCCCCTCGTGTCGCTGTCCAACAAGCCGCCCCGACGGTGCAGGTCGAGCAGCCGGCCCCGACGGTGCGGGTCGAGCAGCCGGCCCCGACGGTGCGGGTCGAGCAGCCGAAGCCTCAGGTCACGATCAATCAACCGAAACCTGATGTTAAGGTTCAGCAGGCAAAGCCCGATGTCTCCTTCGAACGCCCGAGCGAGCCCCAGGTCAAGGTGGAGCAAGCTGGCAAGCCCGATGTAAATATTGAGCAATCGAGGCCGCAAAGCCAGTCAGCTGATGTTCAGCAAAGCCGGTCGAACAACGCAGGCTTCGCCGATAAGGATAGTCAACGCAACCCCATCGCAACCATGCGTCGCGACGAAATCGTCGGCAAAGCTATCTATGGGATGAAGGGGCAGCAAGCCGGTGAGGTTGCTGACGTTGAGACAAGTTCGGGCGGGCAGATTTCAGCGGTTCTCCTTGATGTTGGCGGCTTCCTGGGGCTCGGGGAAAAGCGGATCTCGATACCTGCTCAAGACCTGAGGTTCGATGGAAACCGGATTTCCTCAAACTCGATGACCGCAGACCAGATCAGAAATATGCAGTCGACACCAAACCGTTAGAGCAGTCTGGTTCAGGCCGAGGTTGTGTGAGAAGTCCAGCTTTGGAACAGTGAATCTGCCTAGACTCTCCTCGCAAGGCGGCGAGGAGGATTCGATGACGAGCTTTGTGCGCGGGGCGGATCGCA
>NZ_JAHFZG010000036.1 GCF_018619475.1 Rhodomicrobium sp. Az07
CATTTCCGCGCCGTCGCAACCCGATACGACAAGCGCGACGACAATTTCCTCGCATCCGTCAAGCTTGCGTCAGTCCGTATCTGGCTGCGGGCTTACGAGTCGGTGACCTAGAGCGTCAAGGATGATGCGGGAGAGTTCCCCCGGCTTGAACAGGTTCCCCGGCTTCGACGTTGGCGCTGTGTCGCCGCAAATGCGCAAGGCTTCTGTGATGGTGGCAAGGTCGCTTCGCGTCTCCTTGATCCTCTTTTCGAGGTCGGAGATTCGGCGGCGAAGCTCTTCCTGCTTCGCCTTCAATCCCGAGATGATGTGAGGTTCGGCCATCCTCTTGTTTTAGAGGACAACTCACTGACTCTCATGGATTTTCTTCCCTGCGTTTGCTACATAAGTCCGCGTATTTGCTCGACGGGTTCCCCCGCAGGCGCGGGGATAGACCCCCTCATGGCTGACTACGACTCCGGCGTCATCAGGTTCCCCCGCAGGCGCGGGGATAGACCCCACCACAGCCACACCTCTTGTGCAATCAGTCGGGTTCCCCCGCAGGCGCGGGGATAGACCCTCCTTTTCCTCGGCCGTCATGAGTTCGTGAAAGGTTCCCCCGCAGGCGCGGGGATAGACCCCCGGACAAGCCGAGCGTCCTGGGGCTTGCCCAGGTTCCCCCGCAGGCGCGGGGATAGACCCGTGGTGAAGCCGGTCTGTGCGCTCTTGCGCACGGTTCCCCCGCAGGCGCGGGGATAGACCCGTTACGTCGCTATCTTTGACGCCATTGAGCCCGGTTCCCCCGCAGGCGCGGGGATAGACCGTTTTTGCGCCCCGCGTTGCGGATCGAAGAACCGGTTCCCCCGCAGGCGCGGGGATAGACCCTTCCTGCTCAAAGATTCTATGAGCGGATTGCGGGTTCCCCCGCAGGCGCGGGGATAGACCTGTGCCGGGCGGGGCATGGACAACATTTGCGGAGGTTCCCCCGCAGGCGCGGGGATAGACCCGTGTTTCTCAGGATGTCGCGGGCCTCGTCCTCGGTTCCCCCGCAGGCGCGGGGATAGACCCGCCGCATGGCTGATCGCCGAAGACGGGGCCGCGGTTCCCCCGCAGGCGCGGGGATAGACCCGCGGCTCCCTGTTTCCAGAGAGTAAAGCCTAGGGTTCCCCCGCAGGCGCGGGGATAGACCCCCAACGGCGCGGGGATACGACCGCTATGCATCGGTTCCCCCGCAGGCGCGGGGATAGACCTTTAACCGCCAGCTGCGCGGATCGTCAGACGACGGTTCCCCCGCAGGCGCGGGGATAGACCCGCGTATCGCTATCGTCGCCGCCACGGACGCGTGGTTCCCCCGCAGGCGCGGGGATAGACCCTTCTCCATTGTCACCGCGCGTTACACGGCAATGGTTCCCCCGCAGGCGCGGGGATAGACCCAAAAACAATGGCCGCAAATCCTCATGTGGTGAGGTTCCCCCGCAGGCGCGGGGATAGACCCTGGCCTTAGAGGCTTGCCCTTGCTCGTCAATCGGTTCCCCCGCAGGCGCGGGGATAGACCGCTTCGAGCGCGGGCATATGCGGCACAGCATAGGGTTCCCCCGCAGGCGCGGGGATAGACCGCCGGCACTTCGGCGGTCGTGGTCGACACCGTCGGTTCCCCCGCAGGCGCGGGGATAGACCCCGCCGCTTCCTCGCTTTCATCCCGCCTGCCCTGGTTCCCCCGCAGGCGCGGGGATAGACCCGTTCTGAGCGTCCTTGAGCGATGCGACCGGCGGGTTCCCCCGCAGGCGCGGGGATAGACCCGGCTTGTTGACCGCCGGTGTCGTCGGCGGCGTGGTTCCCCCGCAGGCGCGGGGATAGACCGGCCCCGAAATTGAATAGCCAAACGGAGCTTTTGGTTCCCCCGCAGGCGCGGGGATAGACCCGAAATCGCCTCATGGGAAATCGGCCCGTGCGCGGTTCCCCCGCAGGCGCGGGGATAGACCCTGAATAATTCCAGCCCCGAACCTGGGCGGCTGGGTTCCCCCGCAGGCGCGGGGATAGACCCGACTTCTCGGCCCACGGCTTGATGGCATTCGAGGTTCCCCCGCAGGCGCGGGGATAGACCGCGGGAAGGGTGAGCGAGCCGTTAAGCGCAAGCGGTTCCCCCGCAGGCGCGGGGATAGACCCATCGTACCAATTCAGCAATCCTGCGCCGGAGCGGTTCCCCCGCAGGCGCGGGGATAGACCCCGCGTTTTGCTGGAGTGATATTGGCCATAATCGGTTCCCCCGCAGGCGCGGGGATAGACCCTGACGCAACACCCCTACCACAACCTAGAGACGGGTTCCCCCGCAGGCGCGGGGATAGACCCCCCAATATGCGCCGCCGCGATCATAGCCGCCGGGTTCCCCCGCAGGCGCGGGGATAGACCCTCGCTTCTGAACCAACTCGTGGACGCTGGCACGGTTCCCCCGCAGGCGCGGGGATAGACCGTTTTTGCGCCCCGCGTTGCGGATCGAAGAACCGGTTCCCCCGCAGGCGCGGGGATAGACCCATCAGCGCTTCGGTGCGGGCCGTGCCAGCCTTGGTTCCCCCGCAGGCGCGGGGATAGACCCCGGAGATACTACCGTGCGAATCGATCCGACGCGGTTCCCCCGCAGGCGCGGGGATAGACCGGCTGTGCTGTCGAAGATCGTGGCGAGCGCTTCGGTTCCCCCGCAGGCGCGGGGATAGACCCGGTCCATTTCTGCGCGCCCTTCTTGATCTTCCGGTTCCCCCGCAGGCGCGGGGATAGACCCGAAGCAAGCGGAAGCGATGGCGGAAAACGAGGGGTTCCCCCGCAGGCGCGGGGATAGACCCATCCGATCCTTTATGCGTTCGGCGCGATCTGGGGTTCCCCCGCAGGCGCGGGGATAGACCCCCGACGCCGTTTGTCGCCGTCAATACCAACAAGGTTCCCCCGCAGGCGCGGGGATAGACCGTTGATCCTGAACAACGCATACGGGAAGTTCGCGGTTCCCCCGCAGGCGCGGGGATAGACCCGGCGCTTTTTTAAGGAGGAATGAGGATGGATCGGTTCCCCCGCAGGCGCGGGGATAGACCCACTCCGGCGACAACACTACCACCGATTGCGACGGTTCCCCCGCAGGCGCGGGGATAGACCTTTTGCCGTCAGTCGGCGCGCCTTCCAGTTTGAGGTTCCCCCGCAGGCGCGGGGATAGACCCGCCTCTTGCCGCATGGTGCAGCGCGGTGTACGGGTTCCCCCGCAGGCGCGGGGATAGACCCGGTTGGTAGATTCATCGAAGCTGCACCAATGCGGTTCCCCCGCAGGCGCGGGGATAGACCCGGCATTGGATCGTTCAGATCGGGATCGACCGTGGTTCCCCCGCAGGCAGAGGTTCCCCCGCAGGCGCGGGGATAGACCCCGATCAGGTCCACGAAACACACTTGCCGCGCCGGTTCCCCCGCAGGCGCGGGGATAGACCCTTTTGTCTATGAGGTTCCCGTCAGCTATTCCGGGTTCCCCCGCAGGCGCGGGGATAGACCGTAATCGAGGCTCGATTAAAGCCGCCGCGCAAGGGTTCCCCCGCAGGCGCGGGGATAGACCCGCCCCGAAAATATTCTGCCGACCTATAATCGGGGTTCCCCCGCAGGCGCGGGGATAGACCCTCGTCCGAGATGTAGCAGGCGCCCTTGAGCACGGTTCCCCCGCAGGCGCGGGGATAGACCCCACTTCATCGGGCATCGACCACTGGTTGATCGGGTTCCCCCGCAGGCGCGGGGATAGACCTGCACAGTCATCGGCGGGAGGTTATAGCCCTCGGGTTCCCCCGCAGGCGCGGGGATAGACCCTGCAATGTCATCGGGCCTCCTTAAACGAAGTCGGTTCCCCCGCAGGCGCGGGGATAGACCCTCACCTCTTTCTCTGTTTCCAGTGCCCGCGTGGGTTCCCCCGCAGGCGCGGGGATAGACCGTTCCTTTCCTGCGATTGTACCTATCATATTCAGGTTCCCCCGCAGGCGCGGGGATAGACCCGACTGACTTTCCGTCTCGGACATTCCTATCGTGGTTCCCCCGCAGGCGCGGGGATAGACCCTGGCGTGGAGGCGTCGAGGTCACGCACACAAAGGTTCCCCCGCAGGCGCGGGGATAGACCCCCTTTCTCGGCCATCTTCTCGACCTGGCCGACGGTTCCCCCGCAGGCGCGGGGATAGACCGTATCCACCGCGGTTGCGGAGATCCTCATCCCGGGTTCCCCCGCAGGCGGGGCCAGTGCAGCCCGAGACCAGTGGGGGTAATCTCGATCTCGGCCAGGTCGTCAGCCTCGGCGTCGGCCAGACCTTCCAGCAGATGCACCGGCACCATGACCGTGACGCCATTGTTGAGGTTGACGACCAGACGACCTTGATGGCGGTCATACTCTGCGGCTACAGCATAGCCGCCCTGCCGAGCCTCTTCCCCACGGGCTAGGAAGTGTGGACATTTATCGGATCCACAAGATGGTTGCTGCGAGAGCGATCATGGAGCGGTAGTTTCGGGCGGTTTTTTCATATCTCGTAGCGATGCGTCGAAAC
>NZ_JAHFZG010000037.1 GCF_018619475.1 Rhodomicrobium sp. Az07
TTCTCTCACGCCTCGTCAACGGCTGGCCGATGCGCAAAATCGATGAACTCATGCCTTGGGCCTATGCCGCCAGCCAAAACGCTGATCCCATGGTCTGAGAACACCGCTAACCCTTAATCCGTGAGGCGAGAAGGAGTTGACGCAGGCGCTGCATCAGCAGCAAAAAAAACAGCGTGACAAAGGACGGGAAATCTGAACCGTGTCGGACGGCTCTAGACGGCTTCGCCTTGCGCGATGTCGAGAGCTTCGATGATGGATTGGAACGGCAGGATCAGGCTGAGCAGGCTACTGTCGAGTAAGGGCATCGCGCCAAAGCGTTCGTACCAGTGCGCAGCCTTTTCGTCCTTGGCGTCGATCGCCAGCGCCACCCCGCCGACCTGAGCCGCCACGGCAAGAGCCCGCGCGCCCGCCGCCAGCAGCAGATCGCCCCCAAGCCTCTGGCCCTGCATCGGAAGCGCCACGGCCAGACGAGCCAGCCGATACACAGCGACCTCGTACCGGCCGAGCCCTTTGGTCAACGCCGTGGGAACCTTTGCGAAGGCGATCGAGGCAGGGCTGATGGAATAATATCCGAGAATGGTTTCCGGCGCGGCTGGAGCCACCGCCACGAAGGTCTTGGAGCCACCGCCCTCATGGTTCTGGCGGGCGTGCCGGCGCAAATACTCGTTTAGCTCCGGCACGCCGCAATCGAACGCCTTCCGGTCATGGCTGCGTCCGATCGGTTCTTCCCGCCAATCAAGCACTCTTGCCGCCTCGCGCGACGCGGCGGCGGGCGGCGGCAAGCAGGGCCGGTGTAGGAGCTGGCGGGTTTTCCAGAAGGTCGAGCACGCGCAGGGAATCCCGCTCTGATAGCGAGATGCGCTCGGCTTTCTCGATCACATCGCGCGCGGCGGGCAGGACGGCACGCATGATGAAGCTGGTCACGTCAAGCCGCTCAAGCGCGGCGGCAGCCGCCAGAAGCCGCTTTTCGTCGCGCGTGGTGCGCAACTCGATGCGGTCGTCACGATTGGATTGCATCTGGGCCATGGCGATCTCCTTCATGTACGGACATTGACCGTACTCTAAAGAAGAGTCAAGACGACTCTTCCTCGTCGGTGCGTTGTCGTTCGCTGCCCATCGGTCGATCTTGGATTCATGCCACCCGGTGCCGTTGGCGCTGATGCCAAGCCCTGCCGCGGTGGCGCTCAAAGCATACGTGAAAATGCGTTGCAGGTCGAAAACCTCTTCCTGATGCCGCCTTTGCAGGGCTTTCAGGATGCTAGGACGACCACGAAACTTTTGGGGCCTCCCCACCGGAGCATCCAGGACAAGATGCGCGGCGCGCTCGAGTGTCGGGGGTATTGACAGAGGTGGAAGGGGTAAGCCTCGCGAGAAGACGGTTAAACTCCGCCTGGTTCAACATGTCGGCCTGAAGGGCCGCCGCGATTTCAGCGGCCCGCTTTTCATCAACAACTTCTGCCATGCGACAGCTTCCTTTCCTGATCACGAATAATTCGGCATGTTGTCCTACTTCCCGCAAGTCTACCCCGGCGAACTTCTGTACAGCGTGCTGGCCCGCTATCACCGGCACACCGGTTCTTCGAGCCCCAAGGGGACTGCGGAAGAACTGTTCGGACGCAGCACCGCTATTGCTGCAGTGGATCTGCAAGGCAGCCTCGGCGTTCTCGCCGAGCGTATCCCGCCGGGAAGGGGACTGACGTCGGAGGCATTGGCGCGAGAGCACACTCTTTATCCGTATTATACTTCATTCGAACCGCCGGAGATGGCAGCACACGTCCTTCGCTCTCTGGTGCAGGGTAGCGCGGACGGTGTGCACTTGAAGCTCGGCATCGCTGCCAGCACCGTTTCACCACCCGAACATCTGCGCTATTGCCTCTCTTGTCGGGCCGAGATGCTCGCGAGATCCGGCGAGCTTTACTGGCGTCGCGAGCACCAGCTTCCAGGGGTTCTCGTGTGTCCCGAACACGGTTGTCCTCTTGCTGACAGCAGCGTGAGGCTCACCATGACCAACCGGCACGAGTTCGTCGCCGCGCATGAAGGCAATTGCGCTGCTGTCGCGGTCGTTCCATCCTGGGCGGAAGATCGGCACGCCGTCGAATTGCTTCGTTGGATCGCAGTGGCCAGCGCAGCTCTTTTGTGCGCACCTCCTCGCTCCGGCAATTTGCAGGAGGAATACCGCCGTGGTGCCATTGAGCGAGGATTCGGCAAAGGCAACCGCATAGCTCAGGGAAAGCTTGCAGCAGCGTATGCAGCAATGATCGGTCCGATTGCGCGCATTCTTCCAGAGGCCGACGGCTCTGACTGGCTATCGGAGATGACGCGTAAGCATCGCAAGGCATTCCATCCTCTTAGGCATGTCCTGTTTCGGTTGTTTCTGGAAGGCCAAGAGCGTCGGAAGCCTTCGCCGTTCGGGACGGGGCCATGGCCTTGCTTGAACCGCTTGGCTGACCATTATGGACGGCGGGTCGTCACCCGGATGCAACTTCACTACGACCGCGGCCATGCCATCGCTCGTTTCACTTGCATCTGCGGCCATGTCTACGCTCTTGCCGATGGTGCACGCAGCAAGCCGCGAATACTCGAATTCGGGCCGTTGTTCGATGAAGGTTTCCGTGGTCTGGTGGCAGGCGGCAACGGACTGCGAGAAACGGCACGAGCGCTCTGCGTCGATCCAGGAACGATCCGGCTCCATGCAACAAGGCTCGAACTCAAGGTGCCGTGGAAGGCGCGAAAGGAGGGAAGGGCGAAGCGCAGGTTCGATCGAGATGCCATCCGAGGGCGCTGGCTCGCTGCTCAAGCAGAGCAGCCAGGTCTTTCGCGAAAACAACTCGGTGCATTTCTGCAAGCAGAACGCTCTTGGCTTTACCGCAACGACAGGGATTGGCTCGATCTCAACTCGCCTCCGCCTAGCACTGCGTCGCGTTGGGGCAAGCGCCTCGACTGGCCGACTATCGACTGCCATCTTGCGGTTGAGCTGCGTGACGCCGCCCACCGGCTGATACGCGAAACTCCGCCGCAGCGGGTCTCGGCCGCAGCGCTGGAGCGACTGCTCGGCCGTCCCGGTTGGATCGGCAAGCGGACGGAAAAGCTTCCCCGAACGATTGAGGCTCTCGGGCAGGTCGTCGAAACGCTCGAAGATTTTCGGTTGCGAAGAGTTTTTTGGGCGGCCGCAGCACTCGAACGCGAGGGGCTGCCGGTTCAGGCATGGCGCATTCGCCGCCTGGCCGGACTTCCGGCCGAAGTATCGATGCGCGTCGAAGAAGCACTGTAAGCGGTGTTCTGACCTCACCTTCCATTTTGCTCGAACGGCTGCGAGTGTGACGGTTCCTTGAGGGATCGTCTTATGTCTAATCCTGGTCGTAGTCCTATCACTGAGCT
>NZ_JAHFZG010000040.1 GCF_018619475.1 Rhodomicrobium sp. Az07
TTTTCGGTGCGGTTCCACCTCGGATTTACATCGCGACGCGGCCTGTCGATTTCAGGAAAGGCATGGATGGGCTTGCGGCCGCGGTTCAGGAGGTCTTGAAGCTCGATCCGTTTTGCGGCGCTGCCTTCATCTTCCGCTCCAGGCGGGCGGACCGGATCAAGATCTTGATCTGGGACGGCTCAGGGCTGATCCTGATCTACAAGCGGCTCGAGGATGCGAAGTTCCGCTGGCCAAGGATCGAGGACGGGATCATGCGTCTGTCGCCGGCGCAAGCCTCTGCCTTGTTCGAGGGCTTGGACTGGGCCCGGGTCCGTGCGGTTCGAAGGGCGCGTCCTCAGGCGGTGCAATAAGCCTGGTATCTCTCTGTTTTTGCGTGATCTTGGTTGCAAATCATGGTGATGTTCGCGTCATGGTTGCGGCTACAGATCAGCTCCCTGACGATATCGGCGCCTTGAAAGCTCTGGTGCTTCACTGGGCGGAACAAGCAGCGGCGAAAGACGCCGAACTGGCCCGCGTTCAGGACGCCAATGCGAGATTGTGGGAGACGCTGCGCCAGCTGCGGCGCGCGCAGTACGGCCGCAAATCGGAGAAGCTCGATCCCGATCAGTTGAGCCTCGCCATGGAGGAGACCGAGCAGGCGATCGCCGAAACGGGTGCCACGGATGAGACCTCGAACGCGACGCTGAAAGCGTCGCGCAAAGAACCCCGCTCTGTCAATCGCGGCGCGCTGCCCTCCCATCTGCCGCGGGAGGAGATCGTCATCGAACCGGACAGCACAGCTTGTCCGTGTTGTGGCGGCGCCATGCATGTCATGGGCGAGGATCGCTCGGAGCGGCTGGACGTGATCCCGGCCCAGTTCAAAGTGATCGTGACGCGCCGGCGGAAATATGCCTGCCGGGCCTGCGAAGGCGCTGTGGTTCAGGCTCGGGCGCCAACGCGTCTGATCGAGGCCGGCATCCCGACCGAGGCACTGGTCGCTCACGTTCTGACCGTGAAATACGCCGATCACTGTCCGCTGTATCGGCAGGCGCAAATCTATAGCCGCCAGGGCGTCGATCTCGATCGCTCCACGCTCGCCGACTGGGTCGGCAAAGCGGCGGCGCTCCTGGCGCCGCTGCAGACGCGCCTATTCGAGATCCTGAAAGCCTCGCCGAAACTGTTCGCAGACGAGACGCGCTGCCCTGTCCTCGATCCGGGACGAAAGCGCGTGAAGCTCGGCCAGCTCTGGGCTTACGCCCGCGACGACAGGCCATGGGGTGGCTCCGATCCGCCCGCCGTTGTCTACTGCTATGCGCCAGGCCGCGGGTCGGAGCATGTGAAAAGCCATCTCGCAGGCTTCAGCGGCATTCTACAGGTTGACGGCTATAGCGCCTACAAGGATCTTGCGAGCAACCGGCCAGCGTCGGCACCGCTCATCCTGTCCTTCTGCTGGACGCACCTGAGGAGGCGGTTCTATGAAATCGCTGTGGGCGGCAACGCGCCGCTCGCCGACGCCGCGCTCGC
>NZ_JAHFZG010000041.1 GCF_018619475.1 Rhodomicrobium sp. Az07
TTCGGTGGGAATGCCGCCCTCGATCAGCCGCGGCGGCGCAGGCGCCTGAGCCACGGCCTCCCCGCAAGGGCAAGCGTATTTGGGACGGCGGGTGACGATCACGCGGAAGACCGCCGGGATTTTGTCGAGGCGTTCGGACCTCTCCTCGCCGATCACGTGCATGGCCTTGCCGCAGCAGGGGCAGAGCGTGTTGTCCGGCTCGATGATCTGTTCGATCCGCTGCAGGGCCGCGGGAAGCGCGCCTCGGTTCGCGCGGCGTTTCTTCGCCCGCTCGCGCTTCAGGCTTTCGTCTTTCTTCTCTTCTTCGGCTTCCACCTTGGCGCTGCCGGTCTCAAGCTCTTCCAGGACCAAGGCGAGTTGGTCTTCGCTCAAGCGCTCGGATTTGCGGCCGAAGCGCGCCCGCCGCAGCACGGCGATAATATGATGAAGCTTCTCGTTGGCCGCGTTGAGCGCATCGCGTTCTTCAAGGAGCAGCCGTTTCGCAGTCCGCTCGGCAAGAACGAGCGTGCGCAAGGCGTCGACATCGTTGGGAAGCGCATCGGGCGAAGCTGCGATCATGACGGCAGTTTCACTGATTTGTGCCCAACTTCCAGTTGAAATTGCTGGCTTTGCGCCGGTAAGTTATAGTGTCGCCGTTGGCCGCTGAACCCGTTGCGCGTGAACCCGGGTCCAATCCAGCCCCTCGAGAAGCGCGGACAACTGCGCCGGCGAAAGACGCATCACGCCGCCCTCGATCTTAGGCCAGCGAAATTGACTACTCTCCAGGCGCTTGATCAGAAGGCATACGCCGGTTCCATCCCAGAACAGCAATTTTATCCTGTCCGCCCGCTTCGAGCGGAACACATAGATTACCCCCGAAAATGGATCGGCCTTGAACTCCGCCTCCACGATCGCTGCGAGCCCCATAGCGCCTTTGCGGAAATCGACCGGCTTCGTCGCGATCAGCACCCGCACGTTGGTTGGCGGCACGATCATGCGACGGCCTTCACCGCGCGAAGCACCCCGCAAGAGCCTTGGTGTCAATAGCGCCGCGCGTGCGAACCGTCGCCCCGCCAAGCACAATTTCGATCAGGGGAGCTTCAGCAACTGGAGCCGCCGCTTTCGCCGCTTCGGCCGGCGCCGTGGGAGGATCATCGGCGATCATCACTGGCGCAAAGGCCGGCGTTCCAAACACGAGCCCGGTCTTCCGCTTGCGAAACTCGTTGCGCCAATTGAACAATTGCTGAGGCCGCAAACCATGACGCCGAGCCACGTCCGAA
>NZ_JAHFZG010000042.1 GCF_018619475.1 Rhodomicrobium sp. Az07
GGTTCGAACATCCTTCTGCCGAGGGGTGAGCATTGATAATGAGAGCGATCAAGCGACTTAAGGGCATTTGGTGGATGCCTTGGTGGCAAGAGGCGATGAAGGACGTGGTACGCTGCGATAAGCCATGGGGAGCTGCGAACAAGCTTTGATCCGTGGATTTCCGAATGGGACAACCCATCCTCGATAGCCAGAGTCTCAAGGCCGTGCCGGACGCGAGTTCGGGGCGGGTTTGAGCTTCTGGTTATCAAAGAGGATATCTTCCCCTGAATACATAGGGGTGAAGAGGCGAACTCGGGGAACTGAAATATCTAAGTACCCGAAGGAAAGGACATCAACCGAGACTCCGTTAGTAGTGACGAGCGAACGCGGACCAGGCCAGTGCAGTTGCGAAGAAAAGTGGAACATTCTGGAAAGTTTGGCCATAGAGGGTGAGAGCCCCTTACACGTAAATCTTTGCAACATGCCTTGAGTAAGGCGGGGCACGTGAAACCCTGTCTGAACATGGGAGGACCTCCTTCCAAGCCTAAGTACTCCTTGCCAACCGATAGTGCACAAGTACTGTGAGGGAAAGGTGAAAAGCACCCCGACGAGGGGAGTGAAATAGAACCTGAAACCGAATGCCTACAAACAGCCGGAGCGAAAGTGACGGCGTACCTTTTGTATAATGGGTCAGCGACTTAGTCTAACGAGCAAGCTTAAACCGATAGGTGTAGGCGCAGCGAAAGCGAGTCTGAACAGGGCGTTCAGTTCGTTGGATTAGACCCGAAACCGAGTGATCTATGCATGAGCAGGCTGAAGGTGAGGTAACACTCACTGGAGGGCCGAACCCACGCCTGTTGAAAAAGTCGGGGATGACTTGTGCATAGGGGTGAAAGGCCAATCAAACTCGGAAATAGCTGGTTCTCCGCGAAATCTATTTAGGTAGAGCGTCGGATGTATGCTTCCAGGGGTAGAGCACTGGATGGGCTAGGGGTCCTTACCGGATTACCAAACCTAACCAAACTCCGAATACTGGAATGTCTTGTCCGGCAGACACACGGCGGGTGCTAAGGTCCGTCGTGAAAAGGGAAACAGCCCTGACCGCCAATTAAGGTCCCCAAGTTGTGGCTAAGTTGGAAAGGATGTGAAAACCCCAAAACAACCAGGATGTTGGCTTAGAAGCAGCCATCATTTAAAGAAAGCGTAACAGCTCACTGGTCTAAATAAGGGTTCTTGCGCCGAAAATGTAACGGGGAT
>NZ_JAHFZG010000043.1 GCF_018619475.1 Rhodomicrobium sp. Az07
GGCCGAGGTTGTGTGAGAAGTCCAGCTTTGGAACAGTGAATCTGCCTAGACTCTCCTCGCAAGGCGGCGAGGAGGATTCGATGACGAGCTTTGTGCGCGGGGCGGATCGCACTCAGGGAACGATGTTTCCTGAGCGGCTTGAAGACTATGTCGCCGAGGACAACCCTGTTCGGGTGATCGACTTCTTCGTCGATCAGTTGGATCTTGGCCAGCTCGGCTTCTGGCGCGTTCGGCCGAAGCTCACAGGAAGACCCGCCTATGCTCCGGCGGTCCTGTTGAAGATCTACGTTTACGGCTACCTCAACCGCGTACCATCGAGCCGCCGGCTTGAACGGGAATGCCAGCGTAACGTCGAGGTGATGTGGTTGACGGGCTGCCTGGCGCCGGATTTCAAGACGATCGCCGATTTTCGCAAGGACAACGGCCCGGCCATCCGTAAAGTCTGCCGCGAATTCATCGTGGTATGCGGGCGCGCCGGGCTGCTCGCGGCGACCACGGTCGCCATCGACGGCAGCAAGTTCAAGGCGGTCAACTCGCGCGATCGGAACTTCACGCAAACCAAGGTGGCCAAGCGGCTGGAGCAGATCGAGGCGAGCATCGAGCGCTATTTGTCGGAACTTGAAACCGCCGACCGCCAGCCGTCGACGCCCGAAATCAAGCGCACCCGGCTCAAGGGCAAGATTGACAGGCTGAAGCAGGAAATCGAGCGCATGGAAGCGATCGAGGCGCAGCTTGCGAGTGCGAAGGACACGCAGATTTCGCTGACCGATCCCGATGCGCGCTCGATGCAGGGAACGGGCAAAGCAACCGGGACCGTCGGTTATAATGTGCAATGCGCCGTCGAGATGGATCATCATCTCATCGTTGCTCATGACGTCACGAACGCTGTCCATGACCGCCACCAGCTCTCCAGCATGGCCGGACAGGCCAAGGAAGCTCTTGGCGCCGAAGCCATCGAGGCC
>NZ_JAHFZG010000044.1 GCF_018619475.1 Rhodomicrobium sp. Az07
AGTGATAGGACTACGACCAGGATTAGACATAAGACGATCCCTCAAGGAACCGTCACACTCGCAGCCGTTCGAGCAAAATGGAAGGTGAGGTCAGAACACCGCTTACGATATATCGGCTTATCGCGAGCATTCGAACTTCGTCAGATTAGTTGACCATGTCAGGGCTCACCGCCTCATCCTCGCAGTTCAGGGGCGCCTCGTCGACTATGCGGCGATGTTTGAGCGCGATCTCTATTTCGCAACGCTTGGCCTTCTCGCCAAGCACGGCCTGAAGCCACATGACCTTTTCGGAGAAGAGGAACTTACGGAGTTTAGCAGGGGGCGAGTGATCTATGCCTTAGGCATACGAAACGAGAATCCAATCCTGAGGCAAATCGTTCAGAATCTGAAGGTTCATTTCCCGGGAACCTGGGGAAACAGGCATAATGTTGATATTCGCAACGAGATAGCTCATCTGGAGCTGAAACGGCTCACATACAGTATCAATCAGGCTCGTGAGCTTATGGCCTATGATCGCAAGTTGAAGAATGCGATCAGCAAATCGGTGATCGAACTTCTCTATCGGGAAGGGATCAATCTCAAATTCATAATCGCTAAGTCGGGTGATACCCACGATTTGAGCTCTCCCGTATTGTCGTCGCGAAGTGCCACGCATCTTGGTGGCAAGAAACTCGTCTTTAACAGGCTGCTGAAATACTCCTGTCTCGACAGCGGTTTGAGAACATGATTCACCCTCAGCACGGTAACGGCGGGGGTGATGATGCGCGGGATGGACGAGACGAGCGGATCGCT
>NZ_JAHFZG010000045.1 GCF_018619475.1 Rhodomicrobium sp. Az07
TCTCTGGGCCACCCATCCGTCGCTGGAGCAGCGCATTGTGGCCTTGCAGAGAGGAACTTACACGCGGGCCATCGAAAAGGCGGGGGAGCGTGTTGACGAGGCAGCAGCGCTGGTCGGGAAGGTCGCCGCCGGGCTGGAGCCCGGAAAGCTTGCGGCGAGGGGACGGACGGCACTGGACGCCGCCGAGCCGCATCTTTCCGCGCTGTCGCAAGGGATATCCTCGGGCGCGCAGGCCGCGAGTTCGGGGTTGCGGGGAGTGTTGGAGGCATTGCCGCGTCCCCGGTTGCCGTCGTTGCAGGCGTTGCGGGTGTTTGTGCTCTACCCGGTTCTGTTTGTCGGGGTTGCAGTGTCGGTCGGTGCGCTGTCCGTTTGGATGAGCACCGCCTTGGTGGTGACCCCGGCTGTCGCACCCGTTCCATCGTGGTCAACGACAACCACCGTAAAGGAAAGGCTGAAGCCTGCGCCTGCTACGCCCGTGGCAAGGAGCGGCAAGGGCGCGTTTAAGGCGACGCCCACGTCTCCCGGAGGCCAACCTCGGCATGGTGCAATAAATCCATAGACGTATAAATGATACGGCTATTCTTGACTGCCGCGACAGTGGGACAGGGGGCGGCGGCGTGTACACGTGACGCGGGAGCCGTTTTCTTAGAGCCTGTTGAAAAACTATATATAGCTAAACAGCCTATTAACGACAAAGAAGCAAAAAGAGGCCTGAAACCATGCTTCGGAGGTCGAGCAATGTTCCTCGTAATCCTTTGATAAACGGCG
>NZ_JAHFZG010000046.1 GCF_018619475.1 Rhodomicrobium sp. Az07
GGTCGGTCTCGGCTGGGGTCTCGGAAGGCTCGGTTTCGGGCGTGGCATCTGAGGCGGGAGGATCGCCCGGCCCGTCATCGTCAGGCGGGGCGGCATCGGCCTTGGGCTGGAAGCTCTTCATCGACGCCCATGCCTTGACCAGCGTGCCATCGACCGAAAAATGCTCATCCGACAGCAGCGGTGCGACCTCGCCATGGGCCAGGATCGCCGCCATCACCTTGCGCGACATTTCCGTGCTCAGCAGCCGGTCGCGGTTCTTCGTGAATACGGTCGGCACCCACACAGGATCATCAATACCCAGCCCGACAAACCAGCGGAACATCAGGTTGTAATCCATCTGCTCCATCAACTGCCGCTCGGACCGGACAGAAAACAGAATTTGCAGAAGGCTTGCCCGGATCAGACGCTCCGGCGGGATCGAGGGGCGGCCGAAATCCGTGTAAAGCGCCTCGAACTCCGCATCGAGGCTGGCGAGCGCGTCATTCACGACCTGTCGGATCTTGCGCAGAGGGTGCCGCGCAGGGATACGCCCCTCCAGATCGACATAGCTGAACAGCGATCCGCTCGTCTCGTCCATCCCGCGCATCATCACCCCCGCCGTTACCGTGCTGAGGGTGAATCATGTTCTCAAACCGCTGTCGAGAC
>NZ_JAHFZG010000047.1 GCF_018619475.1 Rhodomicrobium sp. Az07
CTAGGTCACCGACTCGTAAGCCCGCAGCCAGATACGGACTGACGCAAGCTTGACGGATGCGAGGAAATTGTCGTCGCGCTTGTCGTAGCGGGTTGCGACGGCTCGGAAGTGTTTGAGTTTGTTGAAGAAGCGCTCGACGGCATTGCGCTGCCGGTACAGCCAGGCCGAGAAGGCCGGGCGTTTCTTCCGGTTCGGCATGAGCTTGATGTTGCCCCACGCGCCGCGCTGTTCGAGGGCGTGGCGCAAGCCGTCGCTGTCATAGGCGCGGTCGGCGAGCAGGATGGCGCCGGCCTTGACCTCGCCCAGCATGTCCTCGGCCGAGCGACCGTCATGGGCCTGCCCCTCGGTGAGTTTCAGCGCGATCGGCAGGCCGTTGGCGTCGACGAGCGCGTGGATTTTCGTCGTCAGGCCGCCGCGCGAGCGACCCATGCAACGGGATCGGACGGCTTTTTTTTTCCGTTGGCCGCGTGCTGATGGACGCGGATCGACGACGAGTCGATCATCTGGATGTCGCCGTCGTAAGCCTTTGAAATCGCGTCGAGAAGCCGGTCCCACACGCCCGCCTTGCGCCAGCGGTTGAAGCGGTTCACGCAGGTGGTATGCGGGCCGTAACGCGCCGGAATGTCGGCC
>NZ_JAHFZG010000048.1 GCF_018619475.1 Rhodomicrobium sp. Az07
GCCAGGCCTCAAAACCCGGCCGGTCCCGACATCCTTCGTTTGCCTGGTGGTTATAGCGGAACGCCCCCACTCGATCCCATCTCGAACTCGACCGTGAAACGTTCCTGCGCCGATGGTACTACACTGTGGGAGAGTAGGTCGTCGCCAGGCATACCAAGGATGTCACATAAATCCCCTCAAATACAAAAAAAGCCCCGCCCCAAAAGCGGGGCTTTTTTGTGTCCAATACCCCAACCATACCGAGCCGAGAGCGACCAGCACCCCCGCCTCCCCCCTCGAACCGTAAGCAAACAATGCAGGGACGCTGCTGGTTTACCTCACTGTGGCACACGCTCGTCGAGTACAAATTTGAGCCGCATTCGTTTCGGAATGCTCTATATGCGTGTGAGCTCCTGGACTGAAAATGTCGGATCTACCGATGCAAGGATAGCGGTGCTCCGACCGCATCTTCACAGGCTTGGCGGGCGAAGGCATGTTTCCCGCCGATGAGCAAGGATCGTTTCAACTCTAATGTAAGCGGTGTTCTGACCTCACCTTCCATTTTGCTCGAACGGCTGCGAGTGTGACGGTTCCTTGAGGGATCGTCTTATGTCTAATCCTGGTCGTAGTCCTATCACTGAGC
>NZ_JAHFZG010000049.1 GCF_018619475.1 Rhodomicrobium sp. Az07
GATGCCCCGCAACACCAAAGCCCACCGCAATGCCGAGGTCGATTTCCGGGGCGAGAAGCGCTCGAATGCCACCCATGCTTCGACCACAGACCCCGATGCACGGCTCTACAAGAAATCCGCCGGAACCGGGGCCGTGCTGTGCTTCATGGGGCATGCCCTGATGGAAAACCGCAACGGCCTGATCGTGCAAGGCGACCTGACCCACGCCGACGGCCATGCCGAACGCAAGGCCGCATTGGACATGGTTCACCGTCATTCCCCCCGATCGACCCGACGGCTGACGCTGGGGGCCGACAAGGGTTATGACGCGGGCGAGTTCGTTTCCGACCTGCGCAAAGCCTGCGTCACGCCGCACGTCGCCCAGAAATCGCGACATTCAGCAATCGACGGCCGAACGACCCGGCATGAGGGTTACGCCAAGTCGCAAAAACACCGAAAACGGATTGAGGAGGCCTTTGGCTGGGCCAAGACCGTAGGCGGCATGACTGAGATCATGTATCGCGGCATCGAACGCGTCCGGTCGCGGTTCATCCTGACAATGGCAGCCAACAATCTGGCACGACTGCCCCGACTGCT
>NZ_JAHFZG010000050.1 GCF_018619475.1 Rhodomicrobium sp. Az07
TCTCTCACGCCTCGTCAACGGCTGGCCGATGCGCAAAATCGATGAACTCATGCCTTGGGCCTATGCCGCCAGCCAAAACGCTGATCCCATGGTCTGAGAACACCGCTAACCTTCCCTGAAGAATCAGAATCCCAAATGGATTCAGCGTCCAGGGCGATTATCGAGCGTGGTCTGGATGGTGAGCCACCAAGCGCATGCAGAATCTACCCGGGTAGACAACACCTTGTTGTGCGTTTTCTTCAAGGTCGTCCGGCACGCCCTTGGTTTACTTTTTCGGCGCTTTGGCAGTGGCTTCCCAGTCGATCTTGTCAAGCATCTTACCCAAAGATAAGGCAGGCCGCGACTTACCTCCGAAAGCGGCTGCGATGATTTCGACATAGGCATCACTATGCAGGGGCTCATCGAGCGTCTCGGGATCGCTTTCGGATTTTTTTCCCTTAACAGGCCGCTGAAATAGTCGGCCGACGGGAAGGATCTTCCGTTTCCGAGAATTTCCGGGGCTGTGTGCCCTGCCGGGCCGTCGTTCCTCGGTCTCAGGCGGCGAGCAGT
>NZ_JAHFZG010000051.1 GCF_018619475.1 Rhodomicrobium sp. Az07
CTAGGTCACCGACTCGTAAGCCCGCAGCCAGATACGGACTGACGCAAGCTTGACGGATGCGAGGAAATTGTCGTCGCGCTTGTCGTATCGGGTTGCGACGGCGCGGAAATGTTTGATTTTGTTGAAGAAGCGCTCGACGGCGTTGCGCTGCCGGTAGAGCCACGCGGAGAAGGCCGGACGCTTCTTCCGGTTCGGCATGAGCTTGATGTTGCCCCACGCGCCGCGCTGTTCGAGGGCGTGGCGCAAGCCGTCGCTGTCATAGGCGCGGTCGGCGAGCAGGATCGCGCCGGCCTTGACCTCGTCCAGCATGTCCTCGGCCGAGCGGCCGTCATGCGCCTGCCCCTCGGTGAGTTTCAACGCGATCGGCAGGCCGTTGGCGTCGACGAGTGCGTGGATCTTCGTCGTCAGGCCGCCGCGCGAGCGACCCATGCAACGGGATCGGACGGCTTTTTTTTTCCGTTGGCCGCGTGCTGATGGACGCGGATCGACGACGAGTCGATCATCTGGA
>NZ_JAHFZG010000052.1 GCF_018619475.1 Rhodomicrobium sp. Az07
ACGGATCGAGCTTCAAGACCTCCTGAACCGCGGCCGCAAGCCCATCCATGCCTTTCCTGAAATCGACAGGCCGCGTCGCGATGTAAATCCGAGGTGGAACCGCACCGAAAATCACCGCCGCCTCATCGAAAGCCCGTCGATAATCGCCAGGATAACCTCGCGGCCAGCCGTCACCGGGATCCGCGCCCGTCCCCCTGCGAGTTCGAGTTCGATCAGCCCGGATGGCGGCGCCTCTTCTTTATGCTCAGGCTGAGGCGCATCCTTTTGCTCGATCAGTAAAGGGGCAAACGTCACCGGCTCAGGCTTGGGCGATCGCGATCTCAGCCCCGCTTCACGGCGCCATTTGAAAAGCTGGCTAGCAGCCACGCCGTGTCGGCGCGCAACCTCGGAAACGCCGACCCCGTCCTCAAGCGTTTCCTGCACGATCGCCGCCTTCACATCGGACGGCCACGACCGCCGCCGGGCAACGCCGGTGA
>NZ_JAHFZG010000053.1 GCF_018619475.1 Rhodomicrobium sp. Az07
CCGGCCAGCGTCGGCACCGCTCATCCTGTCCTTCTGCTGGACGCACCTGAGGAGGCGGTTCTATGAAATCGCTGTGGGCGGCAACGCGCCGCTCGCCGACGCCGCGCTCGCGCAGATCGCAGCGCTTTACAAAATCGAGGAAACCATCCGTGGCCAGAGCGCCGAAGCGCGCCGCAAGGTCCGGCAGGCCAAGAGCATGCCGCTACTCGATCGGTTCAAATCCTGGCTCGACAAGACCCTCTCCCTCGTTCCCGGCGGCTCCAAAATGGCCAAGGCCATCCGCTATGCTCTCCACCATTGGGACGGCCTCATCCTGTTCGCGAACGACGGGCGCATCGAGATGGACACAAACACCGTCGAGCGTTCCATCAGGCCTCTGGCTCTGAACAGGAAAAACGCACTCTTCGCCGGCCACGACCGCGGAGCAGAGCATTGGGGAATCGTCGCCTCCCTGATCGAGAGCTGCAAACT
>NZ_JAHFZG010000054.1 GCF_018619475.1 Rhodomicrobium sp. Az07
CTTGGCCGTTCGCGTGGCGGCCTGAGCACCAAAATCCACATGGCTGTCCGAGGTCTCGGCTGCCCTGTCCGCTTCACGCTCACGGCAGGCCAGAAAGGGGATGCGCCGCAGGCAGCGCCTCTGATCGAAGGACTGCCTGCCGACATTGTCATGGCCGATACGGCTTACGACAGCGATCGTCTGCGCGACGCCATCGCCGAAAAAGGCGCCGTGGCGGTCATCCCCAACAATCCCTCGCGCGCAAGAAAACATCCGCTGGACAAACATCTCTATGCCCAGCGTCATCTGATCGAATGCTGCTTCTCGAAGCTCAAACAGTTTCGACGCATCGCTACGAGATATGAAAAAACCGCCCGAAACTACCGCTCCATGATCGCTCTCGCAGCAACCATCTTGTGGATCCGATAAATGTCCACACTTCCTAG
>NZ_JAHFZG010000055.1 GCF_018619475.1 Rhodomicrobium sp. Az07
AGCAGGCGATCGCCGAAACGGGTGCCACGGATGAGACCTCGAACGCGACGCTGAAAGCGTCGCGCAAAGAACCCCGCTCTGTCAATCGCGGCGCGCTGCCCTCCCATCTGCGCCGGGAGGAGATCGTCATCGACCCGGAAAGCACAGCTTGTCCGTGTTGTGGCGGCGCCATGCATGTCATGGGCGAGGATCGCGTCCTAGAGCCGGATCCGATCAGGTTGACCCACCTGATCGGCGAATCCGTCTCTAAACTTCGAAGAAGAGACCGTTTTACCGCTCTGATTGCGATTCAATCAGAGCGGAACGGGCTCTAAGCGGCTGGACGTGATCCCGGCCCAGTTCAAAGTGATCGTGACGCGCCGGCCGAAATATGCCTGCCGGGCCTGCGAAGGCGCTGTGGTTCAGGCTCGGGCGCCAACGCGTC
>NZ_JAHFZG010000056.1 GCF_018619475.1 Rhodomicrobium sp. Az07
TCGCAGCCAGAAGCCGCGAACGCAAATCCATCGACAGAGGGTGGCCCATTCATGACTGCCTCCTTAACCAGCACGGAATCTGAATCAGAATTCGCGCCCGGTGGGAATCCCCCAAAGCGATTCGAAACGGTCGATATCCGCTCTAATTGAATCGCCGGGAATTCCAATCGGGCGCGAACAGTGATCCATGCTTCATGCCGGGGTTGGAGGCCGGCATGTATAGCGCGAGCTTACCTGGAAGAACAGGCGGATGCGCTTGCCCTTTATGACGTGTACGGATGGCTTGCAGCAGCGCCGGGGCTCTTTTCAAAGTAAGCGGTGTTCTGACCTCACCTTCCATTTTGCTCGAACGGCTGCGAGTGTGACGGTTCCTTGAGGGATCGTCTTATGTCTAATCCTGGTCGTAGTCCTATCACTGAGCT
>NZ_JAHFZG010000057.1 GCF_018619475.1 Rhodomicrobium sp. Az07
TAGGTGATAAACCCATAAAGGGATTCCCGAATCGGGCGCGCTGTGATTCAAACTCCCAAACGAGGGAGTTTCTCATGGCGCGCTTCGATCTGACGGATTTCGAGTGGTCTGTGATCCAGCCTTTGCTTCCGAACAAGCCGCGCGGGGTTCCGCGTGTGGACGACCGGCGGGTGCTGAACGGCATCTTCTGGCGTCTGCGGACGGGCGCGCCGTGGGCCGACATTCCGGCCCGATATGGCCCGCATACCACCTGCGTGAACCGCTTCAACCGCTGGCGCAAGGCGGGCGTATGGGACCGGCTTCTCGACGCGATTTCAAAGGCTTACGACGGCGACATCCAGATGATCGACTCGTCGTCGATCCGCGTCCATCAGCACGCGGCCAACGGAAAAAAAAAGCCG
>NZ_JAHFZG010000058.1 GCF_018619475.1 Rhodomicrobium sp. Az07
GGCGCCAAGGCCGAAGGGCGCTTTGGCAAGCAGGACTTCGTCTACAAGGCGAATGAGGATGTCTATCTTTGCCCCGCTGGCGAGCGCTTGACCTATCGCTACACGAACGAAGAAGACGGCAAAGTCTTGCGGAGTTATTGGGGATCGGCCTGCTTAGCCTGTGCGCTGAAAGAAAAATGCACCACGGGCAAGGAGCGCCGCATCAAGCGCTGGGAGCATGAAGCCGTTCTGGAGGCCGCCCAGGCCCGGCTGGATCGGCGGCCGAATGCGATGACCGAGAGGCGCAGCACGGCGGAACATCCCTTCGGAACCATCAAGTTCTGGATGGGTTCGGCACACTTCCTGATGAAAAGGCTCGGCAATGTGAGGACAGAGATGTCGCTCCAGGTCCTGTCCTA
>NZ_JAHFZG010000059.1 GCF_018619475.1 Rhodomicrobium sp. Az07
GGGATTCCCACCGGGCGCGAATTCTGATTCAGATTCCGTGCTGGTTAAGGAGGCAGTCATGAATGGGCCACCCTCTGTCGATGGATTTGCGTTCGCGGCTTCTGGCTGCGATCGATGATGGAATGAGTTGCCGTGCGGCAGCGGCGCGGTTTGGCGTGGCGCCATCGACGGCGATCCGCTGGCAGGCACAAAGGCGGCAAACCGGCAGCTTCGCGCCCAAGCCTCAGGGCGGCGACATGCGGTCGCGCCGGATCGAGGAGCGCCGCGCGGACATTTTCGCGGTCTGGGAAGCGCGCAAGGACATCTCGCTCGAAGAATTGCGCCAGGCGCTGGTCGAGATCGGCCTGACCGTTTCGGTAGCCGGGCTTCACCGCTTCTTTGTGCGTCACGGCATGAC
>NZ_JAHFZG010000060.1 GCF_018619475.1 Rhodomicrobium sp. Az07
GCCTGATCTTCAGCCCCTTTTTTGCGCCGGCGGCGTGCTGGTGGGCGCGGACGATGGTCGAGTCCACGATCAGATATTCAAAGTCCGGATCGTCGGACATCGCCTCGAACATGCGCCACCAGACACCCTTTCTGCTCCAGCGGCTGAAGCGGCGGAACGCGCTGTTCCACGCACCGAACACCTCGGGCAGATCGCGCCAGGGCGAGCCCGTGCGCACGATCCAAAGCACCCCTTCTACGAACATGCGGTTGTCGCGGCCGGACGAACCACGCGTCCGCTCATCGCCGATGATATGCTGCGAAATCCGCTTCCATTGATCGTCTCGAAGAACCAGACGGTCCAGAACACCCATGGCTGCCTCCCAAATGACAGCCTTGAATCTGATTTGCTTGCCCTT
>NZ_JAHFZG010000061.1 GCF_018619475.1 Rhodomicrobium sp. Az07
GTCACCCGCCGTCCCAAATACGCTTGCCCTTGCGGGGAGGCCGTGGCTCAGGCGCCTGCGCCGCCGCGGCTGATCGAGGGCGGCATTCCCACCGAAGCGCTCATCGCCGACGTCCTCGTGTCGAAATACGCCAATCACTTGCCGCTGTACCGCCAGGCGCAAATCTTCTCCCGCCAGGGCATTCCTCTCGATCGCTCGACGCTCGCGAGCTGGGTTGGCGCGGCGGCGGCCGAACTGCAGCCGCTTTACGAGCGCCTCGTCGTCATCCTGAAAGGGATGGAAAAGCTGTTCGCCGACGAAACGCGCTGCCCGGTTCTCGATCCGGGCCGAGGCAAGACCAAGCCCGGCTACTTCTGGGCTCTGGCCTGCGACGACCGGCCGTGGGGCGGGAAA
>NZ_JAHFZG010000062.1 GCF_018619475.1 Rhodomicrobium sp. Az07
TCTCGAACTCGACCGTGAAACGTTCCTGCGCCGATGGTACTACACTGTGGGAGAGTAGGTCGTCGCCAGGCATACCAAGGATGTCACATAAATCCCCTCAAATACAAAAAAGCCCCGCCCCAAAAGCGGGGCTTTTTTGTGTCCAATCAACGGCGGTCCTCGCAAACCCCGCCCCAGCCCTCGCCTGTGCGCATGCCCAACCAAGCCGGGGCGTCGGCTCCTGCCACGCCGACCGACAATCCGTTAGCGGTGTTCTCAGACCATGGGATCAGCGTTTTGGCTGGCGGCATAGGCCCAAGGCATGAGTTCATCGATTTTGCGCATCGGCCAGCCGTTGACGAGGCGTGAGAG
>NZ_JAHFZG010000063.1 GCF_018619475.1 Rhodomicrobium sp. Az07
TTGCGCGTCATGAAAACGGCACGTGAAGATGGTACGGCAGGAGAGTTCGGGGCCTTAGCTCAGTTGGGAGAGCGGTAGCTTTGCAAGCTTCAGGTCGTCGGTTCGATCCCGACAGGCTCCACCAAGTGTCATCGAGATGCGATCGACAGTGGGATTGAGAACGGTTTCGGAAGGCACGCCTTCCGATCGGAAGCACGGCTTCCAAAGAAA
Organism: Rhodomicrobium sp. Az07; assembly: GCF_018619475.1. GTDB lineage: Bacteria > Pseudomonadota > Alphaproteobacteria > Rhizobiales > Rhodomicrobiaceae > Rhodomicrobium. The sequence continues at coordinate 211 of NZ_JAHFZG010000063.1, forward strand.
GTCATCATACATCGTAAAAAGGGGATTTGCCTGACCGCCACTCGGCGGTGCCGCTCCTGGCCTTCGGTTGCAACCGCGACCGTTGTGGGTTGATCTCGGAATGATCTGGTCTTTTCGTCAATGCTCT
>NZ_JAHFZG010000064.1 GCF_018619475.1 Rhodomicrobium sp. Az07
GCTCGCCGCCTGAGACCGAGGAACGACGGCCCGGCAGGGCACACAGCCCCGGAAATTCTCGGAAACGGAAGATCCTTCCCGTCGGCCGACTATTTCAGCGGCCTGTTAGAGTTGAAACGATCCCTGCTCATCGGCGGGAAACATGCCTTCGCCCGCCAAGCCTGTGAAGATGCGGTCGGAGCACCGCTATCCAAGCCTGTGAAGATGCGGTCGGAGCACCGCTATCCAGTCCAGATTTCAATCCGATCGAAAAAGCCTTTGCCCGCCTCAAGGCCACACTCAGAAAGAGCGGCAAGCGAACCATCAGCGGCCTGTGGACCCTGATCGGCGAGCTCGT
>NZ_JAHFZG010000065.1 GCF_018619475.1 Rhodomicrobium sp. Az07
ACAGGGCCAAGGCAGGCGCGGCCAGTTCAGCAGCCGCCTTGGAGCGATGGATCCGCGATGACGCCCGGTATCAAGCTATGGAAGCGGGCAACAAGCCTCGAAGCGGCGTCGAGCCCCCACGAGAGCAGCAAGTCTTCCTCTTTAGTTTTTAGGCCCGCATCGCCTGAAGTAGTCCGGGCACGCCGAGGATAGTCATGACGCGCTTCATATTGTAGGACAGGACCTGGAGCGACATCTCTGTCCTCACATTGCCGAGCCTTTTCATCAGGAAGTGTGCCGAACCCATCCAGAACTTGATGGTTCCGAAGGGATGTTCCGCCGTG
>NZ_JAHFZG010000066.1 GCF_018619475.1 Rhodomicrobium sp. Az07
ACCACTCGAACTCCGTCAGATCGAAGCGCGCCATGAGAAACTCCCTCGTTTGGGAGTTTGAATCACGACACGCCCGATTCGGGAATCCCCTTTATGGGTTTATCACCTAATACCACCGTATCGAAAGTCTGACTGTAAGCGGTGTTCTGACCTCACCTTCCATTTTGCTCGAACGGCTGCGAGTGTGACGGTTCCTTGAGGGATCGTCTTATGTCTAGGTCACCGACTCGTAAGCCCGCAGCCAGATACGGACTGACGCAAGCTTGACGGATGCGAGGAAATTGTCGTCGCGCTTGTCGTAGCGGGTTGCGACGGCTCGGAAG
>NZ_JAHFZG010000067.1 GCF_018619475.1 Rhodomicrobium sp. Az07
CCTTTGAAATCGCGTCGAGAAGCCGGTCCCACACGCCCGCCTTGCGCCAGCGGTTGAAGCGGTTCACGCAGGTGGTATGCGGGCCGTAACGCGCCGGAATGTCGGCCCACGGCGCACCGGTGCGCAGCCGCCAGAAGATGCCGTTCAGAACCCGCCGGTCGTCCACACGCGGAACCCCGCGCGGCTTGTTCGGAAGCAAAGGCTGGATCACAGACCACTCGAACTCCGTCAGATCGAAGCGCGCCATGAGAAACTCCCTCGTTTGGGAGTTTGAATCACGACACGCCCGATTCGGGAATCCCCTTTATGGGTTTATCACCTA
>NZ_JAHFZG010000068.1 GCF_018619475.1 Rhodomicrobium sp. Az07
CATCATCTCATCGTTGCTCATGACGTCACGAACGCTGTCCATGACCGCCACCAGCTCTCCAGCATGGCCGGACAGGCCAAGGAAGCTCTTGGCGCCGAAGCCATCGAGGCCATCGCTGATCGCGGCTATTACGATGGCAAGGAAATTCTTGCCTGCGAGCAAGCAGGCGTGACGGCGTATGTGCCCAGGATTTCAACCTCAGGCGCCAAGGCCGAAGGGCGCTTTGGCAAGCAGGACTTCGTCTACAAGGCGAATGAGGATGTCTATCTTTGCCCCGCTGGCGAGCGCTTGACCTATCGCTACACGAACGAA
>NZ_JAHFZG010000069.1 GCF_018619475.1 Rhodomicrobium sp. Az07
CATCATCTCATCGTTGCTCATGACGTCACGAACGCTGTCCATGACCGCCACCAGCTCTCCAGCATGGCCGGACAGGCCAAGGAAGCTCTTGGCGCCGAAGCCATCGAGGCCCTCGCCGATCGCGGCTACTACGACGGCAAGGAAATTCTCGCTTGCGAGCAAGCAGGCGTGACGGCGTATGTGCCCAGGATTTCAACCTCGGGCGCCAAGGCCGAAGGGCGCTTTGGCAAGCAGGACTTCGTCTACAAGGCGAATGAGGATGTCTATCTTTGCCCCGCTGGCGAGCGCTTGACCTATCGCTACACGAACGAA
>NZ_JAHFZG010000070.1 GCF_018619475.1 Rhodomicrobium sp. Az07
GATCGAGGACAGGGCAGCGCGTCTCGTCTGCGAACAGTTTCGGCGAGGCTTTCAGGATCTCGAATAGGCGCGTCTGCAGCGGCGCCAGGAGCGCCGCCGCTTTGCCGACCCCTTCGTAGCCGATCCGCCTCCGGCGGAATGATCGATCCAGTGGATCGATCATAGGCGCAGAAGGCCACGGCAGTGGCAGGCGAGCGTGGAGCGATCGAGATCGACGCCCTGGCGGCTATAGATTTGCGCCTGCCGATACAGCGGACAGTGATCGGCGTATTTCACGGTCAGAACGTGAGCGACCAGTGC
>NZ_JAHFZG010000071.1 GCF_018619475.1 Rhodomicrobium sp. Az07
GGAAGCGCGCAAGGACATCTCGCTCGAAGAATTGCGCCAGGCGCTGGTCGAGATCGGCCTGACCGTTTCGGTAGCCGGGCTTCACCGCTTCTTTGTGCGTCACGGCATGACGCGCAAAAAAAGACAGGCCATGCCATCGAACAGGAGCGTCCCGACATCCTGAAGCAGCGGCGGAACTGGTTCGACGGCCAACTCGACCTGGAACCGGAGCGCCTCGTGTTCATAGACGAAACGTGGACCGCCACCAACATGGCCCGCAGCCACGGGCGCTGCGCGAAGGGCGAGCGCC
>NZ_JAHFZG010000072.1 GCF_018619475.1 Rhodomicrobium sp. Az07
GGTTCGACGGCCAACTCGACCTGGAACCGGAGCGCCTCGTGTTCATAGACGAAACGTGGACCGCCACCAACATGGCCCGCAGCCACGGGCGCTGCGCGAAGGGCGAGCGCCTGCGCATGGGGGTCCCCCACGGCCACCGCAAGACGACAACGCTGGTGGCCGGGCTGCGCACGACCGGAATGGTCGCGCCGATGGTGCTCGATGGCCCGATCAACGGCGATTGGTTCGAGGCCTATGTCGCACAGGTTCTGGTGCCGGAACTGCGCCATGGCGACATCGTC
>NZ_JAHFZG010000073.1 GCF_018619475.1 Rhodomicrobium sp. Az07
AAACCGAGCCCGGATCCGCCCGCTCCGATGTTCGTCTTGCCGCTCTGGGCAAATTTATCGAACACGCGATCCAGTTCGTCCTCCGGGATACCGATGCCGCGATCCTCTATACGACAGTGGATGGCCGCGTTGCCGTCGGGCGTTGCCGCATCGGCTAGACTAGGAAGTGTGGACTCTTGGGATTCCCAAGGGCAAGCAAATCAGATTCAAGGCTGTCATTTGGGAGGCAGCCATGGGTGTTCTGGACCGTCTGGTTCTTCGAGACGATCA
>NZ_JAHFZG010000074.1 GCF_018619475.1 Rhodomicrobium sp. Az07
AAAAGGGGATTTGCCTGACCGCCACTCGGCGGTGCCGCTCCTGGCCTTCGGTTGCAACCGCGACCGTTGTGGGTTGATCTCGGAATGATCTGGTCTTTTCGTCAATGCTCTATTGTTCGGGCTTCGGTTCGAACATCCTTCTGCCGAGGGGTGAGCATTGATAATGAGAGCGATCAAGCGACTTAAGGGCATTTGGTGGATGCCTTGGTGGCAAGAGGCGATGAAGGACGTGGTAC
>NZ_JAHFZG010000075.1 GCF_018619475.1 Rhodomicrobium sp. Az07
AAAAGGGGATTTGCCTGACCGCCACTCGGCGGTGCCGCTCCTGGCCTTCGGTTGCAACCGCGACCGTTGTGGGTTGATCTCGGAATGATCTGGTCTTTTCGTCAATGCTCTTTTGTTCGGGCTTTGGTTCGAACATCCTTCTGCCGAGGGGTGAGCATTGATAATGAGAGCGATCAAGCGACTTAAGGGCATTTGGTGGATGCCTTGGTGGCAAGAGGCGATGAAGGACGTGGTAC
>NZ_JAHFZG010000076.1 GCF_018619475.1 Rhodomicrobium sp. Az07
TCTCTCACGCCTCGTCAACGGCTGGCCGATGCGCAAAATCGATGAACTCATGCCTTGGGCCTATGCCGCCAGCCAAAACGCTGATCCCATGGTCTGAGAACACCGCTAACACTCTAATGTTGACCGTAGGGTCAAAACCGAGGCCACGCCGATACGGCGGGTCGAGGTGATCACGGGCGTGGAGCGGCGCCGGGATTGGTCGGATGAGCAGAAGCTTTCGATCATCGCG
>NZ_JAHFZG010000077.1 GCF_018619475.1 Rhodomicrobium sp. Az07
GGGTCGGCAAAGCGGCGGCGCTCCTGGCGCCGCTGCAGACGCGCCTATTCGAGATCCTGAAAGCCTCGCCGAAACTGTTCGCAGACGAGACGCGCTGCCCTGTCCTCGATCGAAGCGAACGTTTACCGTGAGCGACAAGCGCTCACGGATGACGAAAGCGCGTGAAGCTCGGCCAGCTCTGGGCTTACGCCCGCGACGACAGGCCATGGGGTGGCTCCGATCCGCCC
>NZ_JAHFZG010000078.1 GCF_018619475.1 Rhodomicrobium sp. Az07
CGGGATCGAACCGACGACCTGAAGCTTGCAAAGCTACCGCTCTCCCAACTGAGCTAAGGCCCCGAACTCTCCTGCCGTACCATCTTCACGTGCCGTTTTCATGACGCGCAAAAATGGTGGGCCTGGGTAGAGTCGAACTACCGACCTCACGCTTATCAGGCGTGCGCTCTAACCACCTGAGCTACAGGCCCGGCAGTTGAAACTCATGCCATAGCGAACTCATC
>NZ_JAHFZG010000079.1 GCF_018619475.1 Rhodomicrobium sp. Az07
TGTTCGAGGCGATGTCCGACGATCCGGACTTTGAATATCTGATCGTGGACTCGACCATCGTCCGCGCCCACCAGCACGCCGCCGGCGCAAAAAAGGGGCTGAAGATCAGGCCCTTGGCCGTTCGCGTGGCGGCCTGAGCACCAAAATCCACATGGCTGTCCGAGGTCTCGGCTGCCCTGTCCGCTTCACGCTCACGGCAGGCCAGAAAGGGGATGCGCCGCAG
>NZ_JAHFZG010000080.1 GCF_018619475.1 Rhodomicrobium sp. Az07
CTATGAACACGAGGCGCTCCGGTTCCAGGTCGAGTTGGCCGTCGAACCAGTTCCGCCGCTGCTTCAGGATGTCGGGACGCTCCTGTTCGATGGCATGGCCTGTCTTTTTTTACGAGTCATGCCGTGACGCACAAAGAAGCGGTGAAGCCCGGCTACCGAAACGGTCAGGCCGATCTCGACCAGCGCCTGGCGCAATTCTTCGAGCGAGATGTCCTTGCGCGCT
>NZ_JAHFZG010000081.1 GCF_018619475.1 Rhodomicrobium sp. Az07
TTGTAGAGCCGTGCATCGGGGTCTGTGGTCGAAGCATGGGTGGCATTCGAGCGCTTCTCGCCCCGGAAATCGACCTCGGCATTGCGGTGGGCTTTGGTGTTGCGGGGCATCTGGTCGGTCTCGGCTGGGGTCTCGGAAGGCTCGGTTTCGGGCGTGGCATCTGAGGCGGGAGGATCGCCCGGCCCGTCATCGTCAGGCGGGGCGGCATCGGCCTTGGGCTGGA
>NZ_JAHFZG010000082.1 GCF_018619475.1 Rhodomicrobium sp. Az07
CCGAGGCCACGCCGATACGGCGGGTCGAGGTGATCACGGGCGTGGAGCGGCGCCGGGATTGGTCGGATGAGCAGAAGCTTTCGATCATCGCGGAGAGCTGCCAGGACGGCGCCGTGATTTCGGACGTGGCTCGGCGTCATGGTTTGCGGCCTCAGCAATTGTTCAATTGGCGCAACGAGTTTCGCAAGCGGAAGACCGGGCTCGTGTTTGGAACGCCGGCCTT
>NZ_JAHFZG010000083.1 GCF_018619475.1 Rhodomicrobium sp. Az07
GATGAGTTCGCTATGGCATGAGTTTCAACTGCCGGGCCTGTAGCTCAGGTGGTTAGAGCGCACGCCTGATAAGCGTGAGGTCGGTAGTTCGACTCTACCCAGGCCCACCATCTTGCGCGTCATGAAAACGGCACGTGAAGATGGTACGGCAGGAGAGTTCGGGGCCTTAGCTCAGTTGGGAGAGCGGTAGCTTTGCAAGCTTCAGGTCGTCGGTTCGATCCCG
>NZ_JAHFZG010000084.1 GCF_018619475.1 Rhodomicrobium sp. Az07
TTGTAGAGCCGTGCATCGGGGTCTGTGGTCGAAGCATGGGTGGCATTCGAGCGCTTCTCGCCCCGGAAATCGACCTCGGCATTGCGGTGGGCTTTGGTGTTGCGGGGCATCCGGTCGGTCTCGGCTGGGGTCTCGGAAGGCTCGGTTTCGGGCGTGGCATCTGAGGCGGGAGGATCGCCCGGCCCGTCATCGTCAGGCGGGGCGGCATCGGCCTTGGGCTGGA
>NZ_JAHFZG010000085.1 GCF_018619475.1 Rhodomicrobium sp. Az07
CTGCGGCGCATCCCCTTTCTGGCCTGCCGTGAGCGTGAAGCGGACAGGGCAGCCGAGACCTCGGACAGCCATGTGGATTTTGGTGCTCAGGCCGCCACGCGAACGGCCAAGAGCCTGATCTTCAGCCCCTTTTTTGCGCCGGCGGCGTGCTGGTGGGCGCGGACGATGGTCGAGTCCACGATCAGATATTCAAAGTCCGGATCGTCGGACATCGCCTCGAACA
>NZ_JAHFZG010000086.1 GCF_018619475.1 Rhodomicrobium sp. Az07
CATTCGCACTTCCAATACCTCCAGCATGCCTCACGGCACACCTTCACCGGCTTATGGAACGCTCCGCTACCGCGACACTTGCGTGTCACCCGCAACTTCGGTGTGTGGCTTAATCCCCGTTACATTTTCGGCGCAAGAACCCTTATTTAGACCAGTGAGCTGTTACGCTTTCTTTAAATGATGGCTGCTTCTAAGCCAACATCCTGGTTGTTTTGGGGTTTTC
>NZ_JAHFZG010000087.1 GCF_018619475.1 Rhodomicrobium sp. Az07
GGCGCAGGAACGTTTCACGGTCGAGTTCGAGATGGGATCGAGTGGGGGCGTTCCGCTATAACCACCAGGCAAACGAAGGATGTCGGGACCGGCCGGGTTTTGAGGCCTGGCCTTTTTTTTCTCGGAATGATCTGGATTTGGTCTTTTCGTCAACTCACCGGACGGTGAGCATTGACTAATGAGAGCGATGAAGCCGATCGAACTATTAGTACTGGTAAGCTC
>NZ_JAHFZG010000088.1 GCF_018619475.1 Rhodomicrobium sp. Az07
TCTCTCACGCCTCGTCAACGGCTGGCCGATGCGCAAAATCGATGAACTCATGCCTTGGGCCTATGCCGCCAGCCAAAACGCTGATCCCATGGTCTGAGAACACCGCTAACAGCAGTCGGGGCAGTCGTGCCAGATTGTTGGCTGCCATTGTCAGGATGAACCGCGACCGGACGCGTTCGATGCCGCGATACATGATCTCAGTCATGCCGCCTACGGTCTTG
>NZ_JAHFZG010000089.1 GCF_018619475.1 Rhodomicrobium sp. Az07
GGCGCAGGAACGTTTCACGGTCGAGTTCGAGATGGGATCGAGTGGGGGCGTTCCGCTATAACCACCAGGCAAACGAAGGATGTCGGGACCGGCCGGGTTTTGAGGCCTGGCTTTTTTTTCTCGGAATGATCTGGATTTGGTCTTTTCGTCAACTCACCGGACGGTGAGCATTGACTAATGAGAGCGATGAAGCCGATCGAACTATTAGTACTGGTAAGCTC
>NZ_JAHFZG010000090.1 GCF_018619475.1 Rhodomicrobium sp. Az07
ACGGTCAGGCCGATCTCGACCAGCGCCTGGCGCAATTCTTCGAGCGAGATGTCCTTGCGCGCTTCCCAGACCGCGAAAATGTCCGCGCGGCGCTCCTCGATCCGGCGCGACGGATCGAGCTTCAAGACCTCCTGAACCGCGGCCGCAAGCCCATCCATGCCTTTCCTGAAATCGACAGGCCGCGTCGCGATGTAAATCCGAGGTGGAACCGCACCGAAAA
>NZ_JAHFZG010000091.1 GCF_018619475.1 Rhodomicrobium sp. Az07
GCTCAGTGATAGGACTACGACCAGGATTAGACATAAGACGATCCCTCAAGGAACCGTCACACTCGCAGCCGTTCGAGCAAAATGGAAGGTGAGGTCAGAACACCGCTTACCGACTGCTCGCCGCCTGAGACCGAGGAACGACGGCCCGGCAGGGCACACAGCCCCGGAAATTCTCGGAAACGGAAGATCCTTCCCGTCGGCCGACTATTTCAGCGGCCTG
>NZ_JAHFZG010000092.1 GCF_018619475.1 Rhodomicrobium sp. Az07
AGCGCGCAAGGACATCTCGCTCGAAGAATTGCGCCAGGCGCTGGTCGAGATCGGCCTGACCGTTTCGGTAGCCGGGCTTCACCGCTTCTTTGTGCGTCACGGCATGACTCGCAAAAAAAGACAGGCCATGCCATCGAACAGGAGCGTCCCGACATCCTGAAGCAGCGGCGGAACTGGTTCGACGGCCAACTCGACCTGGAACCGGAGCGCCTCGTGTTCA
>NZ_JAHFZG010000093.1 GCF_018619475.1 Rhodomicrobium sp. Az07
GCGAGCGCGGCGTCGGCGAGCGGCGCGTTGCCGCCCACAGCGATTTCATAGAACCGCCTCCTCAGGTGCGTCCAGCAGAAGGACAGGATGAGCGGTGCCGACGCTGGCCGGCCTGGCGCATAGCAGTAGACAACGGCGGGCGGATCGGAGCCACCCCATGGCCTGTCGTCGCGGGCGTAAGCCCAGAGCTGGCCGAGCTTCACGCGCTTTCGTCATCCG
>NZ_JAHFZG010000094.1 GCF_018619475.1 Rhodomicrobium sp. Az07
GACCACTCGAACTCCGTCAGATCGAAGCGCGCCATGAGAAACTCCCTCGTTTGGGAGTTTGAATCACGACACGCCCGATTCGGGAATCCCCTTTATGGGTTTATCACCTAATCCTGGTCGTAGTCCTATCACTGAGCTTGCGTCGTGCGCGCGGGCCGACACGTTCCAGCGCATTGAGGTGATCACCGGCGTTGCCCGGCGGCGGTCGTGGCCGTCCG